>NZ_JBVIPQ010000007.1:0-338162 GCF_055577795.1 Streptomyces sp. NPDC033174
AGACTTCCTCCACACCTACAACCACCACCGCTGCCACACCGCACTCGAAGGCAAGCCACCGATCAGCCGCGTCAACAACGCTGCGAGTCAATACACCTAGCCGCCGCGGCGCTCTTGTTCCTCGGGCGGCGGCCACCGGTCCGGCGTACTCCCCGGCGCGATCTGGTCCACCACCTCCGCCAGCTCCAGGCACACCCGCTCGATCCTCAGCCGGATGTTCTGCTGCTCGGTCACCACGGCCGCCAGCAACAGACCCGTCAGCGCCACAGACCCGTTGAGCGCCTGCAGATTGACCATGACCTCCAGCAGCGTGTGGTGCGCGAACGGCCCGGCACGGTCGGTCGCCGCCCAGATCGCCAGGACGGAGACGAGCAGCGCACAGGGCGCGCTGCCGCCGAGCTGGAAGCGCAGGGCCGCCCAGATCACGAGCGGGAAGCAGAGGAACAGCAGGGCGAGGGAGCTCCTCGTGGCCAGCAGGGTGACGGAGACAGCGACGATCGCCAGCACCGCGGCCTCCGCCGCCCGCGAGATGTCCTGCGGCGGCCGCGCCCTGGGCAGGACCAGGAGCAGCGGGGTGACCACGATGACGCCCATCGCGTCGCCGGCCCACCACGCGGACCAGACCGGCCAGAACGCGTTCGCCGCCAGGCTGCCGGTCGCCACCAGCACACCGGTTCCGACTGTCGCGCTGATCAGCATCGGCACCAGGCCGCCCAGAAAGACCAGCGACAGCCCGTCCCGCAGCCGGTCCAGTTCGGTGCGGAAGCCCACCGCGCGGAGCATCAGGCAGGCCGCCATCGGCGCGAGGGTGTTTCCCGCGACGATCGCCAGACCGGAGAAACTGAATGAACCGAGCGTCATGATGACGAAGAACGCGCCGAGAGCGATCCCGGGCCAGATCCGCAGGCCCATCCACAGGAGGCAGCTCAGGGCGATGCCCGTGGACGGCCACAGCGGCGTGACGATCGCACCCTCGACCACCACCCGCCGCAGGAGACCGAGCCGTCCGGTCACGTAGTACGCGGCGGTGACGGCGAGGATCCGCAGCAAGGCTCCGGAGAGACGTCGGAAATCCTCGGTGCGCACCTCGTCATCAGACAACAGGGCTCGCCCCGCGAGGGGCCGACACGCGCCTTTCACCCGCCTTCGTCCGCTCGCCCGCCCCTCACCCGTCCGTAGCCCCGTCCCTCACCCGTCCGTCTCCCCGTCATGGCGCAGCACGAGAACCGCGGCGTCGTCCGCGTGGCCGGTGGAATCGGCGACCTTGATCACTTCGGCGGCCAGTTCGCCGGGCTCGGCGCTCACGCCCGCCGCGACCACGCGGGCCACCCGTTCCAGCCCCACCTCGATCGGGAAGGACGGCCCCTCGACGACACCATCGGTGACCAGGACGAACGCCCCCGCCTTCGCCAGCCGTCGCCTGGTCACCGGGAAGGCCGCCCCGGGCACCATCCCGAGCGGCGGACCGCCGTCGTCCTCCTCGACGCCGTGCTCCCCGTCGGCGGTCGCCCAGAGCGCGGGAACATGGCCGGCGCGGGCGCTCGCGAGCTCCCGGGTGGCGGGGTCGAAACAGAGAAAACTGCACGTCGCGAAGAGATCACGGTCCACCGACAGCAGCAGGTCGTTGGCCAGCCTCAGCACCTCGCCCGGATCGCCGGCGGTGGGGGCCACGGCGCGCAGACCGATGCGGACCTGGCCCATGAACGCAGCCGCCTCCACGTCATGGCCCTGCACGTCGCCGATGGAGAACGCCAGAGCGCCCCCCGGCAGGGGGAAGCCGTCGTACCAGTCGCCGCCGACGTCCAGGCCGTGACGGGCGGGCGCGTACCGGGCGGCGGTCCGAAAGCCGGGCAGGCCCGGCAGCGAAGCCGGGAGCATCTCGCGCTGGAGCGCCTCGGCCAGCTCGACCCGGGCCCGCTGCAGCGCGGCCCCTTGCCGCGCCTGGGCGGTGAGGGACCCCAGTCTGGTCAGGAGGTCGTCCGCGCTCTCGGGTCGTAGGGCACGACGCCAGGTCATGGGGCGCTCCGAGCAATGGCTGTTCCGGGGGCCGCCGCGTGAGGTTCCACGACTCATCGTATTTCCGTGGCGCGCCCGCCGCCTCGCGAGACGGCCGGGCGCTCCCCGACGACCCCCTGTGACGGCGCGGGCCCCACCGCTAGCGGGCGGCGGTCTCGGCCTCCCCCTCGGTGTCGACGTGCGGCAGGATCCTGTCGAGCCAGCGAGGCGTCCACCACGCGGACCTGCCGAGAAGGGTCATGGCCGCCGGGACGAGCAGCAGCCGGACGATCGTCGCGTCGATGAGCACGCTGGCGGCGAGGCCCAGGCCCAGCATCTTGACCACGATGTTGTCGCTGAGGATGAAGGCCGCGAAGACGCTGACCATGATCAGCGCCGCGCAGGTGATCACCCGCGCGGTGATCTCCAGCGCGTGCGCGACGGCGGCCTTCGGGTCGCCGGTGCGCAGCCATGCCTCGTGGACCCGGGAGAGCAGGAAGATCTCGTAGTCCATGCTCAACCCGAAGACGATGGCGAACATCATCATCGGTACGTAGCTCTCGATCGGTACGTCGCCGGAGACGCCCAGCGCCGGGCCTCCCCAGCCCCACTGGAAGACGGCCACGACGACGCCGTACGAGGCGGCGATCGACAGCACGTTGAGCACGGCCGCCTTGAGGGCGACGAGCACGCCGCGGAAGACGACGAGGATGACGAGGAAAGCGAGTCCGACGACGACGGCGATGATGAGCAGCAGTCGGCTGGAAACGATGTCCAGGAAGTCGACCTGGGCGGCGGTCGTGCCCGTCACGTACGTACGGGCCTCGGTGCCGGACACGGCCTGGGGCAGGACGTCGTCCACGAGACGGTTGACCAGCCGGGTCGTCCGCTCGTCCTGGGGACTGGCCACGGAGTACGCCGTAGAGAGGAGCGCATCGCCGTCCGACGTGGGGTTGGGCGGGGTGATGACCGCCGCGTCCGGCACGTTGGCCAGGGCGTTGCGCACCGAGGTCGCGAGGGCGGCGCGGTCGGCCTGCGGGACGGCGCTCTGGTCGACGACGAGGGTCATCGGCCCGTTGGAGCCGGGCCCGAAGGCGGAGGCCATCAGGTCGTATGCGCGCCGGTCCGTGAAGGACTTCGGATCGGCGCCGTCGCCGATGTGGCCGAGCTGGATGGAGAACAGCGGGATGGCGAGGACCGCCAGGACCACCACGCCGGACGCCATGAACCACCAGGGGCGGCGCTCCACGCGCAGGGCGTACCGGTGCCAAGTGCCGTGTGCCTCCTGGCCCGGCTCCGCGTCGGTCTCGGCGACGGGCTTGCGGACCCGCAGTCTGTCGATCCGCCGGCCGATCATCGCGAGGACCGCCGGGACCAGGGTGAGCGCGCCGAGCACGGCCGTGACCACGGTGACGGCGGCGGCCAGCCCCAGCTTGCCGATGAAGCTGATGCCGGACACCCACAACCCGGACAGGGCGATGACGACCGTGCAGCCGGAGACCAGCACGGCGCGGCCGCTGGTGGCCGTCGCGAGGCCGGCCGCGGTCACCGGGTCCTGGCCGTTCATGAGGTTCTGACGGTGCCGGGTGATCAGGAAGAGCGCGTAGTCGATGCCGACGCCGAGACCGATCATCGTGGCGAGCGTCGGGGAGACCGTCGCGAAGGTGAACGCCGCCGCCAGCAGCCCGAGGAGACCCAGCCCGCAGATCACCGCGACGAGCGCGGTCACCAGCGGCAGGACCGCCGCCACCACGCTGCCGAAGCCGAGCAGCAGCACGAGGATCGCCACCCCGAAACCGATCGCCTCGCTGGTGCGGTCGTCGGCCTCGGGACGGGCCAGCTCACCGAGTGGCCCGCCGTACTCGACCGTCACATCGGCGGCACGCAGGGGCTGGACGGCCGTGTCCACCCCGTGCAGGTAGTCCGGCTCCAGCGTGGCGGGCTGTACGTCGAACCGGACGGTGATGTAGGCCGTCTTCTTGTCGGTGGAGAGAGGGCCGACGTTCTGGGCCCCGGCAGGGGGCGGGGGCGCGGCGAGCGGGTTCTGCGCGCTGAGCACATGGGGCAGCTTCTGCAGGTTCGCCACCGCGGTCGCCATCTGGCCGCCGACGTCGGTGAGCGGCTTCGCGGTGTCGTGGAGCACGATCTGGGCGCCGTATCCGCCGGCGGCCGGTTCGTGGGCCTTGAGGACGTCGAGCCCGTCCTGGGACTGGGAGCCGGGAAGGGCGAAGTCGTCCGAGTACTCGCCGCCGTACGTGCGGTCCAGCACCTGCAGGCCGACGACGGCGGCCAGCCAGAGGACGATGACGGTCACGAAGTGGCGGCCGCACCACTCTCCGAGGCGCCGGAGCGTTCCCCTGGGCCGCGGCGCGGTCGCGCGCTCGGCTGCGGGCTTGGACACTGTCACGCGTACTCCCGACGGCCGACGACGCACCGGATCAACGCCATTGAAGGTGGCTCCGGCCGCCGCGGCATCCCCACGCGGGGGAACGGGTGACGCGGGGAGTGTCTAGGAGGAGTGATGGGCCAGGGCGCCGTGCGGATCCTGGCCCGCCGCGGGGGCGTGGTCCACATGGACGGTCGCTCCCGCGAGCCTCGGCACGGCGTGCAGCAGCGCGTGCTCCGCCGCCACGGCCACCGCGTGGGCCTGGACCACCGTCAGTTGCGGGTCGACCACGATGGACGTCTCCGCGCGCAGCGTGTGGCCGAGCCAGCGCATCCGTACGGTTCCCACGTCCCGGACGCCCTCGACATGTGACAGCGCGTGTTCGGCGGCGTCGACCAGGGACGGATCGACGGCATCCATCAGCCGGTGCCACATGTCACGCGCCGCGCCGCGCAACACCAGCAGGATCGCGGCGGTGATCGCGAGGCCGACGACCGGGTCGGCCCACCGCCATCCCAGGGCGGCGCCGCCGGCGCCCAGGAGCACCGCGAGCGAGGTGAAGCCGTCGGTGCGGGCGTGCAGGCCGTCCGCGACCAGGGCCGCCGATCCGATGCGCCGCCCCGTACGGATCCGCGCCCGGGCCACCCATTCGTTCCCGGCGAAGCCCACCAGCGCAGCCGCCGCGACCGCACCGAGATGCCCGACGTCCCCCGGCTCGACGAGCCGCCGCACCGCCTCGTATCCGGCGAAGGCCGCCGACGCGGCGATCACCAGGACCACGAAGACCCCGGCCAGGTCCTCCGCACGCCCGAAGCCGTAGGTGTACCGGCGGGTGGCCGCCCGCCGGCCCAGCACGAAGGCGAGCGCCAGCGGCAGCGCGGTCAGGGCGTCCGTGGCGTTGTGCACGGTGTCACCGAGCAGGGCCACGGACCCCGAGAGCCCGGCGACGACCGCCTGGACGGCGGTGGTCGCGGCGAGTACCGCGAACGAGAACCACAGGGTCCGCAGACCCTGCGCCGACCCCTCGAGGGCCCGGTCGATCCGGTCGTGCGTGTGGTGACGATGAGGATGGCGATGGTGGTGTCCACGACCCGTCATGGACACCAACATGGCACTCCAACCCCTTTGCGGCTACTGCCGAGATACGGCCTGTGACCAGCTGCGAAGGGGTCGCGACTACTGCCCCGAGGCGATAACCGGGTAGTGGTCGGAAAGGTTCGTGTACGTGTACTTCGTGCCCCAGCTGGAGACCGTCCAGGGCGCGCTCTGCTCCTTGATCACGGCATTGGCCCACCCGGCGGGCCGGGCGTGGCCGGTGCGGTGAAGCACGTAGTCCAGATCCTCGCGCGGGTCGTCCGGATAGCGCTCGGAGGCTATCGAGTTCTGGTCGGTGTCGAAGGAGTACGGGTGCCCGGTGCGCGCGTCCGCGCCCATCAGTCCGCCGTCCGCCAGCATCGAGGCGTACTCCTGGGTGCGTGAGTCCACATTGAAGTCGCCCGCCACCATCACCTGCTCGGACGCGGGAATGTTCTTCGCGTCAAGGAACGCGTCGATCGCCTTGAACTGGCGGCTGCGCATCTGCGCCGCCTCGCCCGCCGAACAGCCCGGGTCGGTCGACTGCGCGTGGGTCCCGACCACGTGGACCCTGACGCCGTTGACGTTCAGGACCACATACGCGAAGCCCTTGTTGGAGTACCAGTCGGAGCCGCAGGCGTCCTTGTAGACGTACTGCTCCTTGCGCAGGATCGGCCACTTGCTCAGGACGGTGACCCCGCCGTCCTCCGGAGTGGTCGCCGAGTAGGAGCCGCCGGTCGCGTCCCACCCGTCCTTGGCGCGCCCCACCACGGGGGTCTGGTACGGGTACTGGGCCGAGGAGTTCCGCTTCAGCGCGTCCGACGTGGCGTTGTCGAACGCCTCCTGGAGCACGACCACGTCATTGCCCTGGTAGAACGACGTCTTCGGGATCTCGGAGGCCCGGTGGTCCTGGCCCCAGTTCGGGTACAGGGTCTTGCTGAACAGGAACACGTTGTACGTGAGCACCTTCAGCCGCGGGGTCTCCGCGGCGGAGGCGGCCGAAGCCGGCGGCGCGGCCGCGGCCAGGCCGGCGGCGGCGAGCACGGTGGACAGGGCCGTGGACACGACCGCACCGGACATCCGGCGGTGGAGCGGGGCATGCGGCACAGGAACTCCCGTTTCTGGTGGGGGGTTGGACCGGCGCCGCACATCAAATCAGCCACGGTTACCTTCCGGTAGCCTCCGGATGCCGGGAATCTTGCCGGGTCACGTCCGACCCGGGAACTCTTCCTGGCCGGCCCCTCGCATACTGGAGGGGCACGAGCGAGGGGAGCACCGATGACCAGGGCCGAACACCCCGTACCTCCGCCGACCGGCGGGGTCCTGTGGAGCGTCGCCGGAGACGTCCGCGCCCTGCTGATGCTGCCCGCCGCCCTCACCATGCAGGTCGCCCACCCCGCCGTGGGCGCCGGTGTCGACGAATACTCCGTCTTCCGCACCGACCCCTGGGGCCGTGGAGAGCGCTCCCTGCGGTCGGCGCAGCTCTGGGTGTACGGGGGCGAGGCCGCGGCCGAGGAGGGGCGCCGCCTGCGCCGGCTCCACCGGACCATCCGGGGCACCGACACCCGTGGCCGCGCCTACCACGCGCTCACCCCCGCGAACTACGCCTGGGTCCACGCCACCGGCTTCCCCGTCTACCAGCACGGGCTGCGCTACCTGGCCAGGCCCCTCACCCCGGCGCAGGAGCGCCAGTTGTACGCGGAGTGGCTCCAGGTCGGCCGCATCCTGGGCATCCACGACCGCGACATGCCCCAGACGATCGAGGAGTTCTGGCCGTACTACCGCAAGGTCCTCGCCGACGAACTGGAGCCGACCGCCGTCGTCCGGGAGCTGATCGCGACCGACCAGCCCGTGCCCCCGCCCAGCGGGGGACCCCAGCCGGTGAGGCTCCTGCTGAAGGCGCTCTGGCCGCTGATCCTGCCGCCGCTCGCCCGCTTCCGCGCCTTCGTCACCGTCGGCTTCATGCCGCCCGACGCGCGCGAGGCGATCGGGCTGCCGTGGACGGACGGGCAGGAACGCAGACTGCGCCGGTTCGCCCGGGTCGTACGGGCCGTGGTTCCCGTACTCCCCGAGCGCCTGCGCTATCTGCCGCTCGCCCGCGAGGCGCGTCGCCGCGAGCGGCTCAGCCGGTCGGGCCACCCCGCGCGATGACGTCCGCGTACCATCGCGCACTGTCCTTCGGGGTGCGGCGCTGGGATGCGAAGTCCACATGGACGATCCCGAACCGCTTGCCGTACCCGTAGGCCCACTCGAAGTTGTCGAGCAGCGACCACAGGAAGTAGCCCCGGACATCGGCGCCGTCCCCGATCGCCCGGTGCACGGCCGCGAGGTGGGCGTGGAGATAGGCGACCCGCTCCGGGTCGTGCACCGCGCCGGACGGGTCGGCGTAGTCGTCGTAGGCCGCGCCGTTCTCCGTGATCACCAGCGGAGTGCCGGGCAGTTCGTCCCGTAGCCGGGTCAGCAGCTCGTACAGCCCGTCGGCGTCCACCGGCCAGTCCATCGCGGTGCGCGGACCGGGGGCGGGCAGGAAGCGGACATGGTCCTCGGCGGCCGGCCACGGCGAGGGGGTCTCGCAGCTCCCGGCCCCGACGACCGTGGGGGAGTAGTAGTTGATGCCCAGCGAGTCGATCGGCGTGGAGATCACCTCCACGTCGCCGTCCCGGACGAAGGACCAGTCGGTGAGGGACGAGGTGTCCGCCACCAGATCGGCGGGCAGCCGGCCGTGGAAGACGGGGTCGAGGAAGATCCGGTTGCCGAGTGCGTCGATCCGGCGGGCCGCGTCACGGTCCGCGTCGGAGTCCGAGCGAGCCCGTACGGCATGGAGGTTGAGCGTCAGCGAGATCTCGGCGGACGACGGCAGGACCGCCCGCAGTACCTGGGCGGCGCGGCCGTGCGCGAGATTGAAATGGTGGGCCGCGCGCAGGGCGGCCGCGGGCTCGGTGCGGCCCGGGGCGTGGACACCGGAGCCGTAGCCCAGGAAGGCCGCGCACCACGGCTCGTTGAGCGTCGTCCAGGTCGCGACGCGGTCACCCAGCGCCTGCGCCACGATGCCCGCGTAGGCGGCGAACCGCTCGGCGGTCTCCCGGTGCGGCCAGCCTCCCGCGTCCTCCAGCTCCTGTGGGAGGTCCCAGTGGTAGAGCGTCGCGACCGGCCGGATGCCGCAGGCCAGCAGCTCGTCCACGAGCCTTCGGTAGAAGTCCAGGCCCTTCTGGACGGCCGGCCCTCGCCCTGTCGGCTGGACGCGCGGCCACGCGACCGAGAAGCGGTAGTCGGTGACCCCGAGCTCCTTCATCAGCGCGACGTCCTCGCGCATCCGGTGGTAGTGATCGGCGGCGATGTCACCGGTGTCGCCGTTGCGGACCCGGCCGGGTGTGCGGCTGAAGGTGTCCCAGATGGACGGGGTGCGGCCGTCCTCGGCGGCCGCCCCCTCGATCTGGTACGCGGCGGTGGCCGTGCCCCAGCGGAACCCGGCCGGAAAGGCCAGGGTGGGGGCCGCGGGGCGTGCGTCGAGCGCTGTCATCAGGTGGAGGCTCCCAACAGGCGTGAGTAGGAGGGAAGGTGAGGGTCGGTCAGCCCTTGACGGCGCCCTGCATGATGCCGCCGACGATCTGCCGGCCCAGGAGACCGAAGACCAGCAGCACCGGCAGGGTGCCCAGCAGCGTGCCCGCCATGATCACGGACTGGTCGTGGACATAGCCGCCGCCCAGCTGGCGCAGCGCGACCTGAACGGTCGGCTCCTGCGAGGAGAGCGCCACGATGGGCCAGAAGAAGTCGTTCCAGGCCGCCATGAAGGTCAGCAGCCCCAGCACGGCCATCCCGGGACGGGCGATCGGAACCACGATGGACCAGAAGATCCTCGCCGTGGAGGCGCCGTCCACCCGGGCCGCCTCGATCAGCTCGTCCGGCAGCGACTGCACCAGGAACTGCCGCATGAAGAAGACACCGAACGCCGACACCAGACCGGGCAGGATGACCGACTGGAGCTGGTTCACCCACTCCAGCTTCGCGATCAGCATGAAGAGTGGGATCACCCCGAGCTGCGGCGGGATCATCATCGTCCCCACTGTGACCGCGAGCAGCGCGCCCCTGCCGCGGAAGCGCAGCTTGGCGAAGGCGAAGCCGGCCAGCGTGCAGCACAGCACCGTACCGACGGTGATGGACCCGGAGACGATGAGGGAGTTGAGCAGGGCCTTGCCGACGTCCGCCTCCTCCATCACCGCCTCGAAGTTGCGGATCAGATCCGGTCCGGGCAACAGCGTCGGAGGGACCTTCGCCAGATCGGCGTTGGAGCGGCTGGCGGCGACGACCGTCCAGTAGAAGGGGAACGCCGAGACGAGTACGGCGACGGCGAGGAACGCGTACGCCAACTTCCCGCCGTGCAGGGTGCGTCCTGCGCGCGAGGTCATCGGGAGCCCTCCCCACGGTCCTTGGGCGCGCTGTCGCTCAGGGAACGGCGGCGCGCGATCAAAGCGTTGACGCCGACCAGCACCAGGATCAGCAGGAACATCACCCAGGCGATCGCGGCGGCCCGCCCCAGGTGGAAGAAACCCCACCCCTGTTCGTACATGTAAAGACCGAGCGTCTGGTACTGGTGCGAGATGCCGCCCGAGATCGACCCCTCGAAGAGCAGGGGCTCACCGAAGAGCTGGGTCGCACCGATGGTGGAGACGACGGTGGTGAAGACGATTGTGGGACGCAGCCCGGGCAGGGTGACATGGAGGAACTGCCGCCATCGCGAGGCCCCGTCCATCTCCGCCGCCTCGTACAGCTCGGACGGGATCGACTGCATCCCCGCCAGATAGATCAGCGCGTTGTAGCCGGTCCAGCGCCAGACGACGATCGAGGAGACGGCGATCTGGGAGGCGACCGTGCCCGTCTGCCAGTCCACCGGGCCGAATCCCACGAGCCCCAGCAGGTAGTTGATCAGCCCGAAGTCGCGGCCGAAGAGCTGGGCGAAGACGAGCGTCGCGGCGGCGACGGACGTGGCGTACGGCAGCAGCATCGCCGTGCGGAAGAAGGTCCGCCCGCGCAGCTTGTAGTTGAGCAGATGGGCGAGGCCGAGGGCCATCACCAGCTGGGGGACGGTCGAGATCACCCCGATGGTGAAGGTGTTGCGCAGCGCGATCCAGAAGAACTCGTCGGTGAAGAGCGCGGTGTAGTTGCCCAGTCCCCGCCACCGCATGTCACCGGGTGTCTGGAGCTCGACCCGGTAGAGCGAGACGAAGGCGGTGTAGATCAGCGGGAAGAGACCGAAGGCGGCGAACAGGGTGAAGAACGGGGCGATGTAGGCGTACGGCGAGAGCGTGCGCCAGGCGCGGTGTGCGGCGGGCACGTGGCGCACGGGGCGCGGGGGCGGCGAGGTCGCCGCTTCGGCCGGTGCGGTGAGGGTCATCGTGCGGCCCTTCGGGAGTCGGTACGGGGGTGTTCGGGACCGGAGCGGGGAACCGGGGGCCGAAGAGGCCCCCGGCACCCGGGTCAGCCGGTGGCGTTCTCGACACCCTTCTTCGCGTTCGACCAGGCCTTCTCCGGCGAGGTGCCCTTCCGCTCGACCTCGCTGAGGGCGTTGGTGATCTGGTCGGCGACGTTCTTGTCGTGGACGCCGAGAACCTGCACCGGGGCGGTCTTCGCCGCGTCTCCGAAGATCTGCCCGATCGGCGCGCCCGAGAAGTACGGGTCCTTCGCGTCGGCGACCTTGGCGATGGCGCCGGTCGACGAGGGGAAGTTGCCCTGCTTCCGGAAGAGTGCGGCCTGCTGTTCGGGGGCGGTGAGCCACTGGATCAGCTCGTACGCCTCCTTCTTGTGCTTGGCCGCGCGCGGGACGGTCAGATACGAGCCGCCCCAGTTGCCGGCGCCGCCGGGCAGCTTGGCGATGTCCCACTTGCCCTTGCCCGCGTCACCGGCCTGGCCCTTGATGTACCCGAGCATCCAGGCGGGGCAGGGGAGGGTGGCGAAGGAGCCGGAGGAGAAGGCCTGGTTCCACTGTGGTGACCACTGGTCGAGCTTGGCGCTCAGGCCTTCCTCCGCCGCCTTCGCCGAGGCGTCCCAGGCGGCCTTCACCGCCGGGTTCTTCTCGTAGACCAGCTCGCCGGAGGCGTCGTAGTACCGCTCCTTCTGCTGCCCGATCATGATGGTGAAGAGGCTGCCCACGCTGTCGATCCAGGCGCTCTTGGCGGGAGCCTTCGCCTTGTACTGCCTGCCGAGTTCCAGATAGCCGTCCCAGGTCGACCACTTGGCGGCCAGTTGCGCGCGGTCGGTGGGGAGGCCGGCCTGCTGGAACAGATCGCTGCGGTAGCACATGGCCTCGGGGCCGACGTCCGTGCCGAGGCCGAGGACGCGGCCGTCCTTGGTGGTCGCCGCGGACCACTTGGCCTCGGCGAACTCACCCTTGAGCTTGTCGGCGCCGTACTTCTTCAGGTCCTCGAACCTGTCGGCCTGCTGCTGGGTGACCGAGGCGATCCGGCCGACCTCGACGGCCTGGACGTCGGCGAGGCCGCCGCCGCCCGCGAGGCGGGTCTGCAGCGACTTCCAGTAGTCCTGCTCGTCCTCGGTGTCGGTCTGCTTGATGGTGACGCCGGGGTGGAGCTTCTCGTACTGCGCGTAGAGCCCGGCCTCCTTGTAGCCGAACGAACCGAAGAGGTCGACGGTGAGCGTGACCTTGCCGCCCGCGCCGTCGGACGCGCCGTCCGAGGAGCCGGATCCACAGGCGGCGAGCAGGGCCCCGCTGAGGGCGACCGCGCCGAGGCGCACGGCGGCCCTCTTCACGGCGGCTCTCTTGGCGGCTCGGGCTATGGGCATGGGAAGCCTCCCTTGGCTTCGTGCGGGAGCGAAAGCGCGCCCTGACCGGGCGAACAGGGTTTGAGAGCGCTCTCAGGAATGCGTCTGGAGCGTGCCCCGCGCGGCACCCTCCCGTCAAGAGTCGAACGCGTAACGGCTTGGCTTTCGGACCAACTCCCGCTCTTGCCCGGCGTATTGACAGGTGTGTTTCAGGAGTTTTACGTTCCTCGCCATCTGAGAGCGCTCTCGGACGCCCTTTCCCCCACCCCTTCGAGGTGCCGTCCATGCCAGCCAACCGCGCCCCATCAGCCGCCCGCGGCAGACCCACCGCCGCGATCCTCCTGGTCACCGCCCTGGCCACCGCCGGACTGGCCGGTCCCGCCGCGGCCCCGGCCGCCGCCGCAACCGTCCCCGTCGGCTCCGGCAGTTACTCCGACACCCGCCCCGCCGGAACCTCGGGCCCCACCACCAACACCGGCGCGCCCGTCCTCCCCAAGGTCACCCCCGCCGCCCAGGGCAAGCCCGTGCCGACCAACGACTGGTGGTCGTCACTGGCATTCCAGCGCTACGGCGACAATCCGTACTCCACCCCCATGTACGGCCATCCCCTCACCTACCAGGCCACCGCCGCCGGCCTGGACATCGGCTACCCGACCACCGCAGCCGTCGTCGGCGACGGCCGCCAGTACGAGTACGCCCACAAACGCGATCTCACCCTCGGCCTGAGCGGGCTCAACTCCCCGGACACCAGGGCCGACGCATGGTCCGACTGGACCGTCACGCCGTACTGGTCCGACGGCAGCCGTACCCTGCGCACCACCATCGGCCACGGCCTGCCCTTCGTATACGCCAAGGGCACCGGCGGCAGCGCCCAGATCACGACCGCCAGCGCACCCACCGTCTTCGCCGACCAGGGCAACGTCCTCGGCGTCACGGTGGCCGGCCACCACTACGCCCTGTTCGCCCCGACCGGCAGCGACTGGAACATCTCCGGCTCCACCCTCACCGCGGGCCTCGGCGCCAAGGACTACTTCTCGCTGGCCGTGCTGCCCTCCACGGACGCCCTCGCCACCTACCGGAAGTACGCGTTCAGCTTCGTCACCGGGTCGAAGGCGAGCTGGAGCTACGGCGGCGGGCAGGTCGGCGCCACCTACACCCTCACCACCCAGGCCCAGGAGGGCGGCGAGACGGGCACGCTCCAGGCCCTCTACCGCCACCAGTGGCTGCACAGCACCGATGCGCTCACGCCGTACACCTACGTCTCACCGCGCGGCACCATGAAGGTCCGCGCGTCCACCACCTTCACCACCACGCAGAAGGCCGCGGCCGTGCTGCCGGGGCTGCCCGGGCCGGCCGGCACCGACACGGCCCGGCTCAGGGGCTATCTGAACGAGGCAGCGAACGCCGCCGACCCCTTCTCCGGCGCGACCGACACCTACTGGACCGGCAAGGCGCTCGGCCGCCTCGCACAGCTCGTTCCGGCCGCCGACCAGCTCGGCGAGAGCGCGACCCGCGACAAACTGCTCGGACTGCTCAAGGGGCGGCTGCAGGACTGGTTCACGGCGGGCGGCGCGAACGAGTTCTCCTACGACAGGAACTGGAAGACGCTCACCGGCTACCCGGCGTCGTACGGCAGCGACACCGAACTCAACGACCACCACTTCCACTACTCGTACTACGTCTACGCGGCGGCGATCGTCGCCCAGTACGACCCGGCGTGGGCCGCCGACTCCGCCTGGGGCGGCATGGTCAAGACGCTCGTACGGGACGCCGCCAACCCCAGCCGCACCGACACCGCCTTCCCCTTCCTGCGCGGCTTCGACGTCTACGCCGGCCACAGCTGGGCCTCGGGCCACCAGGGCTTCGCGGCGGGCAACAACCAGGAGTCCTCGTCGGAGTCCACCAACCTCAGCGCGGGACTGGTGCTCTGGGGCTCGGCCACCGGTGACACCGCGCTGCGCGATCTCGGTGTGTACCTCCTCACCACCGAGTCCGAGGCGATCGCCCAGTACTGGTTCGACGCCGACCAGCAGGTCTTTCCGTCGTCCTTCGGGCACGACACGGTCGGCATGGTGTGGGGAAGCGGCGCCGCCTACGCCACCTGGTGGACGGCCAACCCCGAGGAGATCCACGGCATCAACGTGCTCCCGGTGACGGGCGGATCGCTCCATCTGGCCAGGGAGAAGGCCGCCATCCGTCGCAATCTCGCCGAAATGGAGCGGGAGAACGGCGGCCCGGCCGTCGAGTGGCGCGACATCCTCTGGGAGTTCCAGGCGCTCGCCGACCCGGCGGCGGCGAAGGCGAAGTGGGACGCCGGAAACGCCGGATACACCCCTGAGCAGGGCGAGTCCAAGGCCCACACCTACCACTGGATCTCCACCCTGGACACGCTGGGCGCCCCCGACGCGACCGTGACCGGTGACCTCGCCACGTCGGCGGTGTTCACCAAGGGCACGGTACGGACGTACGCGGCGCACAACCACGGCTCGACCGCGCGTACGGTCACCTTCTCCGACGGCGCCAGGCTCACCGTGCCGGCCCGCTCCGCGGCCACCGGCACCGGAACCGGCGGCGGCGATCCCGACCCGGGCCCCGGCCCGTCCACCGGCAACACCTTCCAGCTGCGCACCGGCGGTGTCCTCACCACGGCCACCGGCGCCACGGCCGGCAGCGACACCCTCGCCTCCGCCGGTGGCGCGAACTACGACGGCACACCCCACCAGCCCCTGGTCTACGAGGTGAAGAACGTCAACGGCACCCTGAAGGCCGGTACGGCCACCGCCTTCCGCCTCCAGGTCGACGCGGGCTCCACGGTCGGTCTCGGCCAGCAGGCCAGGGTCAGCTACGACCTCACCGGCGACGGCGTCTTCGACCGGACGGAGACGTACCACTACTTCGCGACCGACCCGGTGACGGGATGGGAGGAGTACAACCAGTCCCGCGGCCTGAAGTCGGCGACGGGTGCGCCGGGGGACCTGCGGGGCGGCACCGTACGCCTCGAGGTGTGGCACGCCATCGGCAACGGTACGGCGAAGCTCCAGACCGGCACGGACCGGTCCGTCCTCGTCATTCCGTACCAATAGTCGGCAGCGGCAGCGGTCAGGGGCGGCGGTCAGGGGCGGCGGCCGGCCGGCAGTGACCGGGCACCAATGACCGCCGGCTTCAGGCCGAGGCCCGGCGGATCAGTTCCGTCGGAGTGATCACCGAGCCCGGGGCGCCCGCCCCGGGCTCGTCCTCGTCGCCGTTCAGTACGCGCATCAGCAGCCGCACCATCAACCGGCCCATGCCCTCGATGTCCTGACGGACCGTCGTCAACGGCGGCAGGGCCGACTCCGCGACCGGAACCATGTCGTCGAAGCCGACCACCGCGACATCCTCCGGCACGCGCAGACCGCGCTCGCGCAGCACCCGCAGGGCTCCGCACGCCATCAGGTCGTTGGCGGCGAAGACGGCGTCCGGCGCGGGATCGCGGTCCAGCAGTTCCGCCATCGCCCGCGCGCCGCTCTCCTCGGTGAAGTCACCGTGGGCGATCAGCCCGGAACCGGCGTCCAGGAGGACGTCGCGGTAGCCGTCGATCCGGTCGATCGCGGAAGTCTGGTCGCGGGGGCCCGCGATGTGCGCGATGCGCTCACGCCCCAGGGAGAGCAGATGGCGCACCGCCCGGCGGGCGCCTCCCCGGTTGTCGCAGTCGACGTACGGCACCGCGAGCTCGGCGTCGGCTCCGGGCCACCCCGGCCGGCCACCGAAGACCGTCGGTACGTTGACCCGGCGGATGATCGAGGGCAGCTCGTCGTCGTTGTGGAGGGAGAAGGCGAGCGCGCCGTCGACATGGCCGCCGCCCAGATAGCGGGCGATCCGGTCGTAGTCGCCCGGTCCCTCCACCCAGAGCAGGACCAACTGCGCGTCATGAGCGGTCAGTTCGCGACTGATGCCACGGACCTGCTGCTCGAAGAACGGGTCGGAGAAGATCCGGAACTCGGGCTCCGCGATGATCACGGCGACCGCGCCGTTCCGTCGCGTGACCAGGGAGCGGGCCGCGTGGTTCGGGACATAGCCGAGTTCCTCGACGGCCCGGCTGACCTTCTCCACCAGGGGTCGGCGGACACCCGCGCCGCCGTTCACGACACGGGAGGCCGTCGCCCGGGAGACTCCGGCGCGCGCCGCGACGGCTTCCAGGGTGGGACGGGACCCAGAGGTCGGATCGGACAACGGATGCTCCTCGTCGGGCGCGGCGGGCGGACCGTACGGGCGGCCGGGACCTCCGTACACCAGAGAGGGTATCCGGTTCCGCGTGCGGTGAGAGCGCTCTCACGCCGATGCCCGGCCTCACCCCGCACGCAAGCGCCGCCCGCCCCTGGCGGGGCGGACGGCGCAGGTGGCGTCGGTCCGGACGCCGGCGCGGACCTCAGTGACCGTGGCCGTGCTCGTGGACCGTGTTCGTCGCGGCGATCTTCTTCCACGACTTCGGCGGGACGGGCTTCGCCGACGGGCCGGCCGACGGGCCGGAGCGCGTCGCCGCCCCCGACCCGGCGATCCTCGCCCCGGCGGCAGCCGACGCGGCCGGCTTCTCCGGCTGGTACAGCCAGGTGTCGAAGAGCCCGGCGAGCGGCTTGCCCGACACCTTCTCCGCGTACGTCACGAAGTCGGAGACCTTCGCGTTGCCGTAGGCGCGCTCGGTCGGCCAGCCCTTGAGGATCGCGAAGAAGTCCTCGTCGCCGATCTCGTTGCGCAGCGCCTGGAGGGCGAGCGCTCCGCGGTCGTAGACGGCGATGTCGAACTGCTTGTCCGGACCCGGGTCGCCAGGCTTGACCGTCCAGAACGGGTCGTCCGCCGCCCGCTGCGCGTACACGTACTGGGCGAGCTCCTGGGCCGTGCCCTCGCCCTCCTTCTCCGACCACAGCCACTGGCTGTAGCGGGCGAAGCCCTCGTTGACCCAGATGTCCTTCCAGCCGTCGACGGAGACGCTGTCGCCGTACCACTGGTGGGCGAGCTCATGGACGACCACGGAGACGTTCGCGCCGTTGGCGAACTGGCGCGGGCTGTAGAACGGCCTGGTCTGCGTCTCCAGCGCGTAGCCGCTGGTCACGTTCGGAACGTAGCCGCCGAGCGCGTTGAACGGGTACGGCCCGAAGACCTCCTCCAGCCACTCCGCCACCTCGGTGGTGCGCTCGACGGAGGCGCGCGCCGCGCCCGCGTTGTCGCCGAGGTCCCTGCTGTACGCGTTGAGGACGGGGAGGCCACTCGCGGTCTTGTCGGTGGTGATGTCGAACTTGCCGACGGCGAGCGTGGCGAGATAGGTGGCCTGGGGCTTGTTGGAGCGCCAGTTGTAGCGGGTCCGGCCGAGCTTCGACGACTGCGACTGCAGGGTGCCGTTGCTGATCGCCTGCGTACCGTCCGGCACCGAGACCGAGACGTCGAAGGTGGCCTTGTCCAGCGGGTGGTCGTTGGACGGGAACCACCAGGCGGCCGAGTCCGGCTCCTGGGCGGCGACGCCGCCGTCCGGGGTCCGGTGCCAGGCCGTCCAGCCGTCGATCTTCAGCTCGGAGGGCTTGCCCGCGTAGCGGACGACGACCGAGATGGTCTTGCCCTTCTCGAGTGGGGTCACCGGGGTGACCTCCAGCTCATGGGCCCCGGAGGCGGTGAACGCCGCCTTCTTGCCGTTCACCCGCACCTCGCTGACCTTCAGGCCGAGGTCGAGGTTGAAGCGGGAGAGGTTCTGCTTGGTGGTGGCGACGATCGTCGCCGTGCCCTCCAGCAGATCGGTCTGTGGCTGGTACGTCAGCCGGAGGTCGTAGTGGGATACGTCGTATCCGCCGTTGCCGCTGGCCGGGTAGTAGGGATCGCCGATGCCCGGGGCGCCCGGAACGTAGTCGGCGGCCGATGCCGGGATCGCCAGCAGCAGGGAGGCCGCGAGAGCGCTCGGGACGATCAGTCTGCGGTGCACGGAAGCTCTCCAAGTGGTAGGACCGGAAGATCTCTTGAAGGCTATTCAGCCCCTACGCCCGCAGTCATGTCCATGGTCCCTTCTGTCACGCGATCGCCATTTGGCGGACATGAACCGCCATCGGCCCGGGTGTCCCTTCAGTCGCGATGGTCCGCCGACTGCCCTCTTTTGCACGGGAGTTCACTCCAGTACGTTCCGCCCATGCCGATATCCGTGCGGAGAACCCCGTTGTCGTGCAGAACGCTGGTGGTGGCGGCCGTGGCCGCCCTGATGTCCGCACTGGCCCCGTCGTCCGGCGCGCTCGCCGCGACCGGTGTCCCCCCGGGCCACGCCGGGGAATCCAGGCCCGTCTACTCCTACGGCGACGCCGTCCGTGAGTCCGTCTGGGTGGACACCGGCCTCGACGGGGACGCCGACGGCCGCGCCGACCGGGTCGCCGTCGACATCGTGCGCCCGCGCGAGGCCGCCGCGAGCGGCCGCAAGGTACCCGTGATCATGGACGCGAGTCCGTACTACGCCTGCTGCGGACGAGGCAACGAGAGCCAGAGGAAGACCTACGACAGCAACGGCGACCCCGTGCAGTTCCCGCTCTTCTACGACAACTACTTCGTCCCGCGCGGCTATGCCTTCGTCGCCGTGGATCTGGCCGGAACCAATCGCTCCGACGGCTGCGACGATGTCGGAGGGCCCTCGGACATCCAGTCCGCCAAGGCCGTCGTCGACTGGCTGAACGGCCGCGCACGCGGCTACACCACCCGTACCGGCTCCGACCGCGCGCGGGCCGCGAGCTGGTCCACGGGCAGGACCGGCATGATCGGCAAGAGCTGGGACGGCACCATCGCCAACGGCGTCGCCGCGACCGGGGTCGAAGGCCTCGAGACGATCGTCCCCATCGGCGCCATCTCCTCCTGGTACGACTACTACTTCGCCCAGGGCGCACCGCTCTACGACTCCGGACCCGAGTGGCTCTCCGACTACGTCAACAGCCCGGACGCGCACGGGCGTTGCTCGGCCGTACAGCAGCGCCTGATCGACGGCGCCCCGCGCACCGGCGACCGGACCCCGCTGTGGGACACGCGCGATTACGTGCGCCACGCCGCCAGGGTCCGGGCCAGCGTCTTCGTCGTCCACGGCATGCAGGACCTCAACGTCCGTACCAAGCACTTCGGTCAGTGGTGGGACGCCCTCGCCGGACGGGGCGTCGAACGCAAGATCTGGCTCTCCCAGACGGGGCACGTCGACCCGTTCGACTTCCGCCGCGCCGCGTGGGTCCCGACCCTGCACCGCTGGTTCGACCACTACCTCCTCGGCTACGACAACGGCATCGACCGCGAGCCGATGGCCGACATCGAGAGGTCCCCCGACCGGTGGACCACCGACCGTTCCTGGCCGCCGAGGACCACCGCGGCCACCCCCCTGCGACCCGGTGAGGGAGCCGCCGCCGGTGTCGGCACGCTCGGCCTGGCCCCGGCGAGGCCGGGCGCCGCCGAGACCTTCACGGACGACCCGAGGCTGGGCGAAACCGACTGGGCGGCCGGCGTCGATCTGACGACTCCCTCGAAGGCCGGGTTCATCACCCGCCCGCTGACGAAGGACCTGCGCCTGTCCGGGTCCTCGAAAGTCACGGTCACCGCGACTCCGACCACCACCAGCGCCCACCTCTCCGCCGTGCTCGTCGACCTCGGCCCCGACACGATCCGGGACTACACAGCCTCCGGCGAAGGCATCACCACGCTCCCCGAGCGCACCTGCTGGGGGGCGAGCACGACCGGCGACAGCGCCTGCTTCAAGGAGACGAGGGCCAAGGCCGCCGCCGTCGGTCACACCGTCTTCAGCCGCGGCTGGGCCGATCTCGGCACCTGGGCCGACCCCCGCAAGGGCCGCCCGCTGACCCCCGGCAGGGCCTACACGCTCACCATCGACCTCGCGGCGAGCGACCATGTCGTCCCGGCCGGGCACCGGCTCGCCCTGATCATCGGCGGCACGGACAAGGACCTCATCGACCCGCCCGCCTCCACTCCCACGCTGACGCTGGACCTCGCCCGCACCACGGCGCGGCTGCCGCTGGTCGGCGGTGCGCCCTCCTTCGTACGCGCCACTTCCGGCGCCGCGGCCCCGCGCCCCGGCCGCCTCGACAGCGGCGTGGCCGCACCGCGCTCCCACCGTCCGATCCCCGGAGGAACGCGATGAGGCCCCTCGCCCGCACGCTCGCGCTCGCCGTCACCGCCGCCGCGCTCGCCCTGCCGATGGTCACCGCTCCCGCCCGGGCGGCCGGCTCCGTCCCGCCGCGCACCGGCTTCGAGATCACCGCGGGCGCCCGCTGGACCACCCAGCCCGAGGAGCAGGCCTTCCTCGCGGCCGTCGACCGTGGCAGCGACCGCGTCTCGACGCGGACCATCGGCTCCACCGGCCAGGGCAGGCCGCTCCAGCTCGTCACCGTCGGCACCGCCCGTACCGAGAACGTCCTCCTGCTGATCTGCAGCCAGCACGGTGACGAACCGTCCGGCCGCGAAGCGTGCCTCACCACCGTCCGCGACCTCGGCTACGCCAAGGACAGGGAAACGCGCCGCTTCCTCTCCCGTACGACCGTCCTCGTCGTCCCCACCGCCAACCCCGACGGCCGGGCGGCGGACACCCGCGGCAATGCCGACGGCATCGACATCAACCGCGACCACATCGCCCTCAGGACCGCCGAGGGCCGGGCCGTGGCCGCCGTCATCCGCGACCGACGGCCCGACGTGATCTACGACCTGCACGAGTACGGAGGCACCACGCCGTACTACGACAAGGATTTGCTCGCGCTCTGGCCGCGCAACCTCAACACCGACGACCGTGTCCACGCCGAGGCCCGCACACTCTCCGAGAGTCATGTGCGCCCCGCGGCGAAGGAGGCGGGCTTCAGCAGCGGAATCTACGGAATCTGGACCGACCCGGTCACCGGCGAACCCCTCAAGCAGATCGCGGGCGACGGCCAGGAGCGCATCCTGCGCAACACGGCCGGCGTCAAGCACTCCGTCGGCCTGCTCGTCGAGACCCGGGTCGAGCCCCTGACGGAGGCGGACAAGAAGGACCCGGCGCTCAACAACAAGCGGCGGGTCGGCTCCCAACTGGCCGCCTTGGACGGCGCCTTCTCCTACGTCGACGAGCGGCGGGCCGGGATCGAGGCGGCCACTTCGGCCGCCCGGCGCGCCGGGTTCACCGACAGCGGTCCTGTCTATCTGGGCGGCGCCGACAACGACCCGGCGGAACCCGCCGAGATCCTCCAGGACCCGCCCTGCGGATACCGGCTGGACGCCGCGCAGTACGCCGACGTCAGGGACGAACTCGCGCTGCACGGCGTGATCTCCCGGCCCGCCGGGGACGGGGCGTTCGTACCGCTGCGGCAGTCGCGGCGCGCCCTCGTGGCGCTGCTGCTCGACGAGCGCGCGGCCTACCGTCTCACCACTGGTCAGCCGGTCACCGCCTGTTGAGACGAGTGAGGTGAATCACATGTGGTAGGGGAGTGGAGTAGAAAACTCCGCTTCCCTCTCCATGTGAAAGGTGCCGCTCGTGTCGCAGGAGGAACAGCAGCCGGCCGACCGGGGAAAGCTGCCGGTGACGGCATCTCTTCCGGGGCGTCACCCGCATGAGACCAAGCGCCCCGTGACCGACCGGATCGTGTTCGGCGTCACGGCGGTGCTCACCGTGGCCTTCGTCGTCTGGGGCGCGGTCGCCACCGACTCGCTGGAGAGCGTCTCCAGCTCCATGCTGCACGGCCTGATCCACAACGGCGGCTGGGCGTTCATGCTGGCCGCCTCCGGCTTCGTCGTCTTCGCGCTCTGGCTGGCGATCAGCCGGTACGGACGGATCACCCTCGGTCAGGAGTCCGAGGCGCCCGAGTTCCACACGGTGTCCTGGGTCGCGATGATGTTCAGCGCCGGCATGGGCATCGGCCTCATGTTCTACGGAGTCAGCGAACCCCTCGCGCACTTCGGCACCCCGCCGCCCGGCACCCACCCCGCCGACGCGGCGGACCGGATGCAGACCGCCATGGCCACCACCCTGTTCCACTGGACCCTGCACCCCTGGGCCATCTACGCGGTGGTCGGACTGGCGATCGCCTACTCCACCTTCAGGCGCCGCAGGCGCCAGACGATCAGCGCCGTCTTCGTCCCCCTCCTGGGCGAGAAGCACGCGTACGGCGCCCCGGGCCGCGTCATCGACATCCTGGCCATCTTCGCCACGCTCTTCGGCTCCGCGTGCTCCCTCGGCCTCGGCGCCCTGCAGATCGGCAGCGGATTCCACGAACTGAACTGGATGGAGAAGGCGAGCACCGGCCTGCTCGTCGCCATCATCGCCGTCCTCACCGTCTGCTTCGTCCTGTCCGCCGTCTCCGGCGTCGAGAAGGGCATCCAGTGGCTGTCCAACACCAACATGGTGCTGGCGGTCGTGCTCGCCCTCTTCGTCTTCATCGCCGGCCCGACGATCATCGTGCTCGACCTGCTGCCGACCTCGATCGGCGCCTACCTGGCCGACCTGCCACAGCTCGTCGGGCGCACCGAGGCCACCGGCGGCAAGGCCGTCGCCGACTGGCTCGGCGCCTGGACCGTCTTCTACTGGGCCTGGTGGATCTCCTGGACGCCCTTCGTCGGCATGTTCATCGCCCGGATCAGCCGTGGGCGGACGATCCGCCAGTTCGTGGGCGGAGTCATCCTGGTCCCCAGCACCGTCAGTCTCGTCTGGTTCGCCATCTTCGGCGGCACGTCGATGAAGCTGGCGGAGCGGGGCGAGCTCGCCAAGGAGACGACACCGGAGGGCCAGCTCTTCGGTCTCCTCCAGGAGTTCCCCATCTCCACCGCCATGAGCCTGCTGGTGATGATCCTGGTCGGCATCTTCTTCGTCTCCGGCGCGGATGCCGCGTCCATCGTGATGGGGACGCTCTCCCAGAAGGGCGCGTTCGAACCGGCCCGGCCCGTCGTCGTCTTCTGGGGCGTGGTCACCGGCGCCGTCGCGGCCGTCATGCTGCTGATCGGCAACGGCAAGGGTGACGCCCTGGCCGGCCTCCAGAACCTCACCATCCTCGCCGCGGCGCCCTTCGTGATCGTGATGGCCGCCATGTGCGTCGCGCTGATGCGGGACCTGCGGGACGACCCGCTGATCGTGCGGGGCGAGCGCGCTGAGGAGGCGGTCGAACTGGCGGTGATCGCGGGCCACGAGAAGTACGAGGGCGACTTCCAGCTGCGGATCGAGCCGGGGTCGCCGGACCAGGAGCCCAAGGGAGAGTGACCCGGTGGGCCGCGCCCACCCTCCCGGCGCACCCCCACCCCGCAGCCGCCTAGAATTCGTCCCCTGATGACTGCAACCCTCGTCGCGAAGAACCTCGCCGCCGGCCACGGCGAGCGCTCCCTCTTCTCCGGGCTCGACCTCGTCGTCGCGCCCGGAGACGTGATCGGCCTCGTCGGCGTCAACGGTGCCGGCAAGTCGACCCTGCTGCGGCTGCTCGCCGGACTCGACACCCCCGAGGAGGGCGAGCTGCGGCTCTCCCCGCCGGCCGCCACCGTCGGCCACCTCCCCCAGGAGCCGGAGCGCCGCGAGGGCGAGACGGTACGGGAGTTCCTGGCCCGGCGCACCGGCGTGGCCGCCGCGCAGCGTGCGATGGACGAGGCCACCCAGGGCCTCGTCGACGGCACCCCGGGGGCCGACGACGCCTACTCCACGACCCTGGAGCGCTGGCTCGCCCTCGGCGGCGCCGACCTCGACGAGCGCGCGGAGGAGGTCGCCGGCACCCTCGGTCTCACCGTCGGCCTCGACCAGCCGATGACCTCGCTCTCCGGCGGCCAGGCCGCCCGCGCGGGGCTCGCCTCCCTCCTCCTCTCTCGCTACGACGTCTTCCTCCTCGACGAGCCGACCAACGACCTCGACCTGGACGGCCTGGAGCGGCTGGAGAGCTTCGTCCAGGGACTGCGCGCCGGCACCGTGGTCATCAGCCACGACCGCGAGTTCCTCACCCGCACGGTCACCAAGGTCCTCGAACTCGACCTCGCCCAGCAGCAGATCACCCTCTACGGCGGCGGCTACGACGCCTATCTGGAGGAGCGCGACACCGCACGCCGGCACGCCCGCGAGGACTTCGAGGAGTTCGCGGGCAAGAAGGCCGCGCTGGAGGCCCGCGGCCATATGCAGCGCTCGTGGATGGACAAGGGCGTCAAGAACGCCCGCCGCAAGGCCGGCGACAACGACAAGCTGGGCCGCAACGCACGCAGCGAGGCGAGCGAGAAGCAGGCCGCCAAGGCCCGCCAGACGCAGCGCATGATCGAACGCCTCGACGTGGTCGACGAGCCCCGCAAGGAGTGGGAGCTGCGGATGGAGATCGCCGCCGCCCCCCGCTCCGGCTCGGTCGTCGCCACGCTGCGGGACGCCGAGATCCACCGGGGCGACTTCCACTTCGGACCGGCCTCGCTGCAGATCGACTGGGCCGACCGGGTCGCGATCACCGGCGCGAACGGCGCGGGCAAGTCCACGCTCCTCGGCGCCCTACTCGGCCGAGTCCCGCTCGACGCGGGCCACGCCACGCTCGGATCGGGGGTCGTCGTCGGTGAGGTGGACCAGGCCCGCAAGCTGTTCCACGGCTCGCAGACGCTGCTCGACGCGTTCTGCGCGGCCGTACCCGAGACCGAGCCGGCCGAGGTCCGTACGCTGCTCGCCAAGTTCGGCCTGAAGGCGGAGCACGTGCTGCGCCCGGCCACCACCCTGTCCCCGGGCGAACGCACCCGCGCCGCGCTCGCGCTCCTCCAGGGCCGGGGCGTGAACCTCCTCGTCCTGGACGAGCCCACCAACCACCTCGACCTTCCGGCGATCGAACAGCTGGAGTCGGCCCTCGACACGTACACCGGCACGCTGCTCCTGGTCACCCACGACCGCCGGATGCTCGACGCGGTCCACACGACCCGTCGCGTCGAGGTCGCGGCGGGCAAGGTGACCGAGCACTGATGCTCACGGTCCACTTCGCGTGGGGCCCGGTCGGCGCCCGGCACCTGGCGGGGGCACTGCGCCCGGAAGGCGGACCGTACGACCTCTCACCGGAGGCGGCCGTGGCCGTCGCGGCCTGGGACTCCACCGCGGACCCGGTGCCCGTCCTGCACACCTGCGAGTCGGGCCGCGAGCTGCACGACTACGGCTTCGCGCAGGACGTCGCCGTCGCGGCCGAACTCGACACCTCGACCACCGTCCCGGTCCTGCGGGACGGCGCCTTCAGGGAGCACGCATGATCGACCGGCTGATCCGGCTGCTGGACGACCTCGACGCCGACGTCGACGAGACGATCGACCTCGCCGACGAGATCGCGGGGTCGGGCGACCGCTCCCTGATCCCGCGGCTCGAAGCCGAACTGGACCGCGCCATCGGCGAACGCAACGCCTACGCGCGGGAGCTGCTCGGCGGGGTGCTGGCCGCCATCGCCGGGGCCGAGGCGCTGCCGGTGCTGATCCGGGCCTCGGCGGTCGACCTCGGCGACGACCAGGACGCCCTGGCCGCCGAGATCGTCGACCTGGTCCAGTCGAACCCCACCGAGGCCCGCGCCCAGCTCCAGCCCCTGACGAAGGACCCCGACTTCGCGACGGCCTCCCGCGCGGAATGGTCCCTGCGCTTCCTGCCGGCGCCGTAACCCCCGGGCCCACGAGGGGGGCTGCGCCACGCACGGGTCCTCGCGGTGCCCGGCCGCGATGCCCGGCCTCCACGCGGTCCGAAAGACGGACGTTGCGCCCGGGTCGCCCGCCGCCGGGTCGGGGGCCGTCCCGCGGGGGATGTCGGAAGCGATCCTTCCCCGCCCTGCGGGCCGGTGTCGGCAAGGCCCCGACGGTGAGCCGGAGCCCTGCCGCCGACGGCCGGTGGGCCCCCGCAAGAGGGCCCACTCGCCAAGTACCCGCCAAGCACCAGGCTACGGAGCTACCGCCCCCCGCGTCCCTTCTCGTTCAGCAGACCCGCCTTGCGCAGGGCGTCGGCCATCGCGCTGTTCGAGGGCGCGGGGGCCTGGGCGGCGCGCTCGCGGCCGCCCCCGGAACCGCCGCCGCCCCGCCGCTCACGGCCGCCGCCGCCCTGCCGCTGCTGCGGAGGACGTCCGCCGCGCTCCCGCTCCCGCTTCGGGGCGGCCTCGGCCGCCTCGTCGTCGAGGCGCAGCGTCAGCGAGATCCGCTTGCGCGGGATGTCGACGTCCTGCACCTTCACCTTCACGACGTCACCCGGCTTCACCACGTCGCGCGGGTCCTTGACGAAGGTCTTCGACATCGCCGACACATGGACCAGACCGTCCTGGTGGACGCCGACGTCCACGAAGGCCCCGAACGCCGCCACGTTCGTGACGACGCCCTCCAGGATCATCCCCGGCGCCAGGTCGCCGATCTTCTCGACGCCCTCCTTGAAGGTGGCGGTCTTGAACGCCGGACGCGGGTCCCGCCCCGGCTTCTCCAGTTCGCGCAGGATGTCCGTGACGGTGGGCAGGCCGAACGTCTCGTCCACGAAGGTGTCGGGCCGCAGCGACCGCAGGACCGCCGTGTTGCCGATGAGGGAGGCGACCTCACCGCCCACCGTCTTCACCATCCGGCGCACCACCGGGTAGGCCTCCGGGTGCACCGAGGAGGCGTCCAGCGGATCGTCACCGCCGCGGATCCGCAGGAAGCCCGCGCACTGCTCGTACGCCTTCGGGCCGAGCCGCGCCACGTCCTTCAGCGCCCTGCGGGACCGGAAGGGCCCGTTGGCGTCGCGGTGCGCCACGATGTTCTCGGCGAGTCCCGCCCCGATGCCGGACACCCGCGAGAGCAGCGGCGCGGACGCGGTGTTGACGTCGACGCCGACACCGTTCACACAGTCCTCGACGACCGCGTCCAGCGAGCGGGAGAGCTTCACCTCGGACAGGTCGTGCTGGTACTGGCCGACACCGATCGACTTGGGGTCGATCTTCACCAGCTCCGCGAGCGGGTCCTGCAGCCGCCGCGCGATGGACACGGCTCCACGGATCGACACGTCGAGGTCCGGCAGCTCCTGCGAGGCGAACGCCGACGCCGAGTACACCGAGGCGCCCGCTTCCGAGACCATCACCTTGGTGAGCCTCAACTCGGGGTGCTTCTCGCACAGTTCGGCAGCGAGCCTGTCGGTCTCGCGGGACGCCGTGCCGTTGCCGATGGCGATCAGCTCGACCGCGTGCTCCTTGGCGAGCCGCGCCAGCTTCGCCAGCGACTCGTCCCACTTGTTCGCCGGGACGTGCGGGTAGATCGTGTCGGTGGCGACGACCTTGCCCGTCGCGTCGACCACGGCGACCTTCACACCCGTACGGAAACCGGGGTCGAGCCCCAGCGTCGCCCGGGTCCCGGCCGGCGCCGCCAGCAGCAGATCGCGAAGGTTCGCCGCGAAGACACGGACCGCCTCGTCCTCGGCGGCCGTCCGCAGCCGCAGGCGCAGATCGATGCCGAGGTGGACCAGGATCCGTGTCCGCCACGCCCAGCGGACCGTGTCGGCAAGCCACTTGTCGCCCGGCCTGCCCCGGTCCGCGACGCCGAAGCGCCGCGCGACCATACCCTCGTACGTCGAGGGCCCGGGCGTGTCCGAGGGCTCCTCGGGCTCCAGCTCCAGGGTGAGGACGTCCTCCTTCTCGCCGCGCAGCATCGCGAGGACGCGGTGCGAGGGCAGCGCCGTGAACGGTTCGGCGAAGTCGAAGTAGTCGGCGAACTTCGCGCCCGCCTCCTCTTTGCCTTCGCGCACCTTGGCGGCGAGCCGTCCCCGTGTCCACATCCGTTCGCGCAGCTCGCCGATCAGGTCGGCGTCCTCCGAGAACCGCTCGGTGAGGATGGCCCGGGCGCCGTCCAGCGCGGCCTGGGCGTCCGCGACGCCCCGGTCCGCGTCGACGAAGGCGGCGGCCGCCGCGAGCGGGTCCACCGACGGATCGGAGAGCAGGCCCTCGGCCAGCGGTTCGAGCCCCGCCTCGCGCGCGATCTGCGCCTTCGTGCGGCGCTTGGGCTTGAAGGGCAGGTAGATGTCTTCCAGCCGCGCCTTGGTGTCGGCAGCCCGGATACGCGCCGCCAGCTCGTCGCTCAGCTTCCCCTGCTCGCGCACGGAGTCGAGGATCGCCGTCCGGCGCTCCTCCAGCTCCCGCAGATAGCGCAGCCGCTCCTCGAGCGTGCGCAGCTGCGCGTCGTCGAGCATCTCGGTCGCTTCCTTGCGGTAGCGCGCGATGAACGGCACGGTCGAACCGCCGTCGAGCAGCTCGACGGCCGCCTTCACCTGCCGCTCCCGTACGCCGAGCTCCTCGGCGATCCTGCCTTCGATGGACGTCGTCACGTGTCCCGACTCGCCTTCTCGTGCCTCAAGCATGAGCCTGCATTCTGCCGGTTCGGCGCCGGAAGTGCCGCAAGCCCCCCACCGCGCGGCGCTCAGCCCTTGCCGATGAGGTCTCCCGGGAAGGCGCCCGCGGCCACCGCGGCGCCCAGGAAGCCGCGGCCCAGCTCGGTGAGCCGCTCGACGCCGGTGGCGCCCAGGTGCTCGTACGGGGCGGAGTCCAGCCGGTCCGTGTGCTCCTCGACCTCGTCGCGCAGGGCAGCGCCCTCAGGGGTCAACTCGCCCTCGGCGTCCAGGAGTCCGCGCTCGCGCAGCCGCTCCACCGCCGCCTCCCAGTCGGCGCGTCGCCAGCCGCGGGTGCCGAGGATCCAGCGCGGCGCCATGCCCTTGCCCGTCGCGGTGTGGCTGGCCAGGGCCTCCACCGGGTCGAGCCCGGCGGACAGCAGGGCGACCAGGTGGCCGTCGCCGCGGTGCTCGCGCAGCAGCGTGGTGGCGTGCCAGTAGGCGAGGTGCGGGGCTTCGGGCACCGGCAGATCGGCGTGCGCGGAGTACAGCGGCCTGGCGTGGCGGGTGCACGCCTCGGTGGCGCGCAGGGCGAGACCGGCCGCCTCCTTCATCTCGGCCGACTCCACGGCGTCGCCGAGCAGCCGCCGCAGGGTGGTGTCGACGACCCGCAGCCGCGCCTCCAGGACCGTCGCGGGCGAGGCCGCCTCCCACACGGCCGGCAGATAGCGGGAGAGGAGCTCGTGGTTGTAGTTGTAGAAGGCGGCGGCGACCGTGCCGGGCCCGACCGCCCCCAGCGCGGCGCTGCGTGCGGCGATCCGGGCCGCGGCGGTGTCCTCGACGCCGATCGCGGCGAACTCGCGCTCGCAGTCGGGCGAGAAGTAGTGCGTCGAGTGGAACGGGTTCAGGACGTGGTGGCAGCGGCGTCCGGCACGCGCGGGCAGAGAAGTCATGACCGCACGTTACCGACTGGTCGGTACGGCGGGAACCCCCGGGATCCCCATGGCAGAAAAGGTGGGGTGCTCGTCATTGCGGCCATCCGCCGTCCGGCGAAGGATGAACGGCATGACGCGGCGACCCGTGCTCGTCGTCCTCTTCGAGGGCGTCCAGAGCCTTGATGTGACCGGACCGGTGGAGGTGTTCGCCGGCGCCGGCCGGCTCGGCGGGGACCTCCCGGCGTACCCGATCCGTACCGCCTCCCTCGACGGCGCGCCGGTGCGCACCCAGAGCGGCCTACGGCTGCTGCCGGACTCCGCACTCGCCGACGCGGAGGAACCGCACACCCTGCTCGTCCCGGGCGGCCAGGGCACGCGGTACCCCGACCCCCGGCTGATCGACTGGCTGCGGGAGCACGCCCCGCGCGCCGAACGGCTCGTCTCGGTGTGCACCGGCGCCCTGCTGCTCGCCGAGGCGGGACTCCTCGACGGTCACCGGGCGACCACCCACTGGGTGGTCTGCGACCACCTCGCCCGCTGCTACCCCGAGGTCGACGTGGACCCCGACCCCATCTTCGTACGGGACGGAAAGCTCTCGACCTCCGCCGGGGTGACCGCCGGCATCGACCTCGCGCTCGCCCTGGTCGAGGAGGACATGGGCCGGGAGGTGGCCCTCATCATCGCCCGTCACCTGGTCGTCTTTCTGCGCCGGCCGGGCAATCAGGCCCAGTTCAGCGCCCAGCTCGCCGCCCAGACCGCCCGGCGCGAGCCGTTGCGTGAGCTCCAGGCATGGATCACCGAACATCCCGACGGCGATCTGTCCGTCGACGCCCTGGCCGCCCGCGCCAGGCTCTCACCGCGCCACTTCGCCCGCGCCTTCCAGGCGGAGACCGGCACCACGCCGGGCCGGTACGTCGACCGCGTCCGGCTGGAACACGCCCGCCGCCTCCTGGAGGAGACCACCGACGGAGTCCAGGAGGTCGCCAGGGCGGCCGGCTACGGCACCCCGGAGGCGATGCGCCGGGCCTTCGCCAAGGCGCTCGGCACCGCGCCCGCCGAGTACCGCCGCCGCTTCCACGCACCCCTGCGATCCACGCGCTGACCCGCGATCCACCCACCGAAACGAAAAGGGATCCCATGCAGATCGCCGTCCTGCTCTACGACCGCTTCACCACCCTCGACGCCGTCGGCCCGTACGAGCTGCTGGCCCGGCTTCCCGGAGCCGAGACCGTCTTCGTCGCGAAGGAGGCCGGCCCAGTGCGGGGCGACCAGGGGAGCCTCGCCCTCGTCGCCGACAGGACCCTCGCCGAGGTGCCCGACCCCGACATCCTGCTGATCCCCGGCGGTCCCGGCTCCCGCGAGGCCATGAAGGACGCGGCGATCCTCGACTGGGTCCGCGCGGCCGACGCCGGCAGCACCTGGACTGCCTCGGTGTGCACCGGGTCCCTGATCCTCGCCGGGGCCGGACTTCTCAAGGGCCGCCGGGCCACCACCCACTGGCTCGCCCTCGACGAGCTGGTGCCCCACGGGGCCGAGCCGACCGGCGAGCGCGTGGTCTTCGACGGCAAGTACGTCACGGCCGCCGGGGTCTCCTCCGGCATCGACATGGCGCTCCACCTGCTCGGCCGGATCAGCGGAGACGCGGTCGCCCAGACGGTCCAGCTGCTCACCGAGTACGACCCGCAGCCGCCGTACGACGCGGGCTCGCCGGAGAAGGCCCCGGCCGAGATCGTCGCCCAGTGGCGCGGACAGGCGGAGAAGGTCCTCGCCGAGTAGGACGGTCCCGGCGCGTCAGCCGTCGTAGGTGAAGCGCGGAGCCCGGCGCTCCAGGAAGGCGGCGACACCCTCGGCGGTGTCGCCGCTGCCGCGTGCCCGCTCCGACCAGTACGCGTCCCGGTCCGTGCGGCCCGACGCGAACTCCTTCGCCGCGGCCTGCGTCAGCAGCGAGCGCGACACCAGGACCCGGACGAACTCGGCCACCCGCTTGTCCAGTCCGCCCCCGGGCAGCACCTCGTCCAGCAGGCCGGTCCGCAGCGCCCGCTCACTGTCGATCAACTCACCCGAGAAGAGCAGGTACTTGGCGACCGACGGTCCCACCAGCGACACGAGCCGCCGGGTGGAGGAGGACGGGTAGACGATGCCGAGCTTCGCCGGAGTGACCCCGAAGAGAGAACCTTCCTCGGCGAAACGGAGGTCGCAGGCCGCCGCCAGCTGGCTGCCGCCGCCCACGCAGTAGCCGCGGATCGCCGCGAGCGTCGGCTTGGGGAAGGCGGCGAGGGCCTCCTCGGCCCGAACCGCGAGGGTCTGCTGCTCGTCGCCGGGTTCGCGGAGCGTGGAGATGTCGGCCCCGGCGCAGAAGGTGTCGCCGGCGCCCGTGAGGACCAGGGCGCGTACGGCGTGGTCGGAGGCGAGCGCGGCGAGCAGCTCGGGCAGCGCCCGCCACATGCCCGCCGTCATGGCGTTGCGCTTGGCGGGGTTGCTGATCACGACGGTGGCGACGCCGTCCGCGACGGTGTGCTCCAACTGCGGCTCCATGCGCGGGATGCTATCCGGGCGCCTCGAACGAGGACCGGTGGGGGCGCCGGGTCGCAGCGCGGCGAAGGGACCGCGAAGCCGTCAACAGAAGGGCAGAACCAGTCGCCTATCTGATCCTCTTGTGCGTACTCGGTCAGAATCCATCGATACGTGTCGACTTCTGGTCAGTAGGTCGGTACGGACCAGCCCATTCCCAACACTCGGTCCGTGGCGACAATCGAGCACGAGGGTGGGAGCCGGACTATGGAGAGCGGCGGGAGCGTCCCCGCACGACCGCCGTCGTACGAAGGGGTCTGGCGCTTCACCGCTCCCGCGGTCGACGTCTCGGTGCCGCAGGCCCGGCACGCCGTACGGGACCTGTTGAACCGCCAGGGGGTGCCGGCCCACGACGACCTCGTCCAGGGGCTGCTGCTGATCGTCTCCGAGCTGGTGACCAACGCCGTACGGCACGCGGCCCTGCTCTCCCCGGAGATCGCGGTCGAGGTGGCGATCGGCGCGGAGTGGATCAGGGTGTCCGTCGAGGACAACCACCCGTACCGGCCGAAGGCGCTCGAGGCGGACGACGCCCAGACGGGCGGCCGGGGTCTGCTGCTGGTACGGGAGACCACCCTGGAGGCGGGCGGCACGTGCGACGTCGAGCACACCGCGAGCGGCGGCAAGATCATCTGGGCGGCGCTGCCGCTCAAGGTCGCCGGACCACCCCCTCCGCCCTATCTGGTCACCAGCCCCCGGCCGGCCCCGTGAGCTCCTTGATGGCGGGGCGCGCGGCGTCCAGTACGGTCATGAACCAGGCCGAGAACGGCGCCGCGGCGTGCCGCTCGGCCAGCTCCTGAGCCGTCACGAACGCCGTCTCGCCGACCTCCTCCGGATCCGGCCGCAGCGGGGCCTGGACCATGCCCACGAAGAGATGGTTGAACTCCTGCTCCACCAGGCCCGACGCCGGGTCCGGGTGGTTGTAGCGCACGGTCCCCGCCTCGGCGAGCAGCGACGGCGAGATCCCCAGCTCCTCCTGCGTACGCCGGGCGGCGGCCGCGAACGGCGCCTCGCCGGGGTACGGGTGGCCGCAGCAGGTGTTCGACCAGACCCCGGGGGAGTGGTACTTGCCCAGCGCGCGGCGCTGGAGCAGCAGCCTGCCCGACTCGTCGAAGAGGAACACGGAGAACGCCCGGTGCAGCTGCCCCGGCGCCTGATGGGCGGAGAGCTTCTCCGCGGTGCCGATGGTATTGCCGTCCTCATCGACCAGTTCGAGCATGATCGACGGCTGGATTCCGTTCGACGAGCTGTGCGCCGCGGTAGCTGATGTGGTCGGCATAACCATCCTTCGCATCGGTCCTCGGCCCTGTGGGGCCACCTCAGTCTGCCGTACAAACCCGGCTTGTCCGTACTTCGCCCGCCGGGCATGTCCGCTCCCGTCGCGCCGGAGCGCGGCGGGAGCGGACGTCGGTTCAGACTCCGAAGGCGTCCGGATAGAGGATCGTGCCCTGCGGCCCAGGCCCGGAACCGTCGAGGAACAGCGCCATCATGGCCTCGTCCGGCACCTCGAACGGCGCCCGGATGCCGTATGTCGAAGCCGGTACGAAACCGAACCTCGGGTAGTACTCCGGATGACCGAGTACCAGGACCAGCCGCTCACCCGCGAGCCGGGCTGCGTCCAGCACCGCCCGGACGACCGCCTGCCCCGCGCCGGCGCGCTGATGGGCGGGGGCGACCGCGACGGGGGCCAGCGCCGCGGCGGGCACGCCGCCGACATGGCACCGGGTGATCAGGGCGTACGCCGCGACCGTGCCGTCCGGCGCCTCGGCGACGTACGACAGGCCCGGCAGCCAGGCGGCCGCGTCGGCGCGCAGGGCGTCGACGAGAGCCGCCTCCTGAGCCGTCTCGAAGGCGGCGGCGTTGACCGCCCGTACGGACGGGATGTCCGCCCCGGTCTCCGGCCGGGTGCTCCAGCGGTCGTCCGCCGGCCGCAGCACATAGCCGGTGTAGCCGTACTCGGAGCCGTGGTCACGGCGCATGGCGATCTCCGCCCGGGCGGCGGCGAGCGCCTCGGCCATGCCGGGAACCGACGGATCGGCGGCGTCGGCCCGCTCGCCGAGCGGCCCGTAGTACTCCTCCCAGTCGCTCTCCGGCTGGGGAACGACCCCGAGGACGTGATAGCCGGCCGCGGCCGCCGCCGCCATGTCGGCGGCGGAGGTACGCAGCGGACAGTGCTGTTCCCAGAACGCGCGCGCGTCCGGGCTCGGCTCCTCCACCGTCCACTCGCACTCGGTGAGCACCAGCGTCCCCCCGGGGGCGAGCAGCCGGCGCCAGGAGCGCAGGGCGGTGTCGAAACCGATGCAGTAGGCGGAGCTCTCCGCCCAGACCAGGTCGAAGGACCCGTCGGGGAAGGGAAGATCCGCCATGTCCGCGTTGACGGTCCTGATGGCGTCACTGAGCCCGCGAGCCTCGGCGGCGCGCCGCAGCTCGTCCAGGAACGGCTCGTGGCGATCCACCGCCGTCACCTCCGCGCCGGCCTCGGCGGCGAGCAGCAGCGAGGCACGGCCCGGGCCGCAGCCCAGGTCGAGGACGCGCGCACGCGGCGGCAGCGGCCCGGCGAGGGAGAGCAGCCGACGGGTGGTGTCGTCGGAGCCGGGGCCCTGCCGCGGAAGACCGTGGTGCAGGGTGAAGAAGGCGTCGACGGAGGAAGAAGAGGGAGAAGGGGAGGAGGAGGAAGAGGTGGTGTCGGACAACGTGGGAGACCCTTGGTGTGAGAGGGTCGCGGCCGACGTCTGGGATCAGGTCGGCCGAGGACCCGGGAAGCTGAAGCCGGACCGGGCGCTGCTGTGGGCAGCCTCCATCGCGACGGTCATCGACCCAGCTCCTCTCCACACATCCGAGACCCGAGTGTCTCCGCGAAAAACGTAGCAGCGATCAGTGACAGAGATGGGCCTCATGCGCGGCATGGCCGCTCGGCTCCAGCTGGAACGTGCAGTGCTCGACGTCGAAGTGGTCGCCGAGGCACCCCTGGAGGTCGTGCAGCATCTTCTCGTGCCCTATCGAGTCCAGTACGTCCTGGGCCACGACCACGTGCGCGGAGAGCACCGGCATCCCGGACGTGATGGTCCAGGCGTGAAGGTCGTGGACGTCCTCCACACCGGGCAGCGCCAGTATGTGGGCGCGCATCTCCGCCATGTCGACGCCCTTGGGGGCCGCCTCCAGGAGCACGTCGAGCGTCTCGCGCAGCAGCTTCACCGTACGCGGCACGATCATCAGGCCGATGACCAGTGAGGCGATCGGGTCGGCCGCCTGCCAGCCGGTGGCGAGGATGATGCCCGCGGCGATCAGCACGGTCACCGAGCCCAGGGCGTCCGCGAGGACCTCCAGATAGGCGCCGCGCACATTGAGGCTCTCCTTCTGGCCGCGCATCAGCAGCGAGAGGGAGACCATGTTCGCCGCGAGGCCGACCAGGGCGAAGACGATGGTCGGACCGCCCTTGGTCGCGGCCGGCTCGATGAACCGCTGCACCGCCTCGTAGAGCACATAGCCGCCCACTCCGAGGAGCAGCAGACAGTTCGCGAGCGCGGCGAGGATCTCGGCCCGGGCGAATCCGAAGGTACGGTTCGCGGTCGCCGGGCGGTTGGCGAAGTGGATGGCCAGCAGGGCCATCGCGAGGCCCACCGCGTCGGTCGCCATGTGGGCGGCGTCGGCGATCAGGGCGAGGGAGTCGGCGACGACACCGCCGACGATCTCCACGACCATCACGGAGAGCGTGATGGCCAGCGCGACCCGCAGCCGCACGCGATAGGCGTGGGCCGCGGTGCCGGTGGGCGGCGGCCCGCCGTGCGTATGCCCGTGATCGTGCCCAGCCCCCATGAGGACGCCTCCCGCTTTCTTCGTGGCTCGGTTCGCCCTTTCGCTCGCGCCGCCAAGTGAACTACGGGTGGGGGGTATCTGCAAGCCGGCACTGAACACCGTTGTCATATGCTCTGACCTGCGGTGATGGCTCTCGGTCGAGCCGCAGGCCAGAGCACGTGCCGTCTGCTCGGACTCACCCGGACAGGGTCAGACCCCGGCCCTTGGGTGGTGCAGGCACCAGCCCTCCCACGCCGACTCGACCATCTCGCGCACCCCGCGCGACGCGGTCCAGCCGAGCTCCTTGGCGATCCGCTCCACCGAGGCGACCGCCTTCGCCGCGTCCCCCGGCCGCCGTTCCGAGACCACCGGAGCGTGCGGGGAGCCGGTGACCTCGGCCACCAGGTCCGCCAGCTCCCGCACCGAGACCCCGTCGCCGCGCCCGATGTTGACCGTCAGGTCCCCCGCGCCCCGCTGGGCCGACAGGCGCCGCGCGATCGCGAGATGCGCGTCGGCGAGGTCGGCGACATGGATGTAGTCCCGTACGCAGGTGCCGTCGGGCGTCGGATAGTCGGCGCCGAAGATCCGCGGCGCCTCCCCGCGCGTGATCCGGTCGAAGAACATCGGAATGATGTTGAACACCCCGGTGTCCGCGAGCTCCGGATGCGCCGCGCCGGCCACATTGAAGTACCGCAGACACGAGGTCGCGATCCCGTGGGCCTGCCCGGTCGCCCGGACCAGCCACTCACCCGCCAGCTTCGTCTCGCCGTACGGATTGATCGGCACGGCCGGAGTTTCCTCGGTGATGAGGTCCACGTCGGGCACCCCGTACACCGCCGCCGAGGAGGAGAACAGGAACCGCTCGACCCCGGCCGCGACCACGGCCTCCAGCAGCACCGTCAGCCCGTGGACGTTCTCGCGGTAGTAGAGCAGCGGGCGCTCCACGGACTCACCCACCTGCTTCTTCGCCGCCAGGTGCACCACACCCGTCACGGCGTGCTCGGCGAGCGTGCGGTCGAGCAGTTCCCGGTCGGCGATCGAGCCCCGGACCAGCGGGACACCGGCGGGCAGCCGCCCGGCGACCCCCGACGATATGTCGTCGAGCACGACGACCCGCTCGCCCGCCTCCGTCATGGCTCGCGCCACATGGGCACCGATGTAGCCCGCTCCACCCGTGATCAGCCAAGTCATGACAGTCACCCTAAGGCCCGCGAGCCCTCGCGGTTTGTGGGTCGAGGTGTTGATCACCCATGATGATCCCGCCGGGCCCGGCACGATCCGGCCCGGGCCGGGGGGAAGCGAACGGACCGTGCCGCTCATCGGAAAACCTCGGTGAACTCGACCTTCCGTTCATCCGATAGCCTCAGCCGACGCGCCGCCGCCCGGGCCCCCGGGCCGAGCCGCCGTGCGCCAGCCCTGTCAGCTCCAAGGAGTGAGTTCGTCTGTCGACCGCCATCCTCACCGGCCCGCCGGTACCCGGATCGCCGCTCGAGGGCGATCTGCGGTCGCTGGGATTCGATGTCCGGATCGCCTACGGTCCCTGGGAGATCGGCACGCTGCTCTCCGCCGTCCCCGCCGATGAGCGGGTCGCCCTGGTCGATCCCCGCTTCGTCGGTCACGTCCACGCCCTGCGCCTCGCCCTCACGGACCCCCGATTCCCGGCGGCCTCCGCGAGCGGCGCGCTCACCGCCCAGAGCGAGGCCCGCCCCGCCCTGGCCCGCGCGATGGCCGCGGCTCCGGCCGTGGGCTGGGAGAACGCCCCGGACACCCTCGCCGCCGCCCTCGACGCCGACGGCGTCGCGGTGCACCGTCCCGAGCTCGGCTCGCTCGTCGCCGCCGTGCCCGAGGACGACGAGAGCCGGCGGCGGACCGGCGAGGCCGTCGCCGCCGTCGACGACGAGGCGGTGCGGCTGCGTTCCGCCGTGAAGGCCCACGACGGGTTCTTCACCACCTTCTTCATCAGCCCGTACTCCCGCTACATCGCCCGCTGGTGCGCGCGCCGGGGGCTGACTCCCAACCAGGTCACCACCGCCTCGCTGATCACCGCCCTCGTCGCGGCCGGCAGCGCGGCCACCGGCACCCGGGGCGGCTACATCGCCGCCGGCCTCCTGCTCCTCTTCTCCTTCGTCCTGGACTGCACCGACGGGCAGCTCGCCCGCTACTCGCTCCAGTACTCGACGATGGGCGCCTGGCTGGACGCCACCTTCGACCGCGCCAAGGAGTACGCGTACTACGCGGGGCTCGCGCTCGGCGCCGCGCGCTCCGGCGACGACGTCTGGGCGCTGGCCCTCGGCGCGATGGTCCTGCAGACCTGCCGGCACGTCGTGGACTTCTCGTTCAACGAGGCCAACCACGACGCCACCGCCAACACCAGCCCCACCGCGGCGCTCTCCGACAAGCTCGACAGCCGTGGGTGGACGGTCTGGGCCCGCCGCATGATCGTCCTGCCGATCGGCGAGCGCTGGGCGATGATCGCCGTCCTCACCGCCGTGACCACCCCCCGCGTCGTCTTCTACGCGCTGCTCGTCGGCTGCGCCTTCGCCGCCTGCTACACCACCGCCGGCCGGGTGCTGCGCTCGGTGACCCGCAAAGCCCGCCGCACCGACCGCGCCGCCCGGGCCCTCGCCGACCTCGCGGACTCCGGCCCGCTCGCCGAGCTCACCGGCCGCGCGCTGCGCGGGCTGCGGCTGCCGGCCCGGCCCGTGATCGCCGCCCTGGGCGCGGCGCTGCTCGTGGCCGTGGCCTGGACGCAGCCCTTCGGAAGCACCTGGACCGTCGGCGCCGCCCTGATCTACGCGCTGACCTCTGGCCTGGCCGTCGCCCGCCCCCTCGAGGGCCCCCTCGACTGGCTCGTCCCCCCGGTCTTCCGGGCCGCCGAGTACGGCACCGTGCTGCTGCTGGCCGCCCGGTCCCAGGTGCCCGGGGCGCTGCCCGCGGCTTTCGGCCTGGTGGCGGCGGTCGCCTACCATCACTACGACACGGTGTACCGGATCCGCGGCGGCACGGGGGCGCCGCCCGCCTGGCTGGTGCGGACGATCGGCGGCCACGAAGGCCGGACGCTGATGGTGGCGGTGCTCGCCGCCGTCCTGTCGACACAGAACGACCACTTCACCCTCGGGCTCATCGCACTCGCGGTGGCCGTGGCGATCGTGGTGCTCGTGGAGTCCATCCGATTCTGGGTGTCCTCCGGAGCACCCGCCGTACATGACGAAGGAGAACCCGCATGATCGGCCTCGTATTGGCAGCCGGTGCCGGACGGCGTCTGCGTCCCTACACCGACACGCTCCCGAAGGCCCTCGTGCCCGTCGATGGCGACACCACGGTGCTCGACCTCACGCTCGGGAACTTCGCCGAGATCGGCCTCACCGAGGCCGCCGTCGTCGTCGGCTACCGCAAGGAGGCCGTCTACGAGCGGCAGGCGGCGCTGGAGGCGAAGTACGGCCTCAAGCTCACCCTCGTCGACAACGACAAGGCCGAGGAGTGGAACAACGCGTACTCCCTGTGGTGCGCCCGTGACATCCTGAAGCAGGGTGTCATCCTCGCCAACGGCGACACCGTGCACCCCGTCTCCGTCGAGCGGACCCTGCTCGCAGCCCGGGGCAACGGCCAGAAGATCATCCTTGCCCTCGACACGGTGAAGCAGCTCGCCGACGAGGAGATGAAGGTCATCACCGAGGACGGCAACGGCGTCCGGAGGATCACCAAGCTGATGGACCCGGCGACCGCGACCGGTGAGTACATCGGCGTCACCCTGATCGAGCCCGAGGCCGCCGAGGACCTCGCGGACGCCCTGAAGGCCACGTTCGAGCGCGACCCCGACCTCTACTACGAGGACGGCTACCAGGAGCTCGTCAACCGCGGTTTCCAGATCGACGTGGCACCCATCGGGGACATCAAGTGGGTCGAGATCGACAACCACGACGACCTCGCGAAGGGCCGTGAGATCGCGTGCCAGTACTGACCCGGCTCATCCCGTCCCCGGTCGTCGTCGACATCAGTCGCGGCGCCATGGACGACCTGGCCGGCCTCCTGGCCGACCAGCGGATCTCCGCCTCGGGCAAGCTCGCCTTCGCGATCAGCGGCGGCTCGGGCCAGGCGCTGCGCGAGCGGCTCTCGCCGGTTCTGCCGGGCGCCGACTGGTACCCGGTCGCCGACGGCACGATCGACTCGGCGGTGAAGCTCGCCGACGACATAAAGGGCCAGCGGTACGACGCGGTGGTGGGCCTCGGCGGCGGGAAGATCATCGACGTGGCGAAGTACGCCGCGGCGCGGGTCGGCCTGCCGATGGTCGCCGTCGCCACGAACCTCTCGCACGACGGCCTGTGCTCGCCGGTGTCCATCCTGGACAACGACAACGGGCGCGGCTCCTACGGCGTGCCGACGCCCATCGCGATGGTCATCGACCTCGACTGCATCCGCGAGGCGCCGGTACGGTTCGTCCGCTCCGGCGTCGGCGACGCGATCTCCAACATCTCCGCGATCGCGGACTGGGAGCTCTCGCACCGGATCAACGGCGAACAGGTCGACGGCCTGGCCGCCGCCATGGGGCGTACGGCCGGCGAAGCCGTACTGCGCCACCCCGGCACCGTCGCGGACGACGAGTTCCTCACCGTCCTCGCCGAATCGCTGGTGCTCTCCGGCATCGCCATGTCGATCAGCGGGGACTCCCGCCCGTCGTCCGGCGCCTGCCACGAGATCAGCCACGCCTTCGACCTGCTCTACCCCCGGCGGGCCGCCAGCCACGGCGAGCAGGTCGGCCTCGGTGCCGCCTTCGCGATGCATCTGCGCGGCGCCCGTGAGCAGTCCGGGCTCTTCGCCGAGGTGCTGCGCCGGCACGCGCTGCCGGTGCTGCCCGAGGAGATCGGCTTCTCCGTCGACGAGTTCGTCAGCGCCGTGGAGTACGCACCGCAGACCCGGCCAGGACGCTTCACGATCCTCGAGCATCTCGACCTCTCCACCGACCAGATCAGGGACGCGTACGCCGACTATGCCAAGACCATCAGTAGCTGAACTCCGTCCGGTCGTTCACCCGGCAGGAGTGAAGGACCGGCGTAGCGGAGAGCACTGGGCCGGGCGCATGTACATGCGGGAGATCTCGCTGCGCATCACCCGCCACCTGGTGAACACCCGGGTCACGCCGAACCAGCTGACCTACCTGATGACCCTCGCGGGCGTCCTCGCCGCCCCGGCCCTGCTGGTGCCGGGCGTGTGGGGTGCCGTCCTCGGAGTGGTGGCGGTCCAGCTCTACCTGCTGCTCGACTGCGTCGACGGGGAGGTGGCGCGCTGGAAGAAGCAGTTCTCGCTGTCCGGCGTGTACCTGGACCGGGTCGGCGCCTACCTCTGTGACGCGGCGGTGCTGGTCGGCTTCGGCCTGCGCGCCGCGGACCTGTGGGGCAGCGGCCGGATCGACTGGCTGTGGGCCTTCCTCGGCACCCTCGCGGCGCTCGGCGCGATCCTGATCAAGGCCGAGACGGACCTGGTCGGTGTCGCCCGCCACCAGGGCGGACTGCCGCCGGTCAAGGAAGCGGCGGCCGAGCCGCGCTCCTCCGGCATGGCGCTCGCCCGCCGGGCCGCCGCCGCCCTGAAGTTCCACCGGCTCGTCCTCGGCATCGAGGCGTCGCTGCTCATCCTGGTTCTGGCCGTCCTGGACGACGTCCGCGGGGATCTGTTCTTCTCCCGCCTCGGCGTCGCCGTGCTGGCCGGCATCGCGCTGCTCCAGACGCTGCTGCACCTGGTGTCGATCCTCGTGTCGAGCAGGCTGAAGTGAGTGCCATGAAGCTCGGTGCCGTCATCATCACCATGGGCAACCGGCCCGACGACCTGCGCGCGCTGCTCGACTCCGTGGCCAAGCAGGACGGCGACCCGGTCGAGATCGTCGTCGTCGGCAACGGCGCCCCGGTCACCGGTGTCCCCGAAGGCGTGCGCACGGTCGACCTGCCGGAGAATCTCGGCATCCCCGGCGGCCGCAACGCCGGCATCGAGGCGTTCGGCCCGGGCGGCACCGATGTGGACGCCCTGCTCTTCCTCGACGACGACGGTCTGCTCGCGCACACGGACACCGCCGAGCTGGTCCGCCAGGCCTTCACCGCCGACCCGAAGCTGGGCATCATCAGCTTCCGGATCGCGGACCCGGAGACCGGGCTGACCCAGCGCCGGCACGTGCCCCGGCTGCGCGCCTCCGACCCGATGCGCTCCTCGCGCGTGACGACCTTCCTGGGCGGCGCCAACGCCGTCCGGACCAAGGTCATCGCCGAGGTCGGCGGGCTGCCGGACGAGTTCTTCTACGCCCATGAGGAGACCGACCTCGCCTGGCGGGCACTGGACGCCGGCTGGATGATCGACTACCGCTCCGACATGGTGCTGTTCCACCCCACGACCCCGCCCTCCCGGCACGCGGTCTACCACCGCATGGTGGCCCGCAACCGGGTCTGGCTGGCCCGCCGCAATCTGCCCGCGCCCCTGGTGCCGGTCTATGTCGGCGTCTGGCTGCTGCTGACCCTGGCCCGACGGCCCTCCGGGGCCGCCCTCAAGGCCTGGTTCGGCGGTTTCAAGGAGGGGTGGACCACACCGTGCGGTCCCCGCCGGCCCATGAAGTGGCGTACGGTATGGCGCCTGACCAGACTGGGCCGACCTCCCGTCATCTGACAGGCTCGGATCTGAGAGCATCGGGCGTACTCCGGGATCTGGCGCCACCGGTCCCCGCCGCCCGCCCTGCCGCGCATCTTGAACACGAAAGTTTCAACTTGTGAGTGACACGACCCACGACGGCGCGATCGCCATGAGCGCTCCGCCGTCTCCCGACGACGGCCTGTCCCCGGCGGACCTGGCCGCCAAATACGGCCTGTCGGTGAGCGGTGCCCGGCCGGGGCTCGTCGAGTACGTCCGCCAGCTCTGGGGGCGTCGCCACTTCATCCTGGCGTTCTCCCAGGCGAAGCTGACGGCCCAGTACAGCCAGGCGAAGCTCGGCCAGCTGTGGCAGGTGGCCACGCCGCTGCTCAACGCGTTCGTCTACTACCTGATCTTCGGGCTGATCCTGGAAGCCAGCCGCGGCATGCCGAAGGAGGTGTACATCCCCTTCCTGGTGACGGGTGTGTTCGTGTTCACCTTCACCCAGAGCTCCGTGATGGCCGGCGTGCGCGCGATCTCAGGCAATCTGGGCCTGGTGCGGGCGCTGCACTTCCCGCGCGCCTCCCTGCCGATCTCGTTCGCGCTCCAGCAGCTCCAGCAGCTGCTGTTCTCGATGATCGTGCTGGTGCTCGTCGCGGTCGGGTTCGGCAGCTACCCCTCGCTGAGCTGGCTCCTGATCATCCCCGCGCTGGCGATGCAGTTCGTCTTCAACACCGGTCTCGCCATGATCATGGCGAGGCTGGGCAGCAAGACGCCCGACCTGGCGCAGCTGATGCCGTTCATCATGCGGACCTGGATGTACGCGTCCGGCGTGATGTTCTCCATCCCGGTGATGCTCAGGGACAAGCCGGCGTGGATCGCCGACGTCCTGATGTACAACCCGGCGGCCATCTACATGGACCTCGTCCGGTTCGCCCTGATCGACGGCTACGTCTCCGACAACCTGCCGTCGCACGTCTGGCTGGCGGCCCTCGGCTGGGCCCTGTTCATCGGTGTCGCCGGCTTCATCTACTTCTGGAAGGCCGAGGAGAGGTACGGCCGTGGCTGATCCGAACCAGGGGCGCGTCCCCACCGTCATCGCGGACAACGTGCACATCGTCTACCGCGTCCACGGCGCGGCCGGCGGCAAGGGCAGCGCGACCGCCGCCCTCAGCCGCATGGTCCGCGGCAACAAGGGCGAGTCCCGCGGAGTGCGCAAGGTGCACGCGGTACGCGGTGTCTCCTTCACCGCCTATCGCGGCGAGGCCATCGGCCTCATCGGCACCAACGGCTCCGGCAAGTCGACCCTGCTGCGGGCCATCGCCGGCCTGCTCCCCACCGAGAGCGGCAAGGTCTACACCGACGGCCAGCCGTCGCTGCTGGGCGTCAACGCGGCACTGATGAACGACCTGACCGGTGAGCGCAATGTCATTCTCGGTGGTCTCGCCATGGGCATGTCCCGCGAAGAGATCCGTGAGCGCTACCAGGGCATCGTCGACTTCTCGGGCATCAACGAGAAGGGTGACTTCATCACCCTGCCGATGCGCACGTACTCCTCCGGTATGGGCGCCCGGCTCCGCTTCTCGATCGCGGCCGCCAAGGACCATGACGTCCTCATGATCGACGAGGCCCTGGCCACCGGCGACAACAAGTTCCGGATCCGCTCCGAGGAGCGGATCCGCGAGCTGCGGAAGTCGGCCGGTTCGGTCTTCCTGGTCAGCCACAGCAACAAGTCGATCCGGGACACATGCGACCGCGTCCTGTGGCTGGAGAAGGGCGAGCTGCTGATGGACGGCCCGGCGGACGAGGTCCTGAAGGCCTATGAGCGCGAGACCGGCAAGTAGTCACCGCCGGTGAGACGGGCCCCCGCCGGAACGCTCCGGCGGGGGCCCGTCTCCGTGGGCGCCGGCCCCGGCCCGGGCGGTGACGGGACCCGGAGGGTGCATGTTCCCGCAGTCAACATCGGGCAGGATGCCGCACATGGCAGCGATCTTGGGCGGCAAGTCCGGCTACCACCACGGCGACCTGCGCAACGCGCTCATCGCGGCAGCCGTCGCGCTCGCGACCGACGGCGGACCCCAGAAGGTGGTCCTCCGGGAGGCCGCGCGCCGGGTCGGTGTCTCGCCCACCGCCGCGTACCGGCACTTCGCGGGACAGGGCGAGCTGCTCCGGACCGTGAAGGCGCACAGTCGGCAGGTGCTCGCGGACGCCATGGAGAAGGCCGCCGCCGAAGCCCCGGGGGCGGACGACCCGGGCCGGGCCGCCGAGCTGCGGCTCGGCGCCATCGGCCGCGGCTACGTCGGCTTCGCCCTCGCCCAGCCCGGCCTCTACCGGGCGGCCTTCTGCACCCCGCGCCCGCCCGCCGGGGACGAGCGTGCCTGGATCGAACCGGAGTGCGAGGAGGTGGGTGAGGAACCCCGGGCGCTGCGGCTGCTCTCCGAGGCGCTCGACGACCTCGTCGAGAGCGGCCGGATGGCCGCGGCGACGCGCCCGGGCGCGCAGGCCGCCGTGTGGTCGGCCCTGCACGGCCTGTCGCTTCTGCTGCTCGACGGCCCGCTGGACCATCTGGCCCACGGCGAGCGGGGCGCGGTCCTCGACCGGACCCTGGCCATGGTCGTCTCGGGCGTGCGGACCGGCTGAGCACGGCCCGAACCCCAAGCGTCGGTCAAGTCCCATGACGCAGACGAACGTTGGCGTGCAAAAGGAGTGTTCTTGCCGTGCGGCGAACACCCCGACGCGGCACCCGGCGTTGTACAACGTAAGCTGTACCGGTGCTGATTCGCGGCAAGTGGGGCGATACTCCCCGGCTTTTTCGTCCCCGGCGGGCGCTCCACTTGGGAGGACCGGCGGCGTGTCCGAAATAGGATGTATTGGGTCAGCAGTGTAGAACGGGAGATGTGACGGCAATGACGGAAAGTCTCCAGCTCCGCGAGCGTTCGGCCGTCCCCGCAGCGGGCAGCGCACAGTGACAGGTACCCGGCAGGTGCGCCCCGACGCCTCCTCGCGCGCCACCCTCGACAAGGCCGCACAAGAGAACTTTCCTGTGGCGCCCTTCTTCCTGCCGCGCGCCTGGCGCGACGACCTCATGGCCGTCTACGGCTTCGCCCGTCTCGTCGACGACATCGGCGACGGCGATCTCGCCCCCGGCGGCGCGGACGCCCGCCATCTCGGTGTCGACCCCGGGCGCGCCGACGACCGCATCGCGATGCTCGACGCCTTCGAGGCCGACCTCATGCGCGTCTTCGCCCCGTCCGGCAGCCCGCGCCACCCGCTGCTGCGCGCCCTGGAGCCGACCGTGCGCCGCCACGCGCTGACGCCCGAGCCGTTCCTCGGCCTCATCGCGGCGAACCGTCAGGACCAGCTGGTCGACCGCTACGAGACCTACGACGACCTCGTCGCCTACTGCGAACTCTCGGCCAACCCCGTCGGCAGGCTCGTGCTCGGCATCACCGGCACCGGGAGCCCCGAGCGAATCCGGTGCTCCGACGCCATCTGCACCGCCCTGCAGATCGTCGAGCACCTCCAGGACGTCACCGAGGACCTCGGCCGCGACCGCATCTACCTGCCCGCGCAGGACATGAAGCGCTTCCATGTCACCGAAGCCGATCTGGCCCGGCCGACCGGGGGCGCGTCGGTGCGTGCCCTCATCGCGTTCGAGGCCGCGCGCGCCCGGCAGCTGCTGCATGAGGGCACCCCGCTCGTGGGTAGCGTCCACGGCAGGCTCCGCCTGCTCCTCGCGGGGTTCGTCGCCGGAGGGCACGCCGCCCTCGACGCCATCGCCACAGCCGGACACGACGTACTGCCCAGGCCGCCCAAGCCCACCAAGCCGAGCCTGATGCGCGAAGCGGGCGCCGTCCTGCGACGAGCGCGGAGAGAGGGGTGATCCGGACCGTGGAGGCACAGACGGACATGACCGCGCCGGTACAGGCCGCGTACAGCTACTGCGAGGCCGTCACCGGGCAGCAGGCGCGAAACTTCGCCTACGGAATCAGGCTCCTGCCGACCGAGAAGCGGCAGGCCATGTCGGCCCTGTACGCGTTCTCGCGGCGCGTCGACGACATCGGCGACGGCACCCTCGCCCCTGACGCCAAGCGCGAGCGGCTCGAAACCACCCGGGACCTCCTCGAACGCATCCGCAAGGGCGCGATCGAGGACGACGACACCGACCCGGTGGCCGTGGCGCTCGCCGACGCGGCCCGCCGTTTCCCCCTCCCGCTCGACGGACTCGACGAGCTGATCGACGGCGTCCTGATGGACGTGCGCGGCGAGACCTACGAGACCTGGGACGACCTCAAGGTCTACTGCCGCTGTGTCGCCGGCGCCATCGGCCGGCTCTCGCTCGGCGTGTTCGGTACCCAGCCCGGCGCACCCGGAGCCGAGCGCGCCGCCGAGTACGCCGACACGCTGGGCCTCGCGCTCCAGCTCACCAACATCCTGCGGGACGTCCGTGAGGACGCGGCCGGCGGGCGGACCTATCTGCCGGCCGACGACCTCGCCAAGTTCGGCTGCTCCGACGGCTTCCACAGCTCCACCCCGTCGGCCGGAGCCGACTTCACCGGCCTCGTCCACTTCGAAGTCCGGCGCGCCCGGGCGCTGTTCGCCGAGGGCTACCGGCTCCTGCCGATGCTCGACCGGCGCAGCGGTGCCTGTGTCGCCGCCATGGCCGGGATCTACCGGCGCCTGCTCGACCGCATCGAGCGCGACCCCGAAGCCGTGCTGCGCGGCCGTGTCTCGCTGCCCGGCCGGGAGAAGGCCTACGTGGCGGTACGCGGCCTGTCCGGCCTCGACGCGCGCACCATCTCGCGACAGACCGTCAGGAGGAGAGCCTGATGCGCCCCCAGCACGGCCCGCGGCGACGGGCGACCCTCCGTCCCGGACCCGCGTCCCTGACTGCGACGACCCGTGGGGAGGCCGCATGACGGACAGCGTCTTCGGCGACGACACACCGTCCCGGCACGCAGTGGTCGTCGGCGCGGGACTCGCCGGCATCACCACAGCCCTGCAGCTCGCCGACGCGGGCGTCCGCGTGACCCTGCTCGAAGGACGGCCCCGCCTCGGCGGTCTCGCCTTCTCCTTCCGCCGCGGTGACCTCACCATCGACAACGGCCAGCACGTCTACCTGCGCTGCTGCACCGCCTACCGGTGGTTCCTCGACCGCGTCGACGGCGCTGCCCTCGCCCCGCTCCAGGACCGGCTCGACGTACCCGTCCTGGACGTGGCCCATCCGCGCGGCCCCCGGCTCGGCAGGCTGCGCCGCACCGCCCTGCCCGTACCGCTGCATCTCGCCGCGAGCCTCGCCACCTATCCGCACCTCTCGCTCGCCGAGCGGATCGGTGTCGGGCGCGCCGCCCTCGCGCTGGGCAGGCTCGACCCCGCCGACCCCGCGCTCGACGGCATCGATTTCGCCACCTGGCTCGGCCGCCACGGCCAGTCCGAGCGCGCCGCCGAGGCCCTCTGGGACCTCATCGGCGTTGCCACCCTGAACGCCACCGCCGCCCACGCCTCCATGGGCCTGGCCGCGATGGTCTTCAAGACCGCCCTGCTCTCCGACCCCGCCGCCGCTGACATCGGCTGGGCGCGGGTCCCCCTCGGCGATCTGCACGACGGGCTCGCCCGCAAGGCCCTCGACTCCGCCGGGGTCCGGACCGAACTGCGCACCAGGGCGGACCGCGTCTCCCGTGCCGGAGACGGGCGGTGGAACGTCGAGGTCACCGGCGAGACACTGGAGGCCGACACCGTCGTCCTCGCCGTACCGCAGCGCGAGGCCCACGACCTGCTGCCCGAGGGCGCGCTGGACGACCCCGGCAGCCTCCTGGACATCGGCACCGCGCCCATCCTGAACCTGCATGTCGTCTACGACCGCAAGGTCCTGCGGCAGCCCTTCTTCACCGCGCTCGGCTCGCCCGTGCAGTGGGTCTTCGACCGCACCGACTCCTCCGGGCTGAAGGACGGCCAGTACCTCGCCGTCTCCCAGTCCGCGGCACAGGACGACATCGACAGACCGGTCGCCGGCCTGCGCGCACGTTATCTCCCCGAGCTGGAACGGCTGTTGCCCGCCGCTCGCGGAGCCGTCGTACGCGACTTCTTCGTCACCCGGGAGCGGACAGCGACGTTCGCCCCCACCCCCGGCGTGGGGCGCCTGCGCCCCGGCGCCCATACCCGCGCGCCGGGCCTGTACCTGGCCGGCGCGTGGACCGCCACCGGCTGGCCCGCCACCATGGAGGGCGCCGTACGCAGCGGCTTCAGTGCCGCCGGCGCCGCGCTCTCGGCCCTCGGCCGCCCCCACGAACATCCCCTCAAGGAGGCGGCATGAGCCTGAGCAGTGGAACACGTACGGCAAATAGAGGAGAGACCGTGCCGACTGTGCCCCCGGTGAAACCGGCTGTCGACACCGCGGATGTCACCGCACTGCTGGAGCGCGGGCGGACGATGTCGACGCCCGTGCTGCGCGCCGCGGTCGACCGGCTCGCGCCGCCCATGGACACCGTGGCCGCCTATCACTTCGGCTGGATCGACGCCCACGGCCGTCCCGCCGACGGCGACGGCGGCAAGGCCGTACGGCCGGCGCTCGCCCTGCTCTCCGCCGAGGCGGCCGGCGCCGCTCCCGAGGTCGGCATCCCGGGCGCCGTCGCCGTGGAGCTGGTCCACAACTTCTCGCTGCTCCACGACGACCTCATGGACGGCGACGAGCAGCGCCGCCACCGCGACACCGTCTGGAAGGTGCACGGCCCCGCCCAGGCGATCCTCGTCGGCGACGCGCTCTTCGCGCTGGCCAACGAACTGCTTCTGGAGCTCGGCACCGTCGAGGCCGGGCGCGCCACCCGCAGGCTCACCACCGCCACCCGCAAGCTGATCGACGGCCAGGCCCAGGACATCTCCTACGAGCACCGCGAGCGGGTCACCGTCGAGGAGTGCCTGGAGATGGAGGGCAACAAGACCGGCGCCCTGCTGGCCTGCGCCGTCTCCATCGGCGCCGTACTCGGCGGAGCCGACGACCGGACCGCCGACAAGCTGGAGGAGTACGGCTACCACCTCGGCCTCGCCTTCCAGGCCGTCGACGACCTCCTCGGCATCTGGGGCGACCCCGAGTCCACCGGCAAGCAGACCTGGAGCGACCTGCGCCAGCGCAAGAAGTCCCTCCCGGTCGTCGCCGCGCTCGCCGCCGGCGGATCCGCCTCCGAGCGCCTCGGAGAGCTGCTCGCGGCCGACGCCAAGAGCAATGACCTCGACTCCTTCTCGGAGGAGGAGTTCGCCGCCCGAGCGGCCCTCATCGAGGAGGCCGGCGGGCGCGCGTGGACCTCGCAGGAGGCCCGCAGGCAGCACGCCATCGCCGTCGAGGCCCTCGACGGTGTCGACATGCCGTCCCGGGTGCGGGCGCAGCTCACCGCGCTCGCCGACTTCGTCGTCGTACGGAAGAGATGATCCCGATCACCCTCATATGAGTTCGCAGTCGCCGGCCGGTGCCACTCGGCACCGGCCGACGGCAGACCCGCAGGAGCAGAATCCAACTGCACGAAGGGGAAGCCATGACAGCGACGACCGACGGAAGCGCCGGGGCCGTGGGCCCCCGGGCAGCCTCGGCCAGCGAAACAACCGGCGTCACACCCGTCGCGGAGGACGTGCGCCAGGCCGCCGCGCGGGCCGCGGAGCGCTCCATCGACCATCTCCTGGGGCGGCAGGACGCCGAGGGATGGTGGAAGGGCGACCTGGAGACCAACGTCACCATGGACGCCGAGGACCTGCTGCTCCGTCAGTTCCTCGGCATCCAGGACGAGAGGATCCTCCACGCGGCCGCCCTCCACATCCGGGGCGAACAGCGTGAGGACGGCACCTGGGCCACGTTCTACGGCGGGCCCGCCGAGCTCTCCGCCACCATCGAGGCGTATGTCGCCCTCCGGCTGGCCGGGGACCGGCCCGACGACCCGCACATGGCCCGCGCCTCCGCCTGGATCAGGGGACAGGGCGGAATCGCCGCGGCCCGGGTCTTCACCCGTATCTGGCTGGCGCTCTTCGGCTGGTGGAAATGGGACGACCTCCCCGAACTGCCACCCGAGCTGATCTTCCTGCCCCGCTGGTTCCCGCTGAACATCTACGACTTCGGCTGCTGGGCGCGTCAGACCATCGTCCCGCTGACCGTGGTCTCGGCGAAGCGGCCCGTCCGCCCCGCGCCCTTCCCGCTGGACGAGCTGCACACCGACCCCCTCGTCCCCAATCCCCCCAAGCCCAGCGCTCCGGTGGTCAGTTGGGACGGAGTCTTCCAGCGGCTCGACAAGGCCCTGCACGTGTACCACAAGGTCGCCCCGCGCCGGCTGCGCAGGACCGCGATGAACGCCGCCGCCCGCTGGATCATCGAGCGCCAGGAGAACGACGGCTGCTGGGGCGGAATCCAGCCGCCCGCCGTCTACTCGATCATCGCGCTCCATCTGCTCGGTTACGACCTCCAGCACCCCGTGATGCGCACCGGGCTCGAGTCGCTCGATCGTTTCGCCGTGTGGCGCGAGGACGGCTCGCGCATGATCGAAGCCTGCCAGTCGCCCGTGTGGGACACCTGCCTCGCCACCATCGCCCTCGCCGACGCGGGCGTGGCGCCCGACCACCCGTCGCTCGTCAGGGCCGCCGACTGGATGCTCGGCGAGGAGATCGTCCGGCCCGGCGACTGGGCGGTCCGCCGACCCGAACTGCGGCCCGGTGGCTGGGCGTTCGAGTTCCACAACGACAACTACCCGGACATCGACGACACCGCCGAGGTCATCCTGGCCCTGCGCCGGGTCCGGCACCCCGACCCGGACCAGTCCGAGGCGGCCATCCGCCGGGGTGCCCGCTGGACCCTCGGCATGCAGTCCGCCAACGGGGCCTGGGCCGCCTTCGACGCGGACAACACCAGTCCGTTCCCCAACCGGCTTCCCTTCTGCGACTTCGGTGAGGTCATCGACCCGCCGTCGGCCGACGTCACCGCGCACGTCGTCGAGATGCTCGCCCACGAGGGCCTCGCCCATCACCCCCGTACCCGCAGGGGCATCGAGTGGCTCCTCGCCGAACAGGAGACGACTGGCGCCTGGTTCGGCCGCTGGGGCGTCAATCACATCTACGGAACCGGCTCCGTCGTCCCGGCCCTGACCGCCGCCGGACTGCCCACCTCCCACCCGGCGATCCGCCGGGCCGTGGGCTGGCTCGAATCCGTCCAGAACGACGACGGAGGATGGGGGGAGGACCTGCGCTCGTACCGGCAGCCGGAGTGGATCGGCCGCGGCGCCTCCACCGCCTCGCAGACCGCCTGGGCGCTCCTCGCGCTGCTTGCGGCGGGGGAGCGGGACACCGGGGCCGTCGAACGCGGCATCACCTGGCTCGTCGTGATGCAGCGCCAGGACGGCTCCTGGGACGAACCCCACTTCACCGGCACCGGCTTCCCCTGGGACTTCTCCATCAACTACCACCTGTACCGGCAGGTGTTCCCGCTGACCGCTCTCGGCCGGTACGTCAACGGGGAGCCCGTCCTCGGCCTCGCCGCCGGCAAGGAGGCCCGGTGACAGGGAGGGCGGACCCGCCCGGTTCCGTGCCGCCGCTGCTGATCGCCTGCGCGCTGGGCATCGAGCGGTTCGCCCTGCGCGGGGCAGAGAGCGCGGGGGCCCCGGGGACGGTGACGGTGCTGCGTACCGGCATGGGGCCCGACAACGCGCGGCGCGCCGTGGCGGAGAAGCTCGCCGACCCCCGGCTGCGGGGCGCCGCCGTCATCGCGTCCGGCTTCTGTGCGGGCCTCGCGCCCGGGATGCACCCCGGAGACCTGGTGGTCGCCGAGGAGACCCGGGGCCCGGACGGCAGCACGGCGTGCGACGCCGCCGACCTGCTCGTGAAGGCCCTGAGCCGCGCCCTGCCGGGGCGCACCGTCCACACCGGCCCGCTCAACGGTTCCGACCACGTCGTGCGCGGGCCCGAGCGGGCCCAGCTGCGCGGCACCGGGGCGATCGCGGTCGACATGGAGTCCGCCGCCACGCTCCGCACCGCGCTGAGCACCGGACGGCGTCCGGTTGCGGCCGTACGGGTGGTCGTGGACGCTCCGGAGCATGAACTGGTCCGGATCAGCACGGTACGCGGTGGAATATCTGCCTTCCGCGTTCTTCGTGCCGTCCTTCCTGCTTTCTTCGAATGGCACCGTTCTTTGCTGCTCCCCTGGAGGTGAGCAAGTCATGGCCATGCCGCTTCGTCAGTCCATCCGGGTCGGGACCTATCTCTTCGAGCAGAAACTTCGCAAGCGAGAGAAGTTTCCGCTCATCGTCGAACTCGAACCGCTCTTCGCCTGCAACCTGAAATGCGAGGGCTGCGGAAAGATCCAGCACCCGGCCGGCGTGCTGAAGCAGCGCATGCCGGTCGCCCAGGCGGTCGGCGCGGTGCTCGAATCCGGAGCACCCATGGTGTCCATCGCGGGTGGCGAGCCCCTGATGCACCCCCAGATCGACGAGATCGTCCGGCAGTTGGTGGCCAGGAAGAAGTACGTCTTCCTGTGCACCAACGCCATGCTGCTCCGCAAGAAGATCGGGGACTTCACGCCGTCGCCCTACTTCGCCTTCGCCGTGCACATCGACGGGCTGCGGGAGCGGCACGACGAATCCGTGGCCAAGGAGGGCGTGTTCGACGAGGCGGTGGAGGCCATCAAGGAAGCCAAGCGGCGCGGCTTCCGGGTCACCACCAACTCCACCTTCTTCAACACCGACACCCCGCAGACCATCATCGAGGTGCTCAACTACCTCAACGACGACCTCAAGGTCGACGAGATGATGATCTCGCCCGCCTACGCCTACGAGAAGGCGCCGGACCAGGAGCACTTCCTGGGCGTGGAGCAGACCCGCGAGCTGTTCAAGAAGGCCTTCGCGGGCGGCAACCGGCGCCGCTGGCGCCTGAACCACTCGCCGCTGTTCCTGGACTTCCTGGAGGGCAAGGCCGACTTCCCCTGCACGGCGTGGGCGATCCCGAACTACTCGCTCTTCGGCTGGCAGCGGCCCTGCTATCTGATGAGCGACGGGTACGTCCCCACGTACCGCCAGCTCATCGAGGACACCGACTGGGACAAGTACGGACGGGGCAAGGACCCGCGCTGCGCCAACTGCATGGCCCACTGCGGCTACGAGCCGACCGCCGTCCTCGCCACCATGGGCTCCCTGAAGGAGTCGCTCCGCGCGGCACGCGAGACCGTTTCGGCGAACCGCGGGTGACGTGATGCCGACAGGAGGGATCCGGAAGGGGGCCCGAGCGTGACGATTCTGGAGAACATCCGAGGACCGCGCGACCTCAAAGCGCTGATCGAACCGGAGCTGGACGAACTGGCCGAGGACATCAGGGAGTTCCTGGTCCAGGCGGTGGCCAGAACCGGAGGTCATTTGGGGCCCAACCTCGGGGTGGTGGAACTCTCCATCGCCCTGCACCGGGTCTTCGACTCACCCGCCGACCGGATCCTCTGGGACACCGGCCACCAGAGCTACGTCCATAAACTCCTCACCGGCCGGCAGGACTTCTCGAAACTGCGCGGCAAGGGCGGGCTCTCCGGATACCCGTCCCGCGAGGAGTCCGAGCACGACGTCGTCGAGAACTCGCACGCCTCGACGGTCCTCGGCTGGGCCGACGGCCTCGCCAAGGCGCAGCAGGTGCGCGGCGGCTCCGACCACGTGGTCGCCGTCATCGGTGACGGCGCGCTCACCGGCGGCATGGCCTGGGAGGCGCTGAACAACATCGCCGCGGCCAAGGACCGCCCGCTGATCGTCGTCGTCAACGACAACGAGCGGTCCTACGCCCCGACGATCGGCGGCCTCGCCCGCCACCTCGCCACCTTGCGTACCACCGACGGTTACGAACGCTTCCTCGCCTGGGGCAAGGAGGTGCTCCAGCACACCCCGGTCATCGGGCAGCCGCTGTACGGGTCGCTGCACGGAGCCAAGAAGGGGTTCAAGGACACCTTCGCGCCCCAGGGCCTCTTCGAGGACCTGGGGCTCAAGTACGTGGGGCCGGTCGACGGGCACGACATCGCGGCCGTGGAGTCGGCGCTGCGGCGGGCGAAACGGTTCCACGGGCCCGTACTGGTCCACTGTCTGACCGAGAAGGGCCGGGGCTATCCGCCGGCCCTCCGGGACGAGGCCGACCGGTTCCACGCGGTCGGCGCGATGGACCTGCTGACCTGCGCGCCGCTCGTTCCCGCCGACGGGCCCTCGTGGACCTCCGTCTTCGGCGAGGAGATCGCCGCCCTCGGGGCCGAGCGGCCGGACATCGTGGCGATCACCGCCGCCATGCTGCACCCGGTCGGGCTCACCGCGTTCGCCGAGCGCTTCCCCGAGCGGGTCTGGGACGTCGGGATCGCCGAGCAGCACGCCGTGGTGTCGGCGGCCGGTCTCGCCACCGGCGGGCTGCACCCGGTCGTCGCCGTCTACGCCACCTTCCTCAACCGCGCGTTCGACCAGCTGCTGATGGATGTGGCACTGCACCGGTGCGGTGTCACCTTCGTACTCGACCGTGCGGGTGTGACCGGCGCCGACGGGGCGTCGCACAACGGGATGTGGGACATGTCCGTCCTCCAGGTCGTGCCCGGGCTGCGGATCGCCGCGCCGAGGGACGCCGACCAGCTGCGGGGGCAGCTGCGCGAGGCCGTGGAGGTGGCCGACGCGCCGACCCTGCTGCGCTTCCCCAAGGAACCGGTGGGAGAGGCCGTGCCCGCCGTCGGCCGCATCGGCGGGATGGACGTACTGCGGCAGGCAGAGGACCCCGATGTGCTGCTCGTGGCCGTCGGCGTCATGGCGCCGGTCTGCCTGCACGCCGCCGAGCTGCTGGCCGGGCGCGGCATCCGGTGCACGGTCGTCGACCCGCGCTGGGTGAAGCCGGTCGACGAACAGCTCCCGCCGCTCGCCGCCGGGCACCGGCTCGTCGCGGTCGTCGAGGACAACAGCCGTGCCGGCGGGGTCGGTTCGGCGGTGGGGCAGGCGCTGCGGGACGCGGATGTGGACGTGCCACTGCGCACCTTCGGCATCCCGGAGCAGTTCCTCGCACACGGCAAGCGCGGTGAGGTCCTGGCCGACATCGGACTGACCCCGGTCGAGATCGCGGGACGGATCAGCGCCGCCCTGGCACGCAGGAGGCCCGGCGAGGCCCCCGAGGACCAGGGGGCGCCGGAGCCCACGGAGTACGAGAGGTCGCCGTCCCCGGAGGCCGGCGACATGAAGGAATCCGTGGTGCCGAAGCAGCCGCGGGAGCCCAAGGATCCCGGGGAACCCGGAAAGCCCAAGGAGAACGGTCGATGACGACGCCGATGGGGACGCCGACGGGGGCGCCGACCAGCAAGGATTTCGACCTGGGTCGGCTGCTCGCCGAGCGCGGCGCGGAGCGCTACGAGCTGCACACCCGACACCTCAACCACCAGCTGCCGCGCATGCTCCACACCCTCGGGTTCGACAAGTACTACGAGCGGGCGCAGGGCGCCCACTTCTGGGACGCCGACGGCAACGACTACCTCGACATGCTGGCCGGCTTCGGGGTGATGGGCCTCGGCCGCCACCATCCGGTCGTCCGCAAGGCCCTGCACGACGTCCTCGACGCTTCGCTCGCCGATCTGACCCGGTTCGACTGCCAGCCGCTGCCCGGGCTGCTCGCCGAGAAGCTGCTCGCCCACAGCCCTCACCTGGACCGGGTCTTCTTCGGCAACAGCGGTACGGAGGCGGTGGAGACCGCGCTCAAATTCGCCCGCTTCGCGACCGGGAGGCCGCGGATCCTCTACTGCGCCCACGCCTTCCACGGCCTGACCACCGGCTCGCTGTCGGTCAACGGCGAGAGCGGCTTCCGGGACGGCTTCGCACCGCTGCTGCCCGACACGGCGATCGAGCTCGGAGACCTCGCCGCCCTGGAGCGGGAGCTGCGGAAGGGGGACGTGGCCGCGTTCGTCGTGGAGCCCATCCAGGGCAAGGGCGTGCGCGAGGCCCCGCCGGGGTTCCTGGGCGCCGCCCAGGAGCTGCTGCGCCGGCACAAGGCCCTGCTGATCGCCGACGAGGTGCAGACCGGCCTCGGCAGGACCGGCGACTTCTACGCCTACCAGCACGAGATGGGGGTCGAACCGGACCTGGTGTGCGTCGCCAAGGCGCTCTCCGGCGGCTATGTGCCCGTCGGCGCCACCCTCGGCAAGGACTGGATCTTCAAGAAGGTCTACTCGTCCATGGACCGTGTGCTCGTCCACTCGGCCAGCTTCGGCTCGAACGCCCAGGCCATGGCCGCCGGGCTCGCCGTCCTCTCGGTGATGGAGAACGAGGAGACCGTGGCCCACGCGCGCCGTACCGGTGATCTGCTGCGCTCGCGCCTCGCCGCGCTCGTACCCCGGTACGAACTGCTTCACGACGTGCGCGGACGCGGGCTGATGATCGGGATCGAGTTCGGCAGGCCGTCGTCGCTCGGTCTGCGCAGCCGCTGGACGATGCTCCAGGCGGCCCGCAAGGGACTCTTCGCCCAGATGGTCGTCGTGCCGCTGCTCCAGCGGCACCGGATCCTCACGCAGGTGTCCGGCGATCACATGGAAGTGATCAAGCTGATCCCGCCGTTGGTGATCGACGACGCGGACGTGGACCGGTTCGTGGAAGCCTTCACCGCCGTGATGGACGAGGCCCACGGCGGGGGCGGGCTGATGTGGGACTTCGGCAGAACGCTGGTCAAGCAGGCCGTCGCACAGCGCTGAACCCGGCGGACCGCCGACGGTCGGGTTTGCCTCTGGGGCAAGAAAATTGCCCCAGAGGAAAAACCCTGGCGCAATGGACCCATGAGCGATTCTGCCGCAGGAGCGGACGGGGCGGCGTCGTCCGCGGAACTCCCGGACCGGGCGCCGGGCACTGTGGTGTCCGACGGCGCGGTCGACGACACGTTCGACGGCGACGTGATGCCGGACGCCCTCCCAGACGTGGCGCCCCGGCTGAGGGGCCTGCGCCGGCGCCAGGGGCTCACCCTGGAGACGGCCGCCCGTCGCGCCGGACTCTCCCCGGCCCACCTCTCCCGGCTGGAGACGGGCCGTCGGCAGCCCTCGCTGCCCATGCTGCTCGCCCTTGCCCGCATCTACGGCACCACGGTGTCCGAACTGCTCGGGGAGGTGCCGCCCGAGCGGGATCCCATCGTCCGCGCGGGGAGCGCCGAGCCCGCCGAGGCGGACGGATGGATCTACCACCAGGCCGGCGGGCCCGGACGGGCCATGCAGGCGCTGCGTGTCCAGGTCCCGTACGCCACCCGGGACGACCTGGTCCGTGTCCACCCGGGGGAGGAGTGGCTCCACGTACTGGAAGGCCGGGTGCGTCTCGCCCTGGGCGACGCCGTGCATGTCCTCGAGCCGGGGGACAGCGCGCACTTCGACTCGCTCACCCCGCACCGGATCGGCGCCGCCACGCGCGGCGGCGCCGAGCTGCTCTTCGTCCACACCCTGCTGCAGAGTCCCGCCGCCGAGCTGTGCCTCGGTGGCGGAGCCCCTCGCCGCTGACCCGCCCTCGCCGCCGCCGTCCTCACGAAAAGGACCCTCGAATGTCCGACAAATCAGCATCCGTACCGTCCACCGAGGAGAAGAAGTTCCCCCGGGGGCTGGTCATCCGCCTCTTCGCCTACCTGGTCGCCGGACACCTCTTCGCGGCGTTCCTCTATCTGCTGTTCCTGCTCGGCGGTCAGAACCAGTAGGGCCGGTTCCCCGCCGGTTCTGGGCTCCCGCTAGTCCTGGAGGAGGGCGAAGCGCAGCCGCTCGCGGGTCTCCGGGGCGAGCTTGAGGCCCTCGGAGAGGTACCGCTCGACGCTGCCCCAGTTCGTCTCGATGGTGTCGAAGGCGGCGGAGAGGTACTCCGCGCGCGCGTCGAAGAGGGGGCCGAGCAGTTCCATGACCTCCGGGGACATGGCCTCGGCCGACGTGCTGCTGCGGCGGACCTTGTAACGGCGGTGGGGGTCGTTGGACTTGAGGTAGTCCGTCTCGATCGCCTCGCGCTCGACGCCGACCGCGAGCAGGGACACGGCGATGGAGAGGCCCGCACGGTCCTTGCCGGCCGCGCAGTGCATCAGCGCGGGGACGCTGTCCTCGGCCATGGCGTGCAGGACACGGCTGTGCTCGGCGGTGCGGTCCGTGATGATCTCGCGGTACGTCCGCGTCATGCGGGCGGCGGCCTTGCCGTCGCCGAGGAGGGAGCGCAGCTGGGCGAGGTCGCCACCGCTGACCATCTTCCAGAACTCCTTGCCGTCCGCAGGGTCGTTGAGCGGGATGTTCACGTTCCGTACGCCGGGCAGGGCGACGTCCGGGCCCTCCACCTTCTGGTCGGCGGCGTTGCGGAAGTCGAAGATCGTGTGCAGCCCGAGACCGGCGAGGAAGGCCGCGTCGTCATCGGTGGCGTGGGCCAGATGCCCGCTGCGGAAGAGCCGCCCGTACCGCACGGTCCGCCCGTCCACGGTCGGCAGCCCGCCCACGTCCCGGAAATTCCGGACTCCGGTCAGCTCGGGTTCGGTCGACGGGACCTGCGGCAGCTGCTGCGTCACGAGAGCTCCTGAGGTGTTCTGCCGTCGGCGCTGATCGCCGACGCGGCGCGGCCTCGACGATACGACATCGGTTCCTGAGGCAATCATCTCGGCGGGAGCCTTCCGACACACCGGTTCCTGAGGAACTGGCGGCAATCGGTAGAACATTTGCTGTTGAGTGCAATGCGCATGGAATGACTGTTCTGTCCGTATTAAGTGATTCGAGATGACGTGCCCCGGTAATGCGGGAGATGGGTGCGGGCACGTGAGCAGCGTCATAAACGTGACAGTCCGTGGCGGAACTCGGAAGTCGAATTCCTTGCTCACAACGGAGATCGATGATCCGGAGTCGACGGAGTGTGACCGGAATTCAGCGCCGATATCACAGCGCCCATTGCCGAATGAATGCGATGGCTTGTTAGCGCCGAGCGGCTCGTCTACGGTCACCGTCAATCCGGATGGACCGCCGAATCCTGCCACCGTCCGGAATTCACACCCACCCACGTGTGGCAGGAGCGGGGGACCCAGGTAAGAACGCCGATTCCGGATTTCCGGAGGCGGCTCGGGGTTAAGGCGCGCCACAGCGCGACCGGGCATCTCCAGCCCGAACCCGACAGCTCACCTCGCAGGCGCCGGAGAGGAATTCGCCATGCCCGCGAAGGGTAAGCATCGCCGTCCCAAGGTCAACCCGATCACGCGTGGATTCGTCGCAGCCGGAACGGGTGGCGCCGTCGTCGCTCTGCCGCTCATCGGCGCGACCGGAGCGCACGCCGCCGAGGCGAGCGCCCCGGCCGTGACGCAGGGGACCACCGTCGCCGCCGCCGCGAAGTCCGCGGCACAGCAGGCTGCCGCGCAGTCCGCCAAGGCCGCACCGAAGACGTACTCCGTCGTCGCCGGTGACTGCCTCTCGACGATCGCCGCGGACCACCACCTCGCCGGTGGCTGGAAGAAGCTCTACCAGGACAACCGCCAGGTCGTCGGCGAGAACCCCTCGCTGATCATCCCCGGCATGAAGCTCACGCTGGGCGCGAAGTCCACCGCCAAGGCCAAGCCCGCGCACAAGGCGGCCCCCAAGGCCGCACCGAAGGCGGCTCCCAAGGCGGCCCCCAAGGCCGACGACTCGACGCGCAGCTCCCGCAGCAGTGACCGCGCGTCCGCCCCGTCGACCTCGACCCCGGCGTCCACTCCGGACTCCACGTCGGCCTCCGGCTTCACCGCCCCGGTCAGCGGCCCGAGCGTCACCACCCCGTACCACGCCTCCGGCTCGATGTGGTCCTCCGGCTACCACACCGGCGTCGACTTCGCGGCCTCCACCGGCACGACCGTCAAGGCCGTCGGCCCGGGCACCGTCGTCTCCGCCGGATGGGGCGGCGCGTACGGCAACGAGATCGTCATCCAGCACACCGACGGCAGCTACTCGCAGTACGGCCACCTCTCGTCCCTCTCGGTCTCCTCCGGCCAGAGCGTCACCGGCGGACAGGAGATCGGCCTCTCCGGCTCCACCGGCAACTCCTCCGGCCCGCACCTGCACTTCGAGATCCGTACGGGTCCGGGCTACGGCTCCGACATCGACCCGCTCGCGTACCTGCGTCAGCACGGCGTCTCCATCTGACCCGGCGCACCGCGCGAATCCCGTACCGAGGCCCGGCACTTCTGTGCCGGGCCTCGGTCTATTCCGGCTTGGGCGAATCTTGACCGGTGGCATATGTCACGCCCCGTCAACCACTCCTTACGGTCGCGTAGGTCACATCCGTAAGGGAAGGATGTGGTCCCGTGGCAGACCGTTCGAGAGCAATAGACAGTGGCACAGGCGTATTCGGTTCGTACGCGGCGATCGGCGACAGCTTTACCGAAGGGGTGGGGGACCCGGGGCCCGGGGGAATGTACGTCGGCTGGGCGGACCGCCTCGCGGTTCTCCTCGCCGACCGGCTTCCGGAGCAGGACCACGACGGCTTCCGCTACGCCAACCTCGCCGTACGCGGACGCCTCCTCGACCAGATCGTCGAGGAGCAGGTCCCCCGGGCGAAGGAACTCGCCCCCGATCTGGTGACCTTCTGCGCGGGCGGCAACGACATCATCCGGCCCGGCACCGATCCCGACGAGGTCGCCGAACGCTTCGAGCGCGCCGTCGCCGACCTCACCTCGGCCGTGGGCACCGTGATGGTCACGACCGGTTTCGACACACGCGGTGTGACCCTGCTGCGTCATCTCCGCGGCAAGATCGCCACGTACAACGGCCATGTGCGTGCCGTCGCCGACCGGTACGGATGCCCCGTCCTCGACCTGTGGTCCCTCAAGTCCATTCAGGACAGGCGGGCTTGGGACAACGACCGGCTGCACCTGTCGGCCGAGGGCCATACCCGGGTCGCCCTGCGCGCCGGCCAGGTCCTGGGCCTCGAGGTGCCCGCCGACCCCGACCAGCCGTGGCCGCCGCTGCCTCCCCGGGGTGCCCTCGAAGTGCGCCGCGACGACATCCAGTGGGCGCGCGAGTATCTGGTGCCCTGGATCGGCCGCAGGCTCCGCGGCGAATCGTCCGGCGACCACGTCGAGCCGAAGCGCCCCGATCTGCTGCCGCTGTGACCTCGGGGGCCCGGCGGGGCGCGGACCGCCGGGCCGCAGGGCGCCGGGGCTCGCGCCACGGCGGCTCGGGCCGCTCGGGCTCGAGCCACCGGAGCCCATGCTCTCGGGCTCCTGCCACCGGAGCTCAGGCTCTCGGGTTCGCGCCACCCCCCCGGGCTCAGGAGCTCTCGGGCTCCTGCCACCAGAGCTCCAGGCGCGGGCTCGCGTCGCCGGGGCGGGCGACGGCCCGCCCCGGGCGCGGCAGTCTCAGTGCGAACCAGCGCCGGCCGCCTCAGGGACGCCACCGGTCCCACTGGTCCCACCGTTCGCGCTGGTTCCACCGGCCTCGGCGACCCCACCCCTTGTGGGGGCCTCGCCGATCTCGCAGTGGTCCTTGAAGCCCTGGCTCGTCAGCCCCAGCGCGGCGTTCATCCGCGAGCGCAGGTTCTCCACCGCCACCATCGCGGTCAGCTCCACGAACGCGGCCTCGCCCAGCGCTCCCACCAGCCGCGCGGCGAGTGCGTCCTCGACCGTCGGAGGGTTGGCGGTCATCGCCTCCGCGTACTCGAGGACGTCGCGCTCCAGCGGGGTGTACGCGTCACTGTCGCGCCAGAGCGGGATCTCGTGCAGCTTGCGCGCGTCCATGCCCCGCCGCTGGTTCTCCCAGTGCCCGAAGTCCATGCACCAGCTGCAGCCGATCGAGGCGGCCGCCGCCATCACGGCCAGGGCCTTGAGATCCGCGTCCAGCGTGTTCCACTTCCCGACCGCCAGCTCGAAGCGCAGGTCCGCGCGGAGGACGCGCGGGTTGTGGCTGAGGGCGAGAGCCGGTTCGAGGATCTTGCCGTAGGTCCGCTTGCAGTACCACTCCATCGCACGGAAGAAAAGCGTGCGGGGCGGGGTGAGCGAGATACGGGCCATGACGGGCCTCCCTGGGTGTCGCGTGGTGACGTTTCACCGAGGAGACGGACGAGGCACCGTCAGATGTGACATCGCGGCCGAAAAATCACCGACTGTTTTCCCTCTCCCTGTCCCCCGCCCTGTCACACGGCTCTCACCTGCGACAACGCCACCGGCGGCGTCCGCGGCCATAATGGAACGACCCCGAACACCAGGAGGTGCTGTGACCGGCGCTGGCTCTGTTCATCCGCTGCGTGCCCGGCTTCGCTCGCTGCGGTCCGCGGCCTTCGGCGCGGACCCCACGGGAGAGCGGATGGAGCGGATCCGCCGCTCGCCGAACTTCGCCGACGGGGTCTTCCAGAATCCGGTGGCCGCCAGCCACAGGCCGTCGGGTTCCTCGGTCGAATTCGCGAAGATCTACTTCCAGAAGGAAGCCCGGTCGCGGCGCTCGCCCCTCGGCGTGATCCCCGTGCACACCACCACGCTCGCCGAACTGGCGAAGCCTCCGGCCTCGGGCCTGCGGATCACGTGGATGGGGCATTCCAGCGTCCTCGCCGAGATCGACGGCGTCCGCGTGCTGTTCGACCCGGTCTGGGGCAGGCGCTGCTCGCCCTTCTCCTTTGCCGGGCCCCAGCGCCTCCACCCGGTGCCCGTACCGCTCTCCACCCTCGGCCCGGTCGACGTCGTCGTCATCTCCCACGACCACTACGACCACCTGGACATGCCCACCATCCGCGCCCTGGCCGGCACGGAAACGGTCTTCGCCGTGCCGCTCGGCGTCGGTGCCCATCTGGAGCGCTGGGGTGTCGCCCCCTCCCGTCTGCGTGAGCTGGACTGGAACGAGTCCACCGAGGCCGCGGGCCTGCGCCTGACCGCCACCCCCGCGCGCCACTTCTGCGGCCGCGGCCTGCGCAACCAGCAGCACACCCTCTGGGCGTCCTGGGTCGTGGCCGGACCCGAGCACCGGATCTACCACAGCGGCGACACCGGATACTTCCCCGGCTTCCAGGAGATCGGCGCCGCGCACGGTCCCTTCGACGTCACCATGATCCAGATCGGCGCGTACAGCGAGTACTGGCCCGACATCCACATGACCCCGGCCGAGGGCATGCGGGCCCACCTGGATCTGCAGGGCGGCAGGCCGACCGGAGTCATGCTGCCCATCCACTGGGCCACGTTCAATCTGGCGCCGCACCCGTGGGCCGAGCCCGGCGAGGGCACGGTCGCCGCGGCGGCCGAGACGGGGTCCCGGATCGCCCTGCCCCGTCCCGGTGAGCCTTTCGAGCCCACCGCCGCGAAGGTCCCGGACGCGCCGTGGTGGCGTGAAATCGCGCACGAACCGGCGGGCGGCTGGGCCCCGGCGGGTGACAGCCGGCCCGCCCCGTCCGAGGCCGGTGCGTCCGTGGAATCCGTACCCGGCGAGGGCAGGGACACCCAGGAGACGGCGCAGACACCCTGACCCGCGCCACCCTGGCCGGCGGCTCGCGAGCGCCGACCCGGCGGCGGCGCCGGCCGGCTCGCGGCGCTGACGGTCGAGGAGGCCGGGCGGCCGGTGTTGCTGAGGCCGGTCGAGGTCGACGCGCGGACGGCGGCCAAGGAGGATCCACTGGTCCTCGACCCCAACCGCTGAGCGGGCGCGCGGCGTTGCGCCCCGGGCCGGTGGGAGCGGGCGCGCGGCGGGGATGACGGCGGGCGCCGCGAACGCGGTTCAGCTCCCGTACTGCTCTGCCCCGTCCCGGTGAGCCCACCGGGCCCATCCGCGAAGGTCCCGGACGCGCCATCGTGGCGCGAAGTCGCGCTCGAGCCGGCAAGGGGCCGGGTTCCGGCAGGTGACAGCCGGACCACCATGGCTTCGGCCGGTGCGTCGGTGGAAAGCGCCCGCGACGAGGGCGGACGAACCGGGAAGCCGCGCGCGCCCGCCGACCGGTAGCGCGTCAACGTGGCGTTTTCGCTCTGTCGTACGAGGCCTCATACCAGAGCGGGACGCTTGGTGGGCAACTTTGTCAACTGCCCGCCGCACATGAACGGTTCGCGACTACCGTGTGTGTCCGGTGATCAACGGTGGGCTCATCGGACTCGCTCCGGGCCCATCGATGCGCCGAAGCCGAACACCCGTATGACGCCGATTCCTGGGGCCCACGTACCAAGGACGCTGATGTCTCAACTTCGCGCACCCGTCGCGCGGCCGGACCGCCGCGAGGGCGGGCGGCACGGCCGGCCAGGCGCCCGTTCCCTCTCCAGCTCGGGGAGGCCCGCGCCGCTCGTTCCGGAAGCCCGTATACGCCCCCAACTCCTGCGCACCTCGGTGCTGCCGTCCGTCGTCGTCGCCCTCGGTGGCGCGGCAGCCGTGCTCTTCACCATCCGCTCCACCGGAGCCACTCCGTCGACGGGCCTGTGGGCCGCGCTGACCGGCTCCGCCGCGCTCGCCGTGGCAGGCGTGGCCGCCGCCGTACTGGGAGCGGACCGCGCCGCCAAGTCCGTCCTGGACCGGTGCCACGCACTGCGCCGCTCCAGCGCGCGCGCCCAGAGCGACCTGCGCACCGTCGTCGAACAGCTCCGCCGGGGAGAGGGGCCGCCGGCCCGCTCCCAGACCGCGCCGCCCGCGCTCGGCGGAGACGAGTTCGACCTGCTGGCTCAGGAGCTCAGCCGCTCCCACGACGCCGCCGTGGCGGCCGTGGTGCAGGCGTCCCGGCTCTCCAGCAGTGTCGGCAACGAACAGAAGGTGGAGGTCTTCGTCAATCTGGCCCGACGGCTGCAGTCGCTCGTCCACCGTGAGATCCAGCTGCTCGACGAGCTGGAGAACGACGTCGAGGACCCCGAGCTGCTCAAGGGACTCTTCCATGTGGACCATCTGGCGACCCGTATCCGCAGGCACGCCGAGAATCTCGCCGTCCTCGGCGGCGCCATCTCACGGCGCCAGTGGTCCCGTCCCGTCACCATGACGGAGGTGCTGCGCTCCTCCATCGCCGAGGTCGAGCAGTACCCCCGGGTCAAGCTCGTACCGCCGATCGACGGCACCCTTCGCGGGCACGCCGTCGCCGACGTGATCCACCTGCTCGCCGAACTGGTCGAGAACGCCACGCTGTTCTCGGCGCCGCACACCACCGTGCTGCTCCGGGCCCAGCACGTCACGGCCGGGCTCGCGGTCGAGGTCGAGGACCGCGGCCTCGGTATGCCGGTCACCGAGCAGACCAAGATGAACGCGCTGCTCACCGACCCCGACCAGGTCAATGTGGCCCATCTGCTGCAGGACGGCCGGATCGGGCTCTTCGTGGTCTCCGCGCTCGCCCGGCGCCATGGGATCGCCGTACGCCTGCAGTCGAACATCTACGGCGGAGTGCAGGCCGTCCTCGTCCTCCCGCAGGAACTCCTGGGCGACGAACCGGAGGGACTCGCCCAGGGCGAGGGCCAGACCGGCCAGACGGCCCAAGCGGTTCAGACGGCCCAAGCGGTTCAGACGGCCCAAGCGGTTCAGGCGGGTCAAGTCGGGCACGCGGGGCAGCCGGTGGGGCAGTCCGTACCGGCCGCCGACACCACAGCCGCTCCCATGCCGGCGTACGCGGCCCCCGCGCACGTACAGGCGCGGCCACCCGCCCCCGAACCGGTCCACCGGTCGTTGACGTACACCACGTCGGCCCCCGGCATACCCGTCCAGGCGGCGCCACACCGCGCCGAGCCCCCGGCGGCCCCGCCCGCTCCGCCCGCCCCCGTGAACGGCGGTGCGTACCCCGCGCCGCTTCCCGTCCGCGGTGAGCAGAGCGACCGGCCGAACCCGGCGTCCGCGCTCCCCGGAGCCGGACCGATGCACCGCGCGCCGTCGCCCCTGCCTCCGGACCAGGCGTACCCCCCGGCGGACGATGTCGTGCGCGGCACCATGAGCCGGCCCCAACTGCCCAAGCGGCGCGCCCAGGAGCATCTCGTTCCACAGCTCCGCGACGAACCGGTGGCACGCAGGCACGAGGAGTACGCGGTGCACGACCACGGCCTGATGGCCGCATTCCAGCGCGGCATCGGGCTGGCCGAGTCCCAGCCCGCGCGCGTGGACACCCCCTACGAAGCACCACTCGAACCGCAGCGACACGACGATTCCCACAAGGAGTAGATGCACCATGGCGAGCGATGCGCCGAACGGCCATTCCTCGGATCTCGACTGGCTGCTCAGCGGCCTGGTCCAGCGGGTCCCGTACACCCGCAACGCGGTTCTGCTCTCCTCCGACGGCCTGGTGAAGTCGGTGCACGGGATGGACACCGACAGCGCGGACCACATGGCCGCGCTGGCCTCGGGCCTGTACTCACTGGGCCGCAGTGCGGGTGCGCGCTTCGGCGACGGCGGAGAGGTGCGCCAGGTGGTGGTCGAGCTCGACTCCACCCTGCTCTTCGTCTCCACCGCCGGATCCGGCACCTGTCTGGCCGTACTCGCCGGCCGGGAGGCCGATGCCGCCGTCCTCGGCTACGAGATGGCGATGCTGGTCAAGAGCGTCCGGCCGTATCTGATCACCCCGGCCAGGCAACCGGCCGCCGCCCCCGGCGCGAGGGGGCGCTGAACGTGCCGTCCCCCAAGGACGGGCCGTGGCTCGACGACGCGGCCGGCCGGCTGATCCGCCCGTACACGGTGAGCGGCGGCCGGACCCGGCCGACGGCCGCGTTGGATCTCCTCTCCATGGTGATGGCCACGGGGTCGGCGCCGCAGGCCCAGCTCGGTCCGGAGCACACCCTGGCTCTGGGGCTGTGCGACGGGCCGACCTCGGTCGCGGAGATCTCGGCGCACTTACGGCTGCCCGCGGTCGTCACCAAGGTGCTGCTCTCCGATCTCGTGGACTGCGGGGCGCTCACCGCACGGGCGCCCCGCCTCCACGGCAACCCCACCGACCGTTCCTTGCTGGAGGCAGTGCTCGATGGCCTACGACGACGGCTCTGAGCGCCGAAACGACCACCACGAACCACATCACGACACTCGTCAGCCACACGACGAACACGCGACCGACCTGTTTCCCACCGCGCTGAAGATCCTCGTCGCGGGCGGCTTCGGGGTCGGCAAGACCACCTTCGTCGGGGCCGTCAGCGAGATCGAACCCCTGAGCACCGAAGAGTTGCTCACCCAGATCAGCGTCGGAACCGACAGTCTCGAGGGTGTCGAGTCCAAGACCACGACCACGGTGGCCATGGACTTCGGCCGCATCACCCTGGACGACCGGCATGTGCTCTATCTTTTCGGCACACCCGGCCAGGAACGCTTCTGGTTCATGTGGGACGAGCTGTCGGAGGGCGCGCTGGGCGCCGTGATCCTCGCCGACACGCGCCGCCTCCAGGACTCCTTCTCCGCCGTCGACTTCTTCGAACGGCGCGACATCGGATTCGTCGTGGCCGTCAACGAGTTCGACGGCTCCTATCACTACGAACCGGACGAGGTCCGCGCCGCGATCGACCTCAAGCCCGAGGTCCCGGTCGTCCTCTGCGACGCCCGGATCGCCGGCTCCGGCATCCAGACCCTGGTCACCCTCGTCCAGCATCTGCTCACCACCACCCCGGCCCCGACCCCGGCGCCGAGCTATGGAGCACCGTCATGACGTACGACCCGACCGGTCACCTGCTGCTCACACCCGTCGACCGGGAGGCGCCCGCGCGGGTGCGCCGACTGCGCCAGCTGGGCCTGGGCGAGCGTCCCGACCCGGCTTTCGACGAATTCGCCCACAAGCTCGCGGAGGTGACCGCCGCCCCCTACTCGATGGTCAACTTCATCGACGAGAACCGGCAGTTCTTCGCCGGGCTGCACACACCCGAGGGCACGCACTCCGGCGCCGACCTCGGTGCCGCGGCCGGTGCGGACGTAGGCCGCTTCATGGCCCGGGACCACGGTTACTGCCCGCATGTGGTGGTGCGCCGCAAGGCCCTCGTACTGGAGGACGTCTGCGACTACCCCCGTTTCGCCGGCAATCCGGTGGTCGACGAGATCGGCATCCGCTCCTACCTCGGCGCGCCGCTCATCGACCGTACGGGCACGGCCCTGGGCACCATCTGTGTCGTCGACACCGAGCCGCGTCCCTGGGGGCGGGCCGGCCTGGAGACCATCAAGTCCCTTGCGGCGGAGCTGGTGGAGCAGATCCACCGCCGCGAGGACGGTGGTCTCTGAAGCGGTCGCTTCCCGTCGTCCCATGACGCCCCAGGGTGAAACACCCACCCCTGGGGCGTCATCCGTGTCCGCCGGGCCCCGCGGTGGCCCCTTCGGGCGCGGGTCCCGCCGAGGCCCGGGCCGCTAGAGCGCCGGTGCCATCCTCACCACATCGGCGAGCCGCTCCGACCACTGCCCCTTCGCCGCTCCGAGGGCGACCTCGGCGAGCCGGAGCAGCTGCACGTCGGACGTCCCCGCCGGTGCGAAGATGTGGTGCGCGTCGCGCAGGTACCGTTCGATGGGACGGTCGGTGAAGAGCCCGGCCCCGGCGTGGATCTCCATGGAGTTACGGGCCGAATCGAGCGCCGACTCCACGTTGACCAGCTTGGCGTTCATCAGCTCGGCGTCGCAGGGCAGGCCCTGGTCGAGCAGGTGCACCGCGTGGTACGCGGCGAGCCGGGCGGTCATCAGCCGGGACTGCAGTTGTCCCAACTTGAGCTTGACGGACGACAGTTCGTACAGCGGCTTGCCGTACCGGATCCGCTCGGCGCAGAACGCGGTGGTCTCCTCCACGATCGCCTGATGGATCCCCAGCGACACGGCGGTGAGGTTGGCCCGGCCGTAGAGCACGCTGGAGGAGTACGCGACCGCCAGGCCGTCCCCCTCTTCGCCGAGCCGGTTCTCTGCGGGCACACGGCAGTTGTCGAAGACGAGCTCTCCGAAGCCGAAGCCGTGCAGCCCCATCGCCGGCTGCTGGGCGCCCACCCGCAGGCCCGGCGTGCCGGCTTCGACCAGGAAGGCGGTGAGGCCCCCGGAACCGGGTCCCGTGCGGACCACGACGCCGTGCAGATCTCCGATGTGGCTGTTGCCGACGTACACCTTGCGGCCGTTGAGAACGTAGTTGTCGCCGTCGCGCAACGCCTCGGCGCTCATGCCCAGCACATGGCCGCCCGACTCGGGTTCGGTCACCGCGATGGTCGGCAGGCAGGAGCCCTCGGCGATCGCGGGAAGCCAGGTCTTCTTCTGTTCCTCGCTGCCGAAGTGGACGATCTTGGCGGCTCCGAGCTGCGACGCCTGCACCATGGCGCCCATGGCCGCGCTGACCCGGGACAGCTCTTCGATGATGATCGTCTTGGCGAGGTGACCGGCGCCCATGCCGCCGTAATCCCGGTTGATCGTCGCGCCGAGCCATCCTTGACGCGCGATCAGCCGGGAGAGTTCCCGATGGACGGAACGAGCCGCCTCCATCGAGGGAATGCGTGGCCGAACCTCGCTCTCGGCGAAGTCCCTGACATTCTGGCGCAGTTGATGATGCATTCGACTGGCGAAATAACCGTCCATCCGAGCCCTCCCCTGCGAAACGCCTGCTCGACCTGTTGTTCGAGCAGGTGGTGCACCGGCAGTGGTCCCGTCCTGAACGGGCCGACTACCTCATGATGTTGATCTTTTCGAGGCCCTTCAACGTCGTTCCCAGCTTTGTCCGAAAGTGGAAGCGTTGACGATGTGTAGTCGTCTCGTTTCCGGTGGTAGTGGCCCGTGGGGGCTGTGCGTAGGGCATTCCCACAGTGCTTCTTTCTGCCACATGCCAACGGCAAAGGTTTTGCGGGCATATGGCACGGAGGTGCAATTCCAGACCTCATAGGTGCACAGTCGTACCTCCGAGGTGGCACGGCAGGACCGATTCGGCACCGTTCTCGACCGGAGCGGACGCCTCGTGCCCAGGGCCTGTCCGGCGCGAGGGTGCGCTCCGGGGGGTGACAGGCGTGCGCGAGCGGGCGGGGGAGCGCGCAGGGGCGCGCGCGGGCGGCCCGGCGCCGATCGTCGAGGGGGAAGGCGCTCCGGTGCGTGCGTCACGCAGTGTGGGAGATGCCTCACGAAGCGTCAACGGGTTCGCGCCCCGGCCGCGACGGGAAAGCGATTCGTGACCACCCGGGGAAGTGCGGTATTGTTCTCATGCGCGTGCGGCCAGGGGAATCCCCAGGTCAGACGGGCAACGGGACGTGGCGCAGCTTGGTAGCGCACTTGACTGGGGGTCAAGGGGTCGCAGGTTCAAATCCTGTCGTCCCGACTGTGCGGAAACGCAGGTCGGAGGCCGTTCTCTCATCCACGAGAGGGCGGCCTTTCGTGTATCCGGGTCCGCGAGCCCGGCGGTAGGGCGAAAGCCTTAGACGGGAAGAAGTCGGGCAATCAGGGTGCTGAGCTGGTGGGCGTTGCGGCACGGGTGCATCTCGACCAGCGCCGCGTAGGACAGGGCCGCCGAGTCGCCCGTCGCCCACAGGGACATCTGCTCGGGGTTCAGCCAGTACACCCAGCGGGCCCGGTCCGCGATCCGGCGAAGCGCCGGCAGGTTCGGGTCGCTCATGTTCGTACGGGCGTCGCCGAGGATGAAGACGGCCGTACGGGGTCCGACCGCGTCGAGGTACCGCTCGGCGAACTCACCCAGAGCCGTGCCGTAGTCGCTGCTCCCGTGCCAGCCGGTCACGGCCGCCTCCGTGAGGACACGCTCGCCGAGGCCCGCCGGGTCCGCCGCACCGCGGGAGATCAGGCCCGTGACCTCGTCCACGCGGTTGACGAAGGCGAACACCCGCACCTTGCTGAACTGGTCGTGCAGCGCCTGCACCAGCAGCATCGTGAACTGGGCGAAACCCGCCACCGAACCGGACACGTCGCACAGCAGCACCAGCTCCGGCCGCGCCGGACGGCGACGGCGCAGGACCGGTCGCATCGGCACACCGCCGGTCGACAGGGAGCCGCGCAGGGTGCGACGGAGGTCGATCCGGCCCCTCGCCGCACGTCTGCGGCGGGCCGCGAGGCGCGTCGCCAGCTTGCGGGCCAGCGGGTGAACGGCCCTGCGCAACTCGTCGAGTTGGTCCCGGCCCGCGAGGAGGAAGTCGACCCGGTCGGCCGTGGTCGCGACGACGCGGCGCGCGATCTCCTCCGTCCCCCGCCGTTCGGCGACCCGACGGCGCGCCTCGGTGCGCACGCGGTCGCGGAATTCTTCGATGCGGCGGCGGATCTCGTCGTCGACCAGCCGGTCGGTGAACGCGCTCGCGTCCGCACCCTGCCGCAGGGTGGCACGCACCCGTGCGAGCAGTGTCTGCGGCCGCAGTCGGGAGAGAGTCTGGTGCGACGACCAACCGTCCGAGCCCGGTGAGGAGCCGTAGCCGCCGAGGCTGTCCACGGCCTCGGCCGCCAACCGGCTCAGCAGTGCCTGGTCGTTGGCGGCGAGCGCGGCCGCCAGCCGCTCCCGCAGCGCCGCCGTGTCCGCGTCCGTCCCCGCACGCACGTCCGCGTCCCGAGCGGTCGCCTCCGTCCGGCCGTCGCTCTCCGGGGCGCCGACGCGGAGCGGAAAGTACAGGTCGAAGACGGGGTCGAAGACCGCCCGCTGACCCTCGTGGTGCAGCAGCGTGGCGGCGAGGCCCTCGCGCATCCGCTCCCGGTCGGCGAAGCCCAGCGCCTCCAGGGCCCGCGCCGCGTCCACCGTCTCGCCCGGCCCGATCCGCAGACCGTGGCCCCGCAGCGCCTGGACGAGCCCGGTCAGCCGGTCGGACACCCCGCCCGGCGCGCTCATACGCTGTCCAGGTCCAGCTTCGCGGCAGCCTTCACCACGTCCTCCTGGTGCTTGAGGACCACGCCGAGGGTGTCCCGTACGAGCGTCTCGTCCAGGGTGTCCGCGCCGAGGGCGAGAAGCGTGCGGGCCCAGTCGATGGTCTCCGCCACGGACGGCACCTTGCGCAGGTCCATCGCCCGCAGCGCGCCCGCCACCCGCACCACGGACGCGGCGAGCGTCTCGTTCAGCCCCGGCACCTTCATCCTGACGATCCGGCGCTCCAGCTCCTCCTCCGGGAACCCGATGTGGAGGAACAGGCAGCGGCGGCGCAGCGCCTCGGACAGCTCCCGGCTGGCGTTCGATGTGAGGACCACGAAGGGGCGGCGCGTGGCGCTGATCGTGCCCAGCTCGGGCACGGTGACCTGAAAGTCGCTCAGCACTTCGAGGAGCAGACCCTCGACCTCGACGTCCGCCTTGTCCGTCTCGTCGATGAGCAGGACCTTCGGGTCGCCGCCGCGGATCGCGGTGAGCAGCGGTCGGGGCAGCAGGAACTCCTCGCTGAAGATGTCGGTGCGGGTGTCGTCCCACGACTCGTTCCGGCCCGCGGTGATGCGCAGGAGCTGCTTGGCGTGGTTCCACTCGTACAGCGCGCGGGACTCGTCGACCCCCTCGTAGCACTGGAGCCGGATCAGGCGTGCCCCCGCGACCTGGGCGACGGCCTTGGCGAGCTCGGTCTTGCCGACGCCGGCCGGGCCCTCCACGAGGAGGGGCTTGCCCAGCCGGTCGGCGAGGAAGACGGTCGTCGCGACGGCGGGCGAGGCCAGATAGCCGGTCTCGGCGAGGCGGGCGGAGACGTCGTCCACGGAAGTGAAGTATCCGGTGGCCGGGTGGTCCGCCGCGCCGGCGCCGGTGCCGCTCGCGGCCGTGCGGTTCTCGTCCCCGTGGCCTTCGGCGTCGCCGCGGTGGCCTGCGGCGGTGGGGCCTTCTTCATCGGTGAACAACAGACCTCCAGCGCGGCGGCAGCGGGTGACGGCCCTCGTACTTGATCAGCTCCCCGAGTCACTCCACAACCGGCGGGGCGGTGAATGCGGCGAAGGTCACCCGCCGCGCTGAGAGGCCGGCGCCCCCGGTGAGGTCACCCCTGGGAGGTCGCATCCAACGCCGAGGTCACACCCAGTTGACGTCGGCCCGCGTCAGCAGCGGGTCGTCCTTCAGCTGCCAGAGCGGTACGGCGAAATTGCCCGTGCGGTACCTGCCGCCGAAGTGCAGGCCGAGGACGCGGTGGTCGGCGAGGTCGAAGACCGGGGACCCGCTGTTGCCGCCCAGGGTGGAGCAGTCGTGCTTCAGCGTGAACTGGCCGGGGACGAGCTCCGTCGCCACGCCCGGCTGGAGGCGCTTCACGTTGTAGATGTCCATGAAGATCCGCCGCATGGACTCCGGTTCGTTGCGGCGGCCGTCCCAGGCCGGGTATCCGATGACATAGACGGGACGGCCCACCACGTCGGCCGGCGGTTCGGCCGCGACCGGCAGCGGGGGAGGAAGGGCCTCGCCGTCCGGGGCCGGCGCCACCCGCAGCAGCGCCATGTCGACGTCCGGGTGGATGCCGATCACCTCGGTGACCTCGTACGTGTGCGACCCGTCGGCCTCCGCCGCGCCGAGTTCCTCCGCGGTGTCGACGCAGGCCGTCATGGACTCCTGGAACGTCCAGCTGTCTCCGGCGGTACGGGTGAACTCCGCCGCGACGTGGCGGTTGGTCATCACGACCTCGGGGCCGACGAGGAACGCCGTTCCCAGCCAGTCCAGATCGGGGTGCCCGGAGACCTCCACCCGGCCCACGCGGGTGATCGAGTCCCGGATGCCGGCCCGCCGGCCGTCGAGGACCGACCAGTCGCCCTGCTGCGAGGGGAAGTCCTGTCCTTGGACGAGGATCGCGGGACGGCCCTCGAGAAGGACGATGGCCTCGACACCGAAGTACTCGTCCTCGTCGAGCGCGTCCCCGCGGCCGGCGGCCAGCTTCTCCAGTCCGGTGACGCCGGCCTCCAGGACCCTGGCGCGTTCCTCCTGGGCGAAACGCGAGATCTGTCCGGCCGGGGCCGCGTCGGCGGGGAGCTCCTGCGCCGACTCGGAGATCTCCAGCTCCAGACCCTTGCGTACGCGTTCGGCGACCTCCAGCAGGTCACCGAAGACCTGTCCGGGCCCCGTCGCCACGGGTGATCCGTTCCACATCTCACGCCACCTCCGGCTGCCTTTCCGGTTGTCGCTCCTGGATTCCCTCCGGCCGGCCCGCGGGATGTCCGTCCCGCGAAAGCGCCGACTGGGCCGCCGTGATCTCCGCGTACAGCTCCGGGTTGTGCTCCCGCACGTGGTTCAGCACGCTGCTCATCTGGGTGCCGACGTTGACGAACGCGGTCCTCCTGCCCTGGAAGTTCACGTCCTCGACGCGCCGCGTCCCCCGGTGCAGGGCGACCACCGTCCAGTCGTCGGTGAGGACGGGCGAACCGGAGGAGCCGCCCCGGGTGTCGGTGAAGTAGCGCACATCTCGCTCGTCGGCCTCGTAGACGAGGTTGTTGCGCAGGGCGACGCGCTTGGGCTGACCGCCCGGGTGCTGGATGATGTTGACCGCGACGGGCTCGTCCCTCGTCACCCTCAGGGGCTCGGTGGCGACCCGCAGGACATGGCGCGGGGGCACGCCGGGGGCGAGGCGCAGGATCGCGTAGTCGAGCTCCTCGTCCCAGGCGACGAGTTCACCGGCGCTCGCCTCCTCCGTCTCCGTCTCGTCGGCGCCGTAGTCGAAGCGCGCGCGGGAGTGGTGCGCCTGGAGCCGCAGGTCCGCGGGGTCGACGGTGGGGCGTTCGGTGGTCGTGCGGGTCCGGGCGTTGACCACATGGTGGTTGGTGACGAGCAGGTCAGGGGCGATGAGCCAGCCGGTTCCCGCGTGGGGGAAGCCGTTCGGCTGGAGCGGGGCGCCGGACTGGTACGGCAGCACCTTGAGGCGGGCGACCGCCGTGCCGGCCTCCTCGCCGCCGCGCAGGAACTCGTACGGCACCGTGTCGTCCCGGTGGATGATCTCTTCCTTGGTCTCCCCGGTGAGCGCGGGGGCCGGGATGTCCGGCTCGCCGGCCGCGTCCCGTGCCACTTGGTCCAGGGCATGCTGGAAGACCGCGAGGGGGCCCGCCTCGGCGGTCTGGGCGACGGCGTTGCGCAGCCAGATCTCCAGCGGCACGGAGCCGTCGATGAGCCGCTCCACGTGGTTCATCTCGTTCAGGTCCGAGTGGACCTGCGGCCCGGGGGCCGCGACCAGGGGCAGCGTGCCCCGGTACTTGGGCATGATGCCGTCGAGCAGGAGACGCCGTATCGAGGGATCGGTCAGACCGGCCTCCAGGGCGGCGTCCCGCAGCCGGACGACCTCTTGCGCGGGGAGATAGGTGTCGTGCATGGCTCCTCCGGCCGTGGCGGGCGGCTGCGGTTGCCCGGGCGGTTCCCGGGGCGGTTCCGGGGGCGGTTCATGGGCCGCTTCCCGATGCGGTTCTTCCGGCGCTTCCTGGTGCGGGGTCAGGGTCGGTACGTGGACGGCCGTACCCGCTCCCATCGCGGCGGCCACCCCGGAGATCAGCTCCCCGCTGCCGTCCCGTACGACCAGCAGCCGCTGGGCGAGTTCGTCGAGCGTGCCGAGTTCGCGGGCCTCGCGCAGCATGCCCGCCATGTCGGCGTAGGACGTCCCGTCGGGTCCCGCGCCGTCACTCGGTCCCGCGCCGTCGCTCTGCCCCGGGCCTGCGGGCCGTTCCGGCTGCGGGATCTGCGAGGGCCGTGGCTGCTCGGCGGAGCCGAGGGCGGTGTCGACGATCCTCAACAGGGCGCCCCGCAGCTGGGGTTGGTCGGAGAGCGTGCGGCGGATCGACTCCGCGAGGGTGTCGAGGACGCTCTCGTCGTCCGTCGGCAGCCCCACCACCTTCAGCGTGTGGTCGAGCGCTCCGGGGTCCTGTCGGCCGACTTCGGCGGTGACGGCCCGCACCAGGGCCGGCTGCTGGGCGAGCGCCTCGTCCGGCAGGTGCCGCAGCCGCCGGGCGAGCCTGTCCTCGACCTCGCTCTCCTCGGCGGCGGAGGCGCCGGTGAGCCGGGCGCGGGCCAGCATCGCGCCCATCGCCTCGAAGTCGCGCCCCAAGTGCGTGGCGATGTCCTCCGCCTCCACGAGGTCGTGCTCGGCGGCCTCGACGTCACCGCCCTCCTCCGCGAGCCGGGCGGACAGCAGCAGAAGCTCCAACTGGAGTTCGGGACGGCCCGCGTCCTGCGCGCGGTCCACTGCCTCCTCGGCCACGGTCCGCGCCTCGGTGCGCCGCCCCTGCCGGGCCAGCGTCTCCACCAGCAGCGGATGCAGCGGGCTGCCCGGGGTCCATGGCCTGCGCTCGGCGAGCCGTGCGGCGGCCGCGTCGGTGAAACCCTGCGCCAGCAGGTCCTCGACCTCGCGGGCCGCGATCCGCTCCCAGTCCTCCTGATCGGCCTCGGCCATGACCTGGTCCGGGGTGTGCCCGCCCAGATGTCCGGTGAGGAAGGCCGCCGAGCGCGCCGTCATGTCCTGGGCGGCCTCCTCGAGATAGCGCTCCACACCGGGCGTCCAGCGCTCCTCGACCGCGCGCGGGTTCTGGTTCAGCCGCAGCCGGTGGTAGATCTCCTCGGCGCGGTTCTCCGGCCCTTCGCGCGCGGCGTAGTAGGCCACGGCGCGCTGCCCGACCCTCCGCATCACATCGGTACGGTCCTGCTCGGCCAGGCGCAGCATGATGGCGCGCAGGTCGGAGCGGTGGCGTACGGCCTGCGGCCCGGCCGGTTCCACGAGGTCGAGGCGGGACAGCAGCCCGAAGAGACGGCGGGCGTCGTCGGGGGAGAGCGGTGCCAGCCCGCAGGGCTCGGCGAGGACCTCCGCGATCAGGTCGGGGGTGATGGTCCGCAGCGCCATGCCCGCCTGGGCCAGTTCACGGACGTCGCGGTTCGGGATGTGCTGCAGGATCCGCTCGTAGAGCGTCCCCTGGACGAGCATCTGATCGACCTTGCGGTAGAAGTACCGCCGCCGGGCGGGCAGGCTCTCGACCAGTTCGCGCAGTGACCGGGCCTCGCCGCCGGCGAGTACCGCCGCCCGAGCGGCCAGTTTCAGACTGAGCGGATGGCCGCCGACCCGCTCGGCCAGCGCCCGCGCCACTTCGGCGTCCTCGACGCCGCAGGACGTCAGCAGCCCGACGGCGGCCTGCATGTCGAGGTCGCCGAGGGCGATGGTGCGGGGCGCCATGACCTGTGCGGGGTGGCCGACCGGCGCGCGGCCGGAGACGATGAACCGCAGCCGGGGGCAGACCTCTTGGAGCGCGGCCCAGATGGCCCACATGCGGCCGATCACCGGGGAGCCGCGGTACTGGGCCTCCTCGAACGAGTCCACCGCGATCACCAGGGGCGGCCCCGCCTCACCGGCGGGCGTCGCCACCGCCCGTACGAGGATCCGGCCCACCCGCCGCACGAGATCCGTCTCGCGCGCGCTCGCCAGGACATGGAACCCGGACGACGACGCCCGGCCCAGGGTAGGCCGTGTGGTGGACAGTTCGAACAGCTCATCCACCTTGCTCTGTTCGACCCTCTGTGTTCCGGCCGTGAGCTCGCACTCGTCCGCCACCGCGTCGAACTCGCCCCGGAAGTCCGGGTACTGGATGCCGAGCTGCCGCGCGATCTCCGCGATCAGCGTGGCCGGCTCGTGGATCGAGAGGGTCGGCCGCTCGAAGTCGACGTAGGCGAAGGGGAATGCGGACCTGAAATCGCGCAAACTGTCGAGAAGGAACTTCGCGAGGAGCGTGCTCTTGCCGACCCCGCCGAGGCCGTGGATCACCAGCGGCGGCTCGGGAGTGCGGGTGACGGCCCGCATGATCCCGTGTCTCGTCTGCCGTAGACGGGCGGAGGGGGAGTCCGCGGGCAGCCCCGCATAGGTGCGCAGCTGGTCCAGTTCGTCCGAGCGGCCCTGGAAGGAGCCCCGCACGAGCCGTTCCAGCGGTTGCACCAGCCTCGCCCTCTCCAGGCGCCGCTGGATGTGCTCGACGTCCGGCAAGCCCGTCATCCCGGGGACCAGGGAGAGCCACAGCACCGCCTGGAGCGTGTCGGCGAGCTCGTCGACGCTCTGTCCCTCCACGTCGGGGGGCGTGCCCGACAGAAGGGCGAGGGCGGTGCGTTCGGGGCCCGGGCCCTCGGGGATCTGACCGAGGTTGGCTTCCAGGGCGCGCCGGGCGGCCTGCGGGCCGTCGAGACCGCGCAGCGCCGTCTCCCGTACGCCCGGCTTCAGCACCCAGGTGGTCGTGCGGCGCGTCCCGAGGGAGGTGCAGTCGTGTACGAGTTGCAGCGCCGCGCCCCCTGTCGCAGGCACCTCGTCGGGCAGCCGCAGATGCGTGGGGTCGAACTGGGTGAGCAGACAGGCGGCCTCCCGGTACAGCCTGCGAAGGTCCCGCACCGGCTCACAGGCGGTCGCGGACGCCGCCTGCAGCTCCTGCCGCAGTCTCGTGGTGAAGTCCTCGCCGGGCGCGAGCGAGCGGTGGACCCGTACCGCCTTCTCCGTCGCCGTGCACACCTTGCGCATATAGCTCTCGTCCTCCGGGCCCCCCGGCGCCTCGGCGGCGCACAGGACTGCCGTGACCGCCTCCTCCACAAGACCGGGGATCCGGGAGGGGACCGCGGGCGAGGATTCGGCGAAGAACTGGCCGAAGAAGGCACGCAGATCCTCGGGACCGGCGACCCGGGCCGTGTCCCGGCACTCGTTCTTGCGGATGTCGTAGGGCAGTTGACGCATCGTCGCCGAATAGCCGAGCAGGACCAGCCGGGGCGCGGTCTCCAGGCGCACCGGCGCGTACTCGTAGATCGCCAGGGCCAGTTTGCCGATGCAGTCCCACACGTCGGAGTTGATGTCGAGCTTGTCGCACTCGTCGAGGACGAGCCAGAAGCGCTCGTCCGCGGCGGTCGCGCGGCTGACGACACGGTGGATGGCGTCGTCGATCGACGGCAGTGGATCGTTCAACTGTGTCGGATTCAACGGCGGAATGCCGGTGCGCGGGTCGGTGACGAACTCGGCCAGCCGCTGGATCACCTTCTCGGCCCTCGACGTACGCGACAGCGTGATCCGCACGGGGCGGAACCCGCAGTGCTGTCCCAGGTGACGGATCAGGTTGTAGGTGTACGACCGTCCGCTGTCCGGATCGCCGTCGACGACCAGCACGGTCTTTTCCGGGTCGTGCACGAATTCCCGCAGACTGCCGCGCAGATCACCGCGGTCGATGAATACCTCGGTGCCGTTCTTGAGCACGCTGGTCAGGAAATGGTCCTGTGCGGAGAAATGCACGTCCTCGTCCTCGTGCAGCCTCGCCCTGAATTCCTGCGCCTCGGCGCCGGCCTGCGCCGCGCTCAGGTCGTCGAGCCTGAGCAGGGCGTCGAGGAGGCGCCGCTGGGAGGCGATGTCCTTCCTGGACGCCTGCACGACGGCGATCGCATTCTGGCCGCTCTTGGCCGTCAGGGGCAGGTCGGCGATGAAGTCCTGGGGGAATCCGAACTGTCTGAGCGGCGTATAGGGATCGGGGGTGTCAAGAAAATAGTCCCGCACCCATGTGGTGACGAGTCCCCATTCGGTATCGGTGAGCGGCATACCGCACCTACCCGGCCGCCCCAGGCGGCGTGCGACGGTCCTGACGTATATATGTCATGGTTTCACTCGGTCTGTTCCCTCGCAAGGGCGGCCAGGCGGACCTTCGCGGCTCCCGCCCCCGCTACGCGGCTCCCGCGAGCCCCGCCTTCACCTGGCGGGTGATCTCGTCGGCGAGGACCTCCTCCCGCCCGGACTCCACGGCGTCGAGGGTCTGCCGGGCCACTTCGGCGGGGCTGGTCTTGGGCTGGGTGACTCCGGCCGCCATGTCGGTGTCGATGAAGGCCGCGTGCGTGGCGACCACCAAGGTGCCCTGTGCGCGCAGCTCTTCGCGCACGGCGTTGGTCATCGCCCAGGCGGCGGCCTTGGAGACTCCGTACGAGCCGATCTGCGGCAGCGTGTGCCAGGACAGGACCGAGAGCATGTTGACGAGGGCGCCGCCGCCGTTGCGGGCCAGTACCGGCGCGAAGGCGCGGCACATCGTCAGGGTCCCGAGGTAGTTGGTGTCCAACTCCGCGCGCGCACCGTCGAGTTCGGGGGATCTCAGCAGTGAGTTGCCGCGCAGGATCCCGGCGTTGTTGATCAGGAGCGCGGTGTCGCCGCAGCGCTGGGCGGCGGCGGCGACCTGCGCGGGATCGGTGATGTCGAGCGGTACGGGTACGAGGCCCGGGTCGGTGACGGTGGCGGGGTCACGGACGCCGGCGTAGACGGTGCGCGCGCCCCGTTCGAGCAGGGCGAGCGCGAAGGCGCGCCCCAGGCCCCGGTTGGCTCCGGTCACCAGTGCGGTGCTGCCGGCGATCTGCATGAGAACTCTCCAGGGTGGGTGAGTTGGGAAAGTGAACTCACCCTAACCCTGCGAGTTTGGTTTTCCAACCCACTCGGAGGTGTGGGGCAACGCGGTCGCCAGCTGGGCCCGTGACCGCACGTCCAGCTTCTGGTAGATGCGCGTCAGCCGTGCCTCGACCGTCTTCACACTCAAGTACAGCTTCGCCGCCGCTTCCTGATTGCTCGCCCCCTGGCCCACCAACAGCGCCAGCTTCATCTCCGCCTCCGTCAGGGAGGCCACGGCGTCCCCGGACGCGGGGGCCGGATCGGTGACCCGGGCCGCCGGGGTCTCCGTCGTCAGCGCCAGCCACGGCGCCGCCCCCGCCCGCTCGAAGACCGCCGCGGCCGCCTGCAGCGCGCTCTGCGCGGCGGAGCGTCTGCGGCGCCGGCGCTCCACCCGGGCCAGCGTGATCAGCGCCCGCCCGCGCTCCAGCGGAAGACCCGCCGCCGCGAACCGCTCGGCGGTCCGGCCCAACGACTCGGTCGCCTCGTCGGACCTGCCGGTCGCCGCCAGGTACTGCGCGTACGCGCGGTCGCAGCCGAGGAGCACCGACGTACGCCCCAGCCGCTCCGCCACCGGCCGCACCTCCGCGAGCAGGGCGGCCGCCTCCTCCGGGCAGTCGTTCGCCAGCAGCGCCTCCGCCAGCTCCTCGTGCCAGCGCAGCATCGACGGATCGACCGCCGACTGGGCCCGCTCGTCCGCCTGCACCCGGCGGAGGGTCTCCAGGGCGGTGGCCACATCGCCGTCGACCAGCTGGACCCGGCCGAGGGCGTACAGGCTGCGGGAGAGGAAGACATGGTCGCCCTCCTCCTCCGAGGCCTGGACACTGCGCCGGGCGTAACTCGCCGCCCGGGCGAACGAGCCGCCCGCGGTCTCCGCGAGCGCCAGCGTGTACCAGGCCGGGCCGGGTGACAGGCCCGCCTCCAGGGTCAGGGCGAGGGAACGCCCGGCGTGCGAGAGCGCCGCCGCGCAGTGCCCCTGACGCGCCTCGATCTCGGCGAGCGTGTGGAGCAGCTCGATGGAGTCCTCCACCGTGCCCCGCCGCTCGACCAGCGGCAGCAGGGCGTTCAGCTGATCGCGGGCATCCGTGAGCCGGTCGTCGAACAGCGCGTGCCGGATCGTCAGGATCTGCGCCGAGTTGTGGATGCCCAGCGGCCGCTCCACCATCTCCAGCGCCCGCGCCTCGGTGAGCACCCGCTCCGCGTCCGGCGACCCGAGGGCGCGGTCCATGCGCGCCTGTACGGTCAGCGCCCTGGCGGCCGTCTGCCGGTCGCCCACCGACCCGGCGAGCGCGGCGGATTCGACGGCGGCGGCACGGGAACGCACCGGATCGCCGTCGGCCAGGACGTACTTCACCGCGAGACGCAGCTGCACCGCCGCCCGCAGGGCCGTATCACCCTCGGAGTCCTCCATGGCGTGCACGTACATCTCGTCCAGATCGGTGAGCCCCTGGCCCGCCGTGTCGAGGACCGCGAGACGCGCGCGGACCCGGTCGGCCGGTGTGGCGTCCCGGGCCAGCAGATCCGTCGCGGCGCGCATCGCCAGATCGGCGCGGGCGGCGCGGGCCGCCTCCTCGGCGGCGTCCACGAGGCGGGTGATCCGCTGCTCCCCGTTGTTCACGGGTGTCGACTCGGCGGCGAGCAGCGCCAGCTCGGCGGCGAGCGCGCTGTTGCCGCGGCGCCGCGCGGTCTCGGCGGCCGCCGCGACCTCCGCCGCGAGGTCCTCGTCGGGGATGTCCGTTGCCAGCGCCCGGTGCCGTACGGCCTCCACCGGGTCGTCCACGACCCGGGCCAGCGCCGCGTGGCCGGCACTGCGTTCGGTCCAGCAGGCGTCGTGCACCAGGGTCGAGGGCAGGACGCCGGCGGTGAAGCCGACCGTGCCGTCCTCCTTGAGGGAGATCAGGTTCGCCCGCTCGGCGGCGGCGAGGTCCGCCTCCGCCGTGGGGCGGCCGGTGCGGCGGATCAGCGACGCCGTCGGACGCAGCGCCAGCGCGGCCAGCAGCAGCGTGGAGCGAACGGCGGGCGAGGCGACACCGAGGAGCTGGCGGGCCAGATCGCGGGCCCGCCCGGACAGCGACAGCGCCTCGGCGTGGTGCACCGGCGTCCGCGCGTCGGCGAGCGACCGGCCGACGGCGAGCGCGAGCCGCGGATTGCCGCCGCTCGCCTTGTGGATCCGGCCGGCCATGCGTGACGGCAGCCGGTGGTGGATGAGCAGCTCGGCGATCTCGTCCGCGTGCAGCGGCGGTACGAAGAGCACATCGGCCTCGGACGGCACCCACAGGGGTTCCGGGTCCGCAGGCTCGCCCGTGGCCGACGCCTCCGGGCCGTACGCCGTCGGGGTCTCCACGGCGATCGCGCGCAGCGAGGGCGGGGCCAGGTGCAGGGCGAAGCGCAGCAGATCGGCGCTGTCGGGGTCGATGCGCTGGACGCCGTCCACGACGAGAAGGACAGGGCCGCGCGCGGTCAGCGTCCGAAGGATCTGGGCGAGGGCGAGCCGGAGCGCGATGGGGTCCCAGCCCGTGTCGGGAATGGGTGCTTCGCGGCAGAGCATGGCGACGGCCGTGCGCTGCGGGCCGGGCAGCCCGTCGAGGATGTCGTAGGGGCCGAAGCCGGCCGTGGGGGCGGCGTCGGGCCCCGGGTGGGACGCGGACGCGAAACCGGAGCCGGCGGCGGAACCCGGACCGGACGCGAGGCCGGAACCGGCGACACCCGGCGCGGGGGCGAATCCGGGACCTGAGCCGTGGCCGGCGGCGGTGAGCGAACTGCCGGAAGCGGGCGCCGGCGCGGCCCCCGCCCCTGGGCCCGGCGCTGCGCCGGCCGGGCCGTACCCGGAGCCGGATGCTCCGCCCGGCGCGGGCCGGCCTGCGGCCCATGACGCGGACGCCGACACCGACGCCACCAGCGCGGCGGCGGCCGCGCCCGGTATGCCCCTGTCGGCGGGGAGCGTGGCGAGCCAGAGCACGGTCTCGCCACGGGCTTCGGCGCGTGCGGCGGCGGCCAGCGCCAGTTCCGTCTTGCCGACCCCCGCGGGACCGGTGAGCAGGGCGCGTCCACGGGTGTGCAGGACCCGGTCCAGCCGCCTGATGAGTTCCGCCCGCCCGACGGGCGCGGGACGGTACGCCGCCGACGTCACCTACCCACCACCACCTTCCGGCGTGCGCGGGCCCCCTGCCCGTTCGAGCAGAGGATACGAAGCAAGTGGCTCCCGTCCAGGCCCCTCGTCCGGCATACGGACAGGTACAGACCGGACGGACCGCGGGGCGCGCCCGCGGCATATGCCCGCGAACGCGCCCCTGACCAGCGGTGATGCGTAAAAGGTCCGGTCTCAGAAGGTGAGACTCCAGGAATCGATGTATCCGGTGTCACCCGAGGCCACGTCCCGGACCTGCAGCTTCCAGGTGCCGTTGGCGACCTCGCTCGACGCGTCGACCGTGTACGTCGCGAGGACGTTGTCGGCGCTGTCGGAGGACGAGGAGGCCTTCAGGTTGCGCACGGTCCCGTCCGGGGCGATCAGGTCGATGACCAGGTCACCGCGCCAGGTGTGCTTGATGTCCACGCCGACCTTGAGGGTCGCGGGCGCGTTGCCGGTGCGGCCGGTGACGGCGATCGACGAGGAGACGGTCGCGTTGTCGGAGATCGTCACATCCGTCGCGTTGGTGAAGGTCGTGCCGCCGGTGGGGGTGCCGGTGACGGCGGCGACGGTCTTCGCGGCGTCGGCGATGCCGGTGCCGCAGCCGCCGGTGCAGGTGCCCGGGAGCGGCCTGGCGTTGCTCTTGATCGCCGACTCGATCTCGGCGGGGGTCAGAGTGCTCTTGGCCGACTTCAGCAGCGCGGCGAGCCCGGCGATGTGCGGGGCTGCCATCGAAGTGCCCTGGTAGGGCTTGTAGTTCTCCGTCGACTGGACGGTGGTGCCGGAGTTCAGCGTCGAGAGGATGCCGTTCTCGGGGGTGGTGATGGTGCCCGGCGTGTCGGTGGCGCGGCGGGTCTCGCCGCCCGGGGCGGAGACGTCGATGACGGTGCCGTAGTTCGAGTAGAACGAACGGTTGCCCTCACGGCTGGTGGACGCCACGTTGATGACGCCCGAGCAGTTCGCCGGAGTGAATCCCGAGGCGTTGGCATTGCTGTTGCCGGCCGCGACGACCACGGTCGTGCCGCGCGAAACGGCGCCGTTGATGGCGGTCTGGTAGACGCTCGGGCAGGTCGCGCTGGCGCCGCCGAGGCTCATGTTGATGACCTTGGCCGGGTTCGGGTTCACCGGGACGCCGGGGACGGTCCCGCCGGACGCCCAGGTGATGGCGTCGGCGATGTCCGCCGAGGAACCGCCGCACTTGCCGAGCACGCGCACGGGCTGGATCTTCGCGTCGTACGCGATGCCCGCGACGCCCTTGCTGTTGCCGGTCGTGGCCGCGATGGTGCCGGCGACGTGCGTGCCGTGCCAGGAGGAGTTGCTCGCCTTGGAACCGGTGCCGCACTCGCCGTCGGTGGCGTTCCAGTCGCCCTCGTCCTTGGCGTCGCTGTCACGGCCGTTGCCGTCCCGCGCGTCCGTGGAGGTGGAGATGAAGTCGTATCCCGCGACGACGTTGCCGGCCACGTCCGAGTGGGCCGCGTAACCGGTGTCGATGACGGCGACGGTGACACCGCTGCCGGTGCCCTTGTCCCAGGCGCCCGGGACGTTCATGCCGCCGGTGGCCTCGAACAGGTCCCACTGCTTGCTGTACTCGGTGTCGTTCGGGGTGACCGCCATCGCGTAGGCGCGGATGTCGGGCTCCACGGACGCCACCGAGGAGTCGGCGCGGAAGGCGGCCATGACCTCGGCCACGTCCTGCTTGGAGGCCGCGTCGCCCAGGTCGACCAGGGCCGCGCCACCGGCGAGCCGGCGCTCGAAGGCGAGGCGCTCGCCGGTCTGCTTGCCCTTGGCGGCGGCGTCGCTCTTGGCCGCCGCGTTGGAACCGGCCTCCGGCGTGCTGGACTTGTAGGTGACGATGACCTTCTCGACCGGAGCGGCCGGCAGGCCGGCCATGGTCTGCGAAACCGGAGCCGGCTTCGGCGAGGGAGCCGCCGGGGCGGCGGCGAACGCCACGGTGGAGGTGGCGACGACACCCGCGATGGTGGCACTCGCGGCAGCGACGGATATGAGTCTCCGCCTGGAACCGTTCAAGGTGTTCCCTTTCACTGACGACGTACGTGCGGAGCGCGGGCGGGCGGCGCGGGAAAAGCGGTGCGGTGTGGGGGTGCGATCCGCAGTTCCCTTGGGCCGGGTTGCCCGCGCGCCGCCGCCGACGCGACGGCCCTGGGTCAAGGCCGTCACCGGGGCACCTCGCTCTCCCTCATGCACCTGACAGGTGCCCCTTCGGAGGCTGAAATGCGCCGGTGCGGCAGACAGTAGGGAACGGCGAGATGAACCCGATACGGGGAAAACCCTTGTCACCCCCGCACAGCCCCCGCACAGCCCTCGCACAGCACCGCGCGGGACCCGAGAGGACATGGCCGGGAACGTTCGGCAACGCCGCGGTGCGTTCGGTCGGGCTCCGGCTTCGTTTCGGGCAGGGTTCACGGTGCGTTCGCTCAAGCTCCGGGGTTCGTTCGGCCGGCTCCCGGATACGCGCTCCGGATTCCCGATCGCGATTCTTCATTCCTGTGCGTCATGTCATTGCCGTGGTCGGCGGTCCGCCCTCTGCCAAGCTGCGAAGCACCGTTGACCGATCAGGCAGCCAGGGAGTATGAGCGCCGATGCGGAATCCAATGAAAACGGCGGCCGGGAATGAGGGGCGGCTCCCCGGACGGGGAGACGGACGGGGACACGCACAGGGGCTTGGGCAGGGGCGGGGGAAGGCGTGTCGCACTCTGACGCTGCGCTGCCTGCTCGCCGCCGTGGTGCTGTCGGCGGCCGGGTGCGCCCTGCCCAAGCCGTACGCCCCACCGCGGAACGGCGCCAGCGGCTTCACCTTCTACGTGAGTCCGGACGGTGATGACGACAACGACGGCCTCACGCCCGAGCGCCCCTGGCGGACGCTGGGGAAGGCAGACGCCGTGGTCTTCAAACCGGGCTACCGTTTGCGACTGCGGGGCGGCTCGAAGTACCGGGGCACCCTCTCGATCGGCCCGAAGGAAGCGGGCAGCGAGAGGAAGCCCGTCGTCATCGAGTCGTACGGAAAGGGCCGGGCGACCATCGCCGCGCCCGGGACGGCCGGCATCTCCGTCTTCAACACCGCGGGCGTGGAGATCCGCAACCTCGCGCTGGTCGGCGACGGTCGCTCATACAAGTGGGCTGAGGGAATCCGGTTCCTCAGCGACCTTCCGGGCGACCGCAAACTCCCGCACGTGGTCGTCGACCGCGTCGATGTCTCGCACTTCCGCAACGGCCTTCTCCTCGCCGGCCGCAAGGGGGCCACCGGCTTCCGGAACGTGCGGATCACCGACTCCGCGCTGCACGGCAACCTGGAAGCCGGACTCTCCACCACCGGACCCAAATTCCGCGGTGCCGATCCGACGTACGCGCACGAACGGGTGTCCGTCGCGCGCGTGCGGGCCTTCGCGAACCCGGGCGACCGGACCAAGAGCTGGCGCAACACCGGAAGCGGCATCGTCCTCGGCAGTGTCCGCGACGCGCAGGTGCAGCGATCGACGGCCTATCGCAACGGGGCGGGTTCCTCGCCCGAGGCTCTGGAGGGGCCGGAGGGCATCTGGACCTACGACTCGACGCGCGTGGTGCTGGAGCACAACGTGTCCTACGCGAACCGCACCGGCTCCCATGCCGACGGCGGGGGCTTCGGCCTGGACAACAACGTGTCGTCCTCAGTCATGCAGTACAACCTGTCGTTCGGCAATGACGGGCCCGGGTTCCTCGTGTACACGAGCATCGGGAACGGCGCTCACCGGAACAACACGGTGCGGTTCAACATCAGCAACAACGACGCCCGCAAACTGCCCATGTACGGCGGGATCGTCGCGTACGGCGCCTGGGTCCGTGATCTCGGCATCTATCACAACACGGTCGTGCTGAGGGCGACGGAGGGTCCCGTCCAGGCACCGGCCCTGCGTCTCGAGGCAGGACTGCGGAACGTCACCATCCGCAATAACGTCTTCGTCACGAACGGAGCGCCCCTGGTGGCTTCGAAGCAGGCCTACCGCGCCGGCGTCGTGGCGCTGCAGGGCAACGACTACTTCAGCACGGACACCTGGCAGGTGGTGTGGGGTGCCCGGAACTACCCCACCCTGCGGGAGTGGCGTGCGGGAGGCGGGCAGGAGCAACACGCCACCGGCCCGACCGGTACCGATGCCGATCCCTGTCTGGAAGGCTCGACGGCCCCCATCCGCAGTGCGCAGGGGGCCGCCGGGATGGTACCGGGCTGTGTCGGCGAACTGACGTCGGCGGCGCTGGACCTCACGGCCGTCGGCGTCGACCCGGGCAAGGTCGACTACTTCGGTGAGAGGCTCGCCCCGACGATCGCCGCCGGTGCGGCTCAGCCCGTCTCGGAGGAGTAGACCGGGAGGAGGGCGGAAGCGCAGTGCTGGCTGGGCACGGCGGGCGGCATCGGCCGTCCCAGTGCCCGGAAGGTCCATCCGGCGGACCTCCACAGAGAGGCGTCGAGCGCGTTGCGCGCGTCGAGGATCCTGCGCGCGGGGGTGAGGGCGGCGAGCGCCGCCGGGTCGATCCGGCGGTAGTCGGCCCACTCCGTCAGATGCAGGACGAGATCCGCGTCCGTGCAGGCCTTCTCGATGTCGGGGGCGTATCCGAGCATCGGCAGCACGGCACGCGCGTTGTCCATGCCCTCGGGGTCGTGGAGCCGGACGTCCGCGCCCTCGCGGTGGATCGCGGCGGCGACGGCGAGCGCGGGCGAGTCGCGCACGTCGTCGCTGTCGGGCTTGAAGGTGGCCCCGAGCACGGCGATCCGGCGCCCGGCGAAGTCCTTGCCCACCATGCCCCTGGCGATGTCGACGGTGCGCCGGCGCTGGCGCCCGTTGATCTCGTCGACCTGCTGCAGAAACGATACGGCGCCGCCCACGCCGAGCTCGTCGGCGCGCGCCATGAAGGCGCGGATGTCCTTGGGCAGGCAGCCGCCGCCGAACCCGAGCCCCGCGGACAGGAAGCGGCGTCCGATGCGGGTGTCGTGCCCGAGGGCGTCGGCGAGGGTGGTCACGTCGGCGCCGGCCGCGTCGCAGACCTCGGACATCGCGTTGATGAACGAGATCTTGGTGGCAAGGAAGGAATTCGCCGCCACCTTCACCAGCTCCGCCGTCGCGGGGTCGGTACTGATGTAGGGCACACCGGCAGCCAGCATCGGCGCGTACACCGCGCGCAGCACTTCGTCGGCCCGGGACGAGGAGACCCCCGCCACCAGCCGGTCGGGCCGCAGCGTGTCCTCGACCGCGAAGCCCTCCCGGAGGAACTCCGGGTTCCAGGCGACCTCCACGTCCGTCGTCTCGGGGGCCGTCACGCGCACGCGGGCCGCCAGCCGGGCCGCCGTGCCGACGGGGACGGTGGACTTGCCCACGACCAGGCAGGGGTGACGCAGATGGGGCGCGAGACCGTCGACGACGGCGTCGACGTACCGCAGGTCGGCGGCCTGGGAGCCCCGTTGCTGTGGGGTGCCGACGCACACGAAGTGGACCTCGCCGAACCCGGCCGCCTCCCGCAGCGACGTGGTGAAGCGCAGCCGCCCCGAACCGACGTTCCTGGTGAGGATCTCCTGCAGTCCGGGCTCGTAGAAGGGGGTCCTGCCGTCACCGAGCAGTGCGATCTTCTCCGCGTCGACGTCGACGCCGAGGACCTCGTGCCCGATGTCCGCCATGCACGCGGCGTGCACGGCTCCCAGGTACCCCGTTCCGATCACGGTCAGCCGCATGTCGTTCTGCTCCTGTCTGTGGGTCAGTTCGGGTAGCCGGAAGGATTGAGCTCCTGGAACCGCCACGCGTCCTCGCACATCGCGGTCAGGTCCCTGGTCGTGGTCCAGTTCCACGCGCGGGCCACCGCGCTCGGGTCGGCGACGAGGGCGGCCACGTCGCCCGGGCGGCGGCCGGTGATCTCGTACGGGACCGGTGTCCCGCAGGCCCGCGAGAACGCCGCCACCAGCTCCAGCACGGAGGTGCCGCGACCGGTGCCGAGGTTGAGGGTGCGCATACCGCGCTCGTCGTCCAGGTGCTCCAGCGCGACCCGGTGGCCCTCGGCGACGTCCATCACATGGAGGTAGTCGCGCACGCCGGTCCCGTCAGCCGTCGGATAGTCGTCACCGAAGACCTTGAGCCGGTCGAGCCGGCCCGCGGCGACCTGGGCGAGGTAGGGCATCACGTTGTTCGGTACACCGCTGGGGACCTCGCCGAGCAGGCCCGAGGGATGCGCGCCGACCGGGTTGAAGTAGCGCAGGGCCAGCACCGACAGCTCGGGCAGCCGCCGGCACACATCGTCGAGCACCCGCTCGCACAGCCACTTCGTGGTGGCGTACGGATTGGTCGGGCGGGCCGGGTCCTGCTCGGTCAGCGGCACCTTCGTGGCGTTGCCGTAGATCGAGCACGACGAGGAGAACACCAGACGGCGCACGCCGTGTTCACCCATGGCGCGCAGCAGAGCGGTCGTGCCGCCCACGTTGGTGTCGTAGTACTCCACGGGCAGCTCCACCGACTCGCCGACGGCCTTCTTCGCGGCGAAGTGGATGACGGCGTCGATCCGGTGGTTCTCGAACACCTCGCCGAGCGCACGCCGGTCGAGGAGATCGGCCTCGTAGGCGGCGGCGAGGGGCCGGCCCGCGACCTTGGCGACCCGCTCCAGGGCGCCGGGGGAGCTGTTGGAGTAGTTGTCGACGACCACGACCTCGTAGTCGTGAGCCAGGAGTTCGACGCAGGTGTGGCTGCCGATGAAACCGGCACCACCGGTCACCAGCACGGTGGTGGGACCGGACATGGGTCACCTCTCTTCTTCGCAACACGGGATTTCGGTGGAGCGGCCGGTGTCACCAGCCCATGACGCCGGTCACGTACAGCGGATACAGGGTGATCGCCAGCGCGAGTGGAAGCAGCGTCACCGCCCCGGCGAACAGCGGGAGCCGCGCCGTGACCAGGGCCCGGTAGAAGCGGAGGCCGGACGCCCTGGCCGTCTCGACCACATGGAGCACCGGGACGGAGAGGCTGACCACCGCGTACGACGCCGAGCCGAGGATGCAGAGGAAGACGTAGCCCACCGCGGGCCCGGTGAGTTCGCCGATCACCGCCGCCGACGACAGGACAGAGGTGATGAAGAGGTAGGGCGCGACGAGCCGCAACGGCAGGGGGTCGAGAGCCTTGCGGGTCTTCGGCGTCACCTTGAAGGTGACAGGGCGGCGCGGCCGCATCCTCTGCACCAACGCGGCGGCGATGCCCCAGGCGGCGACGGGCCAGCGGGCCAGGACGAAGAGCGAACCCTCCCAGCTGATGAGGGGCGCGTCGTACGGGCGCAGCAGACCGCGGCGGCGCATCAGGGCGGTGACGAGGAGCCCCCAGAACGACATCAGCCAGAAGTGCCAGAGGAATTCGAAGTAGTTGACGTTGACCCATGACATGTTCGTGACGGCCGCGATCAGCGGCATCGCCGCACCCACCAGTCCCGTCCCCGCGATGAGCGGGTAGTAGAGCAGGATGAACCAGAAGCGCAGGCGCATCCGGCGGGGCATGCGGCCGAAGTGGCTCTGGACGCCTCCGAGGAGGAGCGCGGCGAGGCTGCGCGACCACTGGAATTCCTGCGTGGCCATGGCGGCGAAGGTGAGGGGGCCTTCGCCGTGGGCTTCGGCGTCGATAGCGAAAGCACCGTGCCAACCGGCCGAGTTGAGCAGGAACGTGGTCGAGAAGTCCTCGGCCAGTTCTGGTCCCAGCCCGCCGATGTCGCGCAGGGCGGCGGTGCGTACCGCGTAGTGCGAGCCGATGCAGAGCGGGGCGAGGCCTTCGGAGTGTCCGAGCTGAAAGGCGCCATGGAACATGGCCTCCCGGTTCAGCCTCCCGCGAGCCGCCCATGAGGACTCGGCGTTGGTGTCGCAGACGCTCGGCGCCGCGACGTACCCGATCGCCGGGTCAGCGAACGGTCGTACCACCTCGCGGAGGTACTTCCGGTGCGGGACGTGGTCGCAGTCGAGCTGGGCGACCACGTCGTACTCCGTGTAGCCCCAGTGGTCGTAGAAGTAGGCGAGATTGCCTTCCTTGCACCGCGTCCGCCGCGGCCAGCTCTGCCGGTGGTATTCGGTGACACCGCGCCGGCAGGACACCCGCACGCCGTTCTCCCGGCACCAGAGCAGGATCTCGTCCGAGGGGTCCTCGTCGCACAGCCAGACGTCGTACGGGTGGGGGAAGGACTGGCCGAGCATGGCCGTGAGGGTCGTCCGGGCCACCGACCAGTGCTCGGACGGAGCGCGCGTCACCACGAAGGCGGTCCGCAGCCGGGGAACGCCCACAGCCGGGTTGAAGCGGCGCGCCCGGATGGCCGTCAGCAGGAAGTACGCGGCGAACAGGCAGAGGTACATCAGCAGGGCGCTGTTCATCGCGAAGCCGACCCAGTCGATCCGGTGCTCCGGCTGGAGCCACCACGTCCAGAACCAGACGAAGGAGGCGAGCCAGCCCAACGTCATCAGGAGCACTTTCACCCGGTCGGCGCGGCGCAGCTGGGGGACGAAGCTCCTGGGTCGCGTCGGCAGCGCCCGAGGGGGGAGGGCGAACTCGGGTCCGGTGGGCGGGATGCGGACCACGTTTCCCGCGGAGAGCCGGTGGATCTCGTCCCGCAGTGTCTCCGGGGGGCGGTAGTCGAGTGTGTCGGTCGCGTGGACTAGACGTGGCTCGGCCTGCGTCATGGTGCGTTGCTCCGTGAGGAAATCTGCTGAGGAGGTCTTCGGCGGATGAGAGCGGTCGTCGGGAGGTCCGCCCCGGCAGCCGGCGCGAGCGCCGCGCCGGCTGCCGTGTGGGCGCGGGGCGCTACGGGACGGGGACGGTGTCCGGCTGTCCGCCGCGGATCGCCACCGCGCCGGCGGCGATCTCCTGCGGTCGGCTCATGAACCAGTCCACGGTCCTGCGCAGCCCGTCCTCGACCGTGACCTCCGGGTACCACCCGAGGTGCCGGGTGGCGCGGGTGATCACGGGGCGTCGACGCGTCGGGTCGTCCGTGGGCAGCGGGTGGTATTGGACGTCCGACGTCGAGCCGGTCACCTGGAGCACGAGTTCCGCGAGTTCGGCCACCGTGCGTTCCTCGGGATTGCCGAGATTGAAGGGACCGGTCTCGGGCGAGTCCAGCATCGCGACGATGCCGCGGATCAGGTCGTCGACGTAGCAGAAGCTGCGGGTCTGCTTGCCGTCTCCGTAAATGGTGAGGGGTTCACCGCTGAGCGCCTGGGTGATGAAGCTCGAGACGACACGGCCGTCGTGCGGACGCATCCGGGGCCCATAGGTGTTGAAGATACGGACGATTCCCACATCGACGCCGTGCGTGCGCCGATAGGCGAGAGAGACCGCTTCGGCGTATCTCTTGGCCTCGTCGTACACACTGCGCGGGCCGACCGGGTTGACGTTGCCCCAGTACTCCTCGTCCTGGGGGTGGACCAGCGGGTCGCCGTAGACCTCGCTCGTCGACGCGAGCAGGAAACGGGCGCCGTGGCGGTGGGCCACGCGCAGCATGTTCTCGGTGCCCCGGCTGCCGGCGGCGAGGGTCTCCAGCGGCTGCCGCAGATAGTCGGGAGGGGAGGCGGGGCTGGCGAGGTGTGCGACGGCGTCGAGCCGGCCGGGGATGTCCACGGCGTCGGTCACGTCGGCGCGAATAAAATCGAACGCAGGAAATTCCCGCAGGTGTGCGATGTTCTGGGGCTGCCCGGTGGAGAAGTTGTCCAGGCACACCACGGCGTTTCCGCGCCGCAGCAATGCCTCGCACAGGTGGGAGCCCAGAAATCCGCCGCCACCGGTCACGGCAACGCGCATGGTATTTCTCCAGGGATGCGGGAGTGAAAGGTGAGCGGTTCTCCGGAAAACCGTGTGAAAAGCATATGGGCGGACAGGAGACTCCCTTGAGTGGTAATCCGCATAATCCGCTGTTTGGCCGGTACGGGTAACGGCCGGGAATGACCCGTGTGTTGCACGGTGAGGCCTGTGGCGCGGGTGTCTCGGACCCCGGCTGCTCTCGCGCATAACTGCGGGCGCATCACTCGCCCGTGTGAACTGCTGCCGCGCGCGTCGGCGGACGGAGGCCTCCCGGTGGCCGGACTACCGACCGTGCGGTATGCACTGCGGGTGCCTGGGAGAGTGGCGTGGGTCCCGGGGGTGGTCACGGGGGTCGAGGAACCGGAGGGGGGCTGCGCGCCGGCCCTGGAGCGAGGAGGACCGGCGCGAACCGGATTCTGCCGGGCTCAGCCCAGTTCGAGCGTGGTGATGCCGAAGACGCGGTCGGCCGCGAACGCCCGGACCCGGCCCGTGTACATCCGGGCGGTCGCGAAGGACGGCTCGAGCCCCCGCTCCCCGGCCAGGCGCGCGGCCTCCGGGTTGGACTCCGGCATGTCGACGGCGATCCGTTCCGCGCCCGTCCCGCGCGCATGAGCGGCGAGAGCGTCGAGGAGAGCCCCGGCGTCGTCGGCCGAATCGGCGAACAGTGGACCCACCCGGGCCTCCTCGCGGGCCGGGCGCACCACTCCGTACCCGGTCAGGCGCCCGTCCACGACCCGGGCGAGGGTGCGATGGCCGGGGGCTGTCAGCCAGCGCTCCAGGAAGAGCGGGCGCTCGGCGGGGTAGCAGTGGCTGTCGTACGAGACGAGGGCCGCGAGGCCGACCTCCTCCGCCGGGACCACGCCCGGCGCCGGTGCCGCCCCGCCCGAGGGAACCGGGCCCACGAACCGGTCGCTGCGGTGGGCGAGTTCGAATCCGGAACGGCGGTAGTTGTCCTGCTGCGCCGGAACGCCGTCGAGACCGACCGTCCGGTCGCCGGCGTGCGTGAGCGCCGCCGTCCAGGTGGCGATGCCGTGACCGCGTCCTCGCTGGTCGGGCCGGACGAGATAGAACCCCAGAAAGGCGTAGTCGTCGCTGTAGTTGACGACCGACACCGCGGAGACCGGCTCCCCGTCGACTCGGCCGATGAAGAATCCCCCGGGATCCTGGGCGAAGAAGGACGGGAGGTCGGACAGGCCCGGGTTCCAGCCCTCGGCGGCTGCCCACTCGACGACCGGACGCCATTCGTCGGGGGTCGCGGGTGAGACCGTGAGCCGTGCGCCGGGTGACAGTGTCATGTGATCGCCTCCGCCTGGATCTTCGCAGAGCCGCCCGCGCCGGGCCAAGGGGACAACAGCGCCGAGGGGCCCTTTCGCGACGGACGGGCCTGGGCCTCGCGGTCACGGCGGCGGCGGGGCGGCGCCGTCAGCCCAGCAGGCGCAGGGCCGTGTCGGAGACCCCCAGCCGTACGGTCTGACCCCACGTCAACTCCAGTGCGTCGGATTCCATTCCGTCCCCGAACGCGACCATCCGGTCGGACTCGACCGTCAGCCGCAGCCGCTGCCTGCCCGTCAGGACCCCCTCGACGAGCGAGGTGCCCGTGGCGGGGGAGGGCCATGCCTCCCGTACGAACCAGGCCAGGCGACGGGCTGCGGGGTCCGGCAGCGGAACACCGCCCCCGCGCTCCTGCCACAGGGAGCGCAGCCAGCCCGTCGCCCCCGTTCCGGTGCCGACGAGGACACCCGAGGACGCCTGCGCCTCCGCCGCGTCCCGCGCGTCGTCGGGCGCCAGGCGGTAGCGGGCCGTCTGGTGCCCGGCGCTCCCGAGATAGATCTCGTTCAGCGCCAGGAGGCGCTGGGCGTCGTCGGTCAGCGCCTCCACCATCGTCAGTTCCTCGACGCCGGTCGCCCCGGCGGTCGCCGCCGGAAGCAGCGCCGCCGCGTCGGCGGCCCGGTGGCGGACCAGGACGCCCGGGTTGCGGCCGGGGTCGGTGTCGATGCCGACGACCGGCTGGCCCGTCAGGTACTTGGCGGCGTTGGCGACCAGACCGTCCTGGCCGACGACGACCACCACGTCCTCGGGGCCGAACAGGAACCGGTCGAGGTCGCCGCGCTCCACCCGTGCCTGGCGCCATTGCAGGGGCACGGCCGCCGCCACCTCGGCCAGCGCCCGACGCGCCCGCAGATGCCGCTCGTGCACGTCCTCGATGGACCGGCCCCGGCTGGACAGGAAGAAGGCGGCCTGGCCATGGGTGCCGTGGCGGGCCAGCAACTCCTCGTACTCGGTGGTCCGGTGGACGATCACCGCACGTGCCGCGAGGCTCATGACCGCTCGGCGTCCGGCCGGCCCAGCTTGGCGAGCAGGCCGGTGAGCACGTCGGGGGAGAGGGTGAGGCTGTCGATGCGCGGCAGGTTCTCGGCGGCCCGGGTGGCGGCGAGCGCGTGCAGGGTCACGGGGTCCACTTCACCGTGTACGCGGAGCCAGGCGGCCTGCGCCTGGGCCTTCGCCTCGCCGACCTCGCGCGCCGCCTCGGCCTCGGCCCTCGCCAGCCGCACGGTGCGCGCCGCCTCGGCCTCGGCCCGTACCGCGTCCGCGGCGGCGTTCTCCTCTGCCTCGCGGCGCGCGTTGGTGCCCCGCTGCTCGACCAGGTCCTCCTCGCGACGGGCGAGTTCGATGCGGCTGGCCAGTTCGTTCTCGGCGATGGCCCGCTCGCGTTCGACGGCGACGGCTCGGCGCTCATAGGTCGCGCGGTCCGCCTCCTGCTGGATCTGCTCCCTCGCCGGGGTGCGCAGCGCGCGCTCGACCTCCGGTTCGGGGCGGATGGCGACCACCCGGACCGCGACGACCTCGATCCCGGTCGCGGGCAGCCGCGGCTCGTCGGCGAGACCGGCGGCGATCCGTTCCCTCACCGACGCGACCCCGTCGACCAGGGCCGCCGCCAGGGTGGTGCGGGCCAGGGTGTCGAGCGCGTGCTGCTGGGCGCTCTCGGTGAGCAGGGTGGAGATCTGCTCCAGTGGAGCGCCGCGCCACACGCCCGTGTCGGGATCGACGGAGAAGTCGAGGCGGGCGGCGGCCGTGCCCGGTTCGCTGATGCGGTACGTCACTGTCGACTGCACGCTGACGTCCTGGAAGTCGGACGTGCGGGCGTGGAAGGACATCGTCAACTCTCGGTCGTCCACCGGGACTTCGGAGAGCGCGGCGGTCAGCGGCCGGAACCAGAAGCTCAGCCCCGGACCGTCGTGCACCAGCTTGCCGCGCCGGTGGTGGCGGACATGGGAGGTGTGGGCGGAGCGGAGATGGCGCCAGCCGTACCGGCGGGTGATGTCGGCCATGAGAGAGACCCCCTTTTCGTCAGTGCGACGATAGTGGGCTTCGCTGCTTGTCGTCAAGATGACGAAATGAAGATGCCGGCGGGGTGCCCCTCCTTCGTGCGGTCTTCTGACGGGGTGTCAGCTCGCCAGACCCGCCGGAGACGGGACGGGAGCCCCGGTCGGGGCGGAGGGTGAGGCGGGGGTTTGGCCGGGGAGTGAGGCCGTGCCCTGGGGTGACGCGCCTGGGGCCGGCATCTGAGCCTTCCTCGTACGGGCCGTGGACACCCCGGCCGTTCCGGGACCGGAACCGGGCGCGCCCTCCGGTACCGGGTCCGGCCCGTCGCCGCGGCCGGCCGTCAGCAGTACGACCCCCCGGGCCGCCAAGGCGGACGCGGCCCCGGCGATCAGCCAGCCCCACACCCCGGCGCGGAAGCTCTCCCCGAGCAGCGCCACGCCGATGACCGCGGCCGCCGCGGGGTTGGAGAGGTTCACGACGGCGAGGGGTGCGGCGAGGCCGCCGCGATAGGCGGTCTGCGAGAGCAGCAGCCCGCCGACGGCGAAGCCGGAGATGAGGACGGCGAGCAGCGTCGTCTGCCACCAGGTCGCCCCGCCTCCTGGGAGTTCGAGGGCCAGCGAGGCGGTCAGTGTCTGGGTGAGTGCCGACGCGACGCCGGAGGCGATGCCGGACGCGCCGGCGTGCCCGAGGCCCCCGCTGCCCGCACTGGAGCCGGAGGCGCGCCGCGCCAGCGCGGCGATGAGCATCGCCGTCGCGGCGGCGACCATCAGCGCCTCGCGCAGGGACAGCGCGTCGCCGGTCGTGGCGGGCCCGGTCACGGCGACGAGCCCCACCAGTCCGGCCAGGGTCGCCAGCGCACCGCGCCACTCGCGCCGGGTCACCCGGCGCCGCGCGCGGTACGCCCCCAGGGGCAGCGCGGCGACCAGGGTCAGCGCGCCCAGCGGCTGGACCAGGGTCAGGGGTCCGTAGTGCAGCGCTCCGACATGGGCGAGCGCCCCGGCCGCGTTCAGGCCGACGGCCCACCACCACAGGGGCCGGGCCAGCAGGCCTCGCAGCCCGCCCCGATCCGGCCGCGCGCTCGCGGCCTCGGCCAGCCGTGCCTGGGTGACCGCCGCGAGCGCGTAGCCCGCCGCGGAGACGAGCGAGAGGAGGATCGCGATCACCGTGCCGTTCACCGTGACACCCCGACCACCGGCTCGGCCGTCGCACGGCGCGGTGCGATGTGGCGGGTGGTGGTACGCGCCGCGCCCGGAGCGCGTACGAACGAGAGGGCGGCGCCCAGCAGCGCCGCGGCCACCAGCGCGTCGAGCCAGTAGTGGTTGGCGGTCCCGACGACGACCAGCAGGGTCAGCAGCGGGTGCAGCAGCCACAGCCATCGCCAGGAGCCCCTCGTCGAGGCGATGAGGCCGACCGCGACCATCAGGGCCCAGCCGAAGTGCAGGGACGGCATCGCGGCGAACTGGTTCGCCATGGCGTCCGTCTCGGGCGTCGCGCCGTAGACGGACGGCCCGTAGACCCGCGCGGTGTCCACCAGGCCGGAGACGGTGAGCATCCGGGGCGGGGCCAGCGGTACCAGCAGATGGAGGGCGAGGGCGGCGGCGGTGACGAGGGCGAGGACCCGCCTGGACCACACGTAGTGGGCGGGCCGCCGCCAGTACAGCCAGGCGAGGAAGGCGACGGTGGCCGGGAAGTGCACCGCCGCGTAGTAGGTGTTGGCGCCGTGGACCAGCGGCTCGCTGTGCAGCAGCGCCTGCTGGACGGAGCCCTCCGCCGGCAGATGGACGGACCGTTCCACGTGCCAGACCTGGCCCGCGTTGTGGAACGCGCGGGTCTCATGACCGTTCGCGAAGAGCCGTCCCACCTTGTAGACGAGGAAGAGCGCCGTCACCAGCAGCAGCTCTCGCACGAGAGACGGCCGGCTCGGGGCGGTCGCGGCGCTCGGGGAAGCGGTCACCTCCCGTCCTGCTGGACGTGCTCCGCGTATCCCGGCAGCCATGTGCGCGGCCCCTTTTATCCCTCAATCGGCAGCAAACGGATGCAGCCTAGATCCGATTTCATCGAGACGCAAGCGTATCGATACGTTTGCGTCTCGTTTGTGCGCCCCCTACTCTCGTATGTGCAGAAGGCTCTCGTCCGCCCCCCCGGAGGAAGTGCATGTCCACGCAGGCCGCCACCGCCGCCGCGCGCCGCAGCAAGATCACGCCCGAGCGGGAGCGCGAGCTGTACGAAGCCGTGCTCGACCTGCTCCGCGAGGGGGGCTACGACGCGGTGACGATGGAAGGCGTCGCCGCCCGCACCAAGTGCGGGAAGGCGACCCTGTACCGGCAGTGGAAGACCAAGCCCCGGCTGGTCACGGCCGCCCTGGACAAGAGCCGCCGCTCCTTCTTCACCGGAATCGATACCGGCTCGCTCGCCGGAGACCTTCGGGAGGCGGCGCGCGCCGCGGCCTCCCGCTGCGAGCGCGACACCGCCCTCGTCGAAGCCGTGAGTCAGGCGTACATCCAGTACCCCGATCTGCGTGAAGCGCTGCGCGAGACGGTCCTCACCCCGGAGGTCGCCGCCCTGGACGCGATGGTGCGGCGCGGCGTGGAGCGCGGCGAGGTCGACGCCGGCAACCCGGCCATCGGGTTCGTCGCCCCCTGCTTCCTCGGCGTCCTGCGGGTCGAGCGGCTCTTCGAGGACCGCCTCGCGGAAGCCGGGGCCCTGCCGGTCTTCGTCGAGTCGGTGCTCTTCCCCGCCCTCGGGATCAGCGGAGAGCCGACGGGGTGACCGCCCCGGGCCGGGCCCGCACGCCCGTGGCCCGCGGAGCGACGCTCCGCCAGGACACCCCTTCCGTTCAGAATTTCGACGGGTGATCGTCAACCGGTGTCCCCGCACCCGCCGTGCTCACTGCGCCAGAGTGGGCGGCGCCAGAGGAAGACGGGGGAGCGGGAAACCGGAGGGACGCGTCGAATGTCCAGTGCAACGCAGTACCTGGGCCGCTCCGTCGGCCGCCGCCGCGGCGTCGACCGCGGTGTCGAGTTCGAACTGGGCGTCGCACACTTCATGGAGTACATCGTCGGCGGCTGTTCCTTCGCCACGGCCGAGAGGGACCTCAAGCAACGCGGCTGGTCGGCTTGGCGCCGCTACCGGGCCCTGTGCGAGGCGCAGCGCCGCCACGTGGACGACACGACGCTCGAGGACGACTGACCCGGATCGCCCCCGCCGCCCGGGTCGTGCACCCTGGGCACATGCAGCGATCCACCCCTGACGTCCGCGTCCGCAGGATCTACGACCCGCCCGGCCCCGACGACGGCGCACGCGTCCTCGTCGACCGTCTCTGGCCGCGCGGCCTCACCAAGGTGGACGCCAGGATCGACGAGTGGCCGAAGGCCCTCACCCCCTCGACGGAGCTGCGCCGCTGGTACCACGGCACGGAGGGGCAGTACGAAGAGTTCTGCCGGCGCTACGAGAGCGAACTCGCCGCGCCCGAGGCCGCCGAGGCACTCGCCCGGCTGAGAACCCTCGCCGCCGAGGGAACCCTTACCCTTCTCACCGCCGCCAAGGACCCGGACCGCAGCCACACCTCCGTACTCCTGAGGCACCTGACGCGGCGCGGCTGACCCGGCGGGCCTCTCCTGACGCGGCGCGGCTGACCCGGCGCGCCTGTCTGCCTGCCTGCCTCCCGGCCGTTCTTCGCCGCCCCCCGCCGCCCCGGCCCCCTCCCGCAGGTCCGGCGAACCGGTGTCACGGGGCAGCTCCCCTTCCGGACCCGGCAGTTCAGGCCGAAACCGCGACGGAGGCGTAGCCATCGCCCGCCGGACGCGGTCACGATGGCCGGACCGTCCACCTCACCGCACCACTCCCCGTCCGGAGGCGCCGCGTGGAAGCCGAGGAGCATGACCTGCTCGACGAGCTGCAGCGAGACCCCTACCCCCTCTACGAACGTGCCCGGCGGACGCAAGGGCTGACCTTCGTCCCCGAGTTCGACGCCTGGCTCGTCGCCAGGGACGCCGACGTACGCGAAGTGCTGCTCAGGGCCGACGACTTCTCCTCGGTCGGGTCCCTGCGCCCCGACGTCCTGCCCTCGCCCGCCGCCCTCGCCGTCCTCGCGCAGGGCTTCGGCAACCGGCCGACCGTCGTCTCCACCGACGGCGTCGCCCACCGGCGCCACCGCGCGCCCCTGAACAACGCCCTGTCCTCGGCCCGGATCGCCGCACTCGTCCCCTTCGCCGCCGAACGGGCCGAGGCGCTGACGGACGCGTTCGCCGACGACGGCCGCACAGAGCTGATGGAGTCCTACGCGCGGCGGTTACCGGGCGCCGTCGTCGGCCGGCTCGTCGGACTCGACCCCGAGGACGTCCCGGCCGCCGTGCACGGCGGACACCGCGCCGAACAGCTGCTGTTCCGGCCGATGGCCGGGGAGGACCAGATCGCCGCCGCGCGGGACGTGGTCACCCTCCAGCACTTGCTGGACCGCTACGCGCGCGCCGCCCGGCGCGACCCACGCGGCGACCTCTGCTCCCTCATGGTCGCCGCGCTCGCACCCGGGAGCGGCGACCTCACCCTCGATCAGCGCCACGAGCTCGTGGCCAACCTGCAGAACTTCCTGATCGCCGGGCACCTCACCACCACCGCGATGCTCGGCACCACCCTCCTCCAGCTCCTGCGCCACCGCGCCCAGTGGATGCTGCTGTGCAGGCGGCCGGATCTGATACCCGCGGCGGTCGAGGAGGCCGCCCGTTACGACACCGCCGTGCAGGGCTTTCGTCGCACCACCACCCGGCCCGTCACCGTCGCCGGCACTCAACTGCCCGCCGGGGCGACCGTGTTCGTCGCCTACGGCTCTGCCAATCGCGATCCGGCGCGCCACGAGCGGCCCGACGCCTTCGACATCACCCGTACCCGCGCCCGGCACGTCGCCTTCGGACACGGCGTGCACGGCTGTCCCGGCTCCCAGCTGGCCCGCGAACAGCTCCGGCTGACGCTGGAGATCTTCACCCGGAGGTTCCCCGGCCTGCGGCTCGACGAGGACCACGAGGTCGTCATGCGGCCCACCCTCATCCATCGCTCACCCGAAGAGCTCCATCTCACGTGGTGAACACCGGACCCCTGGGCGCGGAGCGGGGCGGAGATCGCCACGGGTCCTACCCCGCTCCGGATCCCCGGCATATCCTGCGGCCATGCGCGTCGCCCTCTTCGTCACCTGCGTCAACGACGCCGTGTATCCGTCCACCGGAGTGGCCACTGTCCGCATTCTGGAACGACTGGGCGTCGAGGTCGACTTCCCGGCCGCCCAGACCTGCTGCGGCCAGCCCTCGTACAACACCGGCTACCGACGCGAGACCGAGCCGCTCGTCCGGCGCACGGTCCGGGCGTTCGAGGGGTACGAGTACGTGGTCACCCCCTCCGGGTCGTGCGCGGCGATGGTCCGCCACCACTACGCCGGATTCGGCGACGAGGCCGCCGCGCTCGGGCCCCGGACGTACGAACTCACCGAGTTCCTGGTCGACATCCTCGGGGTCACCGATGTCGGTGCGTTCTTCCCGCACACGGTGACATACCACCCGTCATGTCATGGGCTGCGCGCCCTTCGCCTGGGCGAGAGACCCCGCCGCCTCCTGGAAGCCGTCAAGGGACTGGAACTGCGCGAACTCCCCGGAGCGGAGGAGTGCTGCGGTTTCGGCGGCACCTTCGCCGTCAAGAACGCCGACGTCTCCACCGCCATGGGCCAGGACAAGGTCCGCCATGCCACCGGGACCGGAGCGGACGTCCTGTGCGGCGCCGACAACTCCTGCCTGATGCACATCGGCGGCATCCTGCGCCGCCAGGGCGCTCCCCTGCGCGCCCTGCACATCGCCGAGATCCTGGCGAGCACCGAAGAGGAGCCCCTGCTGTGAGCGGCACATATCTCGGAATGCCCGCCTTCCCGGACGCCGCGAAGAGCGCCGTGCGCAATGTGACCCTGCGCGCCAATCTGCGCCACGCCACCCACACCATCCGCGACAAGCGCGCGGCGGCGGTGGCCGAACTCGAGGACTGGGACCGGCTGCGCGAGGCCGGCAAGCAGATCAAGGACCACACGCTGCGCCATCTCGACCGGTACCTCGAGCAGTTGGAGAACGCCGTCACCGCGGCGGGCGGCACCGTCCACTGGGCCGCCGACGCCGAGGAGGCCAACCGCATCGTCACCGGCCTGGTCAAGGCCACCGGCGAGACGGAGGTCGTCAAGGTCAAGTCGATGGCCACCCAGGAGATCGGCCTCAACGAAGCCCTGGAGGCCGAGGGCATCGCCGCCTACGAGACCGATCTCGCCGAGCTCATCGTGCAGCTCGGCGAGGACCGCCCCTCCCACATCCTCGTCCCCGCCATCCACCGCAACCGCGGCGAGATCCGCGACATCTTCACCGAGAGAATGGCCGCCTGGGGCAGGCCCGCACCCGAAGGCCTGACCGACACGCCCGCCGACCTCGCCGAAGCCGCCCGCCTCCACCTCCGCGAGAAGTTCCTGCGTGCCAAGGTCGGCATCTCCGGCGCCAACTTCATGGTCGCCGAGACCGGCACCCTCGTCGTTCTCGAATCCGAGGGCAACGGCCGCATGTGCCTGACCCTCCCCGAAACCCTGATCTCGGTCGTCGGCATCGAGAAGGCCGTCCCCACCTGGCGCGACCTGGAGGTCTTCCTCCAGACCCTGCCCCGCTCCTCGACCGCCGAGCGCATGAACCCGTACACGTCGATGTGGACCGGCACCGCCGACGGCGACGGCCCCACGACCTTCCACCTCGTCCTCCTCGACAACGGCCGCACCGCGACCCTCGCCGACGAGGTCGGCCGGCAGGCTCTGCGCTGCATCCGCTGCTCCGCCTGCCTCAATGTCTGCCCGGTGTACGAGCGGGCCGGCGGACACGCCTACGGCTCGGTCTACCCCGGCCCCATCGGCGCCATCCTCAGCCCCCAACTCCGGGGCATCGGCAGCGAGATCGACGCGTCTCTGCCCTACGCCTCGTCGCTGTGCGGAGCCTGCTACGACGTCTGTCCGGTCGCCATCGACATCCCCGAGGTCCTCGTCCACCTCCGCGAGAAGGTCGCCGACCGGGGCGGCAGGGGGCACCGCCTGGAGAAGGCGGCCATCAAGGCAGCGGGCTGGATCCTCGACCATCCGGCGGCGCTCGGCGCGGCCGAACGCCTCGCGTCGATGACCCGCGCCGCGCACCCGTCGAAACCGCCCGGTGCGAGCGCCTGGACCGACAGCCGGGACCTGCCCGAACTGCCCGCGGAACCCTTCCGCGACTGGTGGAAGAGGAACCGCTCATGAGCACCGGCTCCTCGCGCGACCGCATCCTCGCCCGGATCCGCGCCGCCGTCGCCGACGCGCCTCCCGCCCCCGGGCCCGCCCGTGCCCACCTCCCCAGCCACACCCCCGACGACCCGGCCCTGATCCTCGATCTGCTCCAGGAGAACCTCACCGATTACCGGGCCCACGTCCATCGCGCCACGGAGGCCGAACTCCCCGCGCTGATCGCCCGGTTGCTGGCCGCTCGCGGAGCCCGGTCCGTCGCCGTGCCGCCGGGCCTGCCCGACGCCTGGCCGGCGGCCACCGATGCGGAGCTGCGCGAGGACTCCGGTCCTCTCACGCCGTACTCACTCGACACCACCGACGCCGTGGTGACCGGCTGCGCCCTGGCCATCGCCGAGAGCGGCACCCTCGTCCTCGACGGGGGGCCGGGGCAGGGCCGCCGCGCCCTCACCCTCGTGCCCGATCTGCACATCTGTGTCGTACGGGCCCGGGACCAGGTCGTCGCGTCCGTACCGCAGGCCATGGCGCGCCTGGACCCCACCCGCCCGCTGACCTGGATCTCCGGACCGTCCGCGACCAGCGACATCGAACTCGACCGCGTCGAGGGGGTCCACGGCCCCCGCCGCCTGGAGGTGATCCTGCTGACGCCGTGAGCCGGGTCCTCCGCACGGTGTCGCCCTCGACCTCGAAGCCGATGCGTTCGGGCACGGGCCGGAACCTCAGCCCGCGAGCCGGGGTGCCTCGGCCGCCGCGTCCACCGCCTTGCCCGGCTCGCTCTCCAGCCGCGCCGCCAGCTCCCGCGCCCACGCCACGAGTCCGGGCAGATCGATGCCGTACGGCTGTGGCCGCCCCGCCAGATGCCCCGCCCCGCGCAGCAGCAGCCGCGCACCGCCCGCCGTATTGCCCCGTGCGGCGTGCGTCAGCCCCACGGCGAGCTGAGCGAGCCCCCGCCACAGGGCCTGCTCGCCCTCGGGCCCCGACTTCCAGGCGTCCTCGAAGACCTCGTGCGCGTGGAACGGCATTCCCTCCGCGAGCAGCCGCTGCGCCTCCGCCAGCGTCTCCCAGGGGGTCCGCGCCACGCCCTCGGGCTGCCGCTCGACGCCCGGCGCGCCGTACGGCAACGGCCGGCCGAGCCCGTCCCGGGGCCGCGCGTTGCGCGCCCGCCCCTCCTCGTCCCGGTCCCTCGGCGGCTTGCCCGGAGTGCTGTTCATGCCCTCATTGTGACCCGCCCGCGGGAACGACAAAGAGGTCGTGTCGGACTTCTCCGATACGACCTCTTGCTCGCGACTCCGAAAAGTCGGGACGACAGGATTTGAACCTGCGACCCCTTGACCCCCAGTCAAGTGCGCTACCAAGCTGCGCCACGTCCCGGTGCGCTTCAGCCGGGGCTCTCCCCGGTGTCGGCGCGCAAGAGAACATTACCTCACTCCACGGGAAGGACGGACGCACGGTCACACGCTGTACGGGGCCGTGGCGGGCGTCTCCCCATGCCCGTCGCCGGCCAGTGACTGCTCCACCCAGATGGTTTTGCCGGTGGAGGTGTAGCGCGTGCCCCACTGCTGGGTCATCTGCGCGACGAGGAAGAGGCCCCTGCCCCCTTCGTCGTCCATGCCGGCGCGCCGCAGATGCGGAGAGGTGTGCCCGGTGTCGGACACCTCGCAGATCAGACTGCGGTCGCGGATGAGGCGCAGCCGGATGGGGCCCGAAGGGGCGTACCGGATGGCGTTGGTGACCAGCTCGCTGACCACCAGCTCGGTGGTGAACGCCAGATCCTCGAGGCCCCACGCGGCGACCTGGCTGGTGGCGACGCTGCGGGCGACGCCCACCACCTCCGGGTCGGCGTGCAGGGACCACTGCGCCACCTGATGGTTTCCCAGCTTGTGGGTACGGACGAGCAGCAGCGCGGTGTCGTCGTCCACCGGGCCCGGCAGCAGCGTGTCGACGACCCGGTTGCACAGCTGCTCCAGCGGACGCCGGTGATCGGCGAGAACGGCGCGGAGGCTGTCGAGCTGGTCGTCGAGGTCTCGCTCCCGGCTGCGGACGAGACCGTCGGTGAACAGGGCGATCAGGCTGCCTTCGGGCAGGGTCAGGTCCGCCGTTTCGAAGGGCAGCCCGCCGAGGCCCAGCGGTGGGCCGGCCGGCAGGTCGGGCAGGGTGACCGAACCCGTCCCCGGGTGGACGACGGCGGGAAGGAGGTGGCCGGCCCGGGCCATCCTGCACTGGCCGGACACCGGGTCGTACACGGCGTACAGGCAGGTCACGCCGATCGCCTCGTCGTACGGCTGCTCCTCCTCCCCCGGTTCCGCGCCGCTCTCGCCCCGGACGGTCTCGCGTTCGTTGGCCTCCTGGCCGACGGCCTCGTCCAGCCGCGCGAGGAGTTCGTCGGGCGCCAGGTCCAGCCGGGCGAGCGCCCGTACGCTCGTCCGCAGCCGGCCCATGGTCGCGGCGGCACGCAGCCCGTGGCCCACCACATCGCCGACGACCAGACCCACCCGCGTGCCCGAGAGGGCGATGACGTCGAACCAATCGCCGCCGACGCCCGCCTTGTTGTCCGCGGGCAGATACCGGTACGCCACGTCGACGCCGCTCAGCCGCGGCAGGTTCCGGGGCAGCAGGCTGCGCTGCAGCGTCAGCGCGGCGGAGTGCTCGCGGGCGTAGCGGCGGGCGTTGTCGATGCACACGGCGGCCCGCGACACCAGTTCCTCCGCCACGGCCAGCTCGTCCGCGGCGAAGGGCTCGAGCCGGTGGTGCCAGGCGAAGGTGACCACGCCCAGCGTGCCGGCCTCCGCGCGCAGCGGCACGGCCAGGCGCAGCGGCGCCAGGGGGCCCTCCGGGCACTGCTGCACGGGCCGGCCCGAGGAGAGGCTGCGGGCCTGCGGTGAGTCGGGGGCGTACTCGACCGTCCTCTCGGCGGTGTCCGGCGCGTCCGCGCTCATCCGGACCAGGCGCCCGGCGGAGGCCGTGCCGGGACGCGGCCGCTTCCCCTGCCGTACGGACTCCAGCAGGTCCACCGTGACCTCGTCGGCGAACTGCGGCACCGCGACCGCGGAGAGTTCCTCGGCCGTGCGCGCCATGTCCAGGGTCGTGCCGACCCGGGCGCCGGCCCGCACCAGCAGGTTCAGCCGCTGTTGAGCGAGATACCGGTCCGTGATGTCCACCGTCTCCTCGCACACTCCGAGGGAGACACCGGAAGCGGCCTGGAGCCGGTAGTAGGAGCACGACCAGACGTGGTCGTGGTCCGGGTCCACGGGCGGGCGGCCGCGATAGTGGAGCTCGATCACGGGCTCGCCGGTGACGAGCACCTCCCGCATGATCTCCTCCAGCGTCGCCGGGTACCCCTCGGAGAGCACCTCGCCGCGGCTCACCATGTCGTCGGGGCCGAGACCGGCGTACTGGGAGTTGCCCATCTCCTCGTCGAGCGCGGCGTTCGTCCACACCACCCTCAGGTCGTGGTCGTAGAGGGCGAGCCCGACGGGGGACTGGGTGGCCAGGCCCCGGAGCATCGACCGCAGGGACTCCCACTGTTCGGTCTCCGCGGCGTCGGCGACCGCCAGCAGCCGGGCGGGCCCGGCGACGGATGTGGTGATCGCCCGCGTGGCCGCCATGACCCGGACGATCCGGCCGTCGCGGTGGCGCAGGCGCAGCACCTGGCGGCCGAAGCGGGCGGCGCCGGGCAGATCCGCCTCCGTGCTCCCCTCGCGTTCCACCAGCAACCCGCCGATCGGCCGTCCCAGCACGTCCTCGGGGGGATACCCCAGCAGCTCCTCGGCCGCCGGACTCCAGCCGACGAGGGTGCCCGCGGTGTCCAGCACGGCCGTCGCCGCCCGGGAGACGTCCAGGGGACCGAGGAAGTCGAGGTCCTTGGTGACCTCCCCGCCGCTCATGATCCCTCCGCCCAGCGGGCGGCCAGCAGCAGCGCGATGTCGTCGGGCCGGTCGGTGGCCTGGCGGGCCCTGCGGATCAAACGGTCCGCCGAGTCGGCGAGCGCGGCCGTCGGGTCGATCGCGGACAGCGCGTCGCGCAGCCGCTCGATGCCGAGGTCGATGTCGACGCCCGGGAGTTCGACCAGTCCGTCGGTGAAGAGGGCCAGTACCGCCCCCGGTTCCAGGACCAGTTCGGTGACGGGGTACGTCGCCCCGTCGTCCACGCCCAGCACGATTCCGCCGGGGAGTTCCACGACCTCCGTGGTGCCGTCGGGATGCCGCAGCAGCGGCTGCGGATGCCCCGCCCGTACGGCCTGTGTGACGCCGGTCTCCGGGTCGAGCACGATGTAGCAGCAGCTGGCGATCTGACCGGGGTCGAGGTCGATGAGGAGCCGGTTCGTACCGCCGACCACCTCCTGCGGCTGGTGCCCGCTCAGGGCGAACGCCCGTACAGCGCTGCGCAGTTGACCCATGGTGGCGGCGGCCGCCGCGCCGTGCCCCTGGACGTCGCCGATGACCAGGGCCAGCAGGCCGCGCCCGGTCTCGATCACGTCGTACCAGTCGCCGCCGACGTCCATGCCCTGGGTTCCGGGGAGGTACTGGCCGACGGTGTCGACATGGTCGCGCACCGGGAGCCGGTGGGGGAGCAGGGCGTCCTGAAGGCCGCGGGCGAGGGCGACCTCGGTGTCGTAGCGCTGGGCCCGCTGGAGTGCCTGCGCGATGAGCCCGGCCAGAGCGGTGAGGACCGTGCGCTCCTCGGGGCTGAAGCCGCGCGGCTGGTCGAAGCCGAGGATGCAGGAGCCGACGGGCCGACCGGAGGCGATCAGCGGCAGGAAGGCCCTGGCGCCGGTGTCGGCGTCCATCGGGATGCCCGGATAGGCGGCGGCCAGGTGCTCCATGGACTCGAAGAAGAGGGGACGGCCGGTGGTGAGGGTCTCGACACCGGGCAGATGGGCCTCCAGTCCCACGCCGTCGAAGCGGTCCAGGAACCCCTGCGGGAATCCCGTCTCCCAGGCCAGATGGAGGTGCCGTTCCGCGAGGAGGTAGATCGCCAGCTGACGGCCGCCGAACGCGGGCAGCAGCTCCTCGGTGACCACGGCGGACACCTGGCGCGCGGTGACCGCCTCGGTCAGGGCGATGGCCAGCGCGACCGGGCGGTAGAGCGCGGAGGCGCGGTCGGCCGGGGAGCCGAGGCCCGCCGCCGGGCGGGTGACCGACCCGGGCGCGTACGCGGGGGGCTCCGCGGGGGTGAGCAGCACGGTCACCCCGTCGTGCCCGGGATAGAGGGAGACCGACAACCACTCCTGGGCCGTGCGGCGGGCCAGGAAGTGCACGGGTTCGTCGGAGAGCAGCGCCGCCCGCAGGTGCTCCTCGTAGGCCGGGTGCCCGAACCAGACCAGGGCCTCCCACAGCACCCGCCCGGCGAGCTCGGACCTGGAGGACCGGAGCAGCTCCTCCGCCTGGCGGTTGACGTACGTGATGCGCCCGAGCCGGTCGATGGAGAAGACGGCCCGGGGGAGCCGGTCCGTCGCCTCGGCCACGACCGGACCCGTGCCGAGATCCACCAGGAAGCCGGCCAGCTTCGACCCCGGCCCGGCGCCGGGCGGATCCGCGCTGGCCGAGAGCTCCAGCAGGTGCGGCCGGCCGTCCGGGCCGCGCAGCCGCATCCGGCGCGAGGCGGGCAGGCCCGACTCCGCCGACTGGCGGGCGACGGCCCACAGACCGTAGGCGTCCTCCGGCGCCAGTCGGGCCGCCAGGGCCTCGATGGTGCCGGGGAAGCGCGCCGGATCGGTGCCGAGGATGGAGCAGAGCCCCTCGTCGGCGGCGACCGACCCGGTGCCCAGGTCCCAGTCGAAGTAGCCGATCCGTACCGGCGGGGTGGTGACCGCGGGTAGCTGCACGCACACCGGTTCGGTCTCCCACTCGACCGGCGTGCCCTGCGCGACCAGCTCGGTGAGCAGAACGGCGGTCCGGTGCGCCGCCGCGTCCAGCGCCTGGCGGTGGGCCGCGCTCACTGGGGTTCCCGGGGTGGCGGGCCGGAGCACCACCAGGACCCCGTACTTCGCGTCACCGTCGCTCACCGGCGCGTACAGCGAGCCGAAGGGGAACGGCAGACCCGCCATGAGCTGCGGAAACCGCCGCATGGCCTCCTCGGCGTCGGCGAGGTGGACCGCCTGCCCCGAGCGGTGGGCCTCGGCCACCGGGTAGGGGCGGTTCACATGCATCCGCCACCAGGGGCGGAAGATCTGCCCCGGGAGGCCGGCGAGGACCCCCATGCGCAGCAGGCCGGGCGTGCGCGAGCGCAGATATACGCCGCCGGCGTACCCGCCGACGGATTCGATCCCGTTCACCGTGCCCTGGGCGAGCGCCAGGGTCAGTTCGTCCGGTACTCGCCCGTCGCTGTGCGGTCTTCCGGGCGTTGTCGCCTTCTCGGTCGGCGGGGCGGGCCCGACCGCGCCGTACGAGGTCACACTGCCAGCATGCTCCCGGGCCGCCGTGGAGCGCATCTCGGAGCGGCGGCGGAGCACGGTCAGAACTCCAGCGTGACGAAGCCGTCCTCATCGGCATCGGACGGTGCGACCACGCCGTATCCGAACCGGTCCCTGAGGTCGTCGACGTCCCACAGCGCCGCTCGCCCCCGGTAGTTGAAGAAAAGGGTCTTCTCGGGGCCGCCGTGCTTCAGGATCCGCGCGATGGCCGTGTCGTCCGGATGCCGGTGCCGGGCGCCGTTGGTGGAGATCAGATAGCGGTCGCAGTCGAGAAGACCGAGCAGCTCACTGGAGATGTTGAAGCGGCTGCCGTGGTGGGCGACCTTGAGGGCGTCGAGCCGCATCCGGCCGCCCTCCGCCTCGGCGCGCGGGCGGAGCGAGGCGACCAGCCGGCGGTCGTCGGCGTCACCGGTGAACACGAGGCGCGTGCCTTCGAACTCGAACAGCAGCCCTATGCTCGTCCGGTTCGGCTTGGAGGGGTCGCGCTTGAAGGGTGAGTCCGCGAGCGCGTCGATGTCGACCGGCCCGAAGCTCTCGATGTCGGGCAGGAGCATCTCCTCGACCGGGTCCACGCCCGGGATCAGCCCGTGCAGCGCGCACTCCGCCACCCAGTCGTCGATCAGGTTCTCCAGCAGCGTCCGGTCGGGGGACAGCACCTCCATCGTGGAGCCGTCGTCGAACCAGTCCAGCGGGCGTCCGACCTCGATGCTCCGCCCGCCGAAGGCGTCGTTCCACGGGATCCGCTGCTCCAGGAGCGCGGTGGAGAGCAGTTCGCCGTCCTGCGGTCCGAAGCCCTCGGAGTCGCGCAGCTGGTCGAATCCGTTGAACCACACGTCACCGAACTCCACCGACCGGTCGGGATCGTTCAGCAGGGCCAGGACGCCCATGATGTGGTCCTGGTCGACATGGGTGACGACCAGGACGTCGATGAGCCCGTCGAGCCCGGCGAGCGTGGGCTTGATCCGGGAGTACGTACCGGTCCGCCCGCCGTCGATGAGCACGCGCCGCAGGAAGTCCCCGTCGCCGTACTCCAGGAGCAGACAGTCGCCGTCCTCGCCGGGCAGCATGGTGAGCCGTATCATCCCGGCCTCCTTCCACCGATGTCGACAATCACGAACGGCTCGCGCATGTCCACGCGCCACGACAGCCTGCGGGCCGACTCCAGCCTCCGTACGCACTCGGGGTCCTGCGGAAACTCGGACAGCCCGTCCATGAGCCAGCTCAGGCCGAGCGTGTAGAACGGCACACCCCGGTCGAAGGCCTCGACCAGCCCGTCCCGTGCCCGCCCGACGTCCGCGTCGGTCGTCGCGCGGCGCAGCTGCCGCGTCGCCCACAGGACCGATCCGTCACTCATCCATCCGAAGCGCCTCCGCAGGTGCTCCAGCCAGGGGTCCCAGTACGCCGGCTCGTCCGTGAGGTCCGTTCCCACCAGGACGTAGGCCCCGGCCGCCGCCGCGAGCGGGTTGCGGGCCTTGTAGAGCAGCGACCCGACGTCGGTGAACAGGGCGGCCGCCGTGTCCAGCGCCCCCTGGGCCATGTATCCGAGACCCGCCCCGACGGCGGGGTCGCGCACGGTCACGGCGACGGCGCCGCCGGTCGGGCTCTGGCGGGTGTTGACGAGGACCTCGATCACCGCCGACCCCCAGGGCGCGGGCAGGGTGACGAGCCGGGCGAGACCGGCCGAGGTGACCACCAGGAACTGGTGGTGGCCGACAGCGCCGTCCGGCGCCGCCACCGGCCCGTCCGCGCCGAAGCGGTACAGCGGTGACGAGCCGTCGGGGGAGACATCGGGGGCCGGGAGGTTCCGGGGCGGCGACTGCGCGAGGGCCTGCGCGACCGACCTCGCGAACTCACCCTCCGGCGCCCCCGTCGGACCGGGGGCGACCGACACCGGCGCGAGCAGCGAGTCGAAGGACCGGCTCGTGGGCTTCCCGTCGCCGACCCACACGGCCTCGACCGGCATGTCCGCCGCGCTCTCCTCGATCAGCCCGCCGTCGGTCTCGGCGCGCACCGCGCCCATGCTCCGCGCGCCCAGCGAGCGCGGCACGGGAACACCCTCACGGTCGTCGTGGTAGGCGGGGGCCGGCTCGATGTTGCCCATGAGGTACTGCCAGGCGTGCGTCTCGTACGGCGAGTCCGAGGCGTCGAGAGCGACGGTCGTGTCCTCGCCCTCCCGCGCCTCGGCGTCCTCCATCAGGACCGCCCCGGACGGCAGGGTGGCCGAGACGGTGTAGCGCCCCGGTTCGACCTCGTAGCGCAGCGGGGCGACCGCCGTCCCACAGGGGATCTTGATGTTGCGCCTGGCGGGACCGGTGGCGCCCGCCGGGCGGATGTCGCCGACGATCAGGGCGCCGTCGGCGAGGTCGTCCTCGCGGGTGGTCAGGACGACGCTGACGGAGAGGGTCGCGCTCATGGCCTGGCCAGTTCTATGCGGCGGAAGGGGGGCCGGGCCTCGACGGACCTGGTCCGTACGTCCTGGGGGCCGACGGCCGCCTCCATCTCGTAGATCCCGAACGACAGCTCCAGGGACCACTCGCCGGTCAGGTCCTCGTCCTCGTCGGCCTCGGGCGGCGGGCGCCGCAGGTCCTCCTGGCCGGGGCGCCGGCAGGTGAAGGCGGCGAGGGCGTTGTCCTCGCGCGGCCTGCAGCCGACATAGACGGGCACCACCGGATCGCCCGGCAGCTGATGGAGGTCGAAGACGGGCAGTTCTCCGACGGCCGGCACCTGGACTCCGGTGATGGTGCCGGCGAACTGGGGCTGTTTCATGAAGTGGTCGATCGCCCGGTGCAGGGTGGAGGTGTCGACGCGCCAGATGCCTTCGGGGTTGTCGCTTCCCGGCCCGCGCAGGCTCTTCAGCAGGGCCTGCGTGAACAGGCTGACCTGGCCGGGGCGCGCGTGCGACTTCTCCCCGGCCAGGGTGGCGTAGTAGGGAAGGTGCAGCCGGCGGGCCAGTCCCAGCGGCCTGGTCCCGGCGGCGATGGGCACCTGGCCGGCGAAGTTGCCCGCCTGCTCGATGAGGACGTCCGAGTTCGACCGGCACGCGTCCACGAAGAACACCTGCTGACTCGCCTTGCACTTCTTCAGCCCGTTCATCAACTCACGGAAATTCAGCGCGCCCTGGAGGGGGTTGTCCTCGTCGGCGAAGACATCGGCGGCGAGCAGGGCCATGTCGTCGCCCTGCGAGACGCCGTGTCCGCAGAAGTAGAAGACGAGCCGGTTGTCCTCGTGGGTGTCGCCGCGGTGCTTCCACTCCTTGACCGCCTCGACGATCCGGTCGATGGTCGCGGTCTCGACCTGATGGGAGACCCCCGTCCGCGGATTCACGAACGGCTCGGGAGTCTCCTCGCTCAGCAGCAGGGCGAGGCTCCCGAGCGGCTTGTCCGGACCGTCGTACTCCGCCAGGAGCCAGGTCGCGAACGCACGGGCGGAGACCGGCGGCGAGGAGAGCTGCCGCATCCCGTCGGAGTCGGCCGCGGGGCTCTCGCCGCCCGTGAGATGCGGGTACTTCCCCACGCCGATGACCAGCGCGTGGGTGCGAGGAGCGACGGCGTCCGGGGCGGCGTTCTCCTCCAGGTGGACCGTGGAACCAGCCATGGGCCCCTCCGCTCGCGCAACGGGCTCGCACAACGACTCGGGCCGCCCGCACCGGCCGTCCGGTCGATCCGGCAGTCCGGTTGGTCGCCGGGCCAGTTGGAGGCATTGCTTCTATTATATGAGGAGATGTGAGAAGTGTCCTGGCCGCTCGGCGGCGACGCGGAGGCCATGATGGCAAAGAACATCGTCATCTGCCTGGACGGGACGGGCAATCAGCTCAGGGCCGGCGGAAACACCAACGTCGTACGGCTCTACGAAATGCTGGACCTGCGCGACCCGGCCCGGCAGATCGCCTACTACGACCCCGGCGTCGGCACCTTCTCCGCCGCCGGCGCCTGGACCGCCCCCGCCCGCCGCCTGTCCAAGCTCGCCGGGCTGGCCTTCGGCTCCGGCCTGAAGCAGAACCTGGCCGAGGCCTACACCTATCTGATGCACCACTACGAACCGGGCGACCGGATCCTCGTGTTCGGCTTCAGCCGGGGCGCGTACACGGCCCGTGCGCTCGCGGGCCTGCTCAAGGCGGCCGGGCTGCTGCGTCCCGGCAGCGAGAACCTGGTCCCCTACGCCATCGCCGTCTACGCCAGGAACAAGACCTGGACCAAGGACGACTGGGCCCAACTCCACCGCTTCGCCGAGGCGTTCAGCAAGCCGGTCGAGGGACGGTTCGGCATTCCCGTCGCCTACATGGGGCTGTGGGACTCGGTGAAGGCGGCCGGGATCCTCCGCTGGAACCTGCGCTGGCTCTACACCAGGAAGATCCCCAACGTGCGCAGGGTCCGCCACGCGGTCTCCATCGACGAGAAGCGCCGGCCGTACGCCGAGTACCTGGTCACGCCCACCACGCCGACCGGGACCGCGCCCGCGCCGCTGGTCGAGGAGGTGTGGTTCGCCGGGGTGCACTCCGACGTCGGCGGCACCTTCGACGACGATCCGAGGCTGCCGGCCGTCGCCCTCAAGTGGATCGTGGACGGGGCGCTCGACGAGGGGCTGCTGCTCCTGCCCGAGGCATACCACGAGACCCTGTCGCTCGACCCGGACCACGCCCTGGGCGAAGTCCACCGGATGGGCTGGATCTGGGCGCTGCTCACCTTCCGCCGCCGACGCGTGCCCGCGGAGGCGACGGTTCATCAGAGCGTGCGGCAGCGCGTCGAGAGCGACCCGGCGTACGGGGAGCGGATCCCTCAGGGCGTGTCCTGGGCGGACCGGGAATGGCTGACGGCCCACCCCGCCACCGAGCACACCGCGGGCCCGCGCGCGGCGGCGTGAGGTCCCGGCCCGAGCGCGACCGCCGCCCCGCACGTGGCCGCCCCCGTCCCGCGCCGGAGGGTGGGCGGCGCGGGGCCCCCGACGCACCCGCGAGACGTGGTGGCTACCGTGGGCGCGATGCCTCCCGGGCCGGCCGAGGAGGCCCGCCCGCAGGAGCCAGCGCATGTTCATGTTCACCGCCCGGGACGGTCTCACCCTCCATGTCCACGCGTGGCAGCCGGCCGACCCGCCGCGCGGAGTCGTCCAGATCGCCCACGGCATGGGCGAGCACGCCGCCCGCTACGCGCCGCTCGCCGAGCGGCTGACCGGACTCGGCTACGCCGTCTACGCGGCGGACCACCGCGGCCACGGACTCAGCATGCACGCCGAACCCGGAGACCTCGGTGAAGACGGCTGGAACCTGCTCGTCGAGGACATCGCCGCCCTCACCCGCATCGCCCGCGAGCGCCACCCCGGACTGCCCGTCGTGCTGCTCGGCCACAGCCTCGGCTCGTTCGCCGTCCAGCAGTACGTCCTGGACCACGCGGGCCTGGTCGACGCCGTCGCCCTGTCCGGCACCACCGCCGTGGACGCGCTCTTCGAAGCCCTCGCGGACGTGGCGCGCAAGGCTCAGGAGGCCGGAGACACGGAGGGTGACGTGTTCGCCGCCTTCAACCGGGCCTTCGCGCCGGTCCGGACCGAGGCGGACTGGCTCAGCCGCGACGAGCGACAGGTCGATCTCTACCTCGCCGACCCGCTCTGCGGCTTCACCGCCGACGACCGGGCCATGGCCGGCCTCGCCGCCGCGCTGCCCCGGCTCGCCGCGCCGCGCGGCATCCCGGCGGATCTGCCGTTCTATGTCTTCGTCGGCGACCGGGACCCGCTCAACGGCGGCCTGGCCCTCAGCGACCTCCTGGTCTCCCGCTACCGCGAGGCAGGGCTCACCGACCTCACGTACCGCTCGTACCCCGGGGCCCGCCACGAGGTCCTGAACGAGACCAACCGCGACGAGGTCGTCGCCGACCTGACGGCATGGATCGAGCGCGTGGCCGGATGACGCCCGTACGGCCGCCGCACCGTCCCCGGGACGGGCGGAGGCCTGCGATGATGGGGCGACACGTCGTACATATGATGACCCGGGGGGGCCATGGGAACTGTGGGAACCGCTCTGTCCGAGCTGAGATCTGCCCAGAAATCGTCGAAGGGCGTCTCGCTCTACTCACGTTTCGTGAACCGCCCGGTGGGCCGCTACCTGGCGGCCGCTGCGCACGCAGGCCGACTGACGCCCAATCAGGTCACCCTGATCAGCGCACTGTTCAGCTTCACGGCGGTCGCGGGGCTGGCGTGGGGGACGCCGTCCTGGACCCTCGGTCTGCTCGTCTGGCTGGGCCTCGCCGTCGGCTTCGCCTTCGACTCCGCCGACGGGCAGCTCGCCCGCCTGCGAGGGGGCGGGAGCCCCGCGGGGGAGTGGCTCGACCATGTGGTGGACTGCGCCAAGATCACCGCACTGCACACCGCCGTCCTGCTGACCTTCTACCGCAACCCGGAGCATTTCGGGCTCTCGGGCGACGGCTGGCTGCTTGTGCCGCTGGGCTTCCAGTTCGCCGCCGTGGTCACCTTCTTCGGCGGACTGCTCACCGAGAAGCTCAAGCCCAAGCCGGCGCCGGGCGCCCCGGCCCCCGCGCCGTCCACACTGCGCGCGGTGGCCCTGCTCCCGGTCGACCACGGCGTCTTCTGCCTGGTCTTCCTCCTGCTCGGCGGCGGAGGCCTGTTCCGCTGGGGCTACAGCGCCCTCGGAGTCGCGGGCGCGCTGTTCCTGCTGGCGTTCCTCACGAAGTGGTTCCGGGAACTGAGCGCAGTTCGGCGCTGACGTCGAGGCGGGGCTCGGCCTCCTGCGTCAGGAGGTCGAGCGCACGCCGCAGCTGGGTGCTGGAGGTGTGGACCGTGTAAGGGAAGTAGACGATCTCCACGCCGACGGCCGCGAAGTCCCGCTCCAGCTTTTCCCCCTTCGGCGTCCCGCGCCAGTCGTCGCCCTTGAACAGGACGTCGAAGCGCACCTGCTTCCAGGTCTCCAGCTTGTCGGGCACGGTCTCGACGAACGCCGCGTCCACGTACTTCACGCTGCGCACGATCTCCAGCCGCTCGACGAGCGGAATCATCGGACGCCGGCCCTTGGCCAGCTCCGCCATCTCGTCGGACACCACCCCTGCCACCAGGTAGTCGCACTGACTCCGGGCGTGGCGAAGGATGTTGAGGTGTCCGATATGAAACAGATCGTAAGCTCCGGGCGCATATCCGACGCGATACGGTCTGCTTGCGGTCATGTGTACCCCCCTGTGTGTCGCGCTCCCCAGCGCGACAGAGACACCGACCATAGCGTGCACATTCCGTTGAGAGTGAGTGAACGATTAGGGTAAAGGCCGGTTTCAGGTACGGGGAGAGGGATCACACGCGTGACGGAATCCAGGGACACCCGGGAAACAGCGGGCACTTCGCGCCGCCGGTTCCTGATGGTGTCGACCAACTACGCGCCCGAGCACGCCGGAATCGGCCCGTACGCCACCCAGATCGCCGAGCACTGGGCGAGCCTCGGTCATGAGACGCACGTCCTGGCCGGAATGCCCCACTACCCGTCCTGGTCGCTCGACCCCGCCTACGCGGGCGCCTGGCGGCGGACCGAGGAGCGCGCCGGAGTCGTCGTCCACCGCCGCCGCCACACCGTCCCGCCCCGGCAGACCGCCCTCAAGCGCGGCGCCTTCGAGGCGTCCGTGCTGCTCCACGGCCTCGTCGCGCCGCCGCGCATCGCCCCCCCGCACGCCGTGCTCTCGCAGATGCCCAGCCTCGCCGGAGGCGTCATAGGCGCCCGGCTCGCCGCCCGCTGGCGCGTCCCGTACGTGCCGGTCGTCCAGGACCTGATGGGCGCCGCCGCGGCACAGAGCGGCATACGCGGAGGCGACCGCGCCGCCGCGCTCGCCTCCAAGGCCGAGACCTACGCACTGCGCGGCGCGACCCTGGTGGGCGTCATCCACGAGACCTTCGTCGACAAGGTCCGCGCCATGGGCGTCGACCCCGGCCGCATCCGGCTCGTACCCAACTGGTCGCACGTCTCCGGGCCCTCCGAGCCCCGTGAGAAGACCCGCGCACGGCTCGGCTGGGCGGACGGCGAGACGGTCGTCCTGCACTCCGGCAACATGGGCCTCAAGCAGGGCCTGGAAGTCCTCGTCGAGACGGCCCGCCGCGACCCCGCCGTCCGCGTGGTCCTGCTGGGCGACGGCAACCAGCGCGAGCATCTCGCCACGCTCGCCGCCGGCGTCCCCAATCTGAACTTCCTGCCCCCGGTGAGCGACGACGAGTTCCCGGACGTCCTCGCGGCCGCCGACGTCCTCGCCGTCACCCAGCGCGCCTCGGTCCTCGACATGAGCGTCCCTTCCAAACTGACCTCGTACTTCGCGGCCGGCCGGCCCGTCGTCGCCTCCGTCGCCTCCGAGGGCGGCACCGCCCAGGAGGTGCGCCGCTCGGGAGCCGGAGTGCTCGTCGAACCGGAGGACCCCGACGCGCTGCTCGCCGCGGTCCGTAGACTCGCGGACGATCCGGCGGCCGCCGAGGCGCTCGGCGCCCAGGGACCGCGCCATGTCGAGGCCCATCTGACCAAGCGGGCCGGCCTCGCCCGGATCGATGCTCTGATCGAGGAAGCCATGGGGGTACGGGGCACGTGAGCACCACGTACGCAACATCGGTGGAGAACGACGAACCGGAGATGCTCCGGGACCAGTTCCGCCAGCTGCTGCGCTATCGCAGGATCATCGGAGCGGGCATAGGCGTGGGGCTGCTCGGTGGTCTGTGGCTCGGCATAGCCAACGCCGACACCTACGTCGCCACCAGCCAGGTCGTGCTGCGCGCACCGACCAGCGACCCGTTCAACCCCAGCATCTCGCAGGACAAGACCGTCAACATGGGCTCCGAGCGGCAGACCGCGCTCAGCACCAGCGTCGCCGAGGGAGCCGCCAAACGACTCGGCTGGACCGGCACGCTGGGGAAGCTCCAGAAGGACCTCCAGGTCACCAACCCGCCGCAGTCGATGGTGCTGCAGTTCACCTACACCGCCGACGACCCCCAGGCAGCGGCGGACCGGGCCAACGCCCTCACCCAGTCCTATCTCGACCTGCGCAAGAAGCAGTCGACGGACCTGCGCGACGCGATGCTCGCCGGGGTGAAGAAGCAGCTCGACGAGGTCGCCCGCAAGCACGACGAGCAGGTCAAGAAGGTCGACCGGATGAGGGAGGGGGCGGCACGCGACGCCGAGGTCGGCGCCAAGGTCCAGCTCTTCAACCGGGTCACCGAACTCGAGGGCCGCCTCAGTGGCTACAAGGCCCTCGACATGACCCCCGGCAACGTCATCAAGACCGCGACCCCGCCCGGTTACAGCGACGGCCCCGGCATCCCCATGAGCCTCGGCCTCGGCGGACTCGTCGGCGTCGCGCTGGGCCTCCTCGCCGCCTGGGTCCGGCTCGTCTTCGACCCCGCCCCGCGCTCCGCGGGCGACGTCGCCCGCGCCGTGCGCGCCCCCGTCCTCGGCACGCTGCCACGCGGCGCCACCGACAACCTGCTCGCCGGAGACCACGCCGATCCCCGCATCAGCGAGGAATACCGTTCCGTCGCCTTTCGGCTCGCCTACGACAAGCGCTTCGGCGACCGCCGCAGGCTTCTCGTCGTCGCGCCCCGGGGCGACAACGACGGTGCCGTCGCCGTCGCCACCAACCTCGCCGCCGCCTTCGCCGAGACCGGCAAGGACGTGCTGCTCATCGAGGCCGACCTGCGCACCCCGACCCTCGCGGGCCGGCTGCGGGCCAACGCCACCGGCGCACCGCGCTGGAGCCAGCCCATCGACATGGCGGGCATGGAGGACGCCGGCTGGCCCGGCCAGCGCCATCTCTCCGTGGACGCCGGCGAGTCCGGCTCCTTCGGTCTCGTACCGGGCGAGCGGGTCCGCAACGTGGCGGGAGCCCTCACCTCCCCACGAGCCTCCCGGCTCATCGCCGAGGCCGACTCGCCCAACTCCACCGTCGTGGTTCTCGCCCCGCCCGTCCTCGCCTACGCCGACGCGCTCGCGCTCGTCGACCGGGTGGACGGCGTCCTGGTCGTGTGCGACCTGCGCAGCGCCCACCGCACCGACCTCCAGCGCATCCGCGAACTGATAACGGGAGCCGGCGGAACGGTGCTCGGGGCCGTCACCCACCCGCCCTCGGGGCGGGGCAGCAAGCCCCCCAAGCAGCCCAAGCGCGGTGGCACCCGGGGCCGTTCCGACCGGCCCGCGCCGCCGAACGAGCCCTCCGAGCCGGAGCAGGTCATCCAGGGCGACGGCTCCGACACCGTGGCGCTGCGTTCGATCCGCCTGGGTGATCGGTGAGACGTTCGGTCACCGTCGCCGCCTCGGTCCTCGACCAGGCGGCATCCAGTCTGACCAACATCGCGGTCCTGGTGATCGCGGCGAGGGCGTCCACCGCGGACGGCTTCGCCGCGTTCTCCCTGGTGTACGTCACCTTCACCGTCCTGCTCGGCCTCAACATGGCCTTCGTCGGACAGACGGTCGTCCTGGAGCGCGGCGAGGACCACGAGGTCGGATCCGCCGCCCGCTCCGCCCTCACGTTCACCGCGGCGGCCTCGGCCGCCGTCGCGGTGCCGCTCGCGCTGGGCGGCGCCGTCGCGGGCGGCAGCAGCGGCCACGCCTTCCTCGCACTCGGTCTGGTCCTGCCGGTCGTCCTCGTCCAGGACGGGCTGCGCTACTGCTTCTCCGCGCTGCGCCAGCCGCACCGCGCGCTGGCCGCCGACGTGCTGCGCCTGGCGTGCGTCGTCCCCGCGCTGCTGACCCAGCCGCACCACGCCTCACCGGGGCGCCTCGTCGCCGTCTGGGGCCTCTCCGCGCTGCCCGCGGTCCTCCTCGGCCTCGCGCTGCTGCGGCCGTTCGTCGCGGGCCGCCCCGGGCCCGTACGCGGCTATCTGCGCCGTGGCCACCTGGGGCGCCGGTTCGTGGTGGAGTTCGCGGTCGGCAACGCCTCCAGCCAGCTCGCCGTCCTCGGGCTCGGACTCTTCGCGAGCCCCCTGGCGGTCGGCGCGCTGCGCGGCGCCTCCACGCTCTTCGGCCCGCTCAACGTGCTCTTCACCTCCGTCAACGCCTTCGGACCGCCGGTCCTCGGCCGGCTCGGCTCCAAGCGCGCCACCAGCCGCGCGGCGGCCGCCCTCGGCGGCGTCCTCGCGACCGTCGCGCTCTGCTGGGCCGCCGTCCTGTACGCGCTGCCCCACCACCTGGGCCGCCAACTCCTCGGCGCGACCTGGAACTCCGCGTCCTCGCTCCTGCCGGCGACCGGCACCCAGTACGCCGTGATGGCGCTCGGCACCTGCGCCCTGGTCACCCTGCGCGTGCTCAGCCCGCGCTCCACCCTGTCCGTCCAGGTCGTCTTCTCGGCCCTGGCCGTCGCACTGATGCTCGCCGGTTACCTCCTCGGGGGCGCGCTCGGCGCCGCCTGGGGGCTCGCCGCGGGCTCCGCGCTCAAGGCCTTCGCCGCCTGGCTGCGGGTCGTCCGGACGGCCCCCGAAAGCGAGCCGAGTGACGCTCAGCGCAGTACGGCGCCCTTGTCCTGACGCCAGGTGGTGATGAGCGCGACGCAGATCAGCGCGATCGCCACCCGGCCCGAGGCCTGGAGCAGCGGACCGCGCAGCAGAATGAACGAATAGCCCGCCACCAGCGGCACCACTATCGAGATCAGGCTGCCCGGTGGCGCGCGCCGGGTGCCCCGGGCGGCGAACCGCCGGTCCACGCGCGCCGCGGCGTATCCCATCGCCGCCATTCCGCCGGCCATGCCCAGCGGACCGAAGTCGATCCACAGCTCCGCCCAGATGGGCGAGGACAGGTTGGTGTTGACCGCCCCCATCCACTGGCCGACCATCACGCCGGTGTCGCGCGGCTTGCCCGGCCAGACCGACCGGGGCACCGCGAAGAGCACGGATCCGGCGAGCTGACGTCCGTACCGGTGCCGGGCCCCCGAGTCCACGAAGGTGATGGTGTTCGCGAACATGCCGACCTGGTCGTAGTCCTTCATCGCCAGCGGTTCGAGCAGCGAGGTCGACTCGACGGGCTTGTAGTTCTTCTCGTCGTACCGGAAGCGGTCGGAGATCGGGAAGACGACCAGCGCCATGATGACGCCCAGACTCAGCGCCGACCGGTACATCGCCGCGCTCACCGGGAATACGGTGAACAGCAGCGCGAACATGACGGTGAGGAACCAGTAGCGCGGATTCGATATGGGGTTGTTGACCACCAGGTTGAGCCCGACCAGCGCCAGGAAGACCCCGATGACCACCGGGGAGCGGCGTGCCCGCCAGGAGGTGACCAGCCAACGGCTGTACGCCAGCAGCGCGATGAGCGCCGGGACCGTACCGAAGCCGCGCAGGAGCGCCTGACCGGCCTGCGAGTCGGCCTGGGAGACTCCGGCCTCCTCGATCCCCGCGATGATCTCCTGGCGACTGCTGAAGAACACCGCCGGGCCGCCCAGTTTCATCACGAACAATCCACTGCACGCGAAGGCGATCAGCACCAGCAGGTGGAGCCTGCGGCGGTGCGCCAGCGCGGGGCGCCGCGCCCCGCGTCCCGTCCCGCCCGGCCGCCCGCGGGCGAGCAGCGAACCCACGTCGAAGGCGGCGCAGCCGACGAGGACGAGCGCCACGGCCATGGTCAGGTCCGAACGCGGTCCGACGACCGGAGTCGGCACCCGGCCGAGGACGGCCTGCGCGAGCGGCGCCACACCCATCGCCATGTAGACGAACAGCCAGAACGAGCCCTGCAGGAGCTTGCGCCGGTTGGTGAGGATCATCGCCGAGAGGCGGGCGCCCGCGTACATGGTCAGCGCGATTTGAAGGTAGTACGCCGCGTCACGGACGCCCGAGCCGGGCTGGACCGCGACCAGCAGGGGCATGAAGACCGTCAGACCCAGTGCCAGCGGCACCGAAGCGGCGCGGGAGAGGAGCGTTCGCGGTGACGCCGGCGGAGCCAGCAGTATCGGCGGCGGGGGCACGGGCGGGGAGCCGCCCCCGGCCGCCGATGGCCCCGCCGTACCGCGTACATCCGTTGCCACTGCCGCCCCCTGAAAAGTCACCCCGCGGCAGTCTACCGACGCCCTCACCGTCACCTTCGGTCAACCGTTAGTCTGAACGTTCGGGCGCCAGGGGAGGCGCCGGTGGGGTGGATGATGCGCAATCTCACGGCCTTCACGCTGGCCGGATACGACAAGGGCCGAGGCAAGCTGACGCAGGCCCTCTGGTTCGCGGTGATGAACACCGTCTTCATGGCCTGGTTCTGCCCGGCCCGGCTCAGGGTCGCGCTGCTGCGCGCCTTCGGCGCCCGGATCGGCGAAGGGGTCCTGATACGCCACCGCGTGCGGGTCCTGTGGCCGTGGAAGCTGACCGTCGGTGACCACACCTGGATCGGCGAGGGCGCCTGGCTCCTCAATCTGGAGCCCATCACTCTCGGCGCCCATGTCTGCGTCTCCCAGGAGGCGCTGCTGTGCACCGGCAGCCACGACCACCGTGCAGTCGACTTCCGCTACCGCAACGCGCCCATCACCGTGGCGGACGGCGCCTGGGTCGCCGCGCGCGCCACCGTGCTGGCCGGTGTCACCGTCGGCCCTCACGCGGTCGTCGCCGCGGGCACCACGCTCCACCGCGACCTGCCCGAACTCACCCTGCACACCGCCGACGGCCGCCGACAGATCGAGAAGCCCGCATGAGAGTCCTGCACGCGGTCACCCTGCACAGCCCGACCCACGCCTTCGGCGGGCCGGTGCGTGTCGCCCTCAACCTCTGCCAGGGGCTGGCCGAACGCGGCCACCAGGCCCGCCTGGTGGCCCTCGGAGACGGCTTCGACGGCCCCCTGCCCACCGACGTGGAGGGGGTGCCCGCACGTCTCTTCCAGGCCCGGAACATCCTGCCGCTCGGCTTCAGTGGCATCACGTCCCCGGCGCTCCTGGCCGGCGCGAGCCGGCTGGTGCGCGACGCCGATGTGGTCCATGTCCACCTCGCCCGCGACCTGGTGACCCTGCCGATCGCGCTGGCCGCGCTGCGCGCCGGCCGCCCGCTGGTCCTGCAGACCCACGGGATGGTCGACCCGAGCGAGAAGCTCCTCGCCAAGGTCCTGGATGCCGTGGCGGTCCGCCGGGTGCTGCGCCGTGCCTCGGCCGTGCTGTATCTCACCGGGCATGAGCGGGGCGGCCTCGACGCGGTCGTCGGGCACCCGCTGGAGCACGCGGTACGGCTCGTCAACGGCGTCCCGGGCCAGGATGCGAGGCCCGCCCTCAGCGGCCCGCCGCGGATCCTCTATGCCGCCCGGCTCCAGGCCCGCAAGCGCCCCCGGGACTTCGTGGCCGCGGTGCCGGAGATCCTGCGCGCCCACCCGGACGCCGAGTTCGTGGTGGCCGGGCCGGACGAGGGCGAGCGCGCGTCCGTGGAGGCGCTCATTGCCGAACTGGGCGTCGGCGACCGGGTCACCTGCCCCGGGGCGCTGTCGTCCGAGCGGATGCGCGAGGAGCTCGGCCGGGCACACGTCTATGTGCTGCCCTCGGTCGACGAGCCCTTCCCCATGTCCGTACTGGAATCACTGTCGGTGGGCACGCCGGCGGTCGTGACCACGTCCAACGGCCTCGCCCGGGACATCGAGAACGCGGGCGCCGGGCGGGTCGTGGCCGACGCGTCCGGTCTCGCGCCCGCCGTGCTCGACCTGCTGGAGCCGGCCGCAAACGACAGCGCCTCCGCGGCGGCCCGGAAGCTGGCCACGGAGGCGTTCTCGATGGAGGCGGTGCTCGACACCCTCCTCGGGGTGTACGAACGGGCCGCGCGGCCCTGACCCCTCGGGGACGTACGAACGGGCCGCGGTGTAAGAACGGGCCGCGCGCCCCCGAGAGGGACGCGCGGCCCGCTGGTTCAGACGGCCCGCCGCATCAGACGGGCAGCCAGGCGTAGCACCCGGTGGAGACGAACTCCCGGGTGCCGGCCGGCACCTTGGCGGTGATCCTGCCGGTGGCGCCGGTGGTGGGACCGGAGGCGAGCACCTTGCCGCCGCTGCCCATCGCCCGCCAGGTGCAGGCGGAGTTGGTGGTCAGAGCCCGGTAGGTCCCGGCGGCCGGCTTCTTCTCCGTGCCGTCGGGGAAGCCCTTGGCGGCCGCCGTCACCAGCGGCTTCTGTGCCTTGCACAAATGCGTGGTGGCGGCCTCGGCGTCGGGAATCTCGCCCGCGATGATCGCGCCGATGGCGGCGTCCCGGTCTCGCTTCGCGGTGCGTTCGAGACGCTGGCAGGACTCCTGCCCGGTCTGGAGCACCGCCGCCGGGTCCATGTCGGCGGGCACTCGTCCGCTCAGGAACTTCTTCTGGGCGGAGGTGAACGACCCCGTGGCCGGGGTCAGCTTCGGGTCCGGGAGCACCGCGCCCTTCTTGGAGGCGCCGGCGCTGGGGGTGGGAGTGGCCTCGGCCTCGTCCAGCGCGTCGGCCGCGCCGCGCGAGGCGGCGGGTGGGCGCGGGGAGGCCGACGCGGTCGGCTCGCTGTCGGAAGAGCAGGCGGCCAGGGAGAACAGAGCGGCGGTCAGTACGACCGCGGCCGCCGCCGGACGCCGGTGGAAGGCACGCATGAAAGGGCTCCTGTGCTACGGGAGATGCGGGGCCCGGATGTCCGGGCCCCGCATCCTGTTGTCACTGACTCGGCGTGGGTGTTACGGGGCGCCGAAGGTCAGCACCAGCTGCGGAGTACCCTCCGCGGCCGCGGCCTCCGTCGACCAGAGCCACAGCGGGTCCGTGCCGGTGCTCTTCAGCGCGAGGCTGTACGAGCCGCCGAGCTGACCGGCGAGGGCCGCCGGGTCCAGTACGGCGGAGTAGACGGTCGAGCCGTCCGTGGCCCCGCTGAGCGTTCCGACCGGCGAGGTGCCCAGTGCCGGACGGTTGTTGTACGTGACGGCGGACTCGGTCCACGCGCCGGTGACCGGGACGACGCTGACGTCGTCCGTCGTGCCGGCACCCGTCATCGTGGTGGTCTTCACCGCGAGGCGGGCGTTCTTGAGGACCGTGCCGGCCGGGGCCTGCGGCAGGGTGAACCGCAGGTAGGACTCGTACGCCGAGGTGCCACGGACCGCGAGCGAGCCCGAGGTGCCGTAGTTGGTCGCCGCGGCGCCCGCGTTGACGTAGCTGTCCTCCGTGGCGGTGACGGTGGCCACCGTGTCCGCCGGGGCGGAGGCCAGGGAGTAGTGCTTGGCCACCTGCTGGGCGGTGAGAGCGGTCGGGTAGACGGCGCTCTCGTCGATCTGACCGGCGAAGAACGTGCTCGACGGGCTCAGCGGCCAGCCGGAGAGGTTGTCCGCGCCCACGTGCCAGTAACCGGAGTACTGCTGGCTGCTGCCGACGGTGTTGGACGAGATCCGCTTGCCGTCGACGTACAGGGTCATGCCGTTCGGGCTCTGGGTGCCGACCACGTGGTGCCAGGCACCGTTGTTGTAGGTGCCCAGGGTCGTCAGCGTCCGGGTGCTGCCGCTGTACACACCGAACACCAGGTTGCCGGAGTTCGTCATGTACAGGTGCTTGTCGTAGTTCTTGCTGCTGCGGACGGTGTTGTTGCCGAAACCGATCAGCTTGCCACCGCGGTTGGTGGTCGTCTTGAACCACGTCTCGATGGTGTAGGAACCGGGCGAGTTGATCCGCCGGTCGCTGTAGATCTGCTCGTCCGTGCCGTTGAGCGCGACCGCCGTGCTGGCGCCGGTGACGGCCGGCGGCGTCTGCCGCAGCGTCGGGGCGTTCACGTACAGGCCGTTGTTGTTGGCGTTGGACGAGTCGGCGGCGAACGGCGTCGTCGTCTCGTCGTAGCGCCAGTACAGGTTGGCGCCGTCGGCGATCACCTGGGTCGGGTAGGCCGCCTCCGAGGTGGTGACGGTCACCGTCGCGTTGCCGGACAGCGCGCTGGTGTTGCCGTCGGCGTCCGAGGCGGTGACCCGGTAGCTGTAGGTCTTGCCGGCCTCGACCGAGGTGTCCTTGAAGGAGACCTGCGGGCGCGCCCAGAGCAGCGACTCGCCCTCGACGGTGTGGATCGGCGTGGCGGAGCCGTTGCGGTAGACCCGGTACGTCAGCTTGCTGTCGTCGAGGTCGATGCTGGAGCGCCACCGGACGTGGACCTGGTTCGGCGCGATGCTCGCGGCGCTGACCTGCGGCACGCTCGGCGCGCCGGTGTCGGGTCCGCTCGCGAACCGGGTCAGACCCTGCTGGTCCGAGCCGTTGGTGGTGGTGAATTCGCCGCCCACCCACAGGTACTTGGTGGCGCCGGAACCCGAGATGGCGAACGCGCGCGGGCCGATGCCCTCACCGAGGCCGTCGTTGGTGTCCGGGAACCAGCCGAGCTTGCCGGTGCTCGTGGTGGGCTGCGCCAGCAGGTGGTGCCTGGCGCCGTCGGGGAACTCGCCGACGGTGGAGCAGTCGTGCGCGTGCGAGGCGCTGTAGAGCACGTCCTGGTACGACTTCACAGCCTGCGTGGCGCCGAGGCAGGTGTCGCGCCAGCGCTGCTCGAAGTCGCTGAGGTTGAAGGCGATACGGCCGTCGAAGACGCCACCGCCCGTGCCCTCGTTGCCGGTGTAGAAGCCGGTGCCGTCGGTCTCGATGTCCTTGACGACGGAGTTCGACGGGATGAAGCCGTTGGGGTACGCCTTCGTCACCGCGCCGGAGGTGGCGTCGACCACGGCCAGTGCGTGCGAGTTGGAGCCGTTGACGCTGAAGAAGTCGCCGCCGAGCAGCACCTTCTTCCCGTCCGGCGTGACCTCGATGGCCCGGCCGGGCTCGTCCGCGTTGGCGGTGAACGGCAGCAGGGCGCCGGAGGTGCTCACCGCCGCGAACCGCTCGCGGGTCTGGCCCTCGACCGAGCCGAAGTCGCCCGCGGCGTACACGGTGGTGTCGGTGACGGCCAGGGCGCGCACCGTGGCCGGGAAGCTCGGCGTGAAGCTCGCCTTCGGCGTGCAGGTGGCGATGTCGATCGCCGCGAGGCTGCTGACCGGCGTGCCGTTGACCGCGCCGAAGTAGCCGCCCGCGTAGAGCGTCTTCTGGTCCGGCGAGACCACCAGGGTGCGAACGGTCGCGCTGCCTTCGGCGACCGTGAAGGAGAGGGTGCAGGAGGTGGGAGCCCCGGTCGCCGCGTTCATGGCGGCGAAGTTGACGGCGCTCTTGGGGGTGCCGGTGGCACCCTCGGGCGGGCGGACCTCGGAGAAGGTGCCGCCGACGAAGACGGTGTCGTTCGTCTGGGCCAGCGCCCAGACGATGCCGTTGGTCTGCCAGGTGGGCAGATCGTCCGCGGTGAAGGCCACGGGCGGAGTGACTGCCTCCGCCTGCGGTGCCAGGGCCCACCCTCCGACCCCGGCCGCGCCAACCGTCAGGACGAGGGCAGCGGCGAGCCCCCAGGATTTACGCATGTTCCCCCCAGGCGTGAGCCCAGTTCAATGTGGCGAGAATTCGTGCACATTCGATGTGTGAATGCGAACTGTACGATGAAATGACGGGCCCGGCGCCACACTTGACCAATCCGGTATCTCGGATGAGCGCGGGGGCCCGCTGAGCGGCCGCCCCAGGTGCCCCGAGTCGGCCGCGTGCGAGAAATGGCAGGTCAGCGGTCGATGCGCACGGTGACGCCGGCCAGCTGATCGTTCACCTGGCGGATGTCCGCGTCGACCATGATCCGTGCCAGCTCCTCCACCAGGACGGTGGGCTTCCAGCCAAGAAGATCGTTCGCCTTGCTCGCGTCGCCGATCAGGGCGTCGACCTCGCTCGGACGCTCGTACTTGGGGTCGTAGCGCACGTACTCCGCCCAGTCCAGGTCCGCGTGGGAGAAGGCCGTCTCGACGAACTGCCGCACGGTGGCGGGGACGCCGGTCGCGACCACGTAGTCGGTCGGTTCGTCCTGCTGGAGCATCCGCCACATCGCGTCCACGTACTCGGGGGCGTAGCCCCAGTCACGTACGGCGTCGAGGTTGCCCATGTAGAGGCGGTCCTGGAGGCCGGCCTTGATCCGGGCGACGGCGCGCGTGACCTTGCGGGTGACGAAGGTCTCGCCGCGGCGCGGGGACTCGTGATTGAAGAGGATGCCATTGACGGCGAACATGCCGTACGCCTCGCGGTAGTTCACCGTCGTCCAGTACGCGAACACCTTGGCGGCGCCGTACGGGCTGCGCGGGTGGAACGGCGTCCCCTCGTTCTGCGGGGGCGGCGTGGCGCCGAACATCTCGGAGGACGACGCCTGGTAGATCCGGGTGTCGACACCGCTCGCGCGGATGGCCTCCAGGAGCCGCAGCGCGCCGAGGCCGGTCACGTCGCCCGTGTACAGCGGGGCGTCGAAGGACACCCGGACATGGGACTGCGCGCCCAGGTTGTAGACCTCGTCGGGCTGGATGTCACGCAGCAGGTTCACCAGCGCGACACCGTCGGACAGGTCCGCGTGGTGGAGCACGAACGAGCGGTTCGCCTGCTGCGGGTCCTGGTAGATGTGATCGATGCGCTCGGTGTTGAAGCTGGACGAGCGCCGCACGAGCCCATGCACCGTGTAGCCCTTGGAGAGCAGCAGCTCCGCGAGGTACGAACCGTCCTGTCCCGTGACGCCGGTGATCAGTGCTGTCTTGCTCATGCGGGTTTCCCCCAGAAAGAGAGTGTCATTCGTACAAAAAAGCGGGGTATGCCCCCGGCGGCGGAACGGGGCCTGGCATGATCCCGTCCATGACTGCATCGCTGCCGTACCTGCCCGCGCACGCCCGGATCTTCGTGGCGGGCCACCGAGGCCTCGTCGGATCCGCCGTCGCCAGGCGGCTGACCGCCGACGGCCACGAGGTGATCACCCGGGGCCGCGACGAGCTGGACCTGCGCGACGGGGCCGCGACCGAGGCGTTCCTGAAGGACGTCCGGCCGGACGCCGTCGTCCTCGCCGCCGCCAAGGTCGGCGGGATCATGGCGAACAGCACCTTCCCGGTGCAGTTCCTCGAGGACAACCTGCGCATCCAGCTGAGCGTGATCTCGGGAGCGCACGCCGCTGGTGTCGGCCGGCTGCTGTTCCTCGGCTCGTCCTGCATCTATCCGAAGCTGGCGCCCCAGCCGATCAGCGAGGACGCGCTGCTGACCGGACCGCTGGAGCCGACGAACGAGGCCTACGCGCTGGCGAAGATCGCCGGCATCGTGCAGGTCCAGTCGTACCGGAAGCAGTACGGCGCGTCCTACATCTCGGCGATGCCGACGAATCTCTACGGACCCGGCGACAACTTCGACCTGGAGACCTCGCACGTCCTGCCCGCCCTGATCCGCCGCTTCCACGAGGCTGCGACGGAGGGGCGCGAGCAGGTCGAGCTCTGGGGCTCGGGCACCCCGCGCCGGGAGTTCCTGCACGTGGACGACCTGGCGGCGGCCTGCGCCGTGCTGCTGGGCTCCTACGACGGGAACGAGCCGGTCAACATCGGCTGCGGCGAGGACCTGACGATCCGCGAACTCGCCGAGACCGTCGCCGAGGTGACCGGCTTCACCGGAACGCTCGCCTGGGACACGACCAAGCCCGACGGCACCCCGCGCAAGCTGCTGGACGTGTCCCGGCTCACCGGCCTCGGCTGGAAGCCCGGCATCCCGCTGCGGGACGGCATCGCCTCCACCTACGCCTGGTGGCTCGAGCAGAACTGACCTCATGCGCACGGCCCGTCAGTACGCGCCGCGACCGTCGACGACGGCGCGGAGCGTACGGGCCATCACATCGACATCGCTGGTGAACGACCAGTTGTCCACGTAGTGGAGGTCAAGGGAAATCGTTTCGTCCCACGACAGGTCCGAGCGCCCGCTGATCTGCCACAGGCCGGTCATACCGGGCCGGACCGTCAGCCGCCGGTGCTCCACCTCGTCGTAACGGGCCACCTCTTCGGGCAGCGGCGGGCGCGGGCCGACGAGCGACATCGAACCGCACAGCACATTGATCAGCTGGGGAAGCTCGTCGAGCGACGTGCGCCGCAGCAGCCGGCCGACCCGGGTGACCCGCGGATCGCGCCGCATCTTGAACATCAGCCCGTCGTGCTCGTTGGCCTGCGTCAGCTCCGCCTTGCGCGCGTCGGCGTCCAGGAACATCGTGCGGAACTTCCACATCACGAAGGGCACACGGTCCTGGCCTATGCGCACCTGGCGGTAGAAGACCGGGCCCGTCGACGTGAGCCGTACGGCGGCCCCTATCGCGAGGAACAGCGGCGACAGCAGGATCAGGCCCAGCGCGGCGCCTGCCCGGTCCATGAGGGACTTGAGGAGCGGCTGTACTCCGCCGCGCACCGGCGGCGCGACCCGCAGCAGCGCCATCCCGGCCGCCGACGTGGTCTCCAGCCGCTTGACGGAGAACTCCACCAGTCCCGGCGCGAGCGCCAGTTCCGCCCCGGCGTCGTGCAGACCCCAGGAGAGCCTGCGCAGCCGTTCGCCCGCCATGAGGGCGCCCGCGGCGACCAGGACGACATCCGCTTCCAGCTCGCGGGCGGCGGCCAGTACCGGAGCGGTGTCCGCCTCCAGCGTGCCGGGCATCGCGGGACTGAGCCGGGCGGCGACGGGCGCACCGGTCCGCACCGGGCCATCGCCGATGGCGACGATGCCCACCACCACGTACGGATGGTCGGTGCGTCCGGCCAGATGCTCGGCCACGTCGCCCGCGGCCGTCGGCTCGCCGAGCAGCAGGACCCGCGTGACGACCTGCGCCTCGCGCCGCGCCGCGACCAGGTGGTGATAGGTCGCCTTGCGGCAGACGAGCGTCAGGACGGGCGCGGGCAGCAGCGCCAGCAGGCAGAGCAGCGGCGGTTGGTGCAGATCGGCGGCGGCCCGCAGCACGGCGAGCACGCCCAACAGGATGAGCCAGTCGTGCAGCACGGGCAGGCTGCCGCGCGACTCGCCGAGCTCCCTGCGGACATATCGGTCACGGACGAGGCGTACGAGGCCCCAGGCCGTGGCGGCCGCGAACGCGCAGACAAGCGCGTGCGGCTGGTGCTCTGCGCGCAGGATCAGCGCGACGGGCAGTCCCACACCGGCGATGTCCACCGTGAGCGCGGCGGGCATGTACCAGCGCGCCTTTGCGCGTGGATGTGGGTGAACCGGCCTGGACCTGGTCTCTCCAGGCGCAGCGGTCTCAGTTGTACGGGCATGCCACATGTACCCCCCCGGCACGTGTTGACGTTCGACATCCTGTTCATCAACCCCCTGATCGATGAACATCTGTCGCAACGCGGAACAGTACGACAAACACACGTACCTCCGCTGCTGTTTGCATGAAAGATGCCATTGAGTGATGGCGTGTTCATCTCGCACTACGGGGGCCGGTGTGATCACGGCTAATCGCATGATACTTCTGTCGCACCGGGGGTTACGCAGGTGAGTCCCCTTTGCGGGAGGGGGCGCAGGTGCGCAAGGGGGACGAGCCGGGCACGCAGACGGAGGCCGCCGATGTGGCGCAAACCGCGCCTCCTGGTCGCCGAAAGGTCAGACCGGGACGCGTCCTGCTCGGCGCGTGCGTCCTCCTGGGTATCGGCGTGCTGATGGTGGGCGGCGCCGGATGGTGGGCCGTCGGCCACTACACGGGCCGCGTCGAGCGCATACCGAACGTCTTCCCCAGCCCGGCGCCCGGCGCCGAGCGGCCGCCGCCCGGCAAGGGCGGCGAGACGTTCCTGCTCGTCGGCGTCGACAGCCGGTCCGACCTCCCGACCACCGGCAGGGACGCGAAGGCACCCAGCTGGAAGTACGGAGCCCAGCGCAGCGACACGATGATGCTGGTCCACCTCCCGGCGGACCACTCCAACGCCTATGTCGTCTCCCTGCCCCGTGACTCCTGGGTCGACGTCCCCGGCCACGGCAGGGCCAAGCTCAACGCCGCGTTCTCCTGGGGCGGCCCGCCCCTGCTCATCGACACCGTCCAGCGGCTCACCGACGTACGCGTCGACCATCTCGCCGTCATCGACTGGGACGGCTTCAAGAACCTCACCGACTCCGTCGGCGGCGTCGACCTGACCGTCGACGGCGAGGTCCGGCACATGAACGGCACCCAGGCCCTCACGTACGTCCGTGAGCGCAAGCACCTCGCCAGAGGCGACCTCGACCGCACCCACCGCCAGCAGAACTTCCTGCGCGCGGTCCTCGCCAAGGTCATGACGCCGCGCAACCTCACCAACCCCGTCAAGGCCACCGAGCTCCTCGACGACCTCACCGCGAGCGTGAGCGTCGACGACCGGCTCAGCGACGGCGACCTGCGCGACCTGCTGTGGAGCTCCCGCGAGGTCCGCCCCGGCCGCATGGTCTTCATGAACGCGCCCGTCGCCGGAACCCCCACCATCAAGGGCCAGTCCGTCGTCCTCCTCGACGACAGGAAGGCCGGCGCGCTGTGGGCCGCGATGCGGAACGACACGCTGGACACCTACGTCGCCGGTCACCGCACCGACCGGCTCGGAAGCGGTACGCGGTAGCGACTTCCGCGCAGGCGGGGCGTGTTGTACGGGTGCGCCGGATCGGTTCTACTACTGGCACGCCCGCGGGGTTCCGCGGTGGTTCACGCAGCCCGGAAGGAACGCCATGACGGACATGCCCGCAGGCCCGCCGACCCCGCGCCGCCACCGCGCGCGCGGCCGGCGCCGGCTGCTGCCGGGGCTGCTGCTCGGCGTACTCCTCCTCGGCGCCTGGGCCGGCAGCTCCATGGCCCGCACCCAGGCGCCGCCGCCCCCGCAGCACCCGCCGGCGGCGGGCAAGCCCGGCACGGAGCTGCCCTTCGACCTTCCCGGCGCCCGGGAACTGCGCGGCTCCTCCCGGCTGGTCTTCGCGCACTACTTCACGCCCTACCCCCTCTCGCTGGACAACCGGCCGGCGAAGGACGACTACTACAGCCGCAACTACCTCAATCCCGACGGCGAGAAGGGCAAGCACGAGGCCTACGGCGGTCTCCTGCGCGACCGTCCCCTACCCGTCGCGCCCAAGAACGGCGACTGGGAACTGGCCAACCTCCGCCAGGAGGTCCGCACCGCCCGCGCCGCCGGACTCGACGGCTTCAGCGTCGACCTTCTCTCCCTGACGGGCCGCAACCGGGAACGGGTGGACCTGCTGCTCGACGCCGCCCGCGCGGAGGACCCCGGCTTCAAGATCATGCTGATGCCGGACATGACCTCCCTGAACACCGATCCGGCGACGCTGGCCACGGCGCTCGCCGAACTGGGCCGCCATCCCTCCGCCCACCGCCTCGCCGACGGCCGACTTGTCGTCTCGCCCTTCAAGGCGGAGGCCAAGGACCCGGCCTGGTGGACCCGTACGGTCTCCGAGCTGCGCGGCCGGGGCATCCGTACCGCCCTGGTCCCGCTCTTCCTCAACCTGCGCGGCAACGCCGAGCGGTTCGCCGCCATCAGCCACGGCTTCTCCGAATGGGGCAGCCGCAGCCACACCGGCCAGGCCGGAGCCACTGCCGACACGCGCCTCGCCCACCGCCTCGGCAAGATCTGGATGCAGCCGGTCTCCGTCCAGGACGCCCGCCCCAACCAGCGCGTGTACGACGAAGCCGGCAACACCGCGACCCTGCGGGCCAGCTGGAACCACGCGATCGACGACGGCGCCGACTGGGTCCAGCTCACCACCTGGAACGACTACTCCGAGGGCAGCCACTTCGCCCCCTCGCTCCACAACGGCTACGCCTATCTCGACCTCTCCTCCTACTACCTGACCCGCTTCAAGACCGGACAGTGGCCGCGGATCGTCCGCGACACCATCTACCTGACCTCGCGGGTCCAGTGGGCGAAGACCCGGCCGCCCGCCCGCGAGCAGAAGATGACGATGAGCCCCCGCCGCGGAACGGCGGAGCCGCGCGACACCGTCGAGGTCCTGACCTTCCTCACCGGCCCGGCGACCGTCCACACCGTGACCGGGACGGAACCGGACACCCACCGGGCTCCCACCGGGGTCCATGCCGAGCTGCTGCCGCTGCGCACCGGATTCAGCGGCGCCACCGTCGAACGCGGCGCCGCCGTCACGGCGGAGGTCAGGAGCCGTTATCCGGTCGAGAGCCGCGTCGACGTCCAGGACCTCCAGTACTACGCGGTGACCAGCGGCCGCCCGGGCAAGGGCGGCTGGTCCGGGGACTGACGCCCGCGGGGGCGACCGCGCGAGGGCGTTGTCAGTGCCTCCCCCTAACGTTTTCGACATGGACGCGCGGATCGGCCGCGGTGTCCGACCCGGGGAGGGCTCTGCCTTGTCGACGACGTATCTGGAGCTGTCACAGGACGACGGCGCCGCGCACAAGTTCTACGAAGTGACCGTCGACGGCCTGGTGGTGTCGGTCCGTTACGGCCGGATCGGCGCGAGCGGCCAGACCCAGACCTCGACCTTCCCCACCGCCGCCAAGGCGCAGGCCGCCGCGGCCAAGAAGGTCGGCGAGAAGGTCCGCAAGGGGTACGCGCCGGCGATACAGGGGCAGCGGGCGGCCCGCGCGGTCACCCGCCGGCAGGTCTCCTCGGCGCCTTCGACCGCCCGCGCGGTGGCACCGGTCCTGTGGCGTTTCCGCACCGGCTCCTCGGCGTTCGGAATCCACGTCGACGACGACCGCTGCTGGGTCGGCAACCAGTCCGGCGACGTCTACACCCTCAGCCACATCGGCGAGGTCCTCGCCCGCTTCAGCCTGCCGGACGGCGTCAAGTGCCTGGTCGCGGACGACTTCTGGATCTACGCCGGGTGCGACGACGGCCGGGTGTACGACCTCTCGTCGAAGCTCCCCTTCGCGGCGTACGACATCGCGGCGGACGTCGACATCTTCTGGCTCGACATCCACGAGGGCGTCCTGAACGTCGCGGACCGCGCCGGACGGCTGACCGTCATCGACCACGAGGACGAACACCAGTGGGCCCGGCGGAGCCAGGGCGAGCACGCCTGGATGGTCAGGGCCGACGACCGGGCCGTCTACCACGGACATCAGCGAGGCGTGACGGCCTACGCGCCCGACGGCGGCGGCGAGTTGTGGCACACCGCCACCCAGGGCGGGGTCCTCTTCGGCTGGCAGGAGGACGACGCGGTGTACGCGGGCACCGCGCGCCACGCCGTGCAGCGGCTCTCCAAGGACGACGGCGCGATCGAGGTGACGTACCGCTGCGACAGCCCCGTCTACTCGTGCGCGACCTCGCCCGGCGGCCGCTTCGTCTTCGCCGGGGACTCCGCCTCGTCGGTGTACTGCTTCGACCGGGACGGCACCCGGCTCTGGAAGCTCGGCACGGGCGGTGGCTCGGCGCTCTCCATGCAGTACCGGGACGAGCGGCTCTACCTCGTCACCACCGACGGCTCCCTGGTGTGCGTCGACGCGAGCGAGGCCGCGATCGCGGCGGCGCAGCGGGGGACGGTCCCGGTCGCCCGCGATGTGAAGCTCGCCGCCGCGCTGCCCACCTACGCGCCGGCCACGGCGGCGGCGTCCGTCGCCTCCGTGACGACGGCGCCGGCGGGCGCGGTGATCGTGGAGTGCGTCCAGGAGGCCGGCCGGGTCCGCGTCCACGTGGTCTCGGAGGGATACGAGCCCAGTTGGAACGTCCAGTTCCCGCGCGCGATACGGGAGACGGGCGCACGGTACGTCGTCGACGCGCTGCACGCCGCGTCCGGCGGCTTCTACCGGGTGCGCGGCGACATCCGGAGGCTGCTGTGAGCGGTGACGCGTTCGAGGCCGCGACCGGGGAAGGACCGGCCCCGCCGCCCGGCGAGGCCGCCCACAGAGCGGCTGAAGTGCGCGTGGCCTTCGACGGGCTGCTCCAGATCCGGCGGCTCACGGGCACACGTGCCGACGGCCCGGGCGTCGGGGACCCCGGCGCTCGCGCGCCCGTCTCGGTACCGGCCGCCTGGGAGCGTACGCGCCCGGTGCGGGCGGTCGCCCTGGCCCTGGAGGCCGAGGGGATCACTCCCTCGGCGGTCGACCAGGACGGGCAGCGGACGGCCACGGGGTACCGGGTGAGTGCCGCCGACAGGCAGGGAACGGTCCTGGTCGAGTGGCTGGGGCCGCCGGGCAGCGGCGCCGCGCAGGAGGAGGAGCGGGAACTGGGCGCCTGCGCCCGGGTACTGGAGGCGCTGGGCTGGGAGGCGCTGCTCTACCGGGGCCCGCGCAAGCGCCGCTTCCTGGAGGTCGATCCCATGAGGGAGCCGAGTCCGTGAGCACGCCGAGTCGGTGAGCACGCCGAGTCGGGGGTGCGCCGGGCCCAGGAGAGGGGGAAGCCTGCGAGGGGCGGGCGGGGTGGGTCGGCGGGGGCAGCGCGGCTCGCCCCGGCTCGAGCTCGGCCCTCAGGCGATGGAGGCCGAAACGATCGCGGCCACCGCGATGTTGCACGACGCCGTCACCCACACCGCCGGGTGCGGCTCCTGCTCCACCAGCGTCGCGCCCAGTTTTCCGGGCGTGACGAGATCGACGAACCAGAAGGCCACCGCCATCAGCACCAGACCCAGCAGACCGAACGCCGCGGTGGACACGAGGCCCTTGCCGAAGTGGTCGTAGGTCGTCCAGATCGAGGTGAAGACGATGCCGCCGATCCCGAGCAGCGCGGAGCTCAGCAGAACCGCGGCGTTGCGGTTGCGCTCCTCCCAGATCTGCCGCCCGAGCTTGCCCGGCGTGAGCGCGTCGACGAGGACGATGCCGAGGAGCAACAGCACGACTCCGAGAGCGCCGTAGGCCGTCGTGCGGCCAAGTCCATTGACGATGTCGCCTATGTCGCTCATGGGGATGCTGGCTCCGTGTGCAGAAGAGATCGATCGTGAGTGAAACGATCGTGGTCAGGGAGAGGCAAAATCTAGCGCACGGATCGGACGGCCGGGCCTCGGGCTCGGGCTCGGGCTCGGGCCCGGGGTGAGGACGGGGACCGGGCTGGGCTGGGACTGGGGCGTTCAGACGCCCGACCGCAGATGCCTCACCCGCGACCGGACCTGGAAGGCCGTGACGATCTCGACGACGCCCAGGGCCAGCAGCCAGCAACCGCCCACCAGCGTCAGGACGGCCACCGACGCGAACGGCGACACGCTCAGTACGAGCCCGGCCAGCGCGCTCAGCACTCCGAGGAAGACCTGCCAGCCCCTGGCCGGCGCCCCCGGATCCGACGCCGCCGCGATCACCTGGGTGATCCCGCGGAACAGCCACCCGATACCGATCCACAGGGCGAGCAGCAGAACCGACTGCATCGGGCCCCGGAAGCAGAACAGCCCCAGCAGAATCGACAGGGCGCCGCTGATGAACGCCATCACCCGCAGCGCGGTGGAGACATGGGTGCCGAACGCGGCGACGAGCTGCGTCACCCCACTCGCCAGCAGATACAGACCGAACAGCACACCGGCGGCGACCAGCGATGCGCCCGGCCACAGCAGGATCAGGACGCCCAGGACCAGTGCGGCGATCCCTGCGAGGAGCAGGACCTGCCAGGCGCGGTGGGCCGGCAGCCCGAGGAGCCCGAACGGCTCCTGCGGCGGCGTCGTGGGCGACGGCCCGCCGTCGCCGGGCGAGGTGGGCGACTGAGGGGATGTGGTGTCGGGCCCGGAACGCGGGTCGCGCGGAAACGTCTCGTGCCTGCTGCCGTGAATGTCGCTCATGAAGGATTGTTCGATCGGGGACCCCGGCAGCGCCACCGCTCAAGTCCGTCGGAGCGCCGCGGCGGGCAGCCGCGCATACCCATGTGGACCAGCAACGCACCAGCCCCGCGAGCAGGGCGGCGGAGAGTGGAAGCCGTACGCCCACGCCTCCAGCCCCGGGAGACCCCTCATGGCACCCGCACCTCTGAACCGACGTGACCTCGGCCTGCTCGTCCTACGGACCGGCACCGGCGCGGTCCTCGCCGCGCACGGCGCCCAGAAGCTGTTCGGCTGGTTCGGCGGTGGCGGCCTGGAGGGCACGTCCAAGGCCATGGAAGCCATGGGCTTCCGGCCCGGGCGGGTGAGCGCCGTCGCCGCCGGCGTCGGCGAGGCCGGCGGCGGTCTGCTGCTCGCGCTCGGTCTGGCGACCCCGGCGGCCGGCGCCGCCGCGGCCGGAGCCATGGCAGGCGCTGTCTCCGTTCACGCTCCGGCCGGGTTCTTCGCCCAGGGCGGCGGCTTCGAATACCCCGCGTTTCTCGGCTTCGCCGCGGCCGCCGTCGGCATCACGGGCGCCGGCCGCTACTCCGTCGACCACGCCACGGCCCACCGCTTCGACCAGCCGTGGACCGTGGCCGTCGCCTTCCTGGGCAGCGCGCTCGCGGCGGCCGTCGTGGTCGGCCGACGCGCGAAGGAGCAGGCGGCTGCCGCGGACGACGCATGAGCGCTGGAGACGCGTACGGGCGACCGGGCCTGCTCGGTCTTCCGCCCCGCACCCGCGCCCGCCGAGGCCCCCTGCGCGCCGGGGCCCGGTGCCACGGGCTGTTGTGTTACGGGCCCTCGCGCCCGGGTCCCCGTCGCCCCGCCTCGCCGTGTCACGGGCTCGTGCGCCAGGCCCGCCCGCGCCCCGGACCCCTCCGCCACGACCCGCCGCGCCACGGGCTTGTACGCCCGGGGGTCCGGCGCCATGACCAGCCGCTTCACGGGCCCTCGCGCCCGGGCCCCCGTCGCCCCGCCTCGCCGTGTCACGGGCTCGTGCGCCAGGCCCGCCCGCGCCCCGGACCCCTCCGCCACGACCCGCCGCGCCACGGGCCTCTCCGCCGCGACCCGCCGCGACACGGGCTTGTACGCCCGGGGGTCCGGCGCCACGACCAGCCGCTTCACGGGCTCCTGCGCCCCTGGCCCCTCCGCCACGATCAGCCGCGTCACGACCCCCTGCGCCACCGGCTCCTCGGGCGAGGGCACGCGTGCCGAAGCGGGCACGAGGTCCGCTGCCCGAGCGGATCGTGGTCCGCCTCCGTGGGCGGGGGTGACTGCGCATGGCCGGCGTGGACGCGGACGCGGTCGTAAAGGAGCTGTACGGACTGCCCCCGGCGGAATTCACCGCCGCCAGGGACGCTCGGGCCGCCGAGGCCCGCAAGGCCGGGGACTCGGCCGCGGCCAAGCGGATCGCGGGGCTGCGCAAGCCGACGCGCGCGGCGTGGGCGTCCAACCTCCTCGTACGCCGGAGACCAGCCGAGACCGAGCAGCTCCTTGAGCTCGGCCGGGCGTTGCGCGAGGCCCATCAGACGCTGGACGGGGCGCAGTTGAAGGAGCTCGGGCATCAGCAGTACGCGGTGATCGCGGCTCTCGCGCGCGAGGCGAGCAAGCTGGCCCAGGAGGCCGGCCAGACCGTGAGCGACGATGTGCGGCAGGAGGTCGAGCAGATCCTGCGCGCGGCGCTCTCCGATCCGGCCACCGCCGAGGAGTGGGCGGCCGGGACGCTGTCGAAGACGCCCGAGGCGCCCGTCGGCTTCGTCGGGATCGACCCCGACGCGCTGCCGCCCCGTAGGCCGGCCACCACCATCGGCACCCCCGCGAAACCGTCCACGAAGACACCCCCGCACGGCCCGGAATCCGGTGAATCCCCGGAACCCACGGCGAAAGCACCCGCGAAGACGGTCTCCCGTGAGGAGGAGCGGCGACGGGCCCGCCTCGACAAGGCCCGTACGACGGCCGAGGAGGCGCGACACGACGCGGAGACACGGGACGAGACGCTGCGAGCTGCCGAGGTGACGCACCAGCAGGCGCACGCGCAGGCGGACGAGTTCGACGAGCGGGTCACCGAACTCCAGCGGCTGCTGCGCGAGGCGAAGGAGGAGCAGCGCGGCGCACGCGGGGAGGCGAACAGGGCCGCGGAGCTGCTGCGTGACGCCGAACGCGCGGCGAAGAAGGCGCGCCGGGCCGCCGACGCGGCTGCCGTCGAGGTCCGGCGGCTCGGGGGAGGCGACGCATGACCCGCCTCCCGCCCCGCCCCGCTCCCGCCCCCGCGTCCGTGCGTCAGGACAGACGCTCACGGGTCCCAATGAGCGTGTGGATGATCGCGCCGGACGCTTCGGACCGTCCGGCGCTGGATAGTGTCTGCTTCTCAGAAGTCGGCGGACAGGGGATCACACCATGATCGGACCGAAGGAACCGACGCGATGAGCGACGACGGCAAGGAACCCATCGGGCAGATCACGGCCATGCTCACGGACGACGACGGCCGTATCTTCATCCCTGCCGACGAGGCCGTCGACCTGGTACGCGGCCTCGGGAGGGCGCTCCTGGCGGCTGCCGCCGACCCGGGCGAGCTGGACGCGCCTACCCTGGAGGCAGTGGCGGCCAGCGTGGAGGAGCTCGCCGACGCGATGGACGTCGACTTCATCGAACAGGCAACGGAGGACCAGGGCTGAGCCGGCTGTCGATAGCCGGGCCAGGGTCAGGGCCGAACAGGCCGTACCGAAGCGCAGGCGCACCTGCCGTGACTCCCCGTGACCAGGCGGCCGGAGATGTCGCCACACCGTGATGTACGGGCCGGGAATGACGGGCAGAATTGCTGAAGGAGCCCGTCCGCCGTCCTGGGACGGACCCGCTGCCGCGTGCCTCGCGTGGAAGCCGCGTGCCTCGCGTGGAAGGGGACATCTCGTGCCATCGGATCGGCCGGGGGGCGAGCCGGCTCCGGGGCCGCTCTGGTCGGAGCCGGGAACGCTGCTGGAGCACGTCTCCGTGGCCGTCTTCGGCCTCGACGAGGACGAGCGGATCTGCTACTGGGGGCCCGGCGCCCAGCGGCTCTTCGGCTACGAAGCGGCGGCGGTGCTCTCCCAACCCGCCGCCGTCCTCTTCCCCGGGCCGCCGAAGGGCGAACCCACAGCGGCCGCACAGCTGGCGGAGCGGGGCCGGACCCTGGGGTACTGGCGCGTCCGCCTTCCGGCGCTGTACCGGGACGGCACGGTCTTCGACTGCGGCTTCCGGGTCTTCCCCGTCACCGGCGGCAGCGGCCGTTCCGTGATCGTGGGCCTGGCGAGCCGCGGTGACGAGCTCGACCGGGTGAAGACCAACCTCGCCTTCCTGGACGCCCTCTTCGAGACGTGCCCCATCGGCCTGGTGATGCTCGACGAGGACCTGCGGTACGTCCACCTCAATCAGGCGCTCGCCGACATGGACGGCAGCCCGATCGAGGACCACATCGGGCGGCGGATGGACGAGTTCATGGTCACCTCCGACGGCGGCGAGTACCAGCGCATGCTGCGGGCCGTCGCCGCGGAGGGCCGCCCCGTCGTGAGCACACTGGTGGGACTGCGTACTCCCGGCCGTCCTGACCTGGACCAGGTGCGGTCGGTGAGTCTCTTTCCGCTGAGCCAGGCCGTCGGCACCAGGCCGGGCGTGGGCGGCCTGCTGGTGGACGTAACCGACCGGGAGCATGCCATCGTGGAAGCGACGGCCGCCCGGCAGCGGCTGGCGTTCCTCGACCGGGCCGCCGCCCGGATCGGCACCACCCTGGACATCGACGTCACCGCTCGCGAACTGGTCGACGCGGCGGTGCCGGACTTCGCCGACGCGTCCGTGGTGGAAGTCGTCGACTGGATGGACGAACCGGAGGTGTTCGACCCGGACGCGCCCCTGGTCACCCACCGGATCGCCTCCGGCACCAGCCTGCCCCCTCCGGCCCCCGAACTCGTCGGCGGAGTGGAGACCGTCACCTACCCGGCGGGCTCCAGCATCCATCAGATGCTCCACACGGGACACGCCGTGTCCGTCCCGGTGAACGACGAGTTCATGACCCGGACCGTCATCCACCGGACGCGCGCCCAGCTGTTGATCGACAGCGGGCTGACGGACCTGCTCCTCGCCCCGCTCATCGCCCGGGGCACGGTCCAGGGCATCATCATGTTCGGCCGCTCCGCCGCCCGGCCGCCCTTCACCGAAGACGATCTGAGCCTCGCCGGCGAGCTCGCCTCCCGCGCCGCGCTCTGTCTGGACAACGCTCGTCTCTACAGCCGGATCCAGGACATCGCGCTGACTCTGCAGCGCGCGCTGCTCCCCACCGCGCTGGGGACCAGCCCCTCCGTACGGGTCGCGCACCGCTATCTCCCGGGCAGCCACCACACCGAGGTCGGCGGCGACTGGTACGACGTGATCAATCTGCCCGGCGACCGGGTGGCACTCGTCGTCGGCGACGTGATGGGGCACGGGGTGCCGGCCGCCGCCGCCATGGGCCGGCTGCGCATCACCGCCAAAGCGCTGGCACGCCATGTCCAGGACCCCGCCGAGCTGCTCACCGAACTCGACACCTGCGCCCAGGAGGCCGGCATCGAGCTGGCGACCTGCCTCTATCTCCTCTACGACCCCGCGACCGGCCGGGCCCGCCTCGCCAACGCGGGTCATCCCCCGCCGCTGGTACGCCACCCGGACGGCACGGTCACGGTCCTCGGAGACGTACTGGGAGTGCCCCTCGGTATCGGAGGCGTACCCTTCCGGACGACCGACATCGACCTGCCGGACGGCGCCGTCCTTGCCCTCTACACCGACGGTCTCATCGAGTCGCGCGGCCAGGACATCGATGAGGGGATGGAGGCGCTCCGCGCCCAACTCCGCGTCTTGCCTGAGGAATTGGAGGCGGCAGCGGACCGGATCCTGGCGAACCTGCTCCCCGAGTCACCGACCGACGACACGGTGATCGTCCTGGCCGAGGTCCGCCGCGCCCCGCCACCCGCTCGGTGAAGCAGAGGCCGCCCGGCGGGTCGGCCAGCCCCTGGTCGAGGGCGGCGCCTCCATCGGGCCCCGCGCCGGCGGACGTGTCGTCGCTCCCGAACGCACTGCTCTGGTCAGTTCGCCCCGGTCTCCGTGCGTGGCGAGGGAACGCCCCGGTCGTTCTGCAGCTCCCAGAGTTCCCGGAAGAGGCCGGGGCGCGTGACGAGATCATCGAACGTGCCCTGCTGGATGATCCGGCCGTGCTTCATCACCACGATGCGGTCGGCCACGGCGACGTTGGTCAGCCGGTGGGTGACCAGCACCACGGCGCGCTCCTGGCCGATCTTGCGCAGCCCGGCGAAGATCCGGTGCTCGGCCCTGGGGTCGAGGGCGGAGGTCGGTTCGTCGAGGACGAGGAGCCCCGCCGGGCGGTGGAAGGCGCGGGCGAGGGCGAGGCGCTGCCACTGGCCCCCGGACAGTTCCACGCCGCCCCACCACTGCCGGGCGAGCAGCGTGTCCAGGCCGCTGCGCAGCTCGTCGACGACCTCATGGGCGCCGGAGCGGGCGGCGGCCTCCAGGACGGCACGGTCGCCTCCGGCGGTGGGTTGCCCGAGGGTGATGTTCTCGCGCGCGGTCAGCGGCCAGTGCGCGTAGTCCTGCGGTACGACGGCGGTCTGCGCCCACATCGCCTGCGGGGCCAGCTCGCCGACGGGTGTCCCGTCCCAGGAGACGGTGCCGCTGGTGGGCAGGTACAACCCGGTGAGCAGCTTGCTGAGCGTGGTCTTGCCCGAGCCGTTCTCCCCGACCAGCGCCAGGACCTCGCCGCGGCGGACCTCCAGCGTGACGCCGTCCAGGGCGGCGGTGTCGGAACCGGGGTAGCGGTAGACCAGGTCCTCGACCCGCACGACGTCCGGCGGGGCGGGGACGAGAGAGCCGCGTTCCATGCGGTGGCCGCCCGCCTCCTCGATGAAGTCCGCCCAGTCGTCCAGGTACAGGCCGGTGCGGAACAGACGGGTGCCGTAGCCGACGATGCCCTGCAGTGAGGAGCCGACGGTGCGCAGGGCGAAGACGGCGGTGCCGCCGGCGGCGATCGTCATGTGCCCGGTGGCCAGCAGGGCCAGGAGCGCGGCCCATACGAGCCCCGCCGCCACGCCGCCGATCACCGCGCCGAACAGGGCGTAACGGGCACCCCGGTGGACGGCCTGGTCCGTGGCCCGGTCGACCCGCTCACCGATCGACCGGTAGCGGGCCAGCAGGAATTCGGCCATGGTCCCCGAACGCAGCTGGTCGGCGATGTCCTTGTCGACCATGTACCAGCGCAGCAGCGCAAGGGTGCGGCGCTCGGCCGACACGGCCCGGCTGGTCTCGTACTGCACCCGGGCGCCCTTCATGCCGGCGATGCCCTGCGGCAGGGCTGCCAGCACCAACAGGGGCAGAAGCAGCGGATGCAGCACGGTGACCACGCTCGCGGCGGCCAGGAGGGAGGCCACGCACGCCATCAGCTGCTGCGCCTCGGTGAGGAGGTCCTGAGCGACGTCGGCGCCCCGGTCGGCGGCGTCCCATCGGTCGTTGAAGCCGGGGTTGTCGTACGCGGCCAACTCGGCGTGGATCGCGGCGTCGAGCATCGCCATCTCCGCCTCCCGCGAGATCCGCGGGGCGAGGCGGGAGGAGATGTTGGTGACCGCGATGCCGAGCAGGGCCCGCAGCCCGGCCGCGGCGGCGAGGACGGCGATGGAGGGGAGCGCGTCCCACAGTCGGTCGGTGATGTCGCCCGAGGCGATCAGCGCCGAGATGGTGGAGGTGGTGGCGAGCAGCCCGAAGGCTTCGAGGAACGCGGACAGCGCCTGGCAGGTGAGCAGGGCGACGACGGCCCTGCGGTCCACCTTCCACGCCAGCGCGAGTGCCCGGCGTACGAGTTGGGGGAGCCGGCGTGCCATGGAGCGGGTGGTGATCGGCTGCCGGTCGAACACCGAGACGGCGGGGGAGCGGAAGCGCAACTCCTCGGTGTGGGTGGGCTTTTCCCCTGGTTGATCCGTGCTCCGGTCGGTGCTCCTGACGGTCACGAGGCCCCCCTCGGTCGTGTGGCGTGCGGAGCGTTCCACAGTGGTGGGCCGGTCGGGGCGACGCGCCGGATTCGAAGGAGGTTCGCCCGAGTGAGGGAGAGGCGTCCACAGCAGTGGTGCCTGTTGACGCACTCTCACCGGGCAGACCCCGCGACCGCGGCAGGAGCGGGCGCAGGGCCCGACGGCTCCGGGCTACGCGGTCCGGGCTTCGTCGTACGCGGTGCGGGCGGCCAGTACATCCGGGGTGCGGCGCTCGGTCCAGCGGGCGAGTGCCCAGACCTGCTCCGTGGCCTCGCGGCCCAGCGGGGTGAGCGAGTAGTCGACGCGTGGGGGGATCACGGGCTGGGCGTCCCGTACGACGAAGCCGTCCCGCTCCAGCGTCTGCAGGGTCTGGGCCAGCATCTTCTCGCTGACGCCGCCGACCTCCCTGCGCAGCTCGCTGAACCGGTAGGAGCGCTCGACCAGCGCGGCGAGGATGAGCACCCCCCAGCGGCTGGTGACGTGCTCCAGCACCCCACGTGAGGGGCACATCGGCTCGCGTACCGCGGGCGGCATCGGCTTGACCTGGTTGCTTACGTCCACGCCAGTACCTTACTTCAAAGTGGGTACTTACGAATCCACAGCGCTCTCCGTAGGGTGGTTTCACGCTGACCGACCCACCAAGGAGAAGAATCATGAGCATCGTCGTCACTGGAGCCACCGGAGCGCTCGGCCGCCTCGTCGTGGAGGAACTGCTCGCCCGGGTTCCCGCCGGGCAGATCGCCGCCGTGGTCCGGGACACCACCAAGGCCGCGGATCTGGCGGCCCGCGGGGTCGAGGTCCGTCCGGCGGACTACGACGACCCGGCGAGCCTGGCCGGTGCCTTCCGCGCCGGTGACCGGGTCCTGCTGATCTCCGGCAACGAGGTCGGGCGCCGCGTCCCGCAGCACATCGCCGTGATCGAGGCCGCCAGGGCCGCGGGCGTGGCACAGCTCGCCTACACCGGTGTCCTCGGGGGCCCCGCGGCCGACTTCGACCTGGCCGCGGAGCACAAGGCCACCGAGCAGGCGATCCTGGACGCGGGTCTGCCGTACACGTTCCTGCGCAACGGCTGGTACCACGAGAACTACACGGCCCAGCTGGGCAGCGTCCTGGAGCACGGTGCCGTCGTGGGCAGCGCAGGCGAAGGCCGGATCGCGTCCGCGGCGCGCGCCGACTACGCGGCCGCCGCGGCCGCGGTGCTGACCGGCGAGGGCCACCTGAACAAGGCGTACGAACTCTCCGGCGACACCGCCTGGAGCCTCGCGGAGTACGCGGCCGAGGTCGCCGCGCACGCCGGCCGCGCCATCACCTACACCGAGGTCCCGGCGGACGCTCACCTCTCCATCCTCACCGGCGCCGGCCTGCCCGAGGGCTTCGCGGCGATCCTCGTCGACGTGGACGCGGCCATCGCCCGCGGCCGGCTCGCGGGTACCAACGGCGACCTGGCCCGCCTCATCGGCCGCCCGACCACCCCGGTCACGGAATCGATCAAGGCGGCCCTGGCGTCCTGACACCCGGGGCCTTCCGCAGTTGTTGGCGCCGGTGGGAGTGACGGCTGCCAGGTCGGCGACCTCTTGCGCCGACCACCTTCGGCACTTGGGCTGACGGATGCGCGGCCCCGTACGGCCGAGGCCGGGCGTGCGGCCGAATCCCTCGGCGGACAGGCGGTCACGGCCGTCCGTGTGGCGTAGCAGGCGCGGGCCTGCGCGGTCACCACCGGCGTGAAACCGAGGCGCCGGCGAGTGCCCAGGAGCTCCCTGCTAAGGACCCGGCCGCACCCGAGACGGATCCGCCTGGCCCTGGTCGGTCTCGGGCAAGAGGACAGCAGCGGCTGCGGCGACGGGTGAGCGTGAAACCTGCCCGCGGTCGACGGTCGCTGCGCGGGCCGAACCGACCCGAATGCGCCCTGCCACAAGGCTGTCAGTGCTGCCGGGTACCCTCGACTCATCGTCAACGCGGCCCGACGGGCTTCCGCTCCACCCCGGTGGAGTTTCGAAGGACATGCCCCCACCCGCACGAGTCTCTTCGTGCTGCCCGGGGGAAGTCCTTGCTGTTCCGCGCGTCCGCGAAAACGGTCGCCGTCATGGCGCTCGACGGTTCGCTGTTCCTGCACCTCACCGACAAGTTCGTCCACATGCACGGCTACCGACCCGGCACCTCGGAGGTGCGCTCCTGGGAGCGCAGCATCCCCGTCCTCGCCACTGCGCTCAACGACGCGGGCCTGGGCGACGTGGAGGTCATGCTGGAATACGGGCTCCCGCTGAACAGTAAACGGGCCGACGTCGTCCTTGCCGGAGTCCACCCGGCCACGGGGGAGCCGTCGTACGTCGTGGTGGAACTCAAGCAGTGGAGCCAGGCGGTTCCCCATGAGGACGACCCCACCCTGTGCCTCGTCGACGCCTACGCTCACCCGGTCCTCAACCCGATCGAGCAGGTGCGCCGCTACTGCGAGTACCTCGTCAACTTCAACGGGGCGGTGGCCGAGCACGGCCACCGGGTCAACGGGGTGGCGTTCCTGCACAACGCCACCGAGTTCGGTGTGATCGGGCTGAGGGAGATCGAACGGGACGGCCACGGCCTGCTCTTCACCGGGGAGCGCCGCGGTGCCTTCCTGGACCACCTCCGTACGAGGCTGAGCGACAAGCACCCGGGGTCAGGGGCGGCGGACGAATTGTGCGCAGGCGTTGCCGTGCCGTCGAAGCAGCTGATGTCCGTGGCCGCCGAAGAAGTGCGGGAGCGCACTCAGTTCGTGCTCCTCGACGAGCAGCAGGTGGCCTACCGCATGGTGCTCAACGCGGTGCAGAGGGCGAAGAACGCCGACCGCAAGGAAGTCGTCATCGTCACGGGAGGCCCCGGCACCGGAAAGAGCGTGATCGCCCTCCAACTGCTCGGAGAGCTGTACCGACGCGGCATACCGGCGCTGCACGCCACCGGCTCCCAGTCCTTCACCAAGACGATGCGGAAGATCGCCGGGGCCCGCAAGCGTGAAGTCCAGGACTTGTTCAAGTACTTCAACAGCTTCATGACCGCCGAGAAAAACAGCCTGGGCGCCCTGATCTGCGACGAGGCCCACCGCATCCGGGAGACCTCTGCCAACCGCTACACCCGCGCCGAGCACCGGACCGGCAGGGCTCAGATAGACGAACTCCTTGACGTCGCCTACGTGCCCGTCTTCTTCCTCGACGAGCACCAGGTCGTGCGTCCCGGCGAGCTGGGCACCGTCGCCGACATTAAGGAGGCGGCGGCGAAGCGGGACATCCCGTGCCACGTCGTACCCCTGGACAGCCAGTTCCGCTGCGGCGGCAGCGACGCCTACCTGCGCTGGGTGGTCCGACTCCTCGGACTGAAGCCCGGCGGACCGGTCACCTGGGAGCCCGACGGCCGCATGCAGCTCCTGGTTGCCGACAGCCCTCAGGAGATGGAGGCGTTCCTGGAGGCCCGGCGAGCCCAGGGCTACGGCGCCCGTATGTCCGCCGGCTACTGCTGGCGCTGGTCCCCGGAGCCCGGGCCCGGCGAGCCGCTGCCGCCCGACGTCGTCATCGGCGACTGGGCCCGCCCCTGGAACCTGCGCGGCGACCGCTCCGTCTCCGGCGCGCCTCCGGCCGCCCTGTGGGCCACCGACCCGGCCGGCTTCGGCCAGGTCGGCTGCGTCTACACCGCCCAGGGCTTCGAGTACGACTGGTCCGGCGTCATCATCGGCCCCGACCTGCTCTGGCGCGGCGACCGCTGGGTCACCGAACGCACGGCGTCCAAGGACCCGGTGTTCAAGCGGTCCACCTGCGACGCCGACGTGGACCGCCTGATCCGCAACACCTACAAGGTGCTGCTGACCCGGGGCATGGTCGGCACCGTCGTGTACTCGACCGACTTGGAGACGCGGGAGAAGCTCAGGGAACTCGTCGGCAGTTCAGCGCGGGAATCGGCTCGGGTACAGGCGTGACAGCGGAACGCTCGGCTGGAGAACGCCCTCGTCGTGAATCGGCCAAGCCATTCCGTTGAACAGGCCGAAATGCGTTCGCCGTGCCCAGGACGAGTCGGTGCTTGTCTAAGATCACTGACACCGGTCGCGGCCCGACGGGCTTCCTGCGTGGACACGCCCCCACCCGCACGAGTTACTCGTGCCCTGGGGGAACCTCCTCGTGTCCATGCTCCTGCTGCGATTGTCGGCACGGGACCTGCTGGCTCTGCACGCACGGCGCCGCTTGGTGCCGCACCTGGCCGCCCGCTGGGTGCACTTCGGGCGAGGCGAGTCCTCCGATGGCGAGCGCTCCGCGTGGGCCAGGAGCCTTGTCTCCCTCGCCGAGGACCTGGTGGCCGCCGAGCGGGGCAACGTCGAGATGATCGTCGAATGCTCGCCAACCGTGGACGAATCCGAAGGTTCGGCCGAAGGCGGGCAGATCGACGTTGTTCTCGTGGGCAGGCACCCCGCGGAAGGCACCCTTTCCGTGCAGCTCGTCGAGTTGAAGCAGTGGTCGGCGGTGACGAGGGTAGAGGCTGCGACAGCTGATCTCGTCTACGTAGACGGGATCGACGATCCGGTCAAACACCCTGCCCTTCAGCTCAGTGAATACCACGCACTGTTCACCGGCCCCACAGGTCCGCTGAACGGGCTGCAGTTCGAGTGTGGTGGGTTCGCGTATCTGCACAACGCCACGGATGAATCCGTCCGGCCACTGCTCAGTGTCGACGCGCCTACCGGTCCCTATGCGCACACGTACACGAGTGACACCCGGGACAGGCTTCTCGACGACCTGCGGCGCCACTTCACCGCCGAGGACGACTACTCGGCGGCCGAGTACATACTGCACCGGATGAACCTCCGGAATACGCCGCTTCTCGACGCCATGGTCAACTCATGCGGAGAGGACACTGTCTTCACCTTGCGGGGGCGTCAGAGGAAGGTGGCCGATGACGTACTCGCGGCTTCGGAGCTGATTCTGGACAGTCCGAACCGAGAGGCGATCGTGCCCCGTCCGCAGCGTGCCGTCTTTCTGATCACCGGAGGACCCGGCACCGGGAAAAGCGCCATCGGGTTGCAACTACGAGCCGATCTCGAAGCCGCCGGTCGAACAGTGAAGTACGCCAGTGGTTCGCGGGCCTTCAACGCCGCGATCAAGGAGAACGTCGGATACACCGAGGCCGCGTTCCGGGAACGTTTCGCTTACTTCAGCAGTTTCGTGAAAGCGCCGAGTCCGCCGCTGGACGTTCTGATTTGCGACGAGGCGCACCGGATACGGGACAAGACCACCAACTGGCGCCTCCCTGCCGAGAAGCAGGGCACGAAGGCACAGGTGGACGAACTGCTCGACGCATCACGTCTGACCGTCTTCTTCCTCGACGCCGGGCAGACCGTTCGCCCGCACGACGTCGGCACCGTGGAACTCATCGAGGAGGCCTCGCGACATCGCGATGTGATCGTCCGTCGCTACCATCTGACCGAGCAGTACCGATGCGGAGGAAGTGACGCCTATCTCCGATGGGTCCGAGCGTTGCTCGGCGTTTCGGCGCAGGAGCCGCACGAATGGGTCCCGGACGGACTCATGCACATCGAGGTCGTCGATACGCCCGACGAGATGGAGCACATCGTCCGCACGGAGTTCGAGGCAGGTGCGACCGCCCGGATGGTGGCTGGATACTGCTGGCCCTGGAGCAAGCCGGACGAGAACAAGAACCTCCAGAGGGACGTGCGCATCGGTGGCTGGCACCGCCCGTGGAACGCGTCCAGCGAGTCCTTCTGCGCCAACGGTGAGCCGCCGTCGAGAATCTGGCCCGTACACGATGTCGGCATCGGGCAGATCGGCTGTGTCTACACCGCACAAGGGCTTGAGTGGGACTGGTGCGGGGTGATCATGGGCGATGACATGGTCTGGCGTACCGACCGCTGGGTCTTCCGGCGTGGGAAGCAGCGCAAGGACCCGAAAGCCGACGTGATGCGGGTCGCGAAGCCGGGGTCGCTCGATCCGAAGGTTCGGACCAGCACCCTCGACGACGACGAATTCGCGCGCTGCGTCCGTCACGCCTACCACGTCCTGCTGACCAGAGCGAGCCGGGCGACCGTCCTCTACTCCACCGACGCGGAGACCCGGCGTCACCTCAGGAAGCTGGTCGGGGAGACCGACGTGCAGGGGCTCCGGCCGACTCAGTCGACCATCCCGCCCGAACTGAGGATCGCGCGGCGCAGCGGGGCCGCACGGAGCCGCAGGGCCCGACGAGCACAGAACAAAGCCAAGTTGAAGAACGAAATGATGTTGTTCTGAGCCCTGCGCTCAAGGTGGAGTGGCGGACCCCCCGGGTGCCCGCCACCCGCCTGCTTCAGAAGAGCAGGTGCGCTGTCGACATCATCGCGGCCACCAACAGGTTGGCGACGATATTGATGGCGACGTCCACCAGGACCTTACGGAGCCGGGCGAAACGCGCAGGCTTGTACTCGGCAGGGTTCATTGGTGACCACTCCTTGGCGGTGAGACAGGAATGGTGGGGGGACGGCCCACCGGGCATCCACTCACACGCCGCGCGAATCCACGCGGCGATTCACCATCACTGCTCACATGCCGCCGACTGGCGCATGAACTCCGCGCTCGTACCCCTCCGGGAGGATGCGCAGCCCGAGTAACTTTACGGCACGCGCAATTGTGTAGTCACATGAACGAGGAACCGCGTCTGCGCGTGTCGGTAGCCCGTCTGCCGGCGATGGACGACGTGCGCGCTCAACGCAGCCATGCGTGCGGCATTTCAACGGACGTCAGGACGCCGGCGGCAGCCACCGTGCAGCCTGCTCGCGGCTGACCTTGGCGGCGTCCACGTACCACTTTCGGCGCCTGGGATCCCACCGGGCGCCGAGCTGCTCCTTGGCCTCGTTCCTGTCCGCGCAGGGGACTTCGAGATAGAGGCGCTCTCCGTCGGTGCGGCCCGCTCCGCCGGCCTTCCCCGCGCCCGACGCTCGTGGGTTCCACGCCTCCTTCTCCTTGCGGGCACGCTCGATGACCCGTCCCACTCGCTCGCACGCCACCGGATCGGTGAGCCGCATCATCAGGTCGGTGGGGCCATTCTTGGCCAGGGGGTTCAACGAGCCATGCCACAGCACGCTGCCGTCCAGGATCAGTACCTTCTCGTGCATCCGCTCGCGGAACTCGACCCTGCAGCCCACCCCACGCAGTTCGTCGACCAGGTCCTGGACACGTTCCGCCGACGCACCGGTCGTCGGCTCCTGCGGATTCCTGGTGGTGACCGTCACCTGCACGCCGTCCACTATCCGCTTCGCAAGGTGCGCCGACCATGCGCGGACCGACTGGCGGTCGAGGAACGGTGACGCCGCGGGCTGCCCCGGCCGACCATCCACCCGGCGCTCTCCAGCCGCACCGGGTGTTCGGGCTGGCCCACTGTTCCGAGGCGTTCGGCGAGTGTGCACCACCCGGCCGCGTCGTCCTCACGGATCTGCACGTTCGCCGGGGAGTTGCCCAGGTCCACAGCGGTGGTCAGCCGCACGCTGCCGTCGCTGCGCAGCTCGGCAGCGATCTCCAGTCGGACCGCGGCCGGCAGCTCGTCCACTGGATACGGCCCGGTTGACTCCTGCGCCATCTCCACCTCCGAGGTGATCGGCTCATCGCCATGGCATGTGCCCAGGCCTCACATGCCATGGCGAGCCTACGTACACCGAGGTGGGGCAAGTGCGTTTCCGGTCAGCACTGGTTCTGGGGCTGCCTCCGGCCTGCCGTCATCGATGTCGCCGAGAGCGCTAGTGTGTCCGCTCCGACACGGTCCGTAGAACGGGAGGGGGACCCGTGAAGCTCACCTATCTCTGCTTCGAGGGCACACCGCATGAGCTCGATGCACCCAAGGTGGTCCGTGAGCTTGTGCAGCAGCAGCCCGGCACGGTCGACACCGCTCGCCGGAGGCCTCAGGTGGTCGCTGACCCCGATAGTGATGACGTCGTGGACTTCCGATGGCAGGTCGAGGGCGACGTGCCGGGGGTGGCGGACGAGGGGCAGGAGACGGTGAAGGCGCAGCTCGCCTTCAACCCCGCTGCGCAGCAGTTCATCGACTTCATGGCGGAAGCTGGCTCCTGGGAGAGCGTCGGAGTGCACGGCATCAAGCGCAAGACGTGGCAGGAGGGCGATCCGCTCGACTATTCCGGGTACCTCCGCCTCCGCCGCAAGGGCGGCCAGTTCGGCGGCTTCGCCTATGTTTTCGCGTCCACGGGCTTGATCAACTTTCGTCTGCAGCACAATGATGAGATCGCGGAGCTGGCACCGGACGCCTATCCGCTCACAACTGGCCACCCTCGATACAGGGTGAACATTCAGATTCGTGATGAAAACACCCTGAAGCAGGCTCTCGCTCTGGCTGAACTCGCTTACGACGCGACGTGAAGGGCGTTTTGCTCGCGTATGTCATTGATCGGGGCTCTTGTCGCCTGTATCGGCAAGAGGCGGCGCGAGCATCCAGCCCGCGTGGGCTGAATGTCCTATAGTCCCGTCCTTCACGGACTCTTCCCATGTACCAGGCAACCATTAGGATCTGCGACAGGCTCGACCTCGGGGAACGGCGGGCCTGAGAGGAACGAAACGAGTGGGGACAGGCATGCGGGAAGGCCGGTGGATCACGGTCACCGAGTCCGAGTTCGATCACGAACACCGCGGCCTGGAGGCGATCCGCGAGAAGCTGCCGGACTCCGACCCCTGGCGCGCCTGGTCGAACTTCACCTTCACCGCGAACACGGGGCACGTCCGCGAGGTCGACCTGCTGGTCGTCGCGCCCGGCGGAATGTACATGATCGAGCTGAAGGACTGGCACGGCTCGGTCACGTCCGAGAACGGGACCTGGGTGCAGACCACCCCCGGCGGCCGTCGGCGCACCCACGGCAACCCCCTGCACCTGGTCAACAAGAAGGCCAAGGAACTGGCGAGCCTGCTCGGCCAGGGCCAAGGAGCCCGCCGGGTGTGGGTCGGCGAAGCCGTCTGCTTCACGGACGACGCCCTGCGCGTACGCCTGCCCGCCCACGACCAGAACGGCGTGTACACGGTCGCCGAGTTGGTCGACATGCTCACGCAGCCCCCGCGTGACGAGCGGCGCCGCATCACCGCGATCGACTCCCGCGAGATCAAGACCGCGCTGGAGCGCATCGGCATCCGCCGTAGCGAGGCCCAGTACAAAGTCGGCCCCTACGAGCTGGAGCGCACCCCCTTCGACTCCGGCCAGACCTGGGCCGACTACAAGGCGGGCCACACCGAGCTGCCCGAGCGTGCCCGCGTCCGTGTCTACCTCAGCGAGCGCGGCTCGGACGCCTCCCTGCGCCAGTCCGTGGAGAACGCCGCCCGCCGCGAGGCGGCCGTTCTCCAGCGCTTCCGGCACCCCGGCGTCGTCTCCTACCGGCAGTACTTCCCGACCGGCCACCCCTCCGGCCCCGCCCTCGTCTTCGACTACGACGACCGCACCATGAAGCTGGACGAGTACCTGGTCCAGTACGGGGAGAAGCTCGACATCCTCGGACGGATGGCCCTGGTCCGGCAGCTCGCCGAGACCATGCGCTCCGCGCACGCCCGCCGCATCCACCACCGTGCCCTGGCCGCCCGCTCCATCCACGTCCTGCCCCGCCCCGACGGCGGCCCCGGCAAGGCCGTCGGCGAGGAGGCAGCCTGGCTCAGCCCCCGGCTGAAGATCTCCGACTGGCAAATCGCCACCCAGCGCACCGGGGACTCCTCCCAGGGACAGGGCGCGACACGGCTCGCGCCGACTGCCCTGTCCGCAATGCACCTCGCCGACGACGAGGACCCCTACCTGGCCCCCGAGCTGACCGCCCTGCGCCCCGACCCCGTCTCCCTCGACGTCTACGGCCTCGGCGTCCTCACCTACCTGCTGGCCACCGGCAAGGCCCCGGCCGCCAGCCAGGCCGAGCTGCGCGCCCGCTTGGAGGCTGGCGAGGGCCTGCGCCCCAGCTCCTTGGTGGACGGCTTGTCCGAGGACGTCGACGAACTGGTGCAGGCGGCCACCGCCTACAACCCGGACCAGCGCCTGCACAGCGTCGACGACTTCCTGGAGATGCTCGAGGTCGTCGAGGACTCCCTCACCGCCCCGGCCGCCGAGACCGTCGCCGAGGCGGCCGACGCCCCGGAGAAGGACCCGCTGGACGCCGTCCCCGGCGATGTACTCGCCGGCCGCTGGGAGATCCGCCGCCGCCTTGGCACCGGCTCCACCAGCCGCGCCTTCCTCGTCCGCGACCTGGAGGCGGAGGCACGCAGGACGCGTCCGCTGGCCGTGCTGAAGGTCGCCCTGTCCGACAACCGCGGCGACATCCTCATCCGCGAGGCCGACGTGATGGGCCGCCTGCGCCCCCACTCGGGCATCATCCGCCTCGTCGAACCGGAGCCGCTGAGCATCGCGGGCCGTACCGTCCTTGCGCTGGAGTACGTCGGTGACGAGCGCGACGACAGCGTGGACGCGGCGGGCGAGCGGAAGGCCCCGCGCCGCCGCGAGGAGACAGTGGCCCGCCAGCTCCGCGACGACGGCCGGCTCCCGGTCGACCAGCTAGAGGCGTACGGCGACTACCTCTTCGGCGCCGTCGACTTCCTGGAGGGCGAGGGCGTCTGGCACCGCGACATCAAGCCGGACAACATCGCCATCCGCATCCGCCCCAACCGCACCCGCGAACTGGTCCTGATCGACTTCTCGCTCGCCGGCTACCCCGCCAAGAGCACCGACGCGGGCACCGAGGGCTACCTCGACCCGTTCGTCGACGTCATCACCCGCGGCTCCTACGACTCCCACGCCGAGCGGTACGCCGTCGCCGTCACCCTGCACCAGATGGCCAGCCGCGAGCTGCCCAAATGGGGCGACGGCAGCGTCCTGCCCAGGATGACGGACGCGAAGGAGTGGCCGTACCCGACGATCGCCGCCGAGGCGTTCGACCCGGCCGTACGGGACGGGCTCGTCGCCTTCTTCCAGAAGGCACTGCACCGGGACGCGAGCAAGCGGTTCCCCGAGCTGAAGCCCATGCGGGACGCCTGGCGCAAGATCTTCCTCGACGCCTCGCAGACCGTCCCGTCCAGCCACCGCACGCGCCACACGGCGACCTCCTCCGAGGCGGGGGCTGACGGCGAGGCGGTGCAGCGCGGCGCCATCGCGGACGCCGAGCCGGAGACCGCCGAGCAACAGCGCGACCGCCTGGCGGCCGAGGTCGCCCTCGACACCCCGCTGAGTGTCTCCGGCCTCACGGGCGCCGCTCAGTCCTTCCTGTACGGCCTCGGCATCACCACGGTCGGCGGGCTTCTGGACTACAGCCGCCGCAAGCTCGTCAACGCCCCTGGCCTGGGCGCCAAGACCCGCAACGAGGTGCAGAAGCGCCAGCGCGAGTGGGGCGAGAAGCTGCGTGAGATGCCCGCCTCGCCGCTCACACCGGAGGGCCGGGCGGAGGCTAAGGAGGAGCTGGACCAGCTCACCGCCGCCGAGTCCGCCCTCGCGGACACCCTGGCGACGAGCGACGCGGCCGGCGGTCTGTCGGCGCGCGCCCTGCGCTCGATCAGCCTCGATGCCCTGGCCACGATCTTCGTCCCGGTCGTCAACAACAACGGCTCCAACCGCAACAAGGCCGAGATGGTCCGGTTGCTGCTGCGCCTGCCCGACGAACACGGGCTGCTGCCGGAGATCGGCGTCTGGCCGAAGCAGAAGGACGTCGCCGCGGCGCTGAACCTGAGCGCGGGCCGCATTCCGCAGATGCTCAAGGAGGAGCGCAAGCGATGGAAGGCCGACCGGGCGGTCCAGGCCCTGCGCTCGGAGATTATCGAACTGCTGGCGGGCATGGGCCGGGTCGCGTCGGCGGTGGAGATCGCGGACGCCCTCGCCGTCCGGCGCGGCAGCCAGCTCGCTGGGCGTGAGCAGCGCCGGGCGCTGGCGCTGGCTGCCGTACGGGCCGTCGTCGAGATCGAGCAACTCGTCCCGGACGAGGCCGAGTTCCAGCACCAGCCCAACCGCAAGGCGACGGAGGAGTCGCTGGGCGCCGGCCTGCTGGCCCTGGACGTCCGCGAGGACGACGCCCCGGACACCCCGACCGCGCCGGGCCTGCTGGACTACGCGAGCCGCCTCGGCCGTACGGCGGACCGGCTGGCCCGGCTGGACACCTTGCCGACGGCCGCCACCGTGCTGGCGGAGCTGGGCGCCCTGGAGATGCCGCCCGGCACCGTCGACTGGGACGAGCGTCGCATGGTCGAACTGGCCGCCGCGGCCTCCGTGAACGCGGCGGCGACCCCGCGCCTGGAGATCTACCCGCGCGACCTGTCGCTGGTACGGGCGCTGCGGCTCACCCAGGCCGGTCTGGTGCGCTGGATCCCGGGCAAGCCGGAGGCGACGCAGCCGGGCCTGACCGGTGAGGAGGTCCACGAGCGGCTGCGGGCCCGCTTCCCCGAGCTGACGGTGCCCGACGGTCGCGGCGGGCTGACCCACGACCTGCCGACCGCCGGCCCGCTGACCAAGGCGCTGCGCGAGGCCGGCTTCGAGCTGTCGCTCGGCACGCGGGAGGACACGAAGACGCTGCGCTACCTGCCGACGCGGGTGGACGACGCGTCCAGCTACCTCACGACGGGTGCCTGGCGGCAGTCCACGCATACGGGCGCGGTGACGCGGTACGCCGACGACCCACTGCTCGCGAGCGCGGTGCGCGCGGAGGAGCGGCTGGCCGCGTCCGCGCGGCGGGACGGCTACCGGGTGCTGACCGTGAGCCAGCGGCTCGTGCGGGACGCCATACGGGAACTGGGCGCCGAACGGCTTGGCGCCGAGGCCGTCTCGGTGACCGAGCTGTTCATCGAGGCCTTGCACGCCCAGGTCACGCCGGGCACCAAGCCGACGTGGGAGACGCTGCTCAAGGCGGACGTGGCCAAGCCGGGCTCGACGGGTGCGCTGCGGTTCGCGGACTACGCGCAGACGGCGTGGGGTGCGGTCGCGCCGCGCATCGAGGAACGGCTCGGCGCCGGGACTGGGCCGGTGCTGCTGACGGAGGCCGGGGTGTTCGCCCGGTACGACGCGATGGGCGTCCTGCATCGGCTCGCTTCGGTGGCCCGGCGGGGTGGTCGGGGACTGTGGTTGCTCGTTCCCCAGAGCGACCCCGCGCGCGAGCCACGGCTCGGGCAGGTGGCCGTGCCGTACCAGGCCGGCCTGGGGGAGTGGATTCAGCTTCCGGACACGTGGGTGGACAACGTCCACCGTGGGTCCGGCAAGGTAGTGGTGCGTAGTGTCGAGGGAGATGCGAAGTGATCGACCGCAAGGCTCTGTTGAACGACCTGAAGCAGCAGGTCAAGGCGGTCGAGACCGACCTCGGCAAGCAGGTGAAGGCGCTGGGGGACGTCGGGGCGCGGCTGCGCGCCGAGTACGACCAGGCGCGCAAGCTGGGGCGTACGGCGGCGACGTGGAACTCGTGGCTCGACGAGCGGGTCACCCAGGTCGCGGTGGCGTGGGTGCTGGGGACTGTCTTCGTGCGGTTCTGCGAGGACAACCGGCTGATCCCGGAGCCGTACCTGACGGGAGCGGACGGGGACCGGCGGGAACTGGCGGAGGCGCGGTACGACGCGTATGTGGAGGCGGAGGAGGATCCGACCTACCGCGGGTGGCTGGAGAAGGCGTTCGACGAACTGGGCGCGGGCCAGGCGGGTCGGCTGTTGTTCGACAGGCGGCACAACCCGCTGTACCAGATTCCGCTGTCGCACGACGGTGCGCGGGAGTTGGTCGAGTTCTGGCGGGGGAGGGACGAGGTGGGCGTCCTCGTCCACGACTTCACGGACCCGCTGAACGAGGACGGCACGGGGGGCTGGGACACGCGGTTCTTGGGTGACCTGTACCAGGACCTAAGTGAGGCTGCGCGGAAGACGTATGCGCTGCTTCAGACGCCGGAGTTCGTGGAGGAGTTCATCCTCGACCGGACGATGAACCCGGCGGTGCGGGAGTTCGGGTACGAGGGCCTGAAGATGATCGACCCCACGTGTGGGTCGGGGCACTTTGTGTTGGGGGCGTTCCGGCGGTTGGTGCGGCTGTGGGCGGAGGGCCAGCCGGGGCGCGATGTGCATGAGCGGGTGGGGGAAGCGCTGGACTCGGTGCACGGCGTGGACGTCAACCCGTTCGCGGTGGCTATTGCGCGGTTCCGGTTGTTGGTTGCGGCTATGGCGGCCAGTGGGGTATGGACGCTGGCGGAGGGGGCTAAGTATGAGTGGCCGATCCATCTGGCGGTGGGGGACTCCCTCATCAAAGCTCGACAGATGGGGTTGTTTGATGGTTTTGAGGGGGAATCGGACGAGCTTGTGACGTTCGCATACGCTACGGAGGACGTGCACGAGCACCCCGGGATTTTGGAGCAGGGCCGGTACCACGTGGTGGTGGGCAATCCGCCGTACATCACGGTGAAGGACAAGAGTCTCAACGTGCTGTATCGGGAGCTATACGACGCCGCTGCGGGTACGTATGCGCTGTCGGTACCTTTCGCGCAGCGGTTCTTCGAACTGGCCAAGCGCGGGGATGCCGAGGGGCGAGGATACGGGATGACCGGTCAGATCACCGCCAACTCCTTCATGAAGAGAGAATTCGGCACGAAGCTCATTGAAGACTATTTCGCCCATAAGGTCGAACTGACCGAGGTTATTGACACGTCGGGTGCATACATCCCGGGGCACGGCACACCGACTGTCATTCTGGTTGGCAAGCGCCGGGCCGGGAAGGGGCGTGTGGCAACGATTCGTACAATTCGGAGTGTGCAGGGCGAACCTTCTGCGCCAGAGAATGCCGAAGAAGGCCTGGTTTGGAATGCCATCGTAGAGCAAATCGATAAGCCTGGGTCGGTGAGTCAGTGGGTGTCCGTGGACGACCTGGACCGCCAGAGGTACTTCGGCAAGCAGCCCTGGATTCTTACTGACGGTGGATTGGAGATGGTTGATCAGCTTGGGCGAGTGAGCGACCAAGTGCTCAAGTCGGTTATTGAGCCCCCAATCGGCCGGGCTGTTCGAGTTGGTGCTGACGGTGCTTATCTTCGACCGATCCGGGCTACATATCAGACTCGTGCCGACCGTCGGGGTCTACTGCCGTTCCTCACTGGTGACGTGGTTCGGGATTGGGCTTCCCGTCCTGACGAGGCGATCTGGTTTCCTTATCTGCCAGGCCTCGATGTCGCGAGCCTTGCGCAGGAACTCTGGCCGATGCGTCGATTGCTTGAGGCCCGAAGTACCTTCCAAGGGGACATGGCGGCAGCAGGCCTGAAGTGGTGGGACTATATGCAGTACACGGCGTCAGCTTACAAGACGCCCCTTTCCATCATGTTTGCATTCGTGGCAACTCATAACCATTTCGTACTGGATCGCGGCGGCAGAGTGTTCAATCGTCATGCGCCAGTGATCAAGCTGCGAGAGGGAGCGAGTGAGGAGGAGCATCTGCGGTTGCTCGGGCTTCTCAATAGCTCGACAGCCTGTTTTTGGCTTCAGCAGGTGTCTCACAATAAGGGTGAGGGCGGCGGTGCTCGTGTAGACGCTGGATACTCGGCCATGGGTAGCGAGGCGTGGAAGAATTCATTCGAGTTCACTGGCACGAAACTCCAGGAGCTCCCTATCCCTCCCGAGTATCCGACGAAGCTTGGCAGGGCTCTTGATGGTCTCGCCCAGCAGCTTGCCGCCACTTCCCCCTCGGCCCTTGCTGAGAAGGAGACCCCTACCGCTTCCGTGCTCCGTGAGGCCAAAGTGCGCTGGGACTCTCTCCGCGCCAGGATGATCGCCCTGCAGGAGGAGTTGGACTGGCAGGTCTATTTCTTGTACTCCCTGCACAGTGAGGACCTGCGGGCCCCCGAGGACTCTGTGCCCGAACTTGCCCTTGGGGAGCGGACGTTCGAGATTGTGCTGGCTCGCCGGGTCGCTACTGGCGAGGCGCCCGATGAGTGGTTCCGACGCCATGGTTCCACCCTGACTACGGAACTCCCCGCTGACTGGCCCGAGCGGTACAAGGCAGCGGTGCGTAAGCGGATCAACGCCATAGAGCAGTCCCGGGCTATCCGGACGTTGGAACGACCGGAGTACAAGCGTCGTTGGAAGACGGATGGATGGGAGGCCCTCCAGGAGAAGGCCCTCCGCTCCTGGCTGCTCGACCGCATCGAGAACCGCGACCACTGGTTTGACGAGAACGGTCAGCCGACCATCCTCACCCTCTCCCGCCTCACGGACGCCCTCTCCCGCGACGAAGACTTCGTCTCTGTGGCCAAGCTCTACGCGCCACGCAAGGACCTCCCCAAGGTCGTCGCCGAGCTGATCACCGATGAGCACGTGCCGTTCCTCTCCGCCCTGCGCTACAAGCCCTCCGGGCTGAAGAAGCGCGCCGACTGGGAAGAGGTGTGGGACCTCCAGCGCAAGGAGGACGCCGCGCCCGACGAGCCGGCCAAGCGGAAGATCCGGGACTCCATCCCCGTGCCGCCGAAGTACACCTCGGCCGACTTCCTGCGCCCCTCCTACTGGAAGGCGCGCGGCAAGCTGGACGTACCCAAGGAGCGGTTCATCTCCTACGGGCAGACCAATGCCGCCACGCCCGAGCTGTACGGCTGGGCGGGCTGGGACCACCGCGAGCAGGCGCAGGCCTTGGCGACGTATTTCACGAACACCGCCCTGACCACCGAGGAGATCACGCCGTTCCTCGCCGGCCTGCTGGAACTGCAGCCCTGGCTGTATCAGTGGCACAACGAGTTCGACATGCTCTACAGCGGCTCCCCAGCTGACTTCTTCGCCGGTTACCGCCAGCAGTTGCAGGGCGAGCACGGTCTCACCGACGATGACCTGCGGGCCTGGCGTCCCCAGGCCGCCACCCGAGGACGCCGCGCCGCCCCGAAGAAGTAGCCCAGGAGGCGGCAGCCACTGAGCCTCGGCCGCCGCCTCCCGCCAACCCGTCCTTCCCGCAGCCCCGTCCCGCGCCGCACCCGTAAGGAGAGCGAGACACACCATGGCCCAGCAGCCGCTCCTCCGCGATGTCATCGACATCAAGGAGTCCATCTCCACCTCGGACTTCGTGCTGTCCCTCGCCGAGGCCACGACACCGGGCGGCGCCGAGCACGCGCTCAAGGACTACGTCGTCACGGAGCGGCTGCTGGAGAACTTCGACGAGGCCCTCGACCTCATCAAAGCCGCTCTGGACGGTGACCGTTCGAAGGCCGCCTACCTGCACGGTTCCTTCGGTTCCGGTAAGTCGCACTTCATGGCTGTGCTGTATGCGCTGCTCAGCGGCAACCCGGCCGCCCGCGCCCGTACCGAGTTCGACTCCGTACTCACCAAGCACGAGTGGCTCGGCACGGACGGCAAGAAGTTCCTGCTCGTGCCGTACCACATGCTCGGTGCCAAGGCCCTCGAACAGCGCGTGCTCGGCGGCTATGTGCGTCATGTCAAGCGGCTGCACCCCGATGCGCCCACTCCGCAGGTGTACCGGACGGACGGCCTGTTCGACGACATCCGGGCCGACCGCGCCAGCTACGGCGATGCGGCCGTCATTCAGCGCCTCAGCTCCGGAGAGTCCGACGACGATGACGAGGACGAGTGGGGCGTTAGTTTCACCTGGACCCCGGACCTCCTCGACACGGCGCTGACCGCAGAGGAGGTGCACGAGGCAGGTGAGGTCCTCAATCTGGTCAGCCCCTCCACTCCCTCCGAGCTGCGAGCACGCCTCGTTCAAGACGCGATCACGCGCCTCTCGCCCAGCTTCGCCAAGAACGCCGCCGAGGACGAGCACGGGTTCATCTCCCTCGACGCCGGTCTCTCCGTCATCGCCGAGCACGCCAAGTCGCTCGGTTACGACGGCCTGATCCTCTTCATGGACGAGCTGATCCTGTGGCTCGCCACCCTCATCCACGACGAGAAGTTCGTCGCCCGCGAAGCCAGCAAGATCACGAACTTCGTGGAGGGTGGCGACGCCCGCCGCGCCATCCCCGTCGTGTCGTTCATCGCCCGCCAGCGCGATCTGCGCGAGCTGGTCGGCGAGGAGGTGTCAGGGGCGGCCGAGTCGTCCATTCAGGACACCCTCAACCTGGCCTCCGGACGGTTCGACAAGATCACGCTGGAGGACCGCAACCTCCCGCAGATCGCGCACGCCCGTCTCCTCAAGCCGAAGAACGCCGAGGCGGAACGCCTCATTGACGCGGCCTTCGAGCAGACCAAGCGGGTCGGCACGCAGGTGTGGGACACCCTGCTCGGCTCCGACAAGGGCACGACCGGCGCGGACGCGGAGTCGTTCCGGCTGACGTACCCGTTCTCGCCGGCGTTCATGGACACCCTCGTCCACATCTCGTCCGCGCTGCAGCGCTCCCGTACCGGTCTGAAGCTGATGGGTCAGCTCCTCGCCGACCACCGTGACGAGATCCGGCTCGGCCAGCTCATCCCGGTCGGCGACCTGTACCCGGTGATCGCGGAGGGCGGCGACAAGCCGTTCACCGACAGCCTCAAGGTGGTCTTCGAGGCCGCCGACAAGCTGTACAAGACGAAGCTCCGGCCGTACCTGCTCAGCTCGTACGACATCACTGAGGACGACGTCGAGCAGTACCTGAACCGGCCCGACACCCTCGGTGACCCGCAACTGGCCAACCGTTGCCGCCTGTTCGTCGGCGACAACCGGCTGGTGTGCACGCTACTGCTGTCCGCGCTCGCGCCCAGCGTGCCCGCGCTGTCCGAGCTGACGATCCGTCGGCTCGGCGCGCTGAACCACGGGTCGGTCATGGCGCCGATCCCGGGCAGTGAGGTCGGCATCATCAAGAACAAGGTCGCCGAGTGGGCGGCCCGGTTCCCCGAGATCAAGGAGACCGGCACCGACACCAACCCGGGTGTCCGGCTGGAGCTGTCCGGCGTCGATGTCGACTCCGTCATCGCCAACGCTCAGGTCAACGACAACCCTGGCAACCGCGTCGCCCTCGCCCGGCGTCTGCTGTCGGAGGAACTGGGCGTCGAACATGGTCAGTTCGCCGACGAGCTGAGCTTTGTCTGGCGCGGCACTGCCCGCACCGCCGAGGTCGTCTTCGGCAACGTCGCCGACGAGGACGAGCTGCCCGACCACGACCTGATGCCGCAGCAGGACGGCTGCTGGCGGATCGCCATAGACCTTCCCTTCGACGAGGGCGAGTGGGGGCCCGTCGAGGACGCCAACCGTATGCAGCGGCTGCGTGAACGCCAGCAGGGCGAGCGGTCCCGCAGCATCGCCTGGCTGCCCGCGCACCTGTCCGCGCAGCGCCTCGCCGACTTCCGGCGGCTCGTGGTCATCGACAAGGCCCTCGCTGACGAGCACCGCTTCGACACCCAGTACGCCGGACACCTCAATGCCGACAACCGAAGCCGCGCCAAGGGCCTGCTGGAGACCCAGCGGGACGCTCTGCTCAAGCAGGTCAAGGGCGCGTTCAAGCAGGCGTACGGGCTCGCGCAGAAGCAGGCCGCCGACGTGGTGGTCGACTTCGACGACCACCTGGTGGCACTGCCCGACGTCGACGACCTCACCCTGTCCTTCGGGCAGTCCCTGCACGACGGCATCCGGCACGTGGCGGGGAAGTTGCTCGCCCACCAGTACCCGGCTCACCCCAACCTCGACCCCGACGCGGCCGGCACCGCCGTCAAGCCCGTCGACGCGCGCAAGGTGTTCACCCACGTACGGGCCGCCGCCGAGGCGCGCGACGGACGCGTCGAGGTTCCGGCGGGTGACCGCAAGCTGATGCAGCGCGTCGCCGGACCGCTACGCCTTGGACAGCAGAAGGAGGCGTACTTCGAGCTGTCCCGCTACTGGGCCGACCACTTCCGGCAGCTCGCCAGCGCCCAGGGCGCCACCGGCGACCTCACGCTGATCACGCTCACCGACTGGACCGACCAGCCCGAGCCGCGCGGCCTGCCCGACTTCCTCGCCCGGCTCGTCGTCGCCTCGTTCGCCGAGATGGATGACCGGGTGTGGGTGCGCGGCGGCACGGTCCTCGACCCCGCGCCCGAACTCTCCGCCATCAAGGACCACGACGCCCTGCGCAGCCAGCCCCTGCCCAGCGAGGACGACTGGGCCACCGCACGGCAGCGCTACGAGACGATCTTCGGGCAGAAGGCGCCCACCCTGCGCCGCGGGCGCATGGTCAACCAGTTCGCCCGCCAGATCCTCGAGTCCGCCCGCTCCCTCAAGGAGGACGCCGCCGAACTCGTACGGCGGTTGGAGGAGCACGCCACCTTCCTCGGCCTCGACGAGACCGACGACACCGGACGCCTCGCCCTCGCCCGGCGCTCCCTCCAGTTCCTGGAGACGCTCACCTGCGGCGCGGCGCAGGGCGGAGCTGGGGCCAAGAAGACCGTGGAGGCCCTCGTTGCCTTCGACCTGGGCGAGGTCAGCGCCGACCGGTACGGCACCTCCGTCAAGCAGGCCGGCAGCGTCGCCCGCGCTGTGACCGAGGCGTCCTGGCACACCCTCGAACTCGGCATCGGTCTCGGTGTGGAGGGCGCGGCCCTGCTCGACTCGCTGCGCAATGTGGCCCGCGGCGACCAGCGCACCGCAGACCTGCGCGAGGCGCTGAAGCGCACCGAGCGGGAGATCCTGGCCCTGATCAAGCGCAACCAGGCGGCGGCCGCCCCGCCGCCCGCCCCCGTCACGCCTCCCGCGGCCACGGACCCGGTCAAGCCCGACGACCTGTCCCTGAACACGCCGACGAGCGACCCGCGTATCCCCTTCACCCAGGAGCCCACCTCCACCCAAGGCACTGGCACGGCAGGGCAGTCCGCAGGCCGCCGCACCACCACCGCCCGTCAAGCGGTCAAGGCGCTGGAGTCGGAACTGACCGAGCTGGCGAAGAGCAACCCGGAAGCCACCATCGAGATCACTTGGCGGGTCGTCGACTGATGACCACCACCGCTCCCGCCACCGACTCCGCCGCCGTACCGGGCGCGGTCCGGCTGAACACCGCGACCGTCACCCAGTACCTCTCCTCCCAGCCGCAGCTCGTCGCCTCCCTTCGGCCGGGAGGGGAGGACCGGCGCAGGGCCGTCCTGCTGCGCTCCGCACCCCAGTGGGACGGACCCGCCGAGCCCGCCTGGGCCGAGGGCCGCACCGCGCGCGTCACAGCCGCGCCGTCTCCGCTCGCCGTCCACGAACTGGTCCTCGACCACCTCGCGGGCCGCGCCCCCGGACCCGCCGTCCTCGTCGTCCTCACCGACCGCGAACAGCACGAACTCGACCCCGCGATCCTCGCCCGCGTCCACAAGAAGGCCATCGACACCGTTGACGGCTGGGACGTGGTGCGGGAGGCCTTCGGCGCCCGGCAGATCGACCCGCGTCTGAAGGACGCCAACTGGGCCGCCGAGGCCCTGCTCGACGCCACCCCGCCCGGCGGCTGGCCGCCCGTCTCCGGCGGCTGGCTCTCCCGGCAGTACGCCCTCACCGCCCTCGCCCAGCGCCGCCTCCGCCTCGGCCGCTACGACACCGACAGCACCATCGCCCCCGCCCAGCGGCCCGGTGACGAACGGCTCGACGCACAGGCCCTGCTGGACTGGTCCACGCGCGCGGGCGGCCCCGAACGGCTCCTCGGACTGCGCGGCCCCGAACGGACCGGACTCGCCGCCTTCCTTGGCGAGGACGACCAGGCCGGACTCGCCGGGCGCGCCCTCCTCGCCCTCGTCGACGCCGAACGCGGAGCCGACGCGGTCGCCTTCGGCCTGGTGTGTGCGGCTCTGTGGGAGCACGCCGAGCCCGCTCCCGAGACATATCAGGCCCGCGGCCGAGCCGAGCGCTACTTCGGAGACCGGCCTCCGGCCACCGGTGACCAGCTGGACACGCTGGTGTCCGTCTTCGGCCGGGCCGCCGAGAAGTACGTCGTCGCCCTGCTCGCCACCGGCCACCGGACCGCCGGCACGACGGACCCGGACCGGGCGCGCGAGGCCCGCCGCCTGATCGGCATCGTCCTCGACCGGGCGGCGGCCCTGGCCCGGCAGTTCGGTGCGGAGAAGGCCGTCGAGTCCAGCCCGGTGATGACCGGTGGGCTGGAGGCCCGGTTCACCGCCGTGGGACGTGCCCTCGCCATTGCCATCGACACTGACGCGGTGACGGACGCCGTACGGCACCTGGCGGAGCACGAACTCGCCGGTGACCCGGAGGAGTCCGCCCGTATCGAACGGGCCCGGATGGGCCAGCGACTCGCCCGCTGGCTGGCCACTGAATTGCCCGCCGAGTCACCCACCGTGGGCGACGCCATAAAGCGGCACGTCTCCGAGACCGGCTGGGTCGACCTGGCCCTCGAACACATCGAGGCCGGCGGCGACCCCGACCCGGTGCTGAAGGCCGCGTATGATGCTCTCGGCACCCGGGTCCGTGAACGACGCCGCGCGATCGACGCCTCCTTCGCCCGCGCGCTCGCCGTCTGGACCGAGTCCGGCACCCAGCCAGGCGCGATGCTGACCGTGGAGACTTTCCTCGACCAGGTGGTGAAGCCCGTTGTCCACCACGGCGAGGGACGGCGCGTGCTGCTCCTCGTCCTCGACGGCATGAGCGCCGCCATCGCCAACGAACTCGCTGAGGAACTGCGCCGTACCTGGGCCGAGTTCGACCCGCTGCCCCATGGCGGGCCGCAGCGTCGTGCCATGGCTGCCGCACTGCCCACCCTGACCACCGTCTCCCGCACCTCGCTGTTCGCGGGTCGGCTGATGAAGGGCACCCAGGCCGACGAGAAGCGGTTGTTCCCGGCGCACAAGCTATGGGGCGGCGCTCCGGCCGCCGTCTTCCACAAGGACGACCTGCGCGCCGAGCAGGCCGGGGACACCTTCGGTCCCGCCCTCACCGAAGCGCTCACCGACGGCAAGACACACGTCGCGGTCGTCCTCAACACCATCGACGACCGGCTCGCCAAGGAGCAGAAGCTCGGCGACGGCGCCTGGCACGTCGATCATGTCGCCGGGCTTCGTGACCTGTTGCGGGTGGCTGCCGCCCAGGGCATGGCGGTCATCCTCACCAGCGACCACGGGCACGTCGTCGACCGGCATGGTCTGCGGGTGGAGGCGGCGGAACCGCCGTCCGCCCGGCACCGTCTCCCCGGCGGTGGCCCGCTCGCCGAGCAGGAGATCACGCTGTCCGGTCCCCGGGTCGTCTGGCCCGAGCCCGGTGCGACCATCGTCGCCCTGTGGGACGCCGACTCCCGCTACACCTCGCTCAAGGCCGGCTACCACGGCGGCGCGTCGCTCGCCGAGTTCACCATCCCGGTACTGGCCTTCCTGCCCTTCGGCGCGGAACCGCCCCGGGGATGGCGCGAGTTGGGGGAGCAGCGGCCCGAGTGGTGGTCCACCGGCACGCGGACCGCTGATCCTGTCGCGGCCAGTCCGGTGGCCCCGGCCGCTGCCCCGGCGAAGAGGACGACGGCCAAGCCGAAGAAGGAACAGGCCGAACTCGCGAAGACCCACGACGCCCTCTTCGACGTGGCCGTCACTGCGGGGGGCGACGACACGCTCGTCACCCCCACCGTGGTCTCCCCGGACGAGACCTTGGTCAACGGCCTCCTCGCCTCGGAGACCTACCAGGCCCAGCTCGGACTCCTGGCCCGCAAGCCGCCGCAGGAACAGATCAGGAAGGCCCTCGCGACCCTCGTCGACGCGGGCACCCTCCCGGTCACCGCCCTCGCCCAGCGCGTCGGCCTGCCGCCCACACGGGGCGACGGCTTCGCGGCCGTCCTGCGGCAGCTCCTCAACTACGACGGGGTCCAGGTCCTGGAAACCCTCCCCGACGGTCGCACGCTTCGGTTGCACACGGCCCTGCTGAGGGACCAGTTCGAGCTGCAGTAAAGCTGAGGCGGTCCGCCTGCCTGCACGGAGGAGACGTTCGTCAGAAGGCGGATTCATGCCCGGCGTAGGCAGCGAACGCGGCCCACTGCTCTGCGGAGAAGGTAAGCGAGGCCGCCAGGGGCTTCTTTGAGTCCCGGATGTGAACGGTGGCGGATGTGGTGGCGAATTCTGCGCGGTCGCCGCCCCCCGAGCCGCTGTAGCTGCTCTTGCGCCAGTGGAGCTGGCCCTCCGCCGCACCCGGTGTGAGCATCAACGTTCATGCTGTGGTCTCCCCCGCCAGTCCCCTGAGGAAGCGTACGGATTCCTTGGGGTTCAACGCCTGCGAACGCGATCACTCACGGCCGGCTGCCCGGCCGGGACTTCCGTCTGTCGCTTGCACGTCTCCCGGGCGACGTCCGTATCGAGGTCGTGGACACCCGCCCGGAACGCCTCCCGAAGGCGGCCGCCACGCCCATCAGCCCCGACGCGCTGGAAGCGGAGACGGGCCGGGGCCTGCTCCTCGTCGCCGCGTACGCCGACAAGTGGGGCTGCCAGACGCGAGACGCCCACACGAAGACCGTGTGGGCGGAGATCACGCACCCGACGTGAGCCTGCTGATCCGGCGGGGACTGCGCGATCAGGAGACGAACGCCCGCAGCAGCGCGGCGAAGGCGGTCAGCTCCTCGATCATCTGCTTGGGGAGCGGCTTCTCGTCGAAGTGGGCGATCCGGTTACGGATGTCCTTCACCCGCTTCAGACGGCCGATGAACTGCTCACGGGGCATGTTCGGCCACTTCAGGGACTCCCAGTTGAGATCGGCGCGCTCGGCCAGCGACTGCTTCGTCTGGTCGCCGTCCAGGAGCCTCAGGTAGTCGCCGAACATCAGGTCCGACACCTGGCCGGTGCGGTGTTCTGGCTTCTTGTTCGTCTGGACGGCTTTGACGGACTCCTCGTCCAGGGCCGCGCCCAGACAGCGGCGCAGCAGGGACTCGATCTCCCCGACGATGAAGAAGGGCCTTGCCGACCCCTCGAAGCGCTCCGTGACGTCCGCGGCGGTGACGATGCCCGACAGGCAGCCGTCGTCGCCGCGCACGAGCAGGTAGCCGTGCTCCTTGACCACCGGGAGAGCCGCGAAGAGTTCCTGTCGCGCGTCAGCGACCGGGAGGGAGTCCTTCTCCATGGCGTTCTCCAGTGTGGCGGACTTGCCCGCCTCGTACATCCTGGCCACGGAACCCCAGGTGACCACGCCGTGGATCTGCGCCATGCCGGTGGTCACCGGCACCTGGGAGAAACTCTCGGTACGCATCAGGAAGGTGGCGTGTGCCAGGGAGTTGCCCAGGGTGACGCCGCGCACGCCCCGCTTGGCCGAAGGAATGTCACCGAGCAGCAGCCGCTGGGGAAGCGAGGGGAGGGCCTCGTCCGCCTCCTCCCCGGCGTCGCTCTCGACGGGCCCGGGCTGCGCGGGGACGGAGGCGATGGGGACCACGTCGACACTGTTGCGCAGTCCGCAGACCGCGAAGTCCGGCAGCGTCGTCAGCCCCGAGTCCGCCAGCGCCTGCGAGATCAGGTGCACCGTGCGGTGGTCGCGGACCCGTACCTGGAACAGGTCGAGGATCTCCTGCACGGGCACGGTGCTGCCCTTGAGCGCTGCGAGATCCTTCTCACTGGGCCTGGTGGTCATCGGGCGTCGCCCTCCGACAGGTCACGGAGCATGGTGCGCTTGCCCATGGCGGACTGCACCAGGTCCTGCAACTGCCGGGAGCGATCGGTGTAGAAGCGCTTGTAGTCGCTCTCGCGCAGCGTCTCCGGATCGATCAGGTGGGTGGCGACCACGTCGTCGAACCACTCGGGGCGCATGTCGGAGGCGGCGATCAGGGTGGAGAGGTAGGACGACGGTGCCCCCATCATGTCCATCGTGGCACGGTAGGACAGCGGGGTCTTGTTCACGATGGAATTCGTCGGCAGACCTTGGCTGTTGCCCCGACGGAACCAGGCCTTGGGGAAGATCTGCCGGACGTCCACGCTGTACTCGTCGAGCCGCCCGGGGCTGAGCGGGGCGTCCGTGTAGTGCCAGTCCACCGCGCCCTGCTTGATCAGCAGTGCGTAGATCCCCTTGTAGGCGGCGCTGTTGCGGGTGGTGAGGCCGTCGAGCCGCTCGGCGAAGAAGAAGGCGTCCGTGACCGTGTCGGGTGCGCGGTCCTCCTGCCGGATCCAGTCGACGAGCTGCTCGACGTCCCGGGTGAAGCGCGTCTCGGTCGAGCCGCCGTACATCTCACCCAGTACCCCGCACCAGTACCACTGCTCGATCTTCTCCTCCGGCCCCAGGCCCTCCATTTCGTCGCCGCCGAGAATGGCGCGGACGGCCGCGAGCGGAACGAGCTGTGTCTTGTACGGCAGGTCGTTGGGCCGGACGATGCACTGCCGCTCCAGGAAATCGCCCACCCAGGCGAAGGCCTCGGCCAGTTCGGGCGCCAGGCGGACGAAGTCGGCCAGCGGGAGGTCCAGCAGGTCGCGCCGCTTGCAGGACACCGCGGCCCCGACACCCGCCTCCTTGCGCTCCCAGGTGCGTACCAGGGCGATGGCCTGCAGGAAGTCGATGCTGCTCAGGCCGTTCTCCAGGCCGCTGTCCAGCCGGCCGAAGACCGGGTACTTCGACGCCAGCGCCTGCTTGATCTCCCGCCACACCTCGGGAAGCTGGTAGTAGTCGCCGGTCCGTTCCACGTACTCGGGGTCGCCGGCGTAGGTGGCGGTGAGCAGTTCGAAGACATTCAGGGGCACGCCGCCGGTGTTGACGCGCTCGAACACCGCGCAGACGGCGTCCATGGAGGTGGAGGCGGCCAGCCGGATCATCGGGACTTGGAAGGCACGGACCTGCTGGAGGACGAGGTCGTCGAACTGGCCCCAGCGGTCCCAGTTCCGCTCCTCGTCCGCTTTGATGTAGTTCCTCTTCCACTGGTTGACACGCTGGGCGTCGAAGACGAGGTGCAGCGGGAAGAGACCCGCCGCGCACTCGGCCTCCTCGGTGCGCAGATCCAGGACCACCGTGCGGTTGAAGTCGGTGCGGAGAACCTTGTCCGCCGGGACGGACAGGATCGCCTCGTCGCGGTCGGCGGACGGTCCGACGGCCTTCTCGATGTCGACGTAGTACCAGCGCTCGATGGGCTTGCCGCGGGAGTCCGACGTCTCCACCGGGGCGTCCAGCCACAGTGCCTGGAAGAGTGAGGTGAGGCGCTGCTGTCCGTCCAGCAGCAGGAGGTCCGCCTTGGGATCGCCCTCGGGGCGGGCCCCGGTGAGCGTGCGGGAACGGAAGCGGGTGGCACCACCGGTCTGCAGCGTCATCACCACGCCGAGCGGGTAGTCAAGCGTCACCGTCGCGATGATCGCCCTGATCCGGTCGTCGTCCCACTTCCAATTCCGTTGGAAGTCGGGCAGTTGTAATGCCCCGGATGCGACATCCGCGAGTACGTCCTTGAGTTTCACGTTGTCCAGTGCCGCCATGTGTCTCTCTTCTCGCCCTGCCGCGCGTACGGAGAGTGATTCCAGCAGCGCTCTGCGGTGACCGTCAACCTGTTCGCCGAAGAACGAGATCACTGCGAGCACCGTCCAGCTGAGGTTGCATGCCAACGGCTTCAAGGAGAGGGGCAGGAGGCTCGCCGCGGCCTGTGGCAAATGCTGCAGGGCCGAGGCGTGCAGGTTTCGCTGAAGGGCCGCGATGACCTCACTGGCGGCGGTTGCCGTCACGACGAACTCCGTTGATCCCGCAGTGGTTGAGTACGGGGCTCTCGGCGGCGCGGGCGACGACGGAGAGGACACGCGGCCAGTTGCCGACGCGGGCAGCTTCGACCGGCTCGTCCCGCTCTGCCGCGTCGTCCGAGTGGACATACTCCCGGTGTATGTGGCCGTTTTACTGCGGGATGCGTTCGAGCTCCTAGATCATGCGAATGAGTGTGTGTTGGTGACCGGCCTTTCTCGAGGGAAGTGTTGCTTCTCGGCAACCTGAAGGTGCCGGTGCGGTCGACTTCGGACATCGACCCCCGCACTGCGGCTCACCCACGTGTCGGCTGGATGGTAGGCATCGTGGACCCGGCGTTCACAGTAGAAAGGGAGAACCCCAATGAGCACTTACGCCGACCCACTCGTCGACGGTGCAACCCCGATGAGCGAGTACGAGGGGCAGGTGTGGGACACGCTCAACGAGCACTGGCAGCGCCGCAACGACCGCCGTGGTCTGCCGACCTGGGCGAGTACCGCGCTCGGTCGCACCGGTGAGGTCACGGGAAACGCCGTGAGGCGGGTCAAGGACGCTGTGCCGGAGGCGGTCACGGAACCGATCCGTCGCGCAGGCGACGCGGTCACCGACAAGGCCATGCGGCCGGCGCTCGCAGGCGCGGCAGCGTTGCTCGAGCTGGTCAACGACTCGGCCCTGGAGCTGAACGACCCGAAGAACGTCGAGAAACTCGCCCGCAAACGAGGCCTCGAACTCGACAGTTTCACCGAACTACGGCAGCAGGACCTCAAGGTCTGCGACCGGCTGCTGACCCGCAACACCCTCAAGTGGCGGGCCGCTGGCGCAGTCGAAGGCGGCGCCATGGGCCTGTTGGCCATGGTCCCCGTCGCCGGTGTCCCCGTCGCGATGACAGCGGACATCCTCGTCGTTCAGGTCCTGAGCACGTCGATCGCAGCGCGCATCGCGTACTCCTACGGCTACGACGCCAAAGATCCCAAGGAGCAGGACTTCATCCAACGCCTGGTGCAGTGGTCCTTCATGGCACAGGCCGTCAAAGCCAAGCCGTTGCGTGAGACTGCACGGGCGGCGAACGCGGTCAAGGGCCGCATAAACTGGTCCCAGAAGCTCCGCCAGGACCACCGCCTGCTGGCCTCCCTCGAGAAGTTGATGAAACAACTGGGCCCGGCCGGCTCCAGGGTGCCGGTCAAGAACGTCGCCAAGGTCGTGCCCATCGTGGGTGTCCTCATCGGCGCCGGCATGAATTCCGCAATCCTCGGCAGGGTGGCCGCCGACGCCCAGCGCTACTGCCAGACCCGATTCCTGTGCGACAAGTACGGGCTGCCGCTGCCGGCCGCACTGGCGACCGACTGGGACGACGACCCCCAGACCGACGCCACGTGAGTACTGCTCGGCAGCATGACAGGCTGCGGCGTCGACCTGCACGTGATCGTCCCGAACGGCGAGGTGGCGGCGAGTACGGTGATGCCCTCGAACTAACATGCTGACAAAACGGACATCATGATATCTCGCTGAGGTCCTGGTGCACCGAGAGATGGAACACTGGTCCCCGTGAGCACCACCGGATCGAGGCGCCCCGCCCAGGTCAGCGCCGCCCGTCGCCGTATCGTCATCGACGCCCTGCGTCGCGGGGCCGTGCCCGAGCGCGGGCTCGACCTGCTCGCCACCGGACTCGACCGTTTTGAGACGGCTCTGGACGCGGAACTGGACGCCGTCGCGTCCGGTGGGTCCGTGTTCAAGGCGGTGCGCGGTGAGTACGGGTCCGGCAAGACGTTTTTCACCCGGTGGCTGGGGGAGCGGGCCAAGCGGCGCAACTTCGCCGTGGCCGAGATCCAGATCTCGGAGAACGAGACCCCGCTGCACAAGCTGGAGACCGTCTACCGGCGGCTCACTGAACGGCTCACCACGCCCAGCTTCCCGCCCAGCGCGCTGCGGCCGGTCGTGGATGCCTGGTTCTACGCGCTGGAGGAGGACGCCCTCGCGGCCGGGGCGACCGAGGAGGAACTGCCAGGAGAGGTCGAGAAGCTCCTCGTCGCCCGGCTCGCCGAGGTGTCCCGGCACGCGCCGTCCTTCGCCACCGCGCTGCGCGGCTACCGGACGGCGCTCGCCGAGGGAGACGAGGCCACCGCAGCCGCCGTGCTCGCCTGGCTGGGCGGCCAGCCGCACGTGGCCGCCGCTGCACGCCGGTCCGCGGGTGTGCGCGGCGACCTCGACCACTTCGGCGCGCTCGGCTTCCTGCAGGGCCTACTCACCGTGCTCCGCGACTCCGGAAACACCGGTCTCTTCGTCGTCCTCGACGAGGTGGAGACCCTGCAGCGGGTCCGGTCCGACGCACGCGACAAGGCGCTCAACGCGCTGCGGCAGCTCATCGACGAGGTCCACTCGGGGCGCTTTCCCGGCCTGTACCTGGTCATCACCGGCACGCCGGCCTTCTACGACGGTCAGCAGGGCGTGCAGCGCCTCGCTCCGCTCGCTCAGCGGCTCGCCACCGACTTCACCACCGATCCGCGCTTCGACAACCCCCGCGCCGTGCAGATCCGGCTGCCCGCGTTCAGCCAGGACTCCCTGGTCGGCCTCGGCATCACCATCCGCGACCTGTACGCGGACGCCGCTGAGGCGCCCGAGCGCGTGAAGACGGTCGTCGGCGACGCCTACGTCGCCGACCTCGCGCGGGCCGTCGGCGGGGCGCTGGGGGGGAAGGTCGGTGTGGCACCCCGGCTGTTTCTGAAGAAGCTCGTCGGTGACGTCCTGGACCGGGTGGACCAGTTCGACGACTTCGATCCCCGGCAGCACTACCGGCTGACGGTCGCGAGCGGCGAACTCACCGACGTCGAGAGGAACCTGGTCGCCTCCGTCTCCGGCGGTCCCGCCTCGGCCGACGACTTCGACCTGGAGCTGTGATGGCGGAGGACGGCAGCCTCGTCGGCGGCACCGCGAACGGGGACGGCCCGGCCGACGTACTGGACCGGCTCGATCCTGTCGTCCTGCACCACATCGTCAACACCCTCGGCTGGCCCGACCTGCGCCCCCTCCAACGGGCGGCGATCACCCCCCTCATGGGCGGCGAGGACGCCGTACTGCTCGCGCCCACGGCGGGCGGCAAGACCGAGGCGGCCTGCTTCCCCCTGCTGTCGGCCATGACTGAGCAGAAGTGGACCGGCACTTCGGTGCTGTACCTGTGCCCGCTCAAGGCGCTCCTCAACAACCTCGTCGGCCGCGTCGACGCGTACGCCCAGTGGCTGGGGCGGCGTGCCGCGCTCTGGCACGGCGACACCAAGGAGTCCCAGCGGCAGCGCATCCGCACCGAGGCGCCGGACATCCTGCTCACCACGCCCGAGTCGCTCGAGGCGATGCTGATCGGCGTCAAGACCGACCACGCCCGGCTGCTGGGCGACGTACGGGCCGTCGTCGTCGACGAGGTGCACGCCTTCGCGGGCGACGACCGGGGCTGGCATCTACTGGCCGTACTCGAACGACTGGAACGGCTCACCGGCCGCCCCATCCAGCGGATCGGACTCTCGGCGACCATCGGTAACCCCGATCAGTTGCTGCACTGGTTGCAGGGGGCGGGCGCCGGAAACCGTATCGGCCACGTCGTCGCCCCCGGAGTGCAACTGCCGCCCGCTCCCGGCTCGTCCGGACACGGTGGCGCGGCACCGGCCGGACAACTTCCCAAGCCTGCAGGAGATGTGGAGCTCGATTACGTGGGCTCCCTGGACAACGCCGCCAAACTCATCGCGGCCCTGCACCGGGGAGAGAAACGGCTCGTCTTCTGCGACTCGAGGGCCCAGGTCGAACAACTGGGTGCCGCGCTCCGGGCCCGCGAAGTGACCGTCTTCCTGTCCCACGCCTCCCTCTCCGTCGACGAACGCACCCGCTCCGAAGAGGCCTTCGCCGAGGCCCGCGACTGCGTCATCGTCTCCACCTCCACCCTCGAACTCGGCATCGACGTCGGTGACCTGGACCGTGTCATCCAGATCGACTCACCGGCCTCTGTCGCCTCGTTCCTGCAACGCATCGGCCGCACCGGCCGACGCTCCGGCACTGTGCGCAACTGCTTGTTCCTCACCACCCGCAAGGACACGCTGCTGCAGGCGGCCGGAATCCTGCTGCTGTGGTCGCGCGGCTGGGTCGAACCGGTCCTCCCGCCGCCCGAGCCGCGCCATCTCGTCGCCCAGCAACTCCTCGCCGTCACCCTCCAAAAGCACAAGCTCGGCGACCAGTTGTGGGACCGGCAGTGGAACGGACTCGCACCCTTCGACCGGTCCGCCGCCCCCATCCTGCGCCACCTCGCCGAGGAGGGCTTCCTTGACGACGACGGCGGCATGCTGTTCGTCGGGCCCGAGGCGGAACGTCGCTTCGGCAGGCGGCACTTCATCGAACTCACCGCGTCCTTCACCGCACCGCCCCAGTTCAACGTGCTGTCCGGACGCACGGAGATCGGCCGCACCGACCCGAGCGTGCTCACCGAGGAACGCCCCGGGCCCCGGCGCCTGCTGCTCGGCGGACGCAGCTGGCAGGTCACCTATATTGACTGGCTGCGCAAACGGGTTTTCGTCGAACCCGCAGACAGCGGCGGCATCGCCAAGTGGATGAACGGTGGCGTCGCAGGGCTTTCGTACGCCCTCACCCGCGCCATGCGCGAGGTGCTGCTCGGGGCGGACCCGCCCGTGTCGGTCACGCGCCGTGCCCAGGCGTGCCTGGCCGAACAGCGTGAGAGCGACGCCCCCGACACCGTGCACCCGGGCGCCACACTGATCACGCGCGTCGGTAGCGACGTGCGCTGGTGGACCTGGGCCGGCTACCGAGCCAACGCCACCCTCGGGGCAACTCTGCAGTCGGTCACGGACCCTCTGCAACGCCCCACCGACTGCTGGATGCGCCTGCGCGAAGACCTCACCCCGGCCGACTGGCGTGCGGCTCGCGAGAGGGTCGGCGAGAGCCTGGTCCTACCCGACGTGGACCAGCGGGCCGTACGCGGCCTCAAGTTCTCTGCCGCCCTCCCGGAACGCCTCGCCGTCGCTACGGTCGCGGCCCGTCTGGCCGACTTCGAGAGCGCTCGCGCGGTGTTGTCGGAGCCTGTGCGTCTTGTCGGCTGAAGCGGTTCCGGCTCAGGCCTGAGACAACGCCATGACGTAATTCCTGGCAACGGCCCGACCTCCGAGTGCCCGATGGCCTTGAGCGTCGACGCCTACGAGGTGCGCATCTGGCACCTGGCCTCGGGCAAGCAAGTCGGCGGGTCCTTCCCGGTTGGGTGCGTGGAGACGGCGGCCATCAGGGTGCTCCTCGGCCGCCCCGCCGCGCTCCTCGCATACGCTGGCCATGGGCCGGTCGAGGTGTGGAATCTGTCCCCTCAGACATCTGTACCTGGCGCTGATCGGCCACGAAGCGACTGTGCGATGCGGCGGCATTACCGGTCACCCGCCCCGCGGCGAGGTAGATGTCTCCCGCCCGGGTACGTCTCGACAGGTCGTCGTCGCGAAAGGGAGTCGGCGGATACGAGCGAGCCTCCGATCTGGCTGACGGTGCGTCGGAATGGTCAGCCGCAGGTCAGGGTGAGTCCTGAAAGACCCGGGGGAAGCTGAGCGAACATGCGAATCGTTTGGTGCCTCACCGGACCGGGTTCGTACCGTGGCTCGCGCCGTTTCGGCGTCGCGCTCCACAAGATGTGCGACGAGCGTTTCGTGGCCCTTGCCCGACGCGGACGTCGTCAGCGAGAACGACCAGTCGCCCAGACCCGCGGCGGGGCGCCAAGCCGCCGGGTTCACCGGCGAGGACGGTGTGCCGTCGCCCCTCGCACGGGCGTACAGGACGTGCTCGCCGATGCCGATGCCGATGCCGAAGCCGAGCCCGGGATCCCGGAACCATTCGCTCCCCGACCGCACCCATGAAAAGAATCCGGCGATCGACGCGACGGACCCGCCCCCTCGCCCCGTAGAGCAGGTGGCAGAAGTGTCGCGATAGGGAGGGGACCGAGGGATGGCGGGGCGGATTTCAGGGCGGCGGATACGGAGAGGCGTGGTGGCCGCGGCGGTCGCCGCGACGGCCATGGCGGCGCTGACCGGCTCACAGGCGCCGGGCCTCGCGGGGCGGGCTGCCGCCCCCGAGGCTGAAACGGCACCGGATCAGGACACTTCGGGTGATGGGTCCTATCTGAGGGAGCTGCCCCCGCTGCGGGTGCACAACCCCGTCGGCACGTCGCCGGCCCGCGCCCTCTTCGTGGCGGACGCCGACCGTGGGGCGCTGCCCGCCACGGTCTTCGCCGCGTACCGGCGGGCGGAAGCGGCTCTCGCGCGGAGCACCCCGGGCTGCTCTCTGCGCTGGCAGTTGCTCGCGGCGATCGGGCAGGTGGAGTCCGGCCAGGCGCGCGGCGGAAGGGTGAAGGCGGACGGCACGACGTACACGCCCATCATCGGACCGCAGCTGAGCGGCCGGGGCTTCGCCCTGATCCGCGACAGCGACGGTGGCGCGTACGACGGCGACCCGTCCTATGACCACGCCGTCGGCCCGATGCAGTTCATTCCCTCCACCTGGGCCAGGTGGGGCGCCGACGGCAACGGCGACGGGAGGGCCGATCCCCACAACGTCCACGACGCGGCGCTCGCGGCCGGGCGCTACTTGTGCGCGGGCGGACGCGACCTCTCCCGGCCGCAGGACCTCTACCGCGCGATCCTCGCCTACAACCGGTCCCAGGAGTACCTGAGTATCGTTCTGTCCTGGTACGGCTACTTCCGGGACGGACACCGGGTGGTGCCGGATCAGAGCGGTACCGATGTCGCTGCGGACTCCGGTACGGGTACCGCGTCCGGCTCGTTCCCGGGCACGGCGCGGACCAGGACGGCCGACCCCGAGCCGCGTCCCAGTGCGTCGCCCTCCGGGGCGGCGTCCACGCCCTCGCCCGCTCCCGGACCGACGCGGAAGCCGATCTCCAAGCCCTCGCCGACCCCGGCGCCGACGAACGCGCCGGAGCCTCTGCCCTCCGTGGTCACGAGCCCTGGCCCCGGCGTCGGACTTCCCGGTGACGGTGTCCTTCCCGACGCCGGGCAGCTTTCCGGCAACGGTTAGGACTCACTCGCCCGCCGCCCTCTCCCCACCACCGGATACCCGGCGGTAACGTCCCCGGTCATGACGACGGACACGCATCCTGCCCACTCGACCGGACCGGGGGACCAGGCGGCCCACCTGCGGTGGCAGCGCATGTGGAGCCATCGCGAGCAGCTGCTCAAGGTGGCGCGCCGCAGGTCCATGAGCGTCGAGGACGCCGAGGACGCCGTCCAGGAGGCGATGCTGCGCGGCGCGCAGAACACGCACCTGGACGAGGCGCGGCTCGGCGCGTGGCTGACGACGGTGACCATGCGCCTGTGCGTCGACCGGTACCGGCAGGTCCACCGCGAGGCCGAGGTGGGCAGCGCTCCGAAGCTCACCGCTCCTGGCCCGGTGCCCGTCGAGGAGGTGGTGTGTGACCGGGCGGAGGCGCGGTGGGTGGCGTTCCGCAGCAGGGAACTGCCCGCCCGTCAGGCCGAGGCGCTCAGGCTGAAGGCGGAGGACCGGGACGTCGACCAGATCGCCCGGGAGATGGGGCTGAGCTACCAGGCGGTCGAGTCCCTGCTGGCCAGGGCACGTCGTACTCTGCGCAACTCGCTGTCCGGCACCCTGGCGCTCGGCCTGTGGCTGATCGGGCGCGGCCGGGACCAGGCGGGCCAGGCGGGTATGCCCGCCCAGGCCATGGTCGCGACCTCGGCGGCGGCGACCCTGGCCGTGGTGGGCCTGATCATCCCGTTCGCGTACGAGACGGATGCGGCGCGCCCCGCCCGCCCCGCCTCGGAGGCGGTGGAGGTGGGGGAGAAGGCCGGTTACGAGGTGCCGGCCGCCGCCCCCTCCGCACAGCCGGCGCCGCCGTCCGCCGAGGCCTCGCCGTCGCCGACCGCCCTCCCGCGGAAGCCCTCTCCGGCGCTGGTGACGGTGACGGTGCCCGAGGTGGCCCTGCCGGAAGTCGCCGTGCCGGAAGTCGCCGTGCCGGAAGTTGCCGTGCCGGAAGTTGCCGTGCCCGAAGTGTCCGCCCCCTTGCCGTCCCTGCCGGCCGCCCCCGCAGTATCGGCACCGCCGCTTCCGCTCCCACTCCCCGACGCCGGTGCCGCCGCGGAGGCCGTCTCGGACGCCGTGTCCCACACCCCGGTACGCCCCTGATGTCCGCCGTGTAAAAAATCTTCGATTCTCCGCGACGGACCCGCCACCCCTCCCCGTAGAGCAGATGTACGAGCTGCTCCCCGCTGAAGGGTGAACCGGATGGGTGTCGAGATCTGCGTGGAAGGGTTGACCAAATCCTTCGGCCACCAGGTCATCTGGCAGGACGTGTCACTGACGCTGCCCGCCGGCGAGGTGTCCGTCATGCTCGGTCCGTCGGGCACCGGTAAGTCGGTGTTCCTGAAGACACTCGTCGGCCTGCTCAAGCCGGAACGCGGATCGATCCGGATCGCCGGGCAGGACATCACCAAGCTCCGCGAGCACGACCTGTACGAGGTGCGCAAGCTCTTCGGCGTGCTGTTCCAGGACGGCGCCCTGTTCGGGTCGATGAATCTCTACGACAACATCGCCTTCCCGCTGCGCGAACACACCCGAAAACCGGAGAGCGAGGTCCGACGGATCGTCCTGGAGAAAATGGACATGGTCGGTCTGATCGGGGCGGAGGAGAAGCTGCCCGGCGAGATATCCGGCGGTATGCGCAAGCGGGCGGGCCTGGCGCGGGCGCTGGTGCTCGACCCGGAGATCATTCTGTTCGACGAGCCGGACTCGGGTCTCGACCCGGTGCGGGTGGCCTATCTCAACCAGCTGATCGTGGACCTCAACGCGCAGATCGACGCGACCTTCCTGATCGTCACCCACGACATCGCCTCGGCCCGCCAGGTCCCGGACAACATCGGGCTGCTCTTCCGCCGCGAGCTGGTGATGTTCGGCCCGCGCGAGCAGCTGCTCACCAGCGACGAGCCCGTCGTACGGCAGTTCCTCAACGGCCGTATGCAGGGGCCCATCGGCATGGCCGAGGAGAAGGACGCCGCCCAGGTCGAACAGGAGCTCGCCGACCTCGGCGATGGCGACCAACCCGCCCCCGCCATGACCCCGCGCCTGCTGCCGAGCCCTGGGATCACCCGGCCGCCGCGCTGGCAGGCGATCGCCGACCGTGAGGCGAAGCTCCGCGCACCGGAGGCGGCCGACGCATGAGCCTCTCCCCGACAGGAGCCCTCCGCCACTCCGGCAGCCTCTTCGCCATGGCCCTCGACGTTCTGCGGACCTTCCCCCGACGCCCCTTCCAGGTACGGGAGTTCATCCAGCAGGCGTGGTTCATCGCGAGCGTCACCATCCTCCCCACCGCCCTGGTGTCCATCCCCTTCGGCGCCGTCATCGCGCTCCAGATCGGCGGCCTGACCCGGCAGCTCGGCGCCCAGTCGTTCTCCGGCGCCGCCTCCGTACTCGCCGTACTGCGCGAGGCATCCCCCATCGTCACGGCGCTGCTCATCGCGGGCGCCGGCGGCACCGCGATCTGCGCCGACCTCGGGGCGCGCAAGATCCGGGAGGAGATCGACGCGATGCAGGTCCTCGGCATCGACCCGATCCACCGCCTCGTCGTGCCCCGGGTACTGGCCACCATGCTGGTGGCGGTGCTGCTCAACGGCCTGGTCTCAGTGGTCGGCGTCGCCGGCGGCTACTTCTTCAACGTCGTCCTGCAGAACGGCACTCCCGGCGCCTATCTGGCCTCCTTCACCACCCTCGCCCAGCTGTCGGACCTGTGGGCGGCCGAACTGAAGGCGCTCGTCTTCGGCGCCATCGCCGCGATCGTCGCCTCGTACAAGGGCCTGACCGCCAAGGGCGGTCCGAAGGGCGTCGGCGACGCCGTGAACCAGTCCGTGGTCATCACCTTCATGTTGCTGTTCGTGACGAATTTCGTGCTGACCGCCGTGTACTTCCAAATCGTCCCGCAGAGAGGTTAGTTGTGCGACGACTTCTCGACCGCCCACTCCACTCCCTGGAGGAGCTGGGCACGCAACTGGTCTTCTACGGCCGCTCCCTCGCCTGGACCGGCCGCACCGTGCGCCGCTACAAGAAGGAAGTCCTCCGCCTGCTGGCCGAGGTGAGCTTCGGCCGTGGTGCGCTGGCCGTCGTCGGCGGCACGGTCGGCGTCATCGCCTTCCTCTCCTTCTTCACCGGTACCGAGGTCGGCCTCCAGGGCTACGCCGCCCTCAACCAGCTCGGCACCTCCAACTTCGTGGCCTTTCTCTCCGCGTACTTCAACACCCGCGAGATCGCCCCACTCGTCGCAGGGCTCGCACTCTCGGCGACGGTCGGCGCCGGATTCACCGCCCAGCTCGGCGCGATGCGGATCAGCGAGGAGACCGACGCGCTGGAGGTGATGGGCGTCCCCTCGCTGCCGTTCCTGGTCACCACCCGGATGATCGCCGGCTTCGTGGCGGTGATCCCGCTGTACGTGATCGGGCTGCTGTCCTCCTACTTCGCCGCCCGGACCATCACCACCGGCTACTACGGCCAGTCCAGCGGGACGTACGACCACTACTTCCAGCAGTACCTGCCGCCGGTCGACGTGCTGTGGTCCTTCGGCAAGGTCATCGTCTTCGCCCTCGTGATCATCCTGGTCCACTGCTACTACGGCTACTACGCGAGCGGCGGCCCGGCGGGCGTCGGCGTCGCGGTCGGACGCGGTGTACGGACGTCCATCGTGGCCATCAACGTCCTCGACTTCTTCCTCAGCCTGGCGATCTGGGGCGCCCACACGACCGTACGGATAGCGGGGTAGGGGCCGATGCGTCGCACCATCAGACTGAGGCTGTACGGGATCGTCTTCATCGTCGTCGTCGCCCTGCTGCTCTCGCTGTCCGTCGCCGTCTACCAGCAGGCGTTCACCTCCGTCGTACGGATCACCCTGGAGGCAGACACCCTCGGCAATCAGCTGGAACCGCGCGCCGACGTCAAGCTGCGCGGGCTGCTCGTCGGCGAGGTGCGCGAGGTGCGGGCCGACGGCGAGAAGGCCACGCTCGGCATCGCGCTCAAGCCGGAGCACGTCTCCCTCATCCCGGCCGACGTCCACGCACGGCTGCTGCCCAAGACCCTGTTCGGCGAGAAGTACGTCGACCTGATCGCGCCGGCCACGTCGTCCACCCGGCCCATCCGCGCCGGTGACGTCATCACCCAGGACCGCACCACGGTCGGCATCGAACTCCAGCGGCTGATGAACGACCTGCTGCCGCTGCTCCGCACCGTGCAGCCCGCGAAGCTGAACGCCACCCTCTCCGCCTTCTCCACCGCGCTCGAAGGGCGCGGCGAGGACATCGGCGACAACCTCACCCGCCTCGACGCCTACCTGCGCCGGCTCAATCCGCACCTGCCCTCCCTCAAGGAGGACATCTCCCGGTTCGCCGACGTGGCCGAGGTGTACGGCGAGGCCGCCCCCGACCTGCTGCGCATCCTGGACAACACTCTCACCACCAGCCGGACGATCGTCGAGAAGCAGGAGCAGCTCTCCTCGCTCCTCACCCGGACCGCCACCGCCGCGAAGACCACGGAGGGCGTACTCGACGAGAACTCCGCCCGGCTCATCACCCTGGGTCGCGTCTCCCGCCCCACGCTTGCGCTGTTCGCACGCTACTCGCCGGAGTACCCGTGTCTGCTGGCCGGTCTCGTGCGCCAGGAAGCGGCGTCCGAAGAGGCGTTCAGGGGCGGGAAGATGCGCATCACCCTGGAGTTCGTCCGCCCCCGACCCCCCTACCGACCCGGCGAGGAACCGCGCTATGCCGACCGCTCAGGTCCGAACTGCAGAGGTCTGCCCCACCCCCACGTCCCGGCACCGCCGGTCAAGCTCGACGACGGTACGTCGGCACAGAGTTCGGCCGGCCCTGTATCCGGGACAGCGGCCGAACAGCACGCCGTCGCCTCGCTCGTGGCCCCGGTCATGGGCGTGCCCGCCGACGAGGTACCGGCCGTCACGACCCTGCTCTTCGGACCGCTGGCACGAGGAACGGCGGTGAGCCACGCATGAGTCCCATGACGCGTACGAACGCCCGCTCCACAGCACCCCAGTTGATCAAGCTGGGCATCTTCGCGGTGGTGACCATCGCGGCGACCGCCGTCCTCGCGGCCACCATCGTCAACCTCTCCTTCGCCCCACGGGAGACGTACACCGCCGTGTTCAGCGATGTCACCAGCCTGGAGGAGGGCGACGACATCCGGGTCGCGGGCGTGCGGGTCGGGGAGGTGGAAGAGATCCGGATCACGGACCGGGCGCTCGCCGAGGTCACCTTCAGCGTCTCCCGCGACCGGCCCCTGCTCACCAGCACCCGCGCCGTCATCCGCTACCGCAGCCTGGTCGGGCAACGGTACGTCGCCCTCACCGAGGGCGCGGGGAACGGGAAGCGGCTCGCTGCCGGAGGCCGGATCCCCCTCTCCCGTACCGAACCGGCGCTCGATCTCAACGCGCTGCTCAACGGGTTCAAGCCACTGTTCGCCGCGCTCAGCCCCGAGGACGTGAACCAGCTCGCCACCGAGATCGTCAAGACCCTCCAGGGCGAGGGCGGTACGGTCCGCAGCCTGCTCGCGCACACGGCCTCGCTCACCACGACCCTGGCCGAACGCGACAAGCTGATCGGGTCCGTGATCACCAACCTCAACACCGTCCTGAAGACGGTGGACCAGCGCAGTACCCGCTTCTCCGGCCTGATCACCCAGCTGCAACGGCTGATCTCGGGTCTCTCGGCCGACCGCAAGCCCATCGGGGAGTCGCTGGCGGGCATCAATGGCCTCACGGAAGCCACCTCAGGCCTCCTCAAGGACGCCCGGCCGCCGCTGAAGACCGATATCGCCGAGCTGGCCGAGCTCACCGGAACGCTGAACGGCCACGAGAAGACCGTGGAGGGTGTCCTGCAGCGGCTGCCGAACAAGCTCGACAAGCTGACCGGCACCGCGTCGTACGGCTCCTGGTTCAACTTCTACCTCTGCGACTTCGACGGCCGGATCGTGCTGCCGAAGACGAACGAGGTCATCACCCCCGAGCTCCACGTCGCCCGGGCGAGGTGCGGCCGGTGATCCCCTTCCGCGAACGTAATGCTGTGACGATCGGGGCGGTCGGCCTCACCACCCTCGCGCTGCTGATCGCCGCCGCGTTCAACGTCGAGAGCCTTCCGCTGATCGGCGGCGGCGACACCTACAGCGCGGCCTTCTCCGAAGCCGGCGGGCTGCGGCCCGGCGACGAGGTACGGATCGCCGGCGTCAAGACCGGAAAGGTCGAGGATGTCGAGCTGGCCGGCGACCACGTCAAGGTGACCTTCCGGGTCGACGGAGACCCGGAGCTCGGGACCAGCACCGGCGCGTCCATCCGCATCAAGACGATCCTGGGCGCCAAGTACCTCGCCCTTCAGCCGGAAGGCACCGGCCGGCTGAAGCCGGGCAGTGAGATCCCGCTGAGCCGGACCGTCCCGGCGTACGACGTGGTGGAGGCCTTCAGCGACCTCACCACCACCACCGAACAGATCGACAAGCAGCAGCTGGCCACGGCCCTCGACACCCTCTCCACCACCTTCGAGGACTCGCCCGCCGAGGTCAAAGCCTCCATCCAGGGGCTTTCGAAGATCTCCCGCACCGTGGCTTCCCGCGACGAGGCGCTGCGCGAACTCCTCGACCACGCGAACGGCGTCACCGGTGTACTCGCCGCGCGGAAGGGGGAGTTCAGCAAGCTGATCAAGGACGGCGACAAGCTGTTCAAGGAGATCGACTCCCGGCGAAAGGTCATCCATGCGCTGCTCACGAGCTCCGTCGCCCTCGGCATCCAGCTCTCGGGCCTCGTCGAGGACAACCGCGCGGCGATCGGGCCGGCGCTCACCCGCCTGAACACCGTGGTCAAGATGCTGGAACGCAACCAGGCGAGCCTCGACCGCAGCGTGCAGCTCCTCGCCCCCTTCGCCAGGGTCTTCACCAACACCCTCGGCAACGGCCGCTGGTTCGACAGCTACATCCAGAACCTGGCCGCCCCCACACCGGTGACCCCACGGACAGGAGGATCACGATGAACAAGCGGATCATCCGCGGTATCGCGCTCGGCACTCTCCTCGTCGTGGCCGCGGTTCTCGCCGTCGTGTACCTGCCCCAGGAGCCCATGGTCCGGGTGACCGCCTACTTCCCCCGTACGGTCGGCATCTATCCCGGCTCCGACGTGCGCGTACTCGGCGTCCGCATCGGCGAGGTCAAGGAGATCAGGCCGGAGGGCGACCGCGTGCGCGTCGAGCTGGAGTACGCGGCCGAGTACAAGGTGCCGCCCGACGCCAAGGCCGCGATCATCAACTCCTCGGTGGTCAGCGACCGTTACCTCCAACTGCTGCCCGTCCACCGCGGCGGCCCGGCGATGAAGAGCGGCGCCGTCATCCCCCTGCACCGCACGGCCGTGCCCGTCGAACTGGACCGCGTCTTCGACAGCCTCCGAACGACCTCGGACGCGCTCGGTCCCCAGGGCGCCAACAAGGACGGTTCGCTGTCCCGGCTGCTCGCCGTCAGCGCGGACAACCTCCAGGGACAGGGCACGCAGCTCCACCAGACGGTCGAGGACCTCTCGCAGGCCGTCACCACCCTGTCCGACGGGCGGCAGGACATGTTCGGGACCGTACGGAACCTCCAGGTCTTCACCGCCGCGCTGGCGGCCGACGACGCCTCGGTCCGGTCGTTCAACGTCAGCCTGGCCAAGGTGGCCGAGCAGCTGGCCGGGGAGCGCAAGGACCTCGCCGCGGCGATCACGCACCTGGCGGCGGCACTCGCCGACGTGTCCGACTTCGTGAAGAAGAACAGGAAGGCACTGACCGCCGATGTGAAGGGCCTCTCCAAGGTGACCAAGGTGCTGGTCACGCAGCGCGCCGCCCTCGAAGAGCTCCTCGCCGTCGTCCCCGCCGGTCTCTCCAATCTGCAGAACGCGTACAACCCGGCCTCCGGCACCCTCGACACCCGCAGCAATCCCGAGCAGCTCCAGGACCCGGCCGCGTTGCTGTGCTCCTTGTTGAAGACGACCGGAGAGAAGGGCACGGACTGCCGGAACCTGAAGAAACTGTTCGACTCCCTGCCCGAGCTGCCAAAGGGCGACCCGGTCACTGGAGCCGCGCTTCCTGTGAGCGGAGCGCCCTCGATGGACAAGACGCTCGGCGGAATCCTGGAGGCCCGTACATGAGAGCTCCCCGCAAGGCCGCGCTGTGGGTCGCCGCCGGCTCACTCCTGCTGACCACCGGCTGCGAGTTCAACGGCCTCTACGACGTTCCGCTGCCAGGCGGCGCGGCCGCCGACGGCAACAGCTACCGGGTCACGGTCGAATTCCGGGACGTCCTCGATCTCGTACCGCAGTCCACGGTGAAGGTGAACAACGTCACCGTCGGCGCCGTCGAGAAGGTCGAACTGGTCGGCTGGCATGCCCGCGTCCGGCTGCGCGTCGCAGACTCCGTCAAGCTGCCCGGCAACGCGATCGCCGAACTGCGGCAGACCAGCGTGCTCGGCGAGAAGTACGTGTCGCTGTCGGCACCGACAGCCGAGAAACCGGTCGGCAGACTTGACGACGGCGCGAGGATCGCGCTGTCCCGCTCCGGCCGCAACCCGGAGATCGAGGAAGTTCTGTCGGCCCTGTCGGCCCTGCTCAACGGCGGTGGCGTCGCTCAACTCAAGACCATCACCACGGAGCTGAACAAGGCGCTGGAGGGCCGGGAGGACCGGGTCAAGTCCCTGCTCGGCGAGCTGAACACCCTCATCGGTGGCCTCGACGCCCAGAAGAAGGAGATCGTCCGCGCACTGGAGGGCATCGACAAGCTGTCCGCCACCCTCGCCAAGGAGAAGAAGACGATCGGCCAGGCCCTCACCACTGTGCCGCCCGCGCTGAAGGTGCTTGCCGACCAGCGGACCAAGCTGACCGCCATGCTCACGTCGTTGTCCGAGCTCGGCAAGACCGGTACGAAGGTGATCAACGCGTCGCGCGCCGACGTGATCGCCAATCTCCGCGCCCTTCAACCGACCCTCCGCCAGTTGAACAAGGCGGGCGCCGATCTGCCCAACGCCCTTGAGCTCCTGACGACTTATCCCTTCCCACGGAACGTCGCCGACGCGATCAAGGGGGACTACGTCAACCTCAAGGTCACCGCCGATCTCGATGTGCGCAGCGTCTACGGCAATCTGGCCGACGAGCCCACGAAGCCCGGAGAGCAGCCCAGAAGCCCCGCGACTCCCCGGCTGCCCGGGCTCCCCACCACTCCCTCGCTCCCCGGCGTCCCCACCCCCGCGCCCCCCAAGGTCCCTCTCCCCTCGAGGACCCCCAGCGCTCCGGAAGCTCCCCGCGGCGACGCCGATCTCGAGTGCCTGCCGCTCTGCACACCGGCCGATCCCGTCTCGTACCACCGTCAGGGCGACAACCCCTTCCCGCCCGGCGTCAACCTGGCCCTCGCCGAGCTGCTGATGAAGGGACTGGTGCCGTGATCACCCGTACGGTCAAAGCCCAGTTGCTCGCCTTCGCGCTCATCACCGCCGTCGGCGTGTCCTACGTCGGTGCCGAGTACACCGGCCTCGTCGACCGCCTCCTGAACCGCGGTTACACCGTACGGGCCGAATTCGCCGACTCCGGAGGCATCTACTCCGGCGCCGAGGTCACCTACCGAGGGGTACCCGTGGGCCGCGTGGGCGAGCTGCGGCTGACCGCGTCCGGCGGCGTGTCAGTGGCGCTCCGTCTGGAGGACTCACCCACCATCCCGGCGGACAGCCTGGCCGTGGTGGCGAACCGCTCGGCCGTCGGCGAGCAGTACGTGGATCTGCAGCCGCGCTCCGCGAACGGCCCCGAACTGCGGGACGGCAGCACCATCCCGCGCCGGAACACCCGGGTGCCGGTGCCCACCACCGAGATGATCCTGAGCCTGGACCGGCTGGTCGAATCGGTGGACAAGCAGGACCTTCGGATCTCTGTCGACGAACTCGGCAAGGCGTTCTCCGGCACCGGCCCGCACCTGACCCGGCTCGTGGACTCGGGCAACGCTCTCGTCGAGTCGGCGTCCGGCGCGCTTCCCGAGACGATCGCGCTGATCGAGGACTCCAGGAAGGTCCTCAAGACGCAGGCCGACCAGGGCTCCTCGATCACCTCCTTCTCCCGCGATCTGGCGCTGCTCACCGCACAGTTGAAAGCGAGCGACGGGGACCTCCGCGCCCTGACGGCAAGCGGCACCTCCGCCGCCCGGGAGGTCGACGCGCTGATGAAGGACAACAGGCCGCACCTCCCGGTCCTCCTCGGCAATCTGATCAGCGGCGGCCAGATCACCCTCGCCCGGCTGCCCGGCGTGGAACAGACCCTGGTCACCTTCCCCGTGGTCGTCGCGGGCAGCTACACCGTGGTCCCCGGCGACGGCACCACCCACTTCGGCATGGTCGTCAACGCCGACGACCCGCCGCCCTGCCGTCAGGGATACGGCACCACCCAGCGCCGCGACCCCGCCGACACCTCCGACCGGCGGGCCAACACCGACGCCCACTGCGCGGCCCCGCGTGGCGGCAAAACGTCCGTACGCGGCGCCCAGAACGCTCCCGCTCCCGGAAGGTCCGTCCAGATCGGCTCGACGGGCGGAGCACAGACCGTATTCGGAAAGGACTCCTGGCAATGGCTGCTCGTGGGACCCATGGCATGAACGGCATGACCGGTGTACTCCTCACCCACGCGGCCAGGCCGCTGCGCCACCGGTGGGCCGGGGCGGTACTGGCCGTCCTGGTCGCCGTCCTGACGGCCGCCTCGGGCTGGCTGGGTGTTCGGCTGTACGAGCGCCACGAGGAGGACCGGCGGCACCAGGACATCCTGGCCGCCGCCCGCCAGTCGGCGCTCAACTTCACCTCGCTCGACTACCGGCACTACGACCGTGACAGCAAGAACGTCCTGAATGGCGCGACCGGGGACTTCAAGAAGCAGTTCGCGGCCCAGACCACGCAGCTGACGAAGATCGTCGCCGACAACAAGTCGGTGTCCGATGGGCAGATCCTCGACGCGGGCATCGCGCGGGCCGACGAACGCACCGCCCGCGTGCTGGTGGTGGCCGACAGCAAGGTCACCAACGTCGCGGCCCCCGGGGGCACCTCCCGAAACTACCGCCTTCAGCTCGACCTCGTCCTCGAGGACGGGCAGTGGCTGACGTCCAACGTCGAATTCGTCGGCTGACAGGAGACAGAACCGTGGCGAACACGACCCTTCGAGCGGCGACCCTCCGCGCCGCCGCCAAACGCGCCGAGAGGGCCGCACGGCAGCCGAACGAGCCCGAGGCCACCCCGGAACCCAAGCCGACCTCCCGGACGGGCGGTCACCCCGGCCGGCTCGGCGCGGTTCTCGCCGTCCTGGTCGTACTGGCCGTGGCCGCCACCGCCGTGCTCGGCTGGAAGTACCGAGAGGCCGAAGACACGGCCCAGGCACGCACGTCCGCGCTCACCGCGGCACGCAATGCTGCCCCGGCTGTCCTGTCGTACGACTACCACCACCTGGACCACGACTTCGCCGCGGCCCGCTCCCACCTCACCAACCCGTTCCTCGACGAGTACGCCAAGACCACCCGGACCGTGGTCGCCCCCACCGCCAAGCAGTACCGCGGCGTGGTCAGGGCCACGGTCGCGAAGCCCCCGAGCGGCGACGCCGCCCCGGCGGCGTCGGTGGTGTCGGCCTCCCCGGAGAAGGTCGTCGTCCTGCTCTTCGTGAACCAGCTCACCACCAGCACACAGGTCTCCACCCCGCGCCTCGACCTCAACCGCGTGCGGATGACCCTCGTCCCCACCCCCCAGGGCTGGAAGGTCAGCGCCCTGGACGCGCTGTAGCCCGAAGAACCTGGGGGACCGGGCGGTCGCTGCCCCGGTCGTCGCCGACGTGACAGGGCTCTCGACAACGGGCCCGACGCGCGTCCGGCGCAGTACTGCGCGGAGCGGCCGTCACGCGGGCGGGGCGCCTCGCCGCCAGGGGGCGCCCTCTCGCGTGACTAGTCCTCCTTCACGTCCTCGGCATTGCGCCAGATCGTGAGGTCGAGCTTGATGTACGTGCTCGACTCCTTCGCGCCGGACTTGCCGTGGTAGGTCGCCACCGAGATGTGGCCGGCCTTGCTCAGCACGCAGATCTGCGATCCGTCCGTGAGCTGGTCGAGGCCGATCTTCTCGGTGAATCGGGTCACCGCGCGACAGGTCTTCAGCGAGCCCTTCTCCGAGTTGTCAAGCAGGACGAGCTTCCCGTTCGCGGAGCCCACGTTCTCGTCCCCGAAGAGGGTGTCCCGGTAGTAGTAGAGGTCCGCGTGTCCGTACATCACGCCCGCGCCGCTCGGCTCTTCGGCCGGGCGCGGTGGGTTGTCGGCCAACTTCAGCTCGTGGTTCTGCGGCACGTCGATGCCCTGGTACGAGACCGGTTTCGGGTCGGCCCGCTTCTGGGCCGCTCCCGGCGAAGCGCTGCCGCCCGTCGCGCCGCTACTGGAGGCCTTGGAGTCGCCGGCCTTGTCCTTGTCGTCCGGCAGCAGGGAGCCGATGACCGCGAGCCCGATCACCGCTGCCACGATGGACCCGGCGACGATCAGCCCCGTCCGCTTGCGGCGGGGCGGCTGCGGCGGCGCGAGTCCCGGGGCGTGGAAGGCCGGCGGCGTGCTGTAGCCCGGCGCGTGCGTGGGCTGCGTCCGTGAGGGCTGCGGGTACGGAGGCTGCCCGTAGGGGGGCGGCGTCCGGTAGCCGGGCGGCACCGTGCCGGGAGCGGGCTGCGCCGGAGCGGCCTGTGTCGGTGCGGCGGCCACACCGGCCGGCGTGTGCGGGGACGCGGCGGCGGGCGCCGGAGGCGTGCTCGGGGCCGGCGGCTGCGGGGAGACCTCGGTCGGCGTGGGGGGCGTACCCGGCGCCGCGGTCGGCGGCTGCGGCGGCGGTGTGGGCGCTGGGGCGGGCAGTTGGAGCCGCTCGGTGATCGAGCCGGCGACGGCCCGAGGCAGCCAGTCCTCGCCCTGGCGCAGCGGTTCGTCCGCGGCCCCGTGGCACAGCTCGATGATCTCGGTCAGGGTCGGGCGGTCGGCCGGGTCGCGGCTGAGGCAGCGGGTCACCACGGGCCGCAGTTCCCCGGGCAGCCCGCTGAGGTCGGGGTCCTCGTGGACGATTCGGTAGAGCACCGCGTGCGAGGGCCCGTCGCCGTAGACGGAGGCCCCGATGGCGGCGAAGGCCGCGATCTGGCCGAGGGCGAAGACGTCGGTGGCCGGGGTGACCGTACCCGCCGAGGCCTGTTCGGGCGCCATGAACGCCGGGGTGCCGACGCTGACGCCGGTATTGGTCAAGGCGGTGCTGTCGGCCGCCCGGGCGATGCCGAAGTCGATGACGCGCGGGCCGTCGGAGGCGAGGAGGACGTTGGCGGGCTTCAGGTCCCGGTGGACGATGCCCGCGCCGTGGATCACGTGGAGGGCCTCAGCTACGCCGACGATCAGCAACAGCACGCTGCGCGTGGGCAGTCCGCCGTGCAGGGCCACGGCGTGGGCGAGCGAGGGGCCGGGCACGTAGGCCGTGGCCAGCCAGGGCTGGGGGCCCTCGGTGTCCGAGTCGATGACCGGCGCCGTGTAGAGGCCCTGGACCCGCTGCGCGGCCCGCACTTCCTGCTGGAAGCGGCGCCGGAACTCGGGGTCCTCGCTGAACTCGGCCCGGATCACCTTGATGGCGATGGGCCGGCCGCCCGGCGTGTAGGAGAGGTACACCTTGCCCATGCCGCCCGCGCCCAGGACGGCTGCCAGGCGGTAGCCGCCCACGACGGCCGGGTCGTCGGGCTTGAGCGGTTGGAAGAAGTCGGCCGAAGGTGCACTGCCCATAAGGAACCATCCCCCTGCTAGCGGCGATTCGGCTCCCACCGACGCCCGAAGTCAACCGCGAGGGTACCCAATGCCCGGCCCGCCCGGTGCGCCGCAACCGGTGCCGGCGCCCGGAGCCCGGCGGTGGTTGACGAACTCGCTGAGCTCGCCGGCTGACAGGGGCAGGGCGCCTCCCGTTGGAGTGAGCCTGCTCCGGTGCTCGTTCGGTTGATTGGGCGTCTGCGGATCTATGGGCGAGGATCTCTTTGGTTTTGCGGCCACACCGATCCGGAATGGATCGGTCTGCGGCCTGGCGGGTTACCGCGGCAGGGCAGGTGCCCCGGATGGCGTCTGCCCGGCTGCGGGGAGTGGGGGCCGATGCGCTGAGGGCCGCTGCGCGGGCAGGTGCCGACGTGTGCTGACCGTCGGCCCGTCGCCGTGGATCCGGTCACAGTGGCGGTGGTCCTGGTCGGCTGCCGAAGGTTGTTGCGTAGGCTGGCGGCGTCGTCGTGGCGGGGGAGCGGGTGAGGTTGCTCAGCCCCTCCGAAATCAACTGACGATGCGTCGGAAAAGTCCGGTCGCTCCTCAGCGTTCTGCTGCGTCACGTCTGCTCCTCCAGGGGGGCCAGGATGGGCCGGAAGATCGTATCGACGCCCAGCACGCCGATCAGTGGAAGAGCGGGATGCAGTCAGGCAACCCGGCTATTCCGACAGGCACCACGCTCGCGCAACCCTTCCAGTCGGCCGCCTCTATGACCTCCTCGTGGGCGTCGTAGGGGTGGCCGTCGACGGCTATGCGGTGGACGCCGTTGGAGCGGTAGCCGAACTTTCGGGACACCGCCCGGGAGGCGGCGTTGTCGGCGAAGGCGGTGGAAGTGACGCGAGCGGCGCCGAGGCCGTCGAAAGCGAGGGAAAGGGCGGCGGCGCGCATCTGTGTGCCGAAGAGCATGAGCAGCGCACGGCCGCGCGAGTGGACGTTCACCCACGGCGGGCCCGACCTATGCTCCTCGGGGTGGTAGCCGCCGTCGATGTGCCACCCGGCGTCGCCTGGATCCCGAGGGTGCGGGAACCGGATCGGGATGGTGCCGATGCTCTCGCGTGGCAGCCACCGGCCCGGCCCGACGAGCTGATCGAAGGCTTCGTGAAGTCGAGGCGTGTTCGCGGCCTGACGGAAGGGCTCCTGAGCGCAGTTGCTGAGCCGGATCACCGGCTCGGTCCATGTCTCGGGATCGTCCGGGTCGCAGCCCGTCCCTTGCCAGCATGGCACGGCAATCGGCAGCCACCTCGGAGGGGAAGGCTTCCTCCACTCGGATGAAGCCGTTATCGACGAACTCCTCCACTTGCAGTGCGGAAAGTCCTCTGCTGGACATGACCGTCCTTCTCGACGGGAGTAAGTGCCTTGCAAGAGAAGCCGATTGTCGACTCGCTGTCGAGCCAATTTCGGGTGGCATAACGTCAACCTGTCTGGCTTCGTGACGGGGCGGATGGGCAGCTCGTCCGGGTCCTGCTCACCGCTTCTGACGCCGCCGGCGAACGGTTGGCGGGCCGGGAGCTTGGCTCGGAGCTAGAGAAGGAGCATGAGGGCAGCGTCAAAGGAGTGCACCTCCTCGACGAGCAGGCACCTGCGGACACATACAGATAGTTACCGGCGGCCGATCGGGTCCTAGCGATCGCGCGCGAGGTGGTGCCAGCCACCCGGTTGATCAGCCCAGACTCGGACTGGAAATCCGTCGCACAGAGGCTCGGATTCCCTCACTCTTGCAGAATGCCGAACATCGTCACCCCGCGCCTGCAGTACGCCTCCACCGCCGCACGCCCGCGCTGGGGAGACCTTCCACAGGGCGTTCGCCGGCTGATCTCACGGCACCTGGGCGGGGCAGTGGACGCAGGGGCAAGCGCAGGGAGCGGCTTCACCAGTGGCTTCGCCGCGGTGGCCCACGGGACCAGCCGCACACAGTTCATCAAGGCGGCCAACGGCAAGACGAACGCCGTGATCGCCAACTGCTACCGGCGAGAGGCACTGATCAACCAAGCGCTCCCCGAGGAGGTCCCAGCACCACGCCTCCAGTGGATCGAGGAACAGGACGACTGGGTTGTCCTCGGCTTCGACGCCGTCGACGGTGGCCGCATGCCAGCCGAACCCTGGCAGCCCAACGAGTTGGGCGCCACCCTGAACGCCTACGCCACGACGGCCGAGGCGCTCGCCGCCCCCTCTCCGCAGATGCTCGCACTCGGTCTCAAGCCAGTTGACGACGAGGGTGACTTCACGGACTGGCGTGACCTCCAAGCGGGCAAGACGAAACCGGAAGTCCTGCCTTCATGGGTACCGTTGCGGCTCACGCCACAGCTGGCCGAGTTGGAGAACCAATGGCGGAAGGCCACAGCGGGCAACGCCGTCCTGCACCACGACCTGCGCCAGGACAACGTGCTCATCGACACCAGTGATGCCGCGTGGATCTGCGACTGGAACTGGCCGTGCCTTGGCGCAAGTTGGTTCGACCTTGTTCTACTCCTCGCCACGGCGTTTGCCGACGGCCACGATGCCACCACCTTGTTCGCGGCACATCCCATCACCCACGGAGTCGCTGACGAACAGCTCGACGCAGCCCTTGCCGCGCTCTCTGGCTTCTTCCTGGTCTCCGGCGCGCAGCCCCCGGCGGACTGGTCACCGCATCTTCGTCAGCATCAGACGTGGTGTGGCGAAGTCACTCTGCGATGGCTCGCTGACAGGCGCAGATGGACACTCTGAGGCCGAACGACCAGCGCAACCACAGGTGCATGCTACGCGTGGACCAGACGCCCTCGATTTGGACTTGTGAACGCGATGTCCGAAGACCTGGCCGTGGAATCACGCCCGTACCGTCAGATGAGTGCACAGCAGTACGGGCGTGAGGGATCCGGTCAGGCGCCCTCGGCGCCGCCGAAGCGCTCGCGGTAGGACTCCAGGTCCTCCTCCGTGATCTTCGCGAAGAGGACGGGCGGCACGGTGAACGCGGTGCCGGCCGGGACAGTGTCCAGAGCCTTGGCCTGGTCGGCGGTCACCCAGGTCGCGGTGTCGTTCTCCAGGGCGAAGGCGCCGCGCATGGCGGCGGCCGTGGTCGGGATGAACGGCTCGGACACGACCGCGTACAGGTGAATCAGGTTCATCGCGGTACGCAGGGTCAGCGCCGCGCCCTCCGCGTCGGTCTTGATCTCCAGCCAGGGGGCCTTCTCCTCCAGGTAGGAGTTGCCCGCCGACCACAGCGCGCGCAGGGCGGCCGCGGCCTTGCGGAACTGGAGCGCCTCCATCTGCTCCTCGTACTCGGCAAGCAGGCGCGCGATCTCCTCGCCCAGCTTCGCCTCCGCGTCGCCGGCCGCGTGACCGGCCGGGACCTCGTCGCCGAACCGCTTCCGGGAGAAGGACAGCACGCGGTTGACGAAGTTGCCGAGGGTGTCGGCGAGGTCCTTGTTGACCGTGGCGGTGAAGTGCTCCCAGGTGAAGGAGGAGTCGTCGGACTCGGGGGCGTTGGCGATGAGGAAGTAGCGCCAGTAGTCGCCGGGCAGGGTCTCGAGGGCGGCGTCGGTGAAGACGCCGCGCTTCTGGGAGGTGGAGAACTTGCCGCCGTAGTACGTCAGCCAGTTGAAGCCCTTGACGACGTCGACCTTCTTCCACGGCTCGCGCACGCCGAGTTCGGTGGCCGGGAACATCACCGTGTGGAACGGGACGTTGTCCTTGGCCATGAACTGCGTGTAGCGGACGGTGTCGTCGGCCTCGTACCACCACGACTTCCAGTCGCGCGCCTCGTCGTCGGCGGCGGCGTCGGCCCACTCCTTCGTCGCGCCGATGTACTCGATCGGGGCGTCGAACCAGACGTAGAAGACCTTGCCCTCGGCCGCGAGCTCCGGCCAGGTGTCGGCCGGGACGGGCACGCCCCAGTCGAGGTCGCGGGTGATGGCGCGGTCGTTGAGGCCCTCGGCCAGCCACTTGCGGGCGATGGACGTGGACAGGTGCGGCCACTGGGCGCTGACGGAGGCGATCCACTCCTCGACCTCGTGCTGCAGCTTGGACTGGAGCAGGAAGAGGTGCTTGGTCTCGCGGACCTCCAGGTCCGTGGAACCGCTGATCGCCGAGCGCGGCTCGATGAGGTCGGTCGGGTCGAGGACGCGGGTGCAGGTCTCGCACTGGTCGCCGCGGGCCTTGTCGTAGCCGCAGTGCGGGCAGGTGCCCTCGACGTACCGGTCCGGCAGGAAGCGGCCGTCGACCGGCGAGTACACCTGGCGGATCGCCCGCTCCTCGATGAAGCCGTTCTCGTGCAGCTTGCGCGCGAAGTGCTGGGTGATCTCGACGTTCTGCCGCGAGGAGCTGCGCCCGAAGTAGTCGAAGGCCAGCTCGAACCCGTCGTACACGGCCTTCTGCGCGTCGTGCGCCTGCGCGCAGAACTCGGCGACGGAGAGCCCGGCCTCCTTGGCGGCCAGCTCGGCCGGGGTGCCGTGCTCGTCGGTGGCGCAGATGTAGAGGACGTCGTGACCGTGCTGGCGGAGGTACCGGGAGTACACGTCCGCCGGAAGCATCGACCCGACCATGTTGCCCAGGTGCTTGATCCCGTTGATGTAGGGAAGCGCGCTGGTTACCAGGTGTCGAGCCATCCTTGGATGCTCCATTTCGTACGTACGGCGCCGGTGGCGCTGCCACGGCGGCCCAGGTCGGGAGGCTGCAGCCGACGCGACCACTTGGGTCGCGCAGTTACCGTCACCCATGGTGACGGGATTAGCTGCAAGCGATGGCCAGCGTATCGAAACCGATGAACCAACCATCCGGGATTTCGGGCCGCAGAGACTGAGATGAAGGCGCACTCGGCCGTGCAGGACAGGCGGCCAAGCGAGTCCCGTACGGCCGAGGCACTCAATATTCTAGTGGCGCCCGACTACTGCCCGTGATGCCTGCCTACGGGGGTGTTGCCCGTCGTCGGCGTGGTGACACTGTGCGCGGCTGGCTCCTCACTGAGTCCGGTCGGCCGGCAACTCTGGCATGTCCGGGAGGTTCGCCTTCGGCATCGATGAGGAAGGACCCTATGTGGCCTCCGAGCTCCGTCGAGTACGGCTCCACCAGCCTTCACCTTCCGTAGACCACTGCCAAATGGCTGGAGCCAGCTGAGTGTGGACGGACATGCCGAACGGCAAAGTGCTCCTCGGCCCTTGAGGCCGATGAGCGTGCCGGCGATCAGGACGCGCGGATCTGAGTGCTGAGCACGGTGGTGATTGCCTCGACGTTGTCGGCGGTGAACTCGGCCAGCTCCGGCGGCATCAGGTTGAGCTGCCGGATCGCCTCCGCGGTGAACGGAACCCGTACGACGTCGTAGGCGCCGCGCTCGGGTTTGTCGAACTCTGTGCCCGTCCGCGCCGCGATGTCCATCCGCTCCAGGCGCGCGGCGAAGATGTGCTGGACCCCTACGCAGCCCTCCAGCCGGTCGGTGATGAGGTGCACGAGCTCCGCCCTGCTGAGCTCGCCACCGAGTTCCTCGAACACCTCGCGCTGCAGGGCGTCCTCGATGCTCGCGTCGTCGGCCTCGACGCCGCCGCCCACCGTCACCCAGTACGGGGCCTGGCCCGGCTTGGTCCGTTTGATGAGGACGAGCTCCTCGCCGTCCAACAAGATGGCCCTGGCGCTGCGCCTGGTGATCGACATTCCTCATATCCTTCGTCCGTCAGGATGACTGTTGCGATGCCGGATCGACGCGCCTCACTGGCGTCCCGGGTGCTTTCCAGGGGGAGCCTCGGCTCGCTCACACTCGAGTTCCTCGGCCGTGCGTGTGGTGACTTGGGGATCGTCGCCGAGGTCGTACAGGTCGAGGGACTCACGGATGGCCGGATCAGCTCCGCCAGCCGGTCCTCCTGCATCTGCGTCACGTACGGCTGACCCGTCAGCACCGTGACATCGATCCGCAGCGCTCGCGCTACGGCCGCGACGAAGTCCGAGGACGCCGGCCGGGCTCCGCACTCGACCTGGGTGAGCCAGCTGTACGAGTACGGAATCCGGTCGGACAGCTCCCGCTGCGTCAGCCCCGCCAGCCTCCGCTGCTCCTTGATCCGCGTACCGGTGTGGTCCCCGTCCCGCGTCGGCATACCGGACTCCCGTCTCTGACCCGTCACCCGGCACGCTACGCGCTGCTCTCTGCCGCGAGAGGCGGATTCACAAGGGACTCGGCCGAGTTGGCGGCGGCTCGGCTGTGATCGGATACCCTCATGACCACTTCGACCCTGTACCTGTTCAGCAGCGCGGCCCCGCCCGTCTTCGACGTCGCTCGCGTCATCGAGGAAGCGCAGGCCGACGGCTGGGACGTATGCCTCGGTCTCACCCCGACGGCCGCCCGCTGGCTCGCCGACTCCCTCGACGGCCTCGCCGCCCTCACCGGCCACCCCGTCCGCTGGGACTACCGCCTCCCCGGACAGCCGGACGTGTGGCCGAAGCCGGACGCCGTCATTGTCGCGCCGGCGACTTTCAACACGATCAACCAGTGGGCGCTCGGGATCACGGACAAGTGGCTCGTCGGCGTAGTTGCCGAGGGCATCGGCAAGGGCATCCCCATGGCGATGATGCCGTGCGTGAACCGAGCATACGTCGCGCACCCGCAGTTCGAGCGCTCGATCGACGCCCTTCGCGCAGCCGGGGTCCGGGTGCTGTACGGCGAAGGCGGCTTCATCCCGAACGAACCAGGCCAGGGCAATCCCGCCACGTACCCGTGGCGGGCCGCCCTGGATGCCGTCGCCGACAACCTCGGCCCGATCTCCATCGCCTAGCTAGAGGCTGCCTTCGGGCGGAATCCTGACGGCACAACCATGGACCACTCGCAAAAGCCCGAGTCTGCAGATGGTCAAGGAGACAGGGCCTACCTACAGGCCGTCACGAAAGTCCATGCGTCACGTCCGGGCGGGTCCGGGGAGGAGCTTCCTGCCGTGGAGCAGTTCCCCCGAGCGCCCCAGCACCTGGTCGGCGGTGGTGCCGCAGGTCGCCCAGCACAGGATACCGGTCGCCTCCAGGGGGCCGGTACGGAGAGCTTGGCGCAGTCGGGCCACCAGCGTCTCGGCGGGCGCCTTGTCCAGGCCCGGGACGAGGACGACGAACTCGTCTCCTTGGATCCGGGCGAGGACTGCCGGCTCACGGTCTCCCCCATCACCCCGCTCGCGGTCCAGCTCGCTCCCGAGCCGGCCGGCGATCTCCACGAGCGCGGCGTCCCCGGCGGCCCGGCCGTGGCGCGCGTTGTACGGCTTGAACCCGTCGACGCCAAGGTGCAGCACGGTGAGCGTGGGGTTCGGGCCGATCGGCAGGCCCCGGTGCCTGTGGGGCGGGTACGGTTCGAGGCCGTATGGATCGTTCGCCCCGGGGGCCGCGTCCGGTGTGTCGCACAACGAGCGGGCCAGGCGGATCCGTAGCTCCGACTCCGTGCAAAGGCCGGTGAGCTCGTCGAGGGTCGCCCGACGCTCCAGCTCGGACTCGCGCTGTTTCCGCTCGTCCACGTCAATGACATGGGTAAGGAGGAAGCGGGGCCCGTCGGCGGTGTCGGCGACGACGGAGTTGGATACCGAGACCCAGACGTAGGTGCCGTCCCGGCGGGCGAGCCACAGCTCGGCGCTGCCGCCCTCGGCGGAGGTACGGAGCAGGACGCCGAAGTCCTCGGGGTGGACGAGGTCGCTGAACGAGTAGCGGCGCAGCACGGACGGGGGCCGCCCGAGGAGGCGGCACGGCGCATCGTTGACGCGCAGCAGCCGCCCGTGGCTGTCGCCCGGACCGCGGCGGCGATCACGATGGAGGATCTTCACGTGGATCCTGTGCGGCTTCGCCAAATGCCGGTACCGCTGAGCAAGACCTCGACGGCTTGTGGGGACATTGCCTAATGGATCTTCTGCTGCTCCAGCCACTTGAAGATCTCGGCCTTCTTGTACAGCACCTTGGCGTTCCTGCCTCGGCCGAGCTTGTAGCCCTTCAAGCCCAGTTTCGATGCCTCCTTATAGACCCAGCTCGTGGACATGTTGAGCATTGTGGCGACCTCAGAAGTGTCCATAAGGACGGGCTCGACGCTGCGGCGCCTGCCCGACGAGTTGATAGCGGTGCGGGTCTCGTCGGAGTGCGACTGCGGTTCCACGAGCAAGATGCCTCCTTGAGGCTGGCCTGAGCCTGATCGCGGCATCGACTCGCGCTTTGCTCTGGCCGAATTCCAAATGTCCTTGACGCCCGCCCTGTGCCACCGCCAGGAGTCACCGGACGAGCTATAGCCATGGTCATGAGAATCGCCGGTTTGGCTATCCGGCGATCCGCGGCTATGTTGCCGCGCCGCTTCGGCCCCTCGGATTCCTGTTGAACCATTGGGGCCTCTTCCTTTGAGGGGGTGTGGAGGGGCCTGGGCCGGCTGACCCAAGGCGGTGCGCAACCCGGATCCCTGGTGACCGCCCTCGCTCCTGACCTCGGTCCAGACCGCCAGAGTGACGGTGATCACGGACACCCTTCGGGAGGTGGTGCGTAGGCTTGTGCAGTCGTCGCGGTGGGTCCAGGAGGGCGGGCGAAGCTCTCCCGCAATCACCTGGCGGCACGTCAGGAAAGTCGGCAAGTGGTCAGCATCAGTCCTGGAGAACCCGGGAACGCTGTCCGGACATGCGACTCGTTGTAAGGTAGGGAAACCGCCCTTGACCTGCATAAATGCAGGCAGGGAGCATGAATCCAGGAGTACCTCGATGCTGCGTACCATGTTCAAGTCCAAGATCCACCGGGCCACCGTGACCCAGGCCGACCTGCACTACGTCGGATCTGTCACCGTCGACGCCGATCTCATGGAGGCCGCCGACCTCCTCCCCGGCGAGCTCGTCCACATCGTCGACATCGACAACGGCGCCCGCCTGGAGACGTATGTCATCGAGGGGGAGCGCGGCTCCGGGGTCATCGGGATCAACGGCGCCGCCGCTCATCTCGTCCACCCCGGTGATCTGGTGATTCTCATCAGCTACGCCCAGGTCGAGGACGCCGAGGCGCGGGCGCTCGTGCCCCGTGTGGTGCACGTCGACGGGGACAACAAGATCGTGGAGCTGGGAGCCGACGCGTCCGCGCCGGTGCCCGGAAGCGACACGGCACGCAGCCCGCACGCCGTTCCGGCGTCGCGGGTCTGAGAAACGGCCCGGCAGGGCCGCCAGGCACGAGGGGGGACGGTATGGCAGATCTCGACATCCGCGACGACCGGGCGAAGGGGCGGCTGGAGGCGTACGAGAACGACACCTATGTGGGCGGCATCGTCTACTTCGTTCTCGGCGCCGAGCCGCACGCGCTGGTCGCCGTCCACACGGTGGTCGAGGAGGGCAACGAGGGCAAGGGCATCGCCGGGTCCCTGGTGAGGGAGTTCTACCGGATCGCCGCCCGCGAGGGCGTCCCCGTCGTGCCGCTGTGCCCGTACGCCGCCGCGTGGGCCGAACGCCATCCCGACGAGGCCCCGCGGCCGGCCGACGACGTCGCCCAAGCCGCCAGGAGCGAGCTGAAGGCGTCACCGGAGCTCCGGTGACGCTCGCGCTGCTGCACACCTCACCGGTGCATGTGCCGGTCTTCGACGCCCTGCGCGACCGGGAGCATCCCGGGCTCGTCCTGCGGCACCTCGTCGCCGAGGAGCTGCTCGTACGCGCCCGGGAGTGCGGCCCCGGCGCCGTCGGGGACCAGGTCGCGGCGGCGCTCGCGGGCGCCGTGGCGGAAGGGGCCTCGGCGGTGCTGTGCACCTGCTCCACGATCGGCGGGGTGGCGGAGGCCGCCTCGCCCGGGCTCGGTGTGCCCGTGCTGCGGGTGGACCGGCCGATGGCCGAGCGGGCCGCCCGAGCGGGCCGGATCGTGGTGGTCGCCTCGGTGGAGAGCACGTTCGGGCCCACGGTGGCCCTGATCCAGGAAGAGGCGGGCAGGCGCACGCCGGCGGACCGCACTCGGGGAACCAGGCCCGCGCAGGTCCGCACTCCGCGCATCCGCACCCTGCTGGCCGAGGGGGCCTGGACGCTGTTCGAGGCCGGTGACCGGGACGGTTATCTGGACGCCGTGGCGGCCGCCGTCGACTCCGTGCCGCCGGGGGAGGCCGATGTCGTCGTCCTGGCGCAGGCCTCGATGGCGGACGCGGCAGGCCGGGCGCGCACCACCATCCCCGTGCTGTCCAGCCCGCGCCTCGGTCTCGCGGCGGGGGCCGAAGCCGTACGCCGATGAGTGGAACCCGGCGAGCCGGGGAAGCCGCAACGGGAGAACCTGGAGATGCACGGCCTGCCGAGAGACGTGGCCGACCAATCTGAGGGGCCTCTCATGACTCAGCCCGACCCCAACCCCATGCCCCCGTCGCCCGTCCCGCCTCCGGGACCGGTTCCCCCCGGCCCCACGCCGGGACCGGTGCCGCCCCCGCCCACCCCCGGGCCGCCGACCCCCGGGCCGCCGACCCCCGCGCCCACTCCGCCGCCGAAACCGGGTCCGCCGACGCCCGGGCCCGTGCCGACGCCCACCCCGCCGCCGGTACCGACGCCCGACCCGATTCCGCAGCCGCCGGAGCCGACCCCCGTCCCCGAACCCGAACCCACCCCCACTCCCTCGCCCGCTCCCGAGCCGTAACGGTCGCCGCGCCCCGGCGGCGACCGGCGCGGAGGCGGGGCGGCGGAGGCCCTCCGGGCCCAAGGACGCACAGACGGACGGAGCCTGACGCTCCGTCCGCCCCCTTGTCATGGCCCGTTCCGAGCGCCTAGGTTTGGCGGCTGCCGAGGCGTAATAGGGGGGTCCCAATGGCCTTACGCGGACGACACCGCCGGTACCAGCCGAGCCGTATCAACCGGGCGTCGCTCACCCTCACCGCGGGTGGTGCGGGTATGGCGCTTCCCCTGATCGGCGCGGGCACCGCCCACGCCGCGTCGGTGGATGTCTGGGAGAAGGTCGCGGCCTGCGAGTCCACCAACAACTGGAAGATCAATACCGGCAACGGCTACTACGGCGGTCTCCAGTTCAGCCAGTCCACCTGGGAGCAGTACGGCGGCACCCACTACGCGCCCCGTGCCGATCTCGCCTCCAAGGACCAGCAGATCGCGATAGCCGAGAAGGTCCTCAAGGGGCAGGGGCCACGCGCCTGGCCGGTCTGTTCGACGCGCGCCGGCCTCACCCGCGGCGGGGGCGCCCCCGAGATCGCGCCCGAGAAGCGCCGCGGGACCACATCGGTGCCGCGCCAGACGCGCTCGGGCAGCGCCGCACCGCCCAAGAGACCCTCCGCGACCCCGCCGCCGGCGACGCCGACCACCGTGCCGACCGTCCGGCGGAGCTACACCGTGGCGCCCGGTGACTCGCTCTCCGCCATCGCCGAGAGGAAGCGGGTCGAGGGCGGTTGGCAGCCGCTGTACGAGGCGAACCGGACCGTCGTCGGCAGCGACCCCGATCTGATTCACCCCGGCCAGAAGCTGACCCTGAGGATCGCGGCGCCCCGGCCGCCCGTGCCCGGCACCGGCACCACGCCGCCCGCGACCAGGCCGACGCCGAAGCCGAAGACGACCACGAAGCCGCCCACGAGCACCAAGCCCGTGACGAAGCCGGTCACGCAGACCCGGCCCGTCACCAAGCCCGTGACCAAGCCGGCGCCGCAGAAGCCCCGGGAGACACACCGGACCGGCTTCAGCGCCCCCGTCGACGCGCGCGCCGGAACGCCCTACCACAAGAGCGGTTCCTCCTGGTCCAGCGGCTATCACACCGGAGTCGACTTCCCCGTCCCCACCGGCACGTCGGTCAAGGCCGTCGCCCCGGGCCGGGTGGTCTCCGCCGGCTGGGGCGGAGCGTACGGCTACCAGATCGTCATCCGGCACGACGACGGCAAGTACAGCCAGTACGCGCATCTGTCGGCGCTGGCCGTCCGTGCGGGACAGACGGTCAACAGCGGGCAGCGGATAGGCCGTTCAGGTTCCACCGGCAACAGCACCGGACCGCATCTCCATTTCGAGGTGCGGACGGGTCCCGGATACGGGTCCGACATCGACCCCGTCGCCTATCTCAGGTCGGGGGGCGTCTCGCTCTGAGCCGGCCCGATCACCGAAGGGTGTCCTGGCGGGCGCGTCGCGGGGTGCGGAGAGCCGTTCCGTCGTGAGCAGGACCAGCCCGCTCGCCGCGACCACCCCGAAGCTCAGGGCGATCACGCTGCCGCCCGATCCGTAGCGGAAGTCCTCGCCGAACAGGGTCAGGCCGATCGCCGCGGCCACCACCGGGTTGACGACGGTGACGGTGGCCAGGGGGGCGGCGAGTCCGGCGCCCCGGTAGGACGCCTGGGAGAGCAGCAGGCCCGAGACCGCGAAGCCGGCCGTCGCCAGCATGCTCGGCCACTGCTCCAGGGGGGCGCGCGCCGTCCAGTCCACCGCGACGATCTTGGTGAACACCGAGGCGTTGCCGAAAGCCACGCCCGCCGCGCCGGCCAGGATCACGCTGCGCAGCACCGGACGGCGCGTGCGCAGCGCGGCCAGGAAGAGCAGGCCCACCGCCGCGAAGGCCGAGACGGCCAGTACCAGCCGCTCGTCGCCGCCGAGCGTGTGCGAGCGGGAGGGGCCGGTCAGGGTCAGCATCCCGGCGAGGCCCACGGTCGCCATGACCGCGCCGCGCCAGGCGGTGGCGCCCGCCCGGCGCCCGACGAAGAGCGCGGCCATCGGCAGCGCGAACACGATCGTCAGGGCGCCGAGCGGCTGGACGACGCTGAGCGGCCCGTAGGCGAGCGCCGCCACGTGCAGGGCCGCTCCCACTCCGTTGAGGAGGACCGACACCCACCAGAAGCCGTTGCGCAGGGGCGCGTACGCCCCACTGCCCGCGGTGGCCGCGACGCGCTCCTGGACGATCGCCCCGGCCGCGTAGGCGACCGCGGAGACCAGGGCGAGAAGCACGGACAGCGCGAGGGGGCTCATGGGTCAACTGTGACGCGTGACGCGCCCGGACGTCGTCGTCCCTGAGCACGCAATCGGTCGTACTGCCGTAGGAGTACGGGACTACGACCGGGGATGGGGGTGCGGCGCGGGGCCGAAGGCGACCCGGCCGGTGTCGAGGTCGAAGCGGGCGCCGACCACGACCGCGCCGTCGAACGCGCGATCGGATTCCAGTCGCCGCTGCACCCGGGCCACATTGGCCCGCACTGTGTTCTCCACCCAGTCGCCGGGCAGGTTCCGGGTCTCCCGGGCGGCCGGGGCTATCTCCTCCACCACCCGCGCCAGATGGCCTTCGACGGGTATGCCGGTACGCACGTACTCGACGGCGGCGGCCGCGGCGCCGCAGCGCTCGTGGCCGAGGACGACGACGAGCCGTACGGCGAGCTCCTCCACGCCGAACTGGACACTGCCAAGGACCGCTTCGTCCAGGGCCTGTCCCGCGGAGCGGACGACGAGCAGATCGCCGAGCCCCTGGTCGAAAACGAGCTCCGGCGGGACGCGCGAGTCGATGCACCCCAGGACGATCGCGAAGGGGTGCTGGGCCGTCGCCACCTCGCGGCGCCGGTGGGCGTCCTCGTGCGGATGGCGCTGGCGCAGGGCGGCGAAGCGGGCATTGCCCGCCCGTAACGCGGCGAGCGCGCGGGCGGGATCGGCTCCGGGGGCGCCGGACGGCGTGGCCCGGGGTGTCGTGTGCGCCGGGGCCGCCGCCCGTGCGGCGGGCACGGTGGCGGCGAAGGCGGCGGTGGCGGTCATGGTCAGGACGGAACGTCGGCTGCGATGATTCACGCCGTCAGCGTCACGGTCCGCCGGTGTCCGGATGTCAGGCTTTGGCCTGGCCTTTACCGGATCGTTATCGGACGCGCGTCCGGCTCGCGGGGAGGGTGAACGAAGTGCAGGAGATGGATCTCGCGGAGACGGCCTCTGTCGGCGGCTTCTTCGTCCTCCGCACGACCCCTCCGAAGGACGGCACCCATGTCCCGCTGTCGGAGGTCTACGCGCCCGCGTCCGGCGCCCCCGCCACCGGCGAGCCGGAGGGTGCGCCGCCGGGCATCGCGTTTGGCACCGGGTCGCTTGCCGCGCCGGGCATCTCATCCGGCATGCCGTCCGCCATCCCGCCGGGGCACCCCGCGTCCGGCCCCCTGGCCGACCGTGTCGCCACCGTCGTCGACCGGCTGGACGTCCCCGAGCGTCGCGTCGGGGCCTCGCTCGCACACCTCGGGCTCGCTGCGCGCCTCTGGTCGCTCGCTCTGGGCTCCGCGGCGCTGCACGGTGTCCTTCCCGCCCTCGAGCCGGACACCCTCCACTGGGACGGGCGGCTCACCTCGCCGGACGACCTGTGGTGGTCCGGCCGGGGGAGCAGGCCCGGGACCGCCGAGGAGATCCGCGCCGTGGTCCAGTACGGCCATCTCGTGCCGCTCGGGGAGGCCCTGCGGCGCGACGGCCGGATCTCGCCCCGGCTGCTGTGGGGCAACGCCGGCTCCGCCCTCGCCGGATCCGTACGGGAGCTGACGCGCTGGGCGCGTGCGCGAAACCGCCCGCAGGTGGCCGAGCGGGCCGCGTCGCTCGCCGCCGAGCTGTTCGCCCACCCGGATCTGGCCGGTACGGTCCAGGGCCCCGCCCTGAGGCGCACGACCTGCTGCCTCTACTACCGCAGCCCGGCCGGCGGGCTCTGCGGCGACTGCGTCTTCGACCGGCCGCCGCGCCGCACACCCGCCTGAACGCGCCGCTGGGCCTGCCGGAACCCGGGTCCTGCTTTCCGTTTGGCGTCCAGGGCCCCCGCTCACGTAAAGTTCCGCTTTTGAAGTGTGTGATGTGCGCACGTACGAGTGATCGAGGAACGCGACAGCCATGACGGTGACAGAAGAGACCCAGGTGTACGGGCCGGGCATCGACCCCGAGCGCCTGGCCGTCTGCCTGAGCGTCCTCGACGAACTCGACAAGCTCGACGTGGACCACCCCGACGCGATCGCCGTCCGCCGCGCCACCGCCGGTATCTACCGGACCGTGAAGCAGCGCCGCCGCCAGGAGCGCCGGGCCGCCAAGACAGCCCACGACAAGGCGGTCACCGAGGCCACCGCGACCGGCTCCGCCGAGCGCATCGACGACGAGACGCAGGGGCTCCTGCCGTCCTCCTCCGTGCTCGGCGAGATCGCGGGCATACTCCAGCGCCCCCGGTCCTGCTACATCTGCAAGACCCGGTACGTCGAGGTCGACGCCTTCTACCACCAGCTCTGCCAGGACTGCGCCGCCGAGAACCGCGCCCGCCGCGACGCCCGTACCGACCTCGTCGGCAAGCGCGCCCTGCTCACCGGCGGCCGCGCCAAGATCGGCATGTACATCGCGCTGCGGCTGCTGCGCGACGGCGCCCACACCACGATCACGACCCGCTTCCCCAACGACGCGATCCGCCGCTTCAAGGCGATGCCGGACAGCGACGAGTGGATCCACCGGCTCAAGATCGTCGGTATCGACCTCCGCGACCCCGCGCAGGTCGTCGCCCTCGCCGACTCGGTCGCCGCCGAGGGCCCCCTCGACATCCTGATCAACAACGCCGCCCAGACCGTACGGCGTTCCCCGCAGGCCTACAGCGAACTGGTGGCCGCCGAGTCCGCGCCGCTGCCCGCCGGTGAGCTGCCGCCCGCGCAGATCATCGGTACGTTCGGAAGCGGCACCGTGGACGCCGTGGCGGCGCTGCCGTCCGCCCGCCGCGGCGACGGCCTCACCGCACAGGACGTGACCGAGCTGGCGCTCGTCACGGGGTCGGCCTCGCTGGAGCGCATCGCGGCCGGTACCGCGATCGACGCCGGCGGTCTGGTCCCCGACCTGCACGACACCAACAGCTGGATCCAGACCGTCTCCGAGGTCGACCCGGTCGAGCTGCTCGAAGTGCAGCTGTGCAACTCCACCGCGCCGTTCATCCTCATCAGCCGCCTGCGCCCGGCCATGGCCGCCTCGGGCGCCAAGCGGACCTATGTGGTCAACGTCTCCGCGATGGAGGGCGTCTTCAGCCGCGGCTACAAGGGCGCCGGCCACCCGCACACCAACATGGCGAAGGCCGCGCTCAACATGCTCACGCGCACCAGCGCGCAGGAGATGTTCGAGTCCGACGGCATTCTGATGACCGCCGTCGACACCGGCTGGATCACCGACGAGCGCCCGCACCCGGACAAGATGCGGCTCGCCGAGGAGGGCTTCCACGCCCCGCTCGACCTGATCGACGGCGCGGCGCGCGTCTACGACCCGATCGTGCGCGGCGAATCCGGCGAGGACCTCTACGGCTGCTTCCTCAAGGACTACGCGCCCGCGAACTGGTAGGCCCGCCCGGTCCCGGAAGGGGCCGGCGGCTCCGCGCGGACACACCTGTGCCCCGGCCTTCCGGCCGGGGCACAGGTGCGAAGCGTGCGACTCAGTCGATTCCTGGCAGGATGTGCGGCTCAGCGAGGTCGTCCTCGTAGCCGGCCAGCCGGATGGGTGCGGATCTGGCCCACACCTCGAGGCTTCCCAACTCACCGGACGCCTTCGTCCGCTCCCGGCGTTCCGCCGGGCGCTGTTCCTGCTTCGTCAGTTCTGGTGTCACCGCGCACTCCTTCGTGTCGCGTACCAATGGGGAAGGGACCGTTCGGTCGCGGTGGCGCCGGTCTTCGGGCGGGACCGCGACCTGGTTGGAGGTCTGTCCCCAGGCCGGCTCAGGGGCGTTTGTGGATCCCTGTTGGCCGACCGTACGCCCCAGAGTAACCAAATGAGCGCCGTCCCGCTCGATGGGGCCCATTTCTGGGGTGCATTCCGGACACGGATCCGCCTGTAAGGGGGATCCTGTTCGACAGTGTGCGCCCTGTGAACGAATACCGCCCTTCGGTGACATCAGGGGCCCCTCCAGCCCCGGGTGCCACGTCGGCGCCGCCGCTGGCGCGGCCCTCAGGTCCGCTCGCGTGTGGCGTCCTCGGCCCGGGCGCTGAGCCGGGTCGCCGGCATGTACTCGCGCAGATGGGTCCGGTGCCACCAGGCGCCGGTGGCGCGCAGTTCGCTCCAGGTCGTGTACCGGTAGCGGTACAGCCGGGCGCGGACCATCACCGGCGGGCCGTCCGGGAAGGGGTTGTGGCGCAGCAGCCGCAGAGTGTCCCGGTCGCCGTCCAGCAGACGTTCGACGAACGGCCCGAACCAGTCGCGCGCGTAGACCGGGGAGAGCGCCGCGAACCACATCATCCAGTCGAGCCGCAGGTGGTACGGGGCGAACTGGCGCGGCAGGCGCCGCACATCGCCCGGTTTGCCCTTGAACTCGTACTCCCGCCACACCGTCCGCGCGTCGTACACCGGTTCGTCCGTGCCCTCGATGACGATCTCGTCGCGGATCCGGCCGACCGTGCCGAATGCTCCGTAGGTGTTGACGAGGTGGAGGGGGTCGAAGGAGCGGTTCATCGCCTGCCGCCGGGAGAGCAGATTGCGGGCCGGGCGGTAGCTCAGGACCAGGATCAGCGTGGTCAGGGCGGCGACCAGGACCACGTACCAGAGAGGGGGGCCGGGCAGCGCGGGGGCGGCGACGAGGCGCGAGCCGTCGACGGCGGAGAGGGCCAGCACGATGGTCAGCCAGTTCAGCCAGGAGAAGTTGCCCGAGAGCACCAGCCACAGCTGGGTCGCCACGATCACCCCGGCGGCTACGCTCGCGACCGGCTGCGGGGTGAACAGCAGGACCGGGACCAGGAGCTGGACCACGTGATTGGCCCCCGCCTCCACCCGGTGCAGAGGGCGCGGCAGATGATGGAAGAACCAGCTCAGCGGGCCCGGCATCGGCTGGGTCTCGTGGTGGTAGTACAGGCAGGTGAGATTCCGCCAGCACTGGTCGCCGCGGATCTTGATCAGCCCCGCTCCGAACTCCACCCGGAACAGCAGCCAGCGCAGCAGCCACATCACCAGGACGGGAGGAGCGGTGCGTTCATTGCCGAGGAAGACCGCGAGGAAGCCCGTCTCCAGGAGCAGTGATTCCCAGCCGAAGCCGTACCAGGTCTGCCCCACGTTGACGATCGACAGGTACAGCACCCACAGCGCGGCCCAGAGCAGCATCGCGACCGCGAGCGGCACCTCGTCACCCGCGCCGGCGACGAGCGCGAGCGAGACCACCACCCCGGTCCAGGCGCAGAGCGCGAAGAGCCGGTCCGAGTAGCGCAGCCGGAAGAGCGTCGGCGCCTGGCGTGCGGGGACCCGGCGCAGGTACTCCGGCACCGGGAGCATGCCGCGCTCGCCGATCAGGGCCCGGAACTGGAGGACGGCGCTCAGGAAAGCGACCAGGTAGAGGCCCGCGAGAGCGCGCTGGAACACGATCCTGCTCAGCCAGTACTCGGGTGCGGTGAACCACTCCATCTCGTCCAGTATCGGTCGCGGCGGCTCCCGCGTCGCCTCTCAGCCCGCGGCGATCCGGGTCAGCGTGCGGCCCAGGTGGCGGGCGTACGCGCGCTGCAGCGGGGGCACCAGAGGGCCGGCGAGACGCGCGTACCAGGCCGCGGGCCGGCTGAACGCCGTGACCGTGAACCAGACCGAGCCGTCCTCCAGGATGTCCACGATGAACGACTCCTCGCCCGACTCCGGGTGACCGGTCAGGGTGCCGTAGGCGAAACCGGCGCGGTCCTTCCCGTACGCCGTCCAGATGACCTCGCACGGGGCGGTCACGCGCACCGGGCCGAGGCCGAGCGAGACCTCGAGGGTGACGCCGGGGTCGGCTCGCACGGCGGCCGCTCGTATCCGCACGCCCGACCGTCGGTGCATCCGCCAGGTGGTGACGGCGGCGCCCGCGGCCTCGAAGGCGGCCCGGCCCTGACCGATCCGGGACATGTGGTGGAGGTGGTGGTAGCCCCGGGGCAGCGGCGTGCGGGCGGTCGCACCCACGTGGGGGTAGCTGAGCACCGGCTTCACCGGGGTGGCGGACTGGGTCGCCCTCCGTATGGCCGGGAAACCTGGGGCGCCGGTCCGGCGCAGCCCGGCCCGGACGATGACCAGCATGCCCAGCGTCACGATAAGTCCGACCAGTACGGACATGCGAACCACTCCAGGATTGAACGCGTTCAACTCGATGCCCAGAGCGTAGAGGGTTGCTTGAACACGTTCAAGAGTGGAGTGGGGCGGCCCGTCTCCGTTTGCGGGGCGGCGCAGCATCCGGCAGAGATGGGAGGAACAACTCAAGGTGGAAGGCGGGAGATTCTGGTGCGCTCACCCACACGCCGTCGCCATGCCCTCCTCGCCACGCTTGTTGCCGCGGCCTTGGTCTCGGGCTGCGGCGGAGGCGGCGGCGACCGGGAGAAGACGGGGACGGAAGCGAAAGAGGTCTTCCTCGAGCCGGTCGCGGCCCAGGGATCCGACCCCTTCACCGCCTCCACCGTCGCTCCCTCCGCGACCGCCACCCCACCGGCCCGGCCGCTCTCCGCGCCGCAGGCGTCGTCCAACAACCCCGCGACGCGCGCCGTCACCGGCTCCACACCGGGCCTGTACGGCGGTACGCGCACCCTCTCCAGCTGTGACATCGAGCGCCAGGTCCGCTTCCTCACCGACGACGTCGTCAAGGCCCGCGCCTTCTCCCAAGCCGCCGGGATCAGCGAGGCCAACCTCGCCAACTGGCTGCGCGGCCTCACCCCCGTGGTCCTGCGCGTCGACACCCGTGTCACCAACCACGGCTACCGGTCCGGCGCCGCGATCGCCTTCCAGTCCGTCCTGCAGACGGGAACGGCCGTCCTCGTCGACCAGTACGGCGCTCCGCGCGTCCGCTGCGCCTGCGGTAACCCGCTGCGCAATCCGGTCTCCTTCGACGGGGCGGTCCACCGGGGCAAGCCCTGGCCCGGCTACGACCCCGCCCGGGTCGTCGTCATCAACCCCACCCAGATGATCATCAACAGTCTGGTGATCGTGAACGCCTCCGACCGCACCTGGATCGAGCGGAAGACGGGCACCGGCGGAGAGGCCGACACCAGGCCCGCCGTGGATCCGCCGTGCGATCCCGACGAGTGCCATCTGATCGCGTCCGCACCCCCGCCCGACTCCCACGCTTCCGGGGACGGCACCCGTCCGCCCCGCTCCACCTCACCCGACCGCTCCGAGCCGGGAACCCCCGATTCACCCGGCCGGGAGGAGACGACGACCGATCCTCCGCCGCCCGCCGCCGACTGTCCGGGCATGGATTTCACCTCCCCCGTGCCGGACGGCCCGTCCCCGCTGGTCCCGCCCGGCTGCCCCGCCCCGGACTGGACGGCCCCCGACACCGGCGATCTCGTCCCGCCGCTGCCGCCGACCGAGCCCGAGTACCCGACCGAACCGGAGTACCCGACCGAACCGCAGCTCCCGCCCGGTGAGGAGCTCCCGCCCGGTGATGTGCTCCCGCCAGAACCGGAGCCGGAGTACGAGCAGGCCCACACGTCCGACCGGCCCGAGACCTTCGAGGGCTGAGGTCCGCCGCGTACCCGCCCCGCCCCCGATCTCGACGCGAGGCCCGGGGGCGGGGCCCTCGCCCGCCGGTGCCTGGCGGCCCGCCTGGCGTCGCCCGCATGCGCCCGCCCGGGGCTCCGCCTAGCGTGGGGCCATGGATGCGGGTTCAGGGGGCGGCAAGTCGGTCGAGTCCTGCGACTGCGGGCCGTCGGCGGGCATGAACTGCCGCTTTCTCGCGGAGTTCGGGCCCCAGTTCCACATGGGCCGGTTCGACTGGGACCTCGACAGCGGCCTGATGGAGATGGACCCGTCCGCCCTCGGGGTGTTCGACATGGAGCCCGCCGACTACGACGGAAACCCCGCCACGCTCGCCCCCCGTGTCAGCTCCGACGAGGCCACCCGGCTGGACTCGCTGGTCACCCAGGCGCTCAAGGACGGCAGCTCCCATTACGGCGCGTACTTCCGTGTCCGCTGCCGCGACGGACGCGTGCGCTGGACCCACACCCAGGGCATCATCCGGCGTGACGGGACCGGCCGGCCGCGCCGCATCCTCGGCGTCGTCCGCGACGCCACCGACGAGCTGGCCGACTCGGCCGCCCGGCTCGGTCTCGACGAGGAGCGCCGCAGACGCACGAGCGTCGTGGAGTCGACCACGGCCGCCCTCGCCCACGCCCGTACCGTCCAGGACATCATCGACCTGCTCAATGACCAGCACGGCCTGGAGTACTTCGGCGCCACCAGCCTCGTCATGGGGCTCCTGGAGGCGGGCCGCATCCACCTGGTCGCCGAAGGGCCCGACGACGCCTTCGTGCCCGGCACCCGCTTCACCCGGGTGGACGAGGCGTACCCGATGAGCGAGGTCGTGCGGACCCTGGCGCCCCGCTTCATCGAATCGCCCCGCGACTTCGCCGAGTCCTACCCGGCTCTGTGGCCGCACATCAGCGGGCTCGGGATCACCGCCGCCGCCTATCTCCCGCTGATCGCCCAGGCCCGGCCCATCGGCGCGCTCGGGCTGCTCTACAACGACCGGACGGGATTCACCGCCGACGAACGCAATGTGCTGGTGGCGCTCGGCAGCAGCATCGCCCAGAGCCTCCAGCGCGCGATGCTCTTCGAGCAGGAACACGACCTCGCCGAGGGGCTCCAGCAGGCGATGCTGCCCCGCCGCATCCCCGAGGTGCCCGGCGCGCACATCGCCGTCCGCTACCGCTCGGCGCGGCTCGGCCGGGACATCGGCGGTGACTGGTACGACGTCATCCCGCTGCCCGGGGGCAGGGTCGGCGCGGTCATCGGAGACGTCCAGGGGCACGACACCCACGCGGCCGCCGTCATGGGGCAGCTGCGGATCGTGCTGCGCGCCTACGCGGCCGAGGGGCACACCCCGGCCACCGTGATGGCGCGCGCCTCGGTCTTCCTCCACGAGCTGGACACCGACCGCTTCGCGACGTGCACCTATGTGGAGGCGGACCTCGTGACCGGGGTGGCGCAGGTGGTGCGGGCGGGTCATGTCGAACCGCTCCTCCAGGACACCGACGGCAGCTGCCGGCGGCTGCCCGTGCCGGGCGGACTCCCGCTGGGTCTCTCCGCCGAGTTCGGCCGGCTCGACTATCCGGTCAGCACACTGGAGGTCGATCCCGGCCAGACCCTGCTGCTCTTCACCGACGGCCTGGTCGAGACGCCCGGGTCGGACCTCGACGACGGCATGCAGTGGCTGGCCGCGCTGGTACGGCGAGGGCCCCGGGACCTCCAGCAGCTCGCCGACCAGCTGTGCGAGGTCGTCGACGAACGGGGCGGGGACGACGACGTGGCCATCCTGCTGCTGCGCCGCCGGGGCGCGTACTTCCCGCAGGCGGGCGGCCGCCTCCAGCAGCACGTCGGGCAGAGCGACCCCGAGGCGCTGAGGTCCGCCCGGCACATGATCCGGGCGGCCGTACGGGCCTGGGGCGCCAAGGAGCGCGCTGACGAGATCGAACTGGTCGCGGACGAGCTGATCACCAACGCCCTGTTGCACACCGACGGCGGGGCCATCGTGACTCTCCGGATGCTGAACGGCCCCGAGCGGCGGCTGCGGGTGGAGGTCGAGGACCGTTCCAGCGCGCTGCCGCGCCGTCGTGAGGCGGGGGAGTCGGGCCTCTCGGGGCGGGGACTGCTGCTGGTCGACCAACTGGCGGACGCGTGGGGTGTGGAGTCGCGCGGCAGCGGCAAGTGCGTCTGGTGCGAGTTCATGGTGCCCAGCCGGGAGTGACGGCAGGACGACCCGCCGGCACAACCGCTGTTAACTGTGCGTGAACTGATCGTACTTGACCGTAACCGACCGCAAGCGATTGACTGCGGGTCCGACAGTTCTTCAGTGCTCCGCGGAGGGCCTCCGACTGCCCCTGCTCAAGAGCGCCGACGAGCCCTCCAGAACATGAGGATCCTTTGAGCAGCGAGCTCCTCGACCCGCTTGATCTGGCCTTCTGGCACCTCGAATCCGCCGACCACCCCATGCATCTCGGCGCGCTCGCCCACTTCGGGCCGGCGCCGGCCGCGGGCGCCCCCGCCGACCTTCTGGGGCTCCTCGCCGGCCGCGCCGCGGCCATTCCCCGGCTGCGGATGCGCGTACGCGACGTCCTGCTGCCCGTCGGCGGCGCGGCCTGGTCCCTGGACAAGGACTTCGACGTGCACCGCCACGTCCGCGAACTGCGGCTGCCCGGCGAGGACTTCGCCGCCGAGACGGCCGCGCTCGCCGGAGAACTCATGGAGCGGCCCATCGAACGGGGACGGCCGCCCTGGGAGATGTACCTGCTGACCGGCCCCGCCGACGGCTCGTTCGCGGTCCTGGTCAAGCTGCACCACGCGCTCGCCGACGGACTGCGCGCCGTCGCCATCGGCGCTGGGATCTTCGACGAGATCGCCGCGGCCCGCACCGCCTCCCCCCGCCGACGGGCCCGGCCGGTGCCGCCCTCCTCCTGGCTGCCCGGCCCGCACCGGCTCGTCGGCGCCGCCCTCGACCGCCTCGAGGACATCGGCCGGGCCGTGGGCGTGGGGGCCTCGGTGGTGCGCGCCAGCCGTCTCGATCCGGGCGACGCCACCGCCCTCGCCGCCCACTCCAGCGGGACCCGCAGGGTCGCCACGGCCACCCTCGACCTGGACGTGGTCCGGCGCATCCGCCGGACCACCGGAGGAACCGCCAACGACGTGCTGCTCGCGACGGTCACCGGCGCGCTGCGGCGCTGGATGGAGGAGCGCGGCGGGCAGCTGCCCTCGGCCGACCCGCGCGCCCTGGTCCCCGTGTCGCGGCGCCGGCCCGGCAGTCCCTCGGGCTCGGGCAACCGGTTCTCCGCGTACCTGGTCGACCTGCCCGTGGGTGAGGCGGATCCGCGGGAGCGGCTGGACTCCGTACGCACCGCCATGGACCGCAACAAGGCCGCCGGTCCGCTGCGCGGCGCGGGAGCGGTCGCCGTACTTGCCGATCAGCTGCCTCCGCTCGCCCACCGGTTCGGCGCCTCGCTCGCCGGGGGCGCCGCCCGGATGCTCTTCGACATCCTGGTCACCAATGTGCCGCTGCCCCGCTCCGCGCTGTCGCTCGGCGGCCGTCCGCTCAGTGCCCTCTTCCCGATGGCGCCGCTCGCCCGGGGGCAGTCGCTGGCCATCGCCATGTCACCGTACGGCGGCGACGTGCACATCGGACTGGTCGCCGACGGCGAGGCCGTACCCGATCTGGACCGGCTCGCGAAGTGCCTGGCCCGGGAACTCGCGGCCCTGGTCGACGCCGTCGGCGTACCGGACTGATCCAGGCCGAAGGCGTGGGAGGGGCCCGGGTGCGAAGGGCCCGTGAACGCGCGGCTGTCGGACCCGTGCGGCAGGGTGGAGACATGCCCGAACTGCCCGAAGTCGAAGCGCTGAGAGAGTTCCTCGACGAACACCTGGTGGGCAAGGAGATCGCCCGTGTCCTGCCCGTCGCGATCAGCGTGCTCAAGACCTACGATCCGCCGCTCACCGCGATCGAGGGCGAGACCGTCACCGCCGTCGCCCGCCACGGCAAGTGGCTCGCCATCAGCGCGGGCGTCGGCGACGGCGCCCTCCACCTGGTGATCCACCTCGCCCGGGCCGGCCGGCTCCAGTGGAAGGACGTCCTGCCCTCGGGAGTGCCCCGCCCCGGCAAGGGCCCGCTGGCGCTGCGCGCCGCGCTCACCGGCGGCGACGGCTTCGACCTCACCGAGGCGGGCACCACCAAACGCCTCGCCGTCCATCTGGTCCGCGACCCCGCCGATGTGCCGGGGGTCGCCCGGCTCGGCCCCGACCCGCTCGCCGCCGACTTCGACCGGGACGCCTTCGCCGCGCTGCTGGGCGGGGAACGACGGCAGATCAAGGGCGCGTTGCGCGACCAGAGCCTGATCGCGGGCATCGGCAACGCGTACAGCGACGAGATCCTGCATGTGGCCCGGATGTCGCCGTTCAAGCCGGTGGGGAACCTCACCGAGGAGGAGATCAGCACGCTGTACGAGGCGCTGCGCACCACGCTGCGGGACGCGGTGGAGCGCTCGCACGGGATCGCGGCCGGGCGCCTGAAGGCGGAGAAGAAGAGCGGCCTGCGGGTGCACGGGCGCACCGGTGAGGCGTGCCCGGTGTGCGGCGACATCATCCGCGAGGTGTCGTTCAGCGATTCGTCGCTGCAGTACTGCCCCACCTGCCAGACCGGCGGCAAGCCGCTCGCCGACCGGAGACTGTCGCGGCTGCTGAAGTAGGGGGCTTGGGGGATCCGGTCGGCTGCTGAAGCAGCGGGAGCCGGGGCAGGATCCGGCCGCTGCCGTAAGGGGCCGACGCCGGAACCGGGCAGGAACCGGCCGCCGCTCCGGCCGCCGCTTCGAGGGGCCGACGCCGACGAGGGGGCTGCCGCCGCCAACGGCGTCCAGCCGGGCCGCTCCGCGAACGGCCGGCCATCCTGGCCCGCTGCCCAGGGAGCGAATCACGAGCGGGCCGCCGCCAGCGGCCAACCAATCGGACCGCCGCCGTCGGCGGCCACCCCCCGGCCGCGCTGCCGCTAAGGGGCGGGGGTGACGATCGGGTCGTCGCCAACGGCCTCCAGCCTGGCTGCCGCCCGTCAGCGGCCGCCCAACCGGGCCGCCGCCGCCAGCGGCCGACCCTCGTGGCGCGCCGTCGCTAAGGGGCGAGGGTGACGAGGGGGCTGCCGCCCCGGGGGCGCACCATCAGGTGGTCGATCTCGTCGCTCCGAAGCGCCGTGCCGCCCTCCACCAGTGGCGCCGAGCGCTCATCAGTCGTCACCGACCAGCTGAGGACCGGATGTTCCCTGCCGTCCCTGCCGACCACGACCAGCTCGCAGACACGGGGACCACGCACCCCTGACACCCGCAGCTCGACGGCGGTCCCCCACGGCTCGTCCCGCAGGGCGGCCGCCGCCGAGACGCCCGTGGCCGGGTTGGTCGCCGAGATGACGGCGGCGGCCGGCGCGTCGTCGTGCAGGACCAGCGAGGCGGCGGGCACGGCGAGCGCCACGGCCGCGACGGCGGCCGCCGCGACGAGCCGCAGCCGAAGCCGTGGTCCGCGCCGGGCGCGAGGGGCCGCAGGGGGCGCAGGGGCCACCGGTCGGGGCCCTCCGGGCGGTTCCTTCAGTTCGGCGAGGCACGCCGTGACCCAGGTGAAGTCCGCGAGCCGCCGCGCGCAATGCGGGCAGTCCGACACATGTTCCTCGCAGCGGAACGCGTCGGCCGGTTCCAGGGCACCCAGGGCGTAGGCCGCCACATCCCGGTGCCGTTCCAGCAGACTCATGGACCTTCCTCGCTTCCGGTGTACTGCCCTCCCTTACGTACGGAAACCACCCCCGTGCTCAACCGGCGGGCCCCGGCCTACACTCCGCACCATGCTGCGCGTACTGGCCGTCGACGACGAAGAGCCGGCTCTCGGGGAACTGCTCTACCTGCTGCGCTCCGACCCCCGCGTCCGGAGCGCGGAGGGAGCCACCGACGCGACCGGGGCGCTGCGCCGCATCGGCCGCGCGCTGGACGCCGGGCCCGACGGCGAGGAGGCCATCGACGTGGTCTTCCTCGACATCCACATGGCCGGGCTCACCGGCCTCGACGTGGCCCGGCTGCTCGCCGGGTTCGCCCAGCCGCCCGCGATCGTCTTCGTCACCGCCCACGAGGGTTTCGCCGTGCAGGCCTTCGACCTCAAGGCCGTCGACTACGTCCTCAAGCCGGTCCGCCGGGAGCGCCTCGCCGAGGCCGTCCGCCGCGCCCGGGACGTGGTCATGACGGCGCGCGAGACCCGTACGCCCGAGGCCCCGGCGGCGGAGACGGTCGCACCCGTCCCGCCGAGCACCACGGCCGATCAAATCCCCGTCGAGCTCGCCGGGGTGACCCGTTTCGTGCCGATCGACGACATCGCCTATGTCGAGGCCCAGGGCGACTACGCCCGGCTGCACACCGACGACGGCAGCCACCTGGTGCGCATCCCGCTCTCCACGCTGGAGGAGCGGTGGGCGGCGCGCGGCTTCGTACGGATACACCGCAGCCATCTCGTCGCGCTCGGCCGCATCGACGAACTGCGCCTGGACGCGGGGGCGACGACCGTGCGGGTGGGCCGGGCGGAACTCGCCGTCAGCCGCCGGCACGCCCGCCAGCTGCGGGAGCTGCTGATGCGGCACGCCCGGGGCTGACCCGCGCGGGAGGGGCCCCGTGTCCTCGACCGGGGCTGGCCCACGGGGGAGGGGCCCCGTGCCCCCGACGGGGGCTGACTCATGCGGGAGGGACCCCGTGCCCCGACGGGGGCTGGCCCACGGGGGAGGGACCCCGTGCCCCGACGGGGGCTGGCCCACGGGGGGTGGGACCCCGTGCCCCCCGACCGTGGCCGCCGCGCGCCCTGGGGTGACCCGGGCCCTGACCGCGCCGCCGCGCGCCCGGGGCTGACCCACGCCCCCGATCGCGCCGCGGCGCGCCCCCATCCCGTGGTGAACAGGCCGGCCCCGCCGACCGTTCGCCGCCCCGCGCCCGCCGCTCACCGTGCCGGGCGGGCCGTACGCCGACCCCCGGCCGGTTTTCGCCCGGCCGCCGCTCCGCCCCGCCTACCCTGATCGTGAGAGGGGGGCCGCCGACCGATGCCGGAGACCGACGCACCGCTGGACACGCTCCTCGACGAGCTGCGCTCGCTGCGCGCCCTGCCCGGCCTGCCGCCCACCGGGGCCGCCGACGTGGAAGCCGTGCTCGCCCGGGTCAGAAGCGCCGCCGCGCGCTGGGCCGATGTGCTGTACGAGATCCGGGAGTCGGCGCAGGAGCTCGTGGGACCGGCCACCGCGGTCGCCCTGGAGATGGCGTTCCGGCGCGCGGAGGAGTCGTACGTCGAGCTGGAGATCGCGCTGGGCGCCACGGGAACACCTGGCCAGAGCGTCTACCGTCGGTAATCGCTTCTGCGTAGACTCCGCACCGATGTCCGCAGAGCAGGGGTCCGACCCGCAGCGCCGCCCCCGGCGCGAGACCGTCACCGGAGTGCCGCGCTCCGCCCGCCGGCCGCCCGGCTACGCGCCCGCGCGCTTCGAGATCAGCGAGCAGACCACCCTCGGCCACACCTATGTCCGCTCCCTGATGCGCAGCCAGCTGCGGACCGCGCTCTCCGCTCTCGGTGCCCTCGCCCTGCTCGTCGGCTCGCTCCCGCTGCTGCTCGCCCTCCCCGCCGCGGTCGGCGGCGCCGCGCTCGACTCCGCACCCTTCGTCTGGGCGGCCCTCGGCGCAGGGGTCTACCCGGTCATCTGGGGCATCGCGCGCTGGTACGTCCGCAGGGCCGAGCGCAACGAACGCGACTTCACCGGCCTCGTGGAAGGACGGTGAACCAGACCTACGCGGTGGCCGCCGTCACCGCCGTCGTCCTCACCACGGTCCTCATCGGCGCCCTGGGGCTGCGCATATCCCGGACCACCTCCGACTTCTACGTGGCCTCCCGCACCGTCAAGCCGGCCCTCAACGCGGCCGCCATCAGCGGCGAGTACCTCTCCGCCGCCTCCTTCCTCGGCATCGCCGGACTGGTCCTCCTCCAGGGCCCCGACATGCTCTGGTACCCCGTCGGATACACCGCCGGCTATCTGGTCCTGCTCGTCCTCGTCGCCGCCCCGCTGCGCCGCTCGGGGGCGTACACCCTCTCCGACTTCGCCGAGGAGCGCCTCGAATCCCCCCAGGTGCGCAGGCTCGCCAGCCTCTTCGTCGTCGGGATCGGATGGCTCTATCTGCTGCCCCAGCTCCAGGGGGCGGGGCTCACCCTGGAGATCCTCACCGGCGCGCCCGGCTGGGTCGGCGGACTCGTCGTCGCGGTCGTCGTGACCGGCGCCGTCGCGGCCGGCGGCATGCGCAGCATCACCTTCGTCCAGGCCTTCCAGTACTGGCTCAAGCTCACCGCGCTGCTCGTGCCCGCGCTCTTCCTGGTCACCGCGTGGGTCGGGGACGACGCGCCCCGCGCGCGGTTCGACGCGCCCGCCGTCTTCCGGGAGCACACCGACGTCCGCGTCGGCGACACCGTACGGATCGACCTCGACGCACCGCTGACGCTCACCGTCGCCGGACGCGTCGACTCCGCCGCGTACGACGGACAGCGGGTGACGCTCGCCGAGGGCAGCCACCGGATCGAGTCCGGCACCACCCTGCGCTTTCCCCCCGGCGCCCGGGTCCCCGAGCGCGCCGCCACGGGGACCGATCCTCCCCCGGCCTTCGGCCGGGGGCACCCCCACGGCTGGTCGCAGCCGCTGGCCGGAGGCCGTGACGGCCACCAGCTGTACGCCACCTACGGGCTGATCCTCGCCACTTTCCTGGGCACTATGGGGCTTCCCCATGTCGCCGTCCGCTTCTACACCAGCCCCAACGGCCGCGCCGCGCGCCGCACCACCGTCGTCGTTCTCGGTCTGGTCGGCGTCTTCTATCTGCTGCCGCCGGTCTACGGCGCGCTCGGCCGTGTCTACGCCCCCGAACTGGCCCTCACCGGCGCCGCCGACGCCGCCGTCCTCGTCCTGCCCGACCGGATCATCGGCGGGGTCGCCGGGGACCTGCTCGGCGCACTGCTGGCCGGCGGGGCGTTCGCGGCGTTCCTCTCCACGGCGTCGGGGCTCACCATGTCGGTCGCCGGTGTGCTGACCCAGGACGTGCTTCCCTCGCGCGGCGTACGGCACTTCCGGCTGGCGACCGTGCTCGCCATGGCGGTGCCCCTGGGCGTCAGCGTGGTGGCCACCAATGTGCCGGTGGCCGACGCCGTGGGGCTCGCGTTCGCCGTCTCCGCGTCGTCGTTCTGCCCGCTGCTCGTGCTCGGTATCTGGTGGCGGCGGCTCACCCCGCCCGGGGCGGTGGCCGGGCTCGTCGTCGGCGGCGGGTCCGCGCTCACCGCCGTCATGGCGACCCGGGCCGGGCTCGCCCCCGCCGGCTGGCCGCACACCCTGATGGCCTGGCCGGCCGTCTGGTCCGTCCCGCTCGGCTTCCTCACCATGGTGTCGGTGTCGCTGACCACCGCACGCCACATACCCGCCGGAACCCCGGCGATCCTCGCGCGGCTCCATCTTCCCGAGGACCTCGCCGACCGACCGCAGCCGGAAGGGGCCGAGCGGTGAGCGGGGCGGACCTCGCGACGCTCACCGCCGCCGGGATCGTGCTCCTCGCCGCGGGAGTCGCGCTCGGGCGCCTCTCCGTCCGGCGCGGCGGCAAGCCGGACCTCGACCTCGGCACACCCGTCGAACGGGCCACCTTCCAGACCCTGCACACCGCCTCCCTCGCCGCGCCACCGCTGCGCGCCGGGCTCACCGAGGACACCGCCCGCAAGGCCGCCCGCAGGCTGCGCTCCCTCCTCGGCACCGAGGCGCTCTGCCTCACTGACCGCGAGTCGGTGCTCGCCTGGGACGGTCCGGGCGGCGACCACCACCGCGCCCAGGTCATGGAACAGGTCGCCGGACTCCTCGGGTCCGGCCGCGCCCAGAGCGCCCACATCGAGTGCGCCGATCCGGAATGCCCGCTGCGCTGGGCCGTGATCGCCCCGCTCACCGGCGAGGAGGGAGTGCTCGGCGCGCTGGTGGCGTACGGCTCGCGCGAGTCGGCGGTGCTGGTGCGGGCCGCGACCGAGGTGGCCCGCTGGGTCTCCGTCCAGCTGGAGCTGGCCGAACTCGGCCGCTCCCGCACCCGGCTCATCGAGGCGGAGATCCGGGTCCTGCGGGCTCAGATCTCCCCGCACTTCATCTTCAACTCGCTCGCCGCCATCGCGTCGTTCGTCCGCACCGACCCCGAGCGGGCCCGTGAACTTCTCCTGGAATTCGCCGACTTCACCCGCTACTCGTTCCGGCGCCACGGTGACTTCACCCACCTCGCCGACGAACTCCGGTCCATCGAGCAGTACTTGGCGCTCGCCGGAGCCCGGTTCGGCGACCGGCTCAAGGTGACGCTGCAGATCGCGCCCGAAGTGCTCCCCGTGACGCTGCCGTTCCTGTGCCTCCAGCCCCTGGTGGAGAACGCCGTCAAGCACGGTCTCGAGGACTCCACCGAGGCGTGCGCGGTCACGATCGCCGCCCGCGACGCGGGCTCCGAGGCCGTGGTCACCATCGAGGACGACGGGGTGGGCATGGAGCCGGACCTGTTGCGGGCGATCCTCGCGGGCGAGCGGCCCGCGTCGTCCGGCATCGGCCTGTCCAATGTCGACGAGCGGCTGCGCCAGGTCTACGGGGACGACTACGGCCTGGTCGCCGAGACCGGCGTCGGCGCGGGGATGAAGGTCACGGTGCGGATCCCGAAGTACCGCGCGGGCGTCCACCGGACCCCGAACCGCCCGGGCCGTCAGTAGAGGTGGATGGCCAGGTGTCCCAGGGGGAGGCCCAGCTGCCAGGCGGGCGTCCAGACCCGGTCCGCCTCCTCGATGGAGGACCCGGTCCCGCCGGGGGAGCGGCCCGCGAGATCGGTGGCGAGCATCTCGGTCGCCTCCAGCCTCCGCCAGGCCTCCAGGGCCAGCAGGAGGTCGGCCCCCGGGCCGTGGCGCCGGTCCCGCACGGCCCGCTCGGCGAGGCGCGCGCGGACCCACTGCGGCCAGGGATGGTCGTACGACGTGCGCGAGAGCCACTCCTCCGGCCGGGCCGCGGCCCGGGCCCCGGCGCGCGCGTCCGCGTCGTCGCAGAGGTAGATGGTGAGCGCCAGCGTCTGTCTGCCGGCCTGGTACTCCAGCGAGCCCGGGTCCACGAGCCGGCCGGTGCGCAGCAGCTCGTCGGCCAGGGACTCGGCGGACCACCAGGCCATGGGGACGGCGCAGGGGTCCTCTCCTCCGCCGGTGCCGTTCGTGCTCTCGGGCAGCAACGCTCCCACCTTCTCCCGGACGTCTTCGGGGCGGGCCCTCGTCGGGCCACACCGACCTAGACGACGAGCCTCCACCGTGAGACACGGGCGCGGGCCGCTCTTTGCTCAACTCGCGGGTGTGGTTTCGGATACGTTTTCCGGCCGCGTCGTGGCGGGTGGGAAGCGGGGCGACGGCGGTGACGTACGGGACCTGCGGGACGCCGCAAGGGCCCTTTTCTGACGCCTATATGACGAGGTGTCAGCCCAGCAGGGCGTACACGGCGGTCGCGTGTGCGGCCGTCTCGTCCGAGTTCTCGGCGCGCATGGTGATGTCCGCGAAGGCCATGCGCCGGCCGGTCTTGGTCAGCCGGGCGTGTACCAGGACGTCGGCGCCCAGCACCGCCCGCTGGTAGGTGATCGACTGTTGCACGGTCGTCATGGGGACGAAGCCGCCGCGCGCGGCCGACACCGCCACGACCGTCGCCGTGTCCGCGGCGGCCATCAGGGCCTGGCCGCTGAGCCCGCCGCCCTCTCGGGCGAGCCGGTCCGACCACGGGAGGCGCAGGACGGCTTCCTGCTCACCGGTGTCGACCACGCGGAGGCCGAGATCGAGGACTCAGGGGGCGAAGTTGTCGGCGAGGATCTTTTCGGCGGCGGCGAGAGTCAGCGTCACAGGGGCATTGTGCGGCGGTGGCTGCGCGGGAGGGAAGAGCGCGCGGGCGGCGGTTCGTGGCCGGCCGGCGGAGCCGATGCGCTCATAGGGGGTCTTTGGGGCGTTCACCGGCCTTGTTCCTTGACGGGGGCTTTTCTCCCCTGTGTGGTCAGACGGTCCGATCGTCGTACTCATGCATTCGGAGCTGGGCTGATGACCAAGTGGACGCGTCACGGAGCGGTGGCCGTCGCGGCCGCCCTGCTCACGGCGGCGACCGGCTGTTCGGGCACCAGGACGAACGCGGAAGGCGCGCTGCCCCGGGGGGACTCCGGGCGCCCGACCGCCCCCTCGGCGGTCGACGGCGGTGCCTCGACACCGGCCGGATTCACCCTCGTCGCCTCGGGGGACGTCCTGCCGCACGCCTCGATCATCCGCCAGGCCGCCGCCGACGCGGGCGGCTCGGGCTACGACTTCCGGCCCATGCTCGCCGGCGTCGCGCCGGTCGTCTCCGGGGCCGACCTGGCGATCTGCCACATGGAGACGGTGTACGGCGAGGAAGGCGGCCCCTTCACCGGCTACCCGGCCTTCGTCTCGCCGCCCCAGGTCGCCACCGCGCTGCGGGCGACCGGCTACGACTCCTGCTCCACGGCCTCCAACCACAGCCTGGACGACGGCGCCGCGGGCCTGCGCCGCACCCTGGACGCCCTCGACAAGGCGGGCGTCCGGCACGCGGGCTCCGCCCGGACCGCCGCCGAGGCCGCCCGCCCCACCCTGCTCAAGGCGGGCGGCGCGACCGTCGCACAGCTCGCCTACACCTACGACACCAACGGCTATCCGCTGCCCGAGGGACAGCCCTGGGCGGTCGACCTCATCGACCAGAACAAGATCATCGCCGATGCCAGGGAAGCCCGGAAGGCCGGCGCCGATGTCGTCGTGGTCAGCATGCACTGGGGCACCGAGTGGCAGACCGACCCCGACGAGCGCCAACTGACCCTCGGCAGGGCGCTCACCGCCTCCAGGACCGGCACCCGGCCCGACATCGACCTGATCATTGGCACCCACGCCCACATCCCGCAGGCGTACGAGAAGGTCAACGGCACCTGGATCATCTACGGCATGGGCGACCAGATCGCGGGCGACATGTACAACTACTCCGGGGCGTTCGACCCCCGGGGCAACCAGGGCACCCTCGGCCGCTTCACCTTCATGCCTCCCCGCACTCCCGGAGCGCGCTGGGAGGTCACCAAGGCCGAGTTCATCCCACAGATGTTCGACCCCGGGTCCGGCCGCGTGCTCAACCTCAACGCCGCCATCGACGCGGGCGCGGGCCTCGCCGACGTACGCGACGGGATCCGCGCGACCGTCCTTGCCCGGGGAGCGGCCAAGGACGGTCTGGTGATGGGGAAGTAGCGGCCGGGTGAGGGGAAACGGGGGGCCGGTCAGCCGCGGGGCGGCGGCGCCGGGGCCTCCTCCTCCGTCCTGGCCAGCTCGGACTTGCGGTACGAGTAGCCGAAGTACACGACCAGACCGATCAGGAACCAGACCGCGAACCGCACCCACGTCTGCCACTGCAGGAACGTGATCAGCCAGATCGAGAAGACCACGCCGAGCGCGGGCACCACCGGCATCCCCGGGCAGCGGAAGGTGCGCGGCAGCTCCGGCCGCTTGTAGCGCAGCACGATCACCGCGACGCACACCACCACGAACGCCAGCAGAATGCCGATGTTGGTCAGCTCGGCCGCCTCGCCGATCGGCAGGAAGCCGGCGATCACCGCGGAGGCGAAGCCGACGATCCAGGTCACCCGGGTCGGCACATGGCGCGTCTCGTGGGTCTTCGCGAACCACTTCGGCAGCAGGCCGTCGCGGCTCATGCTGAACCACACCCGGGTGACGCCCAGCATGAACGTGAACATGACGGTCAGGATGCCGATGATGGCGCCGACCGCGATCACGTCCGCGAGCCCGCTGAGCCCCACCGCCTTGAACGCCGAGGAGAACCCGCTCTCCTGGTCGATGTCCTTGTAGTTCTGCATCCCCGTCAGCACCAGACAGGCCAGGACGTACAGCACCATCGAGATGGCCAGCGAGTACAGGATCGCCTTCGGCATGTGGCGCTGGGCGTCCTTGGACTCCTCGGCCGCCGTCGACATGGCGTCGTACCCGAAGACCGCGAAGAACACCGTCGCCGCGCCGGTGAACGCGCCGCCGACGCCATAGGGGAAGAACGGGTTGTAGTTCGAGGTGTCGATGTGGAAGACACCCACACCGATCACCAACAGCACCACCAGCACCTTCAGCACCACCACGACCGTCTCGAAGCGGGCCGCGTTCTTGATGCCGAGCGTGAGCAGATAGGCGATCAGCAGACACAGCAGCGCCGCGAAGAGATCGACCCGGTGACCGTCGCCGGTGCCCGGCGCGCCCAGCATCCAGGCGGGCAGCTCGGCACCCATCTCCTCGATCAGGAAGCTGAAGTAGCCCGAGATCCCGATGGCGACGACCGCCACGATCGCGGTGTACTCGAGCAGCAGGTCCCAGCCGATGAACCAGCCGACCAGCTCGCCGAGGACGGCGTAGCCGTACGTGTACGCGGAACCGGCCTTCGGGATCAGCCCGGCGAACTCCGCGTAGCTGAACGCCGCCGCCGCGCTGGCCACGCCCGCGATCAGGAACGACAGCAGCACCGCGGGCCCGGCCGTGCCATTGGCGACGGTGCCGGCCAGCGTGAAGATACCGGCGCCGATGATGCCGCCGACGCCGATGGCGGTCAGCTGCCACAGACCCAGGCTCCGGGTCAGCCGCTGGTGGACGTCGGTCTCTTCGATCTGCTCGATGGGCTTGCGGCGCAGCACGCCGTGTCCCATCCGGAATCCGGCCATGGACGTCACCTCTTCGCAGACGGCATCGGCTGACGGCGGATCATGATGGCCCACCGGCGCCCCCCACGGAAGACGGCGCTCAGGCGATCGTCACGCACGCGCGGCGACCACGAGCGCCGACACACAGTCCGCGCGCGGGTCAGGGCACTACGGTCACCGGCCAGCGCCCGGCCTTCACCAGCCGCACCGCCACGGATCCGACGAACCGGTGGCCCGCCGACTCCGAGGCTCCCACCACCACGGCATCGGCCTTCAACTCGTCGGCCGCCCTCACCAGACCCGTGTACGGATCGCCGCGGAAGGTGTGGAACTCCCAGCGGACCTCCCAGATCTCCCTGACCCGCTCGGCCGCCTCCCGGATCTCGGCCACCAGCTCCTCGGCGATCTCGCCGGTGGTGTCCGCCACCGGCGCCCCGAGCGCCGCGCCGGCCGGCATCACCGGCTGGACGTACACCAGGGCCAGCAGCGCGTTCTGGCGGCGGGCCAGACCGGCCGCGTAGGCCGCCGCGCGCAGCGAGGACTGCGATCCGTCGACGCCGGCCACGATCACCTTCGGACCGTCCGTACCCCGCTCGAACCGCTCTGGCTGCCGCTGATCACTCACACCACCGAGGCTACGGCCTGTCTTTCGGATCGTGCCGGGCCGCCCCCTTCCCACCCGACAGGCGACCCCAGCGGCGGCTCCCTACAGTCGGAGCATGAGTGTCAGCGTGGGGCAGCCCTCTCCCGCACCCTCTTCCGCCCGTGCGCCCGGCGCGGGCCGCCGCGACCGCCTGAGCAAGGTTCCGAACGCCTTCGCCGTGTTCTTCTCCGGGCTCGGGCTGTTCTGCGTGCTCCTCTCCCTCGTCCCGCCCCTGCGCGCCGGCCTGGGGCCGGTCGTCCGGTTCCTCGACCGGGTCGCCGTCCCCGTGAGCGCCAACCTCGCCTACGCGGTCTTCCTGCTGCTGCTCGCCGCCGCCATCGGCGCCCGCAAGAAGGCGGCCTGGTGGCTGGTCGTCGCCTATCTGGACCTGCTGCTCCTCTCCGACGTCCTGCTGCTCGCCTTCGATCGCGACTGGATCTGGATCCCCAACCTCGTCGTCAGCGCCGCCGCGCTGACGGTGCTGGTCCTGGCCCGGCACGAGTTCTACGCCAGGACCCGGCGCGGTGCCCTGCGGCGGGCGCTGCTCGTGCTGGTCCTCGGGCTCGCCGCCGGGGTGCTCGTGGCATGGGGTCTGATCGAGCTGTTCCCGGGCACTCTCCCGCGAGGGCAGCGGCTGCTGTGGGCGGCCAACCGGGTGCTCGGCGGGCTGGTGTCCGGCGAGCAGTTCGACGGGCGCCCGCCCCGGCTGCTCTTCTTCTTCCCCGGGCTCTTCGGCGCCCTGGCACTGCTGGCGTCCGCCGCGACGCTCTTCCGTTCCCAGCGCATGGAAGCCGCCCTGCAGGGGGACGAGGAGCCGCGCATCCGCGCCCTGCTCGGGGCGTACGGCTCCCAGGACTCACTCGGCTACTTCGCCACGCGCCGCGACAAGGCCGTCGTCTTCTCGCCCAGCGGCAAGGCCGCCGTCACCTACCGCGTCGAGGCCGGCGTCTGCCTGGCCAGCGGCGACCCCGTCGGCGACCGCGAGGCATGGACACAGGCGATCGAGGCCTGGCTGGACGTCGCCCGCCGCTACGCCTGGGCCCCCGCCGTGATGGGGGCGTCCGAGGAGGGGGCGAGGGCCTTCGCCCGCTCCGGCCTCGGCGCCATCCAGCTCGGCGACGAGGCGATCCTGCAGGTCGCCCGCTTCGATCTGAACGGCCGCGAGATGCGGGTGACCCGCCAGGCGGTCAACCGGGTCGCCCGTACCGGCGCGAGCACCACCATCCGCCGCCACTCCCGGCTCACCGACGAGGAGATGCGCCGCATCGTCGACCGGGCCGACGCCTGGCGCGACACCGAGACCGAACGCGGCTTCTCCATGGCCCTGGACCGGCTCGGCGACCCCGCCGACGGGGACTGTCTGCTGGTCGAGGCCTTCGACGGGCGAGGCGAACTGGTCGCACTGCTCTCCTTCGTCCCCTGGGGCCGCGACGGCATCTCGCTCGACCTGATGCGCCGCGACCGCACCGCCCCCAACGGCGTCATGGAGTTCATGGTCGCCGAGCTGTGCGCCGCCGCCCCGAAACTCGGCGTGCGCCGGATCTCCCTCAACTTCGCCGTGTTCCGCTCGGTCTTCGAGGAGGGCGCCAGGATCGGTGCCGGGCCCGTCCTGCGCGCCTGGCGCAGACTGCTGCTCTTCTTCTCCAAGTGGTGGCAGCTGGAGGCGCTGTACCGGTCCAATGTGAAGTACCAGCCCGAGTGGTACCCCCGCTTCCTCTGCTACGGGGACGCCGGCTCCCTCGCCCGGATCGGCCTCGCCTCCGGCATCGCCGAGGGCTTCGTCTCCGTACCGAGCCTGCGCAAGCTATGGGGCAAGGGCCGCCCCAAGGGCGTCACCAGCCCCGTCACCACCGAGGGCCTGCCGTCGATCGACTCCCTCGGACTGGCCGGCCCCGACGCCGCCGTGGCGGAGCGGGAACGGCCGCTGCCCGAGCAGGTGCGGATCCGTCACCGCAAGCTGGAGCGCCTGCGCGCCGACGGCGTCGACCCGTACCCGGTCGGGATCGCCCCGCGCACCGCCACGCTCGCCGAGGTCACCGCCGACCGGCGCGGAGAGCGGGTCACCGTCGCCGGACGTGTCATGGCCGTACGCGACTTCGGGGGAGTCGTCTTCGCCGTGCTGCGCGACTGGTCGGGGGACCGGCAGCTCCTCCTCACCCGGGACGGTTCCGGTCCGGGTGTACTGCGCCGTTTCAGCCGTGACATCGATCTCGGCGACCACGTCATCGCCACCGGTGACATCGGCACCAGCGACCGCGGCGAGCTCTCCGTCCTCGTCACCGACTGGCAGCTCACCGCCAAGTGCCTGCGACCCCTGCCCGACAAGCGGCGCGGGCTCGCCGACCCGGAGGCGCGGGTCCGCCGCCGCTATCTCGACCTCGTCGCCCGCCCGGACGCCCGCGACGTCGTACGCGCCCGCTCCACCGCCGTCCAGGCGCTGCGCCAGGGCCTCCTGGACCGCGGCTATCTGGAGGTCGAGACCCCGATGCTCCAGCAGATCCACGGCGGGGCCAACGCCCGCCCCTTCACCACCCACATCAACGCCTACGACCTCGATCTGTATCTGCGGATCGCGCCCGAGCTCTATCTGAAGCGGCTGTGCGTGGGTGGTCTGGAGAAGGTGTTCGAGATGGGCCGCACCTTCCGCAACGAGGGCGTCTCGTACAAACACAACCCGGAATTCACGATGCTGGAGGCCTATCAGGCCTTCGCCGACTACGACGTGATGCTCGAGCTGACCCGCGAGCTGATCCAGGGGGCGGCCGTCGCCGCCTTCGGCGCTCCCGTCGCCCACAAGGCCGGCCCGGACGGAAGGCCGGAGGTGCACGACATCTCCGGGCCCTGGCCGGTGAAGACGGTGTACGGCGCGGTGTCCGACGCCCTCGGCGAGGAGGTCGACGCGGGTACCGACGAACGGGTGCTGCGCGGGCTGTGCGACCGAGCCGGGGTGCCGCACACGCCCGACGACACCCGTGGGGACGTCGTCCTGGAGATGTACGAGCGGCTGGTCGAGGAGCGGACCGAGCTGCCCACGTTCTACAAGGACTTCCCGACCGACGTCTCCCCGCTGACCCGCCAGCACCGCCGCGACCCGAGGCTCGCCGAGCGCTGGGATCTGGTCGCCTTCGGTACGGAACTGGGCACCGCCTACTCCGAGCTGACCGACCCGGTGGAGCAGCGGCGCCGGCTGACCGCGCAGTCACTGCTCGCCGCCGGTGGCGACCCGGAGGCCATGGAGCTCGATGAGGACTTCCTCGACGCCCTGGAGTACGCGATGCCGCCGACCGGCGGGCTCGGGATCGGGGTCGACCGACTGGTCATGTTCCTCACCGGGCTGACCATTCGCGAGACGCTGCCGTTCCCTCTGGTGCGGCGGCACTGAACCAGGCCGGTCCGGCGATGGGCTCATCGGGTGTTTTCGGGGCCCCGGCACCGTGTTGCTCCGGCGCGGCGGCATCCATCATGCGAGCCATTAGTCATGAAAAACGATGAGATGCCCCCGCGGCGCAGGGCGGTTCTGCGCCTCGCCGCCGCGCTCGGGGTCACCGCCACGGTCGGTGTCTTCGCCGCCGAGCGGGCCGCGACACCCGGCGCGACAGCCGGCCGGCCCCCCGCCGTCCCGCCCGCGGCGGCGGGACCCCCGCGCAAGGCCCGGCTCCGCCCCTCCACGTACCGTCTCCAGCCCATGACCGCGGCGACGCCTCCGCGCTTCCGCCGGGCACTTCCGCCGGTGCGCCAGCGGCCGTTTCTGCGGATGTCCGGGGTCGGCCGGTCGATGGTGCTCACCTTCGACGACGGGCCCGACCCCCGCTACACCCCCGGCATCCTGCGCACCCTGCGCCAGTACGGCGTCCGCGCGATGTTCTTCGTCTGCGGCGAGATGGCCGTCGAACACCCCGACCTGCTGAAGGAGATGGCCGACGACGGCCATGTCGTCGGCAACCACACCTGGTCGCACCCGCTCGTTCCGAAGCTCGCCCCGTCCCGCATCCGCGAGGAGCTGGGCAGCACCAGCGAGGTGGTCGAGAAGACCCTCGGCAGCCCCCCGCTCTGGTACCGCGCCCCCTACGGGGCGTGGAACCGGCACTCGTTCGAGATCGGCGCCGAGCTGGGCATGGAGCCGCTCGCCTGGACCTGCGACACCCTCGACTGGGAGGAGCCCGGTACCGACGCGATCGTGCGCAGGGTCCTGGACGGCGCGGGGCCCGGCGTCGTGGTCCTGTCGCACGACGCGGGCGGCGACCGCTCCCAGAGCGTCGCCGCCTTGCGTCTCTATCTGCCCGAACTGCTCGACGCGGGATACCGGATCACGGTGCCCCGCCGCTGACCGCCGGGCGGCGGCCGCTCAGCGTGTGGCGACCATCCGGGCGAAGACCACCACATTGCCCGAGTAGCCGCTGCCCCTCGAGTAGCCGCCGCCGCAGGTGATCACCCGGAGCTCGGCGTGCCCGGAGTCGCCGTAGACCTGAAGGCCGGGGAAGTTGTCCTTCGCGTACACCTCCACGCCGTACACCTCGAAGACGGCGACCCGGCCGTCGTACCGCTCCACCTCGACGTGCTGGCCCTTCTCCAGGGAGCCGAGACCGTAGAAGACGGCCGGACCCGAGGCGTTGTCGACATGGCCGACGATCACGGACGTGCCGCGCTGACCGGGCGCGATGCCGTTCTGGTACCAGCCGGCCATGTTCGAGTCCTGCGGCGGCGGAGCCTGGATCCAGCCGTTCGGGTCCAGACCCACGTCCATGATCGCGGCGTCGACCCGGATGGCGGGCATCTTGATCCTCGACGCGGGGGCGTACGGCAGCGGTTGCAGAGAGGCCGACGGGGTGGGCGCCGAGCCGAGCGGACGGGTGTCGGGCGCCGCCGCGGCGGCGGGCTGCGGCGGACCCATGCTCGCGTCCACGCCGTTGCGCATCATCGCCATGCCGGAGAGCATGACGAGAGCCAGGGCGCCCCAGGGCGAGCGCCTCTTGAAAAACTCCGAGCCGCCGAAATGCAGGCCCATGGTTCTCCCTTCGTGACATCTGCTCGCACGGTAAGCGCACGATGCCGAACCGGCGATCGGGGAGGGGCGAACGGGTGGCGGGTGACAGGGGGATGGCCCATCCGAGTAATCGCCATATAAAACTTCTGACGGTCTGTGACCTGCGGGTCCGTCAGGTTTGCGGCCGCTGACGCGGCGTGTCGGCTCACCGGGGTGGACCAGTGTCGAAATGCGAGAAGTGCCCGTATTTGTGAGGGTTCATCATGAAAGGCGTACTCGTCGAATCTCCCGGAGCACCGCTTTGGGGCGCCTTTCGCTGGAGGTTCCACGATGCGTGCTGCACGCACTCTGGCGGTGGCCGCCACCGCCTGCGCGACCCTCGGGCTCATGGCCCCCGTCGCGCTCGCCGTCAACGGGGGCAGCGGGGGCACCGGTCCACGCGATGTCACCGTCACGCCCTTCTCGGTCCACCAGGGATCGACCTTGACCATCACCGCACGGGGCTGCAACCGCGGGGGCACGGTCACGTCGAACGCGTTCCCGACGACGACCCTCTCTCCCAGCTCCAACGGGATCTCGACCGCGGTCGCCCGTATTTTCGACAGTGCGACGCCCGGCCAGTACAACCTGGCTGTCCGGTGCAACGACAGCAACGCGGTCGCCACCGCCCAGTTCACCGTGCTGTCCGGGCGCGGCGCGGCGGGTGGCCTCGGTGGCTCGCTCGGTCCGAGCTCCACTGAAATGGCGGTCGGCGGCGGCCTGGTCGCCGTGGCCGCCCTCGGCGGCGGCGTCTTCGTCGCCCGTCGCCGCCGTCTGGCCGGCGGAAAGGTCTGACCGGCCGAACCTCCCGGTCCGAGTACGCCCGTCGCCCCCGAGTCCTCGCCAGGACTCGGGGGCGACGGGCGTACCGCCTGCGCGCGGCGCGTGACCTGTCAGCGTCAGTGCCGGCGTCCCTCGGCACGGCGCCGCAGTACGTAGATGACGCCGGTGGCCGCCACCACCACGAGGCCGGTTCCCGCGGCGAGCATCCCGGTGTTCATTCCGCTGACGGCGCCGCCGAAGCCGCCCCGGACACCCCGCGACGGGGTGAGCGCGGTCGAGCTGATCGTCGGCGTCGGCGTGGCCGTCGCGCCTCCGGCGATGGTGAGATCGAGGGTGCCCGTCGTGCTGCCGCTGCAGACGAAGTGCACCGTGTACACGGCGCCGCGCTTGGCGTCGAAGTCCACCGTGGCCGTCGCCGAGCGTCCGGGCGGGATGGTGACCGTGTCGAAGACGCCCGAGGACGCCGTGGCGGTGGTGGCGCAGCCGGGCGCGGTCAGGGTGACCCGGCCGCCCGGGGCGACCGTCGAGGGCGAGATGGCGAAGTCGCCCGGAGCCCTCGCGGTGTCGGCCGCGGACGCGGCGGGAGCGGTCAGGGCGAGTGCGGCCGCTCCCAGCAGAGCGGCTGATGCGGCACGTATCGCGCGCATGGTGAATCCTCCGGGTCTCCGAGGAGCAGCTGCGGAAGGGGTTTCCACAAATCGCGGGAAATGCACCTCGATGCCCGACACGCTAGGAGCCCACTACCACAGCCGCGATCCCAGGCGGGCGAATGGGGCACCGGTGTCCCCCATTCGGCCCCCGGTCACCCCCTGATGTGCGGAAACAGGTCGAGGAACGGCCCCGCAGTCGCGGAGATGCCCCGCCCGAACGGCGCGTCGAAGTCCCAGATCAGGAAGAGCAGAAAGGCGATCAGCGCGCTGAAGAGACCGGCGAGCAGCAGCTCTCTGAAGGTCCGCCGGATCTGCAGCGTGAAGATCAGGCCGACGGTCACCAGCGCGCCGGTGATCAGGCCGAACCAGACGACCCCGGGCATGGTCGCCCCGGCACTCTCCCCCCGGGCGCCCCGGGCGTCGTCCACCGCCGCCACCAGGTCCACCAGCGGCTGATAGGCCTGGCCCTCGTGGTCGTTGGCCGGCTTGTAGTCGGTGACCCCGCGGCGCACCCGCTCCAGCAGTTCCGTGCCCTTCTCCGTGAGCTCCCCGTGCGTGGACATGTGGTCCCACTCCTTGGTCACCACATGCGTCGCGTACGCGTCGGTGTCCGCCCGGATTCGGGTACGGACCGCCTCCGGATACACCTCGACCCGGGCCGAGATCTCGTGCAGCGCCTGCGCCTCGTGGCGCACGGTGTCCTGGGCGGCGCCGCGCGCCTCCCACACGCCGGCGATGGCGAGACCGAGGACGATCGCGTAGACCACGCCGATCATCATCGTCATGTACTCCATGACGTCCGGGGTCTCGGACGGATCGTCGTCGTCACCGACCCGTCGGTGGTTGATCACGACGATGGTGAGCACGACGGCGCAGGCGGCGGCCATCGCGATGGTCAGAACAAGCCATTCCGACAAGGAAGCCTCCGGTTCAGCGGGAGCGGGGGCGCAGCGCGGCCGTCGCGAGCACCGCGGGCGCGGTGACCAGGAGCGTCATCGACACCAGGGAGGGGCCGCCCTTGGGTTCGGGACGCCGAAGGGGCCGGTAGACCGGCAGGGCGACGGGGGTCGGCGCGGGGGGTTCGGGCCGCACGGACGGTTCGGGGGTCGGCGCGGGCGCCGGGGGAGGGGGCGGCGCGGGCGGTGGGGGCGGCGGCGGAGGCGGCGGAGCGACCCGTACGGGGGGAGGGGGCGGCGGCGGAGCCGGTTTGGGTCGGGGAGGCCGGGGTTCGGGTGCGGGAGGCGGCCCCGCCCTACAGGTGGCCGACCCCGCGACGGCGACCGACGACCCGGGATCCTCCCCGATCGTGGCGATGGTGCAGTTGTCGGAGACGGCGGCGGCGACTGCGTCGGGCGGTGCGGCCAGGAGCCACAGGAGCGCGACGGCCGCCACCGTCCGGGCGACTTGGGATCCGTACACCCGATGAGCATGGTCAGCAGGGTGGGTGGATACGCCGTGAGCGGCGACGATTCCCCGGATGGAGGGGTTCTGCCCCGGACGTGTTTGGGGCCATCGGGGAAATTCTTTTCCCGACCGTTGAACACCAGGCACGAGGTCGCCCGTACCTAGGGCCATGAGCGGCACACAGAGGCGCCGCAACCGGATAGAACCCCACGGGAGTTGACATGAAGACCTGGCGTAACGCCTCTCTCGCGCTGACCGCGGCGGCCGTGCTCGCGCTGACGACGGCGTGCGGTCAGGACAAGGGCGACGAGCGTCTGGGCGGGCAGTCGGTCGGTGCCGCCAACCCGGCCCAGGCCCCCGCCGAGAACGGCTACGGCTCCGACAGCGGCTACGGCGCCGACACCGGGACCCAGGCCGCCAAGCCGGCGGGTCAACTCGCCGTCTGGGACAGCAAGAAGCTCGGCAAGGTGGTCACCGACAGCCAGGGCTTCACCCTGTACCGCTTCGACAAGGACACCGCGAGCCCGCCGAAGGCGACGTGCGAGGGGGAGTGCGCCAAGGCCTGGCCGGTGGTCTCCGCCGGTGACGCGAAGGTCCCGGCCGGCACGGACGCCGCCCTGCTCGGCGAGGTGACCCGCGCCGACGGCACCAAGCAGCTCACCCTCGGCGGCTGGCCCATGTACCGCTACGCCAAGGACACCAAGCCCGGCGACGCCAACGGCCAGGGCGTCGGCGGCACCTGGTACGCCGCGGCCCCCGACGGGAAGAAGGCCGCCCCGGCGGCCGGCGGCGGCGAGGGCGACGGCTACGGCGGCGGCGCGGAGAGCGGTCAGGAGAGCGGCCAGGAGGGCTCCGACGATCTGGCCGGCCTCTCCGTCCGCAAGGACCCCAAGCTCGGTGACATCGTGGTCGATTCCAAGGGCATGACGGTCTACCGCTTCAAGAAGGACTCCGCCTGGCCGATGAAGACGGCCTGCACCGGCGCCTGCCTGGAGAAGTGGCCGGTGGTGGCCCCGGTCGAGAAGAACGACACCGAGGGCATCACCAAGAAGGGCTTCGTCACCTTCGCCCGTCCCGACGGCGTCAAGCAGCAGACCATCGACTGCTGGCCGATCTACACCTTCTCGGGCGACCAGAAGCCCGGTGACATCAACGGCCAGGGTGTCGGCGGCACCTGGTACGCCGTCTCCCCGCAGGGAAAGCTGGTCGGAGCGCCCAAGTAGGTCCCCCACGCCGCGACTCCGGCCCGCCGGCCCACTGTCACACCCCCCGGGGTGGCGGTGGGCCGGCCTCATGCGACCCTTTGTGTCGGTCTGTTCGGGCCGTCACGCGTCCCTCGGAAGCCGCACGTGCCAATGGCGTGTGACCAAGAACGGACCGTGAATTTCCGTTTCCGCTCGCTCTCTTGGCGGGCGATCAGTAGCCTCGGCTCGAACACCCGGCCAGGAACATGGCCGCACCCCCCGTGGCGACTTGTTGGAGACATCGATGGAGCGTCCCGCCTGGGCCCCGCCGGGCATCGACATTTCGGTGCCGAGCGTGTCCCGCATGTATGACTTCTATCTGGGCGGTTCGCACAATTTCGAGGTCGACCGGGCGGCCGCCCGCAAAGCCATGGAATTCCTGCCGGGTCTGCCGAAGATCATGCAGGCGAATCGTGCCTTCATGCGCCGCGCCGTCCGCTTCGCCGTGGACGAGGGCATTACCCAGTTCCTCGACATCGGCTCCGGCATACCGACGTTCGGCAATGTCCACGAGGTCGCGCAGGCCGCGAGCCCCGAGGCCCGGGTGGCGTACGTCGACTACGACCCCGTCGCCGTCGCGCACAGCCAGGCCGTGCTGGAGGGCAACGACCGCGCCACCGTCGTCGCCGCCGACCTGCGCAAGCCGCGGGACATCATCGACAGCCCCGAGGTCCGCGAACTCATCGACCTCGACAGGCCGGTGGCCCTGCTGCTCGTCGCCGTACTGCACTTCCTGGAGGACGAGGACGAGCCCCAGCGGGCCGCCGCGGAGCTCCGCGACGCCCTGGCGCCCGGCAGCCTGGTCGTCCTCACCCACGCCTCCTTCGACGGCATCCCGCTGCCCCAGGAGCAGGCGGGCGGCGTCGTCGATGTCTACCGCAATGCCCGCAGCCCGCTGGTGATGCGCTCCCGCCCGGAGATCGCCGCGTTCTTCGAGGGATACGAACTGGTCGAGCCCGGCCTGGTCTCCATGCCGCTGTGGCGGCCCGACGGCCCGGTCGACCAAGAGGATCCATACGCCTTCTCGGGCTTCGCAGGGGTGGGGCGCAAGGCGTGAAGATGCCGTCGCAGGCACCCGGTTCCGCGGCGGAACCCGACGGCCTGGAGGACAGACTCAGACGGTTCGTGACGATCTGGAGCCGGGCGATCTTCCCGCTCACGGCGACGTCACTCACCCGCGCCGAGTTCGAAGAACATCTGCTGCCCTTCGCCCGCGAGTTGTGCGACGCGCTGCACGCCAGGCCCTTCGACACCGCCCCCGCCCACCGGGTCGGCGCCGCGCTGGTCGCCGCGCACTGCACCGACGCCGACGCCCTCAGCCGGACCCTCGGGGTCATCGACTCCTATCTGGTGCTCTACTGCGGTACGGAACAGCGCGCGACCGCCGAGGACCTGCGAGCCCGCTGCGCCCGCCTCCAGCACGCGCTGGCCGCCGGCTTCGCCCACACCCTGCGCGAGCGCACCCGCTCCGAGCAGGAGGCCATCGCCCGCTCGGCGCTGCTGGCCCGCATCGACGCCCAACAGGCCCTGCACGCCACCGAGGCACGCTTCCGGGCCGTCTTCGAAGGCGCGGCCATCGGCATCGGCATCGCCGACCTCGAGGGAAACGTCCTGGAGGTCAACGACGCTCTCACCCGGATGTTCGGCGGCCTCGAGCACACCGTCCGCAGCCGCAACGTCAACGAGTGGGTGCACCCCGAGGATGCCCCGCACGTCTGGAAGCTCTACAGCGAGCTGGTCCGCGGCGAACGCGACCACTACCGGGTCGAGAAGCCGTACTACCGCGGCGACGGAACCGTCCTGTGGACCAATCTGACGGTCTCGCTGCTCCGCGACGCCGACGGCCGCCCGCAGTACCAGCTGGCGCTCATGGAGGACACCACCGAGCGGCGGCTGCTCAACCTCCGGCTGCGGTACGAGGCCACCCATGACGCGCTCACCGGACTGCCCAACCGGACCCTCTTCTTCGAACGCCTCGACAAGGCACTCACCGCCGCCGGGAACACCCGCTTCGGCCTCTGCTACCTCGACCTCGACGGCTTCAAGGCCATCAACGACAGCCTCGGCCACTCCGCCGGGGACCGTCTCCTGGTCGAGGTCGCCGACCGGCTGCAGAGCTGCGCCACCGCGCCGGGGGAGATGGTCGCCCGGCTCGGCGGCGACGAGTTCGTGGCGCTCACCACCGGACCCGACACCCAGGCCGAGGTCGCCGAGCTCGCCCACCGCATCCTGGGCGCCCTCGCCACCCCCATCCGGCTCGACGGCCGGGAACTGACCGTGCGCGGCAGCGTGGGCGTCGTCGAGGGCCCGGCCGGCGAACGGACCTCCGCCGAGGTGCTGCGCAGCGCCGACATCACCATGTACCGGGCCAAGTCGGCGGGGGGCAACCGTTTCGAGCTGGCCGACCCGGAGGCGGACGCCCGCGCCATCACCCGCCACGGCCTGACCACCGCGCTGCCCGCGGCGCTCGAGCGCGGCGAGTTCTTCATCGAGTACCAGCCGCTGGTGCATCTCGGCGACGGGAGCGTCCACGGGGCGGAGGCGCTGGTCCGCTGGTGCCATCCGCAGCACGGCGTCCTCGGTCCCGACCGCTTCATCCCGCTCGCCGAGCACACCGGGCTGATCGTGCCGCTCGGCCGCTGGGTCCTCCAGGAGGCGGTGCGCCAGGCCCGGTACTGGCAGCGGCGGCACTCCGACGGCGGCCCGCTGCGGATCAACGTCAATCTGTCGCCCACCCAGCTGCACCACCCGGGCCTCGTCGCGGACACCGTCGACGTCCTGGAGCGCTCCGGGCTCGAACCGGGCGCCCTGTGCCTCGAGGTCACCGAATCGGCGTTGATCGGCGCCGACGAGGACCTCCTCAAGCCGCTGCGGCAGCTGGCCGACATGGGCGTGGACATAGCGCTGGACGACTTCGGCACCGGCTACTCGAATCTGGCCAACCTGCGCCGGCTGCCGGTGAGCGTGCTGAAGCTGGACCGTTCCTTCACCCAGGGCATGCAGCGGCATCCGGCGGACCCGGTCGACCTGAAGATCGTCGAAGGGATCGTGTCGCTGGCGCACAGCCTGGAGCTGGCGGTGACGGTGGAGGGCGTGGAGACGGGCGCCCAGGCCGAGCAGCTGCGCGAACTGGGCTGCGACACCGCCCAGGGGTGGTACTACGCCCGCCCCGGCGCCCCCGACCGGATCCACTCACTGGTGCTCGCCGACGCGGTCTGACCCGGCCCTGGAGCCGTCCGCCGGACTCCGACCCGGCCCGACCCGGTCCAGCGGCAGTCCGCAGGCGTCCTACCACTTGGCCCGCGAGGCCAGCAGCACCCTCTGAAGCTCGCGGGCCGCACGCGGCGGCGCCACGTCGCTGCGGTGCGCCAGCGCGATCGTCCGCCGCAGCCCCGGTCTGGCGAGCGCGGTCACCCTCAGGTCGCGGCCCGCCCGGGCCGCGACCATGGCCGGGACCACGGCGACGCCGAGACCCGCCCGTACGAACCCGAGCACCGCGTCCATCTCGCCGCCCTCCACCGTGAACGACGGCTCGAAGCCCTCGGCCCGGCAGGCGGCGACGGTCAGCTCCCGCAGGTCGTAGCCGTGCCGGAACATCACCAGCGGCTGGTCGCGCAGATCCGCGATCCGCACCGGCCGGCCGGGCGCGTCCGCCGTCGCGGGGGCGCCGCCGGGATGAAAGCCAGGAGGAGAGACGACCACCAGGTCCTCGCGCAGCAGCTCGACCGTGGTCAACGCGGGGGAGGGCGTCGGCAGCGGCAGCACCACCAGCGCCAGATCGAGCGCGCCTCGCGCCAGCTCCCGTACGAGGTCGTGCGAGCCGCTCTCCTCGATCAGCAGCCGGACACCAGGGTGCTGATCGTGGAAGGCGCGCAGGACGTCGGGCAGCAGCCCGGTGCACAGGCTCGGCGTCGCCCCGAGCCTGACCCGTCCCCGGCGCAGCTGGGCCAGCTCCTGGATCTCGTGTCGCGCGGTGTCGGTGTCGGCGAGGATCCGGCGGGCGAGGGGCAGCAGCGCCTCGCCCGCCTCGGTGAGGGCGATATTGCCCCTGGCCCGGCTGAAGAGTTCGGCGCCCAGCTCCTGCTCCAGCGCCCTGATCTGCTGCGACAGCGACGGCTGGGAGACATGGACCCGTTCGGCGGCGCGGGTGAAGTGCCGGGTCTCGGCGACGGCGACGAAATAGAGCAACTGCTGGAATTGCATACACCCCACCATAAGCCGTCGATAGGCGTTGCCTATGGAGATGAGCCGGACCATGTCTTGGACCTCTCGGGGCCTTCGGCCCTAGCGTCGGGACCATGGCTCTGGCAACGCGGACGGATCGACAACCGTCCCCCACACGCACCTTCTGGGGATCGACCCTCGGCAAGAAGACGGTCATGGCCGTGAGCGGCCTGATCATGCTCGGCTATCTGGTCGCCCACGTGATGGGCAATCTGAAGGTGTTCTTCGGCCCCGGTGAGTTCAACGCCTACGGCCACTGGCTCCGCACCATGGGCGCCCCCGTCCTGCACCACGAGTGGGCCCTGTGGCTCGTCCGGATCGTGCTTCTCGCCGCCGTCGTCGGCCATGCCGTCTCCGCGTACCAGCTCAGCAGGCGTGACATCAAGGCCAGGCCCACCGCCTACGCCCACAAGCGCGCGCGGGCGACCTACGCCACCCGCACCATGCGCTGGGGCGGCGTCATCGTCGCCCTCTTCATCGTCTGGCACGTGCTCGACCTGACCACCGGCACCGTCCACCCGGGCGGATTCCAGGAAGGCCACCCGTACCAGAACGTCGTGGACACCTTCTCCACCTGGTACGGCAACGTGATCTACATCGTCGCGATGCTGGCAGTCGGCCTGCACGTCCGGCACGGCTTCTGGAGTGCGGCCCAGACCCTCGGCGTGGGCAACGCCGCCCGCGAACGCGCACTGAGGTTCCTCGCCAACGCCCTCGCGCTGGTGCTGACCGCGGGCTTCATCTCCGTACCCGTCGCCGTCATGACCGGAGTCGTGAGCTGACATGAACTTTTCCCGCTACACCACCGGCGAGCCCGTCGTCGACACCAAGGCCCCCTCGGGTCCCGTCGCCGAGCGCTGGGACAAGCGCCGCTTCGAGGCCAAGCTGGTCAATCCGGCCAACCGGCGCAAGCACACGGTCATCGTCGTCGGCACCGGCCTCGCCGGCGGGTCGGCCGGCGCCACCCTCGCCGAACAGGGCTACCACGTCGTCCAGTTCTGCTACCAGGACTCGCCGCGCCGCGCCCACTCCATCGCCGCCCAGGGCGGCATCAACGCCGCCAAGAACTACCGCAACGACGGCGACTCCATCCACCGGCTCTTCTACGACACCGTCAAGGGCGGCGACTTCCGCGCCCGGGAGTCCAACGTCCACCGGCTGGCGCAGATCTCGGTGGAGATCATCGACCAGTGCGTCGCCCAGGGCGTGCCCTTCGCCCGTGAGTACGGCGGGCTCCTCGACACCCGCTCCTTCGGCGGCGTCCAGGTCTCCCGCACGTTCTACGCCCGGGGCCAGACGGGCCAGCAGCTCCTGCTCGGCGCCTACCAGGCCCTCTCCCGGCAGATCGCCGCGGGCAACATCGAGATGCACCCGCGCACCGAGATGCTGGACCTGATCGTCGTCGACGGCCGGGCGCGCGGCATCGTCGCCCGTGACCTGATCACCGGCGAGATCTCCACCCACTTCGCCGACGCGGTGGTCCTCGCCTCCGGCGGCTACGGCAACGTCTTCTATCTGTCGACCAACGCCATGAACTCCAATGCGACCGCTGTCTGGCGGGCGCACCGGCGCGGCGCGTACTTCGCCAACCCCTGCTTCACCCAGATCCACCCCACCTGCATCCCGCGCACCGGCGACCACCAGTCCAAGCTGACCCTGATGAGCGAGTCGCTGCGCAACGACGGCCGCATCTGGGTCCCCAAGGCGCAGGGCGACACCCGTCCGGCGAACGAGATCCCCGAGGACGAGCGCGACTACTACCTGGAGCGCATCTACCCGTCCTTCGGCAACCTCGTTCCCCGTGACATCGCCTCCCGCGCCGCGAAGAACGTCTGCGACGAGGGGCGCGGTGTGGGACCCGGCGGCCAGGGCGTCTACCTCGACTTCGCCGATGCCATCAAACGGATGGGCCGCAAGGCCGTCGAGGAGAAGTACGGCAACCTCTTCGACATGTACGCGCGGATCACCGCGGAGAACCCGTACGAGACGCCGATGCGCATCTACCCCGCCGTGCACTACACGATGGGCGGACTGTGGGTCGACTACGACCTCCAGACCACCGTCCCCGGCCTCTTCGCCATCGGCGAGGCCAACTTCTCCGACCACGGCGCCAACCGGCTCGGCGCCTCCGCGCTGATGCAGGGCCTCGCCGACGGATACTTCGTCCTGCCGTCGACGATCAACGACTACCTGGCCCGCAACCCGAACGCCCAGCAGGTCACGCCCGACCACCCCGCCGTCCAGGAGGCGCTGGCCGAGACCGAGGACCGGCTGAACCTGCTTCTGTCGGTCGACGGCGACCGGACTCCGGACTCCTTCCACCGCGAACTCGGCGAGCTGATGTGGGAGTTCTGCGGGATGGCCCGCAGCGAGGACGGCCTGCGCAAGGCGCTCGACCGGATCCCGCAGATCCGCGAGGAGTTCTGGCGCCGCATCAAGGTCCCCGGCACGGGCGAGGAGTTCAACCAGTCGCTCGAGAAGGCCAACCGCATCGTCGACTACCTGGAGCTCGCCGAGCTGATGTGCCTCGACGCGCTGCACCGCGAGGAGTCCTGCGGCGGCCACTTCCGGGAGGAGTCCCAGACCCCGGACGGCGAGGCCGCCCGCCGGGACGAGGAGTTCTCCTACGCCGCCGCCTGGGAGTTCCAGGGCACCGGCGACGCCCCCGTCCTGCACAAGGAAGACCTCGTCTTCGAGTACGTCCACCCCACCCAGCGGAGCTACGCATGAGGCTCACCCTGCGCGTCTGGCGCCAGAAGAACGCCGACGCCCCCGGCGCCATGGCCACCTACGACGTCGACAACATCTCCTCCGACATGTCGTTCCTGGAGATGCTCGACACCCTCAACGAGGACCTCATCCTGCGCGGCGAGGAGCCGGTCGCCTTCGACCACGACTGCCGGGAGGGCATCTGCGGCGCCTGCAGCCTCGTCATCAACGGCGACGCCCACGGCCCCGAGCGGACCACCACCTGCCAGCTCCACATGCGGTCCTTCCAGGACGGCGACACCATCGACATCGAGCCGTGGCGCGCCTCCGCGTTCCCGGTCGTCAAGGACCTGGTCGTGGACCGGTCCGCGTTCGACCGGATCATCCAGGCCGGCGGCTACATCAGCGCCCCGACCGGTGCGGCCCCGGACGCGCACGCGACCCCGGTGCCCAAGGCCGACGCCGACTTCGCCTTCGAGCACGCCGAGTGCATCGGCTGCGGCGCCTGCGTCGCCGCCTGCCCCAACGGCTCCGCGATGCTCTTCACCTCCGCGAAGATCAACCATCTCAATGTGCTGCCGCAGGGCGCACCGGAGCGCGAGACCCGCGTCCTCGACATGGTCGCCACCATGGACGCGGAGGGCTTCGGCGGCTGCACCCTCACCGGCGAGTGCGCGACGGCCTGCCCCAAGGGCATCCCGCTGCCGTCGATCGCGGCGATGAACAAGGAGTGGCTGCGGGCGACGCGGAAGGCGCCGAGGCGCGGCTGATTCAGGCCAGTCTCCGGGCGTGAGCCCCGCCACCATTACCGTCCCGGAACGGGAGATTCTTCACGAGATCGTCATGATCTCCGCAGGATTTTCGTTCCGGGGCTCCTTCTTGCCCGTCAACAGCAAGATCAACTTCGTTCAAACTGGTACGAGAAAGGGCGAGTTGTCCGCATCGAGGCCAACCGCCGCTCGCGGAATTCCGCACTCCGACCACCCCCGGTAGGCATGGTCCTTGCCGGGGGCACATGACCAGACCCCCGGCGGTACCGAAACACCGCACCACACAGGGGGTTACCCATGTCCACCATCACCCGCCGCCGCGCCCTCGGCGTCGCGGCCTCGGCCGCCGCCGGCCTCGCCGTCGGCCAGGTGCTCACGGCCCCCTCCCCGGCCTCGGCCGCACCGGCCCACCAGGCCACCGGACCGGCGCCCTTCGACGAGATCTTCGAGGGGCGCCGCATCCAGGGCGGCCCCGCGCACGGAGGCGGCCACCACGGGGGACACGGCGGCGGCTACGCCGTCCACGTCGACGGCGAGGAACTGCACGTCATGCAGAACGCCGACGGAACCTGGATCAGCGTGATCAACCACTACGAGCCGTTCACCACGCCCCGGGCCGTGGCCCGCGTAGCCGTCCGTGAACTGCGCGGCGCCACGCTCGTCCCGCTCGCCGTCGCCTGATCCTCACCCCGATTCCGGAGCCGCACCACCATGACCGTCCGCAAGAACCAGGCCCAGCTCACCGCCACCGAGAAGCGGCGCTTCGTCGACGCCCTTCTGGAGCTCAAGCGCACCGGCCAGTACGACACCTTCGTCACCACCCACAACGCGTTCATCATGGGCGACACCGACACCAGCGACCGTGTCGGCCATCGCTCGCCCTCGTTCCTGCCCTGGCACCGCCGCTTCCTCATACAGTTCGAGCAGGCCCTCCAGGCCGTCGACGCGACCGTCGCACTGCCCTACTGGGACTGGACCACGGACCGCACGTCCCGCGCGTCCCTGTGGGCCCCCGACTTCCTCGGCGGCTCCGGCCGTTCCCGTGACGGTCAGGTCATGGACGGCCCGTTCGCCCGCTCCGCCAACCGGTGGACCGTCTCCGTCCGTGTCGACGGGCGCGACTTCCTGCGCCGCGATCTCGGCGCGGGCGGCCGCCAGCTGCCCACCCGGGCCGAGGTCGACTCCGTCCTCGCCATGGCGACGTACGACACGGCGCCCTGGAACAGCTCCTCCGACGGCTTCCGCAACCACCTGGAGGGTTGGCGCGGCGTCAACCTCCACAACCGTGTCCATGTGTGGGTCGGCGGGCAGATGGCGACCGGAGTGTCCCCGAACGATCCGGTCTTCTGGCTCCACCACGCGTTCATCGACAAGCTCTGGGCCGACTGGCAGGCCCGCCACCCCGACTCCACCTATCTCCCGGCCGCCGGTACGCCCAACGTGGTCGACCTCCACGACACCATGCGCCCGTGGAACGACGTGACCCCGGCCGACATGCTCGACCACACCAGGCACTACACCTTCGACACGGCCGCCTAGGAAGCGCCCCGGCCGGCGAGGGACTCCGCCAGGTACGGCGCGGTGAGGCTGCCCGCCGCGCCGGCCACCTCCGCCGGCGTACCGGAGGCGACGATGCGGCCGCCTTCCGCTCCTCCGCCCGGCCCCAGGTCGATCACCCAGTCCGCCTCGGCGACCACGTCCATGTCGTGCTCCACGACCACCACCGAGTGGCCCGCGTCGACCAGTTGGTGGAGCCGGCGCATCAGGACGTCCACATCGGCCGGATGCAGACCGGTCGTCGGCTCGTCCAGGACGTACAGGGTGTGGCCCGAGCGCTGTCGCTGGAGTTCGGCGGCGAGTTTGATGCGCTGTGCCTCGCCGCCGGAGAGCTCCGTCGCGGGCTGGCCCAGACGGAGATAGCCGAGCCCCACGTCGAGCAGGGTGCGCAGACTGCGGGCGGCGGCGGGAGTGTCCGTGAAGAAGTCCGCCGCCTCCTCGACCGTCAGATCGAGCACCTCGGCGATGTTCAGGCCGGCGTGCCGGACCTGGAGGGTCTCGTCGTTGTACCGGGCGCCGTGGCAGTCGGGGCAGGGGGCGTACGTGCTCGGCAGGAACAGCAGCTCCACGGAGACGAACCCCTCGCCCTGACAGGTCTCGCACCGGCCGCCCTTCACATTGAAGGAGAACCGGCCGGCCTTGTAACCACGGGCCCGCGCCTCGTCGGTGGCCGTGAAGAGCCTGCGGACGACGTCGAACAGTCCCGTGTACGTCGCCAGGTTCGACCGGGGCGTCCGGCCGATGGGCTTCTGGTCCACCGTCACCAGGCGTTCCACACCCGGCAGTTCATCGGCGAGCTCGCCCACGAGCGTCGACTTCCCCGATCCGGAGACGCCGGTGACCGCCGTGAGCACACCGAGGGGGAACTCCGCCTCCAGGCCCCGGAGGTTGTGCCGGCTCACCGGGCCGATCCGCAGCCGGCCGGACGGCTCACGGAGCATACGCCGCGCCGGCGTTTCCCGGTCGAAGAGGAACCGGCGGGTCACCGACTCGGCCACCGCCGCGAGCTCCCCGGGCGGCCCGCTGTGCAGCACCCGCCCGCCGTGGACACCGGCCCCCGGTCCCACGTCCACCAGCCAGTCGGCACGTCGCACGACATCGAGATGGTGCTCCACGACGAAGACGGTGTTGCCGCCCGCCTTCAGCCGGTCCAGGACGACGAACAGCGCCTCGGCGTCGGCGGGGTGCAGGCCCGCCGACGGCTCGTCCAGGACGTACACCACGCCGAACAGCCCCGAGCGGAGCTGGGTGGCGAGCCGCAGCCGCTGCAGCTCGCCACTGGAGAGCGACGGCGTTGTCCGGTCCAGACTGAGATAGCCGAGGCCGAGCTCGGTGACCGTGGCGATCCGTGCCGACAGGTCCCCGGTCAGCACCCGGGCCGTCTCGCTCCGCGCGCCCGTGGGCAGGATCTCCGCCAGGGCGGTCAGCGGAAGAGCGGCCAGCTCGGCGATCGTACGGCCCGCGTAGGTCACCGCGAGCGCCTCCGGCCGCAGCCTGCTCCCGTGGCAGACGGAGCAGGGCGCACTGCTGAGAAAACGCTCGGCCCTGGCGCGCAGCGTCTGGCTCCTGGAGTCGGCGAAGGTGTGCATCACATAGCGCCGGGCGCTCATGTACATGCCCTGGTACGGGCGTTGGATGCGCCCCGCCTCCCGGACCGGATGGACCGTCACGACCGGCTGCTCGTCGGTGAACAGGATCCACTCGCGGTCCTCGGGGTCGAGCTCGCGCCACGGCCGGTCGACGGCGTAGCCGAGGGTGTCGAGCACGTCCCGCAGGTTCTTCCCCTGCCAGGCGCCGGGCCAGGCGGCGATCGCGCCCTCGCGGATCGACAGCGAGGGGTCCGGCACCAGCAACTCCTCGCTGGTCTCGTGCACCCGGCCAAGACCCTGGCACGCGGGGCAGGCACCGGCCGCCGTGTTCGGCGAGAAGGAGTCCGAGTCGAGCCGGTCCGCCCCCTCGGGATAGTCGCCCGCGCGCGAGAACAACATCCGCAGCGAGTTGGAGAGCGTGGTGACCGTGCCGACGGACGAGCGGGAACCCGGCGACGAGCGCCGCTGCTCCAGCGAGACGGCCGGCGGCAGACCGGTGATCTCACCGACCTTGGGCGCGCCCACCTGGTGGATCAGCCGCCGCGCGTACGGCGCCACCGATTCGAAGTAGCGGCGCTGCGCCTCGGCGTAGATCGTCCCGAACGCCAGCGACGACTTCCCGGACCCGGACACCCCGGTGAAGACGGTGATCGCGTCGCGGGGGATGTCCACGTCGACATGGTCGAGATTGTGCTCGCGTGCTCCGCGGACGCGGACGAACGGGTCATGGGGGCTGCCGTGCATCCCCGGAGTCTAGGTGTCCGTGCTGGTCAGGCCCGCGATCCGGGCGATCCTCCGATACGAGTCGAGCAGCGCCCCCCGGTCGTACGTGCTGGTCGTCACCAGGATCTCCTGCGCCGCGGTCTCCTTCACGGCCTGCTCCAGCGCCTCGCGGACCTGCTCCTCGGTGCCATGGATGTGTCCGCGCAGCCCGGCTTCGTAGAATCCCCGCTCCTTCTCCGACATCGCCAGGGACTCGATCCGCTCGGGAGACTCCAGCGGCGGGAAGACGCCGTGCGTCCGCGAGTACGCCAGCGACCACGCCTCCGGCATCAGCAGCCGCCGCGCCTCCTCCTCGGTCCCGGCGACGGCGACCGTCCCCGCCACGGTGACATGAGGCTCGTCGGACCAGACGGAGGGGCGGAAGCCCGCACGGTAGGCGTCGAGGGCCGTGAGGAGCTTGTCACGGCTCCGCAGGTCGCCGATCACCAGCGGAAGACCCGCGGCGGCTGCGATGGCCGCTCCCTCGCCGGTGGCCAGGACGTACGGCGGCACCCGCAGGCCCTCGGCCGGGCGGGCGTGCACCTGCGGATGGGCCGTCTGGTCGCCGGTGAACCAGCCGAGCAGCTCGGCCAGCTGCCCGGCGAAGTCGTCGGCGTCCTTCTTGTCCCGGCCCAGGGCCCGCCGTATGCCGTCCGTGAACCCGACCGACCGGCCCAGACCCATGTCGATCCGGCCCGGGAAGAGCGACTCCAGGACGCCGAACTGCTCGGCCACGACGAGGGGTTGGTGGTTGGGCAGCATCACCCCTCCCGTGCCGACCCGGATCACCGAGGTCGCGGCAGCGACGGCCGCCGCAAGGACGGTCGGCGCGGACCCCGCGACACCGGGCACGCTGTGGTGCTCCGAGACCCAGAAGCGGTGGTAGCCGTACCCCTCCAGCTCCTGGGCGAGGCGGACGGTGTCCCGGAGTGCCCCGGGAGCGTCCTGCCCCTCGCGGGTGCGTGAACGGTCGAGGACGGAGAACCGGGTCGAAGCGAGAAGAGAGCTCACGCCCGGTTCAACGCCTGCGCCGCCCGGGGATTCCCTAAGCTCGGGGCGTGACGCGAAACAGCAGGCCAGTGGCCGTATTCGACCTGGACATGACGCTCTCCGACTCCGGGCACCGCCAGCACTTCCTGGAGAGGCGACCGCGCGACTGGGACGCGTTCTTCGCGGCGGCGCCGCAGGATCCGCCTTTGGACAAGGGCGTGGCGCTCTGCCTCGAAGCCGCGCGGGAGTGCGAGGTCGTGTACCTCACGGGCAGGCCGGAGCGCTGCCGCCGGGACACGGTGACCTGGCTGGCCGCGCAGGGCCTTCCCGAGGGCAGGATCCATATGCGGCGCAACCACGACCGGCGGCCCGCCCGCACCACGAAGCTGGAGATCCTGAACGCGCTCGCCCGCGACCGGGAGGTCCATATGTTCGTCGACGACGACGAGCTGGTGTGCGAGGCCGCCGAGCGCGCCGGGTTCCCGGTCGTACGCGCCCGCTGGGGAGCGCCCTCGCAGGAGCTGAAGGACGCCCAGGAGAACCAGGGCCGTACCTGAGATCCGGCACCTGCGGATCAGGTACCGGCCCCGGCGCCGTCCTCCAGACGGAATCCCACCTTCAGGCCGACCTGGTAGTGCGCGATCTGCTGGTCCGCGATGTGGCCGCGGATCTGGGTCACCTCGAACCAGTCCAGCGCGCGCACGGTCTCCGAGGCGCGGGCGATGCCGTTGCGGATGGCCTGGTCGATGCCCTCCGGGGAGGTCCCGACGATCTCGGTGACACGGTAGGTGTGGTGGGACATGGGGTCCGCCTCTCTGTCGCGAGCGCCGCGGTCGCGGGTGTCACTCCACCGTGCCCCACCCCGCCCAGGTGCGCGATTCATCGGCGGCGGGATGGTGGACGGAGTGGTCGCGGGCCCATCCGCCTGGCAGAACCATGCATTCCGGGACTTGACCACCCCGTTGGTCCAGACCAGAATCCAGGCCACACGCCCGTACGAACGTTTTGTTCGACCCCCCCACGTCGGGTCCGTCCTCCCATGCTGAAACGCAGAAGGTGACCCACGTGAAGAAGCGCTCTCTCCTCTGTCCGCTCGCGCTCGTCTCCGCCGCCGCGCTCACCGGATGCGGGCTCCTCCCGGGCGGCGGCGCGAAGGCGCGCACGGTCGACGTCTGGCTGATGAAGGACAGCGTCACCGACGACTTCCTCGCCCGCTTCACGAAGGCCTACGAGGCCGAGCACCCGTCCGTGAAGCTGCGGTTCACCTTCCAGGAGTGGACCGGCATCGGAAAGAAGGTCACGGCCGCGCTTGAGGGCGAGGGCGGTCCGGACGTCATCGAGGTCGGCAACACCCAGGTCGCGCAGTACGCCGAGACGGGCCGGCTCTTCGACCTCACCCTCGAATCGATGCGCGACCTGGGCCGCGAGGACTGGCTGCCCGGCCTCGCCCAGCCGGGCAGCATCGACGGCGCGCAGTACGGCATCCCCTGGTACGCGGCCAACCGTGTCGTCGTCTACAACAAGGACCTCTACGCCCGGGCGGGGATAGAGAACCCGGCGAGGACCCGCGCGCAGTGGCTCAAGGACACCGAGAGGCTCAACTCCGGCGGCACCCAGGGCATCTACCTCGCCGGCCAGGACTGGTACACCCTCGCCGGCTTCATCTGGGAGGAGGGCGGGGAGCTCGCGGTGGACCGGGGCGGCAACTGGTCCGGCGCGCTGGACAGCGCCGCGGCCCTCAAGGGCATGGACTTCTACAAGGAACTCCAGTCGCTCGGCGCCGGCCCCAAGAACGCCGACGAGCAGACCCCGCCGCAGTCCGACGTCTTCGCCGGGGGCCGGGTCGCCCAGATCATCTCCACGCCCGGCGCCGCAGCCCTCATCCAGAAGAAGAACCCCGCCCTCGCGGACAAGCTGGGCTTTTTCCCCATCCCCGGGAAGACCGCCGCCGCGCCGTGCGCGGTGTTCACCGGAGGCTCCGACCTGATCGTCCCCGAGAACGCGCCCGACCGCGGCGCGGCCGTCGACGTCGTCGAGGAACTGGCGGGCGAGCAGTGGCAGTCCGACCTCGCCCGCACCATGAGTTACGTCCCCAACAAGACGTCGCTGGCGTCCGTCGTCGGGGGCGAGGAAGCGACCGCCGCCATGGCCGCCGGCGCCGTCCGGGGCCGGGCCACGCCCAACTCGCCCCAGTGGGCCACCGTGGAGGCGGACAACCCCATCAAGCCGTACATGACCGCCGTACTCGAAGGACAGGACCCCAGGCGCGCCGCACAGGTGGCGTCGGCGAAGATCACCAGGGCGCTCGCCGACTGACCGTCCCCACCCGGCGCGGGCTCCCAGCGCCGGAAATCCGGTCATTCAGCCGTCGCACATCCCCGATCCGCCGGGCCGTCATGTCGAATCCAGCCGGTCACGGAAGAAGTAAGGAGCCGGGCCGCCGCACCCGCGGCCCGCCCCTCACGTCCCCTTCCGTCCGCCGGAGGAGCCCGCCATGTCCGCACCGACCGCCGCCCTTCTCGCACCGCCCACCGACGCCCAGCCCCGCTATGTCGTCTCCCTCGCCCGCGACCAGGACGAGGTCAGGGCGGCCCAGCGGCTGCGCCACCTGGTCTTCGCCGGAGAACTCGGCGCCCGCCTCGACGGGCCCGAACCCGGCCTCGACATCGACGCCTTCGACGCCTACTGCGACCACGTCCTCGTACGGGAGGGAGCCACCGGAGAGGTGGTCGGCACCTACCGGGTCCTGCCGCCCGACCGGGCCCGGATCGCCGGACGCCTCTACTCCGAGGGCGAGTTCGACCTGGCCCGGCTCGACCCGATCCGCGACGACCTCGTCGAGGTCGGCCGCTCCTGCGTCCACCCCGCCCACCGCAACGGCGCCGTGATCGCCCTCGTCTGGGCCGGCCTCGCCCGCTACATGACCCGCACCGGTCACACCTGGCTGGCCGGCTGCTGCTCGATACCGCTCGCCGACGGGGGCTCCCTCGCCGCCGGCACCTGGGACGTGGTCAGGGACAAGCACCTCGCCCCCGAGGAGTACTGGGTGACACCGCACAGGCTCTGGTCCCCCAACGGCATCGCCCGGCCCGCCGGCCGCACCGAACCGCCCCCGCTCCTGCGCGGCTACCTGCGGCTCGGCGCCTGGGTCTGCGGTGCTCCCGCCCACGACGTCGACTTCGGCGTCGCCGACCTGTACGTCCTGCTCTCGCTGCGCCGCACCAACCCCCGCTATCTGCGCCACTTCCTCTCCCTCGCCCCCGTGCGATGACCGGGCCGGGGACCGGTTCTCCCTGGCTGCCCACCGCGCCCTGCACGCCGGGCAGCTGTGCGCGTGCCGAGGGACCGGCGGCCGCTCATCCGCTCGCCGCCGCGCGGCTCACGGCCGGACTCGCCACCGTCCTGCTCGGGCTGCTCCTCGCGCCCGCGACCGCCCTGCTGACCCGCGGAGCCCGGCTCCGGCTGACCCGCGCGTGGACGCGGGCGGTGGTCCGCGCCTTCGGCGTCCGGATCCGCGTCACCGGGCCCCCGCCGGCCACCGGCGCACCGTCGCTGGTCGTCGCCAACCACATCTCCTGGCTCGACATCCCGCTGCTCGCCACGGTCCTGCCCGGCCGGATGCTGGCCAAGACCGAGGTCCGCGCCTGGCCCGTCCTCGGCCCCCTCGCCGCCCTCGGCGGCACCCTCTTCGTCGACCGCGACCGGCTGCGCGCCCTGCCCGCCGCCGTGCGCCGCGTCGCGGACGCGCTGGCGAGCGGCTCACGCGTCGTCGTCTTCCCCGAGGGCTCCACCTGGTGCGGCCGCGAGCGCGGCCGCTTCCGGCCGGCCACCTTCCAGGCCGCCCTCGACGCGGGCGTCCCGGTCCAGCCCGTACGCCTCGCCTACACACCGACCGGTCCGGCCGCGTTCGTCGGTGACGACCCGCTCGCCGCCTCGCTGTGGCGGACCGTGCTCACCGGCCGGCTCACCGCGGAGATCCGGATCCTGCCCCCGATCCCCGCGGGCCGCCACACCGACCGTCGTTCACTGGCCCGCGCCGCTCAGCGCGCCATCGCCAGTGACAGCGCGAACCGCTCCTCCTCGTCGGTCCACCAGTGCGTCAGCTCCATCCCGGCCGCCTCCAGCTCCACCCTCACGCCCTCCTGACGGAACTTCGCCGACACCTCCGTACGCATCTCCTCACCGGCCTCGAACGCCACCGCCAGGCCCAGCTCGGGAATCTTCACCGTCAGCGCGGTGCGGGCCCGCAGCCGCATTTCGATCCACTCGTGCTCCGCGTCCCACACCGCCACATGATCGAAGTCGTCCGGGTCCGCGTCGGCGCCCAGCTCCCGGTCGATCACCGACAGGACGTTCTTGTTGAAGGCGGCCGTCACTCCGGCCGCGTCGTCGTACGCGGCAACCAGCGTCGCCTCGTCCTTCACCAGATCCGTGCCGAGCAGCAGCGCGTCCCCGGGAGTGAGCAGCGAGCGTACGGAACCGAGGAACGCGGCGCGCTCGACGGGCAGCAGATTCCCGATCGTGCCGCCCAGGAACGCCACCAGACGGGGCCCCGCCGTGCCCGGCAGCGCCAGCCCCCGGGTGAAGTCGGCGACCAGCGCGTGCACATGCAGCCCCGGGCGCTCGGCCAGCAGCGACTCCGCCGCACCCCGCAGGGCGCTCTCGCTCACATCCACCGGCACATAGCCGTCCAGCTCCGGCAGCAGCGCGTCGATCAGGAACCGGGTCTTCTCCGACGACCCCGACCCGAGCTCCACGAGCGTGCGCGCGCCGGTGGCGGCCGCGATGAGCGGCGCGCGTTCCATGAGGATCTCCCGCTCGGCGCGCGTGGGGTAGTACTCGGGCAGCCGGGTGATCTCCTCGAACAGTTCACTGCCCCGCGCGTCGTAGAACCACTTGGGCGGCAGCTCCTTGGGCATGCGGGTCAGGCCGTGCAGGACATCGGCGCGCAGGTCCGCGCCGGTGGCGTCCTCGGGCAGGGTGCGGGTCAGCAGGAACGGGCTCACGCAGCAAGCTCCTTGAGCGGGGTGAGGGACACATCGGTACGGGTGGCGGTGAGCACGGTGAGCTCGGGGACCTCCCGCCAGAGCGGATCGTCGTCGTACGGCTCCGACGCGACGACCATGCGATCGCCGGGCCCGGCCAGATAGGAGAGGGTGTCCCCCCAGGTCGTCGCCGTGATCGTCCGGCCGTCGGTCAACAGCAGATTGAGCCGTGAGCCGGGCGCCGCCTGGGCGATGTCCAGCACGGTCGAGGCCAGCGCCCGGCCCGCGTCCTCGCCGGCGCGCAGCCGGTGCAGGGCGAGCGCCCAGACCAGCGCCGCGTCGCAGCGTGCCTCCAGGGACAGCAGCTCGGTGAGGGACAGACGGCCCGCGAGCGGGGCCATCGAGTCCGGCCAGTCCTTCACCACGCCGTTGTGGCTGAACAGCCATCGCCCGTCGGCGAAGGGGGCGACCGCCGCCTCCCCGTCCGCGCTGGGCCGCGACGCGTCGCGCACGGCGGCCAGCAGTGCGCCGCTGCGCACCACCCGGGCCAGGTCGGCGAACGACGGGTCGCCCCAGATCGGTCCGGCGCGACGGTACCGGGCGGGCACCGGGTCGTCCTCCACGTACCAGCCGACGCCGAATCCGTCGACGTTCACGGTTCCGTGGCTCTGGCGGCGCGGCTTCCAGGACTGCCGCCACAGCGCGTGCTCCGGCTCCACCAGCAGCTCGCCGAGCCGCAGCGGCGCTCCCACATAGGCGATATGGCGGCACATCAGGAGGCCTCCGGATCTCTCGCGGTGCGGAAGCCCGAGAAGATCTGGCGGCGGACCGGGAGGTCCCAGTTGCGGAAGGTGCCCCGGCAGGCCACGGGGTCGACGGCGAACGACCCGCCGCGCAGCACCTTGTGGGCACTGCCGAAGAAGACCTCCGAGTACTCGCGGTACGGGAACGCGGCGAAGCCCGGGTAGGGCAGGAAGTCGCTGGACGTCCACTCCCACACATCACCGATCAGCTGCCGCACGCCCAGCGGTGAGGCTCCGGCCGGATAGCTCCCGGCCGGAGCCGGCCGCAGATGCCGCTGGCCCAGATTGGCGTGCTCGGGAGTCGGGTCGGCATCGCCCCACGGGTAGCGCAGGGAACGGCCCGCGACCGGGTCGTGACGGGCCGCCTTCTCCCACTCCGCCTCCGACGGCAGCCGGCGGCCCGCCCAGCGGGCGTACGCGTCGGCCTCGTACCAGCTCACGTGCAGCACCGGCTCGTCCGCCGGTACAGGCTCGGTCACCCCGAAGCGGCGGCGCATCCACTGCCCGCCCTCGCGGTGCCAGAACAGCGGCGCGGCGATGTCGTGCTTGCGGATCTGCTCCCAGCCCTCGGCCGCCCACCACCGCTCGTCGGTGTACCCGCCGTCGTCGATGAAGCGCTGGTAGGCGCCGTTGGTGACCGGCACGGTGTCGATGTGGAACGCCGGAACGAAGCGGGCGTGAGCGGGACGCTCGTTGTCCAGGGCCCACGGCTCCGTGGACGTGCCCATGGTGAACGGCCCGCTCGGCACCAGCACTTCGGCCGGCAGCGAGGTCAGGTCACCGGCTCCGGGCGGCTCGGGCGCGGACAGCGCGGCGGGCCCCCGGCGCAGCTGATGGGTGATCAGCATCGTCTCGTCGTGCTGCTGTTCGTGCTGCGCGATCATCCCGAACGCGAAGGCCGCGTCGGTCAGCGGACGGCCCTCCAGCGGCACCCTCTCCAGGATGTCCAGCACCCGCCCGCGCACATCGGAGGCGTACGCCCGCGCCTCGGCCGGGGCCAGCAACGGCAGTGTCGGCCGCAGCGCCCGGGGATGCTGGAAGGCGTCGTAGATGGAGTCGATCTCCGGACGCAGCGCCTCCCGGCCCCCCACGTCCCGCAGCAGCCACTGCTCCTCCTGGTTGCCTATGTGGGCGAGGTCCCACACCAGCGGAGACATCAGCGGCGAGTGCTGCGCGGTGAGATCACGGTCGTCGACGCAGCTGGTGAGGACGGCCGTACGGGCACGGGCGGTGGTCAACGCCTCGAGCGCCCGCTCCCGCAGCTTCTCCGGTTCGGTCATGAGCGGGTGTCCTTCCCGAGGGCGAGCGACGCGGACGGATACGCGTACGTGGAGGGGTCGTCGGCCGGGCAGCGCCCCCGGACGACATAGCGTTCGTGAAAGGCGGCGACCTCGTCCCGGACGGCGGCGGTGGCGCCGATCCGGGGCAGCGCCTCGAGCGCCAGGGTGAAACAGATGACTGCGGCCGCGTGCAGCTCCGGGTCGGCGAGTCCGCGCCGGGCCGCGTGCCGCCACAGGTCGTTGCGGGGAGCGGGCAGGGAGCCGGCCGTCTCGGCGAGGGGCTTCACCGTCCGGTAGACGGTCTCGGCCGCCTCCGGGTCGTCGAACAGCGCGGCGGTCACGGCGAGCGGCACGATCCAGCCGTCGTCGCCGGGCTGGGCGTCGATCATGCGCAGTTCGAGATGGCCCCGGGGCCGCACCGGCGGGAAGAGCGTGGTCCGGTGGTAGGTGAGGTCGGCGAGGGTCGGGGGGCGCCGGTTCCCGGAGCGGAGCCAGCGGCGGAAGGTCAGCCCCTCGGGGACCTCCCAGGGCCCCTCCTCGGCCCGTACGCACATCACCGGGGTGTCCAGCACATGCGTGGCCCACGCGGCCCGCGGGTCCCCACCGAGGGGCGGGGCCATGCCCCGCAGGGGGTCGAGATCGGCCCACAGCGACTGCCGGGTGGAACGCCAGCCGGTGCGGCGGCCGCCGTGGACCGGGGAGTTGGCGAACGCGGCGACCAGCACCGCCCCCAGGAGGTGGGCCAGTTGCCAGCGCCGTCCGTAGCCGAGCGGCCCCGGCTCCTCGTGGCCCGCGTCCAGGCATATCTGCACCGAGGCGGACTCGCACATCATCGCCCGGCCGGCCGGGCCGCTCCGGTCGAAGGACGCCTCCATCGCGTCGTACCGGGGCTCCCGCAGCAGCCGGCCGCGCGGCGCGTGCCAGGGTTCGACGCCATGACCGTCCAGGCGCAGGCCGTGCGGGCGCAGTGCGGACCGTACGGCGTCCAAGTCGGCCGAGACGACGTCCACACACTCCATCAGTGACGCGGCGGGAGGTGAGCTGAGCTCCAGCTGCCCACCCGGTTCGAAGGTGAGCGCCGAGCGCAGTGGCACGCTCGCGAGACCGGCGATGGCGGTCTCGAGACGGGCGCCGGAAACCGGCAGGCGGGGGTCGGCCAGCTCATGGACGAGCCACTCCACCTCAACACCCACCGACTGCGGCGGACCCGTCTTGAAGCAGATACATCGCAGCAGATCCTCGGCCTCGTCCTCGGTGAGGGGCGGGCCGCCCTCATCTGCATCGCTGGGCGACATGATCGGCTCCTCCAGTCGAACGGCGCTGAATCCACCTAAGGCCACGGTCGTCGACCGCACAAGTGCGCCCTTTCGTTGCCGCGCGCGATCGCCTCCGGGCTGGGAAAATAGATCGCTCGACCGGGGCGTGTGCCGCAATGATCGCGGGTATGAGTGCACGATTGCGCGGCATCGCCAAGGAGACCGAGACCATCGTCGAAGCGGGCCGCTACCGGGCCCCCGGAGGCCGCGAGGTGGAGCTGGGGCCGGCGCTGGCCGCGTCCCTGGCCCGGACCCGCATGTACGGCCCCGAGCCGCTCCCCGTCGTCCCGGACGCCGGCCGAACGACCGTCGTCGAGGTGACCGGCGAGAGCAGCCTGGAGGCCGCCCGGCGTCTGACCGGGACCTCTCCCGGCCCCGTCGGGGTACTGAACTTCGCCTCCGCCCGCAATCCCGGCGGGGGCTACCTCAACGGCGCCCAGGCCCAGGAAGAGGCCGTGTGCCGGGGCTCCGCGCTCTACGCCACGCTGCTGAGGGCGCCCGAGTTCTACGCGCACCACCGGGACGACCGCAGTCCCTTCTACTCCGACCGGGTCATCCTCTCTCCCGGCGTCCCCGTCTTCCGCGACGACCGGGGACGGCTCCTGGAGACGCCGTACGAGGTCGGGTTCCTCACCTCTCCCGCGCCCAACGCCGGGGTGATCCGCGCACGCACGCCCGAGCTCGCCGGCCGGATCGGCGAGGCGCTCGGCTCACGGGCCGAGCGGGTCCTGGAGACAGCCGTCACCGGCGGCTACCGGCGGCTGGTGCTCGGGGCGTGGGGCTGCGGGGTCTTCCGCAACGATCCGGCGCAGGTGGCGGGGGCCTTTCGCGCCCTGCTCACCGGGGAGGGCCGGTTCGCGGGGCACTTCGACGAGATCGTCTTCGCGGTCCTCGACCGGACGGCGGGCGGCGCCACGCTCGCCGCGTTCCGGACGGCGTTCGGGAGCTCCGGAAGCTCTCGGGAGCCGCGGAACTGAGGGAGGCGGCGGATGCCGGCGACGGCCGAGGTCAGGACCAGCCGTAGCGCTCGACGAGGCGCAGCACGACGAGGTCGAACCGCCGCCGGTCCAGCGCACACGCCTCGCGCCGCATCCCGTCCTCATGGACCCGCAGCACCCGGTCGATGTCCACCCATGACTCGCGCCGGGCGCTGTCCCAGTCGCCGACTCCGATCGGAACCCATTCGCGGTCGTTGTCGTGACGCTTGCTGGAGAGCTGCACGGCGAGGAGTGTGCCGGCGGCCTCCCGGGCCACCACCAGGACCGGACGGTCCTTGCCCCGGCCGTCGTTCTCCTCGAACGGCACCCACGTCCACACGATCTCACCGGGGTCCGGATCCCCGTCCCGGTCGGGGGCGTACGAGGTGCGGACCGGGCCCACGTCGAGCGGGTCGGCCTCGGTCGTGGCGGAAGGGCCCTGCCGGCCCGGGTGGTTCGGGGTACTGGAGAAGATCGTCACCCGCCACACCGTAGAGCCCGCACCACCCGCCCCGAAAACTCCCGGACGGCGAATGTGCCGCGGTGAGGTGACAGGGCGATGTGACATAGATGGCCCCCCGCGCTTGCGTCCGCACGACCTCGGTCACTTAATTTCCGCAATCGACCGACCGAGTGGAAGGGGGAGGGCAGCGCCCACCATGCGAGCCGAAGCCATGCGCGGGGGCGCTGCGCAGACCTCGTCGTCCGCCCCGCGGTCCGCCCCGATGCCGGTGCTGATGTCCGCTGTGCTGCCCGCGGTGCTCGCGAGCCGCCCGGCCGCCCTCCGCCGCCCGGGCGGTGCCACGGCATGAGCGGCGAGACCTGGGAGCTCTTCAGAATCGCGGCCGGCGTGCGAAGAGAGTGGCTGGTCCTGCGGCTCTCCGCCGACGAGGCGGAGGGGCTGTACGGATACGGCGAGTGCTCCGACGCCGGCCCGCTCGCCAAGGTGGTCGCGGTCCTCGAGACGGCCGTACGGCATGGACTGTGCTCCGAAACGGCGCCGAACGATCCCGGCGACCGGGACGCCGCCGAGTGCGCGGACGCGGACCGGCGCGCCGTCGAGTCGTGCTTCGCGGGGGTCACCGTCGGCGGCGGCATGGAGCAGGCCCGCACCGATCTCGCCGCGCGCCTCGAAGGCCTGCCCCTGTGGTCGTGGATGGGCGGCAGCCGTCCCGGCCCGATCGAGCTGTACGCGAGCCTCGGCCGTGCACCCGGCGGGCGCACCCCGAAGGACCTCGCCGGCGTCGCCGGGCGGGCACTGGCCGACGGGTTCCGCGCCGTGAAGGTGGCTCCCTTCGATGCCCCGGGAGAACTGCCGCTGTCCCAGCTCGGAATCGCCCGGCTCAAGGCCGTACGGGACGCCGTCGGAGAGCGCACCCTGCTGATCGCCGACGCGCACGAGCGGCTCACCTTCGACGAACTCGTGCCGCTGCTGGGCCCGTTGGACGACCTCGGCCTCCACTGGCTGGAGGACGCCGTCTGTATCAGCCGCCCCCGGGAACTGGCCCGGCTGCGCGCCCGCACCGTGATCCCGCTGGCCGGAGGCGAGTACGCCTGCGACCCCGCCGAAGTGTGGCGCGTGGAGGGGCTGATCGACGTGCTCCTGCCGGACGTCAAACACGCCGGCGGCACGTTGGGCGCCCGGCGCCTGGCCGACGCGGCCGCCGCCCGGATCTCCGTCCACAACCCCGTCGGCCCGGTCGCCACGCTCCACTCCGCCCATCTCACCGCCGTGTGTGCCACGGCCGAACCGATGGAGTACGCGTTCGGGGACGCCCCGTGGCGGTCCGATGTGGTCCACGGCGCCGAACGCGTCGACGACGGCCGCCTCACGCTGCCCGACGCCCCAGGTGTCGGCCTCGAACTCGACACCACCCACCCGGCGGTCACCCGCGTCTGGACCGGCCGCCTGGAGGACCGGCGCCCCACGGACTGAACCGGGCGCCTCACCCGAGGACGAGCCGGGCGACGCCCCGGCCCGCCCACTTCGGCGCCCGGCCCGGAGCTCAGATCCAGCCGTCCAGCGAGGCCATGAAACCGTCGAGGTCGTCGCGGTGGATCGTGTGGCCCGCCCCCGCCACCGTGCGGACCTCGAAACCCCTCTGCCTGAGGACCCCGGCGTTCGCCTCGGAGATCAGGAAGGTCGGGTCGGCGAGCGTGACCAGCGACGGTACGGCCGGCTTCGCCGGCAGCAGGTCCGCCCCGGCGAACGGCTCGAGCCCGTACGCCGACCGCTCGTCCCACAGCTTCAGCGTCTCCAGCTCGATGCCGACGTCGGCCGTCTGCCACCGCGGGTTCATCGCCCCGGTCTGCTCACCCGTCACCCCCTTGGCCCGGGCGAACATCTCCGGCCGGAAGCCGTCCTCGCCGCCCGCCAGATGCCACGCCGGGTCGGAGAAGACCGCGCACCGCGGCGCGAGCCGCTCCACGGCGAACGCGAGCGTCAGACCGCCCAGCGAGTGGCCGATGGCCAACTCGGCGCCGGTGGGCAGCGTTTCCACGATGTCGTCGGCGAAGTCCTGCGGTGCGTAGCCCCTGGTCGCTTCGCTTCGTGCTGTGCGGCGCGGACGCAGGGACAGCCGCGGAGTCGGCCAGAGCGGCGGAGGCCCGTGTGACAGCCGGTGGAACCAGCCGGGTCGGCTCCGGATCGAGTCCTGTGCTCGCGCACGACGCTGCGCGCACCCCGGCGCCCCCGCCGTGAAGGACGTGAGGCCTCCGTTCGCCAACACCGGGTCGGCCGGGCCGGATCGGCCGGTGAGTCCCGGCGGCGGACGCGGGCGTCGAACACGCCTTCCGGCCCCGGGCGGAGCCGGGGTGCGCCCGCGTCGGGGGCGGGTGTTCCCCGGCGCTCGAATCAGGCCATCCGCCAGATCCGGGCCCGCACCGGTCTGGAAGGATGCCGAGCGCGATGAGACAGACACCCCACCAGACCTCCCGTCCGGCACCCGGACAGCCCGCCGAGCTCCCCGGTCACCCGGCCGGGCGCCCCGGGCCCGTGACCGAGCGCGCGGTCCCCACCAGTGCCGACGTCGCCCGGCTCGCGGGAGTGTCCCGGGCCACCGTGTCGTACGTACTGAACAACACCGCGTCCGTCCGGATCAGCGAGCCCACCCGCCGCAGGGTGAGGGCGGCCGCCGAGGAGCTCGGGTACGTGCCGCACGCGGCCGCCCGCAGCCTGCGGGCCGGCCACAGCCGCATGGTGCTGCTGCCCACCGCGCACATCCCGGTGGGGCCCCTCTACAGCCGCTTCTTCAATGAGCTCCAGTGGGCTCTGCGGCGCCTCGACTACACCGTCGTCCAGTACGGCAGCCTCGGCCTCGACGGCGACGAGGCCGCGCGCGCCTGGGCCGAGCTGCGCCCCGTCGCGGTGGTCTCGCTCGGCGAGATCGCGCTGACCCCGGACGGAGTCGAGCTCCTCAAGCGCTCCGGGGCGAAAGCCGTCATCACCCTCGGTGCCGGCCGGGTCGAGGGCGCCCACTCCCTCGTCATGGATCAGCGGGAGGTCGGCGCCTGCGCGGCCACTCATCTGCTGGAGCGCGGGGCGCGGCGGATCGGCGTGGTGATGCCAGGGGAGCCGGGTCTGGAGATGTTCTCCGAACCCCGCCTCGAAGGCGCCCGCCGGGCCGTGAGCGGTACGGATGCCGTGATCGAGCCACTTGGGCTGCGGTACGAGGAAGAGTCGGCCGCCGCGCTCGCGGCCCGCTGGCGTGATCTCGGGCTGGACGGGGTGTTCGCCTACAACGACGAGTACGCGATGCTCCTGATGCACACCCTGCAGGACGCGGGCATCGACATCCCCGGCGAAGCCGCCGTGATCGGCTCCGACGATCTGCTGCTGGGCAGACTGCTGCGGCCCCGGCTCAGTACGGTCCGGATCGACATGGTGTCGGGGCAGCACCTGGCCGAGCTGGTCGACCGGGTGGTCCGCGACCCGGAGGGCACGGGGGAGCGGCACGATCTCATGGGCGCGCGGGCCGTCCGGCGGGAGTCCACCTGACGCGGCCGCCGCCGGAGGCATCGCCGATCCGGCGCGCGAACGGGCCCGCCTCGGCTTAGCGTCGCGTCCATGAGCACAGTTCCGAAACGCTTCGAGATCCTGCTGGTATCCGAGCACGTGGACGACCGGGGCGACGCGTCCGTCCGCGACAGTGCCATTCGCTCGGCGGTCGTCGAGGCCACGGGCGAGAAGGGCGCCTCGGGCTATCCCCGCTACGCGGGGCACGGTCTGGTGGCCGACATCGACCCCGAGACACGTACCGTGGAAGCGCTGCTCGTGGACGGCGCCGAGCTGGACTACGGGCTGACGGCTCTGGTGGCGCGGGAGGGCCGCGACGGCTGAGCGAGGGCTCGCGACCGTTGGGCACGAGGAGGTGAGGCCGTTGCGTGCAGGAGCCACTCACTCCCGTGCGAGGGCGTTGACAGGCGGCGTCACCCGACGCAGACTCGGGCGACGCAATTCCTGAATGATATTTCACCTGGCGAACGCCCGGCGGCCTGTGGGAGAGATTTCGATGAGCATCCGCGACGTGTACATCGTCGACGCCGTCCGCACCCCGATCGGCAAGTTCGGCGGGGCGCTCTCCTCCGTCCGCCCGGACGACCTGGCCGCGCACGTCGTCAAGGCGCTCGTCGACCGCGCGCCCGCGCTCGACCCGGCCAGGATCGACGACGTGTACTTCGGGGACGCCAACGGCGCCGGCGAGGACAACCGGGACGTGGCCCGCATGGCCGTCCTGCTCGCCGGTCTGCCCGCCTCGGTGCCCGGCGTCACCGTCAACCGGCTCTGCGGCTCCGGCCTCGAAGCCGTCATCCAGGCCGCCCGCGCGATCGCGCTCGGCGACGCCACGGTCGCGATCGCCGGCGGCGTCGAATCGATGTCCCGCGCCCCGTGGGTGCTGCAGAAGCCGGAACGCGCCTTCCCGGCCGGCCACCAGCAGCTCCACTCGACGACGCTCGGCTGGCGGATGACCAACCCGCGGATGCCCGCCGAATGGACCGTCGCCCTCGGCGAGGGCGCCGAACTGGTCGCCGACAAGCACGCGATCACCCGCGAGCAGCAGGACGCGTTCGCGCTCGCCAGCCATCAGAAGGCCGCGGAGGCGTGGGCGAAGGGACTGTACGAGGACGAGGTCGTGCCGTACGACGGTGTCGACCTCGCCCGCGACGAGTGCATCCGCGACAACACCTCCCTGGAGGCGCTGGGCCGGCTGAAGCCTTCGTTCCGTACGGACGGGACGGTGACCGCAGGCAACGCGTCGCCGCTCAACGACGGTGCCGCCGCACTGTTGCTGGTCGACGAGGAGGGGCTGCGGGAGTACGGGCGCGAGCCGCTCGCCCGGATCCGGGCCTCGGCCGTCACCGGGATCGAGCCGCAGCTCTTCGGTCTCGGCCCGGTGGAAGCGGTCCGCCGGGCGCTCGCCAAGGCGGGCCGGTCCTTCGAGGACCTGACCACCTTCGAGCTCAACGAGGCCTTCGCCGCACAGTCGTTGGGCTGCCTCGCGGAGTGGCCGGAGCTGGACCCGGCCGTGGTCAACCCGCGCGGCGGGGCCATCGCCGTCGGACACCCTCTGGGGGCGTCGGGCGCGCGGCTGGCCGGTTCCGTCGCACACCAGTTGGCGGCTGCGGGGTCGGGCACGGGCCTGGCGGCGCTGTGCATCGGCGTGGGCCAGGGACTGGCGCTCGTCCTCGAGCGCTGAGTCCGGTGGCGGGCCGACTGCGCGACCGCCGCGTTCGGCCGGGGCGACGGGAGCGCCGAGTACGGACGCGCTGACGCAGAAGGGCGCGTGCCCCCGGGGGGAACGCGCCCTTCATCCGGTCCCGGCGGACGTCATCCCTGCTTGGCCGCCTCGACGGACTTGCGCACCTCGTCCATGTCGAGCTTGCGGGCCTGCCCGATGACATCCTCGAGCGCGGCCTCCGGCAGGGCCCCGGGCTGGGCGAACACCGCGATGTTGTCGCGGACGATCATCAGCGTGGGAATCGAGCGGATCTCGAAGGCGGCGGCCAGTTCCTGCTCCGCCTCGGTGTCGACCTTGGCGAAGACCAGATCCCCGTGGCGCTCGGACGCCTGCTCGTAGACGGGGGCGAACTGACGGCACGGACCGCACCAGGAAGCCCAGAAGTCGATCAGAACGAACTCGTTCTCGCTCACGATCTGATCGAAGTTGTCCTTGGTGAGCTCGACAGTGCTCATGCTTCCTACCTCTTCCGGTCGTCGTCCGACTCGTGCCCCCCACAACGGCGCACGGGCCCGCGCTATTCCGCTGCCCGTGTGGCCAGGGCGCACACCTCCCTCCACACTGTGCGGTATGACGCGAGCGGTGGAGTACGACGTAGTGGTACTGGGCGCGGGGCCCACGGGAGAGAACGTGGCGGACCGGGCACGCGCGGCGGGCCTCGATGTGGCCGTCGTGGAGAGCGAACTGGTCGGCGGCGAATGCTCGTACTGGGCGTGCATTCCCAGCAAGGCGCTGCTGCGCCCGGCCCTCGCGCGGGCCGACGCACGCAAGGTCCCCGGGCTGCGCCAGGACGTCCAGGGCCCGCTGGACACCGCCGCCGTCCTCGCGCACCGCGACTGGAACGCCTCCCACTGGAAGGACGACGGCCAGGCCGGCTGGATGGAATCCGTCGGCGCCCGCCTCTACCGGGGCCACGGCCGTCTCGACGGAACCCGCCGGGTCACCGTCGCCGGCCCGGAGGGCGAGCACCACGTCCTCACCGCCCGCCACGCCGTCGCCGTGTGCACCGGCACCCGCGCCGCCCTGCCCGAGCTCCCCGGCCTGACCGGCGCGAAACCCTGGACCAGCCGTGAGGCCACCAGCTCCGCGCACGTCCCCGGCCGGCTCGCCGTGGTCGGCGGGGGAGTGGTCGCCGTGGAGATGGCCACGGCGTGGCAGGCCCTGGGCTCGCGGGTCACCATGCTGGTACGGGGCGGCGGGCTGCTGCCCCGGATGGAACCGTTCGTCGGCGAGCACATCGCCGACGCCCTCACCGAGGCCGGTGCCGACATCCGCCGGCACACCGCCGTCGCCGCGGTCGTCCGTGACGGCGGCACCGGACCCGTCACCGTCGTCCTGGAGGGCGGTGACCACATCGAGGCCGACGAGGTCCTGTTCGCCACCGGCCGCACACCGCGCACGGACGACATCGGGCTGGAGAGCGTCGGGCTCGAACCGGGTTCCTGGCTCCGCGTCGACGACAGCTGCCTGGTCGAGGGCAGCGACTGGCTCTACGCCGTGGGAGACGTCAACCACCGCGCTCTCATGACCCACCAGGGCAAGTACCAGGCCCGCGTCGCCGGCGGGGCGATCGTCGCCCGCGCCACGGGCAAGGGCCCGCTGGACACCGGCCGCTGGGGCGCCCACGCGGCCACCGCCGACCACGCCGCCGTGCCGCAGGTCGTCTTCACCGACCCGGAGGCCGCCTCGGTCGGCCTCACCCTCGCCGCCGCCGAATCCGCCGGGCACCGCGTGCGCGCGGTCGACTACGACCTCGGCGCCGTCTCCGGCGCCGGACTCTACGCCCACGGCTACCGGGGCCACGCCCGCATGATCGTCGACCTGGACCGCGAGATCGTCCTCGGCGCCTCCTTCGTCGGGCCGGGCGTCGGCGAACTCCTCCATGCGGCCACGATCGCGGTGGCGGGCGAGGTCCCCCTCGACCGGCTCTGGCACGCGGTCCCGGCGTTCCCGACGATGAGCGAGGTGTGGCTGCGGCTGCTGGAGACGTACCGAGGCTGAGGACGGGCGGACGGGCGGACGGGCGGACGGGCGGACGGGCCGACGGGTGTAGGGGCGGACGGGCGGACGGGCCGACGGGTGTAGGGGCGGACGGGCGGCCCGGGCGTCGGGCAAGACGGGGCGGACTGACGCGGCCCGGGCGTCGGGGGCGGACGAGCGGGCATCGGGGCGGGGCGGACGGGCGGACGGCCCTCGCCGCCTCAGTCCGGCCTCGCCGGCTTCGCGTACAGCACCAGATTGCTGTCGTAGCTGCCCGCCTCCCTGTCGTACTCCCCCGCGCAGGTGACGAGGACCAGCCGGTGGGCGCCCTCGCGGGTGAACAGGTCACGGGGGAGCGCCTGCTGGGCGTAGGTGCGGCGGGCGACGACCGTGTACGGATGGGCGCGGCCGTCGGCCGCGACCAACTCCACGCCGGCGCCCAGGGGAAGCTCATGCAGGACGGCGAACGCCCCCAGCCCCTCGGGGGTGTCGACATGTCCGGCGAGGAGAACGGTGCCCCGGGCGGCTCCGGCCGGCGCCCCGAGCGCCCACCACCCGCCGCGGCGCGTGTCGCGGGGGAGCGCCAGCGCGCCGTCGGCGGTGGCGGCGACCGGAACGAGCGGGGCATGCAAGCCGTTCGGGCCCCTGACCTCCAGGGGCGGTGAGGCGGCGGGCCGGCCGGCCGGCGCGACGGTGGCCACCGCGGTCGGCGGCACCACGCCCGCGTCTCCCGGAGGATGCGGGCCCGTCACCATCGCCCAGCCGGTGGCCACGCCCATGGCGCCGAGGCCGGCCGCCGTGGCCGCGAGCGCCCGGCGGCCCGCCGGGCCCCGCGTCAACGGTCCTGTGTCGACCGCCGCCGACTGCGGATCAGCCACGCGGTGCCGAAGCCCGCGAGGATCCCGCCGGCGGCCAGGCTCACGGCCCCGGCCACGGTGAGCGGGTCGTTGGTCATCTCGGCCAGCTGCCCGCCGCTGCCGGCCTTGACCATCCCCGCGTCCTTGCCCGCGTGACAGTTGCCGCCCTGCACCATCTGGAGGTGCATCGCCACCACCGGCCGCGCCGCCCGCGCGGCGGCGATCACCTCGGCGTTCTTGCCGTCCTCGAGCTCGTCGTCGATCATCGCGAGTGTCTTGGTGTGGGCGGTGTCCTGAAGCTTCAGCCAGGCCGCGTCATAGGCGGACGTCCCCGCCTTGGCCTGCACCGCGGCGAGCTCGTCCCGCTGTTCCTGGGTCGGGCCGGCGGGCAGCGCGATGCTCAGTTTGTCGGCCAGGGTCTTCACATCGGCGTCGAGCTTGCCATGATCGCGCACCAGTACCGCGCCGACCGACTTCACACAGGCACTGGTCGCGTTCTTCTCCGCATCGCGCCCGGCGGCGATCTCCGCGAGGTTGCCCTGGTGCGCGGCCTTGACGAACATCGTGTCCTGGTCGCTCACCGGGGCGGCCGCAGCCGAGGGCGCGGCTATTCCGCACACGGTCACCACGAGCGCGGCCACGGAGCCCATCCGAGTACGCATCACAACACGCTCCCTTCACGCCCTCCGGACCGCGGCGGGCGGAATCTTCGAAAAGGGCGCCGACTTAGCACCCGGGAGGTATCAATCCCCAACGACACGCCGTAGAGTGCAGCAATTCGGTCATTTCACTCCGACGGTCGATGTAGCGGCCGTCGTACGGCCGAAGCGACAGCGCACCCTCCCCGGGTCGCGCCGACGATGTGCGTGCGTCCCTGCCCCCAAAGCGGGTACGCGATCGCCCACACGGTGAGAGTGAGGTGACGCATGGACCAAGGGCTGGTGCTTCTTGCGGCATGGGGGCAGCTGGCGGTGCTGCTGGCCGTGGGGCTCTACTTCGTGGTCAGGGGCCGATGAGGGCCTCGGGGCGCCGGGCCGGTGCGATCGGCGGACTCGTCGCCCTGGCACTCGCGGCGGGGTGCGCGGGACCCTCCCGCACCGACGACGACTACCGGCGCAAGGCCGCCAACACCGCGGAGGCCGCCGCCTCCGTCGTGAACACCGCCCTCATCGGCGTCCGGGCGGCGGGCCGGGGCAAGGTCAGCGGGCCGTACATCTCCACGCTCCTCGGCGAGGCGGAGACCGATCTGCTCGCCACCCAGAGCACCTTCGAGTCCCGGCAGCCGCCCAGCGAGCACAGCGACGCCATCAGGGACCGGCTCGGCAAGGCTCTCGACGACGCCGCCGACGCCCTGGCCGACGTCCGGATCGCCGCCCGCCGGGGAGAGGTACGCCAACTGCCCGACAAGGAAGGGGCCTTGCCCGCGGTGGCCGGGCGGCTGGACGCGCTGGAGAAGGAGCTGTCGTCGTGAAGCGCCTGCTCGCCGTCACCCTCGGCATCCTGACCGCCATCGGCGGCTTCGTCGACATCGGAGACCTCGTCGCCTCCTCCCTCGTCGGCGCGCGCTTCGGCTTCTCGCTCGTCTGGGTGCTCCTCGTCGGCGTGGTCGGCATCTGCGTGTACGCGGAGATGGCCGGCCGGGTCGCCGCGGTGGCCGGCCGCCCGACCTTCGACCTGGTGCGTGAACGGCTCGGTCCGCGCGTCGCCCTGGCGAACCTGGTCGGCTCGCTGCTGGTGACCGTACTGACGCTCGCCGCCGAGCTGGCCGGCGTCGCCCTGGCCGTCGAGCTGATGAGCTCCGTCGACTACCTGCTCTGGGTGCCGGCCGTCGGTCTCCTCGTATGGCTGGTGGTCTGGCGGACCAGGTTCGAGACCATGGAACGCGTCTTCGGCCTGGCCGGACTCGCTCTGATCGTCTTCGTGGTCGCCGTCATCCAGCTCGACCCCGAGTGGGGCAGCGTCGTCGACCGGGTCACCCACCCCGAGGTACCCGGGGGAGAGGGACTGCCGACCTACTTCTATTACGGCATCGCGCTCTTCGCCAGCGCCATGACACCGTACGAGGTGTTCTTCTTCTCCTCCGGAGGCATCGAGGAGCGCTGGGGCCGCAAGGACCTCATCACCGCACGGATGAACGCGTTCATAGGGTTTCCGCTCGGCGGCCTGCTCGCTCTGGCCATCATGACCGCCGCCGCGCTGCTGCTCCACCCGGCGGGGGTGGCGGTCGAGCATCTGTCCCAGGTCGTCCTGCCGGTGGCGTACTCCCTGGGGAAGGTCGGCCTCGCCCTCGTCCTGCTCGGTGTCTTCGCCGCCACCTTCGGAGCCGCCCTGGAGACGGCGCTGTCCTCCGGCTACACCGTCGCCCAGTACTTCGGCTGGACCTGGGGAAAGACAGCGGCGCCACGCACCGCCTCGCGGTTCCACGCCGTCGTCATCATGTCCCTCGTCGGCGGGATGATGCTGATCCTCACCGGCGTGGACCCGATCAAGGTGACCGAGTACTCGCTGGTCTTCGCGGCGGTCGCCCTGCCGCTGACCTATCTGCCGATCCTCGTCGTCGCCAACGACCCCGAATACATGGGCGAGGCCGTCAACGGCCGCCTCGCCAACGTCATGGGCGGCCTGTATCTGGTCGTCGTGCTGGTCGCCGCCGCCGCGGCCATTCCCCTGATGATCGCCACGAAGGCAGGACTCTGATGCCCCGTCACGAAGACCCCGAGCGGTCCCGGCGCCGCGTCGGCCGCGCCTACAGCGCCCGTTTCCACCTGCTCGACCGTCAGGTCGTCGATCAGGACGAGAGGCCGGTGTGCAAGGTCGACGACCTGGAACTGGACCACGACGACCACGGTCGCCCCTATGTGACGGCCGTGCTGGTGGGACCGGCTGCTCTCGCGCCCCGGCTGGGCGGGATGCCCGCGCGGTGGCTCACCTCCGTCCAGCGGCGGCTGAACACGGGCCACGAGGAGGGCCCGGCCCGCCTCGACATGAGCCATGTCACGGGCATAGGAGCCGTATTGACCGTCTCCCTTCCGGAGGCGGGGTCCGGTGTGCACGCGTTGGAGGACTGGATGCGCGAGAACGTCATCGGCCGACTTCCGGGATCCGGTCATGCGGCTGGCTGACCTCATGGGCGCACGCGTCCTCGACTCCTCCGGCCAGGAGATCGGCCACGTCGGCGACGTGCGCCTCGTCGAGCGCCGGACGCCGTCGGGATCCGGCGCGGCCGGCACCGTCCTGCGGGTCGAGGGGCTGGTGGTGGCCACCCGGGGGCGCGGCCGGCTGTACGCCTACGACCACCGTCCGGTCGACGGCCCGCTGCCCCTGACGTGGCTGGCGCGCCGCGCCGCCCGGCGCGCCCGCTGGGTGCCGTGGGAGAGGGTCGCGGCCCATCAACGTCCCGAGCGGCTGGGAGAAGCGGGAACGGTACGGCTCACCGTCCGCGCGGAGGACCTGACCCCGCTCATCCGGGCCCACGACGACTGGGCCAAGTCCCTCTGACGCCCAGGCAGTCCCGGCACGCGAGCGGATCCGCGCCGGGCGGGGGAGAATGGGAGTGGTGACCGGCGCGACGCGCCCGCCCTTCTCTCCTCAACCCCTGCCTCATGTCCTCTGCCGCGCGAGTGGTTCTCCGATGGCTGACAGCAGTGCTGGTGAGCATTGCGGTCGCGGTGGGGCCGACTGCCCTCTCGGGAGCGTGGGCGGGTGGGTACGCACCGTCGGACATCGGCGCGGCTGCGGACGCGGGGGCACTTCTGAAGCAGGGAATCACTCTCAACCCCGGCGATGGCCCGCCGGGGACGCCGGTCGACGTCGGCGGTGACGGATTCGGGAGCTGCCGCCTTCACACCGCCACGGGGGACATTGGGCGTGAGGTCGCCCTCAGGGTCGACCTCACCTGGGACGGGGGCGAGATCGGCACCCAGGGGACGGTCGACGAGAACGGGAACCTCAATGACGCGAGTTTCGAGGTCCCCGAGGACGCCACCGAGGGAGGCCACCTCGTGGTGGCGACCTGCTACGGGCCCAGGGGAGAAGCCCGCGCCTCCGGCTCCGCGACGTTCACGGTGGTGACGCCGGCCCCGACGGAGAGTGCGCTGGCCCTCGATCCCGCCGAGGGCCGCGCCGAGGGGACCGTGCAGGCGACTGGTTCCGGATTCAACTGCGAGAGTGCGGAACTCCTGTGGGAGGAAGACGCGCTGGGTACCGCCGACGTCCTGGAGGACTACTCCTTCTCCGTTCAGTTCGAGGTTCCCGACGACGCGTCCGTCGGGCCGCACCCGGTACGGGCCCAGTGCGTGGGTGACCCCGAGGTGAGTGCCGAGGCCGACTTCACGGTGACGCGGGGGACAGGCACCGACGGCGGTACGGACGCCGGGACTGACGGCGGTACGGACGCCGGGACTGACGGCGGTGGGACTGATGGGGGTGGGACGGACGGCGGTACGGACGGCGGCGGTACCGGAGGGGAGACGTCGACTCCCGCCGCCTGGGTTGTCGGTCCGGCGAGCCTCGGCGGCGTACTGCTCCTCGCCGCAGGCGCGTTCGCCTTCATGAGCCGCTGGCACCGCGGCCCCCGCTGGGTCCGCAGTCACGTCCGCACGGCGCTGCGTTCCGGCGCCGCGTCCGCCGATGTGAGCGAGCAGACCGAGCCCGGAGCCGGAGCGACCCGCAGCGTACGGCTCGAACCCCATACGGACCCGGGGGACCAGACCATCGACGAGGTGGACCGATGACCACGATTCCAGCGGCACAGCCCGTCACACAGCCTCCCGCGGAGCCCGTCACCGTACGCGCCTTCCTGTTCGGCGAGGACGGCCCGGACTCCACCGGCGCTCTCGTCGGTCCCCTCCGTGCCCAGGGCGTGACCGGCGCGCTGGCCGGCGGACTGCGCGGACTGACGCCCGCCGCCGACCGGGCAGTCGAAGAGGAACTGGCCGCCGTCCTCGACGGCTTCCTGGGCCTGGACCTTCTCGATCTCGTGGCGGGCGGATGGCGCAGGCACGCCGCCCTCACCGCGGCCGCGCGCCGCACCCGCGACACCCCGGGCAGCCAGGAAGTGGTCGCGATGGCGACGCACAGGATCACCTCCAGCCACCGGCCGCACGTCGACGTGTTCGTCGACGCCGCGAAGATCGGCACCCTCGACGTGGCCCTCACGTTGGTCTACCGGATCTCCGCGCTCGTCGTCGTCGTGCGAGACGCCCACCTGGTCGCCGTACGCAGCGGAGAGTGCGCGATCGAGGGCACGCTCTCCGTCCAGCGAGTCGTCCTGGCGGAACGGAAGGGGAGGCTGAACCTCCCCGGCATCCTCCGGCTGCGCTCACCGATTCCCCTGCTCCGCGAGCCGACCCCCGCCGTTCCACCGACACCCGAGTACCGCCCCACGGTGGCTCAGGGCACGCGGGGCGACGGATGGGCCTGACGCCCGGCCGCCCTTCCAGCCCTCCGTCTTCCAGCGCTCCGTCTTCCGGCCGTCCGGAGGCGATCGCGCAGGTGCCCGCACGGGCAACCCGCGCCGCACGCACCCGCGCCGTGCAGTGTCACACCCTCACACCCGCCTGTCACCCTGCGGTGTCACCCCTCATGAGCCGTCAGATGCTCGCCGAACCAACCCCTCGCCAGCTCCGCCACCGCGTCCAGCGCTCCCGGCTCTTCGAAGAGGTGCGTGGCGCCCGGGACCACCTCGAGGCGGTTCTCGCACGTCAGTTGCCGCTGCGCCTGGCGGTTCAGGTCGAGGACCATCGTGTCGTCGCCGCCCACGATGAGCAGCGTGGGCGCCCGTACGTCCGACAGATGCGGGCCGGCGAGATCGGGCCGGCCGCCGCGCGAGACCACGGCGCCGATGTCGAGGTCGGGTGAGGCGGCGGCCCGCAGCGCCGCCGCGGCTCCCGTACTGGCTCCGAAGTAGCCGACCGGCACCGAGGCCCGGCTGCGCAGCCAGCGCGTGGCGTCCGCGAGTCTTTCGGCCAGCGTCTCGATGGCGAAGACATTGGCCCGCTCCGCTTCCTCGGAGGGCGTGAGCAGGTCGAAGAGGAGGGTGCCGAGACCGGCCCCGTTCAGGGCCGCCGCGACCGAGCGGTTCCGGGGGCTTCGCCGGCTGCTGCCGGACCCGTGGGCGAACATGACGACCGGTCCGGCACCGATCGGCAGCGTGAGGTCCCCGGCCAGCCGGACACCGCCCGCTTCCACGACGACCGCCTCGGCGACGGCTTCGGCGAAGGGACGCCCCGGCGCCGCACTCGTACCCCTGCCGGTGCCCGTACCTGACCCTGTACCTGTACTCGCCACGTCCGTGGCCGCGTCCTCGTGCCCCGCCCGCGCCAGCAGATCCACCACGTCCTCGTCGGGCGTCTGCGCGAAGTCCTGGTACCACTCGCCGACCGCCCGGAACGCGGCCGGCGCCGACAGGCACACCACCTCGTCCGCCACTTCGCTCAACCGGGCCACCGCGTCCGGGGGCGCCACGGGAACGGCGAGTACCACCCGGGCCGCGCCCTGCGCCCGTACCACCTGGCACGCGGCCGCCGCCGTCGCGCCGGTCGCGATCCCGTCGTCCACGACGATCACCGTGCGCCCGGTGAGCGCGACCCGCGGCCGCTCGTCGCGGAAGCGCCGGGCCCGTCGTACGAGCTCCGCCTCCTCCGCCTTCTCGACCGCCGCGAGCTCCTCGGGCGCGGCCCGGCTGCGGCGGACGATGTCGTCGGTGATGACCCGTACACCGCCCTCACCGATGGCGCCGAAGGCCAGTTCACGGTGGTAGGGAACCCCGAGTTTGCGCACCACGATCACATCGAGGGGTGCCCCGAGGGCGCGCGCGACCTGGTACGCCACCGGCACCCCACCCCGGGGCAGGCCCAGGACGACAGGACGATCCGGTTCCAGATGCCGCAGCTCCTCGGCCAGGCGCCGGCCGGCTTCTGTGCGATCGGTGAACAGCACCGTGGTGCACCCCCAAACCCAGGGGAGAGGGAACCGGAGACGGAAACCGGGAGTCGACAACCGGGAGTCGAACCGGGAGTCGGAAACCATGTCCACACCTCCTTCGACGCAACCCCATTTGCGGCTTTCCCGCAAGTCGGGGACGGTCGGTCCATGGGTGGTCGCACGAGTGGTCGCATCCGGGCCGTACTGATCGACATCGACGGTGTCCTCACGGTGTCGTGGAAGCCGCTGCCCGGCGCCGTGGCGGCCATGGAACGGCTGCGGTCCGCTGGGTTCCCGCTGGCCCTGGTCACCAACAACACCTCGCGTACCCGTGCCGTCATCGCCGAGAAGCTGTCCGGGGCGGGCTTTCCGGTCGGCGTCGACGACATCCTCACGGCGCCGGCCGTCACCGCCGCGTACCTGCGGGAGAACCACCCCGGCGCCCGCTGCCTGCTGGTGAACACCGGGGACGTCCACGAGGACCTCACCGGCGTGACGCTGATCGACGGGGCCGTCGCGGGGGAGGGGGGCGGGCACGACGCCGGGGCGCCACCGGGCGTGGTCGTTTTCGGTGGCGCCGGAGACGCGTTCAGTTACGAGGCCCTCAACCGGGCTTTCCACCATGTGCAGCGCGGCGCCCGTATGGTCGCCATGCACCGCAATCTCTACTGGCGCACCGAGGCGGGCCTCGACCTGGACACCGGGGCCTTTCTTCTGGGCCTGGAGAAGGCGGCCCGCACCGAGGCGGTGATCACCGGTAAGCCGTCGGAGGCCTTCTTCGCCAGTGCACTGTCACACCTCGGCGTCACAGCGGCCGAGGCGCTGATGGTCGGCGACGACATCGAGTCCGACGTACTGGCGGCTCAGCGCGTCGGCATCACGGGAGTGCTCGTGAAGACGGGCAAGTACCTCCCCGAGACGCACCGGGCGGCCACCGGCTCGCCGGACCACGTCCTCGACTCCATCACCGACGTGCCCGGGCTGCTGGAGCGGCGGGGGTAGCGGGTTGCCGTTGCCCGGATCGGCCGGCCGGCCCGTCCGCCCGAATCACGGCGGGGTCGGGAGGGTCAGGGCCGGTAGCGCAGCGGGTGCTCCTCCGGGACCTCCACCAGGGCGATATTTACCCCGTCCGGATCCAGGACCCACATCTCGACGAGCCCCCACGGCTCGAGCGTCGGCGGACGCACCACCTCGACACCCCGCCGCTCCAACTCGGCATGGGCGGAGCGCACGTCCGCCACCTGGAGCCACAGCCGGAGCCCGGGCGCCGCAGGCGCGTCGGCGCGTCCGGACACCTCGAGGAAACCGCCGCCGAGGAAGTAGACCGTGCCGCGCTCGGGCCCCGTGCCGAACTCCCGGTAGACGGCAAGGCCCAGCGCCTCGCCGTAGAAGGCGCGCGAGCGCTCGGGATCGGTGGGACGGAGCAGGATCCTGCTGCTCAGCACATGCACCATGCGAGGCACCCTAACCGCCGGCGTCACGGCTCCCGCGACACGCCATACCATTGAACATTCCACTAGGATTTTCATGCGGGTACCCGCCTCGCGGCACCCGGACCGCAATAGGTTGAGCGTCATGAGCAATCTAGATCGCCAGGCCGCACTCTCCGTCTGCGGCGGCCGCGGCTTCGTCGCGGCCGAGCCGGTGCGCGAGCTCCTCAGCCCGCGTCACGTCCAGCTCGGCGAGTCGACCGAAGTGCGCCGTCTGCTGCCCAACCTCGGGCGCCGCATGGTCGGCGCCTGGGCCTTCGTCGACCACTACGGTCCCGACGACATCGCCGACGAGCCCGGCATGCAGGTCCCGCCCCACCCGCACATGGGTCTGCAGACCGTCAGCTGGCTGCACGAGGGCGAGGTACTGCACCGCGACAGCACGGGCAGCCTGCAGACCGTGCGCCCGCGCGAACTCGGGCTGATGACCTCCGGCCGGGCCATCTCCCACTCCGAGGAGAGCCCCCGCCCCCACGCCCGCTTCCTGCACGGCGCCCAGCTCTGGGTCGCCCTGCCGGACGCCCACCGCCATGTCGAGCCCCACTTCCAGCACCACGCGGACCTCCCGAGAGTGACCGCGGGCGGCCTCACCGCCACCGTGATCCTGGGCGAACTCGACGGCGCGCGCTCACCCGGTACCACGTACACGCCCCTGCTGGGCGCCGACCTCGCCCTCACCCGCGGCACCGAGACCACCCTCCCGCTCGAACCGGACTTCGAGTACGCGGTCCTCTCCATGTCGGGCGAGGCCCACGTCGACTCCGTCCCCCTCCTCCCCGGCTCCATGCTCTACCTCGGCTGCGGCCGCACCGAACTGCCCCTGCGCGCCGAGTCGGACGCGGGCCTGATGCTCCTCGGAGGTGAGCCGTTCGAGGAGGAGATCGTCATGTGGTGGAACTTCATCGGACGCTCCCACGAGGAGATCGAACAGGCCCGGAACGACTGGATGAACTCCACCCGTTTCGGCGAGGTCCACGGCTACGACGGAGGCCGGCTCCCTGCTCCCGAACTTCCGCCCGTGGCGCTGAAACCACGGGGTCGAGTGCGCTGACCCGGGCGTTTCTGGAGCAGGCCGACCAGTTCACCGACGAGGAAGCATCGTGGCCGCCTGGCCGCCGTCACGCGCATCGGGGTCCATGTCCGCAAACGGAGTCGTGGGGTCGGGATTCCAATAGCTGTGGTCTGTGCGCGAAGGGCCACCCGTCCACCGTGCTCCGGGACCGGGCCCGTCCCCTGCACCTCCACGGCCGGGCTCTGTGATCGTGAACAATTACACTCTCCCTCGTGGCGTCCTCGTGCAGACACCACCGCGATACCGGTGCGCGCAACAGGGCCCGAGTCAGCCGCGGGCTTCGTCGACGAGAGGGCTCTCAGTGGGAACGGGAAGTACGGAACAATCCGAGCCACGCCAACCTGTGATGGCCGACGTCGCGCGCGTCGCCGGGGTGTCCCATCAGACGGTGTCGCGGGTGCTCAACGGCGCGCCCCACGTCCGCCCCGGCACCCGAGAGCGGGTGCTCGCGGCCATTCGCGAGCTGGACTACCGCCCCAATGTGGCGGCCCGAGCCCTGGTCACCCGTCGGTCCCAGACGCTCGGCGTGGTCAGTTTCGGCAGCGCCCTGTACGGACCGGCCTCCATGCTGGACGGCATTGAGCAGGCCGCGCGCAGCGCGGGCTATTTCGTCAGCGTGGCGAGCCTCCGGTCCCTGGACACGCGCTCGGTGCAGGATGCTGTGGACCGGCTTCGGGACCAGGGTGTGGAAGGCATCGTGGTGATCGCGCCGCAGACTCCGGCGGTGAGCGCGGTCGCCCAGTTGTCCACGGCGGTGCCCGTCGTCGCCGTAGGGGCCGGCAGCGGTTCGCCCGTGCCCACGGTCTCGGTCGACAACGAGGCGGGTGCCTGCGCCGCCACGCGGCACCTGCTGGACCTCGGGCACGCCACGGTCCACCACATCGCCGGCCCGCCGGGCTGGCTGGAGACGGCGACTCGACAGGCCGGGTGGCGCAAGGCCCTCGAGGCGGCGGGAGCCCCGGTGCCCGAGGCCCACCCCGGGGACTGGAGTGCCCGCGCCGGTTACCAGGCGGGCCTCCGGTTGGCCGCGGACCTCGCCGTCACCGCGGTGTTCTGTGCGAACGACCATCTGGCGCTGGGACTGCTGCGCGCGCTGCACGAAGCGGGCCGGGCCATCCCGGGGGACATCAGTGTGGTCGGTTTCGACGACATATCCGAAGCCGCGTACTTCGCCCCACCGTTGACGACGGTCCGTCAGGACTTCGGTGAACTGGGCAGGCGTGCATTGGAGTTGCTGGTCGAGGAGGTGACCCGGAGCGGCCGTGCGAGCGATGCGGCCGGCAGGGCGCGCGCCGGGTCGCCGGAGCCTCCGGGCAGGCACGTCCTGGTGCCCACGGAAATCGTGCTGCGCCGTAGCTCGGGCCGCGCGCCGCGCTAGACCGGAGTGCGGCGTCTCTTTCGGAAGGTGTCGGTAGAGACCGCGTCGGCTCGGGCTTTCAAGAGACCTCCGGGCGCTCCTGTCGCACTGAGGTGGTCGAGTCAAGATTGGGTAACGCTGTAGACGCGAGCCCTTGTACGGCTAATTGTTAGCGCTAACAATCTGACTCGAGGTGGCCGTGTCCGCCGCCGCCCCTCCGCCCCCCCGGTGGTCGATCCGGGGCGCTGGGCTCCGCACAAAGGATGTGAACGTGACCTCGACTCGCTCCCCAGCCGACCGGGACGCCGTGCGCTACGTCGTCGGTGTCGACTTCGGTTCGCTGTCCGGCCGTGCCGTGGTGGTTCGGGTGCACGATGGCGAGGAGGTCGGTACCGCCGTCCATGAGTACCGCCACGGCGTCATCGACCGCCAACTGCCCAGCACCGGGGTCAGCTTGCCGCCCGACTGGGCCCTCCAGCATCCGGACGACTGGCGCGAGGTGTTGCGCACCGCCGTCCCGGACGCCGTCGCCTCCGCGGGCGTCGACCCCGGGCTCGTCATCGGGGTCGCGACCGACTTCACCGCCTGCACAGTCCTGCCCGCACGGCGAGACGGAAGGCCGCTCTGCGAGACCGGGCTGGGCCACCGCCCCCACGCCTGGCCCAAACTCTGGAAGCATCACGCCGCGCAGGACCAGGCCGACCGGATCAACCACCTCGCCCACCTGCGGGCCGAGAAGTGGATCGCCCGATACGGCGGCAGGATCTCCGCCGAATGGCAGTTCGCGAAGGCGCTGCAGGTTCTGGAGGAGGACCGGGAGACGTACGCGGCGACCGAGCGCTGGATCGAGGCGGCCGACTGGATCGTCTGGCAGCTCACAGGAACCGAAACGCGCAACATGTGCACCGCCGGCTACAAGGGCATCCACCAGGACGGCAGGTACCCGAGCGAGGACTACCTCGCAGCCCTGCACCCGGACTTCGGGGACTTCGCCCGCACCCGCCTGGAGCATCCCCTCTCCCCGCTGGGATCCCGGGCCGGCTCGCTCACCGCCGAGGCCGCCGAGTGGACGGGTCTGCCCGAGGGCATCGCGGTCGCCGTCGGCAATGTCGATGCCCACGTCGCGGCCGCCGCGGCCCAGGCCGTCGAGAACGGCCGGCTGCTCGCGGTCATGGGGACCTCCACCTGCCACGTGGTGAACGGGGCCGCGCTCGCCGATGTGCCCGGCATCTGCGGCGTCGTGGAGGGAGGGATCGTCGACGGGGCGTACGGCTACGAGGCGGGACAGAGCGCGGTCGGCGACATCTTCGCCTGGTGGCTCACCCAGGGCGTCCCGGCCGGTTACCAGGCCGAGGCGGAGGCCCGGGGTGAGGACCTGCACCAGTTGCTGACCCGCAAGTGCGCCGACCAGCCGGTCGGCGGGCACGGCCTGGTCGCCCTCGACTGGATGAACGGCAACCGTTCCACTCTGGTCGACCACCACCTCTCCGGCGTCATCGTCGGCCTCACCCTCGCGACGCGGCCCGAGGAGATCTACCGCGCCCTGCTGGAAGCCACCGCCTTCGGCACCCGCACCGTCGTCGACGCCCTCGAACAAGGCGGCGTACCGGTGCACGAGTTCATCGTCGCCGGCGGCCTGAAGAAGAACGCCCTGCTGATGCAGATCTATGCTGACGTGCTCCGCCGCCCGGTGTCCCTCGCGGCCTCCGCCCAGGGCCCGGCCCTCGGCGCTGCCATCCACGCGGCCGTCGCCGCCGGCGCACACCCTGACGTACGCGCCGCCGCGGCGGCCATGGGCCGCGTCCAGCGGGCCGCCTACCTGCCGGACCCCACCCGGGCCGACGCCTACGACGCGCTGTACGCGGAGTACCGCGCCCTGCACGACCACTTCGGCACCGGCCCCGACAAGCAGCTGCACCGGCTGCGGGCCCTGCGCAACGCCGCCCTGACCACCTCGACCGCCCCGACCGAGAGGCCCTGAACCGCTCATGACGTCACCGATCGAGCAGCTGCGCCGCGAGGTCAGCGACCTGCACCAGGAACTGGTCCGCTACGGCCTCGTCGTATGGACGGCGGGGAACGTATCCGCTCGCGTGCCGGGCGAGGACCTGATGGTGATCAAACCCAGCGGCGTCCCCTACGAGGACCTGACCCCCGAGCGCATGATCGTCTGCGATCTGGACGGGAAAGTGGTCGAAGGCGACTACGCCCCCTCCTCCGACACCGCCGCACACGCCTACGTCTACCGGCACATTCCGCACGTCGCGGGGGTGGTGCACACCCACTCCACCTACGCCTGCGCCTGGGCGGCGCGCGGCGAGGCCGTCCCCTGCGTTCTGACCGCCATGGCCGACGAGTTCGGAGCCGAGATCCCGGTCGGCCCCTTCGCCCTGATCGGGGACGACTCCATCGGCCGGGGCATCGTCGAGACGCTGCGCGGACACCGGTCGCCCGCCGTCCTGATGAAGAGCCACGGCGTCTTCACCGTCGGCAAGGACGCCAAGGCAGCGGTCAAGGCGGCCGTGATGTGCGAGGACGTCGCCCGCACGGTCCACATCTCACGCCAGCTCGGGGAGCCGCTGCCCCTGGCACAGAGCGACATCGACGCACTGAACGACCGCTACCAGAACGTGTACGGCCAGCGGGCCGGCCGGTGAGGAGCTTTTCCGTGGCATCACTCGAAGAACGCGAAGTGTGGTTCCTGACCGGCAGCCAGTCCCTCTACGGAGACGAGACCCTGCGCCAGGTGGCCCGGCAGTCCCAGCAGATCGCCGAAACCCTCCAGGGCGACCCCGTCGTCCCCGTCCGAATCGTCTGGAAGCCCGTCCTCACCGACGCCGGGGCGATCCGCCGCATCTGCCTGGAGGCGAACTCCGACGACACCTGCATCGGGCTCATCGCCTGGATGCACACGTTCTCCCCGGCCAAGATGTGGATCGCCGGCCTCGACGCGCTGCGCAAGCCCCTGCTCCACCTCCACACCCAGGCCAACGTGGCCCTTCCGTGGTCGTCCATAGACATGGACTTCATGAACCTCAACCAAGCGGCGCACGGCGACAGGGAGTTCGGCTACATCCAGTCCCGCATCGGCGTCGCCCGCAAGACGGTCGCGGGCCACGTCAGCGACCCGTCGGTGGCCGCCCGCGTCGCCTCGTGGGTCCGGGCGGCCGCGGGGCGGGCCGAACTGCGCGACCTCAGGCTGGCCCGCTTCGGCGACAACATGCGGGATGTCGCCGTCACCGAAGGCGACAAGGTGGAGGCGCAACTGCGCTTCGGCGTCTCCGTCAACACCTACGGGGTCAACGACCTCGTCGAGGCCGTCGACGGTACCGCGGAGGCCGACGTCACCGAGCTCGTCAAGGAGTACGAGGACACCTATCGGGTGGCGCCCGAACTGCGGGCGGGCGGGGACCGCCACCCCTCGCTGCGCTACGCCGCGCGCATCGAACTCGGCATGCGCGCGTTCCTCACCGCAGGCCGATTCCGCGCCTTCACCACCAACTTCGAGGACCTCGGGGGACTGCGGCAACTGCCGGGACTGGCCGTGCAGCGACTGATGGCCGACGGGTACGGCTTCGGCGGCGAGGGCGACTGGAAGACATCGGTCCTGCTGCGCACGCTCAAGGTCATGTCCGAAGGGCTGCCGGGTGGCGTGTCCTTCATGGAGGATTACACCTACCACCTGGAACCGGGCAGGGAACTGATCCTCGGCGCGCACATGTTGGAGGTCTGCCCGACGGTCGCGGCCGCGGTTCCCTCCTGCGAGATCCACCCGCTCGGGATCGGCGGCCGGGAGGATCCCGTCCGCCTGGTCTTCGACGCGCACATCGGTCCGGCGGTGGTCGTCGGGCTCGCCGACATGGGCGACCGGTTCCGCCTGGTCGCCAACGAGATCGACGTGGTCGAGCCCGTTGAGCCGCTGCCGAACCTGCCGGTGGCCCGGGCCGTGTGGCGGCCCCGACCGGACCTGCGGACCTCGACCGAAGCCTGGTTGATCGCCGGCGCCCCGCACCACACCGTGCTGTCGAGCGCAGTGGGCACCGAGGAGCTGGATGACCTCGCCGAGATGCTCGGCACGGAGCTGCTGGTCATCGACGGGGACACCGGCATCCGCCGGTTCACCCAGGAGATCCGCTGGAACCAGGCCTACCACCGGCTGGCGCAGGGTTTCTGACGCCGGCCTCACCCGCGCCCGCCCCAACTTCGGCATCCCGGTCGCTGACGGCACTGCTCCGCACCGGCTCGCATCCGTCAACTACCCCGCCCTGGTTTCGTACTTGGGAGCTGACACCACTTGTCGCTCAGAGCAGGGAACGCCCGGTTTCGCCGGAGGGCGATGTATCCGAGTTCTGGGTTCTGGCACAGATCTTGGGGAGTCGTCGCGGAGCGATACCCGATGTTCGATTGCAGGTGACTGGCTCGCGTGAGACGGCGTACGCCTTGTCGTCTGACGGTCGGAAGTGACGCTCCCTCAGGTGCCTGCCGATCGCTGCTGTGATCGGCTGTGGACGGTGATGGTGCTGGTCATGCAGACCGATGCGCCGTTCTGGGACTCGCTGGTGTTCAACGGGACCGACGATGTGGATGTCGAGGCGGTTTCGGCTGCGTTCGGCACGGTCGAGGTGGTGGCGAGAGGCCGTGCGACCGGGGCTAGATGCCCGGACTGCGGCCGCTTCTCGGACCGAGTCCACGACCGTTGCCGGCGCAGGCTGAAGGACCTTCCGCTCGCTGAGCAGGGCGTCGTGATCCGGCTGACGGTCCGGCGCTTCATCTGCGGAGCGGCGGACTGCCCGCGCCGCACGTTCGCCGAGCCGTTCTCCCGGCTGGCAGCCCCGCACGCACGGTTCACCACTCGGCTCAACCACGCCCTGGAGCGAGTGGGGCTCGCCCTGGCCGGGCGGGCTGGCGCCCGGCTGGCCGCCCAGCTGGGGTTCGGAGCGGGGAGGATGACCTTATTGCGCAGGGTCATGGCCCTGCCCGACCCCCGGTTCAGTACTCCGCGTGTGCTGGGCGTGGACGACTTCGCGATCCGCCGCGGCCAGACCTACTCCACCGTCTTGACCTGCGTCGAAGACCATCGCGTGGTCGATGTGCTCCCGACCCGTGAAGCCGGGCCACTGGCCGCCTGGCTGATCCGCCACCCTGGCGTGGAGATCATCTGCCGTGACCGGGCGGGCGCCTACGCCGAGGGTGCCCGCCGCGGTGCCCCCGACGCTCTGCAGGTCGCTGACCGGTTCCATCTGTGGCAGGGCCTCGGCCGCGCCGTGGAGACCGGTGTCGCCGCCCATCGCGAGTGCCTGCGCAACCCGTCGCCCAGCGACATGTTGCGGAGGCCACCAGACTGGCTGCCGGTCGGCCGCAGGACGACTCAGCGCCCGTCGGCCGGCGGGCCGAGCGAAAGAAGGCAGCACACGCACTGGTCCATGAGCTGCTCGCCCAAGGCCATTCACGCCGGGCGGTTGCCCGGCACCTGGGCTGGGGTCTCAACACCGTGCTCCGGTACGCGAACGCCGCACGGTGGCAGGACACCTTCCGCGAGAACCGGCCCCGGCCCAGCAGACTGGACCCCTACAAGCCCTATCTGGAGCGACGCTTCGCCGCGGGATGCACCAGCGTCACCCGACTGCACGGCGAACTCGTTGCCGAGCACGCTCCCGTCACCTACGCCATGGTCCGCGCCCACATCGCCACCCTCCGCGCGGCTCCGTCCGGCGCACCGCCCCGGCCACCGACGGTTCAGCAGGTGACCGGCTGGCTCACCCGCCACCCCACGACCCTGAACGAGGAAGACCGCGCCGGCCTGAAGGACGTCCTGGCACGCTGCCCCGAACTGGACACGGCCACCTGCCATATCCGCGACTTCGGCGAGATACTCACCGACCGCCTCGGCGCCACACTCCCTGCCTGGATCGACGCCGTCGATGCCAGCCAACTGCCCGGCCTCACCGGCTTCGCACTCCACCTGCTCCGAGACCTCGACGCCGTGACAGCAGGGCTCACCCTGGACTGGAGCTCCGGCAGCATCGAGGGCGCCGTCAACCGCATCAAGAAGATCAAGAGGCAACTCTACGGTGGAGCCGGATTCGAACTACTCCGCAAGATGATCCTGCTTCAGTAGCCTCCTCGGCCACTGCCCAGGATCTGCGTCAGAACCCTTGACGGCACTGGGCTACTCGCCGGGGGCAGCATCGGGGTGCTCCTCGTGAAGGGTCCCAGGTCAGCCGGTCACCGTGCTGCGAGTCATGGCCATCCGTGGCGCTACCCACTCCGAATGGCCGCACCTAACGAGGTGGCAGGGAATGGTGACCGGCGTGGCCGCTGCCCTCCAGCCTGTTTCCCGGGCATCCTTCTGGGCTCAAGGAGGCTTCCATGACCGAACATCCCAACATCGCTGTGTTCAGAAGCGCCATGGACGCCTTCTCGACAGGCGACATGGACGCTCTGGCGGAGGTGTTCCACCCCGACGTGCGGTGGCACATCCCCGGCCAATCCCCGCTCGCGGGCGACTTCCAGGGCCGTGACGCCACCTTCGCCACATTCGAGCTCGACTTCCGACTGTCCGGCGGCACTTACCGCCCGCAACTCCACGATGTGCTCGCCAATGACACGCACACCGTCGCCCTGCTGCACGCCACGGCGTCCCGTGACGGTAGGGAGCTCGACATGGACTACGCCATCGTGTTCCACATCAGCGACGGAAGGATCACCGAGGGCTGGGAGTTGTGGGCTGACCAGAGGGCGTTCGACGCCTTCTGGTCGTAGCGTCCCGTTCTCGCGTGTGAACGACCCTCACCCAGTGGGCCCGGCACGCATCCATACCGCGCTGGCGCGGGTCGGCGGGGTGTCCGGCGTCGTGCTGTCAAAATTCTACGGTCAAGCGGCAAGGCGTACGCAGGCTCACGCGAACCACCCCCTAGCCATCGAACACCAGGGCGACCCTCCGCGACGACTCCCCAAGATCTGTGCCAGAACCCCGCTCCGACCTACGAAACCACCGACCGCTACGTCCGCCACCGGGAGAAGAACGACGGCAGCGCCGCCTTCAGGGCCAGCGCCACCTTCCACCGGCGCACCGGACTCGCCGACGCGGCAGGGGTCTCGTACGAGTCGTACGGCGCACCCGGACGCTTCCTGCGGCACCGCGACTTCCTGCTTCACGTGGAACCGGGGGCCACGACGTCGGCCAAGGCCGACGCCACCTTCCGCCTGGAGTGGCGGTGGCGGGCCCGCGCCCACCACCCGTCCGGGCGATGGGCGCGGGCCATCAGCCGCCTTCCAGGAACTGCTCGGTCCAGATGGTCTTGCCCGCCGCCGTGTACCGGCTGCCCCAGCGGTGGGTGAGCTGCGCGACGAGGAACAGACCGCGCCCGCCCTCGTCGGTGAGCTGTGCCCGGCGCAGATGCGGCTGCGTCTGGCTCGGGTCGGAGACCTCGCAGATCAGCACGCGGTCCTTGATCAGCCGCAGGCCGACCGGACCGCCCGCGTACCGGATGGAGTTCGTGACCAGCTCGCTGACGATCAACTCCGTGGTGAAGACCAGATCCTCCAGTCCCCAGGCGGTCAGCCGGTCCGAGACGAGCTCGCGGGCCCGCCCGACGAGAGAGGGGTCGGGGGGCAGCTCCCACACGGCGGTGGCATCGGCGGACACCTCCCTGACCCGCACCACGAGCAGTGCCACGTCGTGGTCCGGCGGCTCGTGCAACAGGGCGCCCAGGATGCCGTGCCCGATCTCGGTGACCGGCCGCCCGCTGTCGGCGCCGTCCCGCACACCCGCCCGGACCACCTCCAGCTGCCGCTCCGACCGGTCGGTGCCCTTGACGAGCGCTCCGCCGTGGAAGGCCAGTACATCGCCGGGCTCCAGGCCGAATTCCACCGGTTCGAACGGCTGCCCGCCGGTGCCCAGGACCGGACCCGGGCGGTAGGCCACCGCGTCGCTCCCGGCCCGTCCCCGTGCGGCCAGCACGGGCGGCGTGTGGCCGGCGCCGGCCAGGACGCAGATGCGGGACACCGGGTCGTAGGTGGCGTAGAGGCAGGTGGCGCCGGTCAGCGCGCTCGGCGCGCCCGCGTCCGGGTCCTGGCGGTCGTCGTCCTCGATGAACCGCACCACCAAGTCGTCGAGGTGGGCCAGCAGTTCTTCCGGACTGAGGTCGAGATCGGCCAGCGTCTGCACCGCAGACCGCAGACGCCCCATCGCGGCGGTGGCGTTGAGGCCGCGCCCGGCAACCGTGCCCATGACGAACCCGAGCCGCGTCGAGGGGAGTTGGATGACGTCGAACCAGCTGCCGCCGCCGGCCGCGGTCGTCGCGGCGGGCACGTGGACACCAGAGGTCTCGGCGCCGGTGACGTCCATGACCGGCCGGGGCAGGAGACTGCGCTGCAGGGCCTCCGCGGTACGGCGCTCACGGGTGTACCGGCGGGCGTTGTCCATGCTGAGCGAGGCCCGGGAACCGATCTCCTCGGCGAGGACCGCGTCCTCCTGGTCGAACGGGCGGCGCTCCGCTGTGCGCCACAGGACCAGGGCGCCGAGGACCGCGCCGCGTGCCCGCAAGGGGACCAGCATGAGGGAGGTGGCCTGAGGCGGAAGGATCAGCCGCACGCGCTCCTCCTCGCCCGCGAGCACCTCGCGCAGCTCGGTCAGGTCGGGGAGGAAGACCGCCGAGCCCCCGCGCAGGTGGATGCTCTCGACACTCTGGAGACGGATGGTGTCGCCCACAGAGTGGCTCTCGGGCGGCCACCGCCCGTCGGCGGCCCTCACAGCGACGCGTCGCATCGGCGCTCCGGTGACCAGCTCTCCCGGTTCCTCGCCGAGCAGCACGGGTTCGGTGAGGTCGACGGCCGCGAGGTCGGCGAACGTGGGGACGAGCACCTGGGCCAGCTGCTCGGCATTGCGCACCATGTCGAGGGAGCTGCCGATCTCCGCGGCGGCCGCGTTGAGCAGCGTCAGCCGCTCGGCGGAGCGCTGGTCCGCCGGCGGCAGGGGTGGGGCCCGGCGGACGTCACCGGCGACGGCGACCGGTACCGGGTGGTCCGGGTCAGCGGGGTACAGGCGCAGCAGGAACCGCGCCGACGAACCCTCCATCAGGGCGATGATGTCGACGTCGGCCTCCAGCTGTCCGCCGTCCGGCCGCAGCAGTCGGGCCCGGGCGCTTCGCCTGGCACCTCCCACGGCCCCGGCGACCAGGCGGGCCCACAGGCCGGGATCCTCGAAGAGCAGTTCCGCGTCCGACTGCGCGATGCCGGGGCCGCCGAGGGCCTCATGAGCGCCCAGGAGCGTCGCCGCCGAACGTGTGGCCGTCAGGACCTTGCCGGCGGCGTCGAGTACCAGAACAGCCGTGGGGAAGTCCGCTGCTGCGACAGGTTCTCCCAGGCCGTTGTCGCTCACTCGTGTCTCACTCCGGCAGGATCGAGGGCCCTCCTGATCTCATTCAACACCTCGCGCGCGGCGTGCGCGCGCCGGTGGCGGAAGGCGCCGGCCAGGGCGGCGGCGGGCAGGCGTTGCGCATCAGTTCCTGGAACTGGGCGGAGAACCACCGGCCCGGTACGGGCGCGCCCGGCAGGGCTCCCGACGGGTTGAACCCGTTCCGTGGACTGCCCAACGGTTCGCCCCGGCCGGGGGCCGGGGCGAACCGCCGTCGCGCGGCGACGCTCAGGAGCCGGCCTTGCGCTTGTTCCACACGTCGAAACCGACCGCCGCCAGCAGCACGAGACCTTTGATGACCTGCTGGTAGTCCGTGCCTATGCCGACGAGCGACATCCCGTTGTTCAGCACGCCCAACACGAGACCACCGATGATCGCGCCGAGTACCGTGCCGACACCACCGGACGCCGAAGCGCCGCCGATGAAGGCCGCCGCGATCGCCTCCAGCTCGAAGTTGATGCCCGCCTGCGGCGTACCCGCGTTGAGCCGGGCTGCGAAGACCAGCCCGGCCAGTGCTGCCAGGACACCCATGTTGACGAAGGCGAGGAAGACGATCCGCTTGCTCTTGACGCCGGACAGTCGGGCGGCGGGCTCGTTGCCGCCGATGGCGTACGTGTGGCGGCCCAGGACGGAGTTGCGCATCACGTACCCGAAGGCGACCAGGAGCACGCCGAGGATGAGCAGCACGATCGGGAAGCCGTGGTAGCTGGCGAGCAGCAGGGTGAAGACGGTCACCGCGGTGGCGATCGCCGCCAGCTTGACGAGGAAGAAGCCCATCGGCAGCAGCCGCAGTCCGTAGGAGGCGGCCTGGCGGCGGCCTCGGACCTCCTGCACGACGGCCAGCGCGAGCACGCCGAAGCCGAGCAGCAGGGTGAGGTTGTGGTAGTTCGTGTGTGGGCCGGCCTCCGGCAGGAAGCCGCTGCTGATCTGACGGAAACCCTGGGGGAAGGGGGCCACCGACTGGCCCTGGAGCAGGATCTGCGTCCCGCCCCGGAAGAGCAGCATCCCCGCGAGGGTCACGATGAACGACGGGATGCCCACGTAGGCGATCCAGAAACCCTGCCAGGCCCCGGCGGCGCCGCCGATCAGGAGCGCGGCGATGGCGGCCATGGGCCAGGGGATGCCGTGGTGCACCATCATCACCGCGGCCGCGGCTCCGACGAAGGCCGCCAGGGACCCCACCGACAGGTCGATGTGGCCGGCGATGATGACGATCATCATCCCGATGGCCAGGATGAGGATGTAGCCGTTCTGCTGGATCAGATTGGTGACGTTGAGCGGTTTGAGCAGGGTTCCGTCGGTCCAGATCTGGAACAGCACGATGATCAGCGCCAGGGCGGCCAGCATGCCGTACTGCCGGATGTTGCCGCGCAGGAGACGCACGAGGAGGGTGCGCGGATCCTCATGCGGACGGTTGCCCTTCTCCCCGCCGGGGGCGGCGCCTTCGGCATCGAGGGCGGGGCTCTGGATCTGGGTCATGCGCACACCTGTTCGTTCTGGGTTGCCGCGCCCACGGTCATGAGGCGCATGAGGGATTCCTGGGTCGCGTCCGCCCGGTCCGTCTCACCAGTGATGCGCCCTTCGGCCATGGTGTAGATGCGGTCGCAAAGGCCGAGCAGCTCCGGCAGTTCGGAGGAGATCACCAGAACGGCCTTGCCCTGTGCCGCGAGCTCGGCGATGACCGCGTAGATCTCGGCCTTCGCACCGATGTCGATGCCCCGGGTGGGTTCGTCGAGGATGAGCACTTCCGGCTCGGAGAAGAGCCATTTGCTGAGGACGACCTTCTGCTGGTTGCCGCCGCTGAGCCTGCCGGTCTCCGCGAACACCGAGGGCGCCTTGATGTTCATGGTGCGGCGGTACCTCTCCGCGACCCGCGTCTCCTCGTGATGGTTCACCCAGCCCCGGCGGGAGACCTTGCCGAGCGCGCTCAGCGAGATGTTGCGGCGGATGTCGTCCGTGAGGTTGAGCCCGAGGTGCTTGCGGTCCTCGGTGACGTAGGCAAGCCCGTGGGCGATCGCCTCGGGGACCGTACGCGTACGGATCTCCTTGCCGTCGAGCAGGACCCGGCCGCTGGTGCGGCGTCCGTAGGAACGGCCGAAGACGCTCATCGCCAGCTCGGTCCGGCCTGCGCCCATCAGGCCCGCCATGCCGACGATCTCGCCGCGCCGGACCGTGATCGACGCTCCGTCGACCACCTTGCGGTGGACGTCGATCGGGTGCAGGACGGTCCAGTCCTCGACCGTCAGCGCGACCTCGCCTATCTCCGGGGTGCGTTCGGGATAGCGGTGCTCCAGGTCGCGGCCGACCATCGCGCGGATGATGCGGTCCTCGGAGACCCCCTCGGTGCCGACCGAAATGGTCTCGATGGTCCGGCCGTCGCGCAGGACGGTGATGGTGTCGGCGACGCGGGCGATCTCGTTCAGTTTGTGGGAGATGACGATGCAGGCGATGCCCTGGGCCTTGAGTTCGAGGATGAGGTCCAGCAGTTTGCGGCTGTCCTCGTCGTTGAGCGCGGCCGTCGGCTCGTCCAGGATCAGTAGCTTGACCTCCTTGGCGAGGGCTTTGGCGATCTCGACGAGCTGCTGCTTGCCCACGCCGATGTCCGCGACGCGGGTCTGCGGGTTGTCCGGCAGGCCGACGCGCTCGAGCAGGGCCTGCGCGTGGGTGAGCGTCCGGTTCCAGCTGATGAACCCACGCGAGGCGTGCTCGTTGCCGAGGAATATGTTCTCGGCGAGGGACAAGTAGGGGATCAGGGCCAGCTCCTGATGGATGATCACGATGCCGCGGCGCTCGCTGGCCCGGATGTCGCCGAAGGCGCACGGGTCGCCCTGGAACCGGATCTCGCCGTCGTAGGAACCGTGCGGATGCACGCCGCTGAGGACTTTCATCAGGGTGGACTTGCCCGCCCCGTTCTCGCCGCAGACGGCGTGCACCTCGCCGGCGGCGACGGTCAGGTTGACGTCGGACAGTGCCTTGACGCCGGGGAAGGACTTGCTGATCGAACGCATCTCGAGGACGGGTCCGGCCATGGTGGTGGGTCCGTTCGACTGGGGGCGGTGCGGCGGCCGGTCGGGACGGCGTCGCATCACCCGCTCTTCGGCCCGGAGGGTGGGCCCGGCGGTGGCTACTTCAGCTGGTCGGCGGAGTACTGCCCGGATTCGACGAGCAGCTTCTGGTAGTTCCCCTTGTCGACGCTGACCGGCTGCAGCAGGTAGGAGGGCACGACCTTCACGCCGTTGTCGTACTGCTTGGTGTCGTTGACCTCGGGCTGGTGGCCGGTGAGTACGGCGTCACCCATCTGCACGGCCACCTTGGCGAGTTCGCGGGTGTCCTTGTACACGGTCTGTGTCTGTTCGCCGGCGATGATGGACTTCACGGAGGCGAGCTCGGCGTCCTGGCCGGTGACGATGGGCAGCGGCTTGTCCGCGCCGCCGTAGCCGACTCCCTTGAGGGACGAGACGACGCCGATCGAGATGCCGTCGTAGGGCGAGAGCACTGCGTCGACGGTGGCGGACGTGTAGGCCTTGCTGAGCAGGTTGTCCATCCGGGACTGTGCGACGCCGCCGTCCCAGCGCAGGGTGGCTGCCTGGGTGAATTCGGTCTGGCCGCTCTTGACCACGAGCCGCTTGGCGTCGATGTGGGGCTGGAGGACGCTCATGGCGCCCCGGAAAAAGAACGCGGCGTTGTTGTCGTCCGGTGATCCGGCGAAGAGCTCGATGTTGAACGGGCCCTTGCCGTCCCGGAGGCCGAGCCGGTCGGCGATGTACGTGGCCTGCAGGACGCCGACCTTGTAGTTGTCGAAGGTGGCGTAGTAGTCGACGTTCCCGGTGCCGCGTATCAGGCGGTCGTAGGAGATGACCCGGATCTTCGCGTCGGCCGCCTTCTGCAGCACGTCGCTGAGCGAGGAGCCGTCGATGGGAGCGATCACCAGCAGTTTGGCGCCCTTGGTGATCATGTTCTCGACCTGGGCCACCTGATTCTCGACGACATTGTCCCCGAACTGCAGATCCGTCTCGTAGCCCTTGGCCCGGAACTGCTTGACCATGTTGGCGCCGTCGTTGATCCAGCGCTCGGAGGACTTGGTCGGCATGGCGATCCCGACCAGGCCCCCCTTGGTGTCGCCCGCGTCCGCCTCGCTCCCGACCCCGTTGGCGCTCTGGCCGCAGGCCGCCAGGGTCAGGCCGAGCACTGTCACAACCACACCTGTCGAGATTCTTCGCACGTTTCCTCCAGTGGAGCGCCGTGACACGGCGCGACGAGGGGCCCGGCCCGGGCGGCCCGGCGGTTTCCCGGGCGGCGGGGCCGGCGCCGGCCGCTGGGGTGCACTGCCGGACCGCCCTGTTCCGGCCTGGCACGACACGAGTGTTAACGCTCACAACTGTGCCGTCAAGGCCCCTGGGGCCACCTTTGCGAACCCATCGCGAAGCCCCTCCGGGGCCCCTGCGCCCCAGGCCCACCGCCCCGCCGCCACTCTCGGTGCGGGGCGATTGTCTGCCAGGACCGGTTCGAGCTGCGCGGAGTCAGGGGGTGGCGTTGTTCTCGCCGACGGTCAGCTCTGAGGGAACGCGCGGTAACCGACCCTGCACGGGACCGCCGCGGGTTCGGCTGTGGTGGTTCCGGCGGCGGTGCGGCCGAGGGGAGGGAGCCGGCTGTCGGGATCGCGGTTACCAAGCTCCATCGTCCTCATCGCCCGCGTGGCGGTGGTGTGGCGCATGCGGATCGTTCTCCTCGCGACTCGGGAAAGTGCGGGGCGTGCGAAGAGCGTGAGCACAAGCTTTGAACCAGTGGGAGCGCTCCCACTGTGCGGATGCGGCGCAACGACGTCAAGACGCGTGAAGAAACGAAGGGATGCCCTGAGGAATCTCGGCAACTTCTCTTTCGCGGGGCGTCAGTTGCCGCTACGGTCTGGCCCCAACCAGTGGGAGCGATTCCGTCAGTCGGCGCGCCGTCAGAGCGCGCCCTCGCTGCAAGGAGTCGCTCATGCGACACCCCCCGCGTCTGTCCGCGTTGCTCGGCGGAGCGGTGCTCACCTTGGTGAGCGCCGCTCTCACCCTGGCGGGTACGGCCTCAGGAGCAGCGGCCGCATCCGTCTGCACCGTTCAGTACTCCGTCGTCGGCTCCTGGGCCGGCGGCTTCCAAGGGTCCGTCACCGTCACCAACACCAGTGCGACGTTGCACGATTGGCGCCTCGGCTTCGACTTCGCCGACGGCCAGGAGATCAGTCAGGGCTGGGGTGCCAAGTGGTCCCAGTCCGGGGCGAGCGCCACAGCCGTGAACGAGAGCTGGAACGGAACGCTCGGCACCGGCGCCGGCGTCACCGTCGGCTTCATCGCTTCCTGGTCGGGCTCCAACAGCGCGCCCACCACGTTCACTCTCGACGGCGCGGCCTGCAGCACAGTGCCAGGTCCGACCAACCCGGCCCCGACTCCTACCCCGACACCCACACCCACACCCACACCCACCCCGACACCCACGCCGACATCCACCGGCCCGACCGTTCCCCCCGACCCGGTCTCCGGGGCGCCCGAACTGAGCGTCACCGGAAACCGCCTCACCGACCAGAAGGGCGCCACGCGTCGCCTCCTCGGCGTCAACCGGTCCGGGGCCGAATTCATGTGCGTCCAAGGCCACGGCATCTTCGACGGTCCCGTCGATGACGCCTCGGTGCGCGCCATCGCCGACTGGGAGGCCAACACCGTCCGCATCCCCCTCAACGAGGAGTGCTGGCTCGGCCTCGACAACATCAAGCCCGAGTACCGGGGCAAGAATTACGTCGACGCCGTCAAGGGCCTGGTCAGCCGGATCCTCGCCCAGGGCATGACCCCGGTCGTCGAACTGCACTGGACGTACGGCCAGTACACCGGCAACTCCTCGGGGTGCTCGGACGTCCACGCCTCCTGCCAGAAGCCGATGCCGGACGCCCAGTACACCCCGGCGTTCTGGACCTCGGTGGCGAACTCCTTCAAGAACGACCGCCGGGTCGTCTTCGACCTGTTCAACGAGCCGTACCCCGACCGGGCGACCCCCACCACCGGGCAGGCCTGGTCCTGCTGGCGCGACGGCGGCACGTGCCCGGGCATCGGTTACGAGGTCGCCGGGATGCAGGACCTGGTGGACGCGGTCCGTGCGACCGGGGCCCGCAATCTCGTCCTGGTGCCCGGCATCGCGTACTCCAACGACCTGAGCCAGTGGCCCGCCCACTCCCCGGTCGACCCGACGGGCAATCTGGCGGCGGCCTGGCACGTCTACAACTTCAACACCTGTTCCGACGAAGCATGTTGGCAGTCCACCCTCGCCCCGGTCGCCGCCCAGGTCCCCCTGCTGGCGGGCGAGATCGGTGAGAACACCTGCGGACATGCGTTCATCGACCGCGTCATGAAGTGGTTCGACGACCGCGCCCTCTCGTACCTCGGCTGGACCTGGAACACCTGGAACTGCCACTCCGGTCCGGCCCTGATCACCTCGTACGACGGCACACCCACCGCATTCGGCACCGGGCTGCGCGACCACCTGCGCGCCCTGAACTGAAAGGCATCCCACGAAATGAGCCGCACGATTCCGCGCACGACCGCCCGCACCGCCCTGCTGGCGGCCATGAGTCTCGTCACCACCGCCGGCGCCACCGCCACCGTGTTCGGTACCACGGCCGACGCCGCCTCCGCCGGCTGCACGGTCGACTACCAGGTCACCAGCCAGTGGAACGCCGGGTTCGGTGCCAACGTGACCGTGACCAACACCGGCGATCCGGTCGCCGCCTGGACCCTCGAGTGGTCCTACGGTGGCGACCAGAAGGTCATTCAGGGCTGGAACGCCGCCATCGCCCAGGCCGGTACGGCCGTGACCGCCAAGAGCGTCTCCTACAACGGGTTCTTAGCCAAGGGTGCTTCGACGTCCTTCGGCTTCAACGGCTCGTACAGCGGCACGAACGCCGTCCCCACGACCTTCAAGCTGAACGGCGTCACCTGCAACGGCACCACCGTGCCGACGGAGCCGCCGACCACTCCGCCGACGACGCCACCCACGACTCCGCCGCCCTCCGGTAGCAAGGTCGACAACCCGTACGCCGGCGCCAAGGTGTACGTGAACCCCGAGTGGTCCGCCAAGGCGGCCGCCGAGCCGGGCGGCACCAAGGTGTCGAACCAGCCCACCGGCGTCTGGCTGGACCGCACCGCTGCCATCCAGGGCGTGAACGGCGGGATGGGCCTGCGCGCCCACCTGGACGAGGCTCTGGCACAGAAGGGCAGCGGCGAGCTCGTGGTGCAATTGGTGATCTACAACCTGCCGGGGCGGGACTGCGCCGCACTCGCCTCCAACGGCGAGCTGGGACCCACCGAGATCGACAAGTACAGGACGCAGTACATCGACCCCATCGCCGCGATCCTCGCCGACCCCAAATACGCGGGGCTCCGGATCGTCACCACGGTCGAGATCGACTCGCTGCCGAACCTGGTCACCAACGTCTCCGGACGCCCGACGGCCACCGCCAACTGCGATGTGATGAAGAACAACGGCAACTACGTCAAGGGAGTCGGTTATGCACTGAACAAGCTGGGCTCGATCGCCAACGTCTACAACTACGTGGACGCGGGCCACCACGGCTGGCTCGGCTGGGACGACAACTTCGGCGCCTCCGCGGAGATCTTCAAGCAGGCGGCCACCACCGAAGGCTCCACGCTCTCCAAGGTGCACGGCTTCATCGTGAACACGGCCAACTACAGCGCCCTGAAAGAGGATCACTTCAGAATCGAGGACTCGGTCAACGGCACGTCCGTGCGCCAGTCGAAATGGGTCGACTGGAACCGGTACACGGACGAGTTGTCGTACGCCCAGGCCATGCGGTCCAAGCTGGTCTCCCTGGGGTTCGACCCGGGCCTCGGCATGCTGATCGACACCTCCCGCAACGGCTGGGGCGGCACGGCCCGACCCACCGGACCCGGCGCGCTGACGAGCGTCGACACCTACGTCAACGGCGGCCGCTACGACCGGCGCATCCACCTCGGCAACTGGTGCAACCAGTCGGGGGCGGGGCTCGGCGAGAGGCCGCAGGCGGCGCCGGCCGCCGGCATCGACGCGTACGTGTGGATCAAGCCGCCGGGCGAGTCGGACGGGGCGAGCAAGGAGATCCCGAACGACGAGGGCAAGGGCTTCGACCGGATGTGCGACCCGACCTACACGGGTAACGCCCGGAACGGCAACAGCATGTCGGGTTCCCTGCCGAACGCACCCCTGTCCGGCCAGTGGTTCTCGGCCCAGTTCCAGGAGCTCCTGAAGAACGCCCACCCGGCGCTGTGACGCAGCGCCCATGAGGACGCGCGAGCCGTACGGAACCTGCGGGTTCCGTACGGTTCCCGCACTCCGCCGGCGTCCGGGCGTTCCTCGTTCGTGCGGGAGGGGCCCAGCTCGCAGCCGTGTGACGCACATCGCACGACTTCCTTCCCGTCCCCGGCAACTCCGGCGGGTGCGGCGGCAACTGAAGGGAGACAGAGCAGTACTCCGCTCCACCTCCGCACAAGGAACACCATCCGATGCCCCCTTCCTCCCACCGCCGCCTCCCCGCCCGTCGCCGTCTCGCCCTGGTCACCGCGGGACTCGTCACGGCGGCGGGTCTCGGCGTCCTGCCGTTCGCGACGCGCGCGGACGCGGGTGCCGATCTCGCGCACGCCACCCTGGCCGCCCAGGACGGCTGGGCGTCGAGCGGCTCCGGCACCACCGGCGGACAAGCAGCCGACGCCAAGCACGACATCACCGTCACCACGCGGGCAGAACTGGTCAAGGCGCTCCGCGCGGGCCCGTCCGGCGCCCCCAGGATCATCCGGGTCAAGGGCCGGATCGACGCCAACACCGACGACCAGGGCCGCCCGTTGACCTGCGCCGACTACGCCAAGGGCACGGGATACACGCTCGCCGCCTACCTCAAGGCCTACGACCCCGCGGTGTGGGGACGGTCCAAGCTGCCGTCCGGCGCGCAGGAGTCCGCGCGTGCGGCGGCGCAGGCGAAGCAGGCCGAGCGGGTGGGCATCGCCGTGCCGTCGAACACCACCATCATCGGCGTGCCCGGCACCGCCGCGGGGATCAACGGAGGCAGTCTTCTGGCGCAGAAGGCGGACAACGTCATCATCCGCAACCTGACCTTCGCCGACACCCGGGACTGCTTCCCCCAGTGGGACCCCACGGACGGCTCAGAGGGCAACTGGAACTCCGCGTACGATGCCGTCACCCTGCGGGGGGCGACCCACGTGTGGGCCGACCACAACTCGTTCACCGACAGTCCCCACTTCGACGCCGCGAATCCGCGCCACTTCGGCCGCGAGTACCAGGTCCACGACGGAGCCCTCGACATCACGAACGCCTCGGACCTGGTCACCGTCTCGTACAACCGGTTCGCCGACCACGACAAGACCATGCTCATCGGCAGCAGCGACAAGGACTCCAAACTCCGTGTCACGCTGCACCACAACGTTTTCCAGGGCATCGTGCAGCGCGCACCGCTCGCCCGGGTCGGACAGGTCCACCTCTACAACAACCACTTCGACACCACCCCGCGCAACGGCTACACCCACAGCTACAGCGTGAACGCGCGTGCCGGCGTCCGGATCGTGGCGCAGAACAACCACTGGACGCTCTCCTCCGACCGCAAGACGTCCCAACTCCTGTCGGGTGACGGCACGGGCGCTTTCGCGGGCAGCGGGAACATGGTCAACGGCTCGGTCACCGATCTCGTCGCCGCCCACAACGCCGCGAACAAGAAGAAGATCAAGCCCGAGGCCACGTGGAAGCCCGCTTTCGCCAGGGGACTGGAGTCCTCTGCTGCGGGCCTGCCCACGTCACTCGCCCGCCGCGCGGGCGCGGGCGTCCTGCAGTGATCCACCGCCCCGGTGCCCGGGCGGGCGCGCCTGCCCCGCCCGGGCACCACTGCGAGCCGCCGAAGACGCAACGAGCACCCCGCCCCAGGAACGAGCTGACCGAACGGTTGGTATGCTCACCGCCCCCGTCCCCACGGGCGGGCACGAACACCGGCACTGACTCGGGCAGGAGCACGGACACACCACACGGAGACTCCGGTATGGCCCTCGACGACGCGTCCGCGGAGTTCCACGACTTCTTCGAGCGCCACCACGCCGAACTGGCGCGCCTCGCCCGCCTGCTCACCGGCGAGGCGGAGACCGCCGACGACCTGGCCGCCGACGCCTTCGTGGCGCTCTGGCACCGCTGGGACCGCGTCCAGCGTGCCGACCACCCGGTGGCCTACGCCCGCGGCGTGGTCACCAACATGGCCCGCGCCCGCATCCGCGCTCTCACCCGCGAACGGCGCCGCATCCACCTCTTCTGGACGGCCCTCCCGGGCCGCGCGCAGCACCCCGACGTGGATGCGGTCATGGACGTGCGCCGCGCGCTGGCGCGCCTGCCGTTCCGCAAACGCGCGTGCGTCGTGCTGCGCCATGCCCTGGACCTGTCGGAGAAGGACACCGCCCTCGCCCTCGGGACATCCGTCGGTACGGTGAAGAGCCAGACCTCCAAGGCCATGGCCGAACTGCAGCGCCTCCTCGGTGCGCAGGCCGCCGAAGAACTGACCGGAACGAGGAACTGATGGAGGACCTGAAGCGCCGGCTCCGGGACGCGGCGGCGGCTCAGACGCCCGACAGGGACGGGATGCTGGAGCGGGTCCGGCACGGCATGCCCCGCTCCCCCCGTCCCGACCGCCGTGCGGCCCGGCCCCTGTCCTGGCCCCGCGTCACCCTCGCCACCCTCGCCTCGACGGCGGCGCTCGTGGCGGGCGGACACACGATCGCCACCACCGTCCATACGAACCACCCCGGACGGGAAGTTGCCACGACACCCGCAGCGCCGGCGCCTCCGTCCACGACAGACGGTGCCCTCACCCCTTCCGCTCCTGCCGCACCACCCCGCAGCCAGGACGGGCCGCTCCGCTCCGACGGCGCCGTCGACCCCCACGTCAACGCCTACTGGTCCCAGAGCAACATCACCTTCCAGACCAGTGCGCCCCTGGATGCGCTCACGCTGGAGGTCCGCATCGCCCAGACGGGCGGCGTGGCGTCCACCGGCGCCTGGCGGACCCTGCCCGAGGGCGACTTCACGCTGACCACCACCGACGAGGGCGGGACCCTCACCTACCGGTGGATTCTCAAGCCAGGCCGAACCGTCCCCCCGGGACAGCACGTCTTCGCCGTCCAGTACAACCATGCCCCGGGCTCGCGATCCGCGACCGGCGATGCCTACGACGCGACGGCCACCACGACGACGGGACAGCAGCACACCGTCACCGGAACGTTCCGCCCGGCGGCGAGGGAAACGGGCTGACGGTGCCCCGGGCCACGCCGTGCACCGCGTCGGACGGGCCCGTCCCGGCGGGGGAGGGCCCACGGTGCGGCGTCGAGGGGCGCAGCCTGCCCGCCGTTGCGGGGCCGGGAGTCACGCGATGACGCATCTCCCAGGCCCCCTTCTCCCACCGGTCTACGGGGTCCAGTCACCCAGCCAGTCCGAGACCTCCTGGGACGCGGCCTGGGGGTCGGTCAGGTGCGGCCGGTCGGTGCTCTTCGAGCCGGCACCCGGACCGGCGTTCATGTACTCGGCGAAGCGGTCGTCCTTCCAGGAGAAGCCGCCCATGTCGGTCCAGGGAGTGCGCTTGATCGCGGCGCTGAGGATGGAGTTGCGGACGGTGGCCTGCGGGTCGGCGGTCTTGTCGCCGCCGGGGTGCCAGTTCCGGCCGAGATGGAAGGAGGATGCGGCCACGTCACCGTTGACCGTGGAGCGGTTGATGAGGATGCCGTGGCGGCCCACCGGGGTGCTCGGGGCGGTGATGTATCCGGCCGAGGTGCCGTTCCAGCGCTTCTTGAGGGTGATGACCGACTGGTCGATCACCGCGGTGGCACGGCCGAAGACGAAGTCGACGTTGCCGACGACGTAGGAGTTGGTGACGAAGACGCGGCCGGGCTTGTCCTTCGCCGCAGTCTCCAGCTCCACGGTGTCCTGGTCACCGGTGACGATGACGCCGTCCAGCACGATCTTGTCCGCGGTCGTGAGAAGGGCGACTGCCTGGTGGCCGTCCAGGGACTGGTTCGCTGCCTCGTCGAAGTCGTTGGAGACGGTGAGGTTGCGGAGGCGGGAGTCGTCCGACCGGATGGCGACCGTGGCGCTGCCCGGAGTGCCGTACGTGCCCGAACCGTCCGGCTTCCGCATGCCGGCCGCGTTGCCGTACACGATCACCGTGTCCTTGCGGCTCGCGCCCGAACCCTGGATGGTGACGTGCGGCTTGTTCGCCGGAACGTTCACCGTCTCACGGTACGTACCCGGCTCGACCGAGATGACCACGCGGGAGGAATTGCCGGCGGGTACGGCGTCCACCGCGGCCTGGACCGTCTTGTACTGGCCGGTGCCGTCCTTGGCGACGGTGAGGGTCCTGCCGGCGGCAGCGGTGGTCGAGGCCGCCGTACCCGGGGAACTCCTCGGTCCGGCTCCGGACTTCACCAGCGCCGGAACCTCGCCGGCGGCGTCCAGGGTGTAGCCGTAGTACGCCTTCGGGTCGAAGGCCGTACCGCCGCCGCTCTCGTTGCGTCCGCTCGTGCCGGAGAAGACGTTGCCGCGCTGGACGAGAGCGGCGGTGGCGTCCCTGATCACGGGGTTGCCCATGCCCTGGAAGTAGGAGTTCTCCAGCAGCATCCGCGTCCTGCCGCGTGCGTAGTTGCCGTAGGAGGACTTGATGGACGTACCCGGAGTGTCTTCCATGAAGTTGTTGTAGAGGTGTGCGCGGGCGGCGTTGTCCGTGGACGGGTTGCGCTGTTCGGTCTCCCGGATCCAGTTGTGATGGATCGTGATGTCGGTGACGAGATTCTCGGTCCACCCGATGCCAAAGGCCTTGTTGGCGTTGCTCAGCCTGTTCCAGGACACTGTCACGTACGTGCTGTCCTTGCGGACGTCGATCAGTCCGTCGGCGGTGTGCCGCAGGTCGTTGTGGTCGATCCACACATGATGGGCGCCGTCCATCTGGATGGCGTCGAAGTCGTGCTCCTTGTCGTTCCACACGCCCTGGTACGAGTCCCTGATCGTCAGGTTCCGGATGATCACGTTGTGAACGCCCTGGCCGAGGAAGAAGCCGCCGCCGACGATGTGCCCCAGGGTGCCGGAGCCGATGATCGTCTTGTCCGAAGCGACCTTGATCTCCTTGCCGACGGGGGCCATGTCGATCGTGCCGGCGACGACGATGACGTACGGCTCCGGGGCAGTGGCGTACTTCTCAAGGTCGGCGAGCGTCCTGACGGTGACCGTCCTGCCACCCCGACCACCGTACGTACCGTTCTGTCCGAGAGCGCTGACCGAGGCGAACCCGTCGGCGGCAGCAGTTGCCCAGGCCGGCGGCTTCGCCGCCGCGGCCCTCTCACCCTGTCCGAACGCGGACCCGGACACGATGACTCCGGAAGCGGCCAGTACCAGCGGCACACCGATGGCCAGGACCCTTTGCGGTCTGCGATGACGGGCCGTGCGGCGGGTCGAACTCATGGGCGGTTTCCGTTCCGTGAAGAGGGGACGATCGGTGTGGGGTTGCCGCCGGAGGTCGAAAGGGTTGCCGTGCTCGTCGAGAAACCGCGGCTGTGCCACGGCGGAGATTTCCAGGTAGGCGGCGGAACGGGCCAGGGACTCGGCAGGCGTGGCGAGGGGCATGGCGAGCGGGACGCTCTGGAGGATGGCTCGCCGGAACAGGCGGCCTTCACCTCCACGGCCCGCGAGTGCCGCTGTGGAAACGGCGTCGGCCGACTGGCCGGCGACGGTGACGTTGCCGGGCTCCCCGCCGAAGGCGGCGATGTTGTCCCGGACCAACGCAGCGCGGCGAGTTGGTCGGTGAGCCAGGGGTTGCCGCACTCGGCGCCGTCGTCCGACGCGAAGGACAGCAGGCCCAGCGGTCCGAGCCGGTAGGTGAGGTTCACCACCACCAGGTCGCCGTGCCGCGCGAAGGTCTCGCCGGAGCAGTTCGGCATCGCCCCTGACCCGGAGATGAAGGCGCCGCCGTGGATCCGGACGAGGACGGGACGGCTGGCGTCATGGGTGCCGGGCGTCCACACGTTGAGCGTCAGACAGTGCTCGTCGAAGGGCGGGAAGCCGTGGCCGCCGAGTATCGGGTCGCCCTCGCGAACGACCTACGGCGAACTGGGGCCGTCCGTCGTCGCGTCGAGGGTGCCGCTCCATCCCGGATGCGGTTGCGCGGGGCGCCACCGGAGAGGGGCCCGACGGGCGGCGCCGCGTACGGCACGCCCTTGAACACGGCCAGGTCATCTTCGAAGACGCCGCGGATCGGTCCCGATCGAGCGTTCACGACAGGTGCGGTGCGGTCCTGAGCGAAACCCATCCAGTGCGTCCTTCCAGACCGGATCGAGGGGTCTTGGGAACCTCACCGACGCGAGCACCGGAAGGCATGGGGGGACGTCGTGCTGCGTCGGCGCCGCATTGCAGCGACAGGAGCGCCGGAAGTGCGGTCAGGCGTCCGGGTGGCGGGCCTCTTCAGGCTTGATGCCTGGCAGATTACACGTGTAACTATTCCTGGGCAAGGACTCCGGTGCCCCCCGGCGCCGGCGAGCGGCCGCGTAACACGCTGTTAACAAAGTCGCGTATTGCGTATCATTGACGGTCGCAAGTTTAACGAGATACTTGCCTCACTCTCCCCGCTGCCCCGAGATTGAGGTGCCGCCCCATGGAGCTCTCCCCGTCCGCTCATGTCGACACGTTCTGTCGCGATCGGCTCCCACCCTTCGCTCTCTGGCCCGAACTGCACTTCGATCTATCGGAGTTGCGCTACCCCGACCGGCTCAACTGCGCCCAGCGACTGCTCGACGACGCCGTCCGGCGTTGGGGAGCCGAACGGCCCTGTCTGCTGACTCCCACGGAGCGGTGGACCTATGGCGACCTGTTGGAGCGCGCCAACCAGGTCGCCCGGGTGCTGACCGAGGACTTCGGCCTCGTCCCCGGAAATCGCGTGCTGTTGCGCGGACCCAACAACCCCTGGCTCGTGGCCTCCTGGTTCGGGGTGCTGAAGGCCGGCGGCGTTGCCGTCACCACCATGCCGCTGCTGCGCGCCGGCGAGCTCGCGGAGCTCTGTGAGATCAGCCGGCCGACCGTGGCCGTGTGCGACCACCGCTATCTCGACGAACTCGCTGCCACCCCCGCCTCCGGCCCGGCCGTGCTGGCCTATGGCGGTCCGGGCGAGGAGGACCTGGTCGCGCGGTGTGCCGCGAAGGACGGGCGGTTCTCCACGGTCGTCACGGCCGCCGACGATGTGGCCCTGATCGCCTTCACTTCGGGAACGACCGGACGGCCGAAGGCGACCCTGCACTTCCACCGGGACGTACTGGCCAACGCCGACACGTTCTCCCGGCATGTCCTCAGGCCGCGGCATGACGACGTGTTCACCGGAACTCCGCCGTTGGCGTTCACCTTCGGGCTCGGTGGGCTGGTCGTCTTTCCCCTCCACGTCGGGGCGGCGACGCTGCTGATCGAGCAGGCGTCGCCCGAGCGGCTCGCCGACCTCGTCGCGGAACACGACGTCACGGTGCTGTTCACCGCGCCCACCGCGTACCGGGCGATCCTGGCCGCCGGGGTCGTGGACCGCCTGGCGGGCCTGCGCCGGTGCGTGTCCGCCGGCGAGGCGCTGCCGGCGGCGGTGTGGGAGGAGTTCCACGCCGCGACGGGGCTGGGCATCATCGACGGTATCGGCGCCACCGAGATGCTCCACGTGTTCATCTCGGCGTCCGACGGCGACATACGCCCTGGGGCCACGGGCCGGCCGGTCCCCGGCTACCGGGCGCGGGTCGTCGACGAGGCGGGCGAGCCCGTACCCGACGGAGAGCCGGGCCTCCTCGCCGTCACCGGCCCCACCGGGTGCCGCTACCTCGACGACCCGCGCCAGCGCACGTACGTCAGGAACGGCTGGAACATCACCGGCGACACCTACATCCGGGACGCCGACGGCTACTTCTGGTACGTGGCCCGGAGCGACGACATGATCGTCTCCTCCGGCTACAACATCGCCGGCCCCGAGGTCGAAAAGGCGCTCGCCACCCACCCCTACGTCGAGGAATGCGGCGTCGTCGGAGCCCCGGACGACAAGCGCGGAATGCTCGTCAAGGCGTACGTGGTCCTGTGCCCCGGTGTCGTGCCCGACGCGGCGACGGTGAAGGAACTCCAGGACCACGTGAAGCGGACCGTCGCGCCCTACAAGTACCCGCGCGCCGTCGAGTTCGTCCCCGATCTCCCGCGCACCAGCACTGGAAAGCTCCAGCGCGCCGAGCTGCGCAAGCGCGCCCAGTACACCCCTTAGAGGCCGAACGAAAGGCATGATCATGGACACCTCCAGCCCGCAGCACGCAGCCCCCGCGTCGACGGACAGCTGCGCCGCAGGATGCCCCGAAGCCCTCGCGCAGAACCTGCCCAGCGTCGTCATCGAGCGGCGCGTCGAATGGCCCGACACGGACGCGGCCGGCCACTACCACCACTCCACGGTGGTGCGCTGGGTCGAGGCGGCAGAGGCGGTCCTGCTGCGGCGACTGGGGCTGGCCCATCTCTTCGGCAGCACGCCCCGCGTCCACTTCGACGCCGACTACCGGGCCCGGCTCTGGTTCGGCGAGACCGTCCGTACCGAACTGGAGATCACCAAGGTCGGAACCAGCTCCCTGCACTACGCCTTCACCGTCCGCGGTGAGGGGGAGGAGCCGGCAGCCACCGGGCGCATGGTCATCGCCCATTCGGCTTCACGTGCCACCGGGTCCACGGCCTGGCCCGATGGCGTGCGGGAGGCCCTCACGAAGTCCGGTCCACAGGCCCCCGAGCTCTTCGCGTGATCCGAGGCGACGCGTCAACTGCACTCCACAGGATGTGTTGGATTCTTGACGATCGCCAAATACACAACATATTCTGCTTCTGGAACCACTGGGAGGAACACCGTGCATGTAGCAGTCATCGGAGGGGGCCCCGGCGGGTTGTACTTCGCGGCCCTGGCTCAGCAGCTCTCACCGGAGTGGGAGGTCACGGTCTGGGAGCGCAACGCCCGCGATGACGCGTTCGGCTTCGGCGTCGTCTTTTCCGACGAGACACTGGACGGCATCGCGCAGGCTGATCCCGCCGCGTTCGCGGCGATGTCAGCGGAGTTCGCCAGGTGGAGCGACATAGACGTCCGTTACGACGGTGAGGTCCACGTCTCCGGTGGCCACGGCTTCGCCGCCCTGGACCGCAACCGGCTGCGGGAGATCCTGCAGAAGCGTTGCGCGGAGCTCGGGGTGGAGGTGCGCTACGGCACCCAGGCGCCGCCCGTCGAGGAGCTCTCCGCCGGCTACGACCTGGTGGTCGCCGCGGACGGAATCCGCTCCACGACCCGAGAGGCGTATGCCGACAGCTTCCGCCCCGATCTGGACGAGCGGCACTGCCGCTACATGTGGCTGTCCACCGACCGCGTCTTCGAGGCCTTCACCTTCATCGTCGAGAAGCGGGACTTCGGCAGCATCCAGGTCCACGCCTATCCCTACGACGACAAGCGCAGCACGTTCATCGTGGAGATCGCGGAGGACGACTGGCGGCGGGCGGGCTTCGAGGCGTTCGCCGACCGGGAGTTCGCACGCGGCGAGAGCGACGAGGCGAGCGTGCGGCGGTGCGAGGAGATCCTCGCCGAACACCTCGACGGCCACCGTCTGATACCCAACGCCTCGAAGTGGATACGCTTCACGACCGTCCGCAACGCCTCCTGGCGCCACGGCAACGTCGTCCTGCTCGGCGACGCCGCGCACACCGCCCACTTCTCCATCGGCTCCGGCACCAAGCTCGCCATGGAGGACGCGCTCGCCCTGGCCGCCTGCCTGCACGAACACCCCGACGTGACCTCGGCGCTCGCCGCGTACGAGACCGAACGCCGGCCGGTCGTCGAATCCACCCAGCGAGCCGCCCAGGCCAGTCTCGAATGGTTCGAGAACATCGGCCGGTACACGGCTCAGGAGCCCCCGCAGTTCGCCTTCAACCTCCTCACCCGCAGCCGCCGCGTCACCTATGACAACCTGCGCGTACGCGACGAGGAGTTCACCACCGCCGTCAACTCCTCCTCGCCCGTGCCGCCCATGTTCCGCCCCTTCCGGCTCGGCGGACTGCTCCTGCGCAACCGGGTGGTCGTATCGCCCACCGCGCTGTACACCGCGCGCGAGGGAGTCCCCGGCGACTTCGACCTCGTCCACCTGAGCACCCAGGCCCTCGGCGGCAGCGGCCTCGTGCTCGCCGGAATGACCGCCGTCAGCGCCGCCGGGCGCGCCACCGCGGGCTGCCCCGGCCTGTACACCGACGAACAGGAGGCCGCCTGGCGGCACATCACCGACCTCGTCCACGGCCAACTCGACACCTGCCTGGGCATCCAGCTCACCCACGCCGGCCGCCGCGCCGCGGTCCACGCCGACGGGCCGGTGATCGCCGCCTCCCCACTGGCATGGGACGAGCGGAGCCCGGTACCGCGCGAAGTGACCCGCGCCGACATGGACACCCTCGTACGGGCCTTCGTACGCGCGGCCCAGCGAGCCGACCGGGCAGGCTTCGACGCTCTGGAACTCCAGTACGGCCACGGCCACTTGATCTCCGGATTCCTCTCGCCGCTGACCAATCAGCGCACCGACGAGTACGGCGGAAGCCTGGCCGGCCGGCTGTGCTTCCCCCTGGAAGTGCTACGGGCCGTACGGGCGGTGTGGCCGGCCGGCAAGGCGCTGCTCGTGCGGATCTCGGCTGCCGACTGGGCGGAGGGCGGTCTGAGTGAGGCCGACGCGGTCGGGATCGCCCGGGCTCTCGCCGAGGCGGGCGCCGACGCCATCGACGTCTCCACCGGTGAGGTCGTCGCCCACGAGCGGCCCCGCTACGGCCGCAGCTACCAGACTCCGTACGCGGACCTGATCCGCAACGCCACGGACATCCCCACCATCGCCGTAGGCGCGATCTCCACGTACGACGATGTCAATTCGATCATCCTGGCCGGCCGGGCCGACCTGTGCGCCGTCGGCCGGGCGCAGCTGTACGACCCCCTGTGGACCCTCCACGCCGCCGCCGCCCAGGGTTACAGCGGCCCGGCGGCGCCATGGCCCCCTTCCTGGCGGGCGGGCAGCGGCCGCCCGCCGGGTGCGCGCACCGACCGGATCGCGCCCCGGCTCCAGCTGCTCCGCGAGGCTTCCGCCCCTGTGCACCAGCGCTGGGTTCCGCGCCTTCCTGCTGCCGCGTCCGCCTGCTGACCCTGGAGACCTGATGGAAAATCTGCCACGCTTCACCGCCGCGGCCGTGCAGGCGGCTCCCGTGTACCTGGACGCCGCGGCGACCGTCGACAAGGCGATCGCCCTCATCGCGGAGGCGGCGGCCGGCGGCGCCGAACTGGTCGTCTTTCCCGAGGTGTTCGTCCCCGGCTATCCGTACTGGAACTGGACGATGAACCCGGTCCAGGGCTCGCCCTGGTTCGAGCGCCTCCACCGCTCGGCCATCGACGTTCCCGGCCCTTACGTCGATCAACTGCGTGCTGCCGCCCGCCAGTACGGGATCGTCCTCGTCATCGGCGTCAACGAACGCGGCCCACACAGCCTCGGCGTCCTCTACAACACCCTGCTCACCATCGGACCCGACGGGACTCTCCTCGGCATCCACCGCAAGCTGGTGCCGACCTGGGCCGAGAAGCTGACCTGGACCGGAGGTGACGGCAGTTCGCTGAAGGTCCACCCCACCCCTGTCGGCCCGCTCGGCGCGCTCGCCTGCGGGGAGAACACCAACACCCTGGCCCGCTTCACCCTCCTCGCGCAGGGCGAACTGGTCCACGCGTCCTGCTACATCGCCCTGCCCGTGGCGCCCGCCGACTACGACATGGCGGACGCCATCGCGGTCCGCACCGCCGCCCACAGCTTCGAGGGCAAGGTCTTCTCCGTCGTGGCCTGCTCGACGATCTCCCCGGAGATCGTGGACGCCATCGCGGGCGACGACGAGGACGTGCGTCGCATGCTCGACCGCCCCCGCAGCGCTCTGTCGGGGATCTTCGGCCCCGACGGCCGGCCCGTGACCGAGCCGCTGATCGACGACGAGGGCATCGTGTACGCCGAGATCGATCTGGCCAAGTGCATCCAGCCCAAGCAGATGCACGACATCGTCGGCCACTACAACCGGTTCGACGTCTTCCAGCTCCACGTCGACAACCGCCCGCGCACCCCGGTGACCTTCGCGACGGATCCGGCGCACACCACCACGCCCTTCTCACCCCTCTCACCCCTCTCCACCGAAACCACCGGCATCACGAAGGAGGACGCATGACCACCGAGTACGACGACAGCCGACTGGGCCGAGCACGGGTGTCCGACTCCCTTGAACTCACCGCGTTCTACGGCGAGCTCGCCCAGCTGGAAGCCGGCGCGCTCTGGACCGTGGCCAACGACATCGAGCCCTGGTACCCCCAGCCGAAGTCCGTGCCCGTGCTGTGGCGCTACAGCGAACTGCGGCCCCTGGTCCGCAAGGCCCTCGACCTGGTCAAGGCCGACGACGCCGGCCGCCGCGTCGTGATGCTCGTCAACCCGGGCCGCAAGGACGTCAGCGCCGCTGTGGGACTCCTCTACACCGGGCTGCAGATCATGGGCCCCGGCGAGGCCATGACCGCCCACCGCCACCAGGCCGCCGCGCTCCGCTTCGTCCACGAGGGCACCGGGGCATGGACCATCGTCGACGGACAGAAGCTGAAGGTCGGACCCGGTGACTTCGCGATCACCCCGAACGGCACCTGGCACGAGCACGGGAACGAAGCGGACGACGCCCCCGTCATCTGGCAGGACGGCCTCGACATCCCGCTGGTCAACGCCCTGGACGCCGGCTTCTACGAGGTCCACCCCGAGCTGTACCAGACTCCGGGAAAGGTCATCAACTCCTCCGTGCTGACCTACGGTGCGAACCTGCTGCCGTACGGCGTCGAGAAGTGGACCCGCCCGTACTCGCCGCTGCTCGCCTTCCCCTGGGAGCCCACGTACGAGGCCCTGCGCAACCTGGCGAAAGCGACCGAGGGATCTCCGTACGACGGGGCCATCGCCGAGTACACCAACCCTGTCACCGGCGGCTCCGTCATGCCGACCATGGGCGCCCACATGCAGCTCCTGCGCCCGGGCCAGGCCACCCAGGCACACCGCCACACCGGGTCGGTGATCTACACCGCCGCCAAGGGACGCGGTGTTTCAGTGATCGCCGGACAGCGCTTCGAGTGGCAGCAGGGCGACATGTTCTGCGTGCCCTCCTGGGCCTGGCACGAGCACCACAACCTCGACCAGTCCGAGGACGCCTGCCTCTTCTCCTTCAATGACTTCCCCGTCATGCGCTCCCTCGGCTTCCTCCGCGAAGAGGCGTACACCGACAACGGCGGGCACCAGCCCACCGCCTGAACCGCTCCGCCGTACCGGACGCCGCCGGCCCTGACACCGGCGCCGGCGCGGCGGAGCACCCAGCCGGGCGCGATGCGACGCCCGCACCGCCCGGGCCGGGTCGGCGGCGGCGCCACCTGATTGCCGCCGCCGACCCGCCTCTCCGCACCATCCCCTTTTCTTACGCAAGGAGCCCCCCATGCGGCTGGTCAGCTACACCCTCGACGATGCGCCCGTGCGTCTCGGGGCACAGGTCGACGACCTCGTCGTCGACCTCGCCACCCTGGCCGAGCGGGCCGCCGTGGAACTGCCCGTGGGCCTGCTGTCGTTCATCCGGGCCGGCGCCACCGCGCAGGAGACCGCGCGCGGCCTGCTGGCCGCCGGACCCGCGGCCTGGCCCGCCGAGGCCGTGCACCGGATCGAGGCCGTGTCCCTGCGGGCCCCGCTGCGCCCCGGAAAGATCATCGGAGTCGGGCTGAACTACGTCGAGCACGTGGAGGAGTCCAGTCGCAGCCTGGACACCGGCAAGGAGCGGCCCACGCGCCCCGTGCTCTTCAGCAAGCCCGCCACCGCCGTCACCGGCCCCGGACAGCCCATCCTGCACAACGCCGACCTCACCACCCAGCTGGACTGGGAATGCGAACTCGCCGTCGTCATCGGCCGCACCGCCTTCCGGGTGAGTGAGGAGGACGCGTACGACCACATCTTCGGCTTCAGCATCGTCAACGACATCAGCGCCCGCGACCAGCGCCGCTCCGGCCAGTGGTTCTTCTCCAAGGGCCAGGACTCCTACGCGCCGTTCGGCCCTGCGGTCGTCACGGCCGACGACATCCCGGACCCGATGGACCTCGACCTCTCCCTGCGCGTCAACGGCGTCACCAAGCAGAAGTCGAACACCCGCCACATGCTCTTCCCCATCGCCCGCCTCATCGCCGACATCTCCTCCGGCGTCACCCTGGAGCCCGGCGACGTCATCGCCACCGGATCGCCCGCGGGCGTGGGAGCCGGCATGGTTCCGCCCGAGTTCCTCGTCCCCGGCGACACCGTCGATGCCACTGTCGAGCTGATCGGCACCCTGACCAACCCCGTCATCGACGCCCGCTGAGGAGCGACATGTCCCGCCGCACCCCCCTTACCTACCGCATCGGCCAGATCGTGCCGAGCTCCAACGTCACCATGGAGACGGAGGTCCCCGCGATCCTGCGCGCCCGGGAAACCATCGCGCCGGAACGCTTCACCTTCCACTCCAGCCGGATGCGGATGACCCACGTCACCCCGGATCAGCTCAAGGCCATGGACGCCGACTCGGACCGCTGCGCCGTCGAGCTCTCCGACGCGCACGTGGACGTGCTGGGCTACGCCTGCCTGGTGGCCATCATGAGCATGGGGCTCGGCTACCACCGCACCTCCGAGGAACGCCTGCACGGCCGCACCGTGGAGAACGGCGCCCCCGCCCCCGTCGTCACCAGCGCCGGAGCCCTTGTGCACGGGCTGCAGACCCTCAAGGCGAAGAAGATCGCCCTGATCGCTCCGTACATGCGCCCGCTGACGAAGACCGTCGTCGACTACCTCACCCACGAGGGCATCGAGGTGCTCGACTACCGGGCCCTGGAGATCCCCAACAACCTCGACGTCGCCGCACACGACCCCGCACGCCTGCCCGGGCTTGCCAAGGCCCTGGACCACAGCGACGCCGACGCCGTGGTGCTCTCCGCCTGCGTCCAAATGCCCTCACTGGGCGCCATCGACGAAGCCGAACAGCTCCTCGGCAAGCCGGTCGTCTCGGCGGCCGTGTGCACCGCCCACCAGATGCTGCGCGCCCTGGACCTCCCGGCCGTGGCACCTGGCGCGGGTCATCTCCTGTCCGGCGCCTACGCGGAAACGCCGCCGGTGCGGCAGTCGTCCACCGAGCGGTGACGGCGCCACGCCGCCCCGTCGTCGCACACCCCGCCCGCCGTGACCTGGCCGGAGCCCCCTCCGCCAGGCTCGGTAGGATCGCGACCGCAGACGACGGAAGGCGATCATGGCGGACAGTCCCCTCAGGCCCAGCTCGTTGATCAACACGGTCTACGGGGCGTTCGCGCGCCGCCTCGGCGGCTGGGTCTCCGTCGCCGACCTGATCACCCTGATGTCCGAGCTGGACGTCGACGGCCCGGCCGCACGCTCGGCGATCTCCCGGCTCAAGAAGAAGGGCGTACTCGAACCGGAACGCCGCGGCGCCACCGGCTATCGGCTCAGCCCGGCCGCGCACCCCGTCTTCGACGAGGGCGACCGGCGCATCTTCGGCAGCCTGGAACCGGCGAAGCTCAGCGACGGCTGGGCGATGGCCGTCTTCTCCGTACCGGAGTCCGAGCGCTCGTACCGCTACCAGCTGCGCACCCGGCTGACCTGGCTCGGCTTCGGCAACATCGCCCCCGGCGTGTGGCTGGCGCCCGGCCGGCTCCTCGGCGACGCCCGCGACATGCTCATCCGGCGCGGGCTCAGCGACTACGTCCACCTGTTCGCCGCGGACTACGCCGCCTTCAGCGACCTGCCGGAGACGGTCAGCTCGTGGTGGGACTTCCCGGCGATCCAAGCGCAGTACGCCACGTTCGCCGACGCGTACGGTCCCGTCGCCGCGGGACTCGCGCAGCAGCGCGACATCGACGGCGGCGAGGCCTTCCGTCACTACGTCCCCATGCTCACCCAATGGCGCCGACTGCCCTACCTCGACCCCGGGCTGCCGAGCGAGCTGCTCCCGCCGGACTGGAACGCGGTTGCCGCGCGTCAGATCTTCCAGCAACTGCACGACGTGCTCGCCACGCCCAGCCTCCTGCACGTACAGCAGGTCACCGGCCTGGAAGAGGCGCCGCCCGCCTCCTAGGGTGTCGCCGCCCCCTGTTCCCCGTCGGCCGGGCGTACAGGGGGCGAGGACGGCCGCGCGGAATGAAACCGACCGACCACCTTCGCGGCGGTGTGGCTACGGCACCGCCGGATGGTGCAGGAGGCGCCAGTATCCGGCGATGTCCTCGATGGCTGTGGTGACCGAGTCGAGGGCCATCGTCGTGCGGGAGTCCCGGCCGTAGCGGTCCCACTGCGGCATGGGGCCGCTCGCACGTTAGAAGCCGGGCGCGCGGCCCTCAAGGCCACCGGGGCCAGGCGAGCAGGTGACGCGGACTCCTGGTGCGACGACGCGGATCCGTGCCTAGCGTGAATGGACACGGACCCCTCCGCACTGCCATGGGCCTCGCTCCGCGCCCGCCGCGTGAACGGTGCCCGTACAGGAAAGTGAGCCGTCATGTCCGATCGACCGCAGACCGGTCCGGCGTCGTCCGGGGCGCGCGCCAGGGGTGGTGACCTGGGCAGGCGGGCGGCGGCGCGGCGCGAGGAGCTCGGCATGTCCCGCGAAGACGTCGCCCTGCGCACCAGCGCTGCGCCCGAGTACATCCAGTACCTGGAGACGCAGCCCGCAACGCACGGCATCGGCTTTCTGCTCCGTCTGGCCGACGCCCTCGAAACGAGCGTCGACGAACTCACCGGCGGCAACATCGACCTTCCACCCGGCACGGGCCAGGCCGCATACCACCCCGAGCTGGTGGAGCTCGGCCGGACGGAGTGCTGGGAACTGCTGGGCAGCAACGGCGTGGGGCGCGTCGCGGTGACCACCGGGGCCGGACCGGCCATCCTCCCGGTCAACTACCTGACCCTCGGCACAGAGGTCGCTTACCGGACGTCCCCGGACGCCGCGCCGGCCAGAGCCGTCGGTAACAAGGTCGCCTTCGAGGCGGACCGCATCGACGACGCGTTCAGCCGAGGATGGAGCGTCCTCGTCGTCGGTGACGCCCGCGCGGTCACCGAACCCGCAGCGGTGCGGAGGCTCGAGACACACAGTCGCAGCGCGCCGTGGGCCGGTGGTGTGCGCGACCTGTGGATCACCGTGACGCCCGGTCAGGTGACCGGGCGCCGAATCGTCGTACGGGATCGGTGACGCACGCCCCCGAGGCCGCGCGGCACGTCAGGTGACGACCAGGACCTCGGACACGGGACAGCTGCCGCCGTCCGGTATCCGCGCCGCCTCGGTGGGCATAGGGGACCGGGGGCTTGCGTCGGGGCCGGTCCGGGACCGTGGCGGGTCCCGAGGACGTGGCCCCCGGGGGGCAGGGTCATGGCCGCTTCACGGCGGACCTGATGGCCGCGACCAAGAGAATGACCCATTTGCCTGTTTATGACGATTTTATGGGTAGTCGGTGGGTGAACACTTCTCTCGGAGGCAATCATGGCTTCAATCCACCGCGCACCCATCGAAGAGCACCCCGACCTGATGGAACTGCGCGCCCGTCACGACCGCGCCGTCACGACCCCACGGGCCCAGATGATCGAGGCCCTCGCCCTCGTCACCGGCCTGTACCTCGCCGCGTCGCCGTGGATAGCCGGCTTCAACGGCTTCACCACACTGGCCGTCACCAACCTCATCACCGGCATCGCCTACGCGTTGCTCCTCGGCGGTCTCGGCAACTCCTACGAGCGCACCCACTCCATGGCCTGGGCCGCGGCCGCCATCGGCATCTGGACCTGCATCGCCCCCTGGGTCGTCGCAGGGGACGTCGCCCACACCCGCTCCATCACCAGCAACCTCATCACCGGCGCCGTCGCGACTCTCCTCGCCGTCGCCGCCGCCTCCGCCGCCCGAGACCGCACCGACACCCGTGGCCGCTCCGGCGCACGAGAGGACCGCACCATGCCCGGCGACCGCTGAACCATCGGGCTCCGCGACGCGGCCGTTCCCCTGGCAGGGAGCGGCCGCGTGAGGCGGAGCGGAGGGTCGGCTGCTCATATGGTGTCGAGGGACGGTATGGCCGGGCCCTCGCGGAAGTTCGCTGGTGCGGCTGGGATCATGAGCGAGTGCACCAAGAACCGAACCCGCTGTCCGGCCTGTGGCCACTCGCGCCGTCCGGTACGGCCGACTGGTTGCTGGAGCTGTGCGGCGACGGTACGACCGGGTTCATGCCGCCGCCGATGCCCGATGCCGCCTGGGTGCTCAACGCCATGTACGAACACGAGCAGGGGCCGGCCGAGGTCTCGTACGACGAGGACCGCCAGGCGCGTCTGGCGGACGGGACCGTGCACCGCGGCAGCTTTGCGGGTGTCGACCTCGAAGTGGGCATCACCACGGGAGGCGGCCTGGGCCGCGCCGAGCACCCCGGCCGCGGCTGGCGGCGGCTGCGCTGGGCGGAGCTCGCCCGGCGCACCGGCGATCCCCTCGTGCCCGAGGGATCGCTTCCCTCACACCACTGCTTTCCCTCGGCCAGGAAGGCGGGCAGCTGGCCGCTCGGGATGATCCCGCCCACTGAGGGGAGCCTGGACCGGGAAAGCTGGAACCGGCTGATCACCGTCCTGACCGAGAAGAGCCCCACAGGTCCGGACACCCCCTGCCTGGCCTACTACAATCCGCTGATGCTCGCGGCCGCCGACTTCGACCACCACCATGTACGGACCGGCCGCCTCGGCGATGCCGCGATCCTCTACGACAACCCCGAGGCCGGCTTCAGCCCCTCCAACCTCTGGCCAGTGGACCGGTCCTGGGTCCTGTGTACCGACTACGACCTGTGGGCCACCAAGGTCGCTGGGCCGCGCGCTCTCATTGAAGCGCTGCTGAAAGACCCCGAGATCGAGGCGGTGCGACTGCCCTGGGCGCCCTGACGACGGACCTCCGAGGGGCGCAGTCCTCCGCGAGCTCGTAGATTGAAGGGGTGGCCATTTCTGCAGCCGGCGGAGGGCAGACGGTCCCGGGGGAAATCGACTACGCGGCGTTGTTTGCCGCCACTCCCAGTCCCTACCTGGTGCTGAACCCGGGGCTCATGATCGTGGGCGTCAACGAGTCGTACTGTCATGCGACCGGCCGCACCCGCGACGACCTGTTGGGGCAGTACCTGTTCGACGCCTTTCCGGACAACCCCGCCGACCCCCATGCAGACGGCGTCCGCAATCTCTCCGCATCGCTGCAGCGTGTTCTGGCCACCCGCGAACCGGACACCATGGCCGTGCAGAAGTACGACATCCCTCTCGCCGGGCAGGCCGGAGTCTTCGAAGAACGCTGGTGGTCCCCGGTCAACTCGCCCGTCCTCGACGAGGGCGGGCGAGTGGCGTGGATCATTCACCGGGTCGAGGACGTCACCAGTTTCGTTCGCGCCCGCGACAACCAGCCCACGCAACCCCTCCCCGGGCGGGCGACGTCCATGGAGAGCGAGCTGTACGCCCGTGCGCGCGAACTGCAGCGTCTCAACGAGGAACTACGTGCCGCGCACGCCCGCGAACGGCAGGTCGCCATCACCCTGCAGGAAGCGATGCTGCACACCCCGGACCTGGCCCACCACCCGGACGTCGCCGTGCGCTACCTGCCCGCCATCGGCTCACTCAACGTCTGCGGGGACTGGTACGACGCCGTCGACCTGGCGGACGACAGGTTCACCCTGGCCGTCGGTGACGTCGTCGGCCACGGACTCGAAGCCGCCACCGTCATGGGCATGCTGCGCAGCGCTCTCTCCGCGGCCAGCCGCGCGGTCGCCGGACCGGCCCAGGCCCTGGAAGTGCTCGGCCTTTACGCCCGGTCGGTGCACGACGCCCTTGCCGCGACCGCGGTCACGGTACTGGTCGACGCCCGCTCGAAACTGATCGTCTACTCCAGCGCCGGTCACCCCCCGCCCGTCCTCACTCATGCCGACGGCACCTTTGAACTACTGGACCAGGCCACGGACCCGCCCCTGGGCGCCCGGCCCGAGCACGTACCCCGCCCCCAGGCCGGCGCCGCGTACCGACGCGGCGACACCCTCGTCCTCTACACCGACGGTCTGATCGAACGCCGTGACGAAGACATCGACACCAGCTTGAACCGGCTCACCGCCGCCCTGACCGGCCTGCGCCACCTCAGCCCCGAGCGCCTGGCCGACGCCCTCCTGGCGCGCCTCGGTGTCGCCGGAGGCGCCCGCGACGACATCGCCCTGGTCATCGTCCGCCTCTAGGTCGCGTCTTGCGGATTTCGCGGTCGCTGACTTGGTCGCCACCCGTACGAAGGCGCTGGACGCGCGGAGCACTTCGGGCCGGTTTACGATGATGCGTGGATCACTTGGGGGGTCGAGCGACGGGCCGGTCCAGAGCCGGCGGGAAGCAGGCTCGCATGGCTGAGCGGCTCAAAAGGCTGGGGCTGGTCGGAGAAATGTCGGCCGAATTCCTCGGCACCATGATTCTCATCCTCTTCGGTTGCGGCGTGGTGGCCCAAGTGGTCGCCGGCGGAGCCCTTACGGACCCCCCGGGCGGTCTCGGAAACCACGACAGCATCGCTTGGGCATGGGGCCTCGGCGTCACCCTCGGCGTCTACGTGGCGGCACGGCTGAGTGGTGCTCACCTCAATCCCGCGGTGACGCTGGCCCTTGCCGTGTTCAAGGGTTTCCCCTGGAGCAAGGTGGCGCCCTACGCGCTGGCCCAGACGGCGGGTGCCTTCGTGGCGGCGCTGCTGGTGCGGTGGAACTACACCGAGGCACTGGCGAAGGCGGACCCCGGCCACACCATCAAGACGCAGGGCGTGTTCTCCACGCTGCCGGCCAACGGCAACCCGAATCTGCCGGTCCACGAGTGGGGCGCGTTCCGGGACCAGATCATCGGTACCGCGATCCTGCTGCTGCTGATCCTGGCGATCACCGACCTGCTGAACACGCCCCCCGGCGCCAATCTGGCCCCGTTCATCATCGGCCTGGTCGTCGTGGCGATCGGCATGGCCTGGGGCACCGACGCGGGCTACGCCATCAACCCCGCGCGCGACTTCGGTCCGAGGCTGGCGAGTTTCCTCACCGGCTACGGCGGAGCTTGGCGAGACCAGTACGGGAACTTCTACTTCTGGGTCCCGATCATCGGGCCGCTCATCGGCGGTCTGCTGGGGGCCTTCGTGTACAAGTTCTTCGTCGGCCGGTTCCTGCCGACCGCGGAACCGGAGCCGCCCGGTCGCGTTCCCACCCCCGAGGGCTGACCGGCCTCGTGTGAGGCCGGCACCCACTCCTTCCCACAGAAGAGGCGGAATGCCATGGCGGACTTCGTCGGCGCGGTGGACCAGGGAACCACGAGCAGCCGTTTCATGATTTTCGACCACGTCGGCAACGAGGTGGCGAGGCACCAGCTGGAGCACGCCCAGATCCTCCCGCGGTCGGGTTGGGTCGAACACGACCCGGTGGAGATCTGGGAACGCACCAACTCGGTGATCCAGAACGCCCTCCGCCACGGGAACCTGTCGCCGGAAGACCTGGCGGCGATCGGCATCACCAACCAGCGGGAGACGACCGTCGTCTGGGATCCCCGCAATGGCCGTCCATACTACAACGCCATCGTCTGGCAGGACACCCGCACCGACTCGATCGCGGCCGCCCTGGAGCGATCGGGCCAGGGCGACGTGATCCGCCGCAAGGCGGGACTGCCGCCGGCGACGTACTTCTCCGGCGGCAAGATCCAGTGGATCCTGGAGAACGTCGACGGTGTCCGCGAGGCGGCGGACCGGGGCCACGCCCTGTTCGGCAACACCGACGCGTGGATCCTGTGGAACCTCACGGGCGGGCCCGACGGCGGCATCCACGCCACCGACGTGACCAACGCCAGCCGCACCATGCTGATGAACCTCGAAACCCTCGACTGGGACGACGAGTTGCTGGGCTTCTTCGACATCCCGCGGTCGATGCTGCCCACCATCAACCCGTCCTCCCACCGGGAGGCGTTCGGCGTGACCCGCACCTCGCGGCCGCTGAGGGCCGCCATCCCCATCACCGGGGTCCTCGGCGATCAGCAGGCGGCAACCGTCGGGCAGGTCTGCTACGCGCCCGGCGAGGCCAAGAACACCTATGGCACCGGCAACTTCCTGGTGCTGAACACCGGTACCGAACTGGTCCGCTCCGAACACGGCCTGCTGACCACCGTGGCGTACCAGTTCGGGGACAGCCCAGCGGTCTACGCCCTGGAGGGTTCCATCGCGGTCACCGGCTCCGCGGTGCAGTGGCTGCGCGACCAGATGAAGATCATCAAGACGGCGGCCGAGAGCGAGACGCTGGCCCGCACGGTGAACGACAACGGCGGCATGTACTTCGTCCCGGCCTTCTCAGGTCTGTTCGCCCCGTACTGGCGCTCCGACGCCCGCGGCGCGATCGTCGGCCTCGCCCGCTACAACGACAACGGACACCTGGCACGGGCCACTCTGGAGGCCATCTGCTACCAGAGCCGCGACGTGGTCGAGGCCATGGAGCAGGACTCCGGCGTCCACCTGGACGTGCTCAAGGTCGACGGCGGTGTGACGGCCAACGACCTGTGCATGCAGATCCAGGCCGACGTCCTCGGCGTACCGGTCAGCCGGCCCGTCGTCGCCGAGACGACCGCGCTGGGTGCCGCCTACGCGGCCGGTCTGGCCACCGGCTTCTGGCGTGACACCGACGAACTGCGCACCCACTGGCAGGAGTCCAAGCGCTGGGAGCCCCAATGGTCCGAGGACCAGCGGGCGCAGGGGTACGCGGACTGGAAGCGTGCCGTGGAGCGCACGCTCGACTGGGCCAAGGTCGAATAGGCCCGCGCCCGCTCCGAAGCGACGGTCTCGCCGACCCGGAGGCACTACCGTCAGAGAGCTTCGTCGTCCCACTGGTCCAGCAGGATGTCGCCGAGGTCGCCACTGGGTTCAACCGCCCCGCCACGCAGGGATTGTTCGGTCCAGATGACCTTGCCGGTGGGGGTGTGGCGGGTGCCCCAGCGCTCGGCGTACTGGGCCACGAGGAACAGGCCGCGGCCACCCTCGTCGGTGGTCTTGGCCCGGCGCAGACGGGGTGAGGTGCTGCTGCCGTCGGAGACCTCGCAGATGAGGGCGCCGTCGTGCAGCAGCCGGACGGTGATGGGCTCGGCGCCGTAGCGGATGCTGTTGGTGATCAGCTCGCTGAGGACGAGTTCGGTGGCGAAGCCGATCTCTTCCAGTCCCCACTCCGCCAGGCGGCGGGCGCAGGCGGCACGGATACGGGCCACCGCCGCCGGATCGCGCGGCACGGCCCATTCGGCGACCTTCGAGGGATCCAGCCGCCGGGTGTCGGCCACCAGCAGCGCGATGTCGTCGCTCGGCCGGGCGGGCAGCATGGCCTCGATCACCGCCGCGCAGGTCTCTTCCGCCGTGCGGCCGCGTCCGGCCAAGGCCTCGCGCAGGGCCTCCATGCCGGCATCCAGGTCGCGGGTGCGGCCCTCGACCAGCCCGTCGGTGTAGAGCACCAGTCGGGAGCCCTCGGGCAGCAAGAGCTCAGCGGTTTCGAAGGGCAGGCCGGCACCGAGGCCCAGGGGCGGGGAAACCGGCAGCTCGGGGAAGGTCACGGTTCCGTCGGGGTGGACGAGCGCCGGCCCGAGGTGGCCGGCGGTCGCGGCAGCCACCTGCCCGGAGACCGGATCGTAGATGGCGTACAGACAGGTGGCGCCGGTGATCTCCTGCCCTTCCTGTTCCTGGTCCGCGGCCTCGTCGGCGTCGATGTGCGCCACCAGTTCGTCAAGAAGGGTCAGCAGCTCGTCGGGAGGCAGATCCAGGGTGGAGAAGTTGTGGACCGCGGTGCGGAGCCGGCCCATGGTCGCCGCGGCGTGCAGACCGTGGCCGACGACGTCGCCGACCACCAGCGCCACGCGGGCGCCGGACAGCGGGATGACGTCGAACCAGTCGCCGCCCACGCCCTCCCGGGCCGGCAGGTAGCGGTAGGCCAGTTCAAGGGCGTTCTGCTCGGGCAGGCGCCGGGGAAGGAGGCTGCGCTGCAGGGTGACGGCCATGGCGTGTTCGCGGGTGTAGCGGCGGGCGTTGTCGATCGCGACCGCCGCCCGGGCGGCCAGCTCCTCGGCGAAGGACCTGTCGTCCTCTTCGAAGGGCGCGGAGGCGTTCGCCCGCCAGAAATTCGCCACTCCGAGGAGCATGCCGCGCGCCCGCATCGGGACCACGAGGAGGGAGTGGATGCCGTGGTCCAGGACTCGCCGCGCGCGCTCGGGATCCTGCGACCGCCAGCCGTCCGAGGTACGCAGGTCCGCTTCCAGAACGGCTCGGCCGCCGACGACCGCGGCGGCGACCGGATGGGTGGGAACGTACCGGATCAGCTCACCGACGGGATAGAGGGAATGGTCCCCTTCCAGTCCGGCGGCCGCGGTGCGCCGCATCTCGGTGCTCGGCTCCTGCGGCTCCTCCCCGCGCAGGACCGGGTCCAGCAGCTCCACCGTGACGACGTCGGCGAAGCGGGGGACGGACACCTCCGCCAGTTCCTCGGCGGTGCGCGTCACGTCCAGCGTGGCCCCGATGCGCATCCCCGCGTCGTACAGGAGATTGAGCCGCTGCCGCGCCACCTCCGCACGGCCGGTGACCGCCGTCAGTTCCGTGGTGTCCCGCAGGGTCACCACACTGCCGGCCTGGCCGCCGTAGGGCGCGGTGGGCCGTTTGTTCACTGCCAGCAGCCGGTCCCCGGCCAGGTGGACGGCATCCGTGACCGGCTCGCCCGACGCCAGCAGCCGCGCCGTCTCCTGGTCCAGCCCCAGTTCCTCCACTCGCCTGCGCCCCGGGTCCTCCGGCAGGCGGAGCAGTCGTCGTGCCTCGTCGTTGGCCAGCACCACCCGCCCGCCGCCGTCGGTGATCAGCACACCTTCCCGGACCGCGTGCAGCACCGCGTCATGGTGCTCGTACATCCGCGTCATCTCTTCCGGGCCCAGTCCGTGCGTCTGCCGCCGCAGCCGCCTGGATACCAGCGCGGTCCCCGTGGTGGACAGTGCCAGCGCGCCCGCGCCGGCGCCGAGGATGAGCGGCAGCTGCTGTTCGACGAGGTCGCCGACGTTCTCCACGGTGATCCCGGCGGACACCAGCCCGATGACCGAGCCGTCGGTGTCCGTCACCGGGACCACTGCCTGGACGGCCGTTCCCACACCGGCGGGCAGCGGCGGCCCGCCGGCGCGCTCGACCACGGTTCCGCCTCTCAGCGCCGGGGCGATGGTGCCGACGAACTTCTTCCCGATCTGCTTCGGATCGGGATAGGTGAGGCGAATGCCCTGCGTGTCCATGACGAGGATGAAGTCGACGCCCGCCCTCATCCAGGCCGCTTCGGCGCGCGGCTGCAGCACGGCCGTCGGATCCCGGCTCTTCAACGCCGCGACCGTCCCCGGGGCGTTCGCGAACGTCTCGGCCGCGGTGAGCGAGAGCCGCTCGGCCTGGCGTTCGCTGCCACGATTGGCCTGGACGACCAGGGCCGTCACAGCGGCCGCGACCAGGAGCAGCACGATCACGACCTGAAGAGCGAACACCTGTCCAGCGGCGCTGTGCAGGTTCAGCAGGGAACGCAGCCCCGACGTGGCGCCGTGGCGTGCTCCCCCGGACCCGTCGTGAGCGTGCGAAGGGCGTGCGAACAGGCGCCGCGACTGGCTCTTCGGGCGCAAGCGCCCCTCTTCCTTCATGGCCACTTTCTACATCGCCCGCCTTCCCGAGGGCGGTAGGCCCTGGCGCGCTGGAGTCGGCCCGGCCACCTTTCACCGGTACTTTCCCTCCCGGCAGGAGCTTTCGCCAGGCCGTCCGCAGGGGCGGGGTGGAGGCCCTCTGCGCCACGGCGCACGACGCGGGCCGGTTGCGGCGGTCACCAGGTCCCGCTTCGCGGTGTCGTCCTCATCGGGCCCTGGTGACCGACCGTGAAGTGCTTGTCTCCGCGCGGGTTCTCGAGTTCGTCGAGGACGGCCACGGCGAGGTCCTCGGCCGAGATACGGGACGTACCGTCGGCGCTCGTGATGAGTGTGGTGGTGCCGCGTCGGTACTCTCCGGTGCGGCGTCCGGGTTCGAGGACGGCGGGTGGGCTGAGGTAGACCCAGTCGGCCGGGTGTGCTCGGCAGACGTCCAGTTGCGCGGCGCTGGCGGCCGCGATGGTGCGCCACTGTCGCGGTACGTACTCCGGGCTGTCGACGACGAGCCGGTCCGGATGACCCGGGATGCGGAGGGGAGCGGCGCCGCCGACAACGAGTATGCGGGTCCCGGCTGTCGCGGCCGCGTCCAGCAGCGCGGTCGTGGTGCCGACGACGGTGTCTTCCTGCCCGGGGGCGGGACGCGTCGCGGCCACGATCGCGTCGGTGCCGTGGAACAGTCCGCTCATGCGGTCGGGGTCGTTCGCGTCGCCCTCGACGGCGGTCACTCCCGGCGGCAGGGCGGCCCGCCGGTTCTTCCGGAAGACCGCGATCAGGGCATGGCCCCGGCTCGCGGCTTCGATGACGACGCGCGAGCCGACCATTCCTGCGGCTCCGACGACGGCGATCTTCATCGGGGTGTCCTTTCGGGTGCGGGTGTTGAACGGGCGTTCCGCGAGCGGGTGGGCGGGGGAAGCTGTCCCGCGCCGATCGCGGCGAGGGAGAGCCCGAATCCGGCGAGTTGGACCGGGCCGAGTGTCTGGCCGAGCAGGACGGCGCCGAGAAGGGCGGCGACCAGCGGAGAGAGCAGGACGAGAACCGCGACGGAGTTGACCGGCAACGCGGTGATGCCGCGGATCCACAGGACGTAGGCGAGCAGACCGCCGATCAGACCCAGCCAGAGGTAGCCCAGGGCGGCGGCCGGACCGATCGTGGGAGGGGGTCCCTCGACGAGGAAGGTGAGGGGCACCAGGAACAGGCCCCCCGCGGTGAGTTGCCAGCCCGCGAAAGCGGTGGGACCGACCCCGGCGGGCCGTCCCCAGCGTTTGGTGAGGGTCACGCCGAGCGCCATCGCCGCCGCGCCGCCGAGGCCCGCCACGATCCCGACGGTGTCGAGTGCCGCGTTCGGCCCTATCACGACCAGGCCGACGCCGACGATCCCCGCCGTACCCCACAGCAGGTGCCAGGCGGACGGGCTCTCGTGGAGGACCGTCGCGGCCAGGAGGGCGACGAAGAGGGGCTGGGCCGCCGCCAAGGTCGCGGCGACGCCGCCCGGCAGGCGTTCGGCCGCGATGAACAGCAGCGGGAAGAGCAGTCCGATGTTGAGCACGCCGAGCACTGCGGCTTTTCCCCACCACGCTCCGCGCGGCAGCGTCCGGGTGAGCGCCAGCGCGATCAGGCCGGCGGGCAACGCGCGCAGGAGACCCGCGAACAGGGGGTGCCCCTGCGGGAGAAGCTCGGTGGTGACGACATAGGTGGTGCCCCAGGCCAGGGGAGCGAGCGCAGTCAGGGCGGCACGCGGCGGACTCCCCCGGGGAGCACCTCCGCTGGTTCCGTCACATCCCTTTGGTGCTACTGGACTTGTCATACCCGCAGTCTCAGCGCCGGGCGATCCATGAGTCCAATACATGTTTGTCAGCCCACCGATCTCGAAACAAGATGGATCCGTGGAACTCCAGCAGATGCGTTACGTCGTCGCCGTCGCCGAGACGAACAGCTTCACCCGGGCCGCCGAACGCTGCCTGGTCGTCCAGTCCGCCCTCAGTCACCAAATCGCCCGCCTGGAAAGGGAACTCGGCGCGAGGCTCTTCGAGCGCACCAGTCGCCGCGTACGGCTGACGCCGGCCGGTGAAGCGTTCCTCCCGGCCGCCCGCCAGTGTCTGGACGCCGCCGAGCGCGCGGCCGCCGAGGTCGCCGCGGCTGTCGGAGAGGTGCGCGGGCGGCTCGCCGTGGGCCTGATCCCCACCGTGGCCGCGGTCGACATCCCGAGTGCGCTGCGTGACTTCCGCCGGCGGTATCCGCACGTGCGCATCAGCCTGCGGGTGGGCGCGAGCGACGACCTCGTCGAGCAGGTCGGACAAGGAACCCTCGACGTGGCTTTCCTCGGGCTGCCGACCACTGCGCGGCCGCAGGGTGTCACCGCCCACGAACTCGCCCGTGACCGGCTCGTCGCCGTGGTCGCGCCGGACCATCCACTCGCCGGCGAACCGGCGGTCAGCCTGCGCCGGCTCTCCTCCGAGGTGTTCGTGGACCTTCCGGCCGGGACGGCCGGACGGGCCCAGTCCGACCAGGCCTTCGCGGCCGCCGGCCTCGGCCGCGACGTCGCCTTCGAAGTGACCACCGCGGACTTCATCGCCCGCCTCGTCGGGCCGGGCCTGTGCGTGGCCATGCTCCCCGCCGCCTACGTGCCCCAGCTCACCGGCGTCATCACCGTCGAGGTCACCGACGCGCCGGCCCGCGTCGAGTACGTCATCTGGAGCCGCTTCAGCCGCACGCCGGCGGCGACCGCCTTCCTCGCGGTTCTCGGCATCACGGAGCAGGAGGGACACGACTCCTGAAGTCCCTCGCGCCGTTCCCCAGCAGCCCGCTGCGCCCCTCGGGCGACGGACGCGAGACGGGAAGCGGGGCCGCGTGAACCGGGGGCGGAGGGCGGGCGGGTCAGGCGGCCGTCGTGCGTGCCTCCCGCAGCGCCGTGCGGACCGACCAGATCACCGACACCAGCGGTACGGCCACCACGGCCCCCACGATGCCTGCCGCGATCGCCCCGCCGATCACCGAGATCGCCACCACCAGGGGGTGCAGCCGGACGGCCCAGCTCATGACGAGCGGGTGCAGCAGATGTCCCTCGATCTGCCCGATGACCACGATCAGGGCGATCACAACGGCCGCCACCAGAGGACCCTTCGACGCCAGCGCGACGACGGCCGCGACCGCGAGCGCGATCGGCGAGCCGATCAGCGGGACGAAGGCGGCCAGGAACTCCAGCAGCGCCAGCGGGACCGCCAGAGGGACCCCGAGGAGCCAGAGCGCGAGGCCGACGAGCACCGCGTTCGTCGCGGCCACCACCACGATGCCGTGCGTGTAGCCGGTGAAGGTCCGCCAGGCCGCACGTCCGCCGGTCCGCACGCGCCCGCGCACGGACCGAGGCAACTGCTCCTCGAACCAGGCCCACTGACGGTCACCCGAGTGGATGAAGAACACCGAACTGAACAGCGCCAGGGCCAGCGTGGTGAGCACCGCCACCAGCCGGTGCGCACCGCTCAGCGCCGTGCTGACCAGCGCGGAGCGGTGGCTCGACAGGAACTGCCCGATCTTGCCCTCGACATCGGAGAGCGCCTGGGGGTTCAGCCGGAACGGAGGCTGTTCCAGCCAGTGCTCGATGCGGTCCACGCCTTCCCGGAACTCGTTCATCAGCGTCGTCCGCTCACCGGCCACCGCCTCACCGACGAGCGTGAGAACGCCGAGGACGAGCGCGATGCCGACGAGGAGGGTGAGGGCGACCGCCGCGGCGCGGGGGAGCCCCCGCGCGACGAGGTCGGCGACCGGACGCAGCAGCGCGGTGATCACCAGGCCGAGGAAGACGGCGACGCCGATCTCGTGGAAGCGACCGAGCACGGCGAAGACGGCGTACACGACCGCTCCGACGGCCAGCAGGCGCCATGCGTAGGCGGCGGCCGTGCGAAGGAGGGGAGACACCGGCGGCGGTGTGCCTGGCTGCATGGCCCTCGAGGTACCACCGGGGGCCGGCCGGGTCACGCCCCAGGCCCGGCATTCGCCCGACCGGGGTCCGGACGGGCGAACGCCGGGCGAACCCCCCGCGTGGGCCGTGTCGTCGCGCGGGCGTCCGCCCGGGCGGTCGAGTATCGGGAGATGAGCGTCGTCCTGCCGGTCCTGTTCTCGTTGTTCGCCGCCTTCAGCAACGCGCTCGCCACGGTGCTGCAGCGCCGCGCCGCCCTCACCGTCCGTCAGTCCGACTCGTTCCGGCCCGGACTGATCCTCGACCTGCTGAAGCGCCCGCTGTGGCTGGCGGGCATCCTCGCGGTGATCGCCGCCGGGGTCGGGCAGGCCGCGGCCCTGGCGACCGGTCCCCTGGCGCTCGTTCAGCCGCTGTTCGTCCTCGAGCTGCCGCTCGCCCTGCTGATCGCCTCGCTGCTCGCGCGCGAGCGGCTGCCCGGGGCGCTGTGGCTCGCCGTGGCGGGAGTGGTGGCCGGTCTCGGGGTGGCTCTCGCGGCCGCCTCGCCCGTCGGGAACCGTACGCACGTGCCTCTGGACCGCTGGCTTCCGACGCTCGCGGTGGGAGGTGCCGCGGTGGTGGCGCTGGCGGTGGCCGGACTGCGCCGGCCTGTGGGCCGTGGCCGCGCCGGGTGTCTCGGGGCCGGCACGGCGATCTGTTACGCACTGACGGCGGCCCTGATGAAGACCTCCATGCACATCCTGGACGAGGGGGGTCTCAGCGCCTTCCTGACGAGCTGGCAGACGTACGCCTTCTGCGCGACCGGCGTCGGCGCCCTCCTGCTGCTCGAGCACGCCGTGCAGGGCGGACCGCTGGTCGCCTCGCAGCCGGCGCTGACCCTCGGTGACGCGACGGTCAGCCTGATCCTGGGCGTCCTGCTGTACGAGGAGCACGTACGGGCGGGATGGTGGCTGCTGCCCCAGCTGGCGGGGGTCGGCCTGATCGTCTTCGGGGTTTTCGCGCTGGCGCGCAGCGGGGTCAGCGCGTCGTAGCGGTCGGCGAGTACGGCGGGGCCTGTGCTGTCGCCTCGTCGAGGACGAGACCGGTGACATGGTCGGCGATCATGTCGAGGATGTGCGCCGTGGCCGTGTCGTCGCCGAGGACGAGGAGATTCAGCGTCACCCCGTCCGTCATCGCCGCCAGATAGCGGGCCAGGACGGGGACGGGCACGCTGAATTCGAGCTTCATGCTCTGCCGGAGCTGCTCGATGAGCTCGCTGAAGGTGGTGGAGTACAGCTCGTACTGCCGGCGCGCGAGGTGCTCCGACCCCGGCCGGCGCAGCGCGTACTGCGTCAGCTCGTACGTCAGCATGTGTTCGCCGGGATGCGCGGCCACATGGTCCAAGTACGCCTGGAAGGCCGCCCGGACCGTCTCCCGCAGGGTGGCCCTCGGCCGGATCGCCGCCCTCGCCACTGCCAGGCCGTGATCGGTGATCGTCGCCATGACCGACTCGAGCAGCGCCTGCTTGGAGTCGAAGCAGTAGTGGAAGACGCTCAGCGAGACGCCCGCCTCGGCGGCGATGGACCGGGTCGTCGTCCTGGCGACACCGTCGCGGGTCATCGCGCGGATGGCGGCCTCCGTCAGCTGCCGGCGCCGCTCGGCCGACGGCATGCGTGCCATGTGGTTCCTTTCGGTCCTTCGGTTCCGTGCCTGCCGCGCCCGGGGAAGCTGTCCGGGAGATTGTCCGGGAACGCGGCCGGGGCCGGAGCGGATCAGGAGAACTGACCCGCTCCGGCCCCCCGCGGACGCCTTGGGCGCCGTCCGTCAGCTGCTGTAGACGCCCACCTCGCGGAGGGAGTAGCCCCATGGGGTGCCGCGCTCCAGCCCGTGGACGCGCACATGGCGGGCTGACGTCCCGGTGAACTGCGCGGTGTCCAGACCGCCGTCGCCGGAGGTCGTGGACCATACGGTCTGCCAGTTCGTGCCGTCGCTCGAGAGCTCGATGCGGTAGGCCTTGCCGTAGGCCCGCTCCCAGTCGAGGGTGACCCGCTTGACCAGGCCCGGGGCCCCGAGGTCGAGCCGGAGCCACTGGTCGTCGCTCCAGTCGCTCGCCCAGCGGGTGTTCGGGTTGCCGTCGACGGCCCGGTCGGGCGCGTAGCTCGTGAACAGGCTCCACTCCGACGATGCCGCCGAGGCGGACGAGCCCGCGGCGAGGTTCACGCCGGCCTTGTGGGTCTCGGAGGCCTTCCAGGTGTCGAGGTAGGACTCGGCGCCCCGGAAGAGGTCGTCCACGACGTCCTTGCCGCCGACGAGCCGGATGTCCTCCAGCCAGTCCGGGACCATGCCGTAGTGCGCGGCGCCGTCGGTGTTGAAGTCCCAGGTGCGCTCACCCGTGGTCTGCTTGTCGATGACGGCGCTGCCGTCGGCGCTGCGGAAGGGGTACCGCACCGGGTTGGGCGTGTCCGCGCCGCGCGGGCCCGGCCAGCCGCCGACGCCGTTCATGTCGGTGCCGTAGCCGTAGCCGACGTGGTACTTCTCGCGCAGCTCCTTCGTGCGACTCGCCTCCGCGCTGAACCCCTCCGCGCCGTGCATGTACTGGGCGATGAAGCCGCCGAGGCGGTAGACCCGCTCGGTCCAGTTCAGGTCCATCCAGCTGTGCGAGGAGATCACGCCGGGGTACGACTCGGACTCGAGGATGTCGAGGGCCCGGCCCGCGGCCTTCACACCCATGTGGTCGATCTCCAGCATCATCTTGCGCTTCATCATGCCCCGCACGGCGTACTCGCCGAGCTCGGTGAGACCGCGGGTGTTGCACCGCGCGTCCGCGGCGTACGACGGGACCCCTACGCCCGGCGGAAGCTTCTTCTCCGCCTCGGCCGCCGGGGCGAGGCCGATGGGGTTGTCGTGCTGCGGGCCGGCGCACTTCTCGGTCTTCCAGAAGGTGCCGGTCGACAGGAACTGGCCGACGTTGATCGCCGTGCCGAGGGTGCCCTCGTCGAAACGGACCCCGCACAGGGCGTTGTCGAACTTGTGGCACAGGAACATGCTGCGTACGCCCAACCTGTGCAGCTCGTCCAGGCCGCGGTCGATGTCGTCCTTGCCGCACTGCGCGACGTCGAGGATCTGCTTGCAGCCGAACGGCTCGGAGGTCTCGACCCCCAGGATCACGGCCAGCTTGCCCTGCTGGATGACGTCGCGGGCCTGCGAGGAGTCGGTGACGATCCGGAACCAGCCCTTGCCCGGGCCGCCGTACATCGTGTCGATGAAGGCCTGCATCTCGTACGTCTTCTGCGCCTGCAGCCGGATGGAGGTCATCTCGTCGCAGCTGCGGTCCTTGAAGAAGTAGACCGAGCAGATCACCCCATTGGTGACCAGGTCGTTGACGAGCACCCGCTGGCCGCCGCGCCAGGCCCGTTCGACCCAGGCGTAGTAGTTCTGCTGGTGGGTCAGCGAGTCATGGGCGGGCCAGTCCTTGAACGTCGGCCAGCCGTTGGGGTCGTGCTTGCCGTCGCCGCCCTTGGTGATGAAGTCGAAGATCGCGAGCGAGCCGTCGGGGTAGTGCTCGGGGCAGTCCTTGAGCGCGTCGGCGATTCCCTGCGCGGAGAACGCCTTGCCGCAGATGAGCCGGCCGCCGAAGGCCTCGTTGGACATCAGATGGTTGTGCGCGTCGACGAATCCCCGTACCCGTCCCTGGGAGTCGGTCCCCTTGAAGGGCTCGCCCGAGACGTTGATCTCGGAGTCGGGTGAGGGCCGGGCGGTGGGGGTCCACCAGCCCGGGTCGGCCGAGGAGCTGGGCACGGGACCGAGCACCGTGGCCAGCACGGCGAGGAGCAACGACAGCAGCGCGACAGGGCTGCGCCCGGGCCTGCGGTGGGGGTGTCGAGTCATGGTCATCACTCACGTCTTCGGTCAGCGGATGGCGCGGTCGGGGAACGGGACCGTCCGGAGACATGGCTCTGGCTTGTCATGTCCCGCGCGAACGATGGTGATGAGAATCGTGACTGCCGGAATCGGAGTCAATAGTCCGGGACAAATGACCTGATGGATCGTCCGTCCCGTCCAAACCTCTGTGTGACGTCACGGGGTTGAGGACCGCTTGCCGTCTCTCCGGACACCGCCGGGCCGGTGGTCGGAGGACCCGCACGGCGTCCGCCGGAGCCGCAACCGATGCCCACGCCCGCGATCAGCGCTGTCAGTGAGTCGACGCCCGCGACCTGCTCGCACACGAACGCCGACGCCACCGAACATCACCGGCGCCAGGCACAGGGCCGCCAGGTGCAGGTGCCACTCCTCGCGTGGCCGGCCCGCGCCCCGCCGGGCGCGGACGTGCAGGACGGCGCAGGTAACGGCGTACGGGACGAGGAAAGAGACCAGCAGGCGCGGCCCTCGGTGCCGTGATCCATTGAAGGACAGGGGGATCCAGGCCAGGCCCGGAGGGCTTCCGCGGCCGGTCGCGGTGAGCTTCATCAGACGCCGGTTGCGCCCCCCGGCCTGCCGGACCCCGGACAACAGCCCGGCTTCCAGGAGGCGGTCGCACTGGGCGTAGACCTGCGCGTGCGGAAGGAGGGCGTGGTCAACCGGACTTCAGACATGCCGTGACCGCACCTTGGCCGGATGCCCGCCCACGGCAGCCGTCCGGAGAGGTACCGTACCCAAGACAGGCTTCTAGTAATTCCCTCTAATTCCGGTCCACTAGTCTGTCCGGCATGACGTCAACGGGACCGAGCCGTGTCTCCTAAGCAGCAGCGTGGCGAGGCCACCGTCGAACGCCTTCTCACGGCCGCCCTCGAGGTGTACGCCTCCTCGGGCCGGCAGGGGTTCACGGTGAACGCGGTCACCGAGGCCAGTGGTGTCAGCCTCGGCAGCCTCTACCACCATTTCGGCAGCTTCGACGGTCTCGCCGCCGGCCTCTACATCAGGTGCATGGGGGAGTTGTTCGACGAGCTGACCGCTGCCGTGACCCGTAGCCGCACCGCACGTACCGGCGTCGCCGCGCTCGTCAGGGCCTACCTGCGCTTCACCCAGGAGCGCCCCGACGCCGCGCTCTTCATCCACGCCTCCGCCTACTCCGGTTTTCTCGCCGCTCACGCCGACCGGATCCGCGCCGCCAAGGCCGACATGCTGGGGGACATCGTGGCGTGGATGGGGCCGAGGATGGAGGCCGGCGAGATCCTGCCCACTCCCGTGCCCCTGATCGAGGCCCTGGTGATCGGACCGGTGGCCGAGACGGCCCGCCGCTGGCTGTCCAGTACGTACGACGTCGACCTCGCGCAGGCCGCGCGGATCCTGCCCGACCGGATCTGGCGGTCCCTGCGGCCCGAGTAGGCCCTGCCGGTCGCGGCCCGGCGCGGCCCAACCCGGTCCGTTCCGGACCCCGTTACGCGCGCGGCCCAACCCGGTCCGTTCCGGGCCCCGTTACGCGCGCGGCCCAACCCGGCCCGTTCCGGGCCCCGTTACGCGCGCGGGCTCCGGGAGGGACAGGCGCAGCTCGTGGAGCAGACGGGCCGCATCGGTGAGCAGCGTGCCGCGCAGGGTGTGCACCGGAGCCGGTACGGCAGGGGTCCGCTCGATGGAGTCCTCGAGAGCGCGGTGCAGGGCCCGTCCCTCCTCCAGGACCGCGTCCACATCGGCGGAATCGGTCCCGGAGGTCTGCCCGATCCTCTCCAGGGCGGTGGCGAGGGTGCGCAGAAGCGCCGCGTAGCCGGCGAGGAAGTCATCGGGAAGCCGGTCGAATTCACCGCCGTCGACGGCGTGGGAGAGGCTGCGCGTCATCGAACAGAGGTGGACGAGACCGCGGCCGGCCGCCCTGCCCGCGGTACGGGCGCGGCCCAGAGCCTCCTTGGCGGCGAGGCGGTCGCTGCGCGGGTGGAGGCGGTTGTTCTCCCACTCCTCCCCGATCGCCGTCTGCACACCCTGCGCCTCGCCGACCAGGTCCTCGCAGTCGCGGCGCCACCGGCCGACGTGCTCGCTGCTCGGCGTGGTGCCGTCCTCGACGGCGTGGGCGAGGTCGGTGAGGACGTCCCGCATACGCAGGTAGAGCCCGTCGACCGCTTGCTGACGGTGATGTACGTGCCGGGCGGGGGCGAGGATCGTGTGGGCGGCGAGACCGCAGAGAGCACCCAGGGTCACCGAGCCGGTCAGGTGTCCGATGTAGGCGAGCCGGCCGTGACCGGCGGAGAAGGCCGAGAAGGCGAAGAACGCCACGACCGCGACCTGAAGCCCCTCGGAACCGCGGTGCCTGACGCGCCCGGCGGCCACGGCGGCGAGCGTGAGCAGCCCGAAGGACCAGGCATGGATTCCGGCGGCCGCCGCCAGGACGGCCGCGAGCGTCGCACCGATCAGCATGGCACCCAGATACCGGACGCATTCGCGCACCGACCGGTACAGCGTCGCCTGCAGCGCGACGATGGCGGTGAAGGGGGCGAAGGTCGTCACCGTCGGCGCCAGGAAGCGGTGCGCCAGCATCCAGGCGACCATCGCCGCCACCACGGTCTTCGCCTGAAGGAGCAGATCGTCCCGCTCCGCGCCCGATGACGTGACGCCCCTCCCGATGTGAGCGGCGATCCCACGGATCCCCGCCCTCGCCCGCCGTAGTCGCTCGGTCCTGCTCATCGGCATGTACGCCTGACCTCCGGAACGCTCACCTCGGACGCATCACCGCTGCGAGGCGCCTGCCCCACTTCCCCCCGGCCACACGTGCCCCGGCCACACGTGCCCCGGCCACACGTGCCGCGGCCACGGCCGACGCGCGGTGCGCGAGGCCGGCGCCGGCCAGTCCTATGACCGCGCCCGCGGCGACATCGCTGGGATAGTGCGCTCCGCTGTGGACGCGCTGGAGCGACACCGCCACGGCCGGCACCGCGCAGGCAGCACCCGCGAGCGGCCACACCACCGCGACCGAGGCGGTGAAGGCCACGGCGGCGACCGTGTGACCCGAGGGGAAGGAGGAGCTGTCCGGCCGGTCGTTCACCTCGGCGTGAGGGATGAGTTCCTTCGGCGGGCGTGGCCGGTCCCACAGGTGCTTCGCGGCGCCGCCGACGGCCTGCCCGAGCCACATGCCCGCGAGCCCCGTCACCGCGGCCCGGCGCCCCCGCCGACCGCCGCCGGCAGCCAGGAGCGCGGCGGCGCCCCACCACAGTTTCGTGTGCTCGGCGGACTCCTCGACCGCGGGCAGCACCCGGCGGGCAAGCGTCCCGTCCCAGGAGGCAGCCGCGCAGGTCAGGGCCGTGTCGATGCCGTGCAAGCGGTCCATCACACTCGCCGGCCATGTCGCGTCATCACCGTGGGGGCGCTCACTGCCGCCCGGGAGCCCGGAACGATCACTCAGCACGCCGCTTCTCTTCCTCACTCCACTCGCGGGTGTCCCGCGGCTCGACATAGGGCTCCTCGTCGGGCGGCAGACCGCCCACGATGGCGCGTTCCCGGCTCATCTCGGCATCGAACTCCAGCCCCAGCAGGATGGCGAGGTTGGTGATCCAGAGCCAGATGAGGAAGACGATGACGCCGGCGAGGGTGCCGTAGGTCTTGTTGTACGAGCCGAAGTTCGCGACGTAGAGCGCGAAGCCCGCGGAGGCGATCATCCAGATCACCAGTGCGAGGAAGCTGCCCAGCGTGACCCAGCGGAAGCCGCGGCCCTTCGTGTTCGGCGAGGCCCAGTACAGCAGCGCGATCATGATCGTGACGAGGATGACCAGGACCGGCCATTTCGCGATCGACCACACTGTCACCGCGGTGTCCCCGAGGCCCAGCGCGTCGCCCGCCCGCCGGGCGAGGGAGCCGGTGAACACGACGATCAGGGCGCTGGCGCACGCCATGATCATCAGCCCTACGGTGAGGGCGAGCCGCAGCGGCAGGACCTTCCACACGGGCCGGCCCTCGGGGATGTCGTAGACGGCGTTGGAGGTACGGATGAACGCGGCGATGTATCCCGAGGCGGACCACACCGCGGCGATCAGGCCGACGACGGCGAGTACGGACCCGATCCCGGCACCGCCCTGCAGCTGGCGGACGGCGTCGGACACGATGTCCCGCGCCGAGCCGGGAGTGAGCTTCTGGAGGTTGTCCAGGACCGTCTCGGTGGCGGACCTGCCCGCGATCCCGAGGATCGAGACCAGGACCAGCAGGGCGGGGAAGAGGGACAGGATGCTGTAGTACGTCAGAGCGGCCGCCCGGTCGGCCAGCTCGTCGTCCTTGAACTCCTGCACAGTCCGCTTCAGAACCGCCCACCAGGACTTCTTCGGCATGTCGCTGGGCTGGTCCGGTGCGTTTCGCTCCACCTCCGGGAGGGATCCCGGCTCCGGCGTGCGCCGCCCGTCGTCCTTGTGGTCGCCCCGGGCGGGAGGACGTGGTGTCTGGTTCATGACCGGCGGGTGTCCTCTCACGCGCGGACGAAACCGGTCCTGTCGCGCGCGGACGAAACCGGTCCTGGGCCGCTCGGTGGACAGGGCGGGGGCGACCGGCCGGCCCGGACGGCACGGGGCGTGCGGCGGGGCCCTCGCGGGGGACCGATCCGGAAAGCCGGACTTCTCCTCGCGCGAGGGGGTAGGCGCGAAAGGAGAAGCCGTTCTGCCGAAGGGCCCAGAAGGACATTCCCGAAGGACATCCGGCCTAAGGAACCCTCCCGTGGTATTCACAGCGCTGCTCATACCGCCGCTTCTGCTCGGTGCCGTCCTCGCGCTCGCCCGCTTCGAGGAACGCGTACTGCAACCGGCGGAAAGCGACCCCGTGCCCGCCCCCGCTCCCCGCCGCAGGCACCTGCACGCCGTGCCGGGCTCTTCGCCTCCCGGGGAACCCCCCATCGATGCCCCGGAGGCGTCGGCCCACGGCAGGCACCGGCGCCGCGCCGCCTGAAAAGCTCCGGCGGCCGGGCGTCCCGCCTCCCCGGCCGCTCTCCCCTTCTCGCGCCGCCCCGCCGCTCCTTCCTCCACCGACTGGAGACAGACATGGACTCGCAAGCTCCCCTTTCCTCCGTCCTGCTCGAGGAAGCACGGGCGTCCCTCCAGGACGTCGGCGATCCCTCGGCGCGTGCCATCGCGCTCGCCGTACTGGCCGCGACGAAGGAACTGCAGGACCTGGCGCGGAGCGCCCAGAGCCTCGACGCGCGGCTGGAAGCCCTCAACCAGTACCTCGGGGCCATCGCCAACAAGCCGTGACCGGTCCGGCCCGCGCCCGGACGCGATGAACGCGGCGTCCCGGGGTAGGCCTCGCCCCGTACGACCGAACACGGTGAAGGGGCGGACATGGCGGGTGCGTTGACTGCGGGAGCGTGGGGACTGTTCGCGGGAGCGGCGCTCCTGCTGGGAGCCGCGATCGGATCGTTCCTTAGGGTGCCCCCGCGATGGATCGCCCTCGTCATGGCGTTCGGCAGCGGAGTACTGATCTCGGCGGTGTCCTTCGACCTGATGGCCGAGGCCCACGAGCAGGGCGGAGCCGTACCGGCGGTCACGGGCGCGGTGGCGGGCGCGGGCGCCTACTCGCTCGCCAATGTGTGGCTCGCCCGGCGCGGCGCCCGGCACCGCAAGCGGTCCGGGGCCGCTCAGCCCTCCGAGGAGGAGCAGCCCGGCTCGGGCAACGCCATCGCCCTCGGCGCGCTCCTGGACGGAGTCCCCGAGTCGGTCGTCATCGGGACGAGCCTGCTCGGCGGGGGCCATGTGGGCGTCGCCACGGTCGCGGCGGTCTTCATCAGCAATGTCCCCGAGGGGCTCGCGAGCGCCGCCGGGATGCAGCGGGCGGGCCGCAGCCGTCTGTACGTCTTCGGCCTGTGGGCGGCGATCGCGGTGGTGAGCGGCTTGGCGGCGCTGGCCGGCTACACCCTGCTCGGGGACGCCTCCGGGACGGTGATGGCCGCGATCACGGCGGTGGCCGCCGGTGCGATCCTGGCGATGATCGCCGACACGATGATTCCCGAAGCCTTCGAGAAGGCCCATCTGTTGACCGGTCTCACCACCGTGCTGGGCTTCCTGACCGCGTTCGTCCTCTCCCACTGAGTTCAGGGCTCCGACCGCACCGGGCCTTGAGTCCAGGGAGCCCGAGTGCACGGGTAGGGGCCCAGCCCCGCGTCCACCGGCGAACAGGGCCGTCGCGGCCGTCGCGTGGGTCAGCGCCGCGTCGCTTCCCTCTCGGTCGCGCTGTCGCTGCCCGCGCTCGTCCTCGCGCGCCGCCGGGGGAACTGCGTCCATTCCGCGAACCACCACGCGCCGGCGACGACACAGGCCCATATCAGCCCGCTCCTGACGGCGGTTGTCCATGCCGCTCCGTTGCCGCCCCAGCGCTCGACGCCCGTCAGGGCGGCCCAGGAGATGACGAGGACGAGGAGGACGCGTACCCGGCGATGCTTGATCATGGAGCGCCTCTACCCGGAGCGACGCCTGCCAAGCGAGCGTGCCAAGCAAGCCTGCAGAGCACGGACGGGGGGGGGGGGGGGGGGGGGGGGGGGGGGGAGGGGTGGGGGGGGTGGGGGGGGGTGGGGGGGTGGGGGGGGGGGGGTAGGGGTAGGGGGGGGGGGTTTTCCCGCCCCTCTTTTTTTCTCTTC
>NZ_JBVIPQ010000007.1:338172-492391 GCF_055577795.1 Streptomyces sp. NPDC033174
AGCATCTCCGCCAACTCCTCCCAGACATGCTCCCCCCCCCCCCCCCCCAACCCCCCCCCCCCCCCCCCCCCCCCCAACCACCCCCCCCCCCCCCCCCCCCACCCCCCCCCCCCCCCCCGTCGCCGGGTTGTCTCAGTGGCCGAGCGCCTTGGCGAGCTCGTCCTTGTTCATGGTGGACCGGCCCTCGACGCCCTTCTTCTTGGCCTCCTCGTACAGCTGGTCCCGCGTCGGTCCCGAGCCCGAGGACTTTCCGCCGCCGCCGGAGCTCCGGGACTTCTCGCCGCCGCGCTGCGAGGAGGACTTTCCCTTGCTGGAACCGCTGTTGGAGGACTTGGTCTCGCCCGACTGGGCGCGCTGCTTGTTGACCGTCCGGGCCGCCATCTCCTTGGCGCGGCCGGTCGAAGCTCCGCGTTCCTCAGCGCTCTCCTTGATGTGCTCGTACTGCCGCTCCCGCTTGGAGCCGGACCCTGCAGGCATGATCGATCTCCTTTGATTCGCTGTCTTTTCCGGCAGATTGTCACCATTCGGGTTACCTGGGAGCGGGTGGCAAAACGTCCGGACCACGCGGTCGTGTGCGCGATGACGATCACATTGGTAGGGACGAGCACGTTCCGTTTAGGCTGAGCCGGTCTCGCGCCGTCTTCGTCGGCCTGGGGCCCGACGGAGGTGGAGACTGGTGACCCAACAGGCTTCGGTACCGGAGCAGAAGTCCAGGCCCCGTCCGCAGTTGGTGGAGGACACGGCTGCGGAGGCCGACCGCATCGCGGCCGTGCGCCGCTATGACGTGCTCGACACCCCGCCCGACGGGGCGTTCGACCGGGTCGCCTCGCTGGCCGCTCGTCTCTTCGACGTCCCTGTGGCGACGGTCACGATCGTGGACAGCGACCGGATCTGGTTCAAGGCCGCTCACGGTCTCGAGGGTGTGGCCGAGATCGGCCGCGATCCGGGCCTGTGCGGCTCGGCCGTCCTCAGGGACGACGCGCTGGTGATCCCCGACACCCTCCTCGACGAGGTGGCGTGCGGGAACCCGCTGGTCACCGGGCCGATGGGGGTGCGCTTCTACGCGGCCGCGCCCATCACCACCCGGGACGGCCACCGCCTGGGCACGGTCAACATCCTCGACACCAAGCCGCGTTCCATCACCGCGGAGGACACGGCCACGCTGTCCGACCTCGCGGCGATCGTGATGGACGAGCTGGAGCTGCGGCTGTCCGCGCTGCGCGCGCTGCGCGACGAGCAGGAGCGGCGCCACGCGGAGAGCCGCTACGCCCTCATCGAACACGAGCGGGCCGAGCTCGAGCGTGCGGCGCGTGAGCAGGCAGAGAAGGACAAGGCCGCCATCGCGTCCTTCGCCTCGACCCTCCAGCGCACCCTGCTGCCGCCCGCGCTGCCGGTGGTACCGGGCCTGGAGCTGGCCTGCCACTACCGCACCGCCTCCGTGCACGACGTGGGCGGTGACTTCTACGACGTCTTCCCCGTCGACCAGGGCCGGTGGGCGTTCTTCCTGGGCGACGTGTGCGGCAAGGGCGCCGAGGCCGCGACCGTCACCGCACTGACCCGTCACACCCTGCGCGCCGCCGCCCAGATCGACCCCGAACCGGTGACCGTGCTGAGCGCGCTCAACACCGTCCTGCTCAACGACGTCATGGCCGGGAGTCGCTTCTGCACCGCCGTCTTCGGCCTGCTCACCCCCAGCGAGGCGGGCGGCTTCACCGTGACGCTGGCCACCGGCGGACACCCACCGGCCTACCACCTGCACCCCGAGCAGGACACCGACGAGCTGTGGGTGAAGGCGGTACGGCCCAAGGGCGGCATGCTCGTCGGCGCCTTCCCCGAGGCGCACTTCACGAGCACCACCTTCCGTCTGGCCCCCGGCGACGGGCTCCTGCTCTACACCGACGGCCTGACGGAGGCCCGTACCTCCCACGGCGCCATGCTCGGAGACGAAGGCCTGGTCGGCTTCCTCCACGAGCGCACCGCCCCCCTGAGCGCCACCTCACTGGTGGACGAGACGGCCGAACTGCTGTCCTCCATGCCCGACGGCGCGAGCGACGACGTGGCCCTGCTGGCCCTGTCCGTACCGACCTCCGCCTCCGCGGCCGACCCCGTCGTCGCCGCCACGGCCCACACCACCGCCGCATCCGAGTCCCCTGCCCAGGAACGATGAGCGACGTGACCGAGCAACTTCATCTCACCGCCCAGCCCACCGACGGTCCGTTCACCCTTGCCACCGTCAGCGGGCAGCTGGATCTGCACACCGCACCGACCCTGCGCGACAAGAGCCTGGAGCTCATCGAGCAACGACGCCCGCACACCCACCTGATCCTCGACATGGCGGGCGTCACATTCTGCGACTCGGCCGGCCTCAGCGCCCTCATCAGCATCTGGCACGCGGCCAAGGGCGCGGGGGGATCGCTGACCCTGGCCGCCATCCCCGAACGGCTCGCCCGGGTCCTCTCCATGACCGGAGTCGACACTTTCCTGCCCGTCCACCCCACCGCGGCCGCCGCGCTGGCAGCGCATCAGGACGCGGCACCGGCGGGCGAGCGCACGCTGCGGCAGAACTGACGCGAGGCAGACGCCAGGGCCCCCGAGCGGCCTCACTCACCCTTCACTCGCCTCCGGAGCCGGCCGGGGCTCGGCGACCTCCGCCTGGGCCGGGCGCAGAAGACGGCCGCCCACCCGGTAGCCGAGGCGGGGGATCCCGACGCACGTCGGGCGGTCCACCTCGTCGCTGTGGCTGTACGCGACGGCCTCGTGCACGGACGGGTCGAACGGATCACCCGCCTCGCCGAATGTTTCCAGGCCCAGCGCCGCCATACGGCTCTCGAGCAGCTCGGCGACCTGCCGGAATCCGGCGGGCAGTTCCTCGAGTTCCCGGGCCCGGGCCACGGCGTCGAGGACGGGGAGCAGACCGCCGAGCACATTGGCGACGGCGATCTCGCGAACCGCCAGGCGGTCGCGCCGAACGCGCTCGCGATAGGCGTGGTACTCCGACGTCACCCGCCGGAGGTCGGCGGTCCGCTCCCGCAGCTCCGCACGCAGCGCGTCCGCCTCGGGCGACGGCGGCGCGGAGGCCGACGGGTGCGGCTCGACGTCGCCCCGGGGCCGGGGAGCCAGGGCCCCCGCGCCGGGCTCGTCCCGTACGACGGCCAGCCGGCGGTCACCGGAACGGCGGGCGCCGCCGGGGCGGTTCATCCCTCCCCCTGCCGCTTGTCGCCCTGCTGGTTGTCCTCGTCGAGGATCTCCGCGTCGACGACCTCGTCGTCGGAGGCCGTACCCGTAGACGCGTCCGTGCCCGTGCCCGTGCCTCCCGCACCACCGCTGCCGCTCCCTGCTTGGGCGTAGAGAGCGGTGCCGGCCTTCTGGGCCGCCGCCGCGAGGGTGTCGATGGCCCGGCGCAGGGCGGCGGTGTGGCCGTCGTCCGCGGACTCGTTCTTGAGCGCTTCCTTCAGCTCGGCCAGAGCCGTCTCCGTCTCACCCCGCACATCGCCGGGAATCCTGCCGGCGTTGTCGGCCAGCAGCCGTTCGGTCTGGTAGACGAGCTGCTCACCCTGGTTGCGGGTCTCCGCGGCCTCGCGGCGGCGGTGGTCCTCCTCCGCGTACTCCTCCGCGTCGCGGACCATGCGGTCGATGTCCTGTCGGGGCAGTGCCGAGCCGCCGGTGACGGTCATCTTCTGCTCCTTGCCCGTGCCCAGGTCCTTCGCGGTCACGTGCATGATGCCGTTGGCGTCGATGTCGAAGGCGACCTCGATCTGCGGGACCCCGCGCGGGGCCGGCGGCAGACCGGTCAGCTCGAACATCCCGAGCTTCTTGTTGTACGCCGCGATCTCGCGCTCGCCCTGGTAGACCTGGATCTGCACGGACGACTGGTTGTCCTCGGCCGTCGTGAAGACCTCCGAGCGTCTGGTCGGGATCGTGGTGTTGCGCTCGATGAGCTTGGTCATGATGCCGCCCTTGGTCTCGATACCGAGCGACAGCGGGGTCACGTCGAGCAGCAGGACGTCCTTGACCTCACCCTTCATGACGCCCGCCTGGAGGGCGGCGCCGACCGCGACGACCTCGTCGGGGTTCACACCCTTGTGCGGCTCCTTGCCGGTCAGCTCCCTGACCAGGGCGGTCACCGCCGGCATCCGCGTCGAGCCGCCCACCAGGATCACCCGGTCGATGGCGGAGAGCTTGGCTCCGGCGTCCTTGATGGCCTGGTGGAACGGGGCTTTGCAGCGCTCCAGCAGGTCCTTGGTGAGCTCCTCGAACTGGGCGCGGGTGAGCTTCTCGTCCAGGTGCAGCGGGCCCTCGGCGGAGGCCGTGATGTAGGGCAGGTTGATCGTCGTCTCGGTCGCGGACGAGAGCTCGATCTTCGCCTTCTCCGCAGCCTCGCGCAGACGCTGCGTCGCCATCCTGTCCTGGGTCAGGTCGATGCCGTGGGCGTTCTTGAACTGCTTGGCCAGGTGGTCCACGATCCGCTGGTCCCAGTCGTCACCACCGAGGTGCGTGTCACCGTTGGTGGCCTTCACCTCGACCACGCCCTCGCCGATCTCCAGGAGCGACACGTCGAAGGTGCCGCCACCCAGGTCGAACACGAGGACGGTCTGGTCGGTCTCCTTGTCCAGACCGTAGGCCAGGGCGGCGGACGTCGGCTCATTGATGATCCGCAGAACGTTCAGCCCCGCGATCTCACCGGCCTCCTTGGTCGCCGTGCGCTGGCTGTCGTTGAAGTACGCGGGGACGGTGATGACGGCGTCCGAGACGTCCTCGCCCAGATACGCCTCGGCGTCACGCTTGAGCTTCTGCAGCACGCGCGCCGAGATCTCCTGGGCGGTGTAGCGCTTGCCGCCGACGTCGGTGGACTCCGGGAAGCGCCACTGCGCCTCGCCCATGTGCCGTTTGACCGACCGTGCGGTGAAATCCACGTTCGTCACGGCCTGGCGCTTGGCGATCTCGCCGACCAGTACCTCGCCGTTCTTGGCGAAGGCGACGACGGACGGCGTGGTCCTGGCGCCCTCCGTGTTGGTGATGACGGTGGGCTCGCCGCCTTCCAGCACGCAGACCACCGAATTCGTCGTCCCGAGGTCGATACCGACTGCGCGCGGCATGATGCTCTCCTCCTCCCGCGCTTCGGCCCTCGTCGCGCACTGTCACTCTGCGCTCATGTCACTCATATAGCTTAAAGCGGACATCTTGACAACAGCCCCGCCGGGTTCTATCCGGGTACCGAGGAGGTGGCCGCGGCATCCGCGGGTCGGACGCCTCCGGCGGAGGAGGTGAGGTCGATGGCGCGATCACACCAGGGGCGTGACCTCTACGCCGTGCTCGGGGTCGAGCCGTCCGCGTCGGCCGGCCAGATCACCGCCGCCTATCGCGGACTGGTCCGCGCCCTGCACCCCGACACCGCTCCCGCTCCTTCTCCCGCCCCGGATCCCGCTTCCGTCGCGAGAGCCCCGGCGGCGGCCGAAGAGCTGGCCGAGGTCCTGATCGCCTACGCCACGCTGCGTGACCCGCGACGGCGCGCGGCGTACGACGCGGACCGCGACGGCTGCGGGGAGCGGGGCCGCCGGGTCCCGACCGGCGTGCCCGTCCCCGTACGTGTCCGGGGCGGCCGGGACCGCCTCGGCGGGGCGCCGCTCCGGGCAGGACCTGTCCGGGTCGAGCCCCTGATCCGACCGTAAGAAGGCGGAAGGGCAAGGCGGAGGGGAAGGAGGCCCGGCCGTTCCAGGAGACGCGGGCCGAGGCCCCCGGGCCCCCGTCACTCCCGGCCTGCTCGAGCAAAGCGCCGGAGACGGCCTCGACGGCCTTCTCGATCGACGGGGGTCACCCTCGGCCGGCGGAGGAGTCCAGGCCGTCCCAGAAGGCGCACTGGTGATCGGCCGTGAACGAGGTCGAGGTCCGGGTCCCGTGGGGCTTCAGGGTCAGGACGGTGTGCTGCCGGTGGCCGGTGGCCGGCCACTGCGTCTCACCGGCGATGTTCGGGTCGCCGGTGCGGGCGAACGCTCCCCAGCGGCGCTTCATCTCCGTGGCGAGCGCGACCTGGTCGGCGGTCAGGGGCCGCTCGCCCATGGTGAAGTCGTGGAGGTAGGCGAGTTCGGCGCTGTGGGCGTTGGACATGTCCACTCCCGGGACCTGAGCCCCGTACAGCGTGGGAGAGTCCGGGTCGTCGAACTCGTAGGCAAAGGTCGGTACTTGGGTGGCGAAGGACTTCGCGGAGCGGAGGGTGTGGCAGGCGAAGGCCGAGTCCGTGAGGACGGCGGACATCGCGTGGTAGGGGGAGGGGTGGCCGGAGACGGGGTAGTGGTCCAGCACCTGTGAGGCCGCCGGTCCGTACGTCGCGGTGATCTGGTCGGCGTACTGCTCCGCCGTGAGATACGGCTGGGTGAACGCGACGAAGAGCCGGCTCTCCGCCCGTGTGCTGCCGATCAGGACCGGCACCTGGTTCCACGCACCGGAGGCGATGGCCTCGGACGGCTGCACGGGCAGCAGGCGGTCGCCGAAGGCGGGACCTTCCGTCGGATGCCTCCGCGCGGCGGCGATCAGGTCGGCGGCCGGCGCCTTGCGAAGGCAGTCGGCGCTCGTGACGGGGTCCGGGCAGCCGGCCGCGGCGGCGAAGGCGCGGCCCTCGGCGGCGGCCCGCTCGGGGCCGGGGGCGCCGAGCAGAGGCGTGCACGGCCCGCTCTGCACGATGGCGCGCGAGAAGAGGCGGGCCGCCCGCGGCGAGGCGAGCATCGCGCAGACCGAGCCGCCGCCGGCGGACTGGCCCCAGACGGTGACCGCGGCCGGGTCGCCGCCGAAGGAGGCGATGTTGTCGTGCGTCCAGCGCAGCGCGGCGATCTGGTCCATCAGACCGTACGAACCGGACACGAGCGCGTTCTCCCGGGTGAGCTCCGGGACGGCGAGGTACCCGAGCTGCCCGACCCGGTAGTTGATGGACACGACCACGCTGTCGGTCAGATCGGCCATCGTACGGCCGCCGAACTGGGTTCCCGTGCCCTGGCTGTAGGCGCCGCCGTGGACCCAGAAGAGTACGGGCAGGCGGTCACCCGGCCGGGCGCCGCGCGGGCGGTGGACGTCCAGGTAGAGGCAGTCCTCGCTCACGTTCCGGGGGTCCCGGAGGCCGAACGGCGAGAACTGCGTGCAGGCGGGCGCCAGTTGCGTGGCGTCCCGCATCCCGCTCCACCGTGCGGGCTGCCTCGGCGGACGGAAGCGGAGGTCGCCCACCGGCGGCTGAGCGTAGGGGATGCCCAGGAACTCCTCGGCGTTGTCATGGATCTGCCCGGCGAGCAGGCCCTGGTCCGTGGCGGCCACCGGACGTGGGGACCGGGGAGCGGCCGGAGCCGGCGGGGCCACCGACAACTGAGCGACCAGGGCAGCGAGGGCCAGCATCAGGAGCGGAGCCCCCCGGAGGCGGGCCATGCGTGATCTCTCCACTTGTCCTCCAGCATGGTCATAGTCATGACATGTATTGACGGGTGAGTGAGCCGGGGGAGGGCCGCGCCGCCCGCCCGGGCCTCCGAGCCCCTCAGGAGAGGCACGGATCGGCCCGAACGAGCGGGCGGGGCAAGGGACATGCCTCAGGGACGCAGGCCGGCGAGCAGCGTCGCCGCCTTGGCGAAGTCGGCCGGGCCGGTGTTCCAGTCCGGGGTGATGGGCGTGACGGACACCTTGTCCGCACTGACCGCCTCCACGTCTCCGCCCTTCACGGCGGGTTCGGAGACCACGGCGACGTTCACCTTCCAGGTGCCGTCGCCCGCGTCGGTGTAGTCCGCCGCGAGCACCGGCTGCGGATCCTGCGTCGTGACGGCGGCGCCGCGGGCGAGCCCCGTACCGTCCGCACCGACCACGGGGTGGTTGACGTTCAGCCCCACGCCCTGTGGCAACAGCCGTCCGTTGTTCGCCCGCGACCGGAGACGGTCGATGAGCTTGACGGTGAAGTCATTGGTCGGCCGCATGGCGTTGAGTACGGGTTCGAGTACCGGGGCCGTGAGCCCGCCGGTGCTCACGGCGATCGCCGGAACGCCGTGCTCCAGGGCTGCCACGGCGCCGCCGACCGTTCCCGAATGGGTGGCCAGAACGGCCACGTTGGGGCCGAAGTTGGTACCCGAGACGACCAGGTCGGGCGCCTTGTCGGCGAAGACCTCGGAGAGGCCGAAGGAGACCGAGTCGCCGGGGGTGCCGTCGACCGTCCACACGCGTGGTTCGGGGTGGCTGACCTTGACGCTGGTCGCGCTCATCATCTTCGTCCCGGCACCGCTCTGGTTGGTGAGCGGGGCGACGATGGTGACCTCATGACCCGCGGCGGTGAGCCGCTGGTACATCAGCCGGATGCCCGGGGCGTTGTAGCCGTCGTCATTGGTCAGCAGGATCCGGAGCGGACCCGCCGGCGCGTCCTGCGGATCTGCCGCCGCGGTGCTCGTATCAGCAAGGGCGGGCGTGCACAGCAGCAGTGCGGCCACGGGTGTGCCGACCAGCGGCAGAACGTGCTTGCGTCTCACGGAGTACTCCTTGGAAGGGGGGAAGCGGGGTGGTCCGGTCGGCCGGTCGGCCGGGGAGGGATGGTCAGCGGACGCCGCGGATCGGGAGGATCGCCAGCGCTCCCAGCAGCGACAGGGCGCCGCCCACGAGGAACAGCGGGGTGTACCCCCCCAGCGCCGTCACGACGGCGGAGGCGACGAACGGCGCGACGATCTGCGGTCCGGCGTTGGCGATGTTCAGTACGCCCATGTCGCGGGCGGCGTCCTCGGCCCGGGGCAGGACGAGAGTGACCACCGCGGTGTCGACGGCCATGAAGCAGCCGAACGCGAGACCGTTGAGGGCGCTGAAGACGAGCATGCCGGTCCAGGTGGGGCTGATCACGGGGACCGCCATCACCAGTCCGGCGAGCGCGGCCGACATGGCGACGAAGATCTTGCGCCGGTTCCAGCGGTCGGACAGCACGCCGCCGGCCACGGTGGACAGGGCCATGGCGGCCATCGACACCGGCGTGAGGATCGCCATGGCCTCGGTCGGGTCGAGACCGGCGGGCAGCGCAATGTGATCGTCGAGGATGTACAGCTGGTAGCCCACGACGGAGAAGTAGCCGAGCACCATCAGGGCCCGTCCGATGAACGCCCACCGGAAGTCGTGGTCCGCGAGGGCGGACACGAAGGCGGCGAGCCGCGCGCGCCGGGCAGGCGGGGAAGAGGGCGCGGGCGTCGTCGGCGACCCGTCCTCGCCCGAAGCCGCTTTGAGGCCGGACGCGTTGTCTCCGGGCAGGTCGTCGGACACCGCATTGCCGGGCGTGTCGCGGCAGAACACGCTGAGCAGAACGGCCGCTCCGGCCACTATGGCTCCGAACACGAGGTAGCCGGTGGTCAGGTGGGCTGCCGTCTTCGACGCGATCATCACCCCGGCCGTACCGCCGATCGGCAGTCCCAGACCGACCACGGCGGACGCGCGGCCGCGGTGGGCCATCGGGATCCGGTCGGGCACGACGGCGGTGACCGCGGCCTGGTACACGTTCATCGTCGCCTGCACGAGGCACCAGCCGATGCCCACGAGCAGCGCGGTCCGCACGCTGCCCAGGAACGCCAGCCCGGCCAGCGAAGCGAACGCGCCGCCGAGGATCCACGGATTGCGGCGGCCGGTACGGTCCGACAGGGCGCCGGCGATCGGGTTGAACGCGGTGGCGAAGACCGAGCTCACACCGCCCACGATGCCGAGGATGGCGACCTTGTTGACGGGGTCGATCGCGGCGATCTGGGTCGGCAGCAGCACCGCGCCCACGCCCATGTACACGGCGAGCATCGCCGAGTTGGCGATCAGGAGCAGAAGCATCAGTCCGTGGCGGCGCGGGGGATCCGCCGCGTCGGGTGCGCTGGGCTGGATCAGTTCATCGGTGGTCATGGCGACTCCTCGGGGACGGGCGGGAGCGGGGGCGAGGCCGGAAAGGGGGGAGGGGAAGGTGAAGGCGAAGGGGGAGCAGGCGGAACGTCGGGTGAGCCGCGTGGGGAGGGGTGACCGCGGACGTTCGGGACCTGACCATCGAGTCACCCACCGCAGTTACACGTGTCATTCGGCGGCAACAGGCACTGTGTAGCACTCGGAGTCCAGCCTTGGGTAGGGGTAGCCCCTAATTTCTCAGCAATCGTGACACCGTGTGGCGACGCACTTGTTACACGTGTTGCTACCGGCCGGTCACCACTTGTGCCGGGGGTGGTGCATGCGCCACGCTCGCTTGCCTCGCGGCTTTGCGCCAAGACGCGCCGCCGCCGTTCCCTTACCGCGCACCTCTCCCGCCCTGTCCCGCACGGCCGCGCGACAGGCGTTGGCGTGGTGTGCCCGGAGCGGGGCGCGTACGACTCCGTGACCTCACCGGAAAGGACCCGACCCCATGCCCAGTTCGTCTTCCGTCACCGACCGGCAATCGCCGCCCGGTCGCCCTCCCCGTCACCCCGTCCCGGCCGCCCCGCCGCGCGGAGCGCTGATCACCGGATCGGTCCTGCTGGCCGCTTTCCTCGCCATCGGCCTGGCCGCCACCGGCGACGGGCGGCCGTTCTTCCAGGGCATCGACGACCGCTGGATGAGCTGGATGAGCGGAGCGCCCTCAGGCGCGGCGACCGGGTTCGCTCGCGCACTCGACACCCTCGGCGGACCGCTGGGGCTGATCCTTCCCCTCGCCCTGACCGGCTGTCTCGGCGTCTACGGGCGCTGGAGATCGGCGCTGTTCGTGTTCACCGCCACGGTCGTCACGAACATCGTCGTCCTCCCCGTGAAGCGGTTCGTCGACCGCCCCCGCCCTCCTCGGCCGTGGGTTCTGGTGAACGACGGATCCTTTCCGTCGGGGCAGGTCTTCATGGTGACGACGCTCGTCCTGGCGGCCGGGGTGGTGCTCTTCCCTCCCGTCGTACGCCGCTGGTGGTGGCTGTTCGCCCTCGGGCTCCAGGTCGCGATGGCGTGGAGCCGCACCTGGCTCCACGCGCAGTGGTTGAGCGACACCGTGGCCGGCGCCGCCGCCGGCGTGGGTGTCGTACTGGTGCTGTGGTGGGCGTTCTCCCGGCTGCTGGAGGACGAGGCGGTGCGCGCTGCGGCGGGCCGCCTGTGGGAATGAGCCGGCGGCCGCCCCGAGGGGCTCTATCTGGCTTTTTGTTGACGATCAAAAAAAATACGCAATACTCTGCTCGTCGTGCGCCGGTGCGCCCGAGCGCCGACCGTTGATCCAGGAGGGCATTCATGGCTGACGCAGAAGGTCGGACACCACCCGTCGTACGGCTGCCGGCCGGCGGGCTGAGCGGTGCCGTCGAAGGCGGAGTCGCCGTGTTCAAGGGCGTGCCCTATGCCGCGCCGCCGGTGGGCGAGCTGCGATGGCGGCCCGCACGGCCCCCCGCCGACTGGAGCGGCACCCGGGACGCGACCGCGTACGGCCCCAGCTCCCCGCAGATGTTCCTGGAGGGCGGTGACCCCGTCCTGGGCGGCCATGGATCCCCGCCCTTCGACGACGACTGCCTGACGCTCAACGTGTGGACGCCGGCCGCCGACGGGGCCGGGCGGCCCGTGCTGGTCTGGATCCACGGCGGCGGATTCGTCTCGGGCTCCGGATCGCTGCCGATCTACTCGGGCGAAACGTTCGCCCGGGACGGCGACATGGTCGTCGTCACCCTCAACTACCGTACGGGCCCGCTCGGTTACCTGTCCTTCGACAAGGGCGCCGACGCGGCGGGAGCTGTGGGAGGTGCGGGGGAAGAGACCGCCAACCTCTGGCTGACCGACCAACTGGCCGCGCTGCGCTGGGTACGGGAGAACATCGCGTACTTCGGGGGTGACCCGGACGCCATCACGGTCGCCGGTCAGTCGGGAGGCGCCATGTCCACGGCCGCCCTGGCAGGTCACCCCGACGCCCAGGGCCTGTTCCGGCGCGCCATCCTGCAGAGCCCACCGCTCGGCCTGCGCGTCCCGACCCGTGACGAGTACCGGCAGAGGGTGGACGCGTACCTGGAGATCGCCGGAGTGCGGAGCGTCGAGGAGCTGCGCGCTCTGCCCTGGACCCGGCTGATCGAAGCCGCGGGAGGGCTGTTCGCCCGGACCGCGCGATGGGGGTACTGGCCCACCCCCTTCCTGCCCGTGCGGGACGATGTCACCGTGTTCCGTCACCCCGCGGAGGCCCTCCTCCAGGGCGCCGCGGCCGACATCGACGTGCTGATCGGCTGGACGCGCGAGGAGGCCAACTTCGGCTTCGCCCTGGACGAGGGGTCCATGGCGGCGACGAAGGAGCAGGTGATCGACAGGCTCACCGACACCTTCGGTGGCGACGCCGACGACGTGTACGCGGCGTACGAACGCGCCCGCCCGGGAGCCCGGCCCGCGGACGTCCTCATGGATCTGATCACGGATGAGCTGTTCCGGGTGCCCGCCGTGAGGCTGGCCGAGGCCAGGGCCGCGCTGGGCCGGCCGGTCTGGGCGTACCAGTTCGACTTCCCGGCCGCCGCGTACGAGGGCAGGCTGGGCGCGGCCCACTGCCTGGAGCTCCCCTTCGTCTTCGACAACTTCGACCAGTGGTCGCACGCCCCTCTCGCTCAGGGGCTCAGCCCGGTCGCGCGGGACGGGCTGGCGAGGACGATGCACCGGGCATGGATCTCCTTCGTCCGGACCGGGGACCCCAACCACTCCGGCATGCTCAGGTGGGAGCGGTACGGCGCGGACACCCGGACCACCATGCGCTTCGACGCGGTCACCGGGCCCGTCGACGACCTCGCGGGGTACGTGCGGCGCCTGCATGCCGGGGCCGCGGCCGGGAAATAGGCCGGCGACGCCTCTCCTCGGCCGTGTTGGCGACGAGGGGATCTCAAGCCGGAGGGCCCGCCGGGCCAGGCCGCGCTGTTCGGCCTCGATGCAGGCCCGCGGGCTGGGAAGGTTACACGTGTAGTCCGGGAGGCGGGCCGTTGTGCGCCCGGAGCCGTCTCCGGCCCCGGGAAGCCAGGGCCGGAGGCGCGGCTTTCTGACGCGTGTAACCTGGAAAGGGCCGGTCGGACGACCGGTACACACCCGGGGAAGGACACCATGGCCAAGGAGCCGACCACGCCCGCAGCCGTCACCAGCGCGGATGTGGCGCGCCTGGCGGGCGTGTCACGAGCCACCGTCTCCTTCGTCCTCAACAACACCCAGGCGCACCGGGTCAGCGACACCACGCGCGCGCGGGTCCTCGCGGCGGCGGACCAGTTGGGTTACGTACCGCACGCCGCCGCCCGTTCTCTGCGTGCCGGCCGGAGCAACCTCGTGCTGATGCCGGCGTCCGTCTCGGCGGTCGGCAGTCTGGTCAGTACGTGGGTCGACGGACTGCACGGCGAGCTCGAACGGCACGGCTACACCACGGTGTTGCACGCCGGACGCTTCCCCGACGCGGTCAGCGCGGCACGCGCCTGGGCGGAACTGCGCCCCGCCGCGGTCGTCGCCCTGGACGGCGACAGCCTGACGCCCCAGGCCGCCGAGGTCCTGCGCCGGGCCGGTGTGCGGGGCGTGCTGGCCTTCGGCTCCAAGCCGGTGGAGGGCGTCCACACCATGCCCTTCAACCAGACGCGCATCGGTGTTCTGGCCGCCGAACACCTCGTCTCGCGCGGGCGCCACACCCTCGGCGTGATCATGCCGAGGGAGCGTGGTCTGGACACCTTCGCGCGTCCCCGCCTGGCGGGAGCCCAGGGCGTCGCGGCGCGGAGCACCGCGACCGTCGCCCCGCTGGACATGGCGTACACCCAGGAATCGGCCGACGAGGTCGCCCGGCGGGTCCGGGAGCTGGGCCTCGACGGGGTGTTCGCGTACAACGACGAGTACGCGGCGCTGCTGCTGCACGCCCTCCAGAACGGGGGCATGGCCGTACCGGAGGACGTGGCGGTCGTCGGATCCGACGACCTCGTGCTTTCGGCCCTGCAGCGACCACCGCTCACGACCGTACGACTGGAACTGCCGACCCCCGCGTTCGTCGCGGACGCCCTGCACGAGCTGGTCGAGCGCGGCACACCTCCCGATGTACCGCGCATCGAGGCGGTCCTGGTGCGGCGTCAGTCTTCGTGAGGTCCGGCCTCCCGGGCCAGTAGTGGGGCGAAGGCCCACCACAGGACGAGCGCGGCACCGGCGCCGACGGTCGCGCTGGCGAGCGCGTCGCTGAGCCAGTGCGCGTGGAGCCAGGTGCGGCTCCACATCATCGCCGCGGTGAACACCGCACCGGTCCACCACCACGTCCGTCTGCGGGCCGCCGGGACCAGCAGCGCGCCCACGACCACGACGAGGAGCGCGGTCCCGGCCGCGTGGCCGGAGGGGAACGAGCCGTGGTCCACCCGGACCAGAGGGTTGTCGGGGCGCGGCCGGTCCACCAGGTACTTGAGTCCCTGGACGACGAGCATGTTGCCCACGAGGTACGCGGTGAGCAGGTAGAGCAGTGACGGCCAGCGCTTGCGTACGGCGAGGTGGGCCAGAAGCCCCACGGGGACGATGACACCGAGGGGCCCGCCGAACCAGTCGAGTACGGCGGCCAAGGCACCGTAGAGGCCGTCGTGCGGTCCCCCCATCCACCGCAGCCACGCGTCGTCCGGACCCTGGACGACGGGTCGCTCGGGCCGGGCGAGCACGACGGCAGCTGCCGATGCGGTGACCAGGAGGAAGACCGCCCCGAGCGGAAGGACGCCGGTGGGCGGGGGAGCGGGGGAGAAGCGGCGGCGCGGGGGCGCCACAGGGAGGTCGAGATCAGCGGCGGGAATGCCGGTCATGGGGCAACAACTACCTCTCGCTCAGGCGGGTGCGGGTGCGGGTGCGGGTGCGGGTGCGGGTACGGGTGGGAGGGGAGGGGGCCGGACGGGCGGGCGGGACGGTCATGGCGCCGGACGTGGGGGTTGGGCTGGGGGCGCGGGGGCGGTGCCCGAGGTCCCGAACCCGGTCCGCGCTCGGGGCCACGCCGGGGCCCGGCGGCCGGGGCGGGAGCTGGGTCCGGGTGCCGGGCTCGGGGCTGAATCCGGAACCGAGAGCCCGGAACCCGGGCCCCGAGCTCAGGGCTTGAGCCCGCACCCGTCGCCTGGTGGCTAGTGCCGGCTCGGAGCTGAACCCGAAGCCCGGCGGCCGGGGCCGGGCTCCGGGCTGAAGCCGGAAGCCGGAAGCCGGCGGCAGGGGTGCCGGGCGCCGGGCCGGAGCCGGAGACGAGAGCCCGGAACCACGAACCTGGGCCCCCAGCCCGGGACTTGAGCCCGCACCCGGGACCCGGGCTCGAGCTTGAACCGCACCCGGGACCCGGCGGGCCCGGGGCCCGGGGCCCGGGTGCGGGGCCGAGACCGGCCCGGCGCCGGCCCCCGCAGCCGTCTCCCCCGCCCCGGAGCCGGTGCTCAGGCCCCCAGGTGGCGGGCCAGGAACGCGACGCTTTCGGCGACGATGGGCGTCACGTCCGGGGCCCCGAGGAAGATGTGGTCGGCGCCGTCCACCGGGCGCAGGGTGACGTCGCCGCCCGCGCGTTCGAGTGCCTCGGTCAGGGTTTCGCTCTGGCTGTACGGCACCAGACCGTCCGCCGTTCCGTGGATCAGGAGGAACGGCGGGGGAGTCGCCGGACCCGCGTACGTGACGGGGCTGGCGGCGCGAGCCAGTTCGGGCAGCTGCTCGTCCGTGCCGCCGAGGAGCGCGGTGAACGGATTGGGGTACTCGGCGCCCGCCGGGGAGGGCGGCAGAGTCTGGGAGAGCAGCGGGCCGAGGTCGGACACCCCGTACCAGTCGACGACCGCCCGGACGGCGGTGTCCTCGTCGCGTACCCCTTCGGCGCCTTCCAGCGCCGTACCGCCGGAGCCGTCACGGACGAGCCCCGCGAGGGCCGCGAGATGGCCGCCGGCGGACTCGCCCCAGACGCCGATCCGGTCCTTGTCGATGCCGAGGGCGTCGGCGAACCGGCGCACGTACCGAAGGGCGGCCTTCACGTCGTGCAGCTGCGCCGGGAAAGGCGCCTCGAGACTGTGCCGGTAGTCGATGCACACCAGCGCGAGACCGGCGCTCAGGACCGAGCCGTGCAGCAACTCCACGGGGACGGTCGGCGGGGGATAGCGCCGGTCGCCCTCCAGCCATCCGCCGCCGTGGATCCATACGACGGCCGGTACCGGGGCGGTCGAGGCCGGTACGTGCACATCGAGGAGACGCGGCCGGAACCCGGGCGTGTTGGCGTAGGTCAACGCGTCGAAGCGGCGGACGCCGTCCTCGCCGATCACGGGCGGGACGGGGGCGCGGAACGCCGGCGGCGGCCACCCGGCGTCGAGTCCGGCCGCGTCCAGCCCGGCGCCGTTGAGCCCGGTGTCCGGCCCCGCCGCCTGGTCGGCCGCGCCCTTGGGGGGTGATTGCGTCATGTCCGCCTCTTTTCTGATCTCTGATCGGCATGGGTGGGTGGATGGAGCGAGGCCGGGAGGCCGGGGTGCCGGCGAGCACGTCAGACCGTCGCAACTTATGTCCGAAATGCCTTGCGCTCGACGGAAAAGCCTGCCTAGGCTGTTACACGTGTAACTCCGAATCTTGCGACACCCTACACGCCACCGCAAGACTCACAGCTCAGCCGGTCTGTAGTCGGTTACACGAGTGATTCCGGCGTCGTCGCCCTTCTCGTCGGGAGCCCGTCATGCTCACCGCCACTTCTTCCTCGCGTCCCCCCGTGGTCGCGCCCGCTCCGCCTCGTGGCTGTTGCTCGGTCCAGTGGGCGGTGAAGCCGACCGTCGCCACGGTTCCCAAGGTGCGCGCGTCCGCCCGCGCCGCCCTCCAGACCTGGCGTATCGCTCCTGATCGGTCGGAGCTGCTGCTCCTCGCCGTGAGTGAACTCGTCTCCAACGCGGTGCGGCACGCCGGAGCCGTCACCGACCGGCTGCGCGCCACGCTCACGCTCGGCGGCGGGTGGCTCCGGCTCGATGTCGCCGACGGCGATCCGTTTCTGCCGAGCCTGGGCCCGCAGTGCGAGCCGCTGATCGACATGGAGGCGGAAGGGGGTCGGGGTCTCATGATCGTCGGCCTTCTGGTGGCCGAGGTCCAGGGTGAGGTCGCGGCGTTCCGTGACGGCGTCGGCAAGGTCGTCCGGGTCCGCATCCCCGCAGCCTGACGTTCTGCCGGGCCCGCTGCGCACCGCGACGCCCGCCCCCGCGACGCCCGCTCGCGCGACGCCCGCCCTCGCGACGCCCGCTCGCGCGACGCCCGCTCGCGCGACGCCCGCCCCCGCGACGCCCGCTCGCGCGACTTGCCGCACTCCCTCTGCCGTCCCGAGATTGGTGCGCCCCATGGACCTCTCCCCGTCCGCCCATGTGGACACGTTCTGCCGTGACCGGCTCCCGCCCGGCCCCTCTGGCCCGAACTGCACTACGACCTCCCCGAGTTGCGGTACCAGGACCGTCTCAACTGCGCCGCGCGCCTGCTCGACGACGCCGTGGGCCGATGGGGCCCCGGCCGCCCCTGCCTGCTGACGCCGACCGAACGTGGTCCTACGGCGAACTGCTGCACCGCGCCAACCAAGTCACTCGCGTGCTCACCGAAGACCTGGGCCTGCGCCCCGGAAATCGCGTGCTGTTGCGCGGACCCAACAGCCCCTGGCTCGTGGCCTCCTGGTTCGGTGTCCTCAAGGCGGATGGCGTCGCCGTCACCACCATGCCGATGCTGCGCGCCGCGGAACTCGCCCGACTGCACGACATCAGCCGCCCCGCCGTCGCCCTGTGCGACCACCGTTACATCGACGAACTCCACGCCGCCGACACCCCCGGCCTGGTCGTCGTGCCGTATGGCGGCCCCTCCGACCTGTACCTCACGCGGCGCTGCGCACTGGAAAGCTCCGCCGCGGGGAGCCGCGCGGGCGGGCGGCCGGCCCGATCGGCCGACACCCCTCGCCCGCCCGTCGCCCCCAGTGCCGGCCGCGCCGCTCTGGAGGCTCCCGCCGCTTTCTTCCGGCCTCCCGGCGATGGCCTCGGTAGCGGGTCACCTGCTGTCCGGCGCCTACGCCGAAGCGCCGCTGCCGATCTGATCGTCCTGATGGCCGCACTCGACGTCGACGGGCCCGCGGTGCGATTGGCGATCTCCCGCCCTGAAGAAGCGGGGGATCCTGGAGCCGGAGGGGCGCCACCGGCTACCGCCTCAGCCCGGCCCTCCACCCCGCCTTCCACGCGGGCGGTCGGCGCATCCCGCCGCGCGGCAGGTGTTCCAGCAGTTGCGCGCCGTCCTGGCACCGCCGAGCCCGCGGTCCGTACGGGACGTGACCTGCCTGGCCGAGCAGACGGGGGAGGGCTGAGCCGCCGCCGCGCGAAGCGCCCCGCATCGGCGTCTCGGCTAGTGTGGATCGGTAGGTAAAGGGCCCCTCGGGGTGAGGTCGGTGCGTTGGACACACACCAGTCGACGAGCCAGGTCCCGGAGCCGCCGCTGGCGGCCGTCGGATACGCGGGTGTGCTCCGTGAGCTGCTGCCGATCGCGCTGTGGCGCGAGGACGCGGAAGGGCGCATCGAGGAGTGGTCGCTGGCCGCCCAGGACCTGCTCGGGCACCAGGCCGAGGACGTCATCGGCCGCCCCGCCGCGCCCCTGCTCGTCCCCGGCGTCAACCGGGAGCTGGCCGACCAGCTGACGCGGCAGGTCCAGGCGGGGGAGACCGTCGTCGGGACGCTGCCCGTGCGGCACCGCGACGGTCATCAGGTGACGATGGAGATGTGGATCGTCCCCGCCACGGACGCGCGGGGACGGCCGGGAGCCCTGCTGATCGCCGTGGAGACCTCGGAGGTCCTGCGGATGCGCGACTCCCTGGCGGCGCTGGAGAGCCTCTTCACCCAGTCACCCATCGGCCTGGGCACGCTCGGCCCCGACCTGCGGTTCCTGCGGGTCAACGACGCCCTGGCCCGGATGAACGGGGTCTCCGCGGCGGAGCACCTGGGCAAGCGGCTGACCGAGGTGGTGCCCGGTGTCAACGCCACGGCGCTGGAATCGATGATGCGGCAGGTCCTGGAGCGGGGCACGCCCGTCGTCGACGCCCGCCGCACCGGCCGGACCCCGGCCGACCCCGACCGTGAGCGGACCTGGTCCTGCTCCTACGCCCCGCTGATCGACAACGCCGGCCGGCGCCTGGGCCTGATCGCCTCCCTCATCGACATCACCGAGGGCCAGCAGGCCCAGATCGACGCCGAGCGCGCCCGGCACCGCTTCGCCATGCTCGCCGAGGCCGGCACACGGATCGGGACCACCCTGGACCTGCGGCAGACGGGCGAGGAAGTGGTGCAGGTCCTCGTACCGCACCTCGCCGACTCGGCCGATGTGCAACTCCTCGAGGAGGTCATCGACCCGGACGAGGCCGCCGCCTCCACCCGGGGCGTGGTCCGCCGCCTGGCGGCCGCCTTCCCCGATCCGACCGCCCCCACCGCCAGACTGAAGCCCGGCATGACCCTCCAGCTGCCCATCGACTCGGTGTACGAACGGGTCATCGCCGGCGGACGGCCGATGAACCTCTACCAGTCCGACATCCCGGCGCTGATCACCGATCCCCGGGCCGCCAAACTGCGCGACTACCTAGCCACCAGCATCGGCTCCGCGCGGATGATCCCGCTGGTCGCCCGCGGCAAGGTGCTCGGCGCGGTCGTGGTGACCCGGCTCCGCGGCCGTGAACCGTTCGACGAACAGGACTGCGTCCTCGTCGACGAACTGGTCGCCCGCGCGGCGCTCAACATCGACAACGCCCGGATGTACACGACCCAGCGGGAAGCGGCGCTGACTCTCCAGCGCAGTCTGACGAACAGTGCGCTGCCCGCCGCCACCGGTCTGGAACTGACCGGGCGTTACCTGCCCGCGAGCGACCACGACGTGGGCGGTGACTGGTTCGACGTCATCGCGCTGCCCGAGGGCAGAACCGGGCTCGTCATCGGGGACGTGATGGGCCACGGCATCCACGCGGCGGCCGTCATGGGGCAACTGCGTACGGCGGTACGCACCTTGGCCCGCCACGACATCTCCCCCGCGCAGATGCTCAGCTCCCTCGATGCCGTCGTGGCCGACCTGGGCGAGGACGAGATGGCGACCTGCGTCTACGCTGTCCACGACCCGGCGTCGGGCACCTGCGTGATCGTCAGGGCCGGGCACCCTCCGCCGCTGGTGGCCACGCCGGGCGGAGTGATCACGTTCCTCCACGGCCCGCCCGGCACGCCGCTGGGCACAGGAGGGCAGGACTTCCGCACCGAAGAGGTGCCGCTGCCCCCCGGCAGCCTGCTGGTCCTGTACACCGACGGCCTCATCGAAGCCCGCGACAGGGACCTCGACCAGGGGATGGACCAGCTCGCCGGGGCGCTGCTCCGTCTCGACCAGCCGCTGGACGAACTCTGCGACGGCATCCTCGGCCGGCTGCTCCCCGGCGCCGCCCAGGACGATGTGGCGGTGCTCCTCGCCCGTACCGTCGGGACGTGACACCCCGGACGCTCCCTAGAAGCCGGGGGCGCCCGTGACGAAGTAGTCGGAGTCCTTCGGCCGGGCGTCGTGGGACACGCGGGGGCGGGGTGCCGGTTCCAGATGGGGGATGTGCTTGGAGCAGTGGACGTAGGCCTCGTCCACCGTGATGTGGACCCAGAATTCGGGCCGCCGGCCCGGGGCGGGGTCGAAGGGGAGATGCGGATACGCCCGGCGCTGGTCGTCATCGCCGTGGAGGCGGGCGGTGCCGTTGACGTGCAGCCCTATGTGGTGACGGCTGAAGTCCATGAACAGCAGACCGAGATGGGGGTTCTCCAGCATGTTGCCCGCGCTGGCCATGACGCCGTTCCCCCGGTACTCCGGGTAGGTCAGGGTCTGTTCGTCCAGGTCGACGACGAATCCCGGCGGACCGGCGCGGAAGGTGGAGTCGCAGGCGCCACCCGCGTCGGCCGTGGCCAGGAAGACCATGGTCTGCTGACGTATGAACCGCCGCATGTCCGGGGTGAGATGCGGCTGAACCTGGCGGTCGTAGAAGCCCGCGGCCCGCTCGGCCGTGCCGAGGCTGTGCTGCAGCATGCGTTCACCGCTGGTCGTGGGGGCGCCCCCGTCGTGGCGATTCACAGCAGATCGGTCTCTTCCTGTTGGGCGCGTGCCGGGTGCAAAGAGGCGTTCAGGAAGGGAAGGGTACGACGGGCGGACGGCAATCGACCCCGGGGGGTTGTGTCAGGTCTGTGAGTCGATACCGGTGACGGCCGCGGGGCCCATCGGCGCCTCGTCCTCGGAGAGGCCCGCCTCGCCCAGGGCGGCGGCGGCCGCGCGCCGCGCCGCGTCCTCGGCGCTGCCGCTGTCGTCCGCCTCGACCTCCAGGCGGACCGTGAACGTTCCGTCGTCGTTGACGGTCAGAATGTCCAGGTCCTCCATCCGGCCGAGGGTGGTGTGGCGCGGATCGGCCGGCCGGAGACGCCGCACGAACGCCGCCCTGGCGTCGTCGTTCGGCTCCCGCAGGAACGTGCCCGGAATCGTGATGACGTACGTGGTCACGTGGCTCTCCTCGGACGAAGGTGGACCGGTTCAGACACTGTGCTCATTGAACACGCGCAGGCGGCTGCGCGAGGACTCCGCTCCGTCGGTGCCCGCCCGAATGGCCTGAGCCCTGTCCATTTCGGCCCAGCCGGCGCCGGCCTCCGCGTGCACCTCCTCGCGGGCGTCCTCCACGCCGAAGTACGCGAACAGCTGCGTCTCGTCCGCCACGGACAAGCTCTGCCGGGTGGCGGGCGGGGCCGCCGCGATCTTGGCCGATGTGAAGGGGACCAGTAGACGGTCCGGAGCGGCGATCGCGTCCCTCAGGGGGACGAACCGTTCTCCGAAACCGGACGAATCGCCGCGTACCAGCGCCCACTCGGGCCGTCCCGTGGTGTCGTCCAGCAAGAGATGGACGATGGTTCCGACGCTGACGCCCTCCGCGGCGTAGACCGGCTGCCCGGTCAGGGTCGTCAACCGTTCCTGGGAAATCATCGCTGCTCCTCGCTCGCTTCTCACTGCACTGTCGCCGCGCCCTGTCTGGAGCGCCTTACCCGTGGCCCTGACCGTAAACGGGGTGTCGCGAGGCGCGGCGGGGGCGCGCGGGGGGCGTGGCGAGGGGGAGCGAAGGTGTGGCGTACCGTCCGAGCCGCCCTCCTGCCTGTGGTCTTCGTCATGGAAAACGGGGGGTGCAAGGTGCCGCATGTGCGGGTAAGGGGGAGTCGAGCGGGCGAGGGGGGAACCGTGGTGTTGCAGGGCGAGCGCGTGACTTTCACACGAGGAACGACGACATGCCGAGCCCTTGAGCGGAAGGCAGGGCATCAGGTGGCGGTGGGGACAACGCCGGCGGACGAAGCGTGTGAGCGGTCGGAGCGCGCGTCAGCGGCTTTCAGCGACTCGCAGGAGGCGATCGCGGCGGCGCGAGACTTCGTCGGAGTCTTTCTTTCCGTGCGGGCGGCCGCCGGGGCGGCGGTGAAGCCGCGGTCCATCGACGACGCACGGCTGGTGATCAGCGAGCTGGTGACGAATGTCGTCCGGCACGCTCCCGGCCCGTGCCGGGTGGACCTGGGGCTGAAGGGCGGAGTCCTGGAGATCGCCGTCTCCGACACCCGGCCCGAGGCTCCTGTCGCCGAGGCACCCGACCCTGGCAGGATCGGACAGCATGGGCTGGAGATCGTCCTGGCCGTCTGCGAGAGCGTGAAGATCGAACCGCTCCCTTCGGGCAAGCGGGTGCGGGCGCGGCTCGCGGTGCAGTGACGTCCCCGGGCGAGTGTCGAGTCGAGGACCTCGGTGCCGGAGCGCGGCGCCGACGCGGTGTGGAGGAGGAGAAGCGGAATGGAGCTCGCGCGGGTGGAGGTGCAGGGTGAGGTGCATCCATCTGGTATCGGGGTGCTCAGAGTCGCCGGCGAGCTCGATTTCGACGGGGTCGACGCCTTCCTGGAGGCGTTCGGCGCCCTCCGGGCGCAGGGGAGCAGCAGCCTGCTGCTCGACCTGTCGGACCTGAGATTCATGGACTCCTCCGGAGTCAACGCCCTCCTGCGGGCCTATCAGGGCACGCAGGCTTCCGGCGGCTGGATGCGACTGGCGTGCCCCCAGCCGCCGGTGCGCAAGGTGATCGAGCTGGTGTGCCTGGACGACGTCATCCCGCTGTACCCCACCGTCGACGACGCCCTCGCCGCCTGAGCCCCCCGCACTCCGTCCCGGAGGGGGCACCCGCGTCCGTAACGCCCCTGCCCCATACTCCTCTGCCCTCGCCCCGGGCTCTGTCTCCGACTCTGACCAATCATCAGATGATGTACTGCTCGAGGTAGTTGAAGTCGCCCAGGCCGGGCAGACGGCACTCATGAGTGATCTTGACGTCGTCGCAGCCGGGGGTGGCCACCGCATATGACGATGCCCGTTCGCCGGCGCGGACCGGCCTTCAGCCTTCGGCAGACCATCCTGTTCTTCGGGCTTCTCGCACTCGTCCTGTGCGGCGTCGGACTGACACTGAAAGTGATCGCGAGACAGGCCGGGCAACATCCCCTCGTGGGCGTGGCCGCCGCCCTCCTCGTCTTCGGCGCCGCGGCGGGGCTGCGGAAGGCGCGCAGGCGCCGGGCCGTCGGCCGGGCCGCCGGAGCGGTGGTGGAAGCCACGCACCAGCTGGCCGAGACGCTCACCGACGACCCCGCCGCCGTGCTGCCGGCCGGGCCGGCGCAGGACGCCGAGCCGGTTCCGCGGACCTTCGAGGCCGCGGACTACGCCGCCATGGATCCTGCGGCCTTCGAGCAGGCGGTCGCGGCCCTGTGCGAGCGGGACGGGTGCCTGGGCGTCGAGGTCGTCGGCGGCGCCGGCGACCTCGGCGCCGACGTCATGGCCACCGCCCCCGACGGACGCCGCGTCGTCATCCAGTGCAAGCGCTACGGCCCTTTGAACAAGGTCGGCTCCCAGGACGTACAACGCTTCGGAGGGACGTGCTTCGCGGTTCACGAGGCCCATGTCGCGGCGGTCGTGACCACGAGCGAGTTCACCCAGCCCGCCACTGAGTACGCCGAGCAGTGCGGGATCCGCTGCGTCGACCTGGACGGCCTCGTCGCCTGGACCGGCGGCGTGGGCCCCGCGCCCTGGGAGGAGACCGCCTGAACACGGCTTTCCCGAAGGACTTCCGGCCGTGTTTGAGGCCGGGCTCCGACGGTCAGCCGAAGAGGACGGTCCCGCCCGTGAGCCCGGGCGGACCCGACCGTACGCGCACCACCCCCGAACCACACCCGCACACCCTGGAGAGGAAGGATCACCAGCCAATGACGGACTGGCGACAGGACTGGCGACACGACGGCGCCTGCCGGGACGAGGACCCCGACCTCTTCTTCCCCATGGGCAACACGGGCCCCGCGGTGCTGCAGGCGGAAGAGGCCAAGGCGGTGTGCCGGCGCTGCCCCGTGCGGGAGCAGTGCCTGGCGTGGGCGCTGGAGGCGAGTCAGGACATAGGAGTCTGGGGCGGCCTCGACGAGAACGAACGCCGCATACTCAAGCGGCGCACCGCCCGTCGCCGGGCCAGGGCCGTCGGGGAGTGAGGCCGGGGGAGCAGGGGAGGGAGTGAAGAGCGACGGCGTGACTGATCGTCGGCCGGGTAAGCGGGCCACGTCAGCGCACGCCGTCCGCGGCTTCGCCACCACGGGAGCGGATCGGCGCCGTCGGACCCGGAGGACCGGAGGACTCGGATGAGCGTCACCGACTTCGTCAGACACGACGACGCCACGCCCCTCGAAGCGGCGCGGTGCGACACCGAGGACCGCAAACAGCGGCTCAGGCGGCGCCTGGAGCGCCTCATCGGCATCGCGGCCACCGAAGGGAACGAGCTGCTGCCCCTGCGCAACGGCGTGGAGATCTTCCCCGCCATGCTCGAGGCCATCCGCGGGGCCGAACACACCATCGACATGATGACCTTCGTGTACTGGCGCGGCGAGATAGCCCGCGAGTTCGCGTCCGCCCTCGCAGGCCGCGCCCGCGTCGGGGTACGCGTACGGCTGCTGCTCGACGGCTTCGGCGCGCGGCAGATAGAGACCGCCCTGCTCGAGGAGATGGACACCGCGGGCGTGCAAGTGGCCTGGTTCCGCAAGCCGCTCTGGCTCTCCCCCCTGAAGCAGAACCACCGCTGTCACCGCAAGGCCCTGATCGTCGACGAACACACCGCGTTCACCGGCGGCGTCGGCATCGCCGAGGAGTGGTGCGGCAACGCGGGCGGTCCCCGCGAGTGGCGCGACACTCATGTCCGGGTCCGCGGGCCCGCCGTCGACGGCATCGCCGCGGCCTTCGCGCAGAACTGGGCCGAGTGTCACGCCGAACTGTTCGACCACCGCGACCGCTTCTCCACCCACGCCCAGCACGGCGACGCCATCGTCCAGGTGGTGCGCGGGTCGGCCAGCATCGGCTGGCAGGACATGCAGACCCTCATCCGCATCATGCTCACCTCCGCGCAGAACCGCTTCCGCCTGGCGACCGCCTACTTCGCGCCCGACGAGTACTTCATCGGACTGCTCTGCGAGACCGCGCGGCGTGGGGTACGGGTCGAGATCCTGCTGCCGGGCCGCCACACCGACCAGCGCGCCAGCCAGTTGGCCGGCCAGCGCCACTACAGCGACCTGCTCGCGGCCGGCGTCGCCATCCGCCAGTACGAGCCCACCATGATGCACGCCAAGATCATCACCGTGGACGGTGTCGCGTCGCTGATCGGCTCCACCAACTTCAACCGCCGCTCCATGGACCACGACGAGGAGGTCATGCTCGCCGTGCTCGACGAGGAGTTCACCGCCACCCTCGACCGGCATTTCGACGAGGACCTCGCCCGCAGCCGGGCCGTCACCCTCGCCGACTGGGAGGGCCGCCCCCTGGCCGAGCGCGTCAAGGAGGCGGCGGTCACCCCGCTTCGGCGCTTCCTCTGAGGCGCGTCCTCAACTTTTTCGCAACTCGCGGACAAGATGTGCGCATAGGAGGTGGAGCCCGGGGTAGACGCGGCTCACTGGACGACACGGTAATACGACAGAGTGCGTGCTGATTATGGGAGGGAACAGGACGATGGCGACTGTGGTGGCGACGGCGGCGACGACGGCGACGGGGACGGTGACGGAGGGCGGCATCGCGGAGCTGCCGGTGGTCGAGAACCCTCAGCAGGTCGCGCCCAAGGACGCACGCGCCCTGTCGAAGCTGTTCTTCGACCAGCTGGTGACTCTCGAGGAAGGCACGCCCGAGTACCAGTACGCCCGTAACACCCTGGTCGAGATGAACATGTCCCTGGTCCGCTACGCCGCCGGCCGATTCCGCAGCCGTGGCGACCAGATGGAGGACATCGTCCAGGTCGGCATGATCGGCCTCATCAAGGCCATCGACCGGTTCGACCTCTCGCGCGAGGTGGAGTTCGCCACCTTCGCCGTTCCGTACATCGTCGGCGAGATCAAGCGCTTCTTCCGCGACACCTCGTGGGCGGTGCACGTGCCGCGGCGCCTCCAGGAAGCCCGCGTCGAACTGGCCAAGGCCACCGAGGAGCTGAGCACCCGCCTCGGCCGCGCCCCCAAGGTCAGTGAGCTGGCCGCCCTGATGAACCTCTCCGAGGACGAGGTCATCGAGGCCCGGCTGGCGTCCAACGGCTACACCTCCAGCTCTCTCGACGCCGCCATCAACGGAGGCGAGGACGACGACGCTTCCCTGGCCCACTTCATCGGCGCCGAGGACCCCGCGATGGAACTCGTCGAGAACTTCCACGCCCTGGCCCCGCTCATCGAGCAGCTCGACGAGCGCGACCGGCGCATCCTGCACCTGCGCTTCGTCGAGGAGCTCTCCCAGTCGCAGATCGGCGAGCAGCTCGGCGTCTCCCAGATGCACGTCTCGCGACTGCTGACGCGGGTGCTGACACGACTGCGCGAAGGCCTGCTCACCACACGCTGAGCGCCACGTACGACGCGGGGCCGCGGTCCGTTCCCCTCCGGACCGCGGCCCCGCTTCACGCCCGCGCGGCGCGCGGCCGCGTCCGTCTCACATCACCTGCACGCCGATCAGACACGTGTCGTCGTCCGTGTCCGACTTGCTGTGCGTGAGCAGCGCGTCGAGGCGCCGCTCCAGCGTGGTGCTCGGTGTGCGGGCCCCCTCCAGCAGATGCGTCAGCGAGTCCTGCATCGACTGGTCCCGCCGCTCGACCAGACCGTCGGTGTACATGAGGAGGGTGTCGCCCGCCTCCATCCGCAGTTCCTCCTCCTCGTATGTGGCCTCCGCGAGGGCGCCGAGGAGTATCCCGCTGAGCGGCCGCAGGGTGGTGGCCCGCCGGCCCCGGATCAGGACCGGAGGAAGGTGACCCGCCCGCGCCCAGCGCAGGATGTGGGTCTCGGGGTCGTAGAGCCCGCACACCGCCGTGGCGGTGACCTGCTCGGTCAGATAGTGGGCCACGATGTTGAGCCATGACAGGAGCTGGGCGGGGCCGGCTCCCGTCACGGCGAGTCCGCGCATGGCGTTGCGGAGCACCACCATCGTCGTGGCGGCCTCGATACCGTGGCCCGCCACGTCTCCCACGCACAGCATGATCTGCTTCGAGGGCAGGACGACGGCGTCGTACCAGTCGCCTCCCACCATGGACTCGGACTCCGCGGGCCGGTAGCGCACCGCGATCTGCAGTCCGGGGCTGTCCAGCGGGGCCTGGGCCGGGGGCATGATGGCGTGCTGCAGCTGCAGCGTCAGCCGGTTGCGCTCGGCGGCCTGCTGTTCGGTGTGGGCGAGTTGGTCGCGGGTCGCCGCCAGCGCCACCTCGGTCCAGTGCTGGGCGGAGATGTCCTGGTAGGCGCCGCGTACCGCCAGCAGTCGCCGGCCGGCGTCCATCACGGGCTCGGCGATCACGCGCAGGTGCCGGGTGATGCCGTCGGGGCGCTGGAGCCGGAACGCGGCCGAGGCCGGGCGCCGCTGGTTGAGCACCGAACGCAGGAAGCGGCCGATGAGGACGCTGTCGTCGGGATGGACATGGGCGGCCAGCTCGTGCAGGGGTACGGGGTCCGAACCCGGGGGCCGGCCGTAGAGGTCGAAGAGCTGACCGTTCCAGGTGATCTCACCCGTGGCGACGTTCTCCTCGAAGCCGCCGATCCGGCCCAGCCGCTGGGCGTGCTGGAGCAGACTCGCCAGTCGCGCCGTCTCGTCCTCGACACGCCAGATGAGGAGCACGCTGCTCCCGTGGCGGCTGACGCTGATGTCGGCGACGGCGGCGAGCGGCACCTGGTCCACCAGGGCGGTGAGCGTCATCCGCTCGGCGCGGTAGGGCTCTCCGGTGGAGTAGACGCGCTCGATCTTCTCGAAGAGGTCGCTGTCGCCGACCGCCTTCGGATAGGCCTCGAGCAGCAGGGCGCCGTTGACGGCGGTACGGGGCCGGCCGGCCGGGTCGACGAAGCGGCCGTTGACGTGGTGGACGCGGAAGTCGGCGAGTTCGCCCTCGGGCCCGAAGAACGGCGTGAGGACCAGGGCCGGGTCGTACAGACCCTCGGACAGGTCCACCAGCTCGGTGAGGTCGGCCGACGGCCTGACGGTGTCCCACACCGTGGCCGACGCCGGCAGGGCCTCCAGCGTGTGGGCGCACAACTCGGCGAGCGCCTCGATCTGACGCTCGATCTGCGGGGGCTGCGGCTCCAGCGGTCCGGGCCAGCAGATCTCCAGGATGCCGTGGATCCGGCCTCCGGTGCCGGCCGGGACCGCCACCCGGCCACCGCCGGCGCTCTGCGCGGAGCCGATGGACGGCAGGGCCACTGACGAGTGGGACCGCACCCACACGGTTCGACGCTCGCTCAGAGCCTGGCGGGCCAGGGTCGCCACACCGGGGGGTACGTAACGCCAGCGGCCGGCCTCGTCGGTGGAGAAACCCGCGTGACCCGCCAGCGTGAGCGAGGCGTCGGAACCCGCCGTCCACACCGCGACGGCGGTGGCCCCGAGCGGGGTCAGCGCGTGTTCCAGCAGAGACTCCGCGACCGCCTGGGTGTCTCCCGCCGCCAGGGCGGCGCTCTCCGCCTTGCGCAGGCGCACGCCGACGGAGACGCCGCTCTCCTCCCCGTCCGCGGGCAGGCCGGCGGTCCGGTGGACGAAGGCGTCGACGACCTCGGCGACCTGGTCGCGGGCGGCCTGATTGATGATGTCGGCCGCCAGTTCCAGCTGCGAGAGGCCCGCCTCGTCGGCGAGCGTCGCGAGCTGCTGGGCCGCCGACGCCGGCCCGCACCGGAGGCGCTCGATCAGGACGCCCTTGGCGAGTTCGATCAGGGCGCGGCCGTCGGCCGCCGCCTGCGCGGCGCGGATCTCGCCCCGCAGGCGCTGCACGGTCGCGGCCAGCCTGCCGACGTTGGTCGCTCTGCTGACCGAGGGGTCCGTCAGGGCGTCGAGCGATGCGGAGAGGGCGGGGGCCGGGTCGTGCGCGGTATCCGGAGGAGACGGATCGTGCGGGACGGCGGGGGCCGACCGCCCGTTGTCCCGCACGGGCTGCCCCGGCTGTTCGGGAGTGCTCACTGGGCTGCTGACTCCTCGGTCGGCGATGGTGGGGGGAGAGGCGTGCGGGGGAGGGGCGGTGGCCCCTCCCCCTCGGTGTGCCTCAGTTGTTCAGCCAGCGCCGTACGCAGGCGATGAGGTCGTCGGCGTCCACGGGCTTGGCGACGTAGTCGCTCGCCCCGGATGCCAGGCTCTTCTCACGGTCACCCGGCATGGCCTTGGCCGTGACCGCGATGATGGGCAGCTTGGCGTGGGCGGGTTCGGCCCGGATGGCGGCGGTGGCCGCGTAGCCGTCCATCTCCGGCATCATCACGTCCATCAGGATCAGGCCGATCTCGGGGTGCTCGCGCAGGGCCTCGATGCCCTTGCGGCCGTTCTCGGCGTGCAGCACCTCGATGCCGTGGAGCTCCAGGATGCCGCTGATGGCGTAGAGGTTGCGGGCGTCGTCGTCCACGACCAGGACGGTGTGGCCCAGCAGGCTCCCGTCGATGGGCTGTGAGGACGGCCTGCGCGTCTCCTCCGGACGTACGAGGGGCAGGACGTCGCCCGGCTCGTCCGCCGACAGGTGCAGGGCGATGCGTTCGCGCAGCTCGTCCAGGCTCGACAGCAGTTCGAGCGGCCGGCTGCCGGCCCGGGACTGGAGGCTCTCCTCCTGCGCCGGGTCCAGCCGACGGCTGTTGTGCGCGAGGACGGGCACGGTCATGACGGCGGCGTCACCGTCCATGGCCTCCAGGAAGCGCATGGCCTCGCCACTGGGCATGTCCAGTTCCAGGACGACGCAGTGGAACGGCGCCGTGGCCAGGCTGGCGGCGGCCTCCTGAGCGCCGACGGCGGTGATGACCTCGATGTCGTCCCGGCGCTCGCCCAGATCCTGGGGCCCGGAGACATCGGCCACCGCGCTCTCGGCGACCAGGGACAGCAGCCCCCGCGCGCGTTCCTCCACGACCAGGAGCCGGCGCTTCTGCCGCGGCAGGGGAACCGGGCGGGCCGTCTGCTGCTCGCCACCGGCCGTGCCGTGCGCCGCGAGTGCCCCCTGCGAAGAACCGGCGGAGTGCGCCCCCCAGTCCGTGCGCGCCACCGGCAGGAAGAGGGTGAACGTGCTGCCCTTGCCCTGGACGCTCTCGGCGACGACCGCGCCACCGAGCAGATGCGCGATCTCCCTGCTGATGGAGAGCCCCAGGCCCGTACCGCCGTACTTGCGGCTCGTGGTGCCGTCGGCCTGCTGGAAGGCGCCGAAGATCGTCTCCAGCTGCTGCTCGGAGATGCCGATGCCGGTGTCCTTCACACGGAAGGCCACGACACCCTCGCCGCGCTGCACGGAGGCGGGGAGCTCCTCCTGCCGCGCCGGCTCGATGCGCAGCTCGACACTGCCCTGCTCGGTGAACTTGACCGCGTTCGACAGCAGGTTGCGCAGGACCTGCCGCAGCCGCGAGTCGTCGGTCAGGACGTCCGTCGGAACACCGGGCGCCGTGCTGATCGTGAACGCGAGGTTCTTCTGCGTGGTCATCGGACGGAACGTGGCCTCGACGTAGTCGAGCAGCTGACGCAGCTGGACCGGCTCCGGGTTGATGTCCATCTTGCCCGCCTCGACCTTCGACAGGTCCAGGATGTCGTTGATCAGCTGGAGCAGGTCCGAGCCGGCGGAGTGGATGATCCCGGCGTACTCGACCTGCTTCGGGGTGAGATTGCGCGTCGGGTTCTGCGCCAGCAGCTGAGCGAGGATGAGCAGGCTGTTGAGCGGCGTGCGCAGCTCGTGGCTCATGTTCGCGAGGAACTCGGACTTGTACTTGGAGGCCAGCGACAGCTGCTGCGCCCTGGTCTCCAGCTCCTGCCGCGCCTGCTCGATCTCGAGGTTCTTGGTCTCGATGTCGCGGTTCTGCGAGGCGAGCAGCGCCGCCTTCTCCTCCAGCTCCGCGTTGGAGCGCTGCAACTCCTCCTGCTGGTCCTGGAGTTCCTCCGAACGGGCACGCAGCTCGCTCGCCAACCGCTGCGACTCGCCCAGCAGTTCATCGGTACGGGCGTTGGCGACGATCGTGTTGACGTTGACGCCGACGGTCTCCATCAGCTGCTCGAGGAAGCGCCGGTGCACCGGAGTGAAGGGGGTGAAGGACCCCAGCTCGATGACGCCCAGCACCTGGTCCTCGACGACGATCGGGAGCACGATGAGGCTGCCCGGGGCCGTCCGGCCGAGACCGGAGGAGATGGTGACGTAGTCGCCGGGCACGCCGTCGGCGGCGATCGTACGTCTGCTCCGCGCCGCCTGCCCCACCAGCGACTCACCCAGCTTGAAGCGGGTGTGCCCGTCGAAGTCGGCCGGGCGTCCGTACGAGCCGACGAGGGTGAGCTCGGTGCCCCCGGATGCCTCCTCCGCCAGGTAGAAGGCGCCGTACTGGGCGGACACCAGCGGGGTCAGCTCGTCCATCACCAGCTCGGCGACCACGGCGAGGTCGCGGTGGCCCTGCATCAGGCTGGAGATGCGTGCCAGGTTGGACTTCAGCCAGTCCTGTTCTTGGTTCGCCCGGGTCGTCTCGCGCAGGGACCCCACCATCGAGTTGATGTTGTCCTTCAGCTCGGCGACCTCGCCGGAGGCGTCCACGGTGATGGAGCGGGTCAGGTCGCCCTCCGCGACGGCGCTCGTGACCTCGGCGATGGCGCGCACCTGGCGGGTCAGGTTCCCGGCCAGTTCGTTGACGTTCTCCGTCAGCCGCTTCCACGTACCCGAGACGCCCTCGACCTCGGCCTGGCCGCCGAGGCGGCCCTCGCTGCCCACTTCGCGGGCGACGCGGGTGACCTCGGCGGCGAAGGAGGACAGCTGGTCGACCATCGTGTTGATGGTCGTCTTGAGTTCCAGGATCTCGCCGCGCGCGTCGACGTCGATCTTCTTCGACAGGTCGCCGTTGGCGACGGCGGTCGTGACCAGAGCGATGTTGCGCACCTGGCCGGTCAGGTTGTTCGCCATCGAGTTGACGTTGTCGGTGAGGTCCTTCCAGGTGCCCGCGACGTTCGGCACCCGGGCCTGGCCGCCGAGGCGGCCCTCGGTGCCCACCTCGCGGGCCACGCGGGTGACCTCGTCGGCGAAGGCGGAGAGCGTGTCCACCATGGTGTTGATCACGCCGGCGAGGGCGGCGACCTCACCCTTGGCCTCGACGGTGATCTTCTGGGAGAGGTCGCCCTTGGCGACGGCGGTGGCGACCTGCGCGATGGAGCGCACCTGGCCGGTGAGGTTGGACGCCATGACGTTGACGTTGTCGGTGAGGTCCTTCCAGGTGCCCGACACACCGCGCACGGTGGCCTGGCCGCCGAGGTTGCCCTCGGTGCCCACCTCGCGGGCGACGCGGGTGACTTCGTCGGCGAAGGAGGAGAGCTGGTCGACCATCGTGTTGATGGTGTCCTTCAGCTCCAGGATCTCGCCGCGCGCGGTGACGGTGATCTTCTGGGAGAGGTCGCCCTTGGCGACGGCGGTGGCGACCTGGGCGATGGAGCGGACCTGCGCGGTGAGGTTGCCGGCCATGGAGTTGACGGAGTCGGTCAGGTCGCGCCAGGTGCCGGAGACGCCCTTCACATCGGCCTGGCCCCCGAGCTGGCCCTCGGTCCCCACCTCCCGCGCCATGCGCGTGACTTCGTCGGCGAAGGAGGAGAGCTGGTCGACCATCGTGTTGATGGTGTTCTTCAGCTGGAGGATCTCGCCGCGCGCGTCGACGTCGATCTTCTGGGAGAGGTCGCCCTTGGCGACGGCGGTCGTGACCTGGGCGATGTTGCGTACCTGGTCGGTGAGGTTGCCGGCCATGAAGTTCACCGAGTCGGTCAGGTCCCGCCAGACGCCCGCGACACCGGTCACCTCGGCCTGACCGCCCAGCTGGCCCTCGCTGCCCACCTCGCGCGCGACGCGGGTGACTTCGTCGGCGAAGGAGGAGAGCTGGTCGACCATCGTGTTGACGGTCTCCTTCAGCTGGAGGATCTCGCCGCGCGCGTCCACGTCGATCTTCTGGGAGAGATCGCCCTTGGCCACGGCGGTGGCGACCTGGGCGATGTCACGCACCTGGGCGGTCAGATTGCCCGCCATCGCGTTGACCGAGTCGGTGAGGTCCGCCCACGTACCGGAGACGCCCGGTACCTCGGCCTGGCCGCCGAGTGTGCCCTCGGTACCCACCTCGCGCGCCACGCGCGTCACCTCGGAGGTGAACAGCGACAGCTGGTCGACCATGCCGTTGAACACGGTGGCGATCTCGCCGAGCAGCCCGTCCGCCTCGTCCGGCAGCCTCGTGCCGAAATCGCCGTCGCGCACGGCCGTGAGCCCTGCCAGTAGTTGCCGCAGCTCCGGTTCGCCCACCTTGCCGCTCTCCCGGGAAGGACGCGAACGATGCACAGGACGTGAGCCTTCGGCCACCGTCTCTGCCATAACAACCTCGTTCCGCTCGGATGCCACGACGAAAGACCCGGCAGGGGCGCGCCACCGAGGTGGCATGTTCACCGCCAAGTCTTTTCGGGACTTAACCATTGCCGTACGACAAAATACGTCGCAGGCTAACGCACGGGTGATGACCTGGGCAATCGAGCATCAGGCCGCTTTCCGGCCGGGCTGACCGGATCCAGGGGCTTCCCGTGGCGGTCCCCGGCGAGGGCGGACCCCGGCGGCGCCGGCTCCCCGCAGGCCACCGCCCCGCCCTCAGGCCCCCTGGCCGGGCCCAACCGCGCTCCTGATGCCCGCACCGGCCCGCCCGGGCCGGGCGGTGGACGGCTCCGCCGGGAAAGTGCGATCCCTGTCACATGCCGCCGGAATGGGGCGAAGCGGTCCGGGGAAATTGCGATTCAACTCGACAGGTGTGGTCCGCATGTTCGGGGGCACCATCGATTCCGGAGGTTGATAAACATGGTTCCCCTGCTTCTGGTACTCCTGCTCATCCTGATCCTCTTCGGTGCGGGCTTCGCGCTGAAGGCCCTTTGGTGGATCGCGGTCGTGCTTCTCGTCCTGTGGCTGATCGGGTTTGTCGCCCGCCCCCGGGGCGGAAGTGGCCGCTGGTATCGCTGGTAGGGCGAAAAGCGGTCGGACGGCAGAACGAATCCGACAGAATCTCCATTCCGCGAGGAAGGTGCTCATGACTGACAACATCTGGGGTTACCGCCAGGCGTCCGGCCGTCTCGACGGCGTGTCGCTGGAGGGCTACAAGGTCGAGGCCACGGACGGCAGCATCGGCAAGGTCGACAAGCACTCCGACGAGGTCGGCTCCTCCTATCTGGTGGTGGACACCGGCCCCTGGATCTTCGGCAAGCACGTGCTCCTGCCCGCCGGCACGGTGACCCGCATCGACGTCGACGAGAAGGCGATCCACGTGGATCGCACCAAGGAGCAGATCAAGGACGCCCCGGAGTTCCACCCGGACAAGCATCTGGAGGACCCGGAATACCACCGGACGATCGGCGGCTATTACGGCGGCCCTCTCCTCTGACGTGCCTGAATCGCATTCGTCGGGGCGGCACCTTTCGAGGTGCCGCCCCAGCGGTGTTTCTTGTGGCCGGGTAAATCGAGAAGGGGAATCAAGAACGGCAATCAACGGCGGCAATCAACGGCGGGAATCAACGGCGGAAACGGCGGAAACGGCGGAAATCAAGGAGAAGGGGAATCATGGACGGGGTGATCAAGAAACCGTCGCGTCGCGCGAGCCCAGACGGATGGCGATGGCGAGCGTGTCATCGGGGTGCAGAACACGCGTGAGAATGTCCTCGGCAATGGCACCCGGAATATCGGCGGTGGGCTCCCCGCGATGCCGCAGGACCGACTTCAGAAGAAGCTCCTCCCCCAGCCGGGGGTCGCGACGGTTCTCCGTGAGGCCGTCCGTATAGAGGAGGACCAGATCTCCGGCCTCCAGGGTGGTGGTGAGCACACGTTCACTGCCCGGCTGCGGATAGCCGATGCCGCGGCCCCGCACCTCGAGGTACGCGCCCGTCCCGTCCGGGCGGACCAGGAGCGCGGGCGGGTGGCTGCCATTGGCCAGTTTCAGCTCGCCCGTGGCGGGGTCGAGGCGCGCCAGGAGCAGGGTTGCCATGACGTTCTCGTCGAACGGCGTCAGGATCTCGTCCGTGCGCGCCACGATCGTCTCCAGCGGGTGGCCCTCCAGCGCAAGCGTCCGTACGGCGTGGGTCACCGTCAGGGCGGTGCGCGTACTGGTGACACCGTGGCCCAGGGCATCGACGACGGTGACGTGGATGGTGCCGTCCGGCAGGGCGAACCAGTCGTACAGGTCCCCGCCGGTGGGGTCGTCGTCGCCGGCGGGCGCGTAGTGGACGGCGATTTCGGCCCCGTCCACCTTCAGGGGGCGGGGGCGCAGCGCGTCCTCGAGGGCTCGCAGTGTGCGGCCGTGCGCCTTGCGCAGGTGCTCGTCCCGCTCTTCCAGCTGGACATAGAGGGCGAGGAACCCGCTGTTGGTCTCGGCGAGCTCGTTCTCCAGACGGCGGTACGCCTCCGAGAGGGCGTCGGCCCGTGCGAGGGCGGCGCGGAGCTCCTCCTCCATCAGTGCCAGATCGGCGTGGCCGTTGTCCGGTGACGCCGTGACGAGCGCCTGGGCGGGGCGTCCCGCCGGCGGAGGGCTCGGCGACGGCAGCACGATGCGCCCGGACCGGTCGGGGTGCTCGAGGTCCGGGGGAAGCGGCAGATGCCAGACGATTGTGCCGTCGGCCGTCGCGCATCCCGGCAGAGGGAGTCGGTCGGGATCCGGGGTGGCACCCACGCCCTGCCGCGGGAAACCCAGCGCGATAGTGAGCCGGCCCGGGCCGTCACCGGTCGACTCATGAGCGGTGGTGAGGGTGACGTGGCGTCCGTGGCCCAGCGGGACGGCGGACACCTCACTGAGCGTCAGTACGAGCCGGGCTCTCTGCTCGGCGGGGAGCCGGTGCGTGAGGGCGATGCTCCGTGCCGTGCGTCGCAGGGCGCTCAGCGTACGGAAAGTGTCTCGGGACATGTGACCCCTTGGAGGGGGCCGAACGCGAGGACGGTGGCGTCGTCGCGACGGCGGCGGTGGGTGTGGAGCAGCGAGGCGGCCAGGAGCGACGGGGGCAGCCCGGAGGGCGGGGAGGGCGCCGCGTGCGTCCAGCGGTGGTCGATGCCGTCGGTGTGCACCACGATGACGGAGGGGCAGGAGTGGAGCCCCAGCGTGCGCACGCGAGGGTCCGGCATGGTGTATCCCACTATTCCCGGCTGCCCGGTGAGCTGCTGGTCGACACCCTCAGGGGTGAGCGTCACAGCGCGCACATTGCCGATGCCGCAGTACTCGGCCCGGTCCGCGTGGACACGTACGGCCGCCGCCGCCGCGCCCCGGGTGTGACGCAGCGCCTTGTGCAGCGCCGTGAGGATTTCCGGCAGCGGCTGATCCGCGCGGGGGACGAACGTGCGCACCGCGAGCCGGCTGGCGCTCGCGGCCTCGGGGCCGTGGCCCACCCCGTCCAGGACGAGCCCGGTCCAGGCGTCCCCCCGGCGGACGACGGCGTATCCGTCTCCGCATTCCTGCTCACCGGCCGCCGGAAGGCACAACGCCCCTACGTCGGCGGGCCGTCGCGCCCCGCCCGGACCGGCGAGCCAGGCGTGCGCGACGGTTCCGAACCCGGGTTCGGAGCGGAAGGTGAAGTCGGTCGCGATGCGCCGTACCGCTCCGAGGCCGGCCCCGAGGGTGTTGGTGGTGGTGTATCCGTCGGTGAAGCTCAGGGCGATGTCGGCGATGCCGGGTCCCCGGTCCACGCCGATGATGTCCAGGCCGGACCCCCGGGCGGCCGGCTGCAGATACACCGCGCCGGCGCGGGCGTGTTTGTCGATGTTGCTGGCGAGTTCGCTGGCGAGGACCGCCGCCTGCTCGGGCAGCGCCCCGGGCATCGCGCAGGCGCGCGCGAGGTCCTGGGCGCGCTGCGCCGCCATCGACACGGCGCTGTGGTGATCGATGGGGACGAGTGACGTCGGCGTGGAGGACGTGTTCACGGCCGGGTGTTCCAGCGCAGGGCGGTGACGGTGGTGCCTTGTCCAGGAGCCGTGCGGACATGGAACTCGTCCATGAGGCGCCGGGCGCCGCCCAGGCCGTACCCCAGGCCCGCGCCGGAGGTGTAGCCGTCCCTGAAGGCCTTGTCCAGGTCCGCGATGCCGGGGCCCTGGTCCGTCACGCACAGCCGCAGGCCACACCGTCCGGCCCGCTGGACGAGCTCGATCGCGAGCGTCCCGCCGCCGCCGTGCACATAGGCGTTGCGGGCCAGTTCACTCGCGGCCGTGACGATGCGGGTCTGGTCCACCAGACCGAATCCGGCGCGCTGTGTGACGGCGCGGACGGCGTGCCGCGCGGTGAGCAGGTCCTCCTCGGCGCGGAGTTGGTGCGTGACGGGTCCGGTGCGGTCCTGTTCCTCGGCTTCCGCGCCGGGAGCCGGAGCCCGGCCGAGGTCACTGGAGGGAAGCACCCGGGGCTCCCTTCGAAGGGGGGGGGGAGTACGGGACCAGCCCAGAGCGGCCATGGCCCGCTCGGCGTTGAGCGCGGTCTCCACGCCGGGGAGTCGCAGCCCCGCCTCGACCAGGGTGATGGCGACGGCCGGCCGCGTACCGGCCACCACGACCCTGGCGCCCAACAGCCTTGCGGTGGTGGTGAGTTCTATGAGAGTCCGGGCGACGAACGAGTCGATGAGTTCCAGCTGCGAGATGTCGATCAGGACGCCCCGCGCCCGGTCGGAGACGACCCGCTGAGTCAGTTCCTCGGTGAACGCCACGGCCGCTTTGTCGTCGAGTTCGTCGAGCAGACCGGTGACGAGGACGTCGCCCAGACGCAGGATCGGTACGCCTCCGTAGGAGGAGCCGGTCACCGGGCGGCCGTGGAACCGGCCAGGTGCGCGGACCGGCCGGTCAGGGAGATGGCGGCGGCGAGCGCGTCGGCGAGGGTCGCGCGCGTGAGGATGGGCGAGAGGTCGATGCCCAACTGGGCGATGATCTGGGCGATCGGCGGGCGGATGCCGCTGATCAGACAGTCCGCGCCCATCAGCCGCACGGCGTTGACCGTCTGCATCAGATGGTGGGCCACCGCCGTGTCCACCGTCGGGACGCCGCTGATGTCGATGATCGCCACCTGGGCCTCTTCCCGCTGGATGGCCTCCAGGAGGTTCTCCATGACCACCTGCGTACGGCTGGTGTCCAGCGCACCGATCAACGGGACGGCCAACACCTTGTCCCACAGGCGTACGACGGGAGTCGACACGTCGAGCAGCTGCCGGCTCTGCCGCCGGATGATCTCCTCGCGCCCCTCCACGTACGTGGTGAAGGACAGCGCACCCGCGGCGTCCACCAGCCGGTTGACGACCAGGACGGCGGAGTACAGCGTGTCGGCGTCGCGCGTGACCTGCTGGACGGTCTCCAGCAGCGCCTCCTTCAGCGCCAGGATCGCCATCGCCGTCGCGGTCGGCGAGGCGCCGCCCCGCGCGCGGCGCAGGGAGAGTTCGGTGACCGCCTGCCGCAGGGCCGGATGAGCGGCGACGACGCGCTCGGTGCGCTGGTCCGACTCCAGGCCGGAGCGCAGCGCTTCGACCACGGCGTCGGCCTCCTCGCGCAGCTCGATCTCGGTGATGCCGGTCCCCAGCACCGCCTGCTCGAGTTGCAACTGGACCCAGCGGTCGGCCACTTTCTCACTCTGCTCGCGCAGCGCGGCGCTGACATGGAGCCGCGCCTCGGTGTCCTGGACGCTCATGCGATCCCACCTTCGCAATAGTTGTCGCAGGGAAAAAGTTAGCGGAGGCCTGGGGATCATCGGAAGTCGCCCACCTGGGGAGGGGGTCGACGGAGCCACCCTGCGGGGGAGGGGTGGCGGGGGGCCCATATGCCCTCAACAGTTGCAGTTTGACAACTGTATGCCTGAGGAAACACTCTTTCCCCGTGCGGATCGCGTGCGCCCTCCGCACGTTCAGAGGAGAGACGAAGGCTGGTGACGGGTGAAGCGGTCGACGTGCCGACCGCGTGGAGCGGTCAGGCGGACTCCGCCGCACCCGGGTGCACCGTGTCCCTCTTCGGAGTGGAGTCCTCCACGGCGGAACAGAAGCCGTTCAGCCCGTCCACGAGGGAAGCGCGCTCGGCCCCCGTCATGGCGGAGACGACTTCGAGCAGGGCGATTTCCCGACGCGAGCGCAGGTCCTTTAGGTAACTTTCTCCACGGTTCGACAAACGCAGCTCGAGTTCGCGGCGGCTGGCGGAGCTGGCGGACCGTTCGATGAAGCCCAATGCATCGAGACGGTCGCACATGCGACTCACCGAAGACGGCGCCGATCCGAGAATGTCACCCAACGTGCGCAGATTGATCGGCTGCTCGCGATCCAGGATGTACAGCACGCGCAGTTGCGAGGACGAGACCGGGCCCGCCGACGCCATGTCCCGGCCCTTGTTCCAGAGCACTTCCAGCAGCTCGATGATCTCCCCAGTGGCGCGCACGGCAGCCTGCCGACCGTCGCCAGAAGAAGTCTCGGGATGCATGCCCCCAACTGTGACACTTCGCAACGGCCCTGTCAGTCGCTGAGACATAAGAGGCCAACCGCTCCTTTTGCTCTATCTTCATGAATAGGTGGTAATCGAACGGTGGACAGATTCAAGGCTGTGGAACGGGCTTTGCGCGGTTCCGCGCCCCACGCTCTCGTGAACGCAGTGCGGGACGCGCTCATCGCCCACTACACAGCCGCCTCCGTTGACCTGCTCATGGCCGACTACGCGATGACCATACTGCAACCGGTCCACGCGCTCCCCTACACCGCGGACCCGGTTCCTGTCCACAACAGCGGGCCGGGGCGGGCCTTCGGGGCCCAGCAACCCTACGTGGAGAAGCAGGACCGGACCAGCCAGGTGACCGCCCACTTTCCCGTGAGCGTGCGGGGCGACCGCATGGGCGTCCTCACCGTCTGCCTCCCCGCCGACGCGTACACGGCGGAAGTGGAATACGAGCTTCAGGAGATCGCCGAGGTCCTCGGCCACGAGATCGTCGTCGCCGAGCGGGACACGGACCTCTACCTCCAGGCCAGCCGGGCGAGCCGGCTCACCCTCGCCGCGGAGATGCAGTGGCAGCTCCTGCCCGGCCGCTCCTGCGCCCGCCCCGAGTACGAGATCGGCGCCCAGCTGGAACCCGCCTACGCCATCTTCGGAGACAACTTCGACTGGTCCACCTCCGAGAACCACCTCACCCTGACCGTCACCAACGGCATGGGGGAGGGCATCGAGGCCGCCCTCCTCACCAATCTCGCGGTCAACGCGCTGCGCAACGCCCGGCGTGCCGGGCTGTCGCTGGTCGATCAGGCGTTCCTCGCGGACCAGGCCGTCTACGGGCACTACCAGGGGAGAGTCCACCTCTCCGTACTGCTGTTGCGCTTCGACCTGGCCACCGGCGAGGTCGAGATCGTGGACGCCGGATCGCCGAAGATGTGGCGCCTGAGGCAGGGGAAGGCCGAGCCGATCGAGCTCGAGGCGCAGCTGCCCCTGGGCATGTTCGAGGACAGCATCTACACGGCCGAGGCCCTCCGTGTCCTGCCCGGGGACCGGCTGTTCTTCCTCAGCGACGGCGTCTACGACGTGACCTCACCGGCGGGCGAGCGCTACAGCGAGAAGGCGCTGGCCCGGGCCATCGCCGCGACCCGGCTGCTCCCGCCCTCCCAGGTGCCCGGGGCGGTGCTCAAGGAACTCGCGGGACATCGCGGGCCGATCGACGCGGAGGACGACGCCATGGTCGTCTGCCTCGACTGGCACGGGCGGCCGTAACCGCCGTACGCCGCGGACGCGGGGAGGGTTCGCGTACGAGCCGGTTGCCGATGGCAACCGGCGCCGTGCTCCTGGGCCCGTCAGGGACCTGTCACGGGGCGTGCCGGCGCGGCCCGCCCGTCAGGGGGCCTCGTCGCGGTGGCCGCAGACCCAGGCCAGGGCGTCGTGGACGCCGCGGCTGTAGTCCCGCAGCCCCGGGCGCCCGGTGGGATCCTCCATCTGCACCACGGCCGCGTCCACCTCGGCCGTCAGTATTTTCAAGTCCGGCACGCCCTCCGCGACGCCCGCCCCCGTGACCGGCCCGCGCTCCACGCGCCCCAGCGACCACTGGTAGGCCGCCGACGCCCCGCTGGAGAACTGCGGCGCCCGGGCGCCCTCGGTCGCGTGGGCCTCCAGCCGCCGCCTGGCCCGCTCGACGTCGGCGTAGGCGCGCGTGCCCACCCGTGGTTCCTCGCTCCGTGCCCTCCGATGAATGGTCATACCGCTACGCCTACCCGGCCGGGTGCCCGTGATGTGCCTCCGGCGGCCCACCGATGAAGGCCGTTCGCACAGAGCAGACATGACGTCGCCGAGGAGTGGTAGACGAACCCTCAACCGTTGAGGGATGGAGCCATGGAGGAACCACCATCGATCGTGCATGACGTCTCCGTCGCCGCCGCCGTGGGGCGGCGCGCCCTGCCGCAGCGACTCTGTACCGCGTTCACGCAGGCGCTCGGCGCTCGCCGCGCGGCCCTTTCGCTGCTGCCGCGTCTGGAGAACTGGCAACTTCTTCACGCCACCGACGAGTCGGCCCTGCAGGGCGAGGCGGCCCAGTTCGCCCTGGCCGACGGCCCCTCGATCAGTGCCGCACTCGAGATGCGGCCCGTTCTCGTGCCGGACCTGCGCGACTACCACAGCCGCACCGGTCCCCGGCTCGCCGAGGATCTCCCCGATGTCCAGCGCGTACTGGCGCTCCCGCTGCACGCCCAGCACACACCGATCGGCGTGATCTGCCTGTACTACACCGAAGCCACCCGGGTGACGGGCAGCCACATCGCCGACGCGCAGTCCGCCGCCGGGTTCGCCCTGGAGGCGCTGCTGCGCTGGCGGCCCGTGCACGCCGGATCCGACTGCCGGCGGCCGGTGTGGACCACCGACACCCGGGCGGCGCGCTGGGAACGCATTCACCGGGCCGCCGACTATGTCGCGGCCAGAGAAGGGTGCCCCGTCGCGGAGGCCCTGGTGTGGCTGCAGGAGGTCAGCGCGCGGGACGGCGTGTCGCTGCTCGATGTGGCGGACCTCGTCCTCCAGCCGTCGCGGATGCACGCGACGCACTCCGGGTTCCCGGAGCGGGCCGATCCTGACCACGGACCGGACCGACCCGACCGCTCCGACCGACCCTGACCAGATCCCGACAAGGGGGCACGAGATGGCACGGACCGTTCCGCACCGCTGGACCGGGAAGGGATCAGGGCGGCAGCCGAGCGCCGAGAGAACCGGACTCTCTCCCGTGGCGCGCGCCGCGGCCATGCTGGTCGCCTTCGGGGCGACGGTCGGATTCGCGGTGGTGCTGGCCCGTCTGACGCTGGAGCCCTCGGCCGCCTCCGAGGCGCTGACGCACACCAACCTGCGACCGGGCGACTCGATCCGGCAGTACCTCGCGCAGCCCGCGTTCCGCGACACCGTCAAGCAGCTCGGCGGCAACATCGCCTTGGGCATCCCCTTCGGGCTGCTCCTGCCGGTACTGGCGCCGCGGACCAGGGGACGCATCCGCATCACGGTGGTCACGGCGCTGGTCATGACACTCGTCGAACTGATCCAGGGCGCCCTCATCACCGGGCGCGCCTTCGACATCGACGACGTCCTGCTCAACACCGCGGGCGCCCTGCTGGGGTACCTCCTGATGGGTCGCAGGCTGGCGCGGGCCGTTCATCCCCGGCGTGCCCGCTGGTGGCACCGCTTCACCCGGCGGTCCCGGGCCCCCGCCGGATGACCCGGCGGACGCCGGTCACTCCCCCGCGGCCCGCTCACACGGTCAGACGGGCGATGTCCTCGGCGGGGAGGCCCGTGAGCTGAGCGATGCGCGGCGCGGGGACGCCGGCGGCCAGGGCCCGGTGCACCAGCGCCTCCCAGTCCTGGGTCGTGTCCCGGAACTCCAGGAGCTCGGCCTCCATGTCGGTGACGGACTGCGGCGCGCCCTGCTGCCGCACCCGTACCGTCTCCTCCTGCGTCAGCGGGACGGGCAGGCGCTCGGCATCGGCGGGGATGAAGAGCTTCGCCTCCGACGGCAGGATCCTGACCCGCTCCGAAGAGGCGGACACCTGGTGCGCGTCCAGCCAGGCCCGTACGGCCGGGGTCTCGGCGCACTCCAGACCGCCGACGGCGCCCAGCGCGGCGCCGAGCCGGGGGTGACGCTCAGGAATCAGGAACAGGTACGCGTCATCGGACATCGGGGAGCATCGCCTTCTCTCTCGGGCCTTCTCGGGCCTGTGCCGGATTCGGTGCCGGGGCTCGCGCGCCGGGCATCGGGGTGTCGAAGATTCCCCCCATCCGTGCGGCTACACCCGCTTTCCCCAGGTTCCCGGAGATGTTGAAAAGTCCGTTTTCGGGGCAAGCGTTTCTGTCCGACCACAGCTACGAGGAGGGACTTTGTGGACGCCCATACGCGATTGGCCACCGGGCCGCCGGGCCACGCGGTCCTCGAAAGGCGACCGGAAGCGATCGCCCACGCGCGGGATGTCGCCCGCGCCTTCCTGCGCGCGCTCACGCCCGCCGTGGACGCCCAGGTCGGTGCGAGCGTCGAACTCGTGGTGTCCGAACTGGTCACCAACGCCGTGCGGCACGCTCGGGGCGCCACGTGCGGGCTGCGCCTGGAGGCGCGGCGCGACGCCGTCACCGTTGCCGTCACCGACGCGGACCCTCGTCCGCCCCGGGAGCGGACCCCGGACCTCACGGGCGGCACCGGCGGATTCGGCTGGCCGATGGTGCGCAATGTGGCCGAGACGGTCACCGTGGTCCCCGGCCCCCGGGGCAAGACCGTTCGCGCGGTACTGCTCCGCCACGGCCCCGGCGGGGCGTGATCCCGCCGGGCGCGGCGCGCGGCGTCGGCGGCTCCGCTCAGGCCGGCGGTCGCAGGGCCGCGCGCAGAGTCAGCCCGTGGTGGCGGCGCAGCCGGTACAGCTCCCAGCAGGAGAGGGCCGACACCGTCACCGGCGCCCCGAGGATGAAGACGAGGCGGGCGAGCGGCGGGACGTTCGGATAGGCGCCGGTCACCAGGTCCAGGAGCGCCATCTCCCACACCAGAACGGTGGCGAGGGCCGGGGGCACGAGCTCGTGGATGTCCGCGGTACGGAAGACGTGGACGAGCGAGAGACCGATGCCGTACACGGCGAATCCGAGTGACCACAGGCACATCAGCCCGAGGACGATCTTCCCGGGCAGTCCGACCAGGTCCCGCACCGGCTGCAGCTCGGGCGCCATCGCGAGGGGGAAGGTGAACATGGAGCCCATCAGGGCGAACACCGCACCCGCGGGCCGCAGCGACCGGCGCAGATAGACGCGCCGCGTGGGCCCCCGGGTGGCCGCGACGAACGAACCGATCACGACGGGAAACGTACACACCAGGACGAGGACGCTGGACCAGCTCTGGTCGAAGCGGTCCGAGGCGACGGCCTCGGCCTGCTGCGCGTTGCTGACGGCGGTGTACGTGAGCGTCAGCGCGAGCCACGCCGCCGCGCCCAGCGCCGTCCGCCACAACTGGAGCTTGCGGACGGTGGGGTCCTCGATGACACCGGGGCGCGAGGGCCGGAAGACCCGCTGGGCCGCGTACAGCGGATTGAAGACGAAGCGGACGGTCCTCTGGCGCCGGGTCGGTGGGAGAGGCTGCGGTGGTCCGGGTGGCCACGGGCCGCCGTACGGGCCCTGGGGGTAAGGCCCTTGAGGATACGGGCGTGGGGGGTGGGGATGCTGCGGCGGAACGGGTGGCCGCGACGGGCCGTAGGGGCCGAGGGCGTTGGGTGGCACCGGCGGATACGGTCCGCGATGGGGGCCGGGTCCCGGCGGAACCGGAAACCCGCCTCCTCCGTGTCCGCTCACGCCACGTGCCCCCGTAGTCCCGTCGGATCAGCCACCGGATCCTACCCAACACGAGCTCCCCGTTCCCCCGCCCTCGCTTCACCGGTCGGGGAGCACGCGGACCACGAACTTGCCGCGCGCTTCGCCGTTCCTGAGGTGGCGGATCGCGTCGGGAGCGTCGGCGAGCGGGTACGTCCTGTCGACGACAGGGGTCACCGAGCCGGCCTCGATGAGTTCACTGAGGAAAAGGAGGTCCTTGTGGCGTTCCACCGCGGCGAGCCCGCGGAGCCGCTGGCCGACGAACGGCGACAGGAGGAGTCCGCGCAGCGCCCGGTCGAAGCCGCCGACCCAGTCGCCGCCGCCCTCGCCGCCGACGATGACGAGGGTTCCGCGCGGGGTGAGGGCGCGGCGCAGCCGGGAGAGGGGCCGGTTGCCGCCGGCGTCGAGGACGAGGTCGAACCGGCGGGTGCCGTCGGTCGGGTCCTCGCGGGTGTAGTCGAGTACCTCGTCGGCGCCGATGGAGCGGACCAGGTCCACCTTGGCGGTACTGCAGACGCCCGTGACATGGGCGCCGAGGGCCTTGGCCAGCTGCACGGCGAACGTGCCGACGCCTCCCGAGGCGCCGAGGACGAGGACGGTCTGCCCCGCCCGCAGCCGTCCCGCGTCGCGCACCGCCTGCAGGGCGGTGCACCCCGACACCGGTACGGCGGCGGCCTGTTCGAAGTCGAGGCCGGCCGGCTTGGGTGCGAGCCGGTCCTCCTTGGCGCACGCGTACTCCGCGAACGAGCCGTCGCAGCCGCCGAACACCTCGTCGCCCGGCCGGAAACGGGTGACGCCGGGGCCGACCGCCTCGACGCGTCCGGCGACGTCCAGGCCCCGGACGCGGGTCTTCGGCGCCCGCAGGCCGAAGCCCATGCCGCGGATCAGGTAGGGCAGGCCGGCCGTGAGGTGCCAGACCCCCGGGTCGACGCCCGCCGCGTGGACCCGCACGAGCACTTCGCCCTTGCCGGGCACCGGCTTCGCGGTCTCTTCGAGACGCAGCACCGAGGGCGGTCCGTACCTGTCGTGGACGATGGCCTTCATGAGGCGTCTCCCTCGGAATCGGGGTACTGGAACACATCGTCGAGCGGGACGGAGAACACCCGGGCGATCTGGAAGGCCATCTCCAACGAGGGGGAGTAGCGGCCCCGTTCGATGGCGATGACGGTCTGCCGGGTCACGCCGATACGGCGGGCGAGCTCTGCCTGGGTCATCTCGCCGTGGGCGAAGCGGAGGGCCCGGATCGCGTTGGTGACCCTGGTCGGCCTCACCACGGGTGGAAGCCCAGCCGGTAGGCGACGATCTTCGCGACGGCCCCGAGGACCGCCGACAGGACGAAAGCCAGGTAGATCACGTTGGCGATCCAGAACTGGTCGGTGTCGGCCATCGCGAGCGCGAGCCCGGCCACGCCGCCGACCACCACGAGCGACTGCCCGATGTGCTCGCCGAAGCGGTGGATCTCCCGGTCGCGCTGGTCCTTGACGGTGGCGTCCCGGGGCGAGAAGGAGGACACCACGATGTGGAGCACGATCGAGGCGATGATCGCGGAGATCACCGACCACAGCAGCGCGGACACGTAGGGGGCCTCGGCGAGGGGCACATCCCCGGGCCGCCCCAGGACGACGGCCAGATAGACCGCGTACGACGCGACGCTGACCAGGACCAGGATCCAGGCACGTTTCTCTTCGACTGCCACGCCGACTCCCCATGTAAAGAAAACTTGACACTCCGAAGTGTCAAGCAGTTCCGACCTCGTGTCAAGCTTTCTTTACATGGGGGTGGGAGGCGTACCGTCCGACGGCGGCCCGTCAGAACGTGTCGACGTCGCTGTCGAGGTCCACGTCGAGGAAGTTCGGCAGGGCCGCCTCCCCGCCGCCCGACCCGCCGGGCAGTGACTGCTCGGCCCAGATGACCTTGCCCTCCGGGGTGTACCGCGTGCCCCACCGCTGGCAGATCTGGGCCACCAGGAAGAGCCCGCGCCCACCCTCGTCCGTCGTGGCGGCGTAGCGCAGGTGCGGTGCGGTGCTGCTCGCGTCGGACACCTCGCACGTCAGGGTGCGGTCGCGCAGGAGGCGTACCCGGACCGGTGCCGAGCCGTGCCGTATGGCGTTGGTGATCAGCTCACTGAGGACCAGCTCCGTGCCGAATTCGAGCTCCGACAGTCCCCACTCGGTGAGCTTCTCGCCGATGACGGCCCGCATGGCGCTCACGGCGCTCGGCTCGAACGGCACCGCCCACTCGGCGACGTTCTCCGGGCCGAGAGCGCGGGTCCGTGCGATGAGCAGGGCCACGTCGTCGCGCGGACGGGCCGGCAGCAGTACCTCGAGAATCGCCCGGCAGCTCTCCTGCGGATCCCGGTCGGGATGGCTCAAGGCCGTGCGGAGCAGCTCCAGGCCCTCGTCGATGTCGCGGGTGCGGCCCTCGATCAGTCCGTCGGTGTAGAAGACCAGCTGGCTGCCCTCGGGCAGGGTCAGCTCCACCGTCTCGAACGGCATGCCGCCCAGGCCCAGCGGCGGACCGGCCGGCACGTCGGGGACGTCCACCGTGCCGTCGGGCCGGACCACCATCGGCGGCGGGTGGCCCGCACGCGCGATGGCGCAGTTCTGCGACACCGGGTCGTAGACCGCGTAGAGGCAGGTGGCGCCCAGCATGCCGCCCTCGTGGTCGTCCGGTTCGCCGTTGTTGTCGATGCGCCGGACCAGGTCGTCGAGACGGGCGAGCAGCTCGTCGGGAGGAAGGTCGAGGGAGGAGAAGTTGTGGACGGCGGTGCGCAGCCGGCCCATGGTCGCCGCGGCGTGCAGCCCGTGGCCGACGACGTCGCCGACGACGAGCGCGACGCGGCTGCCCGACAGTGGGATCACGTCGAACCAGTCGCCGCCCACGCCGGACTGCGCGGGAAGGTAGTAGTGCGCCACCTCCACGGCGCTCTGCTCGGGCAGCCCGCGCGGCAGCAGACTGCGCTGGAGGGTGACCGCCAGGGCGTGCTCGCGCGTGTAGCGCCGGGCGTTGTCGATGCTGACGGCCGCCCGCGCGACCAGCTCCTCGGCCAGGGAGAGGTCGTCGTCGTCGAAGGGCTCCGGTTTCCGGCAGCGCCAGAAGTTGACCAACCCGAGGATGACGCCGCGCGCCTTGAGGGGCGCGGTGATGAGGGAGTGGATGCCGTAGTCGATGATGCTCTGCGCCCGGGGCGGATCCTGGGCGTACCACCCGGGCGCGTCCGACAGGTCGGGTACGAGTTCCGCCCGCCCGGTGCCGAGCCCCCGGGCCTGCGGAGTGGAGGGCAGGAAGTCGATCAGTTTGCCGCGCGGATAGAGCGGCTGGTCGTCGCTGATGCCGCTGACCGCGGTACGCCGCATGTCGGCACTGTTGCCTGTGGGCTCGTCGCCGTGCAGCACCTCGTCCGCCAGGTCGACGGTCACGAAGTCCGAGAAACGGGGGACGGCGACGTCAGCCAGCTCCTCGGCCGTCCGGACCACGTCGAGCGTGGTGCCGATGCCCACACCCGCGTCGTACAGCAGCTTCAGCCGTCGGCGGGCCGCCTCGGCGCGGGTCGTCAGGACACGCATCTCCGTGGAGTCGCGGATGGTGACCGCGGCGCCCTCGGGCTGGCCGCGTGGCTTCGCCGGCCGCTGGTTCACGACCAGGAGCCGGTCCCCGGCCGCGAGGACCTCGTCCGTGGCGATCCTGCCGGACAGCAGGAGGTCGGCCATGCGCGGGTCGAGGCCGGTCAGCTTCCGGACGTACTGTCCGTCGGCGTCGGCGGGCAGGTCCAGCAGCCGTTTCGCCTCGTCGTTCGCGAGCAGCAGCCGGCCCTCCCCGTCGGTGATCAGCACGCCCTCGCGGACGGCGTGCAGAACCGCGTCGTGGTGTTCGTACATCCGGGTCATCTCGAGCGGCCCGAGCCCGTGGGTCTGCCGCCGCAGCCGTCTGGTGATCAGGGCGGTGCCGACGGTGGCCAGGGCCAGTGCGGCGGCGCTGACCCCGAGGATGACCGGGAGCTGCCGGTTGACCACGCCGGTGACGTTCTTGACCGTGAGGCCGGCCGAGACCAGGGCGACGACCCGGCCGTCGGCCGAGGTGACCGGCACGATGGCCTGGATCTCCTGGCCGAGGGGCCCCTTCACGCTCTCCGTGTGCACCCGGCCCGCCAGGGAGGGCTCGATCGTGCCCACGAACCGTTTGCCGATGCGGTCCGGCTGGGGGTGCGTGTAGCGGATGCCCTGGGTGTCCATCACCACGATGAAGTCGACGCCCGCCTGTTTTCGCGTCTCCTCCGTGAGCGGCTGGAGGATCTTCGACGGGTCGGGAGTCCTCAGCGCCGCCTGGAGCCCGAGCGAGTGGGCGAAGGTCTCCGCCACCGCCACCGAGCGGGTGCGGGCCTCACGGTCCACGTCGTGCCGCGACTGGAGCACCAGGGCGAGCACGGCACCGGCGGCGAGCAGCACCACGACCGCCACCTGGAGGATGAACACCTGCCCGGCGACGCTCCGCGGGCGCTTCCCGCTCAGTGACCGCACCAACGTGCCCGGCACGGGTTGCGACGATCGACCACGTGTCCTTTGTAACACTGAACTGATCCTTCGGACACGCCCGAGTCCGCCCGTGGCCGCCCCGGCTACCGCTGCGGGAAGGGCGCCGCCGGGGCCGGGCCCAGGGTCGTCGTGCCCGGAGCGGCCCGGTGGCCCAGGCCCGTGCGGTAGACGTCCAGAGCGGCCTCGGTGCGGCCGGAACGGCGCAGCAGGTCGCCGAGGAGGCGGCACAGGTCGGCCAGGTCACCGCTGGCGCCGCTGCGCTCCAGCAGAGCCAGGGCCAGGACGTAGTGCTCCTCGGCCGTCTCCGGCTCCTCCCGCTCCTCGGCGATCATCCCGAGGAGCCGGTGCGCTCCGGCCGCGTGCACCGCGCCGTGCCGGTCGCCGAGCTCCAGGAGGGCCGAGAGCAGACCGGCCGCCTCGTCGTGCCGCCCGAGCCGCCGCAGGACATCGGCCAGCTCCACCTCCACCTGGGCGGTGTAGAGCAGCGCGCGCTTGGCGGTCAGCATCTCCCGGGCGGTACGCAGTTCCTCCTCGGCGAGCGCGAGGTCGCCGTTCTGCGCGTGTACGTAACCGCGCATCCAGTGGCAGTGGGCGAGGTCGGTGCGCAATCTGAGCTGCCGGTAGATCGCCTGGGCCTTAGCCAGGGAGGCGTCGGCGTCGGCGGTGCGCCCTTCGGCGAGGAAGGTACGGGCCACCTGCCGGTGCATGGCCGCCACCAGCGCCGGGTCGTCCACCCGCGGCGCCAGGGCGAGGGCGAGCTCGGCGGCGTGGGCGGCGCGGGCGTGCGCGCCCATGTCGATGTAGGGGCCGATGACCGCGGCGTACAGCAGGACCAGCGCCTCGGGGTCCGCCAGACCGCTCGCGCCGAGCTCGTCGATGGTGGACTCGAGGAGGTAGCAGGCGTAGCGCAGCTCCCCGGCGAGGAGGTGGGCGACCGCGCGGCCCCGGACCGCGCGGGCGCGGCGGGGCAGCGGTTCGCCCGCGAGGAGCCGCTCGGCCGCCTCGAAATGCCGTCGGGCGTCGGCGAGTTCACCGGTCTCCAGCGCGCAGTCGCCCAGCCCCAGCAGCGCCTCGGCCTGCTCGGGGGCCATCCCCAGGTGCTCCGCGTCGGTGAGCAGACGGCGGTAGTGCACGGCGGCCTCGTCGGCGGCGCCGGTGGCCAGTTCCCGCTGGGCGTCGGTGAGTGCCAGCCGTAGCTCGGTGGCCAGATGGGCGGGGCGTCCGGTGGCCAGTTCCTCGTACGAGGTCCCGAGCCGCTCGGCGAGGAAGCGCAGCGCGGTCTCGGAGGGGCGGACCTTGCCGGACTCCAGGGTCGACACATAGGCGGCGGTGTACGAGGGTTCTGCCAACTGCCGCTGGGTCAGGCCGCGTTGCCCGCGCAGCCGCTGCACCCGGCGGCCGATCTCGACCGGTTCGTCCATGAGAACCCCCTGGTAGCTCGAACTCCCCAGTATTCAGGGGCAGTAGGCATTGCGCACGTCCTGTGCCGCCGCCTAGTTTAAGCAGCTGGTTCACTCCGTTTACTCATTCACTTAACTTCCTTGTCGGGGAGGGGATTCCATGCGCGCAGCTCTGCGCAGAGCCATGGCGGCGGCCGGTGTGACCGCCGCCGTCGCGGCCGTTCTGACCGCCGTACCCGCCACCGCGGCCGGCGACCCGGCGGCGCCCACCAGGGCCGGTGCCGAGGTCGAGATACCCGGGCCGGAACACGGCACGGTCGCCGGATCCGGCCATCGGCACGTACCGCCCCAGGGCCTGGACCGGCCCCAGTCGCGGCTCTCGGCGTCCGAGGCGGCCGCCGACGGCGCGGTCACCAAGCTGCTGGACAACGGCCCCACGGCCGACCGGCTCGACATCGTCGTCATCGGGGACGGCTACACCGCCGCCGAGCTGGACGCGTTCCACACCGACGCCAAGGAGAAGTGGGCCGAGCTGGCGGCGGTCGAGCCGTACAGCACCTACCAGAAGCTCTTCAACGTGTGGACCGTCGACGCCGTGTCGAACCAGTCCGGCGTCTCGGGCGATCCCGACCCGGGCACGGTCCGCGACACGGCCGTCGGTTCCTACTTCTGGTGCGAGGACATCGAGCGGCTGCTCTGCGTCGACCAGGACAAGGTCGACGGGTATGTGGCGAAGGCCCCCGAGGCCGACCTGGTGATCGTCCTCGCCAACAGCGCCAAGTACGGCGGCGCAGGCTACAACGAGCCCAGCGCGACCCTCGGCTACGACGGCATCTCCACCGCCTCGGCCGGCAACGCCAAGTCCGGCCAGGTCGCCATCCACGAGACCGGCCACTCCCTGGGCAAGCTCGCCGACGAGTACTTCTATCCCGGCTACCCGGGCTACGAGCAGTACACGGGACCCGAGCCCGCCGACTCCAACATCTCCACCCTGACCGCCCGGGACATGGCAGCCGGGCGCGCCAAGTGGTACCGCTGGCTCGGCGAGAAGTCGCCCGACGGCGGCACGGTCGGCGCGTACGAAGGCGGCGGCTACTACGTCGCCGGGCTGAACCGGCCCACCGACAACTCGCTGATGCGCGTTCTCGGCAAGCCGTTCAACCTGCCCGGTGTGGAAGCGATGATCGGCGGCTTCTACCGGCACGCGAAAATCGCCACCGCGCTCACCCCCACCGATCGCACCCTGCGGCCGCGGGACTCGGCGCGCGTCGCCGTCCCCACGTTCACAGGGCCGGAACCCCGGCGTCCGTCCGTTCGCTGGTACCTCGACGGCAAGGAACTGAAGCACCTGCGCGGCCACATCAAGGTGCGGGTGTCCGAGCTGGGCGGGAGGCTGCTCGACCGGCGCGCCCACAAGCTCTCGGTCACCGCCCAGGACCGCACCCCCGCCGTACGGGACCCGCGGACCGCCGCGACGATGAAGTCCACCGTGACCTGGAAGGTGCGCCTCTGACCCTGCTGGGGGAGCGCGGCCGGCACCGGCATGCGCCGGTTCCCGGCCGCGCGCATGATGGGTGCCATGCCCGTGCTCGTGGGAACGTCCGGATGGCAGTACCGGGACTGGGCAGGGATCTTCTACCCTCCCGACCGGCCCCAGCGGCTGTGGCTCGAGGAGTACACCCGGCACTTCACCACGGTGGAGAACAACAACGCCTTCTACCGGCTGCCCAGCCCGGAGACGTTCGCGAACTGGCGTGAGCGCACCCCCGCCGGGTTCGTCATGGCGGTGAAGGCCAGCCGGTATCTGACCCACATCAAGCGGCTCCGGGAACCGCGGGAGCCGGTCCACCGGCTCATGACGCACAGCGCCGGGCTCGGCGACCGCCTGGGCCCGGTCCTCCTGCAACTCCCGCCCACCCTGCGCGCGGACGCCTCCGCCCTCGACGCCTGTCTCGCGTGTTTCCCCCGGGGGACACGGGTGGCGGTCGAGCTCCGGCACGACTCGTGGTGGACGGACGAGGTGCGCGCCGTCCTGACCGAGCGCGGAGCCACGCTGTGCTGGGCCGACCGGGGATCGCGCCCGGTGACACCGCTGTGGCGCACCGCCGACTGGGGCTATGTCCGCTTCCACGAGGGCCGCGCACGCCCCTGGCCCCGCTACGGGAGAACCGCGCTGCGGTCATGGGCGGCGCGGATCGCCGACACCTGGCCGAAGGACGCGGACGTCTACGCCTACTTCAACAACGATCCCGGTGGGGCGGCGGTCCTCGACGCCGTGGTGTTCGAGCGGCTCGTCGCGGGATGAGCCCCGCGGGCGGCCGGGTCGGCGACCGGTCCGGCGCGGCGGGCGGGGGACAGGCCCGCCGGGCCGCCCGCGCGGGGACGGGCTGTGGCGGCGCTCAGGCGGCCGGGGCGAGTTCCGCCTGGCCGAACAGCAGGGCGTAGCCGCGCGGGAGTCCGGCGAGGATCCGGTCGGTGAGGTCGTCCCCCGCACATGCGCCGACCGCCGCGAGGACCGTGCCGGTGGCCCACCGTGCGGCGGGCAGGGTGAACGGTTCCAGCAGGGCGGCGACGGCCTCGACGAAGGCGGGCGCGGCCAGCGGCTCGGTGAAGGGGATCTGCGCGGCGAGGAGCCGGCCGGCCCGCAGGGGCAGGGCCGCGGCGAGTTCACAGCGCTCCTCGCCGGTGACGTGACCGCCCAGTACGGTCAGCACGGCGCGCAGGACGCGCTCCGCCTCCGCGTCGGTGTCGTACCGGCCCGAGGTCCGCACCTGCTGGACGAGTTCGTGCCACTGCACAGTTCGTTTCCTTCCTTCTCTGGCGTTGTCTCGCGCGCCGTCACCCCGGCGGCGCGGGTTCAGGTCGGCCGGGGGCGGCCGAAGAGCAGGTCGTAGCCCACGGGAAGTTGGAGCAGTACGCGTTCCATGAGGTCGTCGCCGGCGGCGTCGGCGACCACGCTCAGGACGGCGCTGGTGTCCCAGGTGGCTGTCTCCTCGGTGGCTCCGTCGATCCAGGCCGCGGTGGCGCGGACGAATCGTTCGGGGGCCAGGGGTTCGGCCGCCTGGAGGGGATTGAGCAGGATCAGGGCGAAGGTCTCCGGCAACCGGGCGGCCAGCTCGGTTCTCACCTCGCCCACCAGATGCGCGCCCAGGAGCGCGAGGACCACCCGGGCCGCGCGCTCGGCTTCCTGCTGTGAGTCGTATTCGCCGCGTTCCCGGACCTGGTCCAGGAACGCGTCCCACCTCATGTGCACCACCGCTGCCCCCTGTCGGGTCCGGCGCGGAGGGCGGGTCCGGGAAGGGGAGTCCGGCTTCCCGCCCTCCGTCGCTTGGTGCGTGCTTCTGTCGTCAGCCGCTGATCTGCCTGGGCGACGACTCCCCGCCGATGGCGATCTTGCGGGGCTTGGCACGCTCGGCGATCGGGATACGCAGGGTCAGGACCCCCGCGTCGTAGTCCGCCTTGATGCTCTCCGTGTCGAGGGTGTCGGCCAGCATGATCTGGCGGGAGAACACGCCCAGCGGACGCTCCGAGAGCTCCATCTGAACATTCTCCGCCTTCGGCGACGGTCGCCGCTCGGCCTTGACGGTCAGCATGTTCCGCTCGACGTCGATGTCGATCGCGTCCGTCGACACACCCGGCAGATCGAAGGCGATGACGTACTCGTCGCCCTCGCGATACGCGTCCATCGCCATCGCGGACGGTCGCGACCAGGTGCCGGACGAGCCCAGGAACTGCTGGGTGAGCCGGTCGAGTTCGCGGAAGGGGTCGGTGCGCATCAACATTGCGAAACACCTCCAGTTGGTTCAGGCAGTACCTGCCAATGCGCTTCACCTGCCTCCCGTTGTAACATGTCATCCAAACGATGACAAGTCTGATGTCGTCGAAAGGATGACAAGCAAACGAAGGAGTCGCACCGTGGCCGAAGCAGCCCCGCCCCCCTCGGACGCGGGCACCACCGCCCTTACGAAAAGCGCAGCTCAGGCGGGCCCCCCGCATCCCGTGAGCCCCGCTTCCTTCGTCGCCGCGGCGGCGGCGCTGGACGCCATCGACGAGGCCGTACGGGAAGCCGGCGCCGCCCCGGCCGACGCGGGACACGACGGTGGACCCACCGGGCCCGAGCAGGCCCTGTCGGCTCTCCTTCTGCTGCGCGAAGTGCGCCACCGGCTCGCCGGATGGGAGTCGGGCCTCATCGAAGCGGCCCGCGACGCCGGCGCCAGCTGGGCCGACCTCGCCCAGCCGCTCGGAGTGACCAGCCGCCAGGCGGCCGAACGCCGCTATCTGCGACTGCGGCCCGGGGCCGCCGGCACCACCGGCGAACAGCGGGTCCAGGCCACCCGCGACCGCCGCGCCGCCGACCGTACCGTCAGCGCCTGGGCCCGGGGGAACGCCGCCGAACTGCGCCAGCTCGCCGGCCAGATCACGGCTCTCACCGACCTTCCGCCCCACGCCGACGCCCCCATAGGGCACCTCGCGCGCGCCCTCGCCGAGGACGACGCCGCCAAGCTCGTCCGGCCCCTGGCCGACACGCGTCGGCACCTGGAGGACGCGCACCCCGACCTCGCGGCCCGCGTGGACGGCATCACCAGCCACACGGACCGCATCCGCCAGGACACCAACGAACAGCGGAGCGCCGGAAACGGCGAGTGAGCCGAAGTGGGGGTGCGCCCGGCCGAAGGCCAGGGGGAACACTCACGGCGCCCCGGAGGCGAACCGGGCCGGAGACCGGCACAGCCGAGCGCCCCGCCGCCCTGGCTTCCAGGGCGGCGGGGCGTGGGTCGGGGGATCGGGGGGTCAGTCGGGCCAGGTGCCCGTCAGGCGCCGCGTGGCCACGGCCCCGCCGCGGTCGACCGCCGCCTTGACGACGGCGAAGATGGCGCCCTGCAGCGCCGACGCCAGCAGGACCTCCTGCCAGGTGCGGTGCTCGTCGGTGGAGTCCGGAGCGTCGTCCTCGTGGCCGAGGATCTTCCACGCCTGCTTGAAGGCCGCTCCGGCGATGAGGCCACTCACCATGCCGAGCGTCATCCCGACGGGCTTGTAGGCGAGTGCGGCCGCTTTCACCGGCTCCTCCTCGTACGGCGGACCTTGATCACGGCCAGGACCGTGACGGCGGCCGCGGCGAGGAAGGGCACCGGACGGCGCCGCACGAAGCCGACGGCCTGCCGGGTCCTGTCCCTGACCGGCTCTGGAGTCCGGTGCGCCACGGCGTCCGCCGCGATCGCGGCCCGGCGCGGGATCTCGGTCCTGGCGACGGCGACCTTCTCCCTCACCGGCTCGGGGGCCCGCTCCTTGACCTGGTGGGCCACGTCGGCCGCCTTGTGCTGCGCCTGTGTGGCGGCCGCCCTGGCCGAGGCCGTGAGCGCGGCTGCCTTCTGTTTGGCCTGTTCCTTCACGTCGGCCTTCTCGGCCAGTGCCTCGACGGTCCGGCCGAGCTCCTTACGGGTGGCCTCCACCTGCTCGCGCAGTTCGTCGGGCGTGGGGTTGTCGCCGTCATAGGGGGATGAGGTGCTCATCGGTGGGCCTTCTCCTTGATCTCGGCGACGTCCGCCTTGACGCTGTCGATCGTCCGCGTCGGTGTCGGGGGCGCCGCCTGATGGACCTTCTTCTTGCCGGTCAGGGCGAGAACACCGGCGACGGCGAGCAGTACGCCGAAGACGATCAGGGCCGACCCCCACACCGGCAGAACGAGCGCGAGCCCGGCGATCGCGGCGGCCACCAGCGCCTGCAGGGCCAGGAAGGCCACCACTCCGGCGCCGCCGAACAGGCCTCCGCCCATGCCGAACCGTTTGCCCTTCTCGGTCATCTCGGCCCGTGCCAGCTGGAGTTCCTCGCGTACGAGCTCCGAGAGCTGCCGCGACGCACGGTTCACCAGCTCGCCCATCGTGGCCTCGGTACTGCTCGGCGGAGGGTGGTGGTCGGTGGAGTGCATGACGTTCACCTGCCTTTCCCTTCGGTTGCGTTTCCCGTCGGTGTCCGCGGCTCAGGGAGCGGGTAACCGCCGGCGACCGTACGAAACGAATTCGCCCCCGGCGAAGGACCGCGAAGGACCGCGAAGGACCGCGAAGGCACGCGAAGGACCGTGAAGCCCGGCGGAGCGCGAGGGAGCCGCACGCGCTCATGAGCCCGGGGAGAACGGCTTGACGCGCGCGATCAGCAGAGCCACGTCGTCGTGGTCGTCCGGGTGCCGCAGGGCCTGCAGCAGCCCGTCGCAGGTCTCCTCCAAGGGGCGGCCGGGGGCGTCGAGGAGGGACAGGAAGAGGGCGAGGCGGGTGTCGATGTCGTCCTCCCGGTTCTCCACCAGGCCGTCGGTGTAGAGGACGAGTTCGTCGCCGGGCCGCAGGCGGAACGTGGTGGTGGTGAAGGGGACGTCACCGACGCCGAGCGGTGTGCCCGTCGGCAGGTCGAGCAGTTCGGGGGGACGGCCCGGGCGTACCCGGGCGGGCGGCAGGTGCCCTGCCAGGGAGATGCGGCACTGCCCCTGGTGCGGGTCGTGGACGGCGTACACGCAGGTGGCGATGGACTGCTCCAGGCCGAAGGTGCTGCGGTCGATGTGCCGCAGTACCTGGTCCGGTTCGAGGTCGAGATCGGCGAGGGCGCGCACGGCGGCGCTCAGCCGGCCCATCGTGGCGGCCGCGTCGACGCCACTGCCCATGACGTCTCCGACGACCAGCGCGGTCTTGTCGCCGCTCAGCGGAATGACGTCGAACCAGTCGCCGCCCACCTCGCCCGCGGCCTGCGCCGGCTCGTAGCGGTACGCGATCTCCAGTCCCGCCCGGACCGGCGGGCGCTGCGGCAGCAGATTGCGCTGGAGCGTGAGCGCCGTGTTGCGCTCCCGCTGGTACCAGCGCGCGTTGTCGATGCAGACGGCGGCCCGGGCGGCCAGCTCACCGGCCAGGACCACGTCGTCGTCGTCGAAGGGCAGCTGGTTGCGGAAGCGTTTGAGGTCCAGGGCGCCGAGCACCTCGCCACGGGCGATCAGCGGCACCGCCAGGTAGGAGTGCAGGCCCGCGCGCGCGAGGACGACGGCGGCCTCGGGGCTGCGGGCGATCTGCGGCAGGTGGGCGCTCTGCACCCGGGGGATCAGCACCGGTTCGGCGCGGGTGACGCACTGGGTGACCAGCCGGTCGGTGTCGTACTTGGCGAGCTCACCGGTGCGGTCGGCGGCGCCGATCGCCTCCGTCTCGAACGCCGCCGCCAGTGCCAGCGCCCGGAACACCGTCGGGCCGCGCATCGGGGCCGCGGCCCCCCGGTGCCCGATCAGCACACTGTCGAGGACGTCGACCGCGGCCAGGTCGGCCAGGTCGGGAACGACGACGTCGGCCAGCTCCTGGGCGGTCCGGTCGAGGTCGAGGGTGGTGCCGATGAGGACGGAGGCGTCGGCGATGACGGCGAGGCGCCGGCGCGCCCGGGCGGCCTCGGTGGCGGCCCGGTGCCGGTCGGTGACATCGACGACCGACGTCGCCAGGCCGATCACCTGCCCGCTCGGGCTCTCCAGCCGGAAGTACGAGACCGACCACGCCTGCTCGTCACCGGCGTGTGCCGGGGTACGGCCGACGGCGTGCTGGTCGATCAGGGGGACGCCCGTCGCCAGAACCTGGCGCATCGAGGCCTCGATCGCGTCGGCGTCGAGGAAGGGCAGGGCCTCACGGACGTGCCGGCCGAGGTGCTCGGCGGCCGGAAGGCCATTGATGCGGGCCAGGGCCGGGTTGACGGTGACGTACCGCAGCTCGGTGTCCAGGACCGCGAGGCCGATCGGGGCCTGGGAGATCAGACGGCTGGACAACGCGACGTCCCGCTCGACGGCGCGCAGGGTCTCCTGGTCGATGGCGAGTCCCAGGGCGAAGAAGGCCTGGCGGTCGTCCTGCAGCCGCATGTTGCGGAACTCGACCAGCCGCGTGCTGCCGTCCTTGTGCCGGACGGGGAAGACCCCCGCCCAGCTGCCGGCGCTCTCCATGACGTGGCCGAAGAGACCGATCACCATGTCCAGTTGCTCCTCGTGGACCAGGAGGCGGCCCGCGAAGCGGCCCAGTGCCTCCTCGGCGGTGTACCCGAAGAGGCTCTCCGCCTGCGGACTCCAGAGCGCGACGCGTCCGTTCGCGTCCAGCACGACGGCGGCCACGTTCAGCTGATCGAGCAGACCGCCGGGGGCGGACGAGAGGCCTCCCGCAGGGATGGGGTCGGGCTGAGAAGCATCGGTCGTGCTCATCCCCAGGCACTCCTTCCGCCTGCCGCCCCGGCGTGCTGCCTGGTCCGGAATCCTGCTCGCACCCTTCGCCTCCGCAGTTCCCGGGTTCCGGGTCCCATCGTCTCCCCGGACCGGGGGGCCCTGCACCTCTTGCGCGGCCGGATCCGCGCGTGGCGCCGCCACCTGGCCGAACGCGGCGCGGGCGCGGGTCCCGGATCGCCGGGCATGGTGAGGTCGGTGCCGGACACGCGGGTCACGCCGGCGGTGGGGCCGGGCGAGGCGCTGCGCAGGCCCGGGACGCGGGGGTCCGTGCCGGGCGTGGGGTCGGGGAGCGGGGGTCCGTGCCGGGCGTGGGGCCGGGGAGCGGGGCCCGCACCGGACGCGGGGCCGGCGGCCGTCGAGGCCGGGGCGCCGCGTCAGGACCGGGGGGCCGCCGTGGTGCCGCTGGTGGGCAGCCCGGCCAGCAGCAGGCGCAGGCCGAGCTCGAACCCCCGGTCGTCCAGTCCGCGCAGACCGTCCCGCTCCGCGTCGGCCGCGCTCAGCGAGGTCGCGAGCGCCGGGTAGTCCGGGCGGTAGCCCTCCGGCGCGCGGGTGAAGCCGGCGGTGAACGTCTCCAGCGCCGACCCGAGGACCAGGTTGTCGATCGCGGCGGCCGCCTCCGCCGCCTCGGCGGGCGGGCAGCCGGCGCCGGTCAGGGCGGCCATCAGCGCGTCGTACCCGCGCAGCGCCTTGTCGGAGGCCACCCGGTGCCGGGCCATCAGTGGGATCATGTGCGGATAGCGCAGATAGACGCGGCGGTACCCGCGGGCGTACTGCGCGATGCCCGGTGTACCGCCCGGGTCGGCGAGAGGGCTGAGGTCGATCTCGTCGTTGATCAGGTCCGCCGCCGCGTCGAGCAGGTCGTCCTTGGAGGCGACGTGGTGGTAGAGCGAAGCCCCTCGCACACCCAGCCGGTCCGCGATGGTCCGCATCTTCAAGGCTTCCGCGCCCTGCTCGTCGAGGAGATCCAGAGCCGCCCGGGCGATCGCCGGTCGGCTGAGAAGGGTCTGGCTCGGGCGGGGCATCGCGCGGCTCCTTCGGTTGTCCGACGTGCAGATTACCCGCCGGAAACGCTTCACAAGCGGCTCGGAGTGGGGCTACATTCACGCCACCCCATTTACCTAACGCGGTTAGGTTTAGCTCCGCGCGCCGCAACGGCCGTGCGTTCTCCGTGAGGTGATCATGAACGAACCGTCTGGCCGGATCCCGGCCGGCGAACCGCCCGCCCCCCAGGCAGGGCCCGACGCCGACGCGGCCCGCCTGAAGGACCTCGGATACGCGCAGGAGCTGCGACGCAGCCTGGGCATCCTCGGCAACATCTCGATGGGCTTCGCGGTGGTCTCACCCGTCGTCGCCCTCTACGCCGTCTCGATGGTCGGCACCGCGGTCGCCGGGCCGCTGTGGGTATGGGCCCTGCCGCTGGTGCTGGCGGGCCAGTGCCTGGTGGTGAACGTCTACTCCGAGCTCACCTCGCAGTGGCCGCTCGCCGGAGGCCCGTACCAGTGGGGAAGGCGGCTGCTGGGACCGGCGTTCGGCTGGCTGGGCGGCTGGGTCTGGCAGTTCGCCGTGATGTTCGGCAACACCACGGTGGCCTATCTCGCGGCGCCCTGGGTGTTCGCGCTCATCGGGGCCGCCCCCACGCCCGGCGGGCTCGTCGCGGTGGCGGTGGGCATCCTGCTGCTGTGCATGCTGGTCAACGCGTACGGCATCACCATCCTGCGCTGGTTCGTGTCCCTCGGTATCGCCGCCGAGGCGATCGCCTCCGTACTCGTCGGGATGATCCTGCTGCTCTTCTTCCGTGAACACGGCTTCCCGCTCTTCACCGAGTCGCTCGGTGCGGAGGCGCTGTCCGGAGGCTCCACCGCCATGGGCTTCCTCGCCGCGGTCGCCGTCGCCGGATGGGCCTTCATCGGCTTCGACGCCTGCGTCTCCACCGCCGAGGAGACCAAGGACGCGTCCCGGCAGGTGCCGCGCGCCATGTGGTGGGCGCTGCTGAGCGTCGGCGCGGTCGTGATCCTCAACGCGATGGCCGTGGCCCTGGCGCACCCCGACCCGGCCGCCGTGGTCTCCGGCCAGGACATCGACCCGGTGACCACCGCCGTGGTGCACTCCTTCGGCTCCTGGTCCGACAAGCCGTTCGTGATCGTGGTCCTGGTCGGCTTCCTCGCCTGCGCGATGGCCTCACAGGGCGGCGCGGCCCGTGGCCTGTTCTCCCTGGCCCGCGACGGCGTCTTCCCCTTCTCCCGTCAGGTCAGGAAGGTCAACCGCCGCAAGGCCCCCATCGGCGGTCTCATCGCCTCCACGCTCATCAGCGGCAGCGCGCTGGCGCTCGGCCTGAACGCCACGGCGATCGGCAGCCTGATCTCCTTCGGCACCGCGGCCACCTATCTGCCCTTCTTCCTGGTCTCGCTCGCCGCGCTCATCGCCCGGCTGCGCGGCACCTGGGTCCCGTCGGGGCGCATCCGGCTCGGGCGCAAGGGCACGGTCCTCAACGTCCTGGCCGTGGCCTGGACCGCGTTCGAAGTGATCAACGTCTGCTGGCCGCGCGCCATCCTGGCGCCGCCGGACGCCCCCTGGTACCAGGTCTGGGCCGCCCTCCTGGGCACTGCCGTGGTCCTCGGCTCCGGCCTGATCTACCTCGCGGTCCGACGACCGCAGGACAAGCTGCGCGACGACCGGCCGGGCGGCGACGACACCCCGCACGCGCCGGCGTCCGCCCGGACGGCGGACGCGCTGCCCACGGCGCCGACCGCCGACCACTCCTGACCCCACCCCCCACTGCAGCAGCCGTCACGACAACAGAAGCGCAACGCGACTCGGAGGGACACCGCCCATGGACCTGCCCCGCAGCACCCGACGCATGTTCTGTACCGCCGCACTGACCGCCGCCGCCACGACGTTCCTCGGCGCGAGGACCGCCGGCGCGGCGACAGCCTCGACCTCGGCCGCGACATCCACCGCCACCGCCACCGGGACCGTCCCCGCCGAGTGGGAGGCCCACTCCGGGTGCGTCATGGCCTGGCCCTGGGACAAGAACGTCGGCTGGGGCTCCCTGCTCAAGAACGTCCAGGGCGAGATCGCGGCCATCGCCCGGAGCATCGCCCGGTTCGAAACCGTCACCATGGTCGCCGAGCCGGGCACCGCCCCCGACGCCCGCCAGCAGTGCGGCAGCACCGTCGACGTCATCGAATACCCCATCAACGACTGCTGGACCCGCGACACCGGCCCCATCTTCAGCCTGAACGCCGAGCGCACCCAGCGCACCGGCCTGGACTTCCGCTTCAACGGCTGGGGCAACAAGTACCCGTACGACAAGGACGACCTGCTGCCCGTCGGCGTCTGCGCCCACTTCTCCGTACCCCGCCGGCCCGTGGACCTCGTCCTGGAGGGCGGGGCCGTCATCACCGACGGTCAGGGGACACTCGTCACCACCGAGGAGTGCCTGCTCAATCCCAACCGCAACCCCGGGATGACGCGCGGCCAGATCGAGGCGGCGCTGCTCGCCGCGTACGGCGCCTCGAAGGTGATCTGGCTTCCGTACGGCCTGAACAACGACATCATCACCGACGGCCATGTCGACCTCGTCGCCTCGTACCTCGGCCCGGCCAGGCTGCTGCTGCACACCCAGCCCGACGTGACCCACCCGAACCACGCCCGTATGAACGCGAACAAGGCGGTTCTGCAAGCCTCCACCGATGCCTGCGGACGACGGTTCGACCTGGTCGAGCTCCAGCAGCAGCCGCAGTTCCGGGTCAACGGCGCGCTCGTGGAGACGTTCAGTTACACCAACTACTACGAGACGCGCGGCAGCGTCGTCGTGCCGACGGCCGGTGTGGCCGAGGACGCCGTCGTGCTCGGCCGGTTCGCGACACTCTTCCCGGGCCGCGAGATCGTCGGCATACCGACCCGCACGCTCGCCTGGGGCGGCGGCGGAATCCACTGCGTCACGCAGCACGTGCCCGCCGTGCGGTGACGTTCGTGCCCGCCCCCGGCGTTCCGGCGCCGGGGGCGGGAGCGGGACGGCGGCAGGGGGGTGGGGACGAGCGGCACAGGGCCGACCGATAAAGTTGTACACGGAAAGCGTCTGGCCCCACCCGGGCCGAGCGCAGGATCAGGGACTCTGTACATCCGCAGGGCACGCTCCGCGCAGCTTCGACCGCCCAGCCCCGCCCCTGCCCAGAGATCTTGTCCATGCGTACTGATTCCACCCTCTGCCTCGAACCGGCCACGGCGCCCACCGTCCCCGTCGAGCCTGCCGTCACCGCCCCGGCGAGCGCCCGCGGCGCGGCCGGCCGCGCTCCCGCCGCGCCCTCCCCGGGCGCCGCCTTCCACAGCGTCAGTGCCGTGACGGCCGTCCTGTTGGCGTTGGTGGCGATCGGCACGATGATTCACGAGCCGGTCCTGATACCGCCCCTGGCGGCCAGCGCCGCCCTCGTCCACAGCGCGCCCACCCTGCCCCTGGCCCAGCCGCGCAGCGTCATCGTCGGCCATCTGCTGGGGGCCGCCGCGGGTTACGGCGTCCTCGCGGCCGCCGGCAGTCACGCCTGGGCCGCGGCCGTGGCGGGCGGCATCACGCTGGCCATGACCATGATCGCCAGGACCCCGCACTCGCCGGCCTGCGCCACCGCCGTCGTCATCGTGCTGCAGACCCCGTCCCCGCAGCGCTTCGTTCCGCTCCTCTTCGGCGCGACCCTGCTCCTCGTCCTCACCGGGTACGCCGGCTCCCGCATCCGCCGCGGCGCGGCGAAGTACCCGGCGTACTGGTAGCCGCGTCCTCGCCGGCGACCCGCGCTAGTCGCCGTCCGGCTCCTCGAACGGCAGGGCGGGACCGGGCCCCTCGTCCGGTACGACCACCAGACGCACGGCCATGTGGCGTGCGCCGGGCGGACGTTCGCCGGGTGCGGACACGTACTTGTTGAGCAGGGCCTGGTATTCCTCGGTGAACGCGGCCACCTGTTCCTTGGTCATCCAGGTGCCCGCGCGGTAGATCTGGTTCCAGCCGGCCGCTCTGTCGTATCCGGCGTACGCGCTCACGATCAGGTTGAGGTCGTGGGACATCTTGAGTGCGCCGATCTTCATCGCCGCCTCGCGTTCGTCGTCCGCCATCGGCAGCCCGGGCGGCGTGAAGATGTCCGTCATCAGCGACTTCCACCAGCGTTCCCGGCCCGTGGACCGCTCCTCGATCTCGGCGATCAGGTTGAGGGAGGCGAGCTTGCGCAGGTGGTAGCTGGTGGTGCCGGTGCTCTCGCCGAGCGCCTTGGCGACGCTGGTGGAGTTCGCCTCTCCGTGCTCTCCGAGGTAGCTCAGGATGTCGCGGCGCACCGGGTTGGACAGCGCCTTGTAGAAGACCTTGAGGTCCGGACCGGTGAGAACTCTCTTCTCTGGGCGCTCGACCATGCCGACCAGCCTACTGCAGAGACTCTCTGCAGTCATCACAGAGATTGTTTGCAGAATATCTCTGCAATAGCTACGGTTGGTGAGGACGGCGGCCGGCCCGGAGAGCGGCCGAAGCTGCGAGGGACGGGGTTCGACATGGCGACGCAAGCGGCTGAATGCCTGGACACCCGGATACGGGACGAGATCGACGACCAGGTGGCGGAGGCGTTCGACGCCTACCTCGCCGACCGGCTGGAGGAGCCAGGACCCCTGCGGTCCGCCCTCGCCCGGCGGCGGAGCGCCGCTCTCGTCCTGGGCACGGTGGCGCTCGGCGCGGTGGCCACGGCGCTGGCGCCGGGGGGTGGTGTGGCCGGTGTCGGCTGGATCTGGGGGGCCATCGCGGCGGTCGACCTGGCGTGGTTGCTGAACCCCCGCCGCCCGTAGGGCACTCTGGCCGGGGAGCGGAGAAGGGGTGGCCATGCGCCCCGCGCGCCGTGGCCACCCCTTCGGTCGTACCCCCTCGGTCGTCGGGTCCGCGGCCGGCCTGCGGGCCGGCGGCCATCCCTATGCGGCCGAACGGCCCCCCGCCGCTCCGCCCTTCGCGTCCTGGGACGCCGGGCCGAGGGGGAAGGTGCGTTCTGCCTGTGCCATGCGGAGCTTCTCGAGTGTCTTGGACTGCTCGACCGCCCGCTCCAGTAGACCGTCGAGGCGGCTCGCCTCCAGACGGTTGTCGTGCTCGGCCAGCGCACGCAGAACGCGCCACAGTGCGGCCTTGCCCTCGATGCCCAGGCGCAGCGTCTCCATCTCCACCAGCGCACTCAGCGGCGAACGCCGCACCACGCGCCGGTTCGGCTTCAGCCGGCCCACCCTCTCGCCGAGCAGGCCGAGCACGATGCGGTGCCGGCGAACACGTACGTCGAGCGCGCGCATGAAGTCCAGCAGCGCGTCCCGGTCCCGCTCGATGTCCGCCGCGAGGGGACCGAAGTCATGGCCGAGGGCGTTCTCCGCACCTGCCATCCGGCGCGCCAGTTCCGTACCGGCCGTGGCGCCCGCCAGATGGTCGTTGAGGTAGACCCCCAGCAGCTCCCAGCGGTCTTCCGGCGGCGACTGCGTGTCGTTCATCGGCGTGTCGTTCATGGCGACGAGACCTCCTTGAACGCGTCCCTCGCCCGGTCCAGCAGCGAGACGAAGGGGCCGGTCGCCCACTGGGCCGCGGGGGAGCCGGCCGCCGTCGGGTGCGGGCGTGTCGGGGCCAGCTTCTCGGCCGCCACCAGCCGGTTGCCCATCCGGTTGAGCTGCTCCTGGTCGCAGCCCGAGCGCAGGGCCGGGAACTCCTCGCGCTCCTCGTGCTCCGCGTGGTCGATCACGGACTTCTCGAACCGCGCGAGCAGCCGGTCGAACTCGGGGCTGCCGACGTCCATCCGCTCCAGCTCGGCGAGGACCTGGTTGGCTTCCTCTTCCTCGTCGTTGCGTGCCTCGGCCTCCGCCTTTCCGGCCGTCTTCCTGGCCGCGGGCCGCACGACCATCTCCTCAGCGGTCTCGTGCACCGCCAGCACGGCTCGCAGTTCGTGGAACTTCTCCTCCTTGCGGCTGCCCGTCGCCTCCTTGACCTCGCCGAACAGGTCTCGGATGCGGGCGTGCTGCTGCAGAAGGATCCCCACCACATCACCGTTGGGGAGCCGGGCCGCTTGGTCCCGTTCCGTCTTCGCGGTGCTCACGACTGACCTCCGTCCTCGATCCTGGGATCTGTCCATGGGCGGGTTACCGACCTCGGCGGGGCGAAACTCCGCCCGGGCGACGGATCGCCGTGGTCCGGTCGCCCGGCCGGTCAGTTGAGGGGCAGCGTGCTCGGGTTGGCGCCGGCCGCCGGGACGGCGGACACCATGCGGTTGCCGACGCTCCGATACACCACCGGAAGACTGCTCATCCGCGGCGGGAGCAGGCAGTTCTTGCCGTCGACGATCACCTTCGGCGGCAGCATGCGGTCGGCCAGGAGCGCCCAGTCCGCCTCCGTGACATGCGGCCACTCGGTGAGCACCACCGCGGCGTGGGCGCCGTCGACGGCGGCGGCGAGATCCTCGACCGGCACGGCGCCGGGAAAGAGCCCCGTCTTGGCGGCCGGCGTGAGACCCGGGTCCCAGACCCGCACGCTCGCCCCGCCGGCCAGAAGCGCGGGAACGATCGCGCGACTCGGCGCGGCCCGCAGATCGTCGCTCCAGGGCTCGTAGCGCACACCGAGAACGGCGATCTCGCAGCCCCGGAGATCGCGCCCCATGGCCTGGCGCAGCAGCTCGACGACTCGCGGAGGCTGCTCCAGGTTCACCCGGATCGTCGCGTCGAGGAGGGGGGTGGCGACGCCGTGGCTCCGGGCCCAGTGGGACAGTGCGGCCGTGTCCTTGGGCAGGCACGAATCACCGAAGCCGAGCCCCGGCTGCAGGAACGCGTGGCCGATGCGCGGGTCCAGACCGACCCCCTGGATCACCTGGTCGACGTCGAGATCGGGCAGTACGCAGAGCCGGGCCAGCTCGTTGGCGAAGCTGATCTTGGTGGCGAGGAAGGCATTGCTCGCGTACTTGATCATCTCGGCGCTCGTCGGGGTGGTCACCGTCCACTGGCACGCCGTCCCCGCGTACAGCTCGCGCAGCACCGGCAGGCAGGAGTGCGACAGGACCCCGGCGACGACCCGGGCCGGCGCCTGCCAGTCCTGGAGCGCGCTGCCCTGGTTCAGGAACTCCGGGTTGTAGGCGAAGCCGGGCCGCAGCCCGGGGAAGCGGGCGAGGATCGCCTCGCTGCTGCCCGGAGGGATCGTCGACTTCAGGATCGTCCAGGGCATCGGGTCCAGCCGCGCCACCATCTCCATGGCGGTCTCCACCTGGGAGAGGTCGGCCGTCCCGTCGGCGGCCGGCGGGGTGCCGACGGTGACCAGGACGACGTCGAACGGCGCCTCGTGGTGCCGCGTCGGCAGGTCCGCCGCGAAGCGCAGCCGCCCGGTCGCCATCGCACCGGCGAGCTCGTGCGGAAGGCCCGGTTCGAAGACCGGGGCCTGTCCGGCCTGGAGCATCCCGAGCCGTCGCGAATCCCGCTCGAAACCGGTGACGTGATGTCCCTGCTGCACCAGCGCGACCGCGCCTGTCAGCCCGACGTAGCCCTGCCCGACGATGGCGATACGCATGCGCTCTCCAGGTGATCCGAACGCACCACGGAGTCGCCGACGACTCCACGGGCCAGAGAGCCACGGGTGCTCGAGGAGAGTTCCCGAAGGTGGGTGCCGCCTGACACCCGGCGAGGAATCTTCACCCCCGCGGGCCCCTCGGGACCGCATACACCGCCGGACACCCGGGCACTCGCGCCCACAGACACCGCCGGAGGCGGTGCGAGGGGGCAGGGGAGCCGGTCCGCAGGGCCCGGCCCCGCCCCTCCCGTCCCCAAGGAGCGCCATGAGCGAGCAGACACCGTCCCAGGCCGAGGGCGAACGGGACGACAGGAAGCAGCAGCGGAGCCGCGGCGCGAAGCCCACCCCGCCACCCCGGACGACCCCGTCCCAGGCGGAGGGCGAGCGCGGCAGCGAGCACAGCGGCAAGGGCGAGCACGGAGGCGAGGAGGTACCACCCGCGGCCACCTGACAGCCCGCTCCGACGCACGCGCGTCTCTCCTTCGACGCCCGCGTGCCCCTTCGGCGGCGACGCTCAGCCGACGCCGGAGGCGGCCGTGCGCGCGTACCCGGGCAGGGAACGGGCCAGCGTGCGCAACGCGTAATGGGAACGGGACTTGACCGTGCCCGGCGGAATGCCGAGGGCGCGGGCGGTCTCGTTCACACTCTGCCCTCCGAAGTGGATCCTGGTCAGGACGTCGCGGTGCTCGGGGGTCAACGACCGTACGGCGGCCCGGACATCGAGCGCGGCGATCGCCCGTTCCGTGTCGTCGCCCGGCTGCGGGATGACGGCCAGAACGGCGTCGTCGACCTCGGCCGGCCGGGCCTTGCGGGAGCGGTACGCGTCGATGGCGAGCCGCCGGGCGACGGTGAAGAGCCAGGGCCGCATCGACTCGTACGGCGAGTCGAAGGCCTCGGGGTGCTGCCATGCGCGCAGGAGCGTCTCCTGGAGGAGGTCCTCGGCGCTCTGCCGGTCGCCGTACGTCAGGCCCAGCAGGTACGTCATCAGCGCGGATCCGTGAGCGAGCTGAAGCTCCGCCAGGGACCGCTCGTCGGTCGTCGCCATCGTCAGCACCCTTTCCCGGCTCGGTGGCTGGTCACCTGGCGTATCCGAACGTATCCGCGCACGGGGCGAAAGCGGCCGGGCCGCGCCCCTCGGCGAGCGGTCGCCTGGCGCGCCGAGTGGTGCGGTGAGCGGTCGACCGGGCCGGGAAGGAGGCATTGCCTCGTACGGCACGGAGGGAATGCCGGGGACGGGCGGGCGTGGTGTGCTGGCGAGGGTGAGAGGCCGTCGGCCCGACGGCGGGGAGGGACCACAGCTGTCACACGGAGGAGAACCAATGGCCGTTTTCATCCAGGCCGAGCTGGACGGCGTGACCACCGACCAGTACGACGCGCTGAACGCCAAGCTGCAGGCGCTGCCCGGAAACATCTTCGAGGGGTGTCTGTCGCATGCAGCGGTGCCGACCGAGACGGGCCTGAAGATCTTCGATCTCTGGGAGTCGGAGGAGGCCATGCGCAGGTTCGGCGACGCCATGATGCCGGTGGCGCTCGAGGAGGGGTTCCCGGAGGGCCGGATGCCGCAGATCTCGCCCGTGCACAACTGGTGGGTGCCGGGAGCCTAGGGCGCGCTCCGTTCGGAGCGGGCGGCGGGCAGGGTGACCTCGAACCGGCAGCCGCCGTCGACGTTGCGCACGCCGGCGTGGCCGGCGTGCGCCTCGACGATGCCCCGCACGATCGCGAGGCCCAGCCCTGCCCCCGCCGGGGGCGTCCGGGCCACCGTGCCCCGCCAGCCCGTGTCGAACACGCGCGGCAGATCCCCCTCGGGGATGCCCCCGCACCCGTCGGTGACGGACAGCAGGACGGTGTCGGCGCGGCGCTCCGCGGCGACCGCGACCGTGCCGTCCGCGGGTGTGTGGCGGATGGCGTTGACCAGCAGGTTGGCCAGGACCCGCGTCATCTCCTTGCTGTCCACCTCGACGGGTACGCGGTCCAGCCGGCCGCCGACCAGACGTACGCCGCGCTCGCGGGCGAGGGGTCCCGCGCCCGCGAGGGCGTCGCCGACCAGGTCGTAGACGGAGATGCGGGCCGGTGTCAGGGCGAGCGCTCCGGCGTGGATGCGGGACAGCTCGAAGAGGTCGCCGACCATGCCGTTGAGCCGGTCGACCTCCGTGCGGATCTGGCGGTGGTAGCGGGCGGGGTCGTCGGCGACCCCGTCCTCCAGTGCCTCGGACATGGCGCGTAGACCGGCCAGCGGCGTTCGCAGATCGTGAGAGATCCAGGCGACGAGCTCACGGCGGGACGACTCCAGTGCGCGTTCCCGCTCGCGCGATTCGGCCAGGCGCAGACTCGTGGCCGTCAACTCCTCACTGAGCGCCTCCAGTTCGGCGGGCGCCGCAGTGGAGGGGGGCGTGAAGGTTCCGCCGTCGCCGAAGTTCCGGGCGGCGAGGGCGAGTTCCCGGCAGTTGACGACGACACGGCGGCCCAGGAGCAGGGCCGTGACCAGGGACACCACCGCCGCCATGGCGACGACCGTGGTGACCACGGTGAGGTCGTGCGAGGACAGGAACATCGCCCAGGCGACCGCCAGGGTCCCGGCGAGCATCGCCGAGACGGCGACGCCGGCGACGATCGCCAGGGACACGGCGACAGAGCGACGCCGCAGCAGCCGCAGGACGACGGCGCCCAGAACCCCGGCCGCGGCAGCGCCGAGGAAGGCGTAGAGGGCGATCAGCACAATGTCGCGCACGGCGATCACATCTCCTTCGCGTCCGGATCGAAGCGGTAGCCCGCGCCCCAGACCGTCTGGATCAGCCGCGGCTTGGCCGGGTCGTCCTCGATCTTCCCGCGCAGCCGCCGCACATGGACCGTGACGGTCGACAGGTCGCCGAATTCCCACCCCCACACGTCCCGCATCAACCGGTCGCGCTCGCAGACCTGGCCCGGGTGGCGCAGCAGATAGGCGAGCAGATCGAACTCCCGCAGCGTCAGCGCCAGCGGCCTGCCGTCCTTGGACGCCTGGCGGGCCGCCGCGTCCAGCTCCAGACCGGCCGCCCTCAGAACGGGCCCCGGCGGCGCCGGAAGCGTACTGCGGCGCAGCACCGACTCGACCCGCAGCACCAGCTCACGCGGGCTGAACGGCTTGGTGACGTAGTCGTCCGCGCCGATCTCGAGACCGAGGATGCGGTCCTCCTCGTCGCTGCGCGCGGTCAGCATGATCACTGGTACCGGCCCCTGTTCGCGCAGGCTGCGGCACACCTCGAAGCCGTCGACGCCGGGAAGCATCAGATCGAGGACGACCAGCCCGGGCCACCGCGCCTCGGCCGCCGCGAGCGCGGCGGGCCCGTCGGCCGCCCGGTCCACGCTGAACCCCGCCCGCTCCAGGTATCCCGCGACCACCTCGGAGACGGTCGGGTCGTCGTCCACGACGAGGATGTGCTGCGCTTTCTCCATGAGGCCAGCGTCGCACCGGGCGGGGGAGACGAGGCGCCCCAGGGTGGCCCAAGCGGGCGATGTCCGCGTTTCGTAAGGTTCCCAGCCGGCGTGTGCCGGTCCGGACACGCGCCGCGCGTGCCCGTCGCCCGGCGGGGTAGCCGCCCAGAAGTGCCGTGCGAACGGCTGCCGGAGCGTGGCCACCGCCCGCCCGCCGCCGTCGCACGGCCGGGCACGGCTCCGCACGACGGGCCGAGGCCGGACGCGGCCCCGCACGAGGGGCGAGCCGGACAAAGCCCCGCACGGCCCCGCACGCACACGGAGGCGATCACCATGAAGGCATCGGTCAAGGACATGCTGAAGACCCGTCCCGCCGATCCCAGCATCACCCGCGCGATCCTCTCCCCGTGTGCCGTCGCCCGCAGGGCCCGCGCGGCCGAGTGCGCGGGCCACACCGACATGGAACACTGCCGGATCTGCGCGGAAGCCTGCCGGCGCGGCGAGCAGGGGTGCGACGAACTGCTCGCCTCCCTCGGCTGACCCGCCCGGTCCACGCCGACCTGCCCCGAGAAGCAACGGCCCCGGTCGACCCCCGGGGCCGTACGACGGAGGACACATGCGCAAGGCCAACCGCCCGGTCGACGCGTCACCGACCGCCGACGAGATCGACGCGCTCCACGCCCACTGGCGGGCCGCCAACTACCTGGCCGTCGGGCAGATCTACCTGATGGACAATCCGCTGCTGAGGACGCCGCTGGAACCGGCGCACATCAAGCCGAGGCTGCTGGGGCACTGGGGAACGTCCCCCGGCCTCAACCTCGTGCACACCCACCTGAACCGGGTCGTCAGGCGGCACGGCATCGCCGCGCTGTGCGTCTGGGGACCCGGCCACGGCGGTCCCGCCGTGCTCGCCAACTCCTGGCTCGACGGCAGCTACAGCGAGATCTACCCGGACGTGAGCCGCGACGGGGACGGGATGCGACGGCTCTTCCGCCAGTTCTCCTTCCCCGGCGGCGTACCGAGCCACGTGGCTCCCGAGACGCCCGGCTCGATCCACGAGGGCGGCGAACTCGGCTATGCCCTGTCGCACGCGTACGGAGCCGCCTTCGACAACCCGGAGCTCCTGGTCGCCTGCGTCATCGGGGACGGCGAGGCGGAGACCGGGCCGCTCGCCACCTCCTGGCACTCCAACAAGTTCCTCGATCCGGTCCACGACGGCGCGGTCCTCCCCGTCCTCCACCTCAACGGCTACAAGATCGCCAACCCCACCGTGCTCGCGCGGCTGCCGGAGGCGGAGCTCGACGAGCTGCTGCGCGGCTACGGGCACGACCCGCTGTACGTCACCGGCGACGACCCGCGCGAGGTGCACCGCCTCATGGCGGAGGCGTTCGACACGGCCCTCGACCGCATCAGGCGGATCCAGCGGACGGCCCGTGACGGCGGCTCCGCCATGCGGCCGCGCTGGCCCATGATCGTGCTGCGCACACCGAAGGGCTGGACCGGTCCCGCCGAGGTCGACGGCCTCCCCGTCGAGGGCACCTGGCGCTCCCACCAGGTCCCCCTCCCGGGAGTGCGCGACAACCCGGCCCACCTCGCCCAGCTGGAGACGTGGCTGCGCTCGTACCGGCCCGAAGAGCTCTTCGACGAGGACGGCCGCCCGCGGCCGCAGGTCCTCGCCTGCGTACCGGACGGCCCCCGCAGGCTCGGCGCGACCCCGCACGCCAACGGCGGCCTGCTTCTCCGGGACCTTCCCCTCGCACCGCTCGAACGCTTCGCCGTCCCCGTGGACAAGCCCGGCGCGAGCCGCCACGAACCCACCGCCGTCCTCGGCGCGCTCGTCGAGAGCGTCATGGAAGCCACCGCCGAGCGCCGCGACTTCCGGCTCGTCGGACCTGACGAGACGGCCTCGAACCGCCTCCAGGCGGTGTACGAGGCGAGCGGCAAGGCCTGGCAGGAACGGATCCTCGGCACCGACGAGTACCTCGACCGGCACGGCCGGGTGATGGAGATCCTCTCCGAGCACACCTGTCAGGGCTGGCTGGAGGGCTATCTGCTCACCGGCCGCCACGGACTCTTCTCCTGCTACGAAGCCTTCGTCCACATCGTCGACTCGATGGTCAACCAGCACATCAAGTGGCTGCGGACGTCCCGCGCCCTGTCCTGGCGCGCCCCCATCGCCTCCCTCAACTACCTGCTGACCTCGCACGTCTGGCGCCAGGACCACAACGGCTTCTCCCACCAGGACCCCGGCTTCGTCGACCACGTCCTGAACAAGAGCCCGGAAGCCGTCCGCGTCTATCTGCCGCCGGACGCCAACACCCTGCTGTCCGTCGCCGACCATGTGCTGCGCAGCCGCGACTACGTCAATGTCATCGTCGCGGGCAAACAGCCCTGCTTCGACTGGCTCACCCTCGACGAGGCCAGGGCCCACTGCGCCAGGGGCGCCGGCGTCTGGGAATGGGCGGGCACCGAGGACGGGACCCGCGAGCCGGACGTGGTGCTCGCCTGCGCCGGAGACGTACCCACCCAGGAGACCCTGGCGGCCGCCTCACTGCTGCGCCGGCACCTCCCCGATCTCGCCGTGCGTGTCGTCAACGTCCTCGACATGACCCGGCTCATGCCCCACGGCGAACACCCGCACGGCATGACCGACCCGGAGTACGACGCTCTGTTCACCTCCGACAAGCCGGTGATCTTCGCGTACCACGGCTACCCCTGGCTCGTGCACCGCCTCGCCTACCGCCGCACGGGCCACGCCCACCTCCATGTGCGCGGCTACAAGGAGAGGGGGACCACCACGACACCCTTCGACATGGTGGTGAACAACGACCTCGACCGCTACCGGCTCGTGATGGACGTGATCGACCGCGTCCCCGGCCTCGCGGTGCGCGCCGTCGGCGTACGGCAGGCCATGGAGGACGTACGCACCCGGCACCACGCCTGGATCCGCGCCCACGGCACCGACCTGCCCGAGGTCGCCGACTGGACCTGGACCGGCTGAACCAGCGGCAGGTCACGGCCAGGAAGGCTCCTTGCGGGGCACCACCACCAGCTCGGAGACCGCACTGCCCGCCGGGACCGACAACGCGTACAGCACCGTGTCCGCCACGACGTCCGGGCTCTGCAGCATCGACACATCGGCGTCCGGGAACCGCTCCATGATGAACGGGGTCTCCATGCCGCCGGCGATGATGCCGGTGACGCCGATGCCCGGGCAGTCCCGCTGTGCCTCCTTGAACAAGGTGTGCGTGAACGCCCGCAGACCCGACTTGCTCGCCGAGTAGGGGCCGGCCTCCGTCCAGGTGCGGTTGGCCGCGGTGGAGAGGATGTTGACGATGTGGCCGCCGCCCCGGGCGACCATGCGCCGGTAGGTCTCCAGACACAGGTACATCGGCCCCAGCAGATTGGTGGTGACCACCCGCGTCACTTCGTCGGCCGTCAGTTGCTCGACCGCCTTGGACACGTCCACGGCGGCGTTGTTCACCAGGATGTCCACCGCCTGGCCGTCCTGCTCCAGCTCCTGGAAGACGGCCGCCACCGCTCCGGAGTCGCGGACGTCGAGCTCCACGAAGCGCGCGTCGCCGCCCGCCACCACCAGATCCGCGCACAGCTCCTGCGCCACTTCCTTGCGTACGTCCGCCACCAGGACGGACGCCCCCGCGCCGGCCAGCCGCCGGGAGATCGCGGCCCCCAGCCCCCGGGCGCCGCCGGTGACCAGAGCCCGCCTGCCGTGTAGGTCGACCTGCACTCCGCTGCCCATGCTGCGCTGCCTTCCGCTGGTGCGTCCCGGCGCCCGGCGCGCCGCGCGCCGAGTGACCACTTCCTCTCTCACTGTGACCAGTGGGGGCCGGTACGGCACGCCGGGTTACGCCGCCGAGCCCGCTCCGCGCGTGTGGCCGCGGTCACGCCGAAGGGGCGCCCGGGGGCCCGCGTTCCCCGCCCCGTACTTCCTGTGAGGAAGCACACCAGAAGAGAACCGGCCCAAACGGCGCAAGGGAAACCGCCGCCCGCGCCGCCCCGGAGAAGCGCTTCCCCCTTTCCACCGGCCCTTCTTCTGCCACGATGGACCGCCGGGACCGTCCCACCCCGCTCCAGAGCACCCGTGAAAGCCGGTGCGTTGGCTGCGCAGAGCGACTGTGGTCCCCACCACACCGCCTCAACCAGCCGAGCTCCGCGCTCATTCGGGTACCTCACTGTGTCTTCCACCTCCTCCCGTCCTGCCCCCGCCGCCGTCGACCGCTCGCCGTGGCGCTCCCTGCGCTACCGCAGCATGCGCTGGTGGTCCGTCGCCAACTTCGTCTCCAACGCCGGTACATGGATGCAGCTCACCGTCCAGAACCTGCTGGTGCTCCAGATCACCGGATCGGCCGCGGCGACCGGACTGTCCATGTCCGTCCAGGCGGCGCCCGGACTGCTGATGGGCCTCGCGGGCGGCGCCGCGGTCGACCGCTGGCCCCGCAAGCTGACCGCCGCGGTCAGCCAGGCGCTCCTGGGCGCCGTCGCCTTCCTCACCGCGGTCCTCGTGGCGCTCGGCCAGCTCAACCTCGGAGTCCTGATGGGACTGGCGGCGGTCACCGGACTCATCGCCACCGTCGACGGGCCCGCCTGTTCGCTGCTGGGCAACGACCTCGTCCGCAAGGAGGACGTCCCGTCCGCCATCGGCGTGGGCTCCCTGGTGCACAACGCCGGCCGGCTCGCCGGCGCCGGCCTCGCCGGCGTGACCGTCGCCTTCCTCGGCACGGCCGCCGCCTACGCGGCCAACGGGCTGTCCTTCCTCTTCGTCGCCGCCGTCATCCCGTTCCTGAAGGCGGTCCGGCCGAGCGAGCCCGTCAAGATCCCCGCGCCCCGCAAGGCCGACGCCGCCGCCGACACCGAGGCCGACACCGGCCCCGACGCGGAGGCCGGCGACCTGAGCATGCGTCAGGGCCTGCTCTTCTTCATGCGGCGGCCCCGGCTCGTCGCCCTCGCGGGCATCAGCGCGATCAGTGCCCTCTTCGGCCGGAACTACGGGCTGACCCTCGTGGTCCTCGTCACCGGACCGCTCGCCGGCGACGCCGCGGCCTTCGGCACGGTCTCCACCGTCCTGGCCGCCGGGGGCATCGTGGGCGCGGTCCTCGGGGCCCGGCTGCGCAAGCCCACCGTGCGCGTGGTCGGCATCCTCGCCGCCGGGGGCGCCCTGCTGCAGGTACTGGCCGGGCTGTCCCCCTCGCTCGCCGTCCTGCTGGTCCTCGTCCTGCCCATGGCCGTGGCCGAGTCGGTCTCCGAGACCGCCGGAACGACGGTCCTGCAGACCGACCCGCCGGCCCGTATGCGTGGCCGCGTCCTGGGCGTCTGGGGCAGCGTCCGCACCCTCTGGGGCCTCGCGGCCCCGCCGGCGCTCGGCCTCTTCATGGAACTGGCCGGCGTGCGCGGCGCGCTGGTGGGCGGCGGCCTGATCGTCGCCGGCGCGATCGGAGCGGGCTTCCTCCTCCGCGGCCGCCGCGCCGCCACGAAGGTGGTCCTGATCTCGGAGAAGAGCCTCACGGCACCGCGGCCGGGGCTGGGCACGGCGGCGTGACGCGGGGCGGGTGCGGGTGCGGGGCCGCGGGCGGGGGCTGAGGACGGCGGCCTGCCGCGGGGCACCGGGGTGGTGCCCGGACGCGGTCCGGTTAGGTGCTGCCGGGCGTGGCGGGCCCGTGCCCCCGGGCCGGTGGCTGTCGTCGGCCCGGCCCCCCTCCGGCAGTCCGGAGGCCAGCCGCCGTGGCGGGGGCCGTTTACGTGCCGCCGTGCGTGCCGGGGCCGGCGCCCGAGGTGGGCTGCCGCGAGTCCGGACGCCGTCCGGTGCAGCTGCGGGCGGTTCGCCGGGGGCGACTGCCGGCGTCGGTCCGGACCCTTCCGGCCCGCCGGAGGCCAGGTGGTGGGGCCCAGCCCGGTCATGTGCCGCCGCGCGGGGCGGGCCAGTACGCCCCGCGCCGTTGGCCGTCGGCGGACCGGCCCCCCTCCGGGAGGCCGTGGACCGCCTCGATCACCTCGTCGACGGTGATCCGCAGCAGCCGGGGGTCGGGCGTGTCCCCGTGGGCGTTCCCCGGGCGCAGTGGGTCGTCGTCGGGACCGGGATGCCAGAGCACCCGGTGCAGGGGGGAGGGCGGGGGGCCCCAGAGAAGCGGGGCGACCGGGCCGAACAGGACGACAGACGGGGTCGCGAGCGCGGATGCCATATGGGCGAGGCCCGTGTCGCCGACGACCACGCAGCGCGCGTGCGCGACCAGCGCGGAGAGCCGGCCGAAGGGCACATCGGCCGTTCCGCCCACCACCGCTTGCGGCGGCAGCCCCGCCTCCTCCGCCACGGCCCGGGCCAGCGGCCCCTCGCCGGCGCCCGCCGTCACCACCACCCGGTGCCCCGAGCGGCTCAACGCCCTCGCCACGGCGGCGAAGCGCCCGGCGGGCCAGCGGCGGGCCCCCGCGTCCGCGCCGGGATGGACGATCACCGCCCCCGGGGCCGGTGAGGGCTCCACAGGAGGGGCGATCCGGAGGTCGTCCGGATCCGCCGCGATTCCGTGCCAGCCCAGGAGCCGGCACCAGCGGGCCCGCTCGTGCTCGTCCGGACGCCATACGGGTCCGGGGATGTCCGGAGTCCCGGGGTGCCGGTACGCCATCAGCACCCGAGGCCGCAGGCGCTGAAGCAGCAGATGACTCGGCGGACCGTTGCCGTGCAGATCAACGGCGATGTCGGGCCCCGGCCCCTCCCACTCCAGCTCCCCGGGCACGGCCCGCCCGGCCGCCTCGGCGGGCAGCACCCGGTCCACCAGCCCGGCGCCGACCGCCACCGGCCTCAGCCGCTCGGGCGCTGCGAGCGCGATCTCGTACTCCGGCAGATCCCTGCGCAGCGCCCGAAGACACGGGACGACGGTGAGCAGATCCCCCAGCCCAAGGGCCCGCAACACCAACACGACGGGCCGTCCGGCGGCCGAACTCCGGCCAGGCGGACGGGGGAGAAGGGTGTGGGCCGTCATGGGCGGCTGTTCCTTTCCGGGGCGGCCGAATCAGGCACGGGACGACGGGACGCGAGAAGTGCGGCGCCACGCGGGTGGACCCGCGCAGCGCCTCTTGTGGGCGGCGTCCTGGCGCCGGCCCCGGCACGGGCCAACCAGCGCGGGACGGTCCACGCCCCGACGCCCGCGCGGCGTCTGCCCGGTGCACGTGCCGCTCGGCGCACGAGCGGCGCCCCGCGTGCAGCCGCGCGGGGCCCCCTGGTCCGGGTTCGCCGGTATCCCCACCCCGCCCGGCTCAGGCGCCAGCAAAGCCGCACGAGCGGGCGGCACGCGGGACCGCCGCACAGCACGAGGCCGTTCGGGCCGGACCGCGCCGCCCCGCACGACTTCCCCGCCCCCCTCACGGCCCTGTCGGTGGCACCGGCGCCGCCGCCATTGCCGCGCGGTGCGTCAGGGAAGTCGTGGAGCGGCCGTCGAGGTAGGGGAGCACCACCGCCTGGCCGCCCCATTCGCGCAGGGCCTCCGCCTCCGGGAGGTCCTCGGTCGAGTAGTCGCCGCCCTTTACCCAGACGTCCGGGCGCAGTCTGCTCAGGAGCGCCGTCGGGGTGTCCTCCTCGAAGGCGATCACCGCGTCGACGCTGCCCAGGGCGTCGAGCACCCGGATCCGGTCCGCCAGAGGGTTGAGCGGGCGGCCGGGGCCCTTGCGGCGGGAGAGGGACTCGTCGGAGTTGACGCAGACGATCAGGCAGTCGCCGATGCGCCGCGCGCTCTCCAGGAGGCCGACGTGGCCCGCGTGGAGCAGATCGAAGCAGCCGCCGGTCGCGACGACCGTGCCGCCGCGTGCCTGGACGCTCCGGGCGAGGGCGAAGGCGTCGGACCGGGGGCCCCGCCGGCCGCCCGCGACGGGCACAGGGCCCCACAGCGCCGGGTTCGCCGCCCCGCCGGCCGCCACGAACGCCGCGGCTTCGGCGACGCCCCGTTCCACGGCTTCCTCCGGCAGCGCTCCGTCCGCCAGCGCGGCGGCCACCGCGGCGGCGAAGCAGTCGCCCGCCCCGCACGGGTCGCCGTCGGCCCGGTAGGGCGCGGGGACGAGCATGGGGGTACCCGCGCCGGGTCGCGTCAGCAGCACGCCGCGCTCGCCGAGCGTCACGGCGACCGACGCGGCCTTCCAGCGCTCCGCGAGCTCCGAGCCGCGCTGCGCGTAGGCACGCAGCGACACACCCTCCGCGGCGCTGAGCGCGCATGCCTCGGCCGCGTTGGGAGTCACCAGCCGCGCCCCCGGGACCGGCGGATCGCCCTTGGGATGGGGGTCCCACACCAGCGGCACCCGGGAGGCGACCGCCGCGAGCAGGTCGCGGGCGGCGCGCGCGGTGTGCCGGCCGTAGTCGGCCACGAGGACGGTCCGCGCCGAGGCCAGCGCCTCGCGGACCTCGTCGTCCGGCTCCCCGGGGCTTCCGCCGCCGCGGTCGATCCGTACCAGCGAGCGTCCGCTCGCCAGCACCCGCGTCTTCACCGGCAGCGCTCCGTCCAGCGGGATCTCCACCAGGCGGACGCGGCCGCGCAGGGCCTGGCGTACGGAGTCGCTGGCCGGGTCGTCGCCCAGCGCGGTGACGAGTACGACCTCCCGTCCGCCGCCGGTCGCGAGGGCCGCCGCCAGGCCCGCCCCACCGGGGCGGGACCGCTCACCGGTGACATCCACGACCGGGGCCGGGGCGTCGGGGGAGAGCCGCGTGGTGACGCCCTCGATGTCCTCGTCGAGGAGCACGTCCCCCACGACGACGAGCGGCTCGGACGCGGTCACCGCAGGCTCCGGAAGGCGGCGACGGTGGGTGCGCCCTCGACCAGGATCGACGGTGCCGGAGCGGAGGCGCGGCCTCCCTCGATGGCGGTGATGCCCGCCGCCGCTCCGGCGGCCGCCCTGTCGAAGGACTCGCACAGCAGGTGGACGGCGACCAGATGGGTCTCCTGGACCGTCGCCGAGGAGGGCGCTTCGACGTACACGGCCTCGTCGGCGGCCTCGGCCAGTGGGTTGGGCCCGGGGCCGGTCATCGCCCACACCTCCATCCCGGCGGCGCGCGCGGTGACCGCCGCCGAGATCAGGTTGGCGCTGCGCCCGGAGGTGGACAGGAGCACGAGGACGTCTCCCGGCCGCCCGTGGGCGGACACCTGCCGGGCGTAGACGTGCTCGAATCCGTAGTCGTTGCCGATGGCGGTCACGCTGGAGGTCTCCGCGTGCAGGGAGATGGCCGAATAGGCGGGCCGTTCCCGCTGGTACCGGCCGACCAGTTCCGCCGTCAGATGCTGGGCCTGCGCGGCGCTGCCGCCGTTGCCCGCGGCCAGCAGCCGTCCGCCGGCGGGCAGGACGGCGGCGAGCCGCCCGCCCCAGTGCGTGACCCGTCCGAGGCCGTGCCGGCGGAACTGTTCCAGCGCGTCCTGCAGGGACTGGCAGTGCTGGTGGGCGCCTTCGAGTGCGTGGGAATCGGTCATGGCGGTTGGGCGGGCCGCGTCCCGGGGGACCGGCCTGGCCCGTGCCTCCTTCGGACATCGGTACTGCGCGAGGTGGGGTCGGGGGCCTGGGGTCAGATCGCTCCTGTCACCGCGTAGCGGTCGCTGAGCACCGAGCGGTACACCGCCTCGGTGGCCGCCGCGACACTCGCCCAGCTGTAGCGGGCGAGGACGCGGCGGCGGCCCGCCTCTCCGCACGTCTCCCGCAGCACGGGGTCGGCCAGCAGCGAGGCGACGGCCGCGGCCAGGGCTTCCGGGTCGCCGGGCGGCACCAGCCGGCCGGTTCCGGGATCGGCGACCGTGTCCAGCTGGCCGCCCACGGCGCTGGCGACGACGGGTTTGCCGCAGGCCATCGCCTCCAGCGGCACGATTCCGAACGGTTCGTAGTCCGCCGGGCACAGCACCACATCGGCGCTTCGCAGCAACGGCGGCACGGCGGCACTGGGCACTCCGCCCGTGAAGAGGACACGGTCGGCGACGCCCGCCACCCGGGCGGTCTCGCGCAGCCTGCGTATCTCCGGGTCCCGGTCGATCCGGTCCGCCGTCGGCCCGCCGACCACCACGAGCTCCGCTCCCGGCAGCCGGGTCAGGGCGGCTATGGAGACGGCGGCGCCCTTGCGGGGAACCAGCCGGCCCAGTTGGAGCAGCCGGTACGGATGGGCGCCGCGGGCGGCGACCGGTCCGTGCGGGGCGAACTGGTCGGGGTCCACCCCGCAGGGCACGACGTCGACCTTGTCGGCCGGTATGCCCATGCGGACGAGTTCGGTGACCTCGTCACGGCAGGTCGCGACCACCCGGTCGCAACCGAGACCCACTTCACGCTCGCAGCCCACCCGCGCCGCCGGACTGGTGTCGGCGTGCTTCTGATGGCGCCGCTTGACCGTGCCGAGCGCGTGATAGGTGTGCAGCAGCGGCAGCCGCAGCTCGCGCGCGGCCTGGAGCGCCGCCAGTCCCGACATCCAGAAGTGCGAGTGCACGACATCGGGCGCCCGCGCCTGCCACTCGCGGGTCAGATAGCGGCCGAACGCGAGCATGTGGGGCAGCAGGTCGTCCTTCGGGATGCGTTCGGGAGGGCCGGCGGGCACATGGCGCACCTCCACGCCCGGGCGCAGCCGCCGCCGCTCCGGCAGCTCCCGCGCGTCCCGCCGGGTGTAGACGACGACCCGGTGGCCGCGGTCGGCGAGGGCGGCCGCGAGGCACGCGACATGGACGTTCTGTCCGCCGGCGTCGACGCCGCCGAGCGTGGCGAGGGGGCTCGCGTGCTCCGACACGAGGGCGATCGACAGGGACCTGGTGTCGAGTGGGCTGAGGGATGTCATGAGCGCACCTCCGTCATCACGCGCTCCCAGTCGGTCAGGAAGCGTTTGAGGCCGTACCGTTCGAGGGCCGCCTGCCGGGCCCGCGCGCCGTCCTCGGCCGCGGCCTGCGGGTCTTCGAGGTAGCGCCGGGCGGCGCGGGCCAGCACCTCGGGGCGGGTGGACAGCGTTCCGGTACCGGCCGGGACCGCCTCCACCGCCTCGGTCGTGGCGAGCGCCACGACCGGCATGCCCAGGTGCATGGCCTCCAGAAGTGAGAGACCCAGGGACGTCCAGCGCACCGGATGCAGATACAGCCGGCGCTGGGCCATGGCCGCGTGCAGCTCCCGCTGTGGCAGGTCGGCGGTACGGCACCGGTCCGCGGGCACCCCGAGATGTTCGGCCAGCCCCTCGGTGCGCATCCCGAAGACATCCAGCGGCGCTGCCTCGCACAGCGCGGGCAGCAGGTCCGTTCCGGTGTAACGGCCGCGCCGGGCGGGCTCGTTGACGACCACGGCCGCACGGGCCAGATGTCCCGTGTACTGGTGCCCGGGGTCGACGATGCCGTGCTCGATCACCTCGGTCCGGGTGGAGCCGTTGTCCCAGAACAGCCGGTTGAAGTGGGTGACGTGCACGAGCGTCAGGTCGTCACGGTCGGCGAAGGGGTGCCGGGTGTCGGGCACGTTGCCGTCCGGGGCGTTGTGCTCCAGATAGACGGCGGGCACGTCCCGGCCGGGGCGGCGCCCGCCCAGCCAGCGCTCGGCGAGTTCCTCTTCGTGGGGCCGCTGGAGGACGACCATGTCCACCGGCGCGTCGCGGAGTTCCTCGGGCGTCAGCTCGCGTACGGACTCGGGCCAGGAGAAGGTACGGGCCCGGCCCAGGCCGTCCGGATCCCGGCCGGGCGTCACGGGCACGAGATAGGTGTGGGGGCCCTGGACGAAGGCCGTCGTCCAGGATCCGTGCACGTGCCACAGCAGGATGTTCATAGGGTCGCTCCTCGGTCCGTCGCGGTTGGGGCGTCAGGCCCGGCCGGGGAAGCGCCGAGCGCCGGCCGTTCACCGAGCGCGGCCACCGCCGCCAGTACCTCGGCGTCGCCGACCCCGTCGAGGCAGGGATGGCCCGGCACGGGACAGCGCCGCGCCCGGGTCCCCGCGCAGAGCGCCTCCTGGTCGCCGAGCAGGACATGCGGAACGCCGTACGGGTGCCAGCGCTCGGCCGGCACCACCGGGGCGAACGGGCAGGCGACCGGTGTGCCCACGGCGGCGGCCAGGTGCGCGGGACCCGTGTTGCCGACGACCGCGACGCTCGCCGCCGCCAGAACCCCGGCCAGTTCGCGCAGATCGCCCGTCACCCCGCCGAGGTCGAGCGCGTGCCGGCCGGCCACCTCCGCCGTGAGGTCCTTCTCGGCGCGGCTGCCGGTGACCACGACCCGGTAGCCGGCCGCGCTGAGAGCGGCGGCGGCCCGCGCGGCCCGCTCGGGGCTCCAGGCACGGGCAGGCACCGCAGCGCCCGGATGCAGGACGACATACGGCTCGGGACCGGTCAGATGCGTCGTGTCGGGCGGCTCGCAGACCCGCAGTTCACCGCTGTCGCCGGGCGGCAGCACGAAACCGGCCGCGTTCGCCAGGTCCAGGGCCGCCCGTGCCTCATGGCGGTGCGGCGCCCGCTGGTGGCGCAGATCGAGCAGCGAACCGGGGTAGTCCTCGCTGTCCGCCGCCGTCCAGCCGACACCCGCGAGCTTCAGCAACAGCGCCGCCGGCAGCGGGCTCTGGTGGTACGAGACGAGAACCAGCGCCTGGTCGAAACGTCCGCGCGCCACCGCCTCCAGGAACGTGCGGCACTCCGGGCGCGACACCGGGGCGGGCTCGAGCCCCACCCAGGGGGCGTCGTACACCAGCACCTCGTCCACGCCGGGCAGGAGCTCCGCCGCCGGGGCACCCAGCGGCCCGCAGAGCAGGGCGGTGTGCGACGACCCTGCGGCCACCGCCCGCACGGCGGGCCCGGCCAGCAGGACGTCGCCGGCGCTGTCCAGGCGTACGACGAGGGTGCGCGGCGCGGTCATCGCACACCCTCCGCGGGACATCCGGCGCCCAGCACCAGCCGGACGGCCTCCAGAAGGTCGGCGGCCACCTCGTCGGCCGCTTCGATCTCCTCGGGCAGGGTGACCGGGGTCGGCACGAGCATCCCCCGCGCCCCGGCGGCCCGGGCGGCGGTCATGTCGGAGCCGATGTCGCCGACGAGGACCGTACGGTCCGGCCGCACGCCGAGCCGCGCGCAGGCGGCGAGCACCAGCCCCGGGGCGGGCTTGCGGCAGTCGCAGCCGTCCTCCGGCCCGTGCGGGCACACCGCCCAGAGCGCGAACGGGCCGAGAAGGGCGTCCACCCGCTCCCGTACGGCCTCGACCTGGCGGCGCGTCAGCAGTCCGCGCGCCACGCCCGACTGATTGCTCACCACGGCCACCGGGATCCCCAGCGCCCGTACGGCGGCGAGGGCCTCCTCCGCCGAGGGCATCGGGACGACCCTGCCGGGATCGCCGTTGTAGGGCACGTCCACGACGAGGGTGCCGTCGCGGTCGAAGAGAACCGCCTCGGGGAGCCCGGCGGGCGACGTCCCGCGCGGGCCGATGCCCTGCGGCCCGTCGAACAACCAGGGGCCGTCGGCCGGCGCGGGTTCCACCGGCGGGGGAGGGGGCCTCATGACGGCACCTGTTCCCTGACCGGCTCCCGTGCCGCGCCGGGGTCCGCGGGCTCCACCGGCGGGTTCCAGGGCTCCGCGTGGCGGTGGACGACCATGCCGCGCAGCCAGTGCCAGGCGGCCGCCGGGGGGATGAGCGCACTGGTCACGGCCATCGCCACGACCTCGTCCCGGGTCCGGGGCCCCGGGGCGATCCGGGCGCCCGCGAACTCCGCGGTGCCCGCCAGCCACGCGGCCGCGCACACGCCCGCCGCACGGCGCCTTCCGAGCAGGGCACAGACGAGGCCCGCCGCGCCCGCCGCGCAGACCAGGAGATGACCGGGCAGGCGCCCCCGTGGCGCGTCCGCCCGGTGCCACCAGTCATGGCCGTGCAGACGGTTCATCAGCACGTCGTCGGCGTTGCCCGCCTGCTGCCGTACGGAGATCCAGCGGTCGGCGGGCCGCACCGGGTGCGTGGTCCGGCGGCTGCCCGCCGCGAGCGTCCAGCCGTAGGCCAGCACCCGCAGGGCGAGATCGGCGTCCTCCCGGAAGGCGCGCCGGAACCGCTCGTCGAAACCGGCGACCTCTTCCAGCGCCTCGCGCCGGTAGGCCATGTCGGCCGTGATCCACCGGGCGGTGGCCAGCCCCGCCGTGTTGCGTTCCCAGTCCGTGGGCCGGCGGTCCGCGGGAAGGGGCACCGCGATCCGCGCGGTGACGCCGGCCGTCCGGTGCGACGCGGTCGCGAGGTCACGGGCCAGCTCCTCACCCCAGGCCGGCCCGGGCACCACGTCGTCGTCGAGGAAGACGATCCAGGGCGTGGAACCGGCCGCCCGGCGACCCGAGTTGCGCGCCGCCGCGGGGCCTCGCCCGCCGCCCCGCACCACCGTGGTGACGGGCCGCAGGATCTCCGGTATCTCCACCGGCAGCGGAGAGCCGCCGCTCGCGGGCCGGTCGTCGACCAGCACCACCTTGACGGGCTTCGGCCCCGTGGCGGCGGACAGCGCACCGAGACAGGCGCTCAGACTCGGCCTGCCGAGCGTCGGAATCACCACGGCGTACTCGGGCGGGTCCAGCGAGCGGCGCCCGCTCATCGCGACCACCCGTCCTCGACGGAGCGGAAGACGCCGCCGCGCCGGACGGCGAACGGCCCGATGGCGAGCAGGTCGACGGGGGAGGAGCCGAAGCATTCGAGCACGTCGCGCGGATCGTCGACCATCGGCCGACCCGCGGTGTTCAGGCTGGTGTTGACGACCACCGGCAGACCGGTGAGCCGCTCGAACTCACCGAGCATCCGGGCGACCAGTGGCTCGTACGACGGGTCCACGGTCTGGATGCGGGCGGTGCCGTCGACATGCACGACGGCCGGGATCCGCTCCCGCCAGGACGGCGCCACATCGTGCACGAAGAGCATGTACGGGCTGGGCATCGGTCCGTCGAAGATCTCGGGCGCGCGGTCGGCCAGCACCATCGGCGCCACCGGCCGGAACTGCTCGCGCCCCTTGACGTCGTTGAGCCGCTCCAGATTCCCGGCGTGCCCGGGGTGCGCCAGCAGCGAGCGGTGCCCCAGAGCGCGGGGCCCGTACTCCGAACGCCCCTGGAACCAGGCCACGATGGCGTTGTCCGCCAGCGCGCGGGCCACGGTCGCGGCGATGTCCGGGGGGCGTTCGAACGGGACGGCCGCCGTCTTCAGCCAGGCGCCGAGTTCCGCGTCGGACCAGTCACGGCCCAGGTCGGCGCCCGCCATCGGCTCCGGTGACTCCCCGGCACCCGCGGCGAGCATCAGCGCGCCACCGAGGGCGGTCCCCGCGTCACCGGCGGCGGGCTGCACCCATACCCGGGAGAAGGGGCCCTCGCGGGCGATCCGCGAGTTGGCGACGCAGTTGAGCGCGACGCCTCCGGCGAGGGTGAGCACACTGTCGTGAGTACGTCCGTGCAGCCAGCGCGCCAGGTCGAGCAGGGTCTCCTCCAGCACGGCCTGGGCGCTCGCCGCCAGGTCTGCGTGGTCCTGCGTCCACGGCTCGTCCGGCGCCCGGGACGGACACAGCTCGTGCCAGGGCACCGCGGTGGCGTGGAACCCGCCGTCGCCGGTGGGATGTACATGGTGGCGCAGCTCCTGCAGCATCCGGGGTGTGCCGTGCGAGGCGAGAGCCATCACCTTGAACTCGTCGGAGGAGCGCAGGAATCCGAGATGCTCGGTGAGCTCCTCGTAGACCAGTCCGAGGGAGTGGGGCAGCTCCTGCGCGTGCAGGGGCTCCAGACGGTTGCCGATCCGCCGTGCGGCGAGGTGCGAGGCCCGTTCGCCGCGGCCGTCCATGACCAGTACGGAGGAGTTTTCGGCGCGGTCGGCGGCGAAGGCGCTCGACGCGGCGTGTGCCATGTGGTGCGGTACGAACCGGACGCGGTCCGCGTCCAGACCCGGCAGGGCGGTCGCGATGAACCCCGGCGCCTCCCGCGCGTAGGCCAGCCTGAGGTGGTCCCACGGGTCGTCCAGGCCCATGGCGTCGGCGGGCCGTGCCAGGGACGGGTCGAACGAGTAGGCGACGGCGTCGAGGTCCTGGGGGTGCAGGCCCGCGCGCTCGAGGCACCAGGCGGCTGCCTGTTCGGGCAGTTCCCACGCGGAGAACGGCAGCGGACGCTTGCCGTGCTTGCGCCGGGAGAACCGCTCCTCCTCGGCGGCGGCGACGGTCCGGCCGTCGATCACCAGCGCGGCGGCGGGGTCGTGGAACAGGGCGTTGATTCCGAGAATGCGCATGCTGTGCCAGGCCTTTCGGCGATCGAAGACAGGGCCAGGCCGGACGGACGGGGCGCCTGCGGGTGGGCTCGGCCGAGTCGGCTGAGGTGGTCAGCTGTCCTGCTGGGCGCGGAACCAGGCGATGGTGCGCCGCAGTCCCTCTTCGGCGGTCACGACCGGCTCCCACTGGAGCTTGTCGCGGGCCAGCGTGATGTCCGGGCAGCGCACGGCCGGGTCGTCCGTGGGCCGTTCGATGAAGCGGATCTCCGAGGCGGAGCCGGCGAGGTCGATGATGTACTCGGCCAGGGCCAGCATCGTGATCTCGGTCGGATTGCCGATGTTGACCGGGCCCCGCATCCCGTGCGCCGCGGCCGCGAGGATCCCCCGCACGGTGTCGTCGACGTAACAGAGCGACCGGGTCTGCAGCCCGTCACCGGTGACGGTGAGGGGCTCGTTCGCCAGCGCCTGCCGGACGAAGGTGGGCACGGCCCGGCCGTCGTAGCCGCGCATCCTCGGGCCGTAGGTGTTGAAGAGCCGCACGATGCCGGTGTCGGTGCCGTGGGAGCCGGCCTCCGCGGTGGTCAGTGCCTCGCCGAAACGCTTGGCCTCGTCGTAGACGCTGCGTGGCCCCACCGGGTTCACGTTGCCCCAGTACCGCTCGTTCTGCGGATGCTCCTGCGGGTCGCCGTACACCTCCGAGGTGGAGGCGAGCATGAAGCGGGCACCGGCCCGGTGGGCGAGTTCCAGGGCGTTCCTCGTACCGAGGCTGCCGGCCTCCATCGTGTGCAGGGGAAGCCGCAGATAGTCGGCGGGGGAGGCGGGCGAGGCGAAGTGCAGGACGAGGTCGGGCGTCCCGTCGACGGTGAACGGCCGTGACACGTTGGCCCGTTTGAACATGAAGCCCGGGCGGTCCATCAGCTCGGCCATGTTCTCCGGCCGACCGGTACTGAAGTCGTCCACACAGGTGACCGCCGTACCTGCGTCGAGCAGCGCCGCGCACAGGTGCGAGCCGACGAAACCCGCACCGCCGGTCACGACGGCGTGCTCCCAGCGACGTGGGGAAGCGGTGTCCATTGCATCTCCTCTGGCCTCTGACAGGGCGGGGTGTCGGAGTCCCGCGCGATGCGTCGGTGAGACCCGTTCAGCGTCCTTCGGGCGCGCCCGAAGGGCACCGGGAGCTACTGCATTGCGGTGAACCACCGAGCGTGAGGAACGGGGTCCCAACGCCCCACCGGTCGGCCGTTCCACCGCCTTGACCTGCGCCGACGTGCCGTCCCCGAGGCCTGCGCCGCGTGCCGTCCCGGCCGCCGGGGCCATGCTCATGAGCCGGGGTGTCCCGGGCATACGGGAGGGGACGAAGGATCGATCCGAGCATGAGGTGCGTTCATGAACAGCCCCCTCGACTTCCGCCCGAAGGCCGCCGTGGTGACCGGGTCGGACTCCGGCATCGGACGCGCGGTCGCCGTTCGGCTGGCCTCCGCCGGCATGGACGTCGGCATCACCTGGCACCACGACGAGCAGGGAGCCGAGGCGACCGCCGAGGAGGTCCGCGCCCAGGGGCGGCGCGCCGTGGTCGCCCGGCTCGACCTGGACGCGGGCGGCGACCCCGGCGAAGTGGTCGACCGCCTCGCCGACGACCTCGGCCGCATCGACGTCCTGGTCAACAACGCCGGTACGGGCACCGCCACCCCGTTCCTCGAACTCGACGCCGACACCGTGCGTCACGTCCTGGAGGTGGACCTCGTCGGGCCGCTGCTGTGCGGCCGCCGGGCCGCGCGCCGCATGATCGCCCAGGGCGGCGGCGGACGCATCGTCAACGTCACCTCCGTCCACGAGCACGAACCGAGGGTCGGCGCCGCGCCGTACTGCGCCGCCAAGGGAGGGCTCGGACAGCTGACACAGGTGATGGCCCTGGAGCTCGCGGAGTACGGCATCACCGTCAACGCGGTCGCGCCGGGCGAGATCGCCACCCCGATGACCGGTCAGGAGGACGAGGACGTGCGCACCGAGTCCCGCCCCGGGGTGCCGCTGGGCAGGCCGGGTGACGCGCGGGAGGTCGCCGCGGTGATCGGCTTCCTCGCGGGGCCGGAGTCCTCGTACGTCACCGGAGCGTCGTGGGTCGTCGACGGCGGCATGCTGCGGATGGGTCCCATGGCGGGCTCCCACATGGACCACGACCGCTGGCGGCGGCCGTGACCGCGAGGCGCCCCTCGGAGGGCGAGGCCGACCCCGAACCCGGCCCGGGCGTGACCCGCACGGCGGACCCGGCCCCCGGCGTCACCCGTGCCGCGGCCCCGAGCCCGGACCCAGCACTGTCCGGCACCCGCGGATCACCCAGGAGGCCCATATGCGTCCCATCCCTGCCCAACCCGGCGATGTCGTCCGGTCGGCGCGGGAAGGGGGGTATGTGGGGTGCTTGTTGGCGAGTGCAAGGTCACAGCCGTAGCCACTGCAGCTCATCCGTACCTCTGGCCTAGCATCCGAGCATGACGGTTCTGCCTGATGACGGGCTTTCCCTCGCTGCCGAATTCCCCGATGCCACCCATGAGCAGTGGCAGCGCCTCGTTGAGGGCGTACTGCGCAAATCGGGCAAAGACGTGTCGGGGAAGGCTGCCGAGGACGCGCTCGCGACGGCGCTCGACGACGGGCTCGTCGCCCACCCCCTCTACACCGCGAGCGACACCGCGGCGGACCCGGGATATCCGGGCTTCGCTCCGTACACCCGTGGCGGCCGCCCGGTGGGCGGCTGGGACGTCCGGCAGAAGCACGGACGCCCCGAGCCCGCACGCGCCAACGAGGCGGTGCTCGCCGACCTCGAGAACGGTGTCACCTCGCTGTGGCTGACCGTGGGCGAGGCCGGGCTGCCCGTGTCCGGGCTGGCCAAGGCGCTGGACGGGGTGTATCTGGACCTGGCGCCGGTGGTCCTCGACGCCGGATTCGAAACAGCCGCGGCGGCAAGGGAGTTGATGCGCCTCTACGAGGAGCGCGGCATCGCCCCCGACACGGTGAGCGGCAACCTCGGCGCCGACCCGCTGGGAACCGCCGCCCGCAACGGTGGCGAGGCCTGGGATCTCGCCGGCGCGGTGCTCCTCGCACGCCGCTGTCACGACGACTACCCGGGGCTGCGCGCCCTGACGGTGGACGCGCTGCCGTACCACGAGGCGGGAGCCTCCGCCGCGCAGGAGCTCGGCGCCTCGCTGGCGACCGGTGTGGCGTATCTGCGCGCGCTGACCCGGGCATGTCTGCCGGTCGAAGCCGCCTGCCGGCAGCTGGAGTTCCGCTACGCCGCCACCGCCGACCAGTTCCTGACCGTCGCCAAGCTGCGGGCCGCGCGCCGGCTGTGGGCCAGGGTCGCGGAAGCGTGCGGAGCCGGCGCGGGGAACGCGGGCGCACAGCGGCAGCACGCGGTGACCTCGGCGGTCATGATGACCCGTCGCGACCCGTACGTGAACATGCTCCGCACCACCATCGCCTGCCTGGGCGCGGGCGTGGGCGGCGCCGACGCGGTGACCGTCCTGCCCTTCGACCACGAGCTCGGCCTGCCCGACGCCTTCGCCCTCAGGATCGCTCGCAACACCTCGTCGATCCTGCTGGAGGAGTCGCACCTGGGCCGGGTCACCGACCCCGCCGGAGGCTCCTGGTACGTCGAGCGGCTCACCGACGAACTGGCCCACGCCGCCTGGGAGTTCTTCCAGGAGTTGGAGCGCGCCGGCGGTCAGGAGGCGGCTCTGGCCTCAGGCCTGATCGGCGACCGCCTCGCCGCCACCTGGCAGGAGCGCAAGCGGAAACTGGCGCGCCGCCGCGAACCCGTCACCGGCGTCAGCGAGTTCCCCAACCTGACCGAGAAGCCCGTCGTCCGGGAGCCCGCCCCCGCCGCTCCGCGGCAGGACGGCGGCCTGCCGCAGGTCCGGCGCGACGAGGACTACGAAGCGCTGCGCGCCCGCTCCGACGCCCACCTCGCCGGCACGGGTGACCGGCCCCGCGTCTTCCTCGCCGCGCTCGGCCCGGCCTCCGCGCACACCGCGCGCGTCTCCTTCGCCACGAACCTCTTCCAGGCCGGCGGCGTCGAAGCGGTCCACGACCCGGTCACCGTGGACGCCGCCACCGCCGCCGAGGCGTTCGCCCGCAGCGGGGCGAGCGTCGCCTGCCTCTGCTCCAGCGACCCGCTCTACGAGGAGCAGGCCGAAGAGGTGGCCAAGGCCCTCCTGTCGGCGGGAGCCCGACGGGTGTTCCTCGCGGGCAGGCCGGGCGAGTACGCCGGAGTCGACGAGTACATCTTCGCGGGCTGCGACGCCGTCAGCGTCCTGTCCACCGTCCTGGACCGCATGGGAGTGGCGGCGTGATGCAGATTCCTGATTTCTCGGAAGTCCCCCTGGACTCCGGCGCGCCCTCCGAGGCCACCGAGGAGCAGTGGCGCGCGGCCGTCAAGGAGTCGACCGGCAGCAGTGCCGACGACCTCGTGTGGGACACGCCCGAGGGCATCGCCGTCAAGCCGCTGTACACCGGCCGCGATGTGGAGGGCCTGGACTTCCTCGCGACGTACCCGGGCGTCGCGCCGTACCTGCGCGGGCCCTACCCGACGATGTACGTCAACCAGCCGTGGACGATCCGCCAGTACGCCGGCTTCTCCACCGCCGAGGAGTCCAACGCCTTCTACCGGCGCAACCTCGCCGCCGGGCAGAAGGGCCTGTCGGTCGCCTTCGACCTGCCCACGCACCGTGGCTACGACAGCGACCACCCGCGTGTCACGGGTGACGTCGGCATGGCGGGCGTCGCCATCGACTCCATCTACGACATGCGTCAGCTCTTCGACGGCATCCCGCTGGACCGGATGACCGTGTCGATGACGATGAACGGCGCGGTGCTGCCCGTCCTCGCCCTCTACATCGTGGCGGCCGAGGAGCAGGGCGTACCGCCCGAGAAGCTCGCCGGGACCATCCAGAACGACATTCTCAAAGAGTTCATGGTCCGCAACACCTACATCTATCCGCCGACGCCCTCCATGCGGATCATCTCCGACATCTTCGCCTACACCTCGCAGAAGATGCCGCGCTACAACTCCATCTCCATCTCCGGCTACCACATCCAGGAGGCCGGTGCGACGGCCGATCTGGAACTGGCGTACACCCTCGCCGACGGCGTGGAGTATCTGCGCGCCGGACAGGAAGCGGGCCTGGACGTGGACGCGTTCGCGCCCCGGCTCTCGTTCTTCTGGGCGATCGGCATGAACTTCTTCATGGAGATCGCCAAACTGCGCGCGGCCCGTCTGCTGTGGGCCAGGCTGGTCAAGCAGTTCGACCCGAAGAACGCCAAGTCCCTCTCCCTGCGCACCCATTCGCAGACCTCCGGCTGGTCCCTCACCGCACAGGACGTGTTCAACAACGTCACCCGCACCTGTGTCGAGGCCATGGCCGCGACCCAGGGCCACACCCAGTCGCTGCACACGAACGCCCTCGACGAGGCGCTCGCGCTGCCCACCGACTTCTCGGCCCGTATCGCCCGCAACACCCAGCTCCTGCTCCAGCAGGAGTCCGGCACCTGCCGGGTCATCGACCCCTGGGGCGGCAGTGCCTATGTGGAGAAGCTGACGTACGACCTGGCCCGGCGCGCCTGGCAGCACATCCAGGAGGTCGAGGCGGCGGGAGGCATGGCGAAGGCCATCGACGCGGGCATCCCGAAGCTCCGCGTCGAGGAGGCCGCCGCTCGCACCCAGGCCCGTATCGACTCCGGCCGCCAGCCGGTCATCGGCGTCAACAAGTACCGCGTCGAGAACGACGAGAGCATCGACGTCCTCAAGGTCGACAACTCCTCCGTACGCGCCCAGCAGATCGCCAAGCTGCGGCGGCTGCGCGAGGAGCGCGACGAGGCGGCCTGCCAGGACGCGCTGCGGGCGCTGACCCACGCGGCCGAGCGCGGCTCGGGGACCGGTATGGAGGGCAACCTGCTCGCGCTCGCCGTGAACGCCGCCCGCGCGAAGGCCACCGTCGGCGAGATCTCCGACGCCCTGGAGAAGGTGTACGGACGGCACGCCGGCCAGATCCGTACGATCTCCGGCGTCTACCGCACCGAGGCAGGGGAGTCACCGTCCGTGGAACGCACCCGGTCGCTGGTCGAACGGTTCGAGGAGGCGGAAGGCCGCCGGCCGCGCATCCTCGTCGCGAAGATGGGCCAGGACGGCCATGACCGAGGTCAGAAGGTGATCGCCACCGCCTTCGCCGACCTCGGCTTCGACGTGGACGTCGGCCCGCTGTTCCAGACCCCGGCCGAGGTGGCCCGGCAGGCCGTCGAGGCGGACGTCCACATCGTGGGTGTCTCCTCCCTGGCGGCAGGCCACCTGACCCTCGTCCCCGCGCTGCGCGAGCAGCTCGCGGAGGAGGGCCGCGACGACATCATGATCGTCGTCGGCGGGGTGATCCCCCCGCAGGATGTGCCGACCCTGCTGGAGATGGGCGCGGCGGCCGTGTTCCCGCCGGGAACCGTCATCCCCGACGCGGCCCACGACCTGGTGACGCGGCTCGCCGCGACGCTGGGCCACGACGAGCTGTAGCGGCGCATGGCCATCGACCTCGACACATATGTGAAGGGGGTGCTCGACGGGAAGCGGGCCTACGTCGCCCGGGCCATCACCCTCGTCGAGTCCACCCGCCCCGACCACCGCGCGCTGGCCCAGCGGCTGCTCACCGAGCTGCTGCCGCACACGGGCAACGCGCGACGGATCGGCATCAGCGGGGTGCCGGGCGTCGGCAAGTCGACCTTCATCGACGCCTTCGGCACCATGCTGACCGGCCTCGGCCACCGGGTGGCGGTCCTGGCCGTCGACCCGTCCTCGACCCGCACCGGCGGCTCCATCCTCGGCGACAAGACCCGGATGGAGCGCCTCGCCGTCGACCCGGCGGCCTTCGTCCGGCCCTCGCCCAGCGCGGGAACGCTGGGCGGGGTCGCCAAGGCGACCCGCGAGTCGATGGTCGTCATGGAGGCGGCGGGCTACGACGTCGTCCTGGTGGAGACCGTCGGCGTCGGCCAGTCCGAGACCACCGTCGCGGGCATGGTCGACTCCTTCCTGCTGCTCACCCTCGCCCGCACCGGCGACCAGCTCCAGGGCATCAAGAAGGGCGTCCTGGAACTGGCCGACGTCATCGCCGTCAACAAGGCCGACGGTCCGCACGAGCGGGACGCCCGCGCCGCCGCTCGCGAACTCGCCGGCGCGCTGCGCCTCATGCATCCCGCCGACGCGGCCTGGACCCCGCCCGTGCTGAGCTGCAGCGCGCGCGAGTCCCTCGGGCTGGACACCGTGTGGGAGCGGCTGGAGGCGCACCGCACCGTCCTGGACTCGGGCGGCCGGCTCGCCGCGAAGCGCCGCGACCAGCAGGTCGACTGGGCGTGGGCCATGGTCCACGACGAACTCCTGCGGCGTCTGCGCTCCCATCCGGCGGTCCGTACCCTCGCCCCCGGGCTGGAGCAGCGGGTCCGCGACGGGGAGCTCACCGCGACACTCGCCGCCGAGTCCCTCCTGGAGGCCTTCGGCGAACCGAGGGACTGACCGGCGGCGGTCCGGGCCCGCCCCGCCCGGGAACCGCTGTCGGCCCGCCGGGCAATGGAGGAAACTGTTCGCGTGACCGCCATCGACCCCGTGCCCGCCGACCCCGCACCCGCGAAGAGCGCCGGTCTCTCCCGGCCGCCGACGATCGCCGATGTGGCCAAGGCCGCGTCCGTGTCGCGGACGACCGTCTCGCACGCCCTGAACGGCCTGGGCAAGGTCGACCCGCGCACCCGCGAACGCGTCAAGAAGATCGCGGCCGACATGGGCTACCGGCCCAACCTCCGGGCCCAGCGGCTGCGCCGAGGGCAGGCCAAGGCGATCGCCCTGGCCTCCTCGATGCCCTTCGCGGTGGCCGGCGGGCCGTCCCGTCTCGGCTTCTACATGGAGGTGGCCGCGGCGGCCGCCGAGCGGGCCCTCGTCCACGAGTTCGCCCTCGTACTGGTCCCGCCGGTGAAGTCCGGCGCCGATCTGTACTCGGTCGACATCGACGGCGCGATCGTCGTCGAACCGGACGTGGACGACGCGGCGGTCGCCCAACTGCGCGAGCGCGGCCTGCCGTTCGTCACCCTCGGCCGGCAGGTGCGTCCGGATGCCGGCGCCCCCTACGTCGATCTGCGCAGCGGCCTGGTCGCCGAGCTGCTGCTCGAGCATCTGCGCGAACAGGGGGCCCGCCACCCCGCCCTGATCGTCGGCCGGGGCAGCCGCCACTCCGCAGTCGACGCCCTGGCGGCGTACGAGAACCTCGCCGCGCGACACGGCTGGGAGGTACGGGCCCGGACGGCGCCGGAGGAGGGCGGCGAGGAGGCCGGGTACGAGGTCTGCGCCGAACTGCTCGCCCAGCACCCGGACACCGACGCCGTGTGCGCGCTGGTGGACGCCTTCGCGGTGGGCGCCGTCCGCGCGATCACCGACAGCGGCCGTACGGTCCCCGACGACGTCATGGTGGCCACCCGCTACGACGGCCTGCGCGCCAAGACGTGCCGCCCACCCCTGACCGCGGTCGACCTGGGCCTCGACCGCGCGGCCGCCGACGCGGTGGAACTCCTCCTGGCCCGCCTCACGGGCGCCGAATCCGCCGACATGGTGGTGGCCCCGGAACCACGCGTGGTACCGAGGGCCTCGTCGCAGCGGCGGTGACGGCGGGTCGGCGGGCGAGGTGACGGCAGGTCGGCGGGTGACCGTGACGTGACGGGGGGTCGGTGCGGACGCCCCGCGGCACGACGGACGGCCCGGTGATCCTCCCGGGCCGTACCGCCGGCCGCGTACGCCTCACGCGCCCGCGATGAGCACCACCCCCGACACGATCGCGAACGACAGGACGAACATCCGCATCCGGCGGCCGTCGATCCGGTCGTGGACATGGCGGCTGAGCCAGCCGCCCACCGCCAGGGCCGGGACCATCAGGGCCGCCCAGCCCAGTTGGGTCACGTCCGCCCTGCCCGCCGCGAAGAGGAGTCCCAGGGAGGCGACTTCGCCGACGAGGAAGCACAGGGCGATGGTCGAGCGCATCTCGGCGGCCGGGCGGTGCTGGTAGACCAGGGCCAGGGGCGGCCCGCCGACGCCGGTCGCCGTCTCGGAGAGACCGGTGACGACGCCCGCCGCCAGATAGGCGCCCCGGCCGGGGGTGAACGCGGGGGCGGCCAGGCTGACCAGGGCCGCCAGGAGCGTGGCCAGGCCCACGTACAGACCGAGGCTGGTCTCGGGAATCACCCACAGCAGGGCCAGCCCGCCCGGCGTCGCCGCCAGGCGGGCCACCGTGATCCAGCCGGCTCCGCGCAGATCCAGTGAGCCCCTTTCCCGCCAGGTGATGTGGAGGTTGAGCGGAATCATGACGGCGAGCAGGAACACCGGAAGCAGGGCCGGCGCGAGCAGACCCGCCACGGGCGCGACGATGAGGGCGAAACCGAGGCCGCTCGCGCCCTGGACGAACGCGGCGACGACGACGACGAGGGACAGCACGGTGACGACGGTGACACTCACAGCGCGCCGTCCGCCGTACAGGACCTGCTCCGGCCGGCCGACCAGTGCTCGACGGAGGTGGGATGGACGCGGGTGATGGGGGAGCGGGCCACCACCTGCCGGCCCACCTCCGCGGCCCGCGCGACCAGGGCCGGTCCGTCCCAGCCGACAGGCCGGCCCTGCCACATCCGCAGATGTCCGGCGACGAACACCGCGCTGATCTGGTCGCGGTTGCCGAGGCGGACGAGTTCCCAGGGCAGGTCCCAGGACGGGGCCATCTCCGGTCCCCTCAGGTCGACGAGGAGGAAGTCCGCGGCGGCCCCCTCGACGATCCGGCCGGTGAGCCCGCCGAGGCCGACGGCGTCGGCGCCGCCCGAGGTCGCGTGCTGCAGCCAGGTCCGGCCCGCGCCGCACGACGAGTCGCCGACGGCCAGACCGTAGGCGATCCGCTGGGCGAACTCCGCCGCCTCCACCAGCCGGAACCCGTCGCCGCGGGTGCCGTCGGTGCCGAGGCCGAAGCGGATGCCGCGTTCGGCCATGGTGGTCGCGGGGGCGACGGCGTTGCCCTTCCAGGCGCTGGCGACCGGGTTGTAGCTGATCGCCGTACCCGTGTCCGCGAGCAGCGTCAGCTCGGAGGGGGTGAGCAAGGTGGCGTGCGCGGCGAGGAGCTGGGGACCCAGCGCGCCGAGCCGGTGCAGATGTTCCAGCGGCCGCAGACCGTGGCGCAGCAGGGACCTCTCGACCGAGGCGAGGTGCTCGTTGACATGGATCTGCACGACCGCCCCCGCCTCGGCGGCCAGCCGGGCGGTGTCGCGCAGGGTCCGCTCGGTGGCCGCCTCGGGGAGGGAGACGGCCAGCGAGGGGTGGATGAGCGGGTCACCGGCGTAACGCGAGAGATGCTTCTCGGCGGCCGCCAGGGTCTCTTCGGTACCGGCCGGCGTACCCTCCGCGGCGTCGTTGCAGACGAGGCCGAGGACGCAGCGGACGCCGGCGTCCCGCGCGGCGGCCGCCACGGCCTCCACGTCGACGGGGGCGCGGGTGCCCGCGTCCGTGACCGTGGTGAAACCGCCCCGCAGCGACTCCAGGACCGCCAGCTTCGCCGAGACATAGGCGGTTTCCTCGTCCAGCGCGCCCTCGAGCGGGAGCCAGACCCGGCGGAAGATCTCCGAGGGCTCACCGAAGGCCAGGCTGGAGCCGAAGCTCTGCGTGAGGTGGTGATGGGCGTCGACGAAACCGGGCATCAGCACATGCCCGGGCGCGTGTACCGGTGTGAGGTGCGGGTGCTGCCGGCTCAGCTGCTCGGCGGGGCCGACGGCGACGAAGGCTCCGCCGGCGACCACCACCGCGTGGTCGCCCACCGGGCCGTCCGGCGTCAGGACGACGTCCGGGACGAGTAGCAGAGTGTCGTCGCCGAGGATGTCGGCGGTGAGGCTGTTCATGGAACTTCTCTCGTGAGGGTGCGGGCGGGTCATCGCACGGGCGTCGGGCGCACCGCGTCGCCGCTCGGCGCGGCCGCGCGGAGGGGGTCTCGTCGCAGCCGGGGCCGTACGTGGTGGAACAGGGCGTGCAGGACGGCCGCGGTGACGGCTCCCACCGCCACACCGCTCTCCAGGAGGATGCGGAGGTTGGGCGGGAAGGCCGCGTAGACGCCGGGAACGAGGATCGGAAGCAGTCCGACGGCCAGGGCGGTGGCGCACACGAAGGTGTTGGCGTGGTTCTGGAGGTCGGCGCGGCCGAGCATCTGCACGCCGAGGACGGTGATGACGGCGAAGACCAGCATCGCCGTGCCGCCGACCACCGCGGCCGGGATGACGCTGATCAGCCGGGTGACGGGCGCCAGGAAGCCCATGAGGATCAGAACGACGCCCGCGGCCGCGGTGACGTACCGGCTGCGCACCCCGGTCACCCGGACGATGCCGATGTTCTCGCCGCTGGTGACCATCAGCGGCAGGCCGAGGAAGCCACCGAAGAATGAGGTGAGCGCGTCGCCTCGGATTGTCTTGGAGACGTCCCGACGGGTGTCGATCTCCTTGCCCACGGCCTCGGCGTTGATGACGGTCTGGCCGGTGGCCTCCGCCATCGAGGCGAGGCTGTAGAGCATCAACGGCAGCGCGGCCAGCAGATTGAACTGCGGGGATCCGAACGGCAGCAGTTCCGGGACGGTCAGCAGGCCGCCCTCCGAGGCGCCGCTGAAGTCCGTACGGCCGAGGGTGGCCGCGAGGACCGTGCCGGCGATCAGGCCCAGCATGACGGCCAGCTGCCGCAGCAGTCCGCTGAAGAGCCGGAAGAACGCGACGGTGAAGCCGATGGTGGCCAGACCCAGCAGCAGGTTCGTCGGATCCCCGAAGCCGGGCGTGCCGGGCCGGCCCGCGACGAGGACGGCGCCGACCTTCACCAGGTTCACGCCGACGATGACGATCATGGTGCCGATGACGAGGGCCGGGAAGAACCTCAGCAGCCGCGAGAACACCGGGAGCACCACGAAGTAGAAGGCGGCGGTGATGACGACCGCGCCGCTCGCGGTCCGTACGCCGTGCTGCTCGGCGATGGCCATGAAGAGGATCAGCGGAGCGCCGCCGGGGAGCATGACGAAGGGCAGCTTCGGCCCGAACTTCCAGGGTCCCAGCGACTGGATCAGCGAGCCGACTCCGGAGAGCAGAAAGGCCGCGGAGAGCAGATTGACGGTGAGCGCGGGACCGAGATCCAGCGTGGCGCTCATGAGGAAGATGGCAGAGATGGGCGTCGCGGCCATGACCAGCACGTGCTGGAGGCCGAAGAGCAGAATGCGGCCCAGGGGCCGGCGCTCGTCCACCGGGTGCGTCTCGGGACGGGGTCGGTCGGCGGGTGGCTGCGCCCGGGCCTCGGCTGCGGCCCCGGTTCCGGTTCCGGTTTCGGTTCCGTTCTCGTTCTCGTTCTCGGTCTCGGTCTCGGTCTCGGTCCGGGCTTCGGTTGGTTCGGGTTGCGGCGTGGTGCGGGGAGTGGACACATCGAGCTCCGTTCGCTCGCTCCGGCATCGGGACGGCGGCCGGTGACGGATGGGGAAGGTGCTGCTGAGCGGAGGTGCACCGACATCGGATGCGCGGGGGTGGTGCATCACCCGGGATGTCGGCCAAATCGATTTGGCCGCCAGTATTGAGACCCACGGGGAAGTCGTCAAGGGATCGGGCGACGACAGGTCGCCACCAGAGCGGCGCAGTGTTAGAACTGGGGCATGACTGGACGCCCCCGATGGCGCCGGCCGGGGGTCGTGACGCACACCAGCGCCCGGACACGTGAGCAGGGCGGGCGCCGCGGGCCCGCGCACACAGGGTGGCCGCGGTCTGCACTGAGCGTGAAAAGCCTCGCGGCGCAGGTCTTCCTGCTGCAGGTCGTCGTCGTGCTCCTGCTCCTGATCGGCGCCACGGCCGCCCTCGTCCTGCAGGGACGGTACGACAGCAGCCAGGACGCCGCGCACCGCTCACTGGCGGCCGCGGAGGGCTTCGCACACGCCCCCGGGACGGCCCTCGCCCTGCGCTCGCCCGACCCCGGCGCCCTCCTGCAGTCCGCCGCCGACGAGGCGCAGAAAGGCGCGGGTGTCGACTTCATCACCGTGCTGAGCACGGAAGGGATCCGCTACACGGACCCCGAACGGGCCCTCATCGGCCGGCGCGTCGAGGGCGACATCACCCGCGCGGCCGCCGGTGAGTCGTTCACCGAGACCTTCAAGGGCGAGCCCCACGACGCGGTGCGCGCCCTCGTCCCCGTCACGGACGCCGACGGAAAGGTGGTCGGCCTGGTCAGCGCCGGCATTCAGATCGCCAACGTCGGAGACCTGCTGAACCGTCAGCTGCCCGTCGTCCTCGGATCCGCGGCCGGCGCGCTCGTCCTGGCCACCGGCGGAGTCGCCCTGGTCAGCCGGCGGCTCCAGCGCCAGACCCACGGCCTCGGCCCGGCCGAGATGACCCGGATGTACGAACACCACGACTCGGTGCTCCACGCCGTGCGCGAGGGCGTCGTCATCGTCGGCGACGGGCGGCTGGTGCTCGCCAACGACGAGGCGCGCAGGCTGCTCGACCTCCCCCCGGACGCGGACGGCAGGCCGGTGCCCGAACTGAACCTGAGCCCCGGCATCGCGCACCTCCTGGACTCGGGCGAGACCGTCTCCGACAAGGTCTTCCTCTCCGGGGACCGGCTGCTCGCCGTCAACACCCGTCCCACGGCCCCTCACGGCGGTTTCCGCGGCATGGTCGCGAGCCTCCGTGACACCACCGAGCTGCGCGCCCTGTCGGGGCGGGCGGAGGTGGCACGGGAGCGGCTGACGCTGCTCTACGAAGCGGGCGTGCGCATCGGCACCACGCTGGACGTCCGGCAGACGGCGAGGGAACTGGCCGCCGTGGCCGTGCCCCGGTTCGCCGACTTCGTCACGGTGGAGCTGCTCGATCCCGTCCTGCGCGGTGACGAGCCCACGGGGGCGCTCGGGGAGATGCGGCGCACCGCGCTCAGCGGGATCCGTGACGACCATCCGCTCCAGCCGGTCGGGGACGTGATCCGTTTCGTCATCCCCACCACCCCGATGGCCAGGGCCCTGGAACGCGGCCACGCCGTGCTCGAAGCGGACCTCGCCTCCGCGCACGGCTGGGAGGCCCAGGACCCGGCGGGCGCCCGGGAGGCGCTCGAGTACGGGGTCCGGTCGCTGATCAGCGTGCCCCTGCAGGCCCGGGGCGTGGTCCTCGGCATGGTGAACTACTGGCGGTCCGTGGACGCTCCGCGCTTCGACGACGACGACGCCTCATTCGCCGAGGAGCTGGCGACCAGAGCGGCCGTGGCCATCGACAACGCCCGGCGCTTCACCCGCGAGCACGCCATGGCGGTGACCCTTCAGCGCAGCCTGCTCCCGCGCGACCTGCCCGAACAGGACGCGCTCGAAGTCGCCTGGCGCTATCTGCCCGCGCAGGCGGGCGTGGGCGGCGACTGGTTCGACGTGATCCCCCTGCCCGGCTTCCGCGTCGCCCTCGTCGTCGGCGACGTCGTGGGCCACGGAATGCACGCCGCGGCCACCATGGGCCGGCTGCGGACGGCGGTACTGAACTTCTCCTCGCTCGACCTGCCGCCCGCCGATCTCCTCGCCCATCTCGACGACCTGGTGTCCCGCATCGACGCCGAGCAGACCGTCGAGGGCGACCGGGTGCCGGTCAGCGGCGCCACCTGCCTCTACGCCATCTACGACCTGGTCAGCGGGCGCTGCACGGTGGCCCACGCCGGACATCCCGCCCCGGCACTGGTCGCTCCCGGCCGGGACGTGACCTATCTGGAGCTGCCGGTCTCCCCGCCGCTGGGGATCGGCGCGCCCCCGTTCGAGGAGATCGAACTGGATCTGCCGGAGGGGAGCCGGCTCGTGCTGTTCACCGACGGACTCGTCGAGGAACGCCACCGGGACATCGACGAGGGCCTCGAAGCGCTGCGCGCCGCGATCACCTCGCGCGACCTGACGCCCGAGGAGACCTGCCGGGCCGTGACCGACGCGATGCTGAACCGGCAGCCCAGCGACGACATCGCGCTTCTCGTCGCCCGCACCCGGCTGATCAAACCGGAGAACGTCGCCGTCTGGGACGTGCCGTTCGATGTGTCGGCCGTCTCCCGGGTCCGCGCGGAGGCCCGGGAGAAGCTCGCCGCCTGGGGCCTCGAGGACCTGGCCTTCGCGGTGGAGCTCATCCTCAGCGAACTGCTCACCAACGCCATCCGCTACGGGTCCGCACCCGTCCAGGTGCGCCTGCTGCGCGGGCGCACCCTGGTCTGCGAGGTCTCGGACGGCAGCAACACCTCGCCGCACATGCGCCGCGCGGCCACGACGGACGAGGGCGGCCGGGGCATCTTCCTCGTCTCGCAGTTCTCCCAGCGCTGGGGCACACGGTATGTCGCGCAGGGAAAGATCATCTGGGCGGAACTGTCGCTGAGCGCGGAGATGCCGGACTCACCGATGATGATGTTCGACGCCCTCGACGGTCTCGACGACCTCGACGGGGAAATGGCCTGGTGACGGGCGGACGCCGCGTCGCCCCGCACGTCGACGGCTAATGGGGAACGCGGGCCTGCACCCGGGATGCGGGCTGCTGATGGCCCCCGCTGGCGATCATCCGGACCTCGCCCCGATCGCTGATCTCGGCCTGCACGATGCCCGTGTCATCGGCGTAGATCGGATGCCCGCCCGGGCCCGTGCGGTCGGTGCGATGAACGAGGACGGCGTCCTCGCTGCCCGGCGCCGCATCCGCGGGGCCGGCGAAGACCAGTTCGTATGCGGTGTCCCGGCCCATGACGCCCTCCTCTTCCATGACGCCCACCAGCGCCTGCGGCGCCGAACCACCATTATCGGATGCGGGCGCCCGAAATGGGGAGTCGTGCGACATAGCGCCCTACGCCGGATGGCCCGCCGTCAGACCTTCGACATCGCTCAGGCGCAGCAGAGGCACGGGGCCCCGGCCCTTGGCCGTACCGCCCTCCTCGACGGGCACCAGCAGGAAACCGACATGGTCACCACCGGGCGTACGGCTCTCCACACGGCCGATGAACCAACCGGGTGACTCCGGCAGGACCGGGGCGCCCCCGTGCCCGGCGTGCCACCGGACATGAGCGAACTTGTCGATCCGGTCGCCGGTCCGGCCACCGAACAGCTCCGCCAGCTCCCGCTGCTCGCGCCGCAACACATGGACTGCGAGAAACGAGGCGCGACAGGCCACCTCGTACGTGTGGTTCGCCGTCGACAACCACACCATGAACCGCGGCGGGTCGAGCGAGCACTGCGAGGCGAACCCGACCAGGCACCCCGACTGCTCGCCGTCAGCCGACGCGGTGACGACGTACAGCGGATAGTCGAGCAGATCGGTGAACCCGCTCAGTTCCTCCGCCACTCCCGCTCCTCCCGGTTCCGTGGGGCCCGCTGCCGCGGCCCTCAGCCCGCACCGACCTTGGAGAACTCCTTCACGAAGGCCGAGCAGAACGCCCGCAGATCGTCGGGCTTCCGGCTCGTGATCAGCGTGCTCGGCTGCGCGTGGCAGACGACGACCTCCTCGTCGACCCACGTCGCGCCCGCGTTCCGCAGGTCGGTCCGCAGGCTGGGCCAGGAGGTGACGGTCCGCCCGCGCACCACATCGGCCTCCACCAGCGTCCACGGGGCGTGGCAGATGGCCGCCACGGGCTTGGACGTCTCGAAGAACTGCCGTACGAACGCGAGGGCGAGCTCGTTGGTGCGCAGGGCGTCCGGATTGGCGACGCCGCCGGGCAGCACCAGAGCGTCGAAGTCGTCCGCCGCGGTGGTCTCCACCGTGCCGTCCACCGGGAAGGTGTCCGCCTTGTCCAAGTGGTTGAAGGCCTGGACGTGACCGGGATCGGTCGAGAGCAGTTTCGGTTCACCGCCGGCATCGATGACGGCCTGCCAGGGGGTGGTCAGCTCGACCTGCTCGACCCCTTCGGGGGCCATCAGGAACGCCACTCGCATGCAACTCACGTCCTTTCGCCTTGCCACTTCCGCGACGGTGTCCGCCGCGTCCGGTGAAGATCCAGGCCGGACGGGCGCACGCGTCTGCGGGTTCCCGGGGGGCGAGGACTTACGCATGGCCCGCGCATCCGGCCGCAGGCGCGAATTCGATTTCGCGGGACCGGTTTGACGCGCCGATCCGCGGTTAGGCGCTACATGCCGGGTGGATGCGGCTTTGAGCGGTCCTGCAGCCCCCGGGTTGAGTGGCCGGACGTGGGTTCTCTCCCCCCGAACCGCGTCCGGCCACCCATCAGGATCCATGGCAGCTCGCCGGCAGACCTTCCGAAGGCACCGAGACGCGCCCTTTCCTCCCCGTGGACGGCGGCGGCTCGCAAGCCCCCGGCAGCCGTTCCCACGAGGGTCGGCCCCCGGGCACACGGAAGGCGAGGCGCCGGCGGGCTGCCCCTTCCCGTATCGGCTCCGACCGGCCGGCGCCTGCTCCAGCCAGGTGGGCGGCCAGGAGCGCGGGCGTGCCCCCGAGGCGAGCGGGTAGCGGTGTCGTCATGAAAGCACTGGTGATCAACTGCACGCTCAAGACGTCCCCGGAGCCCTCCAACACCCACGCCCTGGCCGGGGTCGTGGCCGATCAGCTCACCTCGTACGGCGTCGACGTCGACTTCGTACGAGCCGTGGACCTGGACATCAAGCCGGGAGTGACCAGCGACGCGGGGGCGGGCGACCAGTGGCCGGGTGTGCGCCGCAAGCTGCTGGAGTCCGAGATCCTGATCATCGCCTCGCCCACCTGGCTCGGCCGCCCCTCCTCCGTCGCCCAGCGCGTACTGGAGCGCATGGACGCCATGATCTCGGAGACCGACGACGAGGGCCGCCCCGTCGCCTACAACCGAGTCGCCGGCGTCGTGGTGACCGGCAACGAGGACGGCGCCCATCATGTGATCAGCGAGATCAACGGCGCCCTCGGCGACGTCGGCTACACCGTTCCCGGCCAGGCGTGGACGTACTGGCACCTCGGCCCCGGGGCCGGACCGGACTACCTCGACGACGAACGCGGTCACGAATGGGCCCACAAGACCGGGCGCGCCATGGCCGCGAATCTCCACGGCACGGCGCAGGCCCTCGCGGCCAAGCCGCTCGGCGCGCCTCCCGAGTAGCGGGTACGTACACGGGACGTGCGGGACCGGGCGCGAGGGCCGCGCCGGGCGTATGAAGGAACCAGGACGGCGAAGGGAGAGCTCCGGTGGAACACGGTGTCCCTTCGATCGTCTACGCCAACTTCATGTCGGACCTGGCTGTCGACCTGCGCGCGCACGAGGTGCTGCGGCAGTGGTCGTCCCAGGCCCCGCGGAAGCTCTGGCTGACCCGTCCGGGCGACGTGCTGGTCACTCCCGTCCCGCTGAGCCCCGCGTTCCGGCAGTACGCGGCTGAGCTCCTGGACATCTCCGCCGCCTCCGTCACCGTGCTCACCGTGCCCTGGACGCAGGGTGTGCCGATGGCGGAGGCGCTGCGTCGCGCCGGGTTGTTCGAGCCACTGCGGACGCTGGTGGGAGAGCGGGCGGGCGCCCGCCTGGTGCCCACCGCGCTGGACCGTTCCACGGCCGACCTCGCGGCGGCGCTCGGCGTGCCGGTGGACCCCTACGGCGTCGGCGGACCGAGCGCCGCCGCACTCGACGTGGCGTCGCGGCTGAACACCAAGACGGGTTTCCGTGCCGTGGCCGAGCGCCTCGGTATGCGGCTGCCCCCCGGGCGGCGCTGTCCCCGGAGCCGGCTGGCCGAGACCGTCGCCTGCCTGCTCGACCGGTACGACCGTGTCGTGCTGAAGCCCGACCGGTCCGCCGGCGGCCACGGGTTGCGTTTTCTCTCCCGCTCCGAGGAGATCCCGGACGGCGGGACGACCGGGGACGTGGAGAGGGCCGGGGGCGCGTCGGTGGACGGGTGCGAGGAGGGCGAGTGGGTCGTGGAGCAATGCCTCGACGTGGCCCGTTCCGTGAGCATCCAGATGGAGGCCCGGCCCGAGGGCCCGGTCGTGAGGTTCACGGGCGAGATGCGCACGCAGGGCGGCTCCTTCACCGGCTACGCGTCGCCCCTCGGCGGCCTGTCGCAGGACGCCGCACGCGAGCTGGAGGAGTGGGGGACCGCGCTCGGCCGTGAGCTCACGCGCCACGGCTATGCCGGGCCGTACGGGGTCGACGCCATCGTGACTCCGGAGGGCCGCCTGTACGCGACGGAGGCCAATGTGCGCCGCACCGCCACCACGACACCGCAGGCGATGGTCCGCCGGCTCGCGGGCGCCGCCGGGCTGGAAGACCCCGCCTGGCTCCTCGGCAAGGGCGTCGGGCCCCTTCCGCTCGGGTTCGCCGACGCGCTGGAGCGGATCCGCAAGGCCGGCCTCGGCTGGGATCCGGCCCGCCGGGAGGGTGTGGTGCTGTACGCCGACGCCTCGGAGGACGGGACGGCCTGGCGCTACGCGGTGATCGCCCGCGACGCGGCGCGGGCGGCGGAGATCGAGACGGGGCTCGCCACAGCCATGGATTTCCGCCCAGCGGGTACCTGACCGGCGCACCCCACCCTTGATCTGGCGAGGTAGGACATGACGGGCGAACAGCGAGCACTCCTGCGGCAGGGACCGGGCCCGGCCGGATCCGGAAAGGACGGCCCGGCGCCGGACGCGCCCGCCCCGCGCGGCCCCGAGCTGCCCCAGGAACGCGGAGAGCTCTCCTCCGCCGTCATCAGCCGCCTCCGCGGCGGTACGGCGACCCCGCAGGAGCGTGCCGTCCGCACGGCCGACCCCTACGGCGAGGACCTGCAGCTCGCGCTCTACACCTGCTACGAACTGCACTACCGGGGCTTCGCCGGCGTGGACGACGCCCTGGAATGGGATCCCGAGCTGTTGCGGGTGCGCTCCACCCTGGAGAACCGGTACCTCACCGCACTGCGCGCCGACGCCACCCGCCACCGGACCGTGGACGACGCGCTGGCCGAACTGCTAGTGGAGCCCGTGCACGGGACGGGCGTGTCCCACTTCCTCCAGGACGAGGGGCAGCTGTGGCAGCTGCGCGAGTACGCGGCCCAGCGCTCGCTCTACCACCTGAAGGAGGCGGATCCCCACGCCTGGGTGCTGCCGAGGCTCTGGGGACGCGCCAAGGCCGGCATGGCCGCCGTGGAGTTCGACGAGTACGGCGGGGGACGGGCGGAGCGGGTCCACGCCCGGCTCTTCGCCGACCTCATGACCGATCTGGGTCTCAACACCACGTACGGCCGCTATCTGGACGTCGCGTCCGCGCAGATGCTGGCCACGGTGAACCTCATGTCGCTGTTCGGGCTCCACCGCTCCCTGCGCGGGGCGCTCGTCGGTCATTTCGCCGCCGTCGAGGTGACCTCCTCACCCGGATCCCGGCGGCTCGCCAAGGCCATGGCGCGGACCGGCGCGGGACCGGCGGCGGAGTTCTTCTACAGCGAGCACGTGGAGGCGGACGCCGTGCACGAGCAGATCGTGCGGCGCGAGGTCATCGGCGGTCTGCTGGAGACCGAGCCCCACCTGGAGGCCGACATCGCCTTCGGTATCGACGCCACCGGTCATGTCGAGGACCTGTTCGGTGAGCACCTCCTCCGCCACTGGCGACAGGACACATCGGCCCTGCGTGGAGACGCTGAGCTATTTCAACCGGTTCATGCCGAAACATCATGATTCTTTCCCGATATCCGGGTACACGGGACACGTGGCTCTCATATCTCCCCCGGGCGTTTACGCCCCTCAAGACGACACGGCCCTGCTGACCGGTGCGCTGAGCGGTGAGACACTGCCGCCCGGTGCCCAGGTCCTCGATCTGGGCACCGGTACCGGAGCGCTGGCCATCGCCGCCGCGCGACGAGGAGCGCAGGTCACGGCGGTGGACATCTCCCGCCGCGCTGTCTGGACGGCCAGATGCAACGCGCTGCTCGCGCGGATGTCGGTCCATGTACTGCGGGGCAATCTGACCCGTCCCGTGGCCGGACGCACCTTCGATCTGATCCTGAGCAATCCGCCCTACGTTCCGAGCCCGTCCGAGGGCCCGCCCACCCGGGGCCCGGCCCTCGCTTGGGACGCCGGGCACGACGGCCGCCTGATCCTCGACCGCATCTGCGAAGAGGCGCCGCCCCTGCTGCGGCCCGGCGGGACGCTGCTCCTGGTCCACTCGGCGCTGAGCGGCGAGGAGACCACCCTGGAGGCGCTGCGCGCGGCGGGGCTGGACGCGGAGGTCACCGAGCGGCGCCATGTGCCGCTGGGGCCGGTCCTGCGGTCCCGGCAGGGCTGGCTGCGCAGCCGCGGCCTGCTGGGTGAGGGCGACGAGAAGGAAGAGCTGGTGGTCATCCGTGCCCGACGCCGGCGCTGACACCCCGAGGCGCATCCGCGTCCAGGACGAGGGCCCGATGCTCGTGGAGGGCCCTGTCGAAATCGTGCTGCCGGACGGCACCACCGTCACGTCGGACCGTTTCTGCGTGGCGGTGTGCACATGCCGCCGCAGCCGCGCCTACCCCTGGTGCGACACCAGCCACCGGCGCCGCACCCGCGACTGAGGTCACGGTCAGGGCCCCCACCCGCTCAGGTCGCGGGTGGGGGCCCTCCCCGTGCGGAGCGGCGCGCCGCGCACCCACCCAGGCGGAGCCGCGGCCGCGCAACGGGAAACGGCGGCCGGACGGCGAGAAGGTCTCCTCAGCCGTCCGACCGCCGTTCCACTGCCCGCTGCCAAGGGCGCTCAGCGGCGCTCAGCGATCGTGGTGGGCGTGGTCACCGGGTCACCCAGGGGTGATCCGACCGCGCCAGGACCCGGACTCGCCGCCGCGGTGCTCGATGTACTCCTTGAAGCGCCGCATGTCGCCCTTGACCCGCCGGTCGATCATGCCGGTCATGTCGGCGGCCTTCTCCGCAGCTCCGCCGGCCTCGACGTCCATCACGAGCTCCACCCGGGTGTGGGTGGCGTCCACGGGATGGAAGCTGACCATGCCCTTCTGCTTGGTGTCGCCGCTGGTCGTACGCCAGGTGATCCGCTCGTCGGGGAGCTGGTCGACGATCTCGGTGTCGAACTCCCGCCGTACGCCCGCGATCTTCGTGGTCCAGTGGTTGTGGCGGTCGTCGACCTGGGTAACCTCTTCGACGCCTTCCATGAAGTTCGGGAATTCCTCGAACTGTGTCCACTGGTTGTAGGCGGTACGGACGGGGACCTCGACCTCTACCGACTCCTTCACCGTGCTCATTACCGAGCCTCCTTCCGGGTGACGTCCGCAGAGCAGTGGATCTGCCGCGCGGATCTCGGCACGTAGCTGCGGGTACCCGATCACCCCGCACCTATGACAGCCGAATTGCCTTATTCGAATGAGGCCCGTCTACCGGCGGTTTCGGAGCTGTTGGGCTGTCGGGCTGTCGGGCTGTCGGAGCTGTCGGCGTCATCCGGCCGGAGGCATCGGCGCCTCGACCGCGTCGATCGTGAAGAGCGCTCCGTCCGGGTCGCGCAGCGTGACCGCCTGCCCGGAGGTACGGGTCGGGGGAGAGGAGACGACGGCGCCACCCAGCTTGGTGGCGGCCTCGGCCGCGGCCGCGGGATCCGGCACGCGGAAGTGCACGTGCCAGCGGGGGCGGACCTGGGGGTCGGGCGCCGCGTCGACGGCGCCGCCTCCCAGGCGCGCGATCGGCTCGCCGCCGTGGCGCAGCACGACATGGTCGTCCTCGTAGGAGACGCTGCAGCAGTCCGGGCGGTCGCAGGCCCAGTCGAGGACCCCTCCGTAGAAGATCGCGGCGGCGAAGGCGTCGCGGGTGCGCAGCTCGATCCACGGGGGAGCCATGTCAGGGCCCTCGGCCCAGTTCGGGATGGCCCTCCCCTCCCAGATCCCGAAGACCGCGCCGTCGGGGTCCGCCGCGATGGCCGCCCGCCCGGTCCCGAAGGAGAGGGGGCCGACCGCCACCGTCCCGGTGCGTTCGCGGATCCGTGCGGCGGTCGCGTCCGCGTCGTCGACGGCGAAATAGGGCGTCCACGCGACGGGCACGGACATGCCCCGGTCCAGAGCTCCGATTCCGGCGACCGGGACGCCCTGCTGAAAGGCCACGGAGAATTCGTCACCCAGCCGGGAGCGATGGAATTCCCATCCGAGAACCTCGCTGTAGAACCGCTGCGCCGGTTCCAGGGCGCGGGCCATGAGGCTGACCCAGCACGGTGCACCAAACGCTTCGTGACTTGACGTCGACACTGCCGTCAACCCCATCTACCGTTCACGCGTGACTGGAACCGTTTCACGCTAACCCTTTCGGCACGTCACGGCGCGCGCGCCATTCCGCGCGAGGGCGGGCAACCGTATTCCGGCCCTCGAATCGGGGCCCAGCGGCGCGGCCGAGCCGGCCGCCCACCGAGCCGGCATGCGGGTCCCTCGCCTCTCTCGCGGGCACCCGCTCCGGACCCGGCCCATGTCACCCCGAACCGTCCAGCACGAGGCGCGGGCTGCCGTGGGCAGGGCTGCAACGGACGGGTGACGGCGCCGCCCCCGCCTGTCCACGAGGGGCCGCCCCGGAGAACGGTCGGATGGATGTCCTGCCCGAATACGCGGTGGCCTTCGCCGACTGCCTCCTCCTCAGCGACTTCGGCGCCTCCCGGCAGCCGGTCAGGCTCGCGGCGGGCGACGAGTGCGTCCGGCGTGCCTCCTGCGCGCCGTGCTGAGAGAGGTACGGCATCGACATCACCGGAGTCGACCCGAAAAGGCGTCGGCACCACCCAGGCCAAGCAGGCCGTTCAGAACGGCCAGGCCCAGATGGTGCCGACGACAGGCGACCTCGGACGCGACACTCGACGGCTTCGGACTGGTCCTCCTCGCCGACGACAGACGTCTGCAGAACGCGGACTGCATCGTGCCGGTGGTCAACCGCTCCCGGGCGGGGAGCGCGGGGGTGACCAGGGCACTGGGCTCGCTCACACCGTGCTGACGACGGCCGGTCCGGCGGCGATGAACGAGCGGGTGGACGGTTGGCGGCGTCTCCCCGAGGACGTCGCCGGAGCTGTCTGAAATCCCGGCACCTGCTGGGACGACGAGATCCGCCTACCAGCGGTACCAGCGGCCCCGGCCACCGCCGGCGCTCGCGCCGCGGAAGAGGAACCCCAGCAGCCACAGGACGAGCACCGCGAGCGCGATCCACCAGAGAACCTTCACCGCGAAGCCTGCCCCGAAGAGGATCAGGATCAGCAGGAGCACCAACAGAAGTGGAACCATGGCAGTTTCTCCTCACCTTCCCGCGTCATACGGTCTGTGCGATCACATATGACGGTTCGCGTAGTACTGCTCGATGAGCTGGATGAAAGCGACGTCGCTCTCGTGGCGACCGCTCTCGAAGTCGGGCGAGTCCTTGACCTCGTCCCTGGTACAGGCCACGTGCACGGTCTCGCTCTCCGGGTCGACGCGGGAGACCAGGCCCGCCGGAATGAGTACCTTCCTTCCGAAGATCCACGGCCCCGTGTCGACGACGAGGTACGACTTGCCCACGTCCTCGGAGTGCTTGTCGATCTTTCCGATGGACCCGTCGGCCGCCTCGACCGCGTAGCCGACGAGTGCCTCCCCCGGCGCGTGGCCGGTGTTCGGTGAGAAGCCCCAGATATCGGCCTGCATGATGTCCACCTTTCGTACCTCACGCTCGTTTCTGCGGTTACCCCGTCACAGGGCCGCAAACATCAGGCGTCCGCCACCGAATCGAAGCCCAACCGCGTCGCGCGCCACGCCCTGCTGCGCGTCCGCGTCCCACCGGGCGGCGCAGGGCCTCGTGGATCTTCGCCGGGGGACCCACCCCATCCATGCGGCGCGCCGGCTCATCCACCGCGCCCTCCCCGCCGGCGAGCCCCGGAGCACACGGAGATTGTCATGGCCCTTGCGAAGCCGGAGGCCGGCTGCCATCCCAATCGGTTAGGAAAGTTTCCTTCCAATTGAAACGCCTCGCCGACCGGGAGACCCCATGAGAACGGCACGACTCCGCCCACGCTCCTCGCAGGCCCCGGCACCCTCGTCACCGCACTGCTCATCGGCCTCACCACCGCGCCACCCGCGCCCGCCTCTCCCGTCACCCACGAAGCCGAGACCGCGACCGTCTCGCGGGGCGCCGTCGAGTCCGACCACACCGGGTTCACCGGCACCGGATTCGTCAACTACGACAATGTCAGCGGCAGTTACACCGAGTGGACGCTCAACGCCGCTCAGGCCGGCACCGCGACCCTCACCCTGCGCTACGCCAACGGCACCACCACCGACCGCCCCATGGACATCACCGTCAACGGCGCCGTCGTCGCGGCCGGAAAGGCGTATCCCAGCACCGGCGACTGGACCTCCTGGACCACGGCCGGCCTCACCGCCACCCTGAAGGCCGGGACGAACACCATCCGGGCCACCGCCACCACCGCGAGCGGCGGTCCCAACGTCGACCACCGCACCGTCGACACCGCGAGCGCACCCGGCGGCTCCACCCCGATTGCGATCAACGGACAGCTCAAGGTCTGCGGCACCAAGCTGTGCAACCAGTACGGCAAGCCCATCCAGCTGCGCGGCATGAGCAGTCACGGTACCCAGTGGTACAGCCAGTGCCTCACCGGCGGCTCCCTCGACGCGCTCGCCAAGGACTGGAACGCCGACGTCCTGCGCGTCTCCACCTACGTCCAGGAGGGCGGCTACGCACGCTCTCCCGGGCCGCCGACAAACTCCCCGTCTTCGTCACCGAGTTCGGCACCCAGAACTACGCGGGGGAGGGCGGCAACGACTTCACGATGTCGCAGCGCTACCTCGACCTGATGGCGGCGAAGAAGATCAGCTGGGTCAACTGGAACTACTCCGACGACAACCGCTCCGGGGCCGTCTTCAAGACCGGCACCTGCAGTAACAACGGCCCCTGGACCGGCACCACTTCGCTCAAGCCCGCCGGTGTCTGGGTCCGTGACCGGATCCGTACCCCGGACGGCTTCCCCACGGGCTGACCGCCTCTCCCTCCACGCCCCCGTCCGCCCAGCCGATGCGTCGAGCGGGCGGGGGCCACGGAGTTCGGCGAGTGTGAAACCTCTTCCGTATCCTGCGCGCATGAACGAGTACAAGATCGAACAGCTTCATCCGATGCCCGAGGACTGGCAGCGCGCCCTCGCCGTCGTCGCCCACCCCGACGACCTCGAATACGGCTGCGCCGCCGCCGTCGCCGGCTGGACCGACGGCGGCCGCGAGGTCGCCTATCTCCTCGCCACCCGCGGCGAGGCGGGCATCGACGCCTTTCCCCCGGCCGAGTGCGCCCCCCTGCGCGAGGCCGAACAGAGGGCGAGCGCCGCCGTCGTCGGTGTCTCCACCGTCGAGTTCCTCGACCACAAGGACGGTGTCATCGAGTACGGGACGGCGCTGCGCCGGGACATCGCCGCGGCGATCCGCCGCCACCGGCCGGAACTGGTCATCACCCTCAACCACCAGGACACCTGGGGCCCGGCCGTCGGCGGCGTCTGGAACACCCCGGACCATCTCGCGGTCGGCAGGGCGACCCTCGACGCCGCGGGTGACGCCGGCAACCGCTGGATCTTCCCGGAACTCGTCGAGCAGGGACTGGAGCCCTGGAACGGTGTCCGCTGGGTGGCCGTGGCGGGCTCGTCGACCCCCACCCACGCCGTCGACGCGACACCCGGACTCGAGCGTTCCGTCCAGTCCCTCCTCGCGCACCGCGCGTACATCGAGGCGCTGACCGACGAGGACCCCGAGCAGTACTGCCGGACGTTTCTGACCGGCAACGCGCAGGCCGCGTCCGCGCGCTTCGGCGGCCGTCCGGCCGTGACATTCCAGCTGTTCAGCCGCTGAGAAGTCGTCCTGGAAGGCCGGATCAGTGATCTACCCTCTCGGGTGTGACGACCTTGATGATCTACGGCGGTGAGACCGACGCGACCGCGCCCGGCCTCCGCACCGGGGGGCTGCCGCTCGTTCCGGACGGCTTCGCCTGGCCGCTGTGCCGCAGCTGTGACGGAGCGATGCAGTTCCTCCTGCACCTGCCGCTCGACGCCGACGGCGCGGTGGTGTCGGTGTTCATGTGCCAGAACAACCCGGGCCTCTGTGACGAGTGGGACCCCTTCGCCGGGGGCAACCGGGCCCTGTTGTTCCCCGTCGAGGGTCTCGCCCCGGCCGCCGTCCCCGAGCAGGGCGAGACCCTGCTCGGGGCGATATCCGCGCTGGACACCGACGAGGCCGAAGGGGAGGACTACGGCGAGGCGCTCACCGCGTGGGCGGACGGCGACAAGCACCGCGCCGCGTCCGTCCTCGGCCAGCTCGGCGGTGAGCCCGCCTGGCTGCAGAACGACGAGACACCCCAGTGCCCCACCTGCGCCGCGCACATGAGCTTCGAGGCGCTGTTCGAAGAGGGGTACGAGCACCGGACGGCGGCCAACTTCGGCGGCGGGGGGCTCGGGTACGTGTTCAGCTGTGTGCCGTGTCGCGAGGCCGCGTTCCTGTGGCAGCGGTGACCGGCGGCTGACGCGCCGGCCGTCGTCCCTCTGGCAACCTCCGCTCCCCACCCATATTCTGACGATCCATCAGGTAATGGGTCGGGGGGTACGGTGATCGACACGCTGAGCAGGGAGATCGCGGACGGGGAGGAACGCATCACCCTCACCGTCCATGACGGCATCGGCGTCCTCACCCTCTGCCGCCCCGACACCCTGAACGGCTGGAGCTGGGAATCCAGCCGGCAACTCGGCCTGATGGCGGACCGGATCCGCTTCGACGACACCGTCCGGGCCGTGCTGTTGCGCGCGGAGGGCCGGGCCTTCTGCGCGGGCATCGACGTCACCGCCCCCGGCGGCGGGATCAACGGCCGCACCCCCGCTGAGCGGGCCCACCGTTATGACGAAGGCATCCGCTGGGTGCACGAGCGCTTCGCCGCCTTCGCCAGGCTGCCCCAGCCCGTCGTCGCCGCCGTCCATGGCTACTGCCTCGGCTTCGGCTTCGAACTGGCGCTGATGGCGGACATCCGGATCGCCGCCGACAACGCCGTGTTCGCCCTCCCCGAGGCTCACATCGGCGTGGCCGTCGATGCCGGCGGGGATCTGCGCATCGCCCGGGAGGCGGGCGCGGGCTGGGCCAAGTACCTCGCCCTGACCGGCCGTCGCATCGACGCGGCCACCGCCGAACGCCTGGGCCTCGTCCAGCTGGTCACTTCGCCCGGTGACTTGGCGGCGACCGCGCGGGAGACGGCCGCCGAGATCGCCGCCAACGCGCCCCTGGCCGTCCGCTCGATCAAGCGGGACATCGACGCCTATGCCGACACCGGAATGGCCGCCGCCCTGGACCGCACGGCGCTGAGCGCGGCGCTCACCCTGACCTCGCAGGACGCGGCGGAGGGCTATGCGGCGAAGGCGGCCCGCCGGCCCCCGCGGTTCCAGGGAGGGTAGAGCACCGGGGGCGCGCCCGGACCCCAGGTGCGCCCACCGCTCTCAGTCCTGGCGGTACGGGCCCCGGCCCAGCTGGTCCCTCACCGTGACCACCGGATCGTTGACCAGTGCCCGCCGCTGCCAATTGGCCCCGTCCACCACCAGCGTGTGTCCGGTGATGAACCGTGCGTACGGCGACGCCAGGAAGGTCGCCGCCCACCCCAGTTCCCGTGGCCGCCCCACCCTCAGGGCCGGCTGACGGGCGTCCTTGTCCCGCGCCCGTTCGAGACCTTCGCGGATGTCGGCCGTCATGTCCTCGTGCGGTATCAGCCCCGGGACCAGCCCGTTCACGCTGATCCCGTACGGCCCCCACTCCACGGCGAGGGTCTCGACCAGGTTCTTCACCCCGGCCTTGGCCGCCGCGGAGTGCGCGAAGCCGGGCCCGCCCGTCCACGCGTACGACGCCCCCACGTTGATGACCGCCCCCGGTGTGCCGGCTGCCAGATGGCGGCGCGCGAACTCGCGCGTCATGAACCACGTCCCGGTCAGCGTGATGTCGACGACCGCCCGCCAGGCGTTCGGGGACATGTCCTCCGCCGGTGCGGGGAAGTTGGCGGCCGCGTTGTTCACCAGGACGTCCGGAGTGCCGAGCGCCACCCCTGCCGCGTCGAAGACCTCGGAGATCCGCTCCGGCTCCCGGATGTCGCAGACGGCCGTGACCACCCGGCCCCCGAGGGCGACCAGTTCCTCCCGCGCCGCCTCCAGACGCCCCGCCGTACGCCCCACGATCACCAGATCCGCCCCCAGTCGTGCGAACTCGGCGGCGACCGCCTTGCCGAGCCCCGACCCGCCACCGCTCACCAGCACCACGCTGCCGTCGTACGTCCCGGGCGGCAGCGCGCTCGCGCCGAGCGGGGGAGGGGAGGGCAGTCCGGGCAGCGTCTCGTCCGTCATGACCGCATCGATACCGGCTCGGGGCGCAGACCACCATGGCCGTGCCGCCGGAATCGAGGCGGGGTGCCGAACCGGGGGTGAGGCACACGGCATGAGCGAGAACCGGTACGACGTAGTGGTGGGGTCGCTCCGGACCGGCGCCCTTGACAAAGTGTGTTGCCGTTTCCGCAATGGACGCATGGAGAACAACAACGGCGACGACGGCCGGATCGACGCGGTACTGGCGGAGGTCGGCCCGAGGCTGCGCGCCCTCAGACGGGAGCGCGGGGCCACCCTGGGCGCGCTCTCCGAGGCCACCGGAATCTCGGTCAGTACCCTCTCCCGGCTGGAGTCGGGCCGCCGCAGGCCGAGCCTCGAACTGCTGCTGCCCATCGCCCGCGCCCATCAGGTCCAGCTCGACGAGCTGGTCGGCGCGCCGCCCGTCGGCGACCCCCGCGTCCGGTCCGAGCCGATCGTGCGGCACGGCCGCACCATGCTGCCGCTCACGCGCCAGCCCGGCGGACTCCAGGCGTACAAGGTCGTCCAGGAGGCCGGCTCCGACGAGCCCGACCCGCGCACGCACGAGGGGTACGAGTGGCTCTATGTGCTCTCGGGGCGGCTGCGGCTGGTGCTCGGCGAGCACGATGTGGTGCTCACCTCGGGGGAGGCGGCCGAATTCGACACCCGGGTGCCGCACTGGTTCGGTCCGGCGGGCGGGCCGGTGGAGTTCCTGAGCCTGTTCGGGCCCCAGGGGGAGCGCATGCACGTCCGGGCGAGGCCGAAGAAGTCCGGGTCCGGAAAATCCTGAGGCCAAGAACTGGCGGTGGGCTGTTCCCGTCGGGCAAGCGACCGCTTAGTATGCGATTGAGCGTGGTACTGCCCGAGTCTTTGTGGAGGCCCTCAATGCAGGCATGGCGAGTGCACCGGAACGGCGAGCCGAGCGAGGTGATGCGGCTCGACGAAGTGGACCGGCCCACCCCGGGCGATGGGCAGCTGCTCCTGAGGGTCCGTGCGGCGAACATCAACTTCCCGGACGCGCTGCTCTGCCGCGGCCAGTACCAGATCCGTCCGCCGCTCCCCTTCACTCCGGGCGTCGAGATCTGCGGTGAGACCGAGGACGGCCGGCGCGTGATCGCCACGCCCGCGCTGCCCCACGGCGGATTCGCCGAGTACGTCGTCGCCGACCGGGCCGCCGTACTGCCCGCTCCCGACTCCCTCGACGATGCCGAGGCGGCCGCACTGCACATCGGCTACCAGACCGGTGTCTTCGGGCTCCACCGCCGTGCCGCCCTCAAGGAGGGCGAGACCCTGCTCGTTCACGCCGCCGCCGGTGGCGTCGGCAGCGCCGCCGTGCAGATCGGCAAGGCCACCGGCGCCACCGTCATCGGAGTCGTCGGCGGACCCGAGAAGGCCGCCGTGGCCCGCGCGCTCGGCTGTGACGTCGTCATCGACCGGCGCTCCGAGGACGTCATCGCCGCCGTGAAGGAGGCCACCGGAGGCCGGGGCGCCGACGTCATCTACGACCCCGTCGGCGGCGACGCCTACCAGCAGTCCGCCAAGTGCGTGGCCTTCGAAGGCCGGATCGTGGTCGTCGGATTCGCGAGCGGCACCATCCCCGCACCCGCCCTCAACCACGCCCTGGTCAAGAACTACTCGATCGTGGGCCTGCACTGGGGCCTCTACGCGCAGAAGGACCCGGCGTCCATCCTGCGCTGCCACGAGACCCTGACCGAGTACGCGGCCAAGGGGCTCATCAAGCCGCTCATCGGCGACCGGGTGGCCTTCAAGGACGCGGCGGCCGCCGTCCAGCGCGTCGCCGACGGTACCAGCACCGGCCGCCTGGTCGTCCTCCCGGAAGGAGCCGCCGCATGACCGACGCCGACGAACTCCGCACTCGTACGCAGGAGTTGCTCGCGTCCCACCCGCCCGCGACCACCGACCGCACCGACTTCCTCAAGGCCCGGTTCGACGCCGGTCTCGCCTGGGTGCACTACCCGGAGGGCCTCGGCGGCCTCGGCGCGCCGCGCTCCCTGCAGGCCGTCGTCGACGCCGAACTCCAGGCGGCCGGCGCACCCGACAACGATCCGCGCCGGCTCGGCATCGGCCTCGGCATGGCCGCGCCCACCCTCCTCGCGTACGGCTCCGACGAAGTGAAGCGGCGCTTCCTGCGGCCCCTGTGGGTCGGCGAGGAAGTGTGGTGCCAGCTCTTCAGCGAGCCCGGCGCCGGCTCCGACCTCGCCGCGCTCGCCACCCGCGCCGTCCGCGAGAGCGAGGACGGCGACTGGATCGTCGACGGACAGAAGGTGTGGACGTCCAGCGCCCATGTGGCCCGCTGGGCGATCCTCATCGCCCGCACCGACCCGGACGTCCCCAAGCACCGCGGCATCACGTACTTCATCTGTGACATGTCGGACCCCGGTGTGGACGTACGGCCCCTCCGTCAGATCACCGGCGAGGCGGAGTTCAACGAGGTCTTCCTGACCGGCGTACGCATCCCCGACGCCCACCGCCTCGGAGACATCGGCGACGGCTGGCGGGTCGCCCAGACCACGCTGATGAACGAACGCGTCTCGATCGGCGGTGCCCGTATCCCGCGCGGGGGCGGCATGATCGGGCCCGTCTCCAGGACCTGGCGCGAGCGGCCCGACCTGCGCACCCACGACCTCCACCAGCGCCTGCTCACCCTCTGGGTCGAGGCCGAGGTCGCCCGGCTCACCGGCGAACGGCTGCGCCAGCAGCTCGTCGCGGGCCAGCCCGGACCCGAGGGCAGCGGCATGAAACTCGCCTTCGCCCGGCTCAACCAGGAGATCAGCGGCCTGGAGGTGGAACTCCTCGGCGACGAGGGCCTCCTCTACGACGACTGGACGATGAGCCGCCCCGACCTGGTCGACTTCACCGGCCGCGACGCCGGCTACCGCTATCTGCGCTCCAAGGGCAACAGCATCGAGGGCGGCACCAGCGAGGTGCTGCTCAACATCGTCGCCGAGCGGGTCCTCGGGCTGCCCGCCGAGCCGCGCAACGACAAGGACGTCGCTTGGAAGGACCTCGCGCGATGACGGACCTGCTCTACTCCGAGGCCGAGAGCGACCTGCGGGCCGCCGTTCGCGCCCTGCTCACCGACCGCGCCGGCGCGAACGTGCTCCTCGGCCGGCTCGAGACCGGCAACCCGTACGTCCCCGGGCTCTGGAAGGCCCTCGCCCAGGACATCGGCGCGGCCGGACTGCTCGTCCCCGAGAAGCTCGGCGGACAGGGGGCCACCCACCGGGAGGCCGCCGTCGTGCTTGAGGAGCTGGGCCGCGCCGTGACACCGGCGCCGTACCTCACCAGCTCCGTCGTCGCCACCGAGACGCTGCTCGCGCTGGACACCGGCAGGCCCGACGTGGCCGAGGTGCTCGGCGCCCTGGCGTCCGGGCGCCAAGTCGGCGTTCTCGCCGTACCGCTGGCCACCGCGCCGGAGGACGAGCCACCGGCCGGCGACACGGTCAGCGGCGTCGCGGACGCCGCTGCCGCCGACATCCTGTTGGTCCTGCGGTCGGACGGCCTGTACGCCGTGCCGGCGGCGGAGGCCACCCTCACCCCGCAGACGCCGCTCGACCTGACCCGGCCGCTCGCCACACTCACGGCCGGCGGCGCGAACGGCACCCGCCTCTCGGACGCCGGGACCGCCCGCGCGGCCGTAAGGCGCGGGCTGCTGGCCGGCGCGGGGCTGCTCGCCTCCGAGCAACTCGGTCTCGCCGAGTGGTGTCTGGAGGAGACCGTCCGGCACACCCGGGAACGCCACCAGTTCAACCGGCCGGTGGGCTCCTTCCAGGCGCTCAAGCACCGGATGGCGCAGCTGTGGCTGGAGGTCGTCTCCGCCCGCGCCGCCGCCCGCAACGCGGCGGACGCGCTGGCCACCGGCAGCCCCGATGCCCCGCTCGCCGTGGCCGTGGCACAGGCCTACTGCTCCCGGGTGGCGGTGCACGCCGCCGAGGAGTGCGTGCAACTGCACGGTGGCATCGGCATGACCTGGGAGCACCCGGCCCATGTGGCCCTCAAGCGGGCCAAGTCGGACCAGATCGCGCTGGGTTCGGCGGGTCGGCACCGCGAGGCGCTGGCCGTCCTGGCCGACCTCCCGGCCCCCGGCTGACAGTCGCCGGAAGTGGTCCTCTCCGGCTCCTACGCGCCGGAGGGGGCCCGTCCCGGCCCCGTCCCCGCCCCCAGTGACCCGCCCACCGGGCCCACGTAAACGACCCACGAACGAAGTCGCCACACATCAGCACCCGTTCGGCGGACACGCCGTACGGCCGGATGACGGTCCCGTTCCGCCACACTGGCCGCCGAACGCCGCATTCACCGTGCGGCACAAGGAGGGTGAGGGACACGATGGCTGTTTCCATCTCGGTCGTACTGCTTCTGCTGATCCTGGCAGTGATCTTTCTCCGCAACGGCGGGCTCAAGGTCTCCCACGCACTGGTCTGCGCGCTGCTCGGCTTCTTCCTCGCCGGTTCCAGCATGGCCCCGACCATCGCCAACGGCGTCGCCGCGACCGCGAACGTGGTGAGCAGTCTCAAGCCGTGACCGTACAACCGCACTTCGCACGGACAACCGCATACTGCACGATCACGAAGTGCCCGTGAAACGCGGAGCAGTTCCATGTACATCTCTGTGACTCGGCCCTAACGTCGGGCGGCGGCGCGACCCCGTACACGCCACCCGAGGAGCCGCATGTCACCCCACGGAACCGCCCCCGATCCCCGCAGAGCGCGTCTACGGGAACGCGCCCGCTCCCTTGCGCTGCTGCTGATCGTCACCACGACGGCGTTCACCGCGGCCGCTCCGACCGCCGTCGCCGAGGAGATACCCAAGGCGCCGGGACACCGCCTCGTCGACTCCTACCGCGGCGCGCCCGCCGCCTCGCGTCCCGTACCGGGCGACGCGCCGCCCCAGCACCCCCATCTCGCGCCCAACGGCCGCAGCGGCATGCACGCCGACGCCGCCGGGAGCGGCACCCACCCCTACGCGGGGCCCCTCGGCCGCAACCCGACGGTGACCAGTGCGAAGATCGCACCGCTCGGCGGCGAATGCGCCACCGCCACGTTCGACTCGGCGGGCCGGCTCGTCACCGTCTGCGGCACCTTCTCCGGCTTCCTGCTCAAGCTGCTCGATCCCCGCACCCTGGACACCCTCGCCGAGTACAAGCTCCCCCAGCGCTCCTCGACCGTCGAGGCCATCACCCGGCTCGACTTCTCGAAGATCTTCAAGGACACCTCCGGCGGCGCCTACTTCTACCTCGACGACCAGGACCGCGTCGTCCTCGCCGACTCCCGCCGGCACGTCCTGCGGATCGCCCACCGCCAAGCCCCGGACGGAGGCCGGCGGTTCGTCGTCGTCGACGACTGGGACCTCACCGCGCACGTCCCGCACGACTGCGTCAGCTGGACCAACCCGTACCCCAGTGGTGTCTGCGACCCGGTCACCTCCGTGATGCCCGACTGGCAGGGCCGCGTCTGGTGGGTGACCCGGCTCGGCCGTATCGGCACCGTCGACCCGGCGACCGCGGCCGTCCGATCCGTACGCCTGCCCGGTGAGGAGATCCAGAACTCGTTCTCCGTCGCCGAGGACGGCGTCTCCATCGTCTCCGACCACGCCCTGTACAGCTTCCGGGCCGCCGCCGACGGCACACCGGTGATCCAGTGGCGCCAGACGTACGACCGGGGCGCCGGCACCAAGCCCGGCTCGGTCAACCAGGGTTCGGGCACCACTCCCGACCTGTTCGGCAAGGGCGAGCGCTATGTCGCGATCACCGACAACGCCGACGACCGGATGAACGTCCTCGTCTACCGGCGCGGCACGGACGTCCCGGCCGACCGGCGTCTGGTCTGCAGCGTCCCGGTCTTCGGCTCCGGCGCCTCCACCACCGACAACTCGCTCATCAGCTGGGGAAACAGCCTCGTCGTCGAGAACAACTACGGCTACGAGAATCCGGCGTCGCTCACCTTCGGACGCAGCGTGGTCGGCGGCGTCACCCGCATCGACGTGCGCGAGAACGGCAGCGGCTGCGACACGGTCTGGCAGAGCGCCGTCCGCTCGCCCTCGACCGTCCCCAAACTCTCCACCGCCAACGGGCTCCTCTACTTATACGAGAAGGAGCCCAACGCCCTCGGCATCGACGCCTGGTACCTCACGGCCGTCGACTTCCGCACCGGTGAGCGCCGCTGGCAGCGGCTCACCGGGACCGGCCCGCTCTACGACAACAACTGGGCGCCGATCACCATCGGCCCCGACGGCACCGCCTACGCGGGCGTCTTCAACGGCATCGTCGCCGTCCGCGACCAGGACTGAGCACGCACGCGGACGCCCGGGACCGAAAAGGCCCCGGGCGCCGCACCTACGTGGACCACACCACCCGTCACACCATCTCGGGCATCTCGCCCTCGGTGGTGCTCATGTCGATCACGGCGAACGCCGCACCCTGAGGGTCGACGATCGCCGCGAACCGGCCGAACGGACTGCCCATCGGCCCGAACACCAGCTGCCCGCCGTGCTTCTGAGCCTTCGCCACCGCCGCGTCGCAGTCGTCCACACCGAAGAACAGCTGGATGAAGGAGGGGATCTCCGCGGGGAAGTCCTCCGGAGTCATTTTCATCCGCCCGAGCAGCGGGTCCTCGCCCAACGAGAAGATCTTGTAGTCCATGTGTTCGGCCGCCATCTTCTGCACCTGGTAGCCGAAGACCGCGGGGAAGAAGGCGTCCGACTTCTCCGGCGTCCGGGTGAAGACCTCGGCCCAGACGAACGAACCCGTCTCGCCCTTCTTCTCGAACCCCTCGTGAGCGCCCGGCTGCCACACACCGAACGTGACCCCGCTCGGATCCTGCGCCAGGCACATCGAGCCGAAGTCGCCGACCTGCATCGGCTCCATGAGCAGGGTGCCGCCGTTGTCACGGATCTTCGCCGCGGTCGCGTGGACGTCCGGCGACGCGAGATAGAGACACCACGCCGACTGGCCTTCCTGGCCCGGCATCGGCGGGACGACGGCGGCGACCGCCTTGCCGTCACTGTAGGCCTGGGTGTAATTGCCGAACTCCGACGACGCCTCGCCGAAGGACCAGCCCAGCACGTCACCGTAGAAGCTCTTCGCGCCCTCCACGTCGGAGAACATCGCGTCGGCCCAGCACGGCAGGCCTTCAGGTTGTGCGGCCATGACTGTGACTCTCTTCTGTCCGGTCGGTTGACTGTTCTGCAGCCACGCTAGCCAGGGGCCCGGCTTCCCGCGCGGTGACGGAGTGCCGCCCGGGCACGGAACTCGTGATCACGGAGCGTGTCAGGCGCCGGCGTAGACGCCGATCCCGTTCGCCACCGCCCGCTCGACGCCACCACTCGGATGGTTGCGTACGGTCACGGTCGCCGCCCCGGCCGACCGGCTGACCAGCGTCGAAGAGCCCCCTCCGTCCAGGCTGAACGCGTCCACCGCCCCGAGGTCGGCCATCAGCTCGGCCGCCTCGGCGACGGTCAGCCCGCTGCGGAACTTCTCCGCGCCGTCCAGGGCGAGCAGCAACAGACCGTGACCACCGTCGGAGATGCCCGCCGCGGTGCGGACCGCCGCCGTGACCGTGTCCAGACCGGCCAGCGGTTGCCCGCCGCGCAGCACCGGGAAGCCACCGATCGCGAAACGGAACGGCACCTTGGACGCGGTGGCCACCAGACTGTGCCGTACGGTCACCGGGTCACCGACCTTCAACGCGCGCAGCGCCCGCGCTCCGGCCTCGCGGCCGACCAGCACCTCGGTGCCCTTGGGGATCCGGCCCCGCCCGGGGGTCGTGGCGACCGCGACGACACGCCCGGAGCGAACGGTCACCTCGCGGGTCTCCGCGCTGCACGGCGCGGCCCGGTTCGTGTCCGTGCCGCAGGTCGCCCGCAGCCGGGACGACTCTCCCCAGTCCGCGGTGAACGCCCCGACCGATCCGACGGGCAGCGCGTACTGGTTGAGCCCGCCCAGCGGCAGTTCCCCGGCGGGCAGACGCGCCGCCCCGTCCAGGGTCAGACGGTCGAGCCGTGCCACGCCGTCCGTCCCCACACCCAGGACGTCACGCGTCGAGGTGCCGGGCGGTAGAGCGGGGCCGAAGCGCTGGCCCTTCGGCACCGCGGCCTTGATGGCCCGCCCGTTCGAGACCGCCGGGCCGACCGGCGCGCCGGTCGCGTCCACGTCCGCGTGCTGGGTCTCGGAGATGTGGAAGAAGTCACCGTTGATGCCGGCCACCGCACCCGATCCGTTCGCGAGGGCGGACACCTTCGCGCGGGCGCCGACCACGCCCGGGTAGAGGAGGGCCACCGACACGCCGGGTTCACGCAGATCGACCTCGAGCAGATGCGCCCTGACCGGGCCCCCGTCCGCGACCGCATCGACCTGCCGGTAGCGGACCCCCGGAGCGACATCGGTCCAGACGGTGGCGGCGGCCACGGGCGCGGCGCCGACGGGACCGGTACCGAGGAACCCGCACCAGCCCAGACAGACCGTCAGAAGAACGAGAACGACGCGGAACGGAGTACGACGACGTGGCACAGTCCCCCCAGGGGTACGGGCAACTCACCCTGATCCCGGGGAGATGCCCGCCCTGGGGATCCAGGATCCGACCGGCCGGGAACGGGCCTCGACATCCAGAGGCCGACCGGCTCCCGCACACCTTCCACCACCGGGGAGGCCAAGGGCACGACCGACGCGCCGGTTCACAACCCGCCGCCGGAACGACCCATCGACACGCCGCCCTCGCATCACCCGCCCGGCTGATGGAAGATCGTGGTCGCGCATCGTCGCAGACGGGGGCACGCGTCCGTGAAGCATGCCGTACGCGAGCGCTGTCACCCCTGCCGCGGGTCAACCGGGCCTGCCCCCCCAGGGCGCTCAGGCGCACGCGTAGGCAAACTGCCCGACGACCCTGTGCCGGGAAGGGGAGGTGATGACCAGGGTGGCCGACGCGCGGTACTCACCCTGGCCGTGGAACGTCCACAGCAGGTGCAGCCGCGCCTGCTTCTGACCACTCGTCAGGGTTTCGGTCAGCGGCGCCGAGGTGGTCCCGTCGCTGCGCTCCCACCGGTAGGTCAGCGTGCCGGGCCGTCCGTCGGTCGTCACCATGCCCACGATGTCCGCGGTGCTGTCACAACCGAGCGTTTCCGTGGTCGTGACGGCGACCTCCTTCACGACCGGCCCCGGGCCGTACCGCTGCCAGGCGAGGAACGCCAGCACGGCGAGGAGCACCACGCCGGCGAGTGCGTACCGGCGCGCTCCCGTGCGGCGGCGCTCGGGTGGGGGCTCCTGGCCCGGGCGCTGCCCGGGCAGGGTGCCGTGCCAGATCTGCGGCGTCGTGGCGTCGCCGTACCCGTGATGCCGGGCGGCGGCGGCCGTCACGCCCGGGCCGAAGCGCAGGACCTCGCCCTCCACGCGGTCGGGCGTGACAGCGAGCGTCGGCGGGTCCAGGACGGGCGTGGGGCTTCCGGGTTCGACCGGCGCGGTCCCCGGTTCGAACCAGTGGCTGCCCAGGACGGTGGCGCTGTAGTCGTCGCTCCCGGCCTCGTCCGGCCGGCGGTTGTAGGAGTCCCGTGGATCGTTCATGAGATCGTGCACCGCCGGATGAAGATCTGTTGCGAGGAACTGCCGTTTCCGGCAGCCGGATTCGTCGTCGCGCGCACACCCCAGTAGCAGCCCTGCCCCTGGAAGGTGTGGGTGAGGGTGACCGTGTACTGCGTCGCTCCACTGCGCCGAACGCTCTCCACGCTCTCCTGCGCGCCCAGCTCACCCTTCGCGTCCCCGGTGAACCAGGCGATGTCGAGGGTCACCGGTCCGGTGCCGTCGGTCGACACGTCGAACGTGGCGGTGGCCCCGTCGGCGCTCGTCTGCCGCAGGCCGGTGACCGAGACCGATGTGACGCTCACCGGGGGAGTACGGGGCGGACTGGAGGTGGGTTCCGTCGGGGGAGGGGACGTCGGGGGCGGGGACGCGGAGGTCGGCTCGTACGACGGCGTGGGCGGCGCCGGCTCGGTACTCGTGTCGCCGGAGGCGGACGCTTCCGGACTGTCGGTCACCGTCGGCGTCGGCGTCGGCGTCGGCGTCGCGGAGGCGGAGTCCGACGGGGCGGGCCCGTCCGAGGGCGACGGGTCCCCGGTCGCGGTGGGCAGCGCGCTGGTGGTGGCGACGGCCTGGGTCGTCGTCCGCCCCGCGCCTTCGTCACCCGCGCGGGCGGCGACGGCGACCAGAACGGCGACCACCAGAGCGGCCACTCCGGTCAGCACCCCCTTCAGGCCCGGCCTCACACCAGGAACCGGCCGTTCGGGAAGGGTCGTCGTGGCGAGTTCGGTGGTCCCGGCGGGCGCGCCACCGGCCGAGGGGAGGAGCAGCGGCAGCAGGGCGACGAGCGCGGCGAGCGCGCGCCGGCCCCGCTCCTCCCAGTCGGGCCCGTAGGCGGCGGTCGCGATGCTCTCCAGCTCCGTGACGAACGCGGCCGCGTTCTCGGGCCGTTCCTGCGGCTGCTTGGACAGTCCCCGCCGGATCAGGGGGCGTACGGGTTCCGGCGCGTCCCCGTCGGGGACCGGCGCGCCGATGTGCTGCAGCGCCAGCTCGGCGAAGCTGTCGCCCGAGTACGGCTTTCGGCCCGTCAGACACTCGTAGAAGGTCGCGGTCGCCGCGTAGACGTCGGCCGCCGGCGACGCGGGCTCCCCGGTCCACTGCTCCGGAGCCATGTAGGCCGGAGTGCCGGCGACGCCCGGGGTGCTGCCACGGCCCGCCGCGATACCGAAATCGACCAGCTTGGACGAGCCGTCGGGCGACACGAGGACGTTCTCGGGCTTGTAGTCGCGGTGCACGACCCCCGCCCGGTGGGCGGCGGCCAGGCCGAGCAGCGACCCCTTGAGCACGACCAGCGCCGCCTCGGGACCGGTGGAACCCTCCCGCGACAGCAGCGTCCGCAGGGCGATGCCGTCGACCAGTTCCATCACGATCGCGGCGCCCGAAGGTGCCTCGACGTACTCGTAGAGGCCGACGACGTACGGCGTATCCAGACCGCCCAGGAGCCGTGCCTCCGCCCGGAACGCATGGACGAATGCGGTGTCCGCCCGCAGGCGCTCGCTCAGATACTTCACGGCCACCGGCACGCCGGTGGCGTCATGGACGGCGAGGACGACACGTCCGCTACCACCGGAACCAAGCTCCCGGGTCTCGGTGTACCCGGGCACCGTCCATGTGCTCATTGCGCCCCCTCGGCGACGCGGTGGCATGTGCGCGACCGCTGCTCGGCAGCTCACCCACCTTCCTCAAGGGGGACACGGTTCCGGCACATCCGGTTCCAGCCGGCGGCCGGCGAGTGTCGGCCGGTGAAGGCCGGTGCGGGCCGGGGACTTCCGGGGGGCGCCCCGGCCCCGTCATGCCTGCGGGAAGTCCAGCAGAGCCAGCGGCGCCGAGGTGGGCGCCGGGGAGCCGCCGCGCGGTTCGACGGTGATGCCGATGCCGATGCCGGACACCGGGTTCACCGGCCACCGCCTGATCGCGGGACGTGGACACGACCACGGTGCCCACCGCCCCGTCACCCAGCCGGGCCGTCGACACGTGCGCGTCGGGCGCCGCTCCGATCCGGACAAGGTCCTCGCGGACAAGGGGACGCTGACCAAGATCCTCACGTACCACGTGGTGGGACAGAGCTGACGCCCGCTCAGCTGGAGAAGGGATCGTACGAGACGCCCCAGAAGGGCATGCCGACCACCTCGGGCCCTGGTGAGGACTACCAGGTCAATGACGCGTCGAAGGTCGTCTGCGGCAATGTCCCGACCGTCAACGCGACGGTCTGCGTCGTCGACACCGTGCTGATGCCGAACTGACCCCCGAGCTCCTCGCGGTCGACGCGCACGGGCCGCCGCGGCTGTCCGCGGCGGCCCGTGGCCGTGGGGGGAGGGGAAAGGTCTCAGACGGTGAGCAGCGAGTCGTCCTCGGGGCGCGCACCCGGGAGCCGGTGACGGGCCGCCACGAGGGCGGCGTCCACGTCACGGGTGCCCGTGGCGATGCACAACGTGTAGGCCACGTCGTCCATGCGACGCCGCACCTCCGCCGAACCGTCCTCCGCGTGCAGGATCCTCAGCGTCTCGTACTGCTCGACCAGATTGCTCAGCACCACAGGATGGGCCATCAGCACGGCAGCTGCTCTCCCTTCACACGACAGGCGCGGATCGCCTGGAGTGGTGCCCCACTACCCCGGGTCCCGTCACCCATGCCAGGTGATCGCCGGGACGCGCGGAACGTGGCCGGTCTCACCCCTGCCGGCGGACGCCACACGATCGGCCCAGTGAAACCGGTCGCCGCGCCTTTCCCGCGCCGGCCGGGGAAGAGAACCGGCGAAGCACCCAGCCGGAACGGAGCACCCGCATGACCGACGCGCCGACCAAGGACGCACCGCACGACACCCCCGCGCCGCGCTGCCTGGTCACCGGGGCCACCGGCTACATCGGCGGGCGGCTCGTCCCCGAACTGCTGGACGCCGGCCACCGGGTCCGCTGCATGGCGCGGTCACCCGACAAACTGCGCGACCACCCCTGGGCGCGCCGGGCCGAGGTGGTCCGGGGCGACGTCACCGACGCCACCTCGCTCGCCGAGGCCCTGCGGGACATCGACGTCGCCTACTACCTCGTCCACGCGCTCGGCACCGGACGCGGCTTCGAGCGCACCGACCGGGAGGCCGCCCGCACCTTCGCCGACCAGGCCCGGGCGGCCGGGGTGCGCCGCATCGTCTACCTCGGCGGCCTCACCCCGCGCGGAGTGCCCGCCCAGAAGCTCTCCCCGCACCTGCGCTCCCGGGCCGAGGTCGGCCGGATCCTGCTGGAGTCGGGCGTCCCCACCACAGTGCTGCGCGCCGCCGTCATCGTCGGCTCCGGCTCGGCCTCCTTCGAGATGCTCCGCTATCTCACTGAACGCCTGCCGGTCATGGTCACCCCCAGCTGGGTGCGCACCCGCATCCAGCCCATCGCCGTACGGGACGTGCTGCGCTACCTCGTCGGCAGCGCCCGGATGCCGGACGACGTCAACCGCGCCTTCGACATCGGCGGCCCCGACGTACTCACGTACCGCGACATGATGCGCCGGTACGCGGCCGTCGCCGGACTTCCGCGCCGCCTCATCGTGCCCGTACCCATCCTGAGCCCCGGGCTCTCCAGTCAGTGGATCGGACTGGTCACCCCCGTGCCCCCGGCCATCGCCAGGCCGCTCGCCGAGTCGCTGCGGCACGAGGTCGTCTGCGACGAGCACGACATCGCCACCCATGTCCCCGACCCACCCGGAACACCCATCCCCTTCGACACGGCGCTGACGCTCGCCCTCCAACGCGTCCAGGACGCGCAGGTCACCACCCGCTGGTCCTCCGCCTCCGTGCCCGGCGCGCCGAGCGACCCGCTCCCCACCGACCCCGACTGGGCGGGCGGCAGCCTCTACACCGACCTTCGCGAGCGCACCGTGGACGCCACGCCCGAGGCGCTGTGGCGGGTGATCGAGGGCATCGGAGGGGAGAACGGCTGGTACTCCTTCCCGCTCGCCTGGGCCGTCCGGGGCTGGTTCGACCGGCTCATCGGCGGTGTGGGACTGCGCCGGGGCCGCCGCGACGCCGCGCGTCTGCGCGTCGGCGACTCCCTGGACTTCTGGCGGGTCGAGGAGATCGAACACGGCCATCTGCTGCGGCTGCGCGCCGAGATGCGGCTCCCGGGCCTCGCGTGGCTGGAGATGTACGCCGAGCGGGACGAGAGCGGACGTACGCGGTTTCGGCAGCGGGCGCTGTTCCACCCGCGCGGACTGCTCGGCGAGCTGTACTGGTGGGGCGTCTCGCCGTTCCACTCCGCCGTCTTCGGCGGCATGGCCAGGAAGATCGCGGAGACCGCCGCGGCCGCCGACGTCGCAGGCGGCACCGACGCCGGTGCGGGCCCGGCGCGTTGAACCCCCGCGTGCCCGGCCGCTTCGACGGCACCGCACACCGTGCGGCGCCCCGCCGCCCCGTACGAACGCCAGGAGTGGCGCCATGAACGTCTCGGTTGTCCTGTCACCTCGGATCTGCGGATCCACGACCACCCGCCCCTGCGCGCCGCGCTCGCCTCGGGCGGCGAGGTGGTCCCCCTGTTCGTACGGGACCCGGCCGTCGACCGGGCCGGATTCGCCGCGCCCAACCGGCTCGCCTTCCTCGCCGACTGCCTCGGCGACCTCGATGCCGGGCTGCGCGAGCGCGGCGGGCGGCTGGTGGTGCGCTCGGGCGATCCGGTCCGGCAGGTGTGTGCCGTCGCGCGCGAGGCGGGAGCCGACGACGTCCACATGGCGGCCGGGTGCAGCGGCTTCGCCCACAGCCGGGAGGAGCGGCTGCGCCGGGCCCTGGAGGCGGACGGGCGCCGGCTCCATGTCCACGACGGCGTGATCACGGCGCTGCCGCCGGGCGCCGTCGCCCCGGGCGGCTCCGGTCACTTCGCCGTGTTCACCCCCTACTTCCGGCGCTGGTCGCTGGAGCGGCTGCGCGATCCGCTCCCCCCGCCCCGCACGATCCGGGTGCCGTCCGCGGTCGCCTCGGAGGAGATCCCCACCCGCGCCGGTGTGCCGTCGGTCTCCGAGGGCGTGGCCCCCGGCGGGGAGAGTGCGGGCCGCGGGCGGCTCACCGACTGGCTGGCCCGCCACGGCGACGACTACGAGGGCCGCCACGACGATCTCGCGGGCGACGTGACCTCCCGGCTCTCGCCGTATCTCCACTTCGGAGCGGTGTCCGCCACCGAGGCCGTCCACCGGGCGAGGGCCAGGGGCGGCCCGGGAGCCGAGGCGTTCGTACGGCAGCTGTGCTGGCGGGACTTCCACCACCAGGTGCTCGCCGCCCGCCCGGAGACGTCCGCCGAGGACTACCGCACGCAGCACGACCGCTGGCGGCGGGGAAAGGAGGCCGAGGAGGATTTGCGGGCATGGAAGGAGGGCCGCACCGGCTACCCCGTCGTGGACGCCGCCATGCGCCAGCTCGCCCACGAGGGCTGGATGCACAACCGGGGCCGGCTGATCACGGCGAGCTTCCTGACCAAGACGCTGTACATCGACTGGCGCGCGGGGGCCCGGCACTTCCTCGACCTGCTGGTCGACGGCGACCTGGCCAACAACCAGCTCAACTGGCAGTGGATGGCGGGCACGGGCACCGACAGCCGGCCCAACCGGGTCCTCAACCCGGTGCTCCAGGGCAAGCGGTACGACCCCCTCGGCGCGTACGTACGGCGCTGGGTCCCCGAGATCGCCGAGCTGCCCGGCGCGACCGTCCACGAACCCTGGAAGCTCACGGGCCCCGAGCGCGCGCGGTACGCCTATCCCGATCCCCTCGTCGATCTCTCCGAGGGCCTCGACCGCTTCAAGCGTGCCAGGGGCAAGCTCTGAGCCGGATCCGGGGCCCAGGGCGTTTCGGCCGACCGGGCGAACGCACCCATCCACGAACGCTTCCGTGCCGAATCAAGGAACATGACCCCACAGCCCGTGCGCGAGCCCACCCGGACCGACCGGCTCCTGGCCGCCGTCGCCGGAGTGCTCGCCGGATACGTCTCCCTCGCCGTCGCCGAACTGGCCGCCGCGGCCGTCCGTCCGGAGGCGGCCCCCGTCGCCGCCGTCGGGGGCGCGGCCATCGACCTGACCCCGGAGGCCGTCAAGGACTGGGCGATCCGCAACTTCGGCGAGAGCGACAAGCTCGTCCTCCAGTCCGGCATCCTCGTCGTCCTCGCCGTCCTGGGCGTGCTCGTGGGTCTGCTGGCGCTGCGTCACCGCCGGTCCGGCGCGGCGGGGGTGCTGGTCTTCGGCGTCATCGGCGCGATCGCGGCAGTGACCCGGCCGGACTCCACCTCCGTGGCCGACGCGCTGCCCTCCCTGACCGGCGCGGTGGCCGGCGCGGCCCTGCTGTACGTACTGATCGGCCGGCTGCTCGCCCCCCGGCCCTCGCTCGCCCCGGTCACGGCCGTCCAGGCGGGCCGCCGGAGCTTCCTCCTGGTGGCCGCGTCGGCGGCCGTGGCCTCCACTGCCGCCGCCCTGGCGGGCCGGGCACTCGGCGGCACCCGGGCCGAGAACGCGGTCGCCTCCCGCGCCGCCGTCCGGCTGCCCCGCCCGATTTCGTCGGCCCCGCCCGTGCCGCGCGGGGCCCAGCTCCGCGTCGAGGGCGTCAGCCCGTTCGTCACCCCGAACAAGGACTTCTACCGGGTCGACACCGCCCTCGTCGTCCCCAAGGTCGACGCCGCCAGGTGGCGCCTGCGCGTCCGCGGCCGGGGAGTGACCAAGGACCTCACGCTGACCTTCCGGGACCTGCTCGCACGCGAGGTGATCGAGCGGGACATCACCCTCGCCTGCGTCTCCAACGAGGTCGGCGGGCCCTATGTGGGCAACGCGCGCTGGCTGGGAGTGCGCCTGGCCGACGTGCTGCGCGAGGCGGGGGTACGGCCGCCGTCGGCTGGCGGGCCGGCCGACCAGCTCGTCGCGCGCTCGGTGGACGGCATGACGATCGGCACCCCCGTCGAGGACGTGATGGACGGGCGCGACGCCCTGCTCGCCTTCGGCATGAACGGCGAACCACTGCCCTTCACCCACGGCTTCCCCGTCCGCATGATCGTCCCCGGCCTCTACGGATACGTCTCCGCCTGCAAGTGGATCAAGGAGATCGAACTCACCACCTTCGACGCCTACGACGCCTACTGGGTCAAGCGTGCCTGGGCCCGCAGAGCGCCGGTCAAGACGCAGTCGCGCATCGACACGCCCAAGCCCTTCGCCAGGCCCGAGGCGGGCACCGTGATGGTCGCCGGTGTCGCCTGGGCCCAGCACCGGGGCATCGAGCGGGTCGAGGTACGCGTGGACGACGGGCCATGGCACGACGCCACCCTGGCCACCGCGGACACCCGCGACACCTGGCGGCTGTGGTCCTACCCGTGGGCGGCGTCCAAGGGCACCCACACGCTCACCGTCCGGGCCACCGACGGCGCCGGCGACGTCCAGACCGAGCGCCGCACGCCCACCCTGCCGGACGGGGCGAGCGGTTGGCACTCCGTCGAGGTCACCGTCGAATGAGCCCGCCACCCAGGCCGCCCCTTCGGATCACGTTTGCTGGATGGGACCTTCAGCACCTGGTGCCTGCGGCGGTGGAGGGGCCGCGACCACTTCGTGGGGCGGGACCAGCCAGAATGCCGTCGCATGGCACACCCAGCACCGGACTGGTCGCAGCTCGGACACGCGTACGGGCCCGCAGATGACATCCCCGTCCGGGCATGCAACCTGTCCGGAGCGCGGGACGCGGTTCCGCATCTCCGAAGGCATCGCCCACTGGTCGGCGATCCCGCCACCGCCCACCAGGGCTTGGTGATCGGTCCGGCGGCAATGGCTCGATCCGGGCCCACTGGGCGTCACTCAACAGCACGCCCTGGCCAACGATCCGACGATCCGAACGAAACGTCCGGGGCCGCGGGGCGGTCGGCACCACAGGTGGGTACTCCCTCCAGCCACGCGGGCCCCTGGATGTAGATGTTGGTGACCCATGCCCTGTAGTCGGGCAAATAGGACCAGGCGTCGTTCGTGTAGCCCTCGGCGGCGACCGACTCCGCGTGCTTCTGGCACTCGACCCGGATGGTCGTCGCCCCGGGGAAGGCGTAGACCCGCGTGGCGCCGGTGGACGGCAGTGCCTTCGTCCACACACCGGTGCCCCAGGTCCGGAAGACGTGACCGGTCACCGGTCCCGTGTTGACGCGCACCGCCCCGAAGTAGTCACCGTTCAGCCGGACATCGCTGACCATGAGTTTCGTACCGGACTGGCGGGCTTCCACCATCTTGCCCGCGCCCAGGTAGAGGGCGATGTGGTGAAGGTCGCGGGAGGTGCCCCAGACCAGCAGGTCGCCGGGGAGCAGCGGGCCCAGGCCCTGTGCGGCGGTGAAGCGCTCGGCGGCGCGATGCGTGTAGTACTGGGCGCTCGCCACCCCGTTGAGAATGTCCGAACCGGCGGCCTGGGCGTAGGCGTGGCGGACCAGCCCCGAGCAGTCGAAGCCCAGACGCTCGGGATCGTGCTCGCTGGCCGGGTCACTGGGATCCACCTGCCCGTAGGTGGCGCCGGGCTGCGGACCGTGGCCCCCTCCCCACGTGTACCAGACACCCGCCGCCACCTGCGCGCACGCGGCGGCGACGGCGCGCTCGGCCGCCGCGGAGGCCCCCGGAGCCAGGACGGCACACGAGCCGTCGGCCGCCGCGGCCGCACGAACGGCCGCGGGAGAGCCGGTGGTTGAGGCGACCGCCGAGGCGGGCGGCGACAGAAGGAAGGCCAGAAGACCGACGAGTGAGCCGATGAGACCTGATCGGCGAAGCATGCGAGGACCTCGTTTTCCGTGTGGAGTGGTCTGGCGGGGAAAAGCCTGGTGGCCGCGGTGCCCCAGGTCGAGGACCCCGCGTCACCCCACCCCAACGGGCAACGGGAAACACCCGGGAAACCGGCTCCGACCAGGCACGCCGTCAGGGACGTGCGCACGCGGGGTCGAGGGAGACGGAAAGGCCCGGCATGAGCGTCGCCCGCTCCTCGGGGGCGATGCCGTCGCGCAGCCGGCAGATCTCCGCCAGCCGCGCCCCGACGTCCAGGTCCCACAGGCGTACGGTCCCGTCGTTGCTGCCGCTGGCCACGGTCCGCCCGTCGGGGGAGAAGACGACGCCCCACACCGCGTTCGTATGGCCCGTCAGGGCGGCCCACAGCCGGCGTCCGGCCAGGTCCCACAGCCGCACCGTACGGTCGTTTCCGCTGCTCGCCAGCGTGCGTCCGTCGGGGGAGAAGGCGATCCCGCGCGCGGAGCCCGTGTGGCCCGTCAGCGCTCCCACGAAACGGCGCTCGCGCGCGTCCCACAGGCGCACGGCCCCGTCGTTGCCGCTGCTCGCGAGAGTCCGTCCGTCCGGGCTGAAGGCCACGGCCCGTACCGCGCCCGTATGACCCGTGAGGGTGGTCAGCGGCCGCCGCGCGGCGACATCCCACAGACGCACCGTCAGATCGTCACCCGCGCTCGCCAGGGTGCGCCCGTCGGGGCTGAACACGACATCGTTGGCGAAGTCCGTGTGCCCGGTCAGCGTGGCGAGAGGCCGGCGCCCCGCCACGTCCCACAGGCGGACCGCCCCGTCGGAACCGGCCGAGGCCAGCGTTCTCCCGTCCGGGGCGAAGGCGACCGAGAAGACGTTCCCGCTCCGGCCGGTGAGGGTGGCGAGCGGCCGCCGCCGCGGGACGTCCCACAGGCGGATGGTGCCGTCCGAGCCCGCCGACGCGAGCGTCTTCCCGTCCGGTGCGAAGACGACCGAGAACACGGTCTCCAGATGACCGGTGAACGTCGCCAGGAGCCGCCGCGCGGCGACCTCCCACAGCCGTACCGTGTGATCGGCGTTGGCGGTGGCCAGCAGCCTTCCGTCCGGGCTGTACGCGGCCTTCCAGATCTCCGTGAACGGACGTGACGTCAGCACCGCGCCCCGCAGGTCCCAGAGCACCACGGACTGGTCGAACGCGGCGGTGGCCAGCATCGTGCCGCCCGAGTCCACGGCCACCCCGAGCACATAGTCGGTGTGCCCGGACAGCGTCGAGGCCAGCCGCCCGCTGCGCACGTCCCACAACCGGGTCGTACCGTCGCCGCCCGCGCTGACGACCGTCGTGCCGTCGGGCGTGTAGACCACGCCGTTGATGTCGTCGCTGTGCCCGGTCAGCGTGGCGGTGGTCCGGCGCCCGGCGGTGTCCCACAGCCGCACGGTCCGGTCGACGCCGCCGGTGGCGAACGTGCGCCCGTCCGGGGCGAACGCCGCCCCCAGCACCTCGTCGGTGTGACCTTCGAGTACGGCGAGCGGCCGGGCCTGCGCCGTGTCCCACAGCCGTACGGTCCGGTCCGAGCCGGCCGAGAGCAGCGTCCGGCCGTCGGGGGAGTACGCGAGGGCGTTGACCCGGCCGGCGTGGCCGGGGAGGGAGGCGACGGCCCGGTGGCCCGGTGCAGAGTCCCACAGGTGGATCGTCCCGTTCGCGGACCCGGTGGCGAGCGTCCGTCCGCCGGGTGCGAAGGCCACCGCCCGGGCGCCCGCGGTGCGGGCCGGCAGAACGGCCGTGGTGCGGCGCCCGACGGTGTCCCAGAGCCGCACCGGTCCGTCCGTCGACGTCGCCGCCAGCGTCCGGCCGTCGGGGCTGAAGGCGATCGCGCGCACCCGCCCCGGCACCCGGAACGCCGAGGTCGGGCGCCGGTCCGCGACGCGCCACAACGTCACCGTCCCGTCGGAACTGGCGGTCGCAAGCGAGCGGTTGCCCGGCGCGAAGGCCACCGCGTTGACCGCCCCGCCGTGCACGCCGAGGCGGGCGGAGAAGGGCTGGGACTGCGTGCTGAGCAGGGCCCCGCGCGCCTCGGTTGTCGCCCCCGTGCGGTACGCCTCCTCGGCGAGCAGCATCGACGCCTCGGGCTGCCCGGCGGCCAGGGACGTGGACCGCACGGCCAGGGCCTGCGAGCGGGCGATCCGTTCCTGGTCCAGCGCACCCGCGCGCTGCTGGTACGCCAGACCTCCGGCGGCCAGGGCGACGGCGAGCAGGACGACGAGCGTGGCCAGCATCCCCTGCCGCAGGCGGATCTGACGCCGGGCCTGCTTCAGCCGGCCGTCCTCCTCGGCCCGGCTCGCCCGCAGGAAGGCCTCCTCCTGGAGGCTGAGCCGGCTCCTGCCGTCGAGCTCCTCGGCCCAGGAGCGGACGGTCTCCAGCCGGGTCCCCCGGTAGAGGGCGGAGGGATCACGACCCTCGCGCTCCCATTCCGCGGCCGCGTGTGCCAGTTGCTGATGGATCAGCAGCCCGGCCCGGTCGGCGTGGATCCAGCCGTGCAGCCGCGGCCAGGCGTGCAGCAGGGCCTCGTGCGTGATCTCGACGGTGTCGCTGTCCATGGTGATCAGCCGGGCCCGGACGAAGGCGTCGAGCGCGGCCGCGGCGCCGTCCGCGTGAGCCAGCTGCTCCATCAGGGCCGTACGGCTCATGCGGCGCCGTGTCTCCCTGGTGCCGTCGGCGACATGGACCAGCCGCACCAGGATCCGGCGGATCGTCCGCTGCTCGGCCGGGTAAAGACGTGCGAACACGTTCTCGGCGGTGCGCGCGATCGCGCCCTGGATGCCGCCGGTGCGTTCGTACCCGGCGACGGTCAGCGTGGCGCCGTCGCGCTGCCGCCAGGTCGCCATCAGCGCGTGGGACACCAGTGGCAGGACCCCTGCCGGCGTGTAATCGGGCCCGCCCTCCCGGTCCGCCGCCCCGCGTTCACGCCGAAGTCCGGCGTCGCGCAGAAGCAGGGACAGCAGTCCCGGCTCCAGGGTGACACCGGCGAGCTCCGCCGGGCGCGTGATCGACTCCCGCAGCTCCGCCACCGACATCGGGGGCAGCACGAACAGCCCACCGGTGAAGACCGTGGCCAGCTCGGGAAGGTCCAGACAGCTGCCGGAGAAGTCGGCCCGCACACCGAACACCACGACGGCCGGTACGGTCCCGGCCACCGGGGCCCGGGAGGTGGAGACCGCGCAGAGCACACGGACGAACGCCCGCCGCTCCTCCTCGTCCGGGCAGAGGGTGAACAGCTCCTCGAACTGGTCGACCAGGAACACCGCACGCACGGCGGGAGGGTGCCGGTCCCCGTGCGCCGCGGGAGCCTCGTCCGACAGCCGGTGGACGGCTTCGAGCAGGGCCTCGGGCCGTTCCCGTAACGTGTCGCCGGTCAGGCCGAGATCGCTGCCCAGGACCTTCGCCGTACACTCCAGCAGCTCCTCCAGCGGACGGGCCGTCGGTGTGAACGGCACCACCGGCCATGTCTCCGCACCGGGCATCGGGAAACCGCCGGGGCGTCGCAGAGCCGGTACGAGACCGGCGTTGAGCAGGGACGACTTGCCGGCGCCGGACGGGGCGACCAGCATCAGCGGTCCGCTCCCGATCCGTTCGAAGACCCGCTCGACCAGCGCGGCCGTGGCGCGCTCCCGGCCGAAGAACCGCTCGGCGTCCCCCGTGGTGAAGGCGGGCAGGCCCTGGTAGGGGCAGTCGTCGTCCGACCGGGGCCCGCCGGTGGACGGGCAGCTCGCCGGTCCGGTGCCCGGCGGGGCCGCTTCCCGGAGCAGGGCGAGCAGCTCACCGTCCGCCCGCAGCACCTGGTCGCAGCGGCGGGCCACGTCGGGGGTCACGCGTTTCGAGCCGGTCTCGATCTTGCTGAGATAGCCCTTGCTGTAGTGCGTCTGACGCGCGAGGTCGGCGAGCGACAGACCGCGTTGCACCCGCAGACGCCTGAGCTGGGTGGGGAAGGACACCGCGGCGTCGTCGGGCATTTCGTGGTGGTGGTCGGTCTTCCCTGCGAGGTCCGGGTCCCCCAAGACATCCCCCATGGCGAAGTGCGCCGAGGCTGTGAGACGGCAGGGGTCAGGCTACAGCGGGGGAGGGACCGCGGACGGGAGCTCCCGGCCGGTATGACGAGAACACGAAAGCTTCCGAAGCCACCCGAGGGCGGCTCCGGAAGCGGTGCGACCGACGGGTGTTACGGCCGGTGGAGGGTGATCGAGTTGATCGGCGTCAGGTCGGCGTAGACGCCGGTCTTGGCGGCGATGCGGGAACCGCAGCCCGCGCCGTTGTAACCGGTGCACAGACTGGCGGTCGCACCGCCGGTCTGGTTGTTGAGCACCCAGTGGTTGCCGAACTGGTTGCTCAGGTTGTGGGGTCCGTAGCTATAGAAGACGTGGGTCGGAGAGACGGCGGGGTTCTGGTTCTGCGGGTAGATACAGACCGCCCCGTCCGGGCATCCGGCCCAGACGTCCGCCGGCTTGGCCTCGGCCGTGGTGTGGAACGCCATCACGGCCGCGGCCGTGGTCGCGAGGGCGGCGAAGCCGCGGAGCACCTTGCGCATTTTTTTCCCCCTTGCGGGTTTTGCCTCGTGCTGACGACCTCAGCCTTCCGCCGGCGCGGACCGGGGTCGACGGGTTTCCTGTTGCCCGTCCGCCCGCCGACCGGGAAACCGGCCGGGACCAGGTGTTTCGCGCCGCGGAGGGCAACCGCCGGGGGACCGTTCGGGGGACCCGCCGCGAAGCCCCCCGGAGGACCCGCGCGGAGAATGTGTGCGCTAGCCGGTGATGCTCGGGCCGCCCGTCTCGATGTGCCCGGTGTAGCGGCGCGACCAGGTCCCGTCGATGTCGGCGAGGACCGTGAAGTCATACCAGCCGCCCTGGTAGGCCACCGCGTTGAAGAAGTCCTCGCGCGAGGAGTTCGCCGCGACCGTGTACGTCCACGGGCCGTCCGTACGGTAGGCGTTCGACCGGATGATGAAGGTGACCGGGGACGCCGAGGAATTGGTCATCCTGAAGTAGATCGCCGTCTTCCCGGTGCCCGGCTCGGTCGCGAAGCGGGCCGCCACCTCGATCGCCCGGCCCGCCTTGGACGCGTCGCCGAGGAAGCGGCGCAGGAAGCGATTGGGGCCCATCATCGAGATGTCGTACTTGCCCGAGCCCGAGCCCGTCCCGATGTTGAAGTAGTCCGAGGACGTGGTGCCGGGGCCGACGGTGTACTGCCAGGCGGCGGTGTCGCGGTACTGGTGCGGGTGGATGGTGAAGTGGGCCGCGCTCCTGGCCTGCGCGCCCTGGTTCGTCATCGAGAACCAGGCCAGGATCTTGCCGGCCGCGCCGAACTCGAACCGGTCGAGGTTGCCGTTGACCTGGTACGGCACTGCCCGGGCAGGCCGGGTGCCGGGCTCCTGCGCCGGCAGGGTGTTGTCCTGGGGGACCGGATTGGGCAGCGGGCCGCAGGTGGACTGGCCTATGACCTTGGCGGTGGAGGGCAGATTCGCCGGAACGCCGTGGACGGGGTGGGAGAAGTCGAAGACGCCGGTGAGGTCGCCGGTGACCCTGCGCCGCCAGGCGCTGATGTTCGGGCAGGCGGCGGGCTTGCCGAGGGCCGCAGTCCAGGTTTCCATGAAGCGCAGGACGGAGGTGTGGTCGAAGACCTCGGAGCTGACCCAGCCGCCGCGCGTCCACGGGGACATGACGACCATCGGGACCCGGAAGCCGAGACCGACCGGGACGCCGTCGATGTACTCGCCCGGGGTGCCGGGCGGGGCGACCGGCGGGGGCACGTGGTCGAAGAAGCCGTCGTTCTCGTCGTAGTTGAGGAAGAGGACGGTCGCGTCGAACACCTCGGGGTTGGCGGCCAGGGCGCGGTAGACGAGGTCCACGAAGTGCGCGCCGTCGCCGGGCGGGGCGTACGGGTGCTCGGAGAAGGCCTCGCTGGCCACGACCCAGGAGACCTGGGGGAGAGTGCCGGCGACGACGTCGGCGCGGATCGCGGCGGCGATGTCGTCGGGGGTCGAGCCGGTGACCTTCGGGACGGAGCCCATGCCCCGGTCGTACAGCGGGTCGCCGGGGCGGGCGTCGGTGAACTTCTTGAAGTAGGCCAGGCCGTTGTCGCCGTAGTTGTCCTGGGCGTTCTGGTAGACCTTCCAGCTCACTCCGGCGCGCTGCAGGGCCTCGGCGTACGTCTCCCAGGTGAGCCCGGACTCGTCGCCGCCGTCCTTGCTGGAGGCATCGATCTTGCCGCTCCACAGAAAGGTGCGGTTGGGGCCTGTGGCGCTGAGCGTGGAGCAGAAGTACGCGTCGCAGACCGTGTAGTTGTCGGCGAGGGCGTAGTGGAAGGGGATGTCGCCGCGGTCGAGGTACCCGAGGGTGCGGGTGTTGCCGACCCCGAGGACCCAGTTGTCCATGCGGCCCTTGTTCCAGGCGGCGTGCTGCGAGGTCCAGCTGTGCGGCAGGTCGCCGTTGCACTGCGCGAGGGTCTCGCCGTCGACGCCACCCGCGGGCGGGGTGGCGCTCAGCTTCCACGGATACTGGCGCCCGCCCCAGTTGGGCTGGTTGAACGTGCTCCAGCCGCCCGGGAGGTTGCCCGCGGCCCGGTCGCCGAAGCCGCGGACGCCGCGGAGCCGGCCGAAGTAGTGGTCGAAACTGCGGTTCTCCTGCATGAGGATCACGACGTGCTTGACGTCGGTGATGGTGCCGGTGGCGGCCGCGGCGGCGGCCGACGCGGCCACCGGCGGCAGCGCCGCCCCCGCGACGAGCCCTGCCCCGATGCCGACGAATCCCCTGCGACTGATGGGAGTCATGCCCCGCCTCTCGCGTCACTGCGTGCCCCAGCGGCACACCGGGGACAGAGTGGGGGAGCGGAGCTTAAAGGTCTACATCCGTGCAGTAAGCCTTGGGTCAACTTCCAAAGAACTACGGGGCCGCCGACTATGACTGCCCGTGGTCAGGGGAACGGGACTCCTTGTGAACGGTCCTGAGGTTTGGTCATCCTTCGGACCAATGCCCCTTCCCGGTCCTCCGGTCCGTGCCAGGTCCTGACATCGATCAGAGCCGGCCCGGCAGGCGGTGGAGGGTGACCTCACGCAGTCGGCCGCCCGCCGCGACCGCGGTCATGTACGTGCGGTGGGGCTGACGGCGCCGGTCCGTGGGCGAACCGGGGTTGAGCAGTCGCAGGCCCCCCGGTGCCGTGGTGTCCCAGGGGATGTGGCTGTGACCGAAGACCAGGACGTCCAGATCGGGAAACCGCTCGGCACACCGGCGCTCGCGCCCCTGCGCCCCACCCGTCTCGTGCACCACCCCGAACCGAACCCCGCCCAACTCCACCCTGGCGACCTCGGGCAGCCGCGCACGCAGCTCCGGACCGTCGTTGTTGCCGAAGACGCCCACAAGCCTCCGGGCCCGTGCCTCCACCAGCTCAAGGGTCTCCACGTCTACCCAGTCCCCGGCGTGGATCACGACGTCGGCCCGTTCGATCCGGTCCAGCAGCTCGGGAGGGAGCGCCTTGGCCCGTGTCGGCAGATGGGTATCGGACGTGAGCAGCAGTTCCATACGCCCATCATCGGCCGCCCGGCCCGCCGCGGCAGCGGAGGTGCTCCCGTAAAGCCGAGTGGTCGATGAGGGCGCAGTGTCCGACCCGCACTCCGCCGCGACACACACTTCACCCGCGCAGCGGAGATCGCCGAACGGTGGCACGGCCCACGGGTCTCACGCGATAACGCGCCCCCTTGTGCTCCCGAGCGCCGGTTCTGTCTCGTGTTTCCCGGGCACTCGCGGGAAAGGCGCGGCGGAGAGTCCGGCAGGCCGAGAGACGGCTGCCGGAGACACGAAGGGGTGGGCATGATTCGGGTCCTGGTCATGTATGACGAAAAGCTGCTGCGGTCGGCTCTGGTGGAGCTCCTGCGGTCGGACCACAGACTCGATGTGTCCTCCGCGTCCTCTCTCTCGGAGCGGCAGGCCGTGGGGAGCCTGCCGCACGATGTGTGTGTCGCCGACGCAGACTGTCTGGAGGCGCCGACCTGGGAGGACAGCGATGTGGAGTCCCGTACGCGGGACGAGGCCGCGCTGCTGGTGCTGGCCACCGCGCAGAAGCCGGGCGGGCTGCGCAAGGCGTACGACGCCGGCGCCCTGGGGTTCGTCGACAAGAACGGCTCCACCTGCCGATTACTCGAAGCGGTGCACACCGTGGCCAAGGGCGAGCGATTCATCGACGAATCGCTCGCCTTCGGCTTTCTCGAGGCGACGCATATGCCTCTGACCAAACGTGAGCTGAGCGTGTTGTCCCTGGCGGCTCAGGGCTCGTCGATCGCCGAGATAGCCGGAACGCTGCATCTGTCGTCCGGAACGGTACGCAACTACATGGCCAGCGCGATCCGGAAGGTCGGCGCCCGCAACCGGGTGGACGCGATCCGCATCGCGCAAGGGGCCGGCTGGACCTGAGCGGGCCGCAGGATGCCGGGCCCCGCTCCGTCCAGCGGGTCGTCGGCGGGTCAGCGGCCGTCCGCGCTCCAGTGCCCCATCAGATCGCGGTAGAGAGCGCACCCGCCGAGGAGTTCGTCGTGCGTCCCGCACATGGCGTCGGTTCCGTCCAGCACGAGGATCCGGTCCGCGCGCAGGGCCGACGAGAGCCGGTGGGCCACCACCAGGAGCGTGCCCGGCCGCTCGGCCAGGGCCTGTTCGGCGTGCGCCTCGGCCGCCGGATCGAGATGACAGGTGGCCTCGTCCAGCAGGAGCAGGGGGGCCGGGGACAGATAGGCCCGGCCGAGGGAGAGCAGCTGGCGCTCGCCCTGGGACAGGACGGCGGGTTCCACGACCGCGTCCAGGCCGCCGAGACGGTCGACGAGCGGCCCCAGGGCGAGGGCGTCGACGGCCGTCTCGACGGCGCCGGTCTCCGCGTCGGGGGCGAAGTGCCGCAGATTGTCGAGGACGGTCCCGGTGAAGACGTAGGCCTGCTGGGGGATCAGCGCACGCAGCGGGGCGAGTTGAGAGGCGTGGCGGCCCTCGACGGGGTGGCCCGCGAGCCGGACGCTCCCCTCGTCCGGGGCCAGAGTGCCGGCGATGACGGCGGTCAGGGTCGACTTGCCGATCCCGCTCGGTCCCACGACGGCGAGGTGCTCACCGTCCTCGACCCGCAGGCTCAGCCCGTCGAGGACGGGGCGGGCGCGCGGGCCGTAGGACACGCGGACGGAACGGACCTCCAGCGCGGGGACATCGGGCCGCCGGACCGGCGACAGGGGTACGGGCGTGGGCGAGGGGACGCGAGCCGGAAGGGCCGCCGGTCCCGCCGAATTCGCTGGAGGCGCGGCGAAGCGGTCGAGCACGATCAGCAGGCGGGTCCCCGCGGCCCCGATCGCGGTCATGAGCGTGTGCAGCGCGGGGAGCAGGGACTGAACGAGGTAGGTGAGCGCGCCCAACAGCGCGCCGGCCGTGACGCCTTGGCCGAGCAGCCACGGTACCGTCGCGAGCAAGAGCACCACCGGCAGCTGGCCCGCCACGCCGAGCGCCAGCGTGCGCACGGCGGCCCAACGCGCCAGCGCGCGTGCGGCGGCCGCCGTCTCCCCGGTCAGCTCGCCCGCCTGCGAGGCCGCCGTTCCCTGGGTCCCGGAGGCGACGATGTCCCGCAGGGCGGCCCGCACGGCACCGGCGCGATGCCCGAGGGCTTCGTCGGTGTCCAGATACCGCCGCTGCGCGGCGGCCATCGGCCGCAAGGTGGCCACGAACAGCGCCAGGCCCAGCACGAGCGGCCCCACGACGACCAGCAGGAACTGCGGCGCCAGCGAGAACAGCCCGATCAGGGCCCCCGCCGCGACGAAGACGAAGGAACGCGCGGTGAGCACCAGCCCGGCGAAGCTGTCCCGGGCGATCTCGGTCTGGTTCGTCAGGCGGGAAACGGCGGCGCGATCGGCCCGTTCGGGCGCGGTGACGGCCCCGTGCAGGGCGTGGCCGACCACTCGCCGTACGAGCCCGTCCCTCAACGGCTCGGTCAGATCAGCGAGTTGCGCGAAGACACCCCGGATGACGGGTGCCCCGGCGACGATCGCCACGGCGGCCGCCGCCAGCCACAGCAGTCCCGCCGATGTGTCCCCGGAGAGGAAGCCGTCGTCCAAGGAGTGGGCGACACAGAATCCGCCCAGGAAGGTCTGGACGGATTCCGCGAGCGACAGGGCCGCGAGCCTGAGCAGGGTGCCTTTCCTCGGAGCGAGGAAGCGGCGCGCGGGAGTCAGGACGCGGCGCAGCGCGCCGGCACCGGACGAGGGGGCAGTACGGGGCGAGGGGGCGGCCGGCTTCACAGGACCGCCCCGCCCGGGGCCGTGCCGACGCGCGGGCCGCAGGACGCGGCGGCGCCCGGCACGCGGGTGTCCATCGCCTCCGTGTCCGCCGCGTCCGTGACCGCCCCGTCGGTGACCGCCGCCCCCGTGGCGTCGAAGACGGCCCGGTACGCCGGGTCCCGCCACAGCCTCCGATGGGTGTCGACCGCGCGAAGGCGGCCTTTCTCCAGCCAGACCACCAGATCCGCCCGGGCGGCCACGGAGAGCCGGTGCGCGACGAGAAGCCGGGTACCCGGCCGGACCTCGCGGGTCAGCACGCGATCCACCTCGCGTTCGGTCGCGGTGTCGAGACTGGAGGTCGCGTCGTCGAGGATCAGGAGCCGCCCCGCGTGCGCGAACGCCCGTGCCAGGCCGAGGCGTTGGTACTCGCCGCCCGAGAGGGGAGCGGCGTCGAGCGGAGTGCCGTACCCCTGCGGAAGGCGGCGCACGAACCCGTCGGCGCCCGCGGCCCGCGCCGCCCACCGCACCTGCTCCTCCGACACGGCTCCGGCTCCGCCCCCGATCGCCTCGGCGACCGTCCCGCCGACGAAGACGGGGCGTTCGAAGGCGTAGGTGACGTCCTCACGGAGCGCGTCGCGCGACACCTCGTCGAGGCGTACACCGTCGAGGAGGACATGGCCTCGGTCAGGCTCGATGAGGCGGCCCGCGACAGCGGCCAGCGTCGACTTGCCCGCTCCCGACCGGCCGACCACCGCGGCCGTGACACCGCCGGGCAGCGCCAGGTCGACGCCGCTCAGGAGCGCGGCGCCGTCGCGGACGACGTGGACACCGCGCAGTTCGAGGGCGCCGGGTCCGCCCGGGGGCAGTACGGCGCCGCCGTGCCGCAGCGCGGGCAGATCCTCCAGCTCGGCGGTACGGCGGGTCGCCGCGCGCCCGCGTACGAGCGCGCCGAGCGAGGTGGCGACGCCCCCGACCCCTGCGGCCAGCGCCGCGTACCGCGAAGCCGCGAGCAGGTCGCCGACCCCGATGTCCCCGGAGGCCAGCCGCACACCGCACGCACCGAGGACACCTACGGTCAGCAGGGGCATGAGGGCGCCACTGTTCGCGACGGCCCGGCCGTGCAGCGCCCACATGCGGCGCCCCTGACGGCTCAGTTCGGCGAGCGGCGCGAGAATACGGGCCCGCTCGCGCGGGGCGGTCCCGGCGGCGGCGATGGTACGGGCCCCCTCGAGAGCCTCCAGCAGGCGCGAAGCGAGGTCCGCCTGCACCCGCTGGTAGCGGCCGACGCTGTCGGAGGCGTCTCGGGCGAAGGCGCGCAGGACGAGGGCGAGGGCGGGAAGGCCCGCCACGAAGACGAGGGCGACCCAGACGTCGATGACGAACAGGGCGACGAGCGCCCCGGCGGGCATGAGCAGGGACGCGGCGAGCGAGGCCGCGGCGGCGGGGACGGTTCCGGCGTCGGTGGCGTTGGCGGAGAGACGGGTGGCGACGTCGCCGGGGGAGTGACGCGCTGCCCGGTCCGGCGCCGTCGACAGCAGACCGTCGAGGGCGCGCACCCGGATCCGGGCGGTGGCCCGCGCGTTGGTGAGGCCCGTGAGCAGGGCGCCCCCGGCATCGAGGAGCACCTCGGCGGCGAGCAGGGACGTGCTCAGCGCGAGCCAGCGGCCCGCGCCGGGCTGCGCGCGCAGCAGCAGGTCGAGGGTGCGTCCGAGGGCGGCGGGCAGAGCGAGCGCGGCGGCCGCCGCGGCGAGGGAACAGAGAAGCACGGCGAGGGGGAGGACCCCACAGTGCCGGGCCGTGGCAAGGAGGGCGCGGGCGGGGGTACCGGCGTCAGAGGCGGGGACGGCGACCTTGCCGTCGGGGCCCCGGCCTTGGGCTGGGGGGTCAGCGACCGCGTCGGCGCCCTTCCCGTCGGGGCCCCGGCCCGGAGTTGCGGTGTCAGCGGCCAAGTCCCTGCTCGGGTCTGTGGCGTCAGCGGCCGGGTCGGCGACCTTGCCGGCCGTGTCCCGGCCTTGGGCTGTGGGGTCAGCGACCGCGTCGGCGCCCTTCCCGTCTGGGCCCCGGCCCGGAGTTGTGGCGTCAGCGGCCAAGTCCCTGCTCGGGTCTGTGGCGTCAGCGGCCGGATTGGCGACCTTGCCGGCCGTGTCCCGGCCCGGAGTTGTGGCGTCAGAGGCCTGGTCCGTGACCTCGTCCTCCTGGCCCCGGCCCGGGGTTTTGCCGGCGGGGATCGGGCACGAGCGCTGGGCATCCGGAGCCGGGCGGGGCGGCTCCGCGGCCCGGGGGGCACGGAACCCGCGTCCACCGGCGGAGCGGTTCCGTCGCCTCGCGGTCATGTACGCGGCCTCCTCTGCGGGCGTTGTCCGGTCGTGCGCCGGGTCCTGTCGGACCCGGCACGCGAGGGCGACGCCCCGGGCGCGTCCGCCCGGGGCGTCGTGCTCGGCGTCGGCGGACGGTGGTCAGCCGACGCCGAGCGGGGAGCCTCAGTTACAGGTGGTGACGCTCAGGCTGCTGTCGCCGCAGAGCAGGAGGCTGGCACGGCTCCCGGTCTCGACGTCGCCGATGGCCTCTTCCTTGGGGGTCTCCATCGACTGAAGGTCGAGCAGGTTCATGATCGTTTCCTTTCGTTCATGGGGACGGTGGTGCTTCACTGCGACCCCTTTTGGGGCCGGTTCTGGGGCCGCCGGAGAGGCGGCAGGAAGGGAAGTCGAGCGGGACGGTCACCGAGGGCCGCCGCCAGCGCGAGCAGGCAGCCGGCGGTTCCGGTCGAGACGTCCATGGAGAGCCGCATCATCTGCTCTCCGGGGAAGCAGAGGTCTCCGCGGTGGGACATGGCGTGCCAGGCGAGGGCGTCGACCTGTCGCCGTACGTCCGCCGGGGTCGTCCCCGGCCCGCCCGCCGTGGTGCGGCTGAGATACAGCACCATGCCGGCGGCGCCCCGGTACAGGCCCGGCTGGGCGTAGAAGGTCGCCTGGGCGGCTCGTAGGATTTCGCTCCGTGCGCTCTCGAAGGCGTCGTCGGCGCGGTGGGCGAGGAAGTCGTCGAGAACCATCCCGATGCCGACGCTGCCCGCGCCGAGGTACGGCATCGTGCGCCAGCCCTCGTCGACCTGGAGCGTGCCGCTCGCACTCCGTACGCACCGCTCCAGGTCCTGCCGGAGCGCGTCGCCCGCCAGGTCGAGGAGGGAGGTGTCGCCGGTGCGCTCGTACAGACGGAGGAAGAGCAGGGCCGCGCCGGACGCGCCGTGGAGCAGTCCGGCCCGGGAGGGTCGTTTCCGCGCGTCCCGCACGGAGTCCCGCCCCGCCCCGCCGGCCGGCCGCGGGCCGGGCGCCGAGAGTCCCGGAAGAGCCCGTGCCGTCAGCTCCGCGCAGCGCATCGCCGCCGAGTGCAGGGCCTCCTCGCCCGTCGTCGCGGCGAGCGCGTCGAGGGCGAGGCCGAGCCCGGCGGTGCCGCTGTGCAGCTCGTGCGAGAGGTCTTCCCACGGCTGTGCCAGGGCGAGTTCGGCCAGTTCGAGGGCTCGTCCGGTGTGGCCCAGGTACTGGAGGGTCCAGGCGATGCCGGCGAGGCCGTCGTGGAAGCCGAGGGGAGTCCCGGAGGCGGGCTCCTTGGTGCGCTGCAGTAACCATTCTTCTGCGGCGGGGCAGCGTTCGGCGCCGCTCTCTTCGAGCGCGTACAGCACTCCGGCGGCCCCATACCCGAACGACTGTCCGCCCCCGGCGGTGGCGAACTGCGCGATGTCGCCGGGGAAGCAGCGGTCTTCCCGGTCCGGCGACGCGGAGGCGAGGATCGCGCGCACCAGGGAGTCCCGGCTCGCCGGCCAGTCACCCGGCTCGACGGGAAGGTAGCCCCCGGCCGCCCGTTTCCGGGCCGGCGCCCCGGCGCCCTCGCTCCTGTCCCCTTGGTGTCCGGAGTCGTCGTTCCCCACGCCTTCGTGGCCGGTGTCTTCGTATCCGTCGAGGATTTCCCGTACCGCCTCGTCCAGAAAGGCGCGCGGGACCGGGAACTGACGCGCCACCACCTCGGCCAGGTGCTCCGCCTTGCGCCGGTCCACGGCGAAGAGGCTCGTGAGCGGTATGAAGAGCGCGAGCCGCAAGCACGCGAGGGCGTAGCGGTCGACGGCGAAACCGCGCCGGTCGGCCGGGGCGACGAAGGCCGGGTTGGCCACGGTCTGACGCCCCCCGTCGTCGATGTGGTGGGCGGCCTCGAAGTCCAGCAGTACGACGGACGATTCGTCCTCGGACACCATGACGTTGAACAGATGGAGGTCGTTGAACACCACACCGCGCGCGTGGATCGCCTCGACGGCCCGCTCGACCAGCTCATGGATGCGCAGCGCCCACGCGGTGTACTCGGTCAGGCGCCGGGTGTCCGGATCGGCCTCGATGAGCGGGTGGCGCAGGGCGAAGAAGGAGTTGAGCGGCCTGCCCTCGATGTGTTCCAGGACGAGGAAGTGGTGCTCTCCGACGACGAAGGCGTCACGGACCTCGGGTGTCCACGGCAGGCCGGAGAGCCGTTCCAGGGCCGCCTGTTCACGATGAAGGCGCGCGACCGCGTCGGCGCCGTCGGCGGCCAGCCCCGCGTGGGGCCGCGCCTCCTTCAGTACCACCTTCTCGCCCGTGCGGGTGTCCCGCGCCGCGTAGACGCCACCGCCGTTGGAGAAGTGCAGCGCCTTCTCGATGGTGTAGGGCATGTCCGCGACCGTCACCGCCGCACGGGCCTCGAGGTGCGGGCGCAAGAACTCCGGCGGCGTGACCCACGGCGGTGTCCGGAACACCGGCTCGCGCACGTCGGGTACGAGTTCGCCCGCGGCGTTCTCGATGGCCGGCCGCAGATCCCCCTGGTCGTCGTAGCAGTGACGGCGCGTGAAGCTGCCGTACCGCAGATGGACCGGGCCCTGGCCCCAGCGCAGATCGCTGAGAATGTACGGGCCGGGTTCACCGGCCAGCAGCTCGGCGAGCTCCCCCGCGATCTGTTCGGCCTGTTCTTCGCCGGCCGGATAGACCGTGATGAACTTGCCGCTGCCCGCACGGTCCGCGTACTTGGCGTTGCGCTGGTGCAGGAGGTAGCGGCTCGGCACGAACTTGAAGGCGATGCCGTGGGCGAAGCAGTACGCCCACACCCGGTCGACGATCGTCTCGGCGTTGTCCAGCGTGGCCGACACATGGATCTTCCAGCCCTGGGCGGGCAGTTCGGCGTCGACCGGGCGGAAGGCGAGCCAGTCGCCCGCCTGGTTCCGCTGCCAGCCGGAAGGGGCCGGGCGGCGAGCGGCCTCGTAGAGGGAGCTGCCCGCGTTGTCCGCGAAGGCCAGACGGTGCGGCGCGTCGTAGAAGTACCGGTCCGCATCGCAGAAGACGGCGTACCCCTTGTTCACGCGCACTCCCTCGGTCGATGACGAGAACGACGGTGTCATGGGGCGGCCGAGCACCAACAGTCACCGCTGTCACGTTCTGCGTGTGCGAAACGCACGAGTAACCGGTGAGCGGCCCACGGACCTTGAAAGAGGAGGGGGAGTCGAGGAGAGCTGTTTAGCCGGACGCATTCTGCCTATACGAGTCGTATGGCCAACGACAGTGAATCCACGACCGCGAAGAAGGCAGCCCGCACTGGCCGGGGTGGCACCTCGACCGCCCGCCGTACGGCGACGCGCGCTGCCGACACCACCAAGAAGACGGCCGAGCGTGCCGAGGGCACGGTCGTGTCGGCGCTGCCCGCGAGCGTCCAGAAGATGGGCGAGCGCGGACGGGAAGCCGCCGTTTCCCTGGGGAAGACGGCTGTCGGCAAGGCATCGACGGCCTACACGGTGATCAAGAACCGGAAGCTGATCGCCGCCGGGGCAGGGGTGGGAATCGCCTCCCTCGCCAGCGGCGCGTTCCTCGCCGGTCAGCGCACCGCTCGCGCCGGCCAGGGCCCGATCACCCGCTACACCGGCGGCCGCTTCTGAGCGCCGTTCCTTCCCCCTCCGCCACAACTGGCAGCAGCCGCCCCACGGGGCGGCTGCTGCCAGTTGTGCGGTCGAAATGCGGCCCGCGCCTCAATGTTCCGCCGTGTTCCGCCTCAGTGTTCCGCGCGGCCCGGCTCCCGGTGCCGGCGGTGACTCCCGCGACGCGACCACCGCTTGGGGCGCACCCCGTTGACCAGGCACACGAGGAAGAGCGCGCCCATGACGCCCCCGGGTACGTACGACCGTGGTCCCCGGTCCCCGGGCCCCACCAGGAGCAGCAGACAGACGGCCAGACAGATCAGTGCCAGCGCGATCAGACCGGCCGAACTGGCCCGGTCGTCCGGCGTCCTCGTGCCGCTTCGACGAAACATGGTCACCTGCCGCCTCCCTGCGTCGACTGCATGCCCGTCTACCCCCTCACGCCGGAAAATCCCCGCAGGGGGGAGGGCGGAAGACGGAAGGCGGAAGGTGATGTGCTCACTCGAGGTCGGCCGCCCGGTGGGCGCCGCCGTGCCATTCGCAGAGCAGCACCGTGGCGTCGTCGTTGAGTTTCCCGTCGTGATGCTCGAGTACGGCGCGGACGAGCCGCCGCAGGGTCTCGGGCACCGGCAGGCCGTCGCTCTCGTGGCGGATGATGAAGTCCACGAAGCGGTCGCGTCCGAACTCGTTCCCGTCCGCGTCCCGGGCCTCGGTGATGCCGTCGGTGTAGAGGAGCAGCCGGTCGCCCGGTTCCAGCTGCTCCCGGCCCACGACGACGGGGAGCCCGAGCTCGGTCCCCATGGGGTGCGTGGGCGGGCACTTCAGGTTGGTGTTCCAGCGGCCGCCGCGGATCAGCACCGGGGGCGGGTGACCGCAGTTGATCCAGGTCAGCAGCCCGGTGTGCAGTTCGAGGTCGGCGAGGATCCCGGTGGTGTACCGGTCGTGCGCGAACTGTGCGAGCAGCATGCTCTCGATGCTGTCGCGGGCCTCGGTGATGCCCGCGCCGTGGCGCCGCCGGTTGCGGCTCGTGGCCATGGCGAGATTGGCGGTCAGCCCGGCCGCGGTGTCGTGGCCCATGGCGTCGAAGACGGCCAGATGCGCGATGTCGCCGGCCAGGGCGTAGTCGAACGCGTCCCCGGCGGTTTCGTAGGCGGGTTCCATGGCCGCCGCGATCGTCACCCGGTCGTTGGCGAAGGTGCGCGGGGGCATCAGCGTCCACTGCATCTCGGCGGAGACCGACATGGGGTTGACCCGGGTGAGGCGGGCGAAGGAATCGCTGTTGGTGCGCTTGGAGACGAGCAGCATGCCCATCAGCGAGGCCAGGTCCCGCATCGCCTCCTCGTACTCGGCACCCGGCGGGCCGGCGAGCGGGAATTCGCCGAGCAGACCACCGCCGCCTTCCCCGGCCGCGCCGCCGGCGAGGTCCGGGTCGCCGTCGAGGTCCACTCGGAGTACGCCCAAGCGCTCCGTGCCGTCCAGGACCGGCAGCCAGTACTCGCGAGAGCCGTCGACCGACGCCGTCTGGACCCGCATGGTCTGGAACGCCCGGCCCGCCAGCGTGGCGTCGATGCGCAGCTCCTGCCCTCCCCGCCCGGCGTCCGGTCCTTCGCCCGTGACCTCCCGCAGTACCTCTTCCTGCAGGTCGGCCACGTAGACGCGCACATGCCGCAGACCGATCTCGGCGGCGTGGCGGGTCATCAGCGCGGGGAGCTGTTCGAAGGTGGCGAGATGGCTCGCGCGCAGCAGCGCCCGGACCATGTGGGCAGAATCATGACGCGTCACCATGGCGGGACCCGATCGGACGGGGGACGGCCCGCGTCCGCCCGTCGGCACGCTGCGAGGAGGCCGGTCCTACTGCACGGCAGACGAAAACGAGGAGCCCTGAACGGCTGGTCATCACCAGCCTAGACCCGCTTCATCGAACGAGCGCCGTTTCCCCGGCCCGCCCGCCCCGGCCCGTGGCCCACCGTTGCCCACGCCCTCGCGCGCGGGGCCGGCACCCCGAAAGGACCCCCGTGACGGCCTACCCGCCCGAGCCCTGGCATCTCGCCGGGCAGATGTACGTGTCCTTCTGGCTCGTCCCGCGACGCACCCTCCCCGACGCCTTCCCGCCCGGCATCCGGCCCGTCACCCTCGCCGGGCGGGCCGTGGTCGCGGCCGCCTGGGTCGTCTACGAGCGGGACAGCGTCCTGCGCTACGACGAGCTGCTGAGCGCGGTCCTCGTACGGGAAGGGGCCCGCCTCCGAGCCACCATCACCGACATCTGGGTGGACAGTGCCTCCTCCATGACCGGCGGCCGGGAGCTGTGGGGCATCCCCAAGGAGCGGGCCACGTTCGATCTGGACCGCACGGAGGGCCTGAAGGCCGCTGCCGAGGACACCGAAGGGACGGTCGCCACGGCGGTGTTCGGCCGGGCCCGCCGTCTGCCGTGGCGCCTGCCGCTGAGGTACCGCGTCGCACAGACCCTCGAGGGGCGCCTCAGGACCACCCCCGTGCGCACGTGGACCTCGGTCTCCCCGGCCCGAGCCCGTTGGTCCTTCCCCACGGGCGGACCTCTGCGCCTGCCGGCTCGCGCACCGGTGCTCAGTCTGGTCCTGCCGGACTTCGAGCTGGAATTCGGCACGGCGACGACCGATCCGCCCGGCTCCTAGCCGCCCGGCCCCGGTGCGCCGATCGCCGTCCCCGGAGGTGCGGGGGCGTCCGTGGGTGTATGCAGGATCCATGGGGTCTCGACGACTCTCCGGGAGCCACCGTCGGTCATGGGAGCCGGGACACGCACTGCTGGCGGTACCGCTCGGCTGATCGTGGTCGTCACGGCGGGGGGGGGGGGGGGGGGGGGGGGGGGGGGGGGGGGGGGGGGGAGGAGGGGGGTGGCGAGGAGGGCGGGGGAGGACGTAGGTGGGGTG
>NZ_JBVIPQ010000008.1:0-386348 GCF_055577795.1 Streptomyces sp. NPDC033174
AGGGGGGACCCTGTGGGAGAGTAGGACGCCGCCGAACAATCATTGTGGGAAAGCCCCGCACCTTATGGTGCGGGGCTTTTCTGCGTTCACGACCCTTTCACTGCCTCTCGGAGTTTCACTGCCTCTTAGGGTTGGGCCATGCGCTACGAACTGGTCGTCTTCGACAACGACGGGGTGCTCGTCGACAGCGAGCCCCTTTCCAACACCATCCTCGCCGGGTACCTGACCGAGTTGGGGCACCCCACCTCGTACGAGGACTCGCTGCGCGACTACATGGGCGCTGCCGTGCATCGCGTCCATGACCTCGTCAGGGAGCGCACGGGACGCCGTCTGCCCGAGGAGTTCGACGAGACGCTGCACACGCGCGTCTTCGCCGCGTTCGAGCGGGAGTTGGAGCCGGTGGCCGGGGCCACCGAGGTGCTGGAGAAGTTGGTGGCGGACGGAGTGCCGTACTGCGTTGCCTCCTCCGGGAGCCATGAGCGGATCCGGGTGGGGCATCGTAAGACCGGGCTCGACCGTTGGTTCCGGGACGAGAACATCTTCAGCGGACAGGACGTGGGGAAGGGGAAGCCGGCGCCCGATCTGTTTCTGTACGCGGCGGAGCGGATGGGGGTGGCGCCGGAGCGGTGCGCGGTCGTCGAGGACAGTCCGCTCGGGGTGGCCGCGGCCCGGGCCGCGGGGATGGACGTGTACGGATTCACGGCCATGACGCCGGCCTCCCGACTGGTGGGGGCGAGGGGGTACTTCGGGTCGATGGCGGAACTCCCCGGATTGCTTGTGTGATCGATCTACCCATGGGTAGATCGGCCGCCTACTGTGCGGCCATGACGGATGCGCGGTTGCGGCGTGGGCGGGGTGCCCTGTCGGTCGGCTTCTTTGTGCAGGGGGTGACGTTCGCCCTGCTGGTGACGCGGATCCCCGCGATTCAGGACCGGTACGGGATATCCGACGCCCTGCTGCCCGCGTTCCTGGCCGCGGTGCCGGTGCTGGCCGGGGTGGCGAGCGTGGTCACCGAGAAGGTGGTCGTACGGGTCCCGCCGAGTGTGGTGCTGCGGTGGGCCCAGCCCGTGGTGCTCCTGGCGCTCCTCGGGGTCGGAGCCGGGACCGCCATGTGGCAGGTGGCCGTGGCGCTCGGAGTGTTCGGGTTGGCGGTCGGGGCGCTGGACGCGTCGATGAACATGCTCGGGGTGAGCCTGCAGCGGGCATACGGGCGCAGCATCATGCTCGGGTTCCACGCCGCTTACAGCCTGGGCGGGATCGCCGGTGCGTCGATGGCGTGGGCGGGGGCGCACTGGGACTTGGCGCTGTTCGTCTCATATCTGCCGGCCGTGGTGGTGCTGCTGCCGGTGGTGCTGGTGGGGAGCCGGTCGTATGTGGACGGCGGCGGGGCGGCCCCGGTGGACGCGGGGGCCCGGAAGGCAGCGGACGCGGCGGAGGGGAGCGGTCTCGTCTTCCGGCTGCTGCTGCCGCTCTGCGCGGTGATGACGTTCGCGTACATCGGAGACTCGACCGTCTCCAACTGGAGCGCGAAGTATCTGCAGGACGTCCTCGGAAGTTCGGAGGAGACGGCGACCGTTCCGTACAACGCCTACATGGTCACGACGCTGCTGGGGCGGGCCGTGGGGGACTTCGGTGTGCGGCGGTTCGGGGCGACGGCCGTGGTGCGGTGTGGCGCGGTGCTGGCGGCGCTCGGGTTCATGGTGGTGGCGGGGGCGCCCGGTGCGTGGGTCGGGATGGCCGGGTTCACGGTGCTGGGGTTCGGGTTGAGCGTGATCGTGCCGCAGACGTTCGCGGCGGCGGGGCGGTTGTTCCCCGGGGCCAGTGATGCTGCTGTGGCGCGGCTCAATGTCTTCAACTACGTGGGATTTCTGGTCGGCTCACCCTTGGTGGGGGCGCTCGGGGACGCGTGGAGCTATCGGGGGGCGATGCTCGTTCCGATGGTGTTGGTACTTGTGACCGTGGTGTACGCCAAGTCGTTCGGTTCTCAACCGGCCAGATACGGTGGCGGGCATGAGCGGCCGCGCACTGTTGATGTGGGATGAAGCTGTCACGGGGTACGACTTCGGGTCCAGTCACCCGATGGATCCGGTCAGGCTCGCGCTGACCATGGGGTTGGTGCGGGCGTACGAACTCGATCGCGCCGTGGACGTGAGGGCCGCGAAGCCGGCGGGGGATTCGACGCTCCGGCTGGTGCACCGAGAGGACTATGTGGCGGCCGTGCGTGCCGCTTCGGCGGATCCGAGGGCGGCGGACCAGTCGTACGGTCTCGGTACGGTCGATGACCCCGCGTTCGCCGGGATGCACGAGGCCTCCGCGCTGATCGCCGGGCAGTCGGTGGGGGCGGCCGAGGCAGTGTGGCGGGGCGAGGCCGCGCACGCGGTGAACTTCGCGGGCGGGCTGCACCATGCGATGCCGGGGGCCGCGTCGGGGTTCTGCATCTACAACGACGCGTCGCTCGCGATCGCCCGGCTTCTGGAGCTGGGGGCCGAGCGGGTGGCGTACGTGGACGTGGATGTCCACCACGGTGACGGGGTGCAGGCGGCGTTCTGGGAGGATCCCCGGGTCCTGACGATCTCTCTGCACGAGCACCCCAGGACGCTGTTCCCGCAGACGGGGTGGCCCGAGGAGACGGGCGCGGTGGGCCCGGGCGAGGGCGGGGCCGTGAATGTGGCGTTGCCGGCGGGGACGGGCGACGCCGGGTGGCTGCGGGCGTTCCATGCGGTGGTGCCGGAGCTGCTGGCGGACTTCCGGCCGCAGGTGCTGGTGACGCAGCACGGCGCCGACACGCATTTCGAGGACCCGCTGGCGCATCTGGCGGTGTCGCTGGACGCGCAGCGGGCGGTGCAGATGGCCTGTCACGAGCTGGCGCACGAGTACGCCGACGGGCGCTGGGTCGCGCTCGGCGGCGGCGGGTACGCGGTGGTGGATGTCGTACCGCGCTCGTGGACGCATCTGGTGGCGATCGCGGCGCATCACCCCATCGAGCCGGAGTCGGTCGTCCCGGCGTCGTGGCGCGACGAGGTGTACGCGCGGACGCGGCAGTTGGCGCCCGGTCGGATGACGGACGGGCGGTGGCCGGTGGAGTGGCGTGAGTGGGAGGCGGGCTACGACCCGGCGGACCGTCTCGACCAGGCGGTGCTGGCCACCCGGCGTGCCGTGTTCCCGCTGCGGGGACTGCTCGCGTAAAAGCTTGCCGCGCGACCCTCCTGACGGACCGCCACCTGCCCGCTCCCCCGGCGCGGCACAGGTTACGGCTGTTACGCCGACTGTGCGGTGTGTCCGGGGTTTTGGTACTTCGCGGGGGGTTTTTCGGCACCATCGGGGAGGTGTTGAGCACCGGGGCGCTGCGCGCGCACTTATTGGCGGCCAGGCTGGCCGGGCCCGTGGCCACGTCACGGGAGGAGAGTCTGCGGAGCTATCGGCTCTTCGCCGCGCGCGATCCGCGGGTGACCCTCGGACTCGACCCCGCCTGGGGGTGGAGCGAGCGGGACGTGATGGCGCTGATGGCCGACAAGTGCGGGGTCTCCGCCGACCCTGACCATGTGTCGGGTCCCGACGCGATCGACCCCGAGCGGACGTTGAGCGGGCTCGACGCCTTCGCCGGGCGCCTCGCCGAGGCGGCGGCGCGGCGGGCTCCGGTGCTGCTGGGGACGGGGCATCCGCATCGGCTGCTCGGGTTCTACGGTGATCTCGCAGACGCTTTGTCGGCGGCGGGATGTCTTGTTCTCACACCCGCGCAGGGGCGATGTGTCGACATAACGACCCGGTTCGGCGTACGCACGTACTGCCTCGACTACGTACGAGGAGTTGCGTTGGTACGGGAACCCGGCGTTCCGGGCGCCGGGCGTGAGACCGGGGCGCACACGCACTCACCGCTGCCGATCAGGGCTGCCCTGGAGGGGACCGTGGACGGCGGCTGGCCGCTGCCGGAGCTCGTCGTCGGAGACCACGGATGGGTCTGCGGGGCAGGTCAGCTGGGTATTGAGGCCATCGGCCTGGGCGACACGGACGATCCGGCGCTGTTCGTCGGGGAGGCGGAGGGGCGGGTGTCCGTCGCCGTTCCGCTCGATGACGGTGTGCGGTCCGATTACTACCGACCACTTACTCGCTATGTACTCAATCGAGCGTGTCTGTCACGGTAAACGGCGGATGGCTGCTCCTCTTCCCCACTCGTACCACCCGCCCCTAGTCTGGAGCGTGAGCGCACCGCGACGAAGAGTCACCGGAGGGGAAGCCGGTGGGCGTCGTGTGCGGAAGGTACAGGTGGGTCATGGCTGCTGGCGAGAGGCCTCTCAACGAGGTCAAGTTTCTGACCGTGGCGGAAGTCGCCTCGGTGATGCGAGTGTCGAAGATGACCGTGTACCGCTTGGTGCACAGCGGTCATCTGCCGGCGATCAGGGTGGGAAGGTCCTTCCGGGTCCCGGAGCAAGCGGTTCACGAGTACCTCCGAGAGTCCTTCGTGGGGGTGGAAACGGCGTAGGCGGAGCCCTCCGCGACCCTCGGATTACAAGCTCAGCGCTCGGGCCGGTAGGCTAGGCCGACGTAGGTCGTGTGGGCCCAGACGCCCCGCACCAGTGAAGAGAAGTGAGCGAGGGTAGTCGTGGGCTCTGTTATCAAGAAGCGGCGCAAGCGGATGGCCAAGAAGAAGCACCGCAAGCTGCTCAAGCGCACCCGCGTTCAGCGTCGCAACAAGAAGTAAGCGACGGCTGTACGTGCGGCATTCGCAGGCCCCCCACCGATTCGGTGGGGGGCCTGCGGTGTGTCCGGGGGCCTGCGGTGTATTCGGGGGCAATGGGCCGGCAACGGCCCGTGCGGTCATCACAGCGCAACATCAACCCGCTACGGTGACGCATGACGGAGCGGGAGCACCGAAGGAAAGGCGCTGATCTTGGGCAAGGTCGTGCTCGTCACCGGAGTGGCCCGGCAGCTGGGCGGCCGTTTCGTACGGCGCATCCTGCGGGATCCGGAAGTGGACCGGGTCGTCGGCGTGGACGCCGTGGTTCCCGAGCACCACCTGGGCGGCGCCGATTTCGTCCGGGCGGACATCCGGCAGCCCGCCATAGCGCGGGTCCTCGCCGAGTACGGCGTCGACACCGTGGTCCACATGGACGTCACGGGAACGCCTCTCGGCGCCGGCGGCCGCGCCACGGTCAAGGAGACCAACGTCATCGGCACCATGCAGCTGCTCGGGGCCTGCCAGAAGAGCCCGAGCATCAAGCGGCTGGTGATCAAGTCCAGTACGAGCGTGTACGGCTCCGCACCCCGCGACCCGGCCGTGTTCACCGAGACCACCCCGCCCAAGTCGCTGCCGAGCGGCGGCTTCGCCAAGGACGCCGTGGAGGTCGAGGGATACGTGCGGGGCTTCGCCCGGCGCCGGCCCGATGTCGCCGTCTGCGTCCTGCGCTTCGCGAACATCCTCGGCCCCTGCGCCGACTCCCCGCTCGCCGACTACTTCTCGCTGCCGGTCCTGCCGACGGTCTTCGGCTACGACCCGAGGCTGCAGTTCGTCCACGAGGACGACGTCATCGACGTGCTGCGACTCGCCTCGCACGAGCCGCGGCGCGCCACGCTGAACAGCGGGACCTTCAACGTGGCGGGCGACGGGGTGTTGCTGCTGTCGCAGTGTTCGCGGCGCCTGGGCCGGCCGACCGTGCCGGTCCTGCTTCCGGCCGTCACCTGGGTCGGCTCCGCGCTGCGCACGGTCGGTATGACGGACTTCTCGCCCGAGCAGATCCGGCTGCTCACCCATGGCCGGGTGGTCAGTACGGTGCAGATGCGCGAGACGCTCGGCTTCGCGCCGAAGTTCTCGACCGCGCAGACCTTCGCGGACTTCGCGCGCAGCCGCGGCCCGGGCCTGCTTCCTCCGGAGACCGTCGCCGCGGCGGTCGACCGGATCGCGGCCTCCCGCCTGGTGGGCGCGGCGGACCGCACCAGGACACCCACACTGAGCGCCGACTAAGGAGCGCGGGCAACGATGGCGGACGCCAAGGTCATTCCGTTCGACGACGACCGGTCACGCGCGGGCGCGCCGCGTCCCTCGCGTCGCCGCCCCGGGGCGGGTGGCAGGCGCAAGAGCGACGCCCTGCCGCCTTCCGGGGGCGATGCGGCGGTCAGCTCCCTGCCGGGGCAGCAAGGCCCCGAGGCGGCCGCTGAAGGGCCCGCCGGGGCGCCGGGAGGCGGGAGCCGGACTCCGGGCAGCGACTGGGAGCGGCGGCTCGCCGGCGGGCTGGCCTTTCTGCGGCGCCGTGTCACCGGGGACTACGAGGTCGACGAGTTCGGCTACGACGAGGAGTTGACCGACCAGGTCCTGATGTCACTGGTGCGGCCCCTGTACGAGAAGTACTTCCGGGTCGAGGTGAAGGGCATCGAGAACATCCCGTCGAAGGGTGGGGCGCTCGTGGTGGCCAACCACTCGGGGACGCTGCCGCTGGACGGTCTGATGATGCAGGTCGCCGTCCACGACAACCATCCGGCGGGCCGACATCTGCGGCTGCTGGCCGCGGATCTGGTCTTCATGCTGCCGGTGGTCAACGAACTCGCGCGGAAGGCGGGGCACACGCTGGCCTGTGCGGAGGACGCCGAGCGGCTGCTGCGGCGCGGCGAGGTCGTCGGGGTGATGCCGGAGGGCTTCAAGGGCATCGGGAAGCCGTTCAGCGAGCGCTACAAGCTGCAGCGTTTCGGGCGGGGCGGCTTCGTCTCCACGGCTCTCCAGGCGGGGGTGCCGATCGTGCCGTGCTCGATCGTCGGCGCCGAGGAGATCTACCCGATGATCGGCAATGCCAAGACGCTGGCGCGGGTGCTCGGTATTCCGTACTTCCCGCTCACGCCGACGTTTCCGTGGCTCGGGCCGCTGGGGGTGTTGCCGCTGCCGACCAAGTGGACGATCCAGTTCGGTGAGCCGATCCCCACGGACGGCTATCCGCCGGAGGCGGCCGAGGATCCGATGCTGATGTTCAACCTGACGGACCAGGTGCGGGAGCAGATCCAGCACACGCTCTACAAGCTGCTGGTGCAGCGCCGGTCGGTCTTCTTCTGACGACCCTTCTCCTGACGGTCTTTCCGGTACGTGAAGGGGGCGCCCCTGTCGAGGGGCGCCCCCTTCACGTACGGCCCTGCCTGCTAGTCCCGCGCGTCCTCGCCGTCGATGCCCAGCCCCGGAATGATCCCCGGCAGGATCGGCGGGATGGTGACGTCGGGTGCCGGCGGCACCGACGGCCTGCCCTCCGGTGCCGAGGGAACGCCCGGTGTCGGCTGGTCGAGGATCCCGCCCGAATGGCCGTCCAGCAGGCCGTCGTCCGCGGCGCTGCCCGAGCCGGATCCGGAGGGATACGGCCGGCTGCCGTCCTTGGACGGTCCGGCGGGGGAGGACGGGGAGTGCGTTCCCGTACCCCTGCTCGTACTGTCCTGGGTGGCGCCCGGGCGGCCGCTGCTGCCCCCACGGCCCTTCTGGGGGGGCTGTGGCAGGACCGACTGGAGCGGGCCGACCTCTTCGTCTATGGCGTCGAAGACCGAACTCACTTCGTTGCCGACGTCGGTCAGCTGGGCGGGCAGCCGGTCGCGCAGACCGTTCCAGGTGGATCGGTGGTTCTGGGCGAACGAGTTGAGCGTGGCCATGGGGCCGAGGGCGCCGTCCCGCTGGTAGGCCAGTCGCAGCAGCCGGTGCCCCTCGGACGCGTCGTGCTGCATGCCGTTGAGCGCGCGGCGGATCTCGCCCAGTGACTCGTGGTCGAGGTCGCCGAGCCGGCCGCGCTCCATGAGCCTGCGGGCCTCGCTGAGCCGGGTGGAGGCCTGGTCCAGATAGATCCCGCCGCGGTCGGCGTCGTCGTCCGCCAGCCCCAGCTTGAGATCCTCCATGCCCCGCTTCAGCCCGTACAGCGAGTCGCCGGGGAGCGCGTCGGAACTGGCCGCGGCCACTCCGCTGAAGGCTCCCGCGGCGACACCGACGGTGAGCCCGCCGGCCGCGAGACCCTTGGACCAGCGGGATCTGGGACGCAGCTTCCCCAGCGGCGAGGCGCGGTGGGCGCCCCGGCCGCTCGATGTCCGTTGCTCCGGCACCGCTGTGCCGGCGGACGCGCCCCCTTCCGCGAGCATCGCTTCCATGGCGGCCACGAGCTGGGCCCGCTGCACCACCTTGACCTCGGGGTCCATCTGTGGCTTCGGCAGCTCGCCGAGGCCCTTCGCCAGGGCCAACAGCCGCCCATGCTCGGCCGGTTCGGCCGATGCCTCGGGCTGCTCGGCCGCCGTGCCCTGGGGCGTCCGATCCTCCAGGGTCTGGGCGAAGGCGTTCGCCCGCCGGTGCGCCGATACGTTCGCGATCACTGGCGGCACCTCCTCTCGTCGTGACGGTCGACTCCCCTGGGTGGTCGGAAGGTTGCACGCCTTGAGCACATCCACACGATCGAGTGAGTGGCTGTGGACATGGCGCGACCACAGGGAGCCTGCATCCCGCACAACGAGCGGCGCGGCACTTGGGTTACGCGCGAAAGATGATCGGACCAGTGCGTCATCGTGGCGTCACCGATTGTGAGTTGGGGTCAGCGGGCGTCGTCCGGGAGGAGCCGTGCCAGGGTGCGCACGGCCCGGTACTGAAGGGTCTTGATGGCGCCTTCGTTCTTGCCCATCACGCGGGCGGTCTCGGCGACGGAGAGGCCTTGCAGGAAGCGCAGCGTGACGCACTCCTGCTGCTGGGGGTTGAGGCGGCGGACCGCCTCCAGCAGGGCGGCGTTGGAGAGGGACTCAAGGACGGAGTCCTCCGGGCTGCGCTCCACCTCGTTGGCGTCGAGCATCTCGCCGGTGGTGACTTCGAGGCGGAAGCGGCTGGACTTGAAGTGGTCCGCCACCAGGTTGCGCGCGATCGTCACCAGCCAGGCGCCGAAGTCGCGGCCCTGCCAGGTGAAGGTGGAGATGCGGCGGAGGGCGCGCAGGAACGTCTCGCTTGTGAGGTCCTCCGCCGTCGCCTTGCCGCCGACGCGGTAGTAGATGTAGCGGTACACGGTGTCGCTGTACTGGTCGTACAGACGGCCGAAGGCCTCGGCCTCGCCAGCCTGGGCGCGCTCGACGAGGTCCATCATGCGCGCGCTGTCGCTGTCGGCGGTGGGGCGGCGGGCGGTGGTCGAGGTTCCGGAGCCGCCGCGACCGCCCCGTCTGCCGACGGCGGGACCGCCGTCGGCCAGGGCATAGCAGGGACCGGCGAGTGCCGGTGCGGCAAAAGCGGGGACGGCGTACGCGGTGGGGACGAAGCCGCGCAAGTGGTCGAGGACCGTTGCGCGGAGCGTAGCCAGGCCCGAGGCGTCAACCCCGACGTGTGAGGACACGGGACTCCCAGAGGCAGAGCTTCCATCACGTGCAGTACGGGACCATTCACCCGTCGTAGCGACGTGTGGGTTCCGGCATGCGTCTGAGGAGAATAACGCTTCGTACAGGCAGCACTACACCCAGTTGCTCAAATCATCGATTAGGTCGCATCTGTTACTGCTACGAGGCGTATCGAGTCGCACTTGGTGATCGCTTGTTGATCGGATTTCTTCGTGATCTGCATACACCGCTGACCTGTTGTGCCCGAGTGCTAAGGGTGCGACTGACCGGATGCACTCGGGGGTAGGGGTCGGGGAATGGCTGTGCGTCGCCCTGTGCGGACGTGTTCGACCACGTACGGGTTAACGCGGCTCGGCCGGGGTTGCCTGCCTGCCCGCGGCGCCGACGGGCGGTCGCGTGCGGACGGTGGCGGTGAGGGACGGCTGTCAGCGACGGCGGCGGTGAAGCGCGACGGCGGCCGCCGTGCCGCCGGCAAGCGCGCCCACGCCCGCGGCCGCCGGGATGCCGACCTTGGCCGCCTTGCGGCCGGTCCGGTAGTCGCGCAGCCGCCACTCACGGGCCCGGGCGTGCTTGCGCAGCTTGGCGTCGGGGTTGATCGCGTACGGGTGCCCGACCAGCGAGAGCATCGGGATGTCGTTGTGCGAGTCGCTGTACGCGGCGCAGCGGCTGAGGTCCAGGCCCTCGGCCGCGGCCAGGGCGCGGACCGCCTCGGCCTTCGCCGGGCCGTGCAGCGGCTCGCCGACCAGCTTGCCGGTGTAGACGCCGTCGACCGACTCCGCGACCGTGCCCAGCGCGCCGGTCAGACCGAGGCGGCGGGCGATGATCGTGGCCGTCTCGACCGGGGCGGCGGTGACCAGCCACACCTTCTGGCCCGCGTCGAGGTGGGCCTGGGCGAGGGCGCGGGTGCCGGGCCAGATGCGGTCGGCCATGTACTCGTCGTAGATCTCCTCGCCGATGGACATCAGCTCGGAGACGCGGTGGCCCTTGACGATGGACAGGGCGCTCTCGCGGGCGTCCTGCATGTGCTCGGGGTCCTCGACGCCCGCCAGCCGGAACCAGGCCTGCTGCCAGGCGAAACGGGCCAGCTCGCGGCGCTGGAAGAACTTCCGCTTGTACAGGCCGCGGCCGAAGTGGAAGATCGCGGCGCCCTGCATCACGGTGTTGTCGAGGTCGAAGAATGCGGCGGCGTGTTCGTCGCCGACGACCGGAAAGACGGGTTCCGTCGGCGGTTCCTGCCGAGCGGCGGCCTCTTCCAGTTCCTGCGACGTCTTGCGCGCCGCCTCGGCTGCTGCCTCTCCTGCCAGCACGCTGCGCGCGGTGGCGGAGCGTTTACGCGGCGTGAGCCATCCCAGTGCGGCCATGTCGTGAGCATAGCCAGTCTGTTCGGTCGTTCCCGACGCGCCGGGGATGCGACGGCGTGAACTCTCGGCGACCGCGCTGTTAATCCGGCCATTGGGGAGCAAGCTGGAGATAACGGGTGTGGGTCCGGAGCAGGGCCGTGGGCGGAGAATGGTCGGCATGTTGCGGCGAACGAAGAAGAACGAGACGGGCCAGGAGTCGGGGCCCCGGACGGTGACCCTCATCGGGAAGCCCGGATGCCACCTCTGCGACGACGCGCGGGCGGTGATCGAGAAGGTGTGTGCCGAGACCGGAGCGCTCTGGGAGGAGAAGGACATCACCCAGGACGAGGAGCTCCACCGGGCGTATTGGGAACAGATCCCGGTCGTCCTGGTCGACGGTGAGCAGCACACCTTCTGGCGAGTGGACCCCGAGCGGCTCCGCCGCGAATTGGTTGCCTGAAGCGAAAGGCGGTTACCATCGTGGACGTTTTGTTGGGTTTCGGGGGCGCAGTCGTGAGGAGTGTGTACGGTTTTGCCCCCCTCGGCTCTGCAACGCTTCCGCACGGCCCGCGGTTCCAGGATTCACCGAACTGAGCGCGTGACCCCGGTCACTTTGCCCGGACAAACCGGACACCATCTTTGTGCACGCGTTCACAAAGACATAGCCTGCATTCGACGGGGCGGTCCTGGGACATATGGCCGCCTGCAGCCCCGCTCATCCCGCAGGAGCACCGTGGCAACTGGCCGAACTCACCGACCGGCGACCCGCAGCCGAGGAATCCCCGAGGCCACCGTCGCCCGGCTTCCGCTGTATCTGCGCGCGCTCACCGCGCTCTCGGAACGTTCCGTACCCACGGTTTCCTCCGAGGAACTCGCGGCGGCCGCCGGAGTGAACTCCGCGAAGCTGCGCAAGGACTTCAGCTACCTCGGCTCGTACGGCACGCGGGGTGTGGGCTACGACGTCGAGTACCTCGTCTACCAGATCTCCCGCGAGCTCGGGCTCACGCAGGACTGGCCCGTCGTCATCGTCGGTATCGGTAACCTCGGCGCCGCCCTCGCCAACTACGGCGGGTTCGCCTCCCGCGGCTTCCGGGTCGCCGCGCTGATCGACGCCGACCCCGCGATGGCCGGCAAGCCGGTCGCCGGGATCCCGGTCCAGCACACCGACGAGCTCGAGAAGATCATCAAGGAGAACGGCGTCTCCATCGGCGTCATCGCGACCCCGGCCGGTGCCGCCCAGCAGGTCAGCGAGCGGCTCATCGCCGCCGGTGTCACCTCCATCCTCAACTTCGCCCCGACGGTGCTTTCCGTGCCCGACGGTGTCGACGTGCGCAAGGTGGACCTCTCCATCGAGCTGCAGATCCTCGCCTTCCACGAGCAGCGCAAGGCCGGCGAGGAGGCGGAGGCCGAAGCGGCCGGTGCCGCCGTGCCGCCCGCCGTCCGCGGTGGCGCCGCCGCCCCGACCCCGAAGGGACCCGACGGGGACATGCCCGCCGTGATGCCGGCATGAGCCTCCTCGTCGTCGGTCTCAGCCACCGCAGCGCCCCGGTCAGCGTCCTCGAGCGGGCCTCGCTCGCCGCGGACACCCAGGCCAAGCTGCTCCAGGACACCCTCGCCGCCGAACCGGCCGCCGAGGCCGCGCTGCTGGCCACCTGCAACCGCATCGAGCTCTACGCCGACGTGGACAAGTTCCACGCCGGTGTCGCCGAGCTGTCCACGCTGCTCGCCCAGCACAGCGGTGTCAGCCTGGAGGAGCTCACTCCCTATCTTTATGTGCACTACGAGGACCGGGCCGTCCACCACCTCTTCTCGGTGGCCTGCGGGCTCGACTCCATGGTCGTCGGCGAGGGTCAGATCCTCGGCCAGATCAAGGACGCGCTCGCGCTCGGCCAGGAGCTGCACACCGCCGGACGGCTTCTGAACGACCTCTTCCAGCAGGCCCTGCGGGTCGGCAAGCGTGCACACAGCGAGACCGGCATCGACCGGGCCGGGCAGTCGCTCGTCACCTTCGGCCTGGAGCAGCTCGCCGTCGGCAGCGACGTCGACACCTGGGCCAAGGGCAAGAAGGCGCTCGTCATCGGCGCCGGATCGATGTCCTCGCTGGCCGCGGCGACGCTGGCCCGCTCCGGAGTCTCCGAGGTCGTGATCGCCAACCGGACGCCGGCCCGCGCCGAACGTCTCGTCCAGATCCTCACCGAGCCCGGGGGTACGGGCGTGGCGGCCCGCGCCGTCGACATGGCCGCCGTCGGCGACGAGCTGACACGTGCCGACGTGGTCGTGTCGTGCACCGGTGCCACCGGTCTCGTCCTGACCGCCGAGGCCGTCGAGAGCGCCATGCGCGGGCGTACGGCCCCGCTCGCGCTGCTCGACCTCGCCATGCCTCGGGACATCGACGCCGCGGCCCACCGGACGCTCAACGTCCGGCTGGTCGACATCGAGTCGCTCGCCGATGCCTCCGCCGACGCGCCCATGGCCGCCGACGTCGACCAGGTCCGGGGCATCGTCTCCGACGAGGTCGCCGCCTTCGGCGCCGCCCAGCGCGCCGCGCACATCACCCCGACCGTCGTGGCCCTGCGCACCATGGCCGCCGATGTCGTCGCCGGCGAGGTCGCCCGGCTGGAAGGGCGGCTGCCCGACCTCGACGACAAGCAGCGCGCCGAGATCACCCAGACCGTGCGCCGCGTCGTCGACAAGCTCCTGCACGCGCCGACCGTGCGGGTCAAGCAGCTGGCCAGCGAGCCCGGCGGCGCCGGGTACGCCGACGCGCTGCGGACACTCTTCGACCTCGACCCGGAGACGGTCGCCTCCGTCTCCCGGGCCGACCTGAATGACGCCGATGTCAAGAACCGAGGGCGAGTATGACCGAGAGGGCACTGAGGCTCGGGACCAGGCGCAGCAAGCTCGCCATGGCCCAGTCCGGGCACGTGGCCGACGCCGTACGGCAGCTGACAGGCCGGCCCGTCGAGCTCGTGGAGATCACCACGTACGGCGACACCTCTCGCGAGCACCTCGCGCAGATCGGCGGCACGGGCGTCTTCGTCACCGCGCTGCGCGACGCGCTGCTCGCCGGTGAGGTCGACTTCGCCGTGCACTCGCTCAAGGACCTGCCGACCACGCAGCCGGACGAGCTCACGCTGGCCGCGATCCCGAAGCGCGAGGACCCGCGTGACGTCCTGGTCGCCCGGGACGGTCTGACGCTCGACCGGCTCCCCCACGGGGCGCGGATCGGCACCGGTTCGCCGCGGCGGATGGCGCAGCTGAACGCGTACGCCCGAAGCCACGGCCTGCGCATCGAGACCGTGCCGATCCGCGGGAACATCGACACCCGCGTCGGCTACGTCCACAGCGGGGAGCTGGACGCGGTGGTTCTCGCCGCGGCCGGTCTCAACCGCATCGGACGGACCGACGAGGTCACCGACTTCCTCTCGGTCGACGCAGTTTTGCCCGCTCCCGGTCAGGGAGCACTGGCGATCGAGTGCACGGCGGCCAACGCCTCTCTCGCCGCCACGCTCGCCGAGCTCGACGACCCGCACACCCGGGCCGCCGTGACCGCCGAGCGATCCCTGCTCGCCGCCCTGGAGGCCGGCTGCTCCGCACCTGTGGGTGCGCTGGCCGACCTGCTGGCCGACGGACAGGTTGTTCATGAGATGCGCCTGCGCGGTGTTGTCGGCACGACCGACGGATCCACGCTGGTGCAGCTGTCCACCACCGGTCCCGTACCTACGTCGCACGGCGACGCCCTCGCGCTCGGTCGCGAACTCGCGTCCGAGATGCTCGCCAAGGGTGCGGCCGGTCTTATGGGGGAGCGAGCACTTTGAGCCCCACCAGCCCCACCACCATCGCAGCCTCGGCATACTCCGGGCACGGACACGTCACCTTCCTGGGCGCCGGTCCCGGCGACCCCGGACTGCTGACCCTCCGCGCGGTCGAAGCACTCGCCCGGGCGGACGTACTGATCGCCGAGCCGGATGTGCTCGAGGTCGTACGAGGCCATGCCCGGGCGGGCGTGAGCACGCCTGAGCTGACGGTGGTTGACGAAGCGTCAAAGACCGCCGGTGTCCCCGTGTTGAGGGATGCGGCCAATCTTGTCATGGAGGCCGCGCGGTCCGGCAAGCGGGTCGTCCGTGCGGTGACCGGTGACCCCGGTCTCGACGGGAACGCGGGCCGGGAGATGCTCTCCTGCGCCTCCGAGGGCATCGCCTTCGAGGTCGTGCCCGGAGTCGCGACGGCGGTGGGCGTACCCGCGTACGCCGGTGTCCCGCTGAGCGACGACGCCCACGGCACCGATGTCCGTTTCGTCGACGCCCGCACGGCGAACGACCGCTGCTGGAACGAGGTCGGCGCCTCCGACGGCACCGTCGTCGTCTCCACCTCGCTGGACTCGGTCGCCGCGGCCGCCGGTGAGCTCGTCGCGGCCGGCCGCAAGCCGGACACCCCGCTGACGGTCACCGTCGCCGGCACGACGACCCGGCAGCGGACCTGGACGGCCACGCTCGGCACCATCGCCCAGGTCTTCAAGCAGGGCAAGGTGCTGCCGTCCCCCGACGGCCACCAGCCCGTCATAGCCGTGGTCGGTGAGCGCAGCGCCGCCGCCCAGCGCGACCAGCTGTCGTGGTTCGAGTCGAAGCCGCTCTTCGGGTGGCGGGTGCTGGTGCCGCGCACGAAGGAGCAGGCGGCATCGCTCTCCGACCAGCTTCGGTCCTACGGCGCCGTTCCGCACGAGGTCCCGACGATCGCCGTCGAGCCGCCGCGGACGCCGCAGCAGATGGAGCGGGCGGTCAAGGGACTCGTCACCGGCCGCTATGAGTGGATCGCCTTCACCAGCGTCAACGCGGTCAAGGCGGTGCGTGAGAAGTTCGAGGAGTACGGGCTCGACGCGCGGGCCTTCGCGGGGATCAAGGTCGCCGCGGTGGGCGAGCAGACGGCCGCGGCCCTGGTCGACTTCGGTGTGAAGCCGGACCTGGTGCCCAGCGGTGAGCAGTCCGCGGCGGGGCTCCTGGAGGACTGGCCGCCGTACGACCCGGTCTTCGACCCGATCGACCGTGTCTTCCTGCCTCGTGCCGACATTGCCACCGAGACCCTGGTGGCCGGTCTGATCGAGCTGGGCTGGGAGGTCGACGACGTCACGGCCTACCGGACCGTACGGGCGTCGCCGCCGCCGGCGGACACCCGCGAGGCGATCAAGGGCGGCGGCTTCGACGCCGTGCTCTTCACGTCGTCCTCGACGGTCCGCAACCTCGTCGGCATCGCCGGCAAGCCGCACAACGTGACGGTCATCGCCTGCATCGGGCCGGCCACCGCGAAGACGGCGGAGGAGCACGGCCTGCGGGTGGACGTGCTGTCGCCCGAGCCGTCGGTGCACAAGCTGGCCGAGGCGCTGGCGGACTTCGGCGTGCGGCGCCGGGAGGCCGCGCGCGAGGCGGGCGACCCGGTGACGCGGCCGAGCGAGCGCAGGCCGGGAGCGCGACGGAGGCGGACGACGTAGCCGTTGTGGGGTGCGGTCCCTGTGGGGCTCCGCGCCCCCGGGGTGGCCCCGGGCCCTCGTGGTGACCGTTCACCGCGAGGGCCTCGGCGTGCGCGGCAACCTCACGGGGGCCGCCCTCCGGCTCCTGTGCCTGCCCACCCGCCGGGCCGTGCGGGACGATTGCCCATCAGGGTGGCCGCATGCCCACAACCGGTCGGCAAAAGCACACCCTCGCCCGGCGTAGCGTGGAGCGTATGACTGTGTACGGATCCTTTCCCGGTGCGCGGCCGCGCAGGCTGCGGACGAGTCCCGCGATGCGGCGCATGGTCGCCGAGACGCGGCTGCATCCGGCCGATCTGATCCTCCCCGCGTTCGTGCGGGAAGGCATCGGCGAGCCCGTTCCGATCGCCGCGATGCCCGGCGTCGTCCAGCACACCCGCGACACCCTCCGGAAGGCGGCCGTCGAGGCCGTGTCCGCGGGCGTCTCCGGAATCATGCTCTTCGGGGTGCCCGAGGACGCCAAGAAGGACGCGGCCGGCACGGCGGGCACGGACCCGGACGGGATCCTGCAGGTCGCCATTCGTGATGTGAAGGCCGAGGTCGGGGACGATCTGGTGATCATGTCGGACCTGTGCCTGGACGAGTACACCGACCACGGCCACTGCGGTGTCGTGGACGCCGACGGCCGCGTCGACAACGACGCGACGCTGGAACGGTACGCCGAGATGGCCCAGGTCCAGGCCGACGCCGGCGTCCATGTCGTCGGACCCTCCGGGATGATGGACGGCCAGGTCGGGGTGATCCGCGACGCGCTGGACACCATCGGCAAGGAGGACGTGTCGATCCTCGCCTACACCGCCAAGTACTCCTCGGCCTTCTACGGGCCCTTCCGCGAGGCCGTCGGCTCGTCGCTGACCGGTGACCGCAAGACGTACCAGCAGGACCCGGCCAACCTCCGGGAGTCCATGCGGGAGCTGGCGCTGGACCTCGACGAGGGCGCCGACATGGTCATGGTCAAGCCGGCCGGACCGTACCTGGACGTCCTCGCCAAGGTCGCCGAGGCCGTGGACGTGCCGGTCGCCGCGTACCAGATCAGCGGTGAGTACGCGATGATCGAGGCCGCCGCCGAGAAGGGCTGGATCGACCGGGACCGGGCGATCTTGGAGACCCTGACCGGGATCCGGCGGGCCGGTGCGCAGATGATCCTCACGTACTGGGCGACCGAGGTCGCGCAGAACCTGCGGCAGGCCTGACCCCGCGCGGTGGCACAACAGGATGACAACGGCCGCACAACGCGCGGCTGAGAGCGTTCCCTCGTTCGTTCGTTCCGTACGTCGAGAGAGGGAAGGCAGTTCTGTGACTGACCACCGCACTTTCCGGGGGATCGCTCGGATCGTCACCACACTCGCAGGGATCTTCGTCGTCCTGGTGGCGGGGCTCGGCACCGCCGGTGCCGCCTCCGCCGCCGACTTCACGGCCCGGGCCAGGAGCGCTGGACTCAGCGCCGACCAGGCCCAGGGCCTCCAGGCGAAGGTCGACGGGTTCAAGCAGCGCACGGGCGGGGTGCAGATCGCGCCGAACAAGATCAAGCTGGGCCCCGGCGCCGAGCTGACGGTCGTCGTGCCGGGCGAGAAGTACGCGCGTGACCTCAGTGACCCGGTCGGGACCATGGCCGCCTGCGCGTACCTGCGCTTCTGCGCGTACAGCGGCACCAACTTCACCGGCAGCCAGATCAACATGTACACCTGCGGCAGCTACAACATCCCCTGGACCGGCAACGGTTCGTGGGACAACAACCAGTCGGCGGGCACCAGGGCCCGGATGTACAACTCGTCCGGATCACTGATCTACACGACGCCCGGCGCCCGCAGCTACGACACGTCCGGCAGCTGGACCCCGGTCTACAAGGTGCGCAACTGCTAGCGGAACCGATGGGAGTGTCAGGCCGTCACCGGCTCAGGTGGCGGCCTGAACGCTTTCGCCGACGAGGATCGAGTGCTGGAGGCGCTGGAGTTCGGGCCCCGGCAGCAGGCCCAGTTCCTCGTCGAGGAGTCGACGGCCGTCGTGGAAGACGTCCAGCGCCTCGGCGCGGCGGCCCGAGCGGTAGAGCGCCAGCATGAGCTGGGCGCGGAACCGTTCGCGGAAGGGGTGATCGGCGACGAGCGGGCGCAGCCGGGCGGCGGCGGTGGTGTCCTGGCCGGTGAGGAGATCGGCCTGGGCGAGGAGTTCGCAGGCCGCGAGGTGCAACTCCTGGAGGCGGACGGCCTCCGTCCGGACCAGGGGGACGTCGAGGTCGCCGTAGGCGGGGCCGCGCCAGAGGGCCAGCGCCTCCTGGAGGACCGTACCGGCGCGGGCCGCGGCCAGGCGGGTGTCGTGGCCGAGGAGCCGGCGGGCGTCGGCGCAGGCGGATTCGAAGTGCTGGGCGTCGATGTCCTCCGGGTCCGCGGTGAGGGTGTAGCCCGTCGGCGAGGTGAGGACGCGCGAGCCGCCCACCGCCCTGCGCAGCTTGTGGACGTGCCAGCGCAGCATGTCGGTGGCCGAGGGCGGAGGTTCGGGCCCCCAGAGGGCGTCGACCAGCAGATCTCTCGACAGTACGGAGTTGGGGCGGCTGAGGAGCGCCGCGAGCAGGGCGTGCTGCTTGCCGCCGCGCAGTGCGATGCGATGCGGCCCGTCGTGGACGGTGACGGGTCCGAGCACACGGAAGCGCAATGGGTCCCCCTGTGATGCGGTCGGTCGTTCGTGGGCAGCGTGGCATGGGGGCGGGCACGGCGGATTGGAGAAAACTGCGGCCCGTGGGTCAGACGGGCCGGGCCGGGGACGGCTGGGGGCGGCCGGGCGGCGGGAAAAGCACGCTGGTGACCTCGCCCCGCAGCCGGTCGCCCGAGTAGGGGGCGCCGGCGCCGAAGGTCCGCTCGGCGCGGAAGCGGCGGGGGGTCAGGCCGGTCATCGCCGAGAACTCCCTGATCAGGTGCGACTGGTCGAAGAAGCCGCAGGCCGCCGCGATCTGGGCGTGGGGGCGGTCCGCGGCGAGCATCCGCAGGACCCGGCCGAGGCGGTGGATCCGGGCGGCCGTCTTCGGAGCCGTACCGATCTGCTCGACGAAGTGGTGGTGGAACTGGCGCTTGCTCCAGCCCGAGCCGGCGGCCAGGTCCGCCAGGGGTGCGGTGCCCGACGTCCGCCGCAACTCGTCCCAGGCCGAGGCCACTTGCGGGGCGTGCGGGCGGCCCGCGCGCGCCCACCGCAGCAGTGTCGCGTCGAGCAGCGCGAACCGCTCGTCCCAGGCGCCCGCGCCGGCCAGCTTCTCGGTGAGCCGCCGCGCGCGGGGGCCGAGGACGTCCACGGGGTCGGCGGTGGTCCCGGCCAGCTCGCCCAGCCCCGTCCCGAACAGCGAGAAGGCCGCCCACGGCGAGAAGATGATCTCCACGCCGTGCAGGCGGCCTTCGTGCTCCCCGATGACCGGGCCGGTGCGCAAGCCGGCCAGCAGGGAGGTGTACGCGTGGGTGGCCCCGCCCCCGTGGAGCTTCAGGCGGTCCCCGAAGCCGAGCATGAGGGTCACGGACGCGTTGGGCACTTCGAGCCTGCGACGGGGGCGGTCCAGCGCGAAACGGAACCCCCGATAGCAGCGGACCCCGGGCCACAGACGCCGGTCGGGTAAGGCGAAGACCGATTCCCATGTCCCCTCGGGACAGGCGTAGCGCAGCATGGAGCCCCCTGTTCCCCCACAGTCGCGGACCACGGGCCCGAGTCTGCTCCACCGGCGAAGGGGTTGTCGTGGGGCTTTTGCGACAGCCTGGGCCCGTGAAGGGGCCCGGGGGCGTGTCAGCGCTTGAGCAGGTCCACCAGGCGGGACAGGCCGTCGGCCGCGTAGCCCTCTCGCACCGAGCGGTCGAGCAGCTGCTGGAAGGGGGTGAAGAGGGCGGGGCTCAGGCCCTGGGCCTCGTAGGTCTCCATGAAGTTGGGGAAGGCGGCCTGGTTGATGGCGAGGCTCGACACGTCGGTCAGGTGTTGGCCCGAGTCGATTGCCGCCGCGATGCCGGGGACGACACCGCCCAGCACCGCGGAGACCCAGGCGTGCAGGGGCTCGGCGAACTCCGTGGCCGTGATGTTCTCCGTGCGGACCAGGGCGAAGGCCTGGGTCACGCCGATGAGCATGCCGTACATGCCGGTGAGCAGGGCCATGTCGTGCAGGGCGGCGCGGCCCGGGTCCGTGCCCACCCACTTCGTGCCGCCGAAGGCGGCCAGGGCCGGGCGGTAGGTCTCGTAGGCATGCTCGTCGCCGCTGTAGAGGACGTACGCGGCCGGGCCGCCGATCATCTGCGGAACGGCCATGATGCCGCCGTCGATGTACGAGGCGCCCGCCCTTGCGGCCCATGCGGCGATCGAACGGGCCTGGGCGGGGGTGCCGTTGGTGAGGTTGAGCAGTGTCCTGCCGGTGAGGTCCTCGGCGCCGAGGACCTCGGTGACGTCGTCGTTGGTGGTGAGGCAGACGATGACCAGGGGACTTGCGGCGATGGCCGCGGCCGGGGTGTCGGCGGGGGTCGCTCCCTGGGCGACCAGTGGGCCGGTCCTGGCGGCCGAGCGGTTCCAGACGGTGACCTGGTGGCCGGCCCTGAGGAGTGCGGAGGCGAGGGCCGTGCCCATCAGACCGAGGCCGAGGACGGAAACAGGGGAGTGGATGGTGTTTTCGGGCATGCGGTGATCCTTGCCCCGCACAGAGAAGGGGACAAGTACCGACTAATTAGTGAGGTACTCACCTTTTGGTAAGTAAAGGATGACCGTGAACCCGGTGACATGTGGTGATCAGTGCCCTCCCGGCGCACTCTGGAAGGAGTATCGCCGGAGGTGATCCACCATGCAGACACTTGTCGGATGGCACATCGAGATGGAATTCCAGGAGGACGGCGACCGGACCCGGGCAGCCGCGATGGTGAGGCTCGGCGACGGCACCGAGTTCCGCGCCCAGGGCAACGCCCACCGCCACCCGTCCGACCCCGAACAGCTACGGGTCGGCGAGGAGATCGCGGGAGCCCGCGCCCTCATGGACCTGGCCTCGCAGTTGTTGCAGAAGGCTCACGCCGAGATCGACGAGGCATCGGGCCGCACGTCGCACCCCCTGAGGTGACGCGGCCGCCCCGGAGCGGAGGGACGCAGATCGCGAGGATCCAGTACGGCAGCAGGCCCGCGACCATGGCGTGGTTCCCCAGCCGGCCGCGCTGTGGAAGACCGCCGGGTCCTTGCCGGAATTGAGCGACGGGACGAAGGCCAGATTCACCGCCGCGAGTGCGTACGCGGACCGGTCGGCCCAGCGGGGCAGCAGGGCGCTGCGCGGGATCACCCAGGCGGTCGCGGTGCGGAAGACAGCTGTCAGCAGACGGCCCGCCGAGCCGAAGAGCAGCGTGTGTCGGTCGGCCAGCGGCCCGTCGGTCGTGGGGTCGACCGGGGTGCCGTTCGCCCCGGACACCACCCCTGCCTCAAGGGACTTGGCGAGCAGCGTGACACCGACGCTCGGGCGCTCCCCGAACTGGTCCAGGTGCAGCGCCAGGGCGCGCTCCGCCGGGGCCAGTTCGAGTCCGGGCTGGGCACCGGCGTACGGTCGCCGGCGTTGCCGAAGATCGAGCGGATACGGGCGTACGCGTACTGGAGGTACACGGACGTGTCACCGTTCAGCGAGACCATCGGTCCAGGTCGAACTTGTAGTCGCGGGCCGCCGAGGTCGACAGGTCCGCGTACTTCACGGCGTCGATGCCCACGTACTGGCCGTTCTCGACGATCTCCTGCTCGGTCAGGCCGACCTTGTCCGCCGCGTCCTGGATGTCCATGTCAAGCTCGTTTGAAGACCGAGTAGAAGTAGATCTTCGGTTCGTCGACCCTGTGGACAACCATCGAGAGGGTTGTTTCGTCTGGGAGAATGGCTGACGCCAGCAACCGACAGATTCAAGATCAAGCATCAAGGACGTGCCGACCGTGGCTCAGAGCAGCACCGAGACCGACTGGGTCTCCCGTTTCGCGGACGAGGTCATCGCCGAGTCGGAGCGACGTGCGCCTGGCAAACCGGTCGTCGTCGCGTCCGGACTCTCCCCCTCCGGTCCCATCCACCTCGGCAACCTTCGCGAGGTCATGACCCCGCATCTGGTCGCCGACGAGATCCGGCGCCGGGGACACGAGGTCCGGCACCTGATCTCCTGGGACGACTACGACCGCTACCGCAAGGTGCCGAACGGCGTCGAGGGCGTCGACGAGTCCTGGGCCGAGCACATCGGCAAGCCGCTGACCTCGGTCCCGGCCCCGGCCGGCTCCGCGCACCCCAACTGGGCCGAGCACTTCAAGGCCGCCATGGTCGAGTCGCTCGCCGAGCTGGGCGTCGAGTACGACGGCATCAGCCAGACCGAGCAGTACACCGCCGGTGCCTACCGCGAGCAGATCCTGCACGCCATGAAGCACCGCGGCGACATCGACGCGATCCTCGACCAGTACCGCACCAAGAAGGCCCCGGCGAAGCAGTCGCAGAAGCCCCTCGACGAAGCCGAGGTCGAGGCCGCCGAGGGCTCCGGCGCGGCCAACGAGGACGACGGCTCCGGCGGGGCCGGCGGGTACTTCCCGTACAAGCCCTACTGCGGGCAGTGCGAGAAGGACCTCACGACGGTCCAGTCGTACGACGACGAGACCACCGAGCTCGTCTACGTCTGCACGGCGTGCGGCTTCGGCGAGACCGTCCGGCTGAGCGAGTTCAACCGCGGCAAGCTGGTCTGGAAGGTCGACTGGCCCATGCGCTGGGCCTACGAGGGCGTGATCTTCGAGCCGTCCGGCGTCGACCACTCCTCCCCGGGATCGTCCTTCGTCGTCGGCGGCCAGATCGTGCGCGACGTCTTCGACGGCGTGCAGCCGATCGGCCCGATGTACGCGTTCGTCGGCATCAGCGGCATGGCGAAGATGTCGTCCTCGCGCGGCGGCGTGCCCACCCCGGCCGACGCGCTGAAGATCATGGAGGCGCCGCTGCTGCGCTGGCTCTACGCCAGGCGCCGCCCCAACCAGTCCTTCAAGATCGCCTTCGACCAGGAGATCCAGCGGCTCTACGACGAGTGGGACAAGCTGGAGAGCAAGGTCCAGGACGGGAGCGTGCTGCCGGCGGACGCCGCGGCGTACTCCCGGGCCGTGCGCACGGCGGCCGGTGAGCTGCCGCGCACGCCGCGCCCGCTGCCGTACCGGACGCTTGCCTCGGTCATGGACATCACGGCCGGACACGACGAGCAGACCCTGCGCATCCTGACCGAGCTGGACCCGGACAAGCCGGTCCTGTCGCTGGACGAGGTCCGCCCGCGCCTGGACCGCGCCGAGAACTGGATCACCACCCAGGTCCCGGCCGACCAGCGCACCATCGTCCGCGACGAGCCCGACAAGGAGCTCCTGGGCTCGCTCGACGACGAGGGCCGCGAGTCGCTGCGGCTGCTCCTCGAGGGCCTGGACAGCCACTGGTCCCTGGACGGGCTGACCACGCTGGTCTACGGCGTCCCGAAGGTGATGGCCGGGCTGGAGCCCGACGCCAAGCCGACGCCGGAGCTGAAGGTCGCCCAGCGGTCCTTCTTCGCGCTGCTCTACAAGCTCCTGGTGAGTCGGGAGACGGGGCCGCGGCTGCCCACGCTGCTGCTGGCGGTGGGCGCGGACCGGGTCAGGAAGCTGCTCGGCGCGTAGTCCCCGGACTGATCGCGGAAGGGCCGTCACCTCGCGGTGGCGGCCCTTCCGCGTCCCGTGCCCGGTCCCCGTACGACAGCCCTGCCCTGCGGACTGCATCCTTCGGACTACCGGGCATTCCGACGTGCGCATGACGAAACGAGCGGCCTCGCGGGAGACCGTGGAGGCATGAAGAACGAACTCATCGCGGCCCTGGGCTGGCTCGTCGGAATCCAGGGCGCGCTCGGCCCCGCAGGACGGATCTTCGGGGACGGTCCCTGGGGGCTCCTCCAGAAGTGGTGGGACGTCCCCACGCCCGTCTATCTCACCCTGGCCGTCGCGGGCGCGGCCCTCGCGATCTACGGCGAGACGGCCAAGCACCGCGCCAGGGCCTGAGCCCGCCTCAGGCGATGTGGTTCTCCTCGAGCTCCGCCTGGTACTTGTGCCGGAACACGGGCGTCAGACGCCGCAGCAGGGTCGCGCTCAGCGGGTGCCGGATGCCGTGCACGTCCGTGAGGATTATGTCGAGCTGCTCATTGCTGGGGAACACGCCGTTCTCGTCGACGTACGCCCGGTAGACCGGGTAGGCGAGCTCGGAGAACTCGTCGGCGTCCGGCCCCTCGTACTGCTGCTCGTACTGCTGTTCCTGCTGCTCGGCGGGCTGCTCCGGCAGCGGGGACTCGGCGCGGGGGCCGGGGACGGGAACACCGTCCGGCCCCTGGGGAACCATCACGGGGGTGGGCTCCAGACCCTCCACGTAAGCGGGGTCGTAGGACCCCTCGTACGCCGCCTGCGGGAGCCGGGGGGCGTCGAACCAGGGACTGGGGTGCTGGTCGGACTCCGGCTCCGGGTAGTGATCGGCGGGAGGCTCCTCGTGCCAGCCGGGGAACGACTCCTGGTGCTCCTGGTTCTGCTGCGGGTGGTTCTGGGGATGCGCCTGAGGGCCCCGGGGCAGCTCAGGCGCACGCGCGTGCGCCGGGGCCTCCACCTCGGCCGGCTGGACCGTCTGGCGCGTCGGGTCCGGCGGAAGCAGCATGGGCTCGATGCCCGCCGCCGCGAGGCCCGCCGCCGCCGTGTCGGCGAGCGGCACCCCGTACCGCGCCAGCCGCAGCGGCATCAGCGACTCGACCGGCGCCTTGCGCCGCCACGCCCGCCCGAAACGGGCCTGCAACCGCGCCTGGTAGATCAGCCGGTCCTGCTCCAGCTTGATGACCTCTTCATAGCTGCGGATCTCCCACAGCTTCATCCGTCGCCACAGCTTGAACGTGGGCACCGGAGAGAGCAGCCATCGCGTCAGCCGCACGCCCTCCATGTGCTTGTCGGCCGTGATGTCGGCGATCCGCCCGACCGCGTGCCGGGCCGCCTCCACCGAGACCACGAAGAGGACCGGGATCACGGCGTGCATCCCGACCCCGAGCGGGTCGGGCCAGGCGGCCGCGCCGTTGAACGCGATCGTCGCCGCCGTCAGCAGCCAGGCCGTCTGACGCAGCAGCGGAAACGGTATCCGCATCCACGTCAGCAGCAGGTCCAGGGCCAGCAGCACACAGATACCGGCGTCGATACCGATCGGGAAGACGAGCGAGAAGTCGCCGAAGCCCTTCTGCACCGCGAGCGCGCGCACGGCCGAGTACGACCCCGCGAAACCGATCGCGGCGATCACCAACGCCCCCGCGACCACGACACCGATCAAGATCCGGTGCGTGCGTGTCAGCTGCGTCGCGGCCACCCTCGTTCCCTCCCGTAGTCACCATCCGGCGCGCACAGCGTGGCACATGCGTACGGAGCCCGGCCCCCGGGGGAGGGCCGGACTCCGCATATGCCCGCTGTGTACTGCTACTTGTTGGCGGCGGCGACCGCGGCCACCGCTTCCTTCGCGGCCTTCGTCGCGCCGTCCATCATCGCCTTCTCGCCGGGCGCCCCGGCGCCCCCGAAGCCCGTGCCGTTGTAGTCGACCACGATGACCACGTTCTCCGTACGCGCCACGATCGTCGCGTGCGAGAAGTCCTCACCGGTCTTGCGCAGGGAGTACGCGATGGAGCTCGCCTCGCTGCCGATGCCGGTGGCGGGCTTCGTGACGACGTGCTTCGCGCCCTCCGTCGCCTGGACCTTGGCGGTCTCCTTGGCGGCGCCGTCCTTGGCGCGCTTCTCCCCGCTCCCGAGAACCTCGTCGGAGCCGTAGCGGAAGAAGGAGACATCGAGCCAGCGGTACTGCGAGCCCTTCAGACCCTTGTCGTCCAGGCCGTTCCACGAGCAGCCGCCGCGGTTGGCGGTGTCGCTGGACTTGCCCGGCGTACCGGCCTTCGTCTTCGCCTTCGGTACCAGCTCGTCGATCGACTTCGCGACGATCGCCTTGCACGGAACCGGCAGCTTGGAGTACTTCGCCGGCGCGACGGCCGGCTTCGACTCCTTGCCGCCCAGGGCGGACGACGACGAACCCGACGGGTCCTTCGCCGTGGTGTCCTTGCCGTCGGAGTCCGACGAGCAGCCGGCGACGACGAGCATCACCGGGACGGCGGCGCAGGCGAGTATGCGGGTGAGACGCGGGGCTGATCGGTGCATGGTTCCTTCAGTCATCACTCGGGTGCTCGGTCACACGGCGTACGGTCCGTCCGGTCACGGTACGCCGACACGGTACGCGGCAAGGGGCGCCGGCCGCCTCCGGCCCGGGCGCCCGGGGGCCTCGCACGACGGGCCTACTCGTTGAAGCGCTCGGCCAGCTTCTGCGCCAGCCCCTGCGCCTTTTCCTGCAGTTCCTTGCTGTCGGGCACCACGGCCACCCCCGCCGGCTGCTCCGCGTACTGGATCGTCACGATCACATTGGATGTGCGGAAGACCACGCTCACGGTGCGCTGCTGGGCGGCTGTGCCGGCCCCCGTCAGCACGTCGTTCAGGAACGCCGCGTCGCCGAGACCCTCCAGTACGCGCGGCTCCAGACCGGAGGGGGAGCCGGTGCTCGACCCCGGGCTCGACCCGGGGCCGGACGGCGTTCCCGACGGCGCTCCCGACGAGGCGCCCGTGGACGGCTTGCCCGCCGGTGCGCTCGGGGCGGTCGCGCCGGGCCTGCCGGACGGGGTGGCGGTGCTGGAGGTGCTGGGCGCAGTGGGCGCGCTGGGCGTGCTGGTCGTGGTGTTCACCGGGGCGGGCAGGGCGGCCGCGACCTGCTTGCGGGCGTAGACCTCCTGCGCCCGGGAGTCGTCACTCACGGCGGTGTCGTACGAGACGACCCGCTCGAAGTCGAGCGTCAGCTCGTGGGTCGCCTCCGCCGAGTCGGTCTTCCAGGTGCAGCCGACACGGCGGTCGGTGTCGTACGTGACGGCGGCCGAGCCCTGGTACACGCGCTCCTGCTGGTCCTCCGGCAGCTCGGCGCCGCCGGGCAGCAGGTCCTTGAGCGTGGCGAGCTGTACGGATCCGCAGGGCTCGAAAAGAGTGCGGTACTTGCCCGGCGGCACCGCGGAGGTGGCGGGGCCGGCCTTCGCGTCGACGGTGGAACCGTCGGTACCGCCGCCGGCGGTGCAGCCGGTGACGCCGGCGGCGAACGCCGCCACGAGCGCCGCCAGGCCGGGTACGTACGCCTTTCGCTGCACGGTCCCAGGCTCCCTTCTGCCCAAAAACTGTTTGCCGCCCGATGGCGGCCGGTGGACACAATGTGTATCGCACGCACTGCCGTCGATGCCGGTCCCTCATCACCTATACGGGCCTTGGCGCCGGTTTTTGCGTTATCCGGCTTTTCGGGGGAATCGAGGAAGTATGTCGTACGTAGAGGTACCGGGTGCGAACGTGCCCATCCGCATGTGGGCCGACCCCTCCACGGTCGAGGGCGGTGCGATGCAGCAGCTGCGGAACGTCTCCACGCTGCCGTGGATCAAGGGCCTGGCCGTGATGCCGGACGTGCATTACGGCAAGGGCGCGACGGTCGGCTCGGTGATCGCGATGCACGGGGCGGTCTGCCCGGCGGCGGTCGGGGTGGACATCGGCTGCGGTATGTCGGCGGTGAAGACCTCACTGACCGCGAACGACCTGCCGGGGGACCTGTCGCGGCTCCGGTCGAAGATCGAGCAGGCGATCCCGGTGGGCCGGGGGATGCACGACGAGGCGGTGGACCCGGGGCGGCTGCACGGATTCCCGGCGTCGGGGTGGGACGACTTCTGGGGGCGGTTCGAGGGGGTGGCGGATGCGGTCCAGTTCCGCCAGGACCGCGCCACGAAGCAGATGGGGACGCTGGGCAGCGGAAATCACTTCTGGGAGCTGTGCCTCGATTCCGATGATGCGGTGTGGATCATGCTGCACTCCGGATCCAGGAACATCGGCAAGGAGCTGGCCGACTTCCACATCGGACAGGCCCAGAAGCTGCCGCACAACCAGGGGCTCGTCGACCGTGACCTGGCCGTCTTCATCGCGGACACGCCGCAGATGGCGGCGTACCGGAACGATCTCTTCTGGGCGCAGGAGTACGCCAAGTACAACCGGGCGATCATGATGGCGCTCTCTCAGGATGTGATTCGCCGGGAGTTCAAGAAGGCGAAGGTGACCTTCGGCCAGGTCATCTCCTGCCACCACAACTACGTGGCGGAGGAGCGGTACGACGGCATGGACCTGCTGGTGACCCGTAAGGGAGCGATCCGCGCCGGGTCCGGCGACTTCGGGATCATCCCGGGCTCGATGGGCACCGGCTCGTACATCGTGAAGGGCCTTGGCAACGCGAAGTCCTTCAACTCCGCCTCGCACGGCGCCGGCCGGAAGATGAGCCGGTCCGCGGCGAAGCGGACGTTCTCGACGCGGGACCTGGAGGAGCAGACACGGGGTGTGGAGTGCCGTAAGGACTCCGGTGTCGTGGACGAGATCCCGGGCGCCTACAAGCCGATCGAGAAGGTCATCGACCAGCAGCGGGACCTGGTGGAGGTCGTGGCGAAGCTGAAGCAGGTCATCTGCGTGAAGGGCTGAGGCCCAAAACGCGCGGGTGAGTGGGAGGAGCGGGCGAGGGCCCGGGCCGGGGGACGGTCCGGGCCCTCGCTCCGTGCGCGTTCCCTACAGCTCGCGGTGGACCTTGGTGTTGGAGGCCTGGGCGCGGGGGCGGACCACCAGGAGGTCGATGTTGACGTGGGCGGGGCGGGTGACCGCCCAGGTGATCGTGTCGGCCACGTCGTCGGCGGTCAGCGGCTCGGGGACGCCGGCGTAGACCTTGGCCGCCTTCTCGGTGTCGCCGCGGAAGCGGGTGGTCGCGAACTCGTCGGTCTTGACCATGCCGGGGGCGATCTCGATCACGCGGACCGGGGTGCCGACGATCTCCAGGCGGAGGGTTTCGGCGATGACCCGGGCGCCGTTCTTGGCGGCGACGTAGCCGGCTCCGCCTTCGTAGGTGGAGTGGCCCGCGGTGGAGGAGAGGACGACCACGGTGCCGTCGCCGCTCGCGGTGAGGGCGGGGAGCAGGGCCTGGGTGATGTTGAGGGTGCCGATGACGTTGACCTCGTACATCTGGCGCCAGTCGTCGGGGTCGCCGGTGGCCACGGGGTCGGCGCCCAGGGCGCCGCCCGCGTTGTTGACGAGGACGCTGATGGTGCTGAACGCGGTGGCGAAGGTCTGGACGGCCTCGCGGTCGGTGACGTCGAGAGCGTACGCGGTGGCCTGGTGGCCGGCCTCGTTGATCTCCGCGGCCAGGGCCTCGATGCGGTCCTTGCGGCGGGCGGTCAGCACCACGCGGTAGCCGGCGGCGGCGAGTTGCCGGGCCGTGGCGGCGCCGATGCCGCTGCTCGCTCCGGTGACGACGGCGATCCGGGACCCGGCGGCAGTCATGACGTGCTCCTCGCGCGTGTGATCGAGCATGTGATCGAAGATGGGGTCAGGATAGGCGCGCCGGGGGATCATCGGGCGCGCGGGGCGTACATGATCACCGCCATGCCGGCCAGGCAGATCAGCGCACCGGTGACGTCCCAGCGGTCCGGGCGGTATCCGTCGGCGATCATGCCCCAGGCGAGGGATCCGGCGACGAAGACGCCGCCGTACGCGGCGAGGATCCGGCCGAAGTCGGCGTCGGGCTGAAGGGTGGCGACAAAACCGTACGCCCCGAGGGCGACGACTCCGGCGCCGATCCAGATCCAGCCGCGATGCTCACGGACCCCCTGCCAGACGAGCCAGGCGCCCCCGATCTCGAAGAGTGCGGCGAGGACGAAGAGAGCGGCGGAGCGGGCGACGAGCATGACGCCAGGGTGGCACGGACGGCAGGCGTGGGGGGCGGCGCGCCGTGCTGACGGATAATCAGGATATAGCGGGCGAACCGGGTATCGGTGGGTATCTTCCCCTCATGAGTGTCATGCGCAATGCCCTGGTGGTGGTGTCGCTCGCGGTGGCGACGGTGGTGGGTGCGGGAGCGGGTACGGGCGCGGGTGCCGGCACCCGTGACGTGATCGCTCCGGAGGCGGACGTGGCGCACCACGGGCATCTCTCACTGTGGGGCGGGAGGCTCGGGGTCTGGCTGGTGAGCGAGAACCACGGCCCGTCGAGCATTTCGCAGGCGACCGTGCGTCTGGAGTTCTCCTATCCGCCGGCGGCGGCGCAGGAGTTGCCGCCGGGGTGTCTGTGGGCCGGTGACCGTGTGGTGCTCTGTGCGACGGGCGCGCTGAAGGCGGACGGCGCCCGGCAGGAGACCGCTCTCGATCTGAAGGTCACCGGCTCTCCGAACGAGGTGACCGTGAAGGTCGGAACCCTCTGGAACGGCGGCGCGACCGACCGGAACCCGCAGAACAACGAGCACCGGGTGCTGGTTCCCGCGACGGGCGACCCGTATGTCTTCTGACCGCTCTTCCGACCGCTTGGTCGTCCGGTCGGGTTTCTGGACGCCGAGGGTCATCGGCCCGCCCATGCCACGTATCCGTCGGGCCGTACGAGCAGCGAGGTCCTGCGGTCCGGGTTCGCCCAGTGGGCGCGTACCGCGTGTTCCGGGACGGCCGGGGGAAGCGGGGTGTCCGGGGTGTCGTGCGACCCGGTCGCGCTCTGCGGGGTGATCAGGACGAACTCGCCTTCGCGCAGTAGTTCGTAGAGCCGGCCCTGTGTCAGCCGGACGTCCGGCGCGCGCCGTCCGGTGAGGCGGTGGACGCCGCGCCCTGCGCCGTACGCGATGCCGATCCCGCTGACCATGCCCAGGGCCTTGGCGGACGCCGGCCGCACGCTGGTGAGGAAGCGGGCCGCCAGAGAGCGGGCGGCGCGCTGGAGCGGGGTGCGCGCCATGGCGAGGCGGAGCATGCCGCCACTGGTGCGCAGCACCATCGCGCCCACCGGGTGCCGCTCGGAGTCGTAGCTGTCGAGGAGCGCCTCGGGGTCGGGGGCGGCGGCCCTGTCGCCGCGCAGGACGGCAGTGAGTTTCCAGGAGAGGTTCGCCGCGTCCTGGAGGCCGGTGTTCATGCCCTGGCCACCGGCGGGGGAGTGGACGTGGGCGGCGTCCCCGGCGAGGAAGACACGGCCCGACCTGTAGCTCGTGACCTGGCGTTCGTCGCTGTGGAAGCGGGAGATCCAGCGGGCGTCGTGCATGCCGTGGTCCGTGCCGAGCGCGCGGCGGGTGATCTCGCGCAGCTCGTCGAGGTCGACGGGCTCGCTGTCGGCGACCTGGCGGTCGCGGTTCCAGCCCATGACGCGGTACCAGCCGTCGCCGAAGGGGGCGATGAAGGCGAAGGCGTCGCCCACTCCGTTGGCCGTGAGCACTTCCTCGGGCGCCTCGGTCAGCTTGACGTCGGCGAGAACGATGGAACGGATCACCGAGGCGCCCGGGAAGGGCAGGCCGAGTGACCGGCGCACGGCGCTTCGGACGCCGTCGGCGCCGACGAGGTAGCGGGCGGTGACTGTGCGGGGCGTGCCGTCGGCGCCTGTGGGAGCGGAGCCTGAGGGGCCGGTCAGTTCGGCGGTGACCGTGTCGGCCTCCTGGCGCAGGCCCCGCAGTTCCGTTCCGTACCGGAAGTCCACGCCCGCCGAAAGGGCCCGGCGCTCCAGCAGGTGCTCGATCTCGTACTGCGGGGTGATCAGGAGGTACGGGAAGCGGGAGGGAAGGCGCGACAGGTCGAACGACAGGGAGTGGAAGAGGCGCAGTCGCGTGAGGGGCTTGCCCTTCTTGATCAGCTCGTCGGCGAGGCCCCGGGCGTCGAGCAGCTCCAGCGTCCGGGCATGGACGGCGAAGGCCCGCGTCATGTTGCTCGTCTCGTGAGCCCGGCGCTCGACGACCGTGACCCTGAGGCCCGCGGCGGCGAGATCGCCGGCGAGCAGCATTCCGGTGGGGCCCGCGCCCACGACGAGGACGTCGACGTCCGTGGGGCCGGGCGCGGGGTTCGGAGTGGGGACGGTGTCGTTCGGCTTGCCGCTCATGACTGCCTCCCTGAGGCCAACGGTTGATGTCAACGCTTGTGGGCCAACGCTTGTAGGCAAATGTAGAGCCGGCCGTCGTGGCGTGTCAACGGTTGTTGGCCTACAGTTGTTGGCATGACGACAGCCCCTCGCCGTTCGGACGCCACCCGGGCCGCGATCCTCGAAGCCGCCCGCGAGCGGTTCGCCTCGGACGGCTATGAGCGCGCCACCATCCGGGCCATCGCCCGGGACGCCGGTATCGACCCCTCGATGGTGATGCGCTACTACGGCAACAAGGAGGGGCTGTTCGCCGCCGCGTCAGCGTTCGACCTACGGCTTCCCGAGGTCGGCGCGCTGCCTGCGAAGCACATCGGCGCCGTCCTCGTCTCCCACTTCCTCGACCGGTGGGAGTCGGACGAGGTGCTCACCGCTCTGTTGCGCGTCGCCGTCACGAACACCGCCGGGGCGGAGCGCGTACGGGAGATCTTCAGGACTCAGCTGGGCCCGATAGCGGCGGGCGTCTGCCCCGATCCGGCCGAGGCCCCCCGGCGGGCCGCCCTGGCCGCCTCTCAAATCCTCGGCATGGCGCTCGCCCGCTATGTGCTGTGCCTGCCGCCCGCCGCCGAGATGACCCGTGAGGAAGTGGTCGCCTGGCTGGCGCCCACCGTGCAGCGTTATCTCACTGCCGACCAGCCCTAGCCCGCCGCCCGCGCCCGACGGTCCGGGCGCCGCCCACCGCCCGTGCCCAACGGCCCCAGAGATTCCGGCGTCGCCCGTACGCCCCTCACCGTCAGTTGTCCCTACAATATCTGCATGACGCAGAAGAATTCCTCCACGCGCGGTCGGCTGATGGGTGAGCTGATCGGGGAGTCGCGCCGCTACATGGCCGCGTACGCGCTGTTCAACCAGGCCGTCGCCGACCATCTGCGGCTGCACCCCACCGACGTGCAGTGCCTCAACCTGCTGAGCCTGGAGGCCGCGCCGGTCACCACCGGCCGCATCGCCGAGCTCACAGGGCTCACCACCGGGTCGGCGACCCGTCTCGTCGACCGGCTGGAGCGGGCCGGGTACGTCACCCGACAGCGCGACACGGAGGACCGGCGCAAGGTCCTCGTCGCGACGGTGCCCGAGCGGATGGAACGGCTGGGCGAGGTCTGGGGCGCGCTGCGGCAGGACTGGGCGGCGATGTTCGACTCGTACACCGACGAGGAGATCGCGCTGCTCACCACGCACATGCGGCGGACGGTGGAGCTGAGCGCCGCCCAGATCGACCGGCTGCGACAGGGGGACCTCGGCGAGGGGTGACGCCCGGCGCCGGTGCGCCCGGCCGCTCCCGTCAGGCCGGCGCGCCGCCGAATTCGCGCAGGGCGCTGTCGACGATCGCCTCCAGGCGGGCGTGGTGCGCGCCCCGCCAGTAGACGCGCTCGCAGGCGGTGCACTGCGCGAACACGTCGTACGTGCGCTCCGTGCCGTGCTCCAGCATGCCCCGCACCGAGTCCTTGTCGGCGTCGGTCAGCTCGCCGTTGCAGGCGGTGCAGCGGGTCCAGGGAGCCAGAGGGGGCGCGAAGCGTTCGAGGACGTCACGGAGTTGGTCCTCGGGCCGGTCGCTGTACACATACGCCCCGGCCCACAGTTCGCGGCGGCGCAGCAGCCCGCGGTCCCGGGAGAGCATCACCCGGCGCTCCTTGGCCGAGAGGGCGGCCAGCGCCGGGTCGCCCAGGTCCTCGCTCTCGTACGCCGCGTCGACGCCGAGCAGGCGCAACCGCCTGGCCAGCGTGCCCAGATGGACATCGAGCAGGAAGCGGAGCGGGGCGCCGGGGACCGGCTGCGGGCGCTCGATGCCCCGCACCTCGACGATCTCCCCGGCGGCGGGGATGTGCGAGACCGGGGCGGGGCGGCCGTCCACCAGGATCCGGCCGGCCTCCGTGAGCGGAACGCCGAGGGATTCGACGACATGGCCGAGCGTCGACGCCCCGTCGGTCGTCAGAACCGTGCGCCCCTCGCGGCGGTCCGGGGGCACGAAGAGGCGCAGGCCCGGGGCGAAGCTGATGTGGATCTCCGGTCCGTTCACCCGGCCAGCATGTCATCGCCGGTGCCGCGTCAGCCAGGTATTTCGATGCCGGGCCGGGAGGGGGAAAGGGGGCGCGAAGCGCCGGAGATACGTGAGAAGGGGGATGCGTGAGGAGCGGGTGGGTCAGGCGCGGAAGAGGTCCGCGTGCGCGGCGGCCCAGTCGGCGAACGTGCGGGCAGGGTGGCCGGTCAGTTCCTCGACGGTGCGGGTGAGCGGCGCGGGCTTGCCGTCGTGGCTGGCCCAGTAGTCGAGCAGCGCGTCCGCGAACGCGTCCGGTATGTACTGCGCGACCGAGGCCTTCCACTCCGCCGGCGTCACGGCGTTGACGGTGATCTCACGCCCCGAGGCCTTCTCCAGGATCGCGATCTGCTCCGTGAAGGTCAGCGCTTCGGGGCCCGTGAGCAGGTACGACGAGCCGCGCAGACGCGCGTCGGTCAGGACCGCGAAGGCGGCCTCGGCGAGGTCGGTCTCGTGGATCGGGTCGCCGTAGGAGTGGGGGTACGGAAGGTCGACCGACCCCGTGGCCTTGACCGACCACGCCCAGGGGCGGGCATTGCCCGCGAAGGCGCCGGGCTGGAGGTGGGTGACGTCGAAGGCGCCACGGGCGGCGGCCGCCTCGAGCGCGCGCTCGGCGGCGAGGTGCGGTGCGGCGATCGGGTTGTCGGCGGCGCCGGGGGAGAGGACCGAGCTGGAGGAGAGCAGCGCGACGTGCGCGACACCGGCGGACTGCGCGGCGTCGATGAACGCGTCGATGTGCGAGGCCTCGGCGTACAGGAAGACGGAGTCGATGCCGTCGAGGGCAGCCGCGAAGGTGGTCGGGTCGCCGAGATCGCAGCGAACGGTCGGGACGCCGGGCGGAGGAGTGAGGTCCTCGGGGCTCTTGGAGGCGGCCCGTACGTCGATCCGCGCGTCGTGGAGCAGCTGGATGAGGGCGGAGCCGACGCGGCCGCGGCTTCCGGTCACGAGAACAGTCATGGGGTGGTGGTCCCTTCAGAATCGAGTGCAAGATGCAGAATCTGCGTCACGCAGATAAATATGTAAGAGACCGGCCCTCCCGTCAACTCCTTTTGAGAGAGGGATAGCGTGCCCGGCATGAAGATCATCGACCTTGAGCCCGGCGACGCCCGTCTGAACGACGACCTGCTGCCGGTTCTGCGCGAGCTGCGTCCCCATCTGACCGAGGACCTGTTCCGCGACATCTACGAGAAGGGGTACGCGCAGGGCCTGCGCTTCACCGCCGCCTACGCGGACGACGGTGCGTGCGTGGGCGCGGCGGGCTGGCGGATCGTCGACAACACCAGCCAGATCCGCAAGCTCTACGTCGACGACCTGGTGACCGCCGAGCACGCCCGCTCCACCGGCGTCGGCCACCACCTCCTGGCCCATCTGGAGGGGCGCGCCCGCGCGGCCGGCTGCCACTGCCTCAACCTGGACTCCGGCACGCACCGGACCAGTGCGCACCGCTTCTATCTGCGGGAGCGGTTCGACATCGTGGCGTTCAACTTCGACAAGACCCTCGGCTGAGGCGCGTCGCCCCGGGCCCTTCCCTCAACCCAGGTCCCCGGCGCCGCCGTCGCGACGCCCCTCCCCTGGAACCCGGCCAGCACGGCCCACCCCGTCTCGTAGACCTGCTCCCCGTCCAGGGTCTGCTCCCAGAACCCGATGCTGCCGACCACGGCCTCCTCCGGGAGCAGCACCACGCGGTACATCCGGCCCGTGCCCGCCCGGTCCGCGCTCAAATTCACGTATCTTCGGTGCCGGTCGGCCAGCTTCTCCTCCGTCTCGGGGCCGCCGAGATGGCCCATCAACTCCGGTGCGTTCAGGGCGCGGAGCAGCTCGAAGTCCTCGTCCGACCACGGCTCGATCCGTACGGGCGACACGGTGATCTCCATGGCCGCACTCTAGGTGGGGGGTCCGACAGTGGCATACGCCGTCGGCGGCACCCCCACCGTCGCCGTGAAGTCCCGTACGAGATGGGCCTGGTCGCTGTATCCGAGCTCGGTCGCGAGCCGCGCCCAGTCCACGGCGCGGGGACGGTGCTCCTCCGGGCCGTGGGCTTCGTTCTCGGCGCGCTCCAGGGCCTCGTGGATGCGGTAACGGAGGATGACCCACTTCGGTCCGACGCCCACATAGGTGGCGAAGAGCCGCTGGAGCGAGCGCACCGACACCCCTTCGGCGCGGGCGAGTTCGGAGACCCGGCGGACCGAGCGGTCCGTGCGCGCCAGGTCGACGAGGGCCATCGCGCGGTCCGCCTGGGGGTCCGGCCGGGGTTCGAGGGACAGCAGGAAGGCGTCGAGGGCCGTCACGCGCGCATGCTCCGTCCCGGGCGTGAGGACCGCTTCCACGGCCTCGGGGGACGCGGCGGCCGGGAAGGCCTCCGCGAGCGGGACCCTCCGGCCGGTCCACTCCGAGACCGGCCGGTCCGGTGCGAACGGAAGGAAGCCCCCGGGCCGGAACTGCACCCCGCACACCCGGCCCACACCCGACAGCTTCTGCGTGAACAGCTCCAGGCCGATGCCGGAGACCTCGGCGGACGCGTGCACGGACCCCTCGTCGTCGTACCGCTGGAAGACCACGTTGACGGACGGGTGCGGCACGACATGACTGGCGTACGGCTCGGTCAGGTCCCAGTCGATGAGCCAGTAGTGCTCCAGATACGGCCGCAGCGCGGGCGCCGGTTCATGGCGGCGGAAGCGGACGCGGGCGAAGAGCTCGGCGGCGTCGACGATGCCCCGGGTGTCGCGGCGCGGACCGGATCCGGTGTCGTGTTTGTTCAAGACCGGGTGGACCTTCCCTCGTACCTTCGCCGTATGACGTACCGCATCAGTGAACTCCTCGAGAAGGCGGCCGCGCACGCCGTGCCCGTCGTGCGCGGCATCCGGGACACCCAGTTCCCCTCCCCGACCCCGTGCTCGGCCTACGACGTACGGGAGCTGGTGAACCACCTCTTCGAGGTGGTCGTGCACTTCCAGGCGCTCGCGGCGAAGGAGCAGTCCCCTTACGGCGACACCCCCGACCGTCTCCACGGCGACTGGCCGAAGGCCTTCGAGGAGGAGGTGCGGAAGCTGGTGGAGGCGTGGGCGCGGCCGGGGGCCGAGGAGGGCACCACGGGTTCGATGGACATGCCGGCCCGGACGGTCGCCTCGATGGTGCTGCTGGACCTGACCGTGCACGCGTGGGACCTGGCCAAGGCCACCGGGCAGCACTTCGAGCCCGACTTCGAGGTGGTGGACGGGCTGTACGCGGCGGTGGAGGCGATGGCGCCCATGGCGCGCCAGATGGACGTGTTCGGGGACGCGGTGACGCTGCCGGAGGGGGCGTCGGCGTTCGACCGGCTGCTGGCCCTGACGGGGCGCGATCCGCGCGTGTGGGCCGGCTGAGCCGAGTGGACCGGCCGGGTGGAGGTCCCGCCGCCCGCGGCCGGCCCGTCAGCGGCTGCGGCCCTCGGAGCGGAGCCTGACGTGCGCCACGACCTGCCGGAACGCCTGTTCCTCGGCGGGTGTGAGGGTCACCGTCTCCTGCGGATGCCACACGCGCCCCAGCGGAACGGCGCCCGCCCGGCCGGCCGCGCGCCGGCCACGGGCACTCAGCGCCAGCCAGGCGACGGCCGACAGGCCGAGCAGACAGAGAGCGACGACACGGGGGTCGGTGAAGTGGTCGGACATGGCGGTCTCCGGGGCACGACGGCCGCTGCGGCACGGGCCCTGCCAGAGGCCGTACAGCGGCATGGGCGATTCCTGCTGCTTCCTCCCGACTCGGCCAGTTAACACCACGCTCCGGGGCTCGCGGCAGGGGGAAGCGCTGACCAAAATCCGGGGCCGGGGGGCGGTGCGGGTTCGCCGGGGGGCGCACGCCTGCGCCCTTGTGCGGTCCGGTGATCCCCCTCAAGGTGTCCGAAAAGGAGAGGTCCCGCCGGGAGGGAGCAGCGCGTGACGAACGCGGGGGCATGGGAATTCACCGACGACAGAGGCGCGGTCTTACGGCTGCCGCGCAGGCCGGAACGCGTGGTGGCCTACATACGCGCCGGGGCGGCGCTCCAGGACGCCGGAATACCGCCGGTCGCGGTGTACGGATCGGGGCACGACGGGGACGCGCTCGACCCGGTCAAGGCGGGTGCGCTCGGCGACGCCGGGGTTGCGTACCTCGGGCCGGGCAGGACGCTGGACGACGAGGCGCTGCGGGCGGTGCGGCCCGACCTCGTCGTGGAGGTGACCTACGACGGGAAGAGCGCGTACGCCATGGATGAGGCGGTCGCGGACCGGCTCGGTGTCCCGCTGCTGGCCCTCTCGGTCGGCAGCGAGCTGTCCCTGGGGGCGATCCTGGGGCGTTTCGCGGAGCTGAGCGTCGCGCTGGGTGGGGGGCCGGCCGGAGGGCTCGGCGGTACGGGCGCCGCGACCCTGCCCGCGGACCGTGACTTCGCGGCGGCGGAGCAGGCGGTGCGTACGGCGGCGGCGGAGGCAGTACGCGGGGCGCGCACGGCGATGACCGAGGCACCCGCGCCGGGCGACCCCTCCCCGGCAGCGGATCCCGCGGGAACGCCGTCTCTCCGGGTCCTCGCCCTCTCCGGCGCCGGGCCCGACCAGGTCCACATCGCCCGCCCCGGGGCCTGGCCCGAGCTGGCGCATCTGCTGGCGCTGGGTGTTCCGCTCATCGAGCCCGGGCCCGGCGCCGGGGCGAACTGGCTGACCGCCGACTGGGAACGGGTCGCCGAACTCCGCCCCGACCTGGTGCTCGTCGACAGCCGCGCCAACGCCGTGCAGCCCGCCGCGTCGGCCGCGTACCCGGCCTGGAGCGCCCTCGCCGCCCGCGCGCGCGTGGAGCCGTGGAACCCGGAGACTCCGCCGAGCCCCGCCGCGTACGGGCGCTTCTTCCGCGCCGTGGCTCAGGCCCTGGACGGCCTGGGGGACATCGCCTGACCTTCAGCCCCTGAAGTGACCGGCCGGGCCGAGGAGGCGAGCGCGGAGGGCGTTCGCCAGCTCCTCGGCCCGGGCCAGCTGCGTGCGAAGGTCCGCGACCCGGCGCGCGGCGGCCCGCTCGAAGCCCTCGATCCGGGCGAGAAGTGCCTGCCGCTCGCCCGGCTCCAGCTTCTCGCCGGAGTCGAGCCGGTCCGTGGCGGCCAGCAGCTCGCGTGTCTCGTCGAGCGTGAAACCGAGCGGCTTGAGGCGGTGGATCACCTTCAGCCGGACGACATCGGTCTCCGTGTAGAGCCGGAATCCGCCCTGGGTGCGGGCCGAGGGGATGACCAGGCCGCTGTCCTCGTACTGGCGGATGGTGCGAAGCGACAGCGCGGTCCGTGCGGCGACCTCGCCGATCTGCATGTGCTCGGAGACCTGCGTGTGCTCGATGATCACAGCAACCGACCCTCTTTTCGTACGTACATCCCTTATGTCTATGTCCGTACGGTCATGATGCCCAACGCCCCCGCCCACGCCGTCACGCGCCACGCCCTCTCTCGCGGGCGGCTTGGCGGTCGGCTGCGGGGTCGGTCCCGGGGTCATGCCGGGCCGGTCGGGCGAGCCGGGCCGCCCGACTCCGCAGATACCGCGCCTCGGGCAGGCTCAGCGTGTGCCCCGCCGCCCGCCGGTAGGCGTCGCGCGCGCCCGGGGCGTCTCCCGCCTTCTCCAGCAGATGCGCGCGTACGGCGTCCAGGCGGTGGTGGCCCGCCAGCCGGTCCTCGAGGCGCGCGACCTCGTCGAGGCCCGCCCGGGGTCCGTGCACCATGGCGACGGCCACCGCCCGGCCGAGCTCGGCCATCGGCTCGGGCGCACGGGTCACCAGCAGGTCGTAAAGGGCGAGGATCTGGGGCCAGTCGGTGTCCTCGGGACGCTTCGCCTCGTCGTGCAGGGCGGCGATGGCGGCCTGGAGCTGGTACGCGCCGGCCGGGCCCTCGGACAGGGCCTCCTCGACCAGGGTGGTGCCCTCGGCGATGGCGCGCCGGTCCCAGCGGGCGCGGTCCTGTTCGTCGAGCGGGATCAGCTCGCCGCCCGGTCCCGTGCGCGCCGCGCTGCGGGCGTCGGTGAGCAGCATCAGCGCCAGCAGCCCGGTCACCGCGCCCTCCGTCGGCAGCAGGCGGCGCACGGCGCGGGTCAGCCGGATCGCCTCGCGGGCAAGGTCGGCGCGGTGCAGCGAGCTGCCGGAGGTCGCTGTGTAGCCCTCGTTGAAGATCAGGTACAGGACCTGGAGGACGACGGCCAGCCGCTGATCGCGGTCCTCGGGCGCCGGCTGGCGGAAAGGGGCGCCTTTGACCTTCGCCTTCGCGCGGCTGATGCGCTGCGCCATGGTCGCTTCGGGGACCAGATGGGCCCGGGCGATCTCGGCCGTGGTCAGACCGCCGACCGCACGCAGGGTGAGCGCCACCTGGGCGGGCGGGGTCAGCTCGGGGTGGCAGCAGAGGAAGAGCAGGGTGAGGGTGTCGTCGTCGGCCGGGGCGCGGCTCTCATCCGGCGGGGGCGCGGTGAAGGCGTGACGCGGCTGGAGCTGCGCGGCGGTCTCCTCACGGCGGCGCCGGGCCTCGTCGGCGCGCAGCTGGTCGGCCAGCCGGCGCGAGGCGACCTTGATGAGCCAGCCGCGCGGATTGTCCGGGACGCCGGTCCGGGGCCACTGCTCGGCGGCGGCGATGAGGGCCTCCTGGACGGCGTCCTCGGCCGGGTCGAAGTGACCGTACCGGCGCACCAGCGCGCCGAGGACCTGCGGCGCGTGCCGGCGCAGCAGGTCCACGACCCGGTCGCTGTCAGACGACATCGCCTCCGCCGCCGTCCTGGATCGGCCGGATGACCACCGGGTAGTCCGTGACGCCCTCGGGGACGGGGCACTGTGCGACCCGCGCCGCGATCTCGGTGACCCGGTCCAGGCTCTCGCAGTCGAGGACCCAGTAGCCGGCCAGCAGCTCCTTGGTCTCCCCGTACGGCCCGTCCGTGATCACCGGACGGCCGTCGGCGTCCGCCGTCACCAGCCGGGTCCGCGCCGGTTCCACGAGCCCCTGGGCATCGACGAGCTCACCGGACTCGGCGAGGTCGTCGTTGACCTGGTTCATGAAGGCGAACATCGTCTGCAGGTCCTTCTCGCTCCAGGCGGGGCTGTGCGCGGACGGCTTGCCGTTCATCGCGTCGTAGTCCGCCTGCGTGCCCTGCACCATCACCAGGTACTTCATGGTCTCGCTCCTTCTGGATGCGCCCTGGCCCCTTGTGGGCGACGGGGGCGGCTCTCACAGGGGACGTCGGAGCCGATGGCGCGTTCTCGACACGCCTCGGAGGAAATACCATGACCATTTTCCCGGAAGGGGCCCCGGAAGCGCCGTGTGGGCGCGTCGGCGGCGGGTCGTGCCGTGCGGGCGGGCACGGCCCGGATCACCGCGTGAGCGTGCCGGCCCGGGTCAGGGCCAGACCAGGCAGTACGGCTGGTGTCCCGCCTCGTGGAGGCGGACAGAGAAGTCCTGCCACTCGTGGAGCAGCTGGTAGACGTTGAACGCGTCGCGCGGGCCGCCGCGGTCGGGGACCGTCGACCAGATGAAGGCCGCCGCGCCCACCGACTCCTCGCCGATGCCGCGCAGCGGGTCGACCACGGTCATGGGCAGCTTCACCACGGCGTAGTCGGGATGCAGGACCACGAGCTCCAGCGGGGGCACCTTGTGCAGGGGCATGCCCTGGATACCGGTGAGGACCATCGCGGCTATCGTCTCCGGCTTGATCTTGGTGAACATGCCACCCATGCCGAGTTCGTCGCCGCCGAGCTCCTCCGGGCGCATGGAAATGGGCACGCGGGCGGCCGTCGCGCCGTCGGGTGCGCCGAAGTACTTGTAGGTCACCCCCACTCGGCCACTCCTGCTTCCCGTGGGTTCGTCCCGTTCGTGTCGCCGGTGCTTCCCCCGCCGGGCAGGCTCGGGACCCAGATCGTCGGTCCCCTCGCCCAGTCCGCCACCGCGATGCATATCTCCACCCGACTGGTTTTTAGGCAACACAGCCCCCGCCGCGCAACCCGATCATCGTGACAGTGACCTCCCCCACGCTCGTGCGGTGAAACACCTGTCCGCAAGAACGTCCTGGCCTCTGACACCATGGATTCGTGAGCTTTCCCTATGACGCCCCAGTTTCGCAGACGCGGAGGGGCAACAATCCGTCGTGATCCCGGGGGCCCACGCCGTCGAACGTCAGCCGTCTCTCCGTACTCGCAGGTCAGGACCAAAGTGCCGTATTCATACGAAGCCCCAGTCTCACAGACGCTTTTCGACCGCGCGTCCCTCGTGACGCCCGGCGGCGTGAACTCTCCGGTGCGCGCCTTCCGGGCCGTGGGCGGTACGCCCCGGTTCATGGTGTCCGGTACCGGTCCGTATCTCACCGACGCGGACGGGCGTGACTATGTCGACCTCGTCTGCTCGTGGGGGCCGATGATCCTCGGCCATTCTCACCCCGAGGTGATCGCGGCGGTCCAGGACGCGGTTGTGCGGGGCACCTCCTTCGGTACGCCGGGGGTGGGCGAGGTCGAGCTCGCCGAGGAGATCGTCGCCCGGATCGAGCCCGTCGAGCAGGTGCGACTGGTGTCGTCCGGCACCGAGGCGACCATGTCGGCGATCCGGCTGGCCCGCGGTTTCACCGGCCGGGCGAAGGTCGTCAAGTTCGCCGGCTGCTACCACGGGCACGTGGACGCGCTGCTGGCCGCGGCCGGCTCGGGTCTCGCGACCTTCGCGCTGCCGGACACGCCCGGGGTCACCGGCGCGCAGGCCGGTGACACGGTCGTGCTGCCGTACAACGACCTCGAGGCGGTGCGCGCCGCGTTCGCCGCGCACCCCGGTGAGATCGCCTGTGTGATCACCGAGGCCTCGCCCGGCAACATGGGTGTCGTCCCGCCGAAGGACGGCTTCAACGCCGGTCTCAAGGAGATCTGTGCCGAGAACGGCGCGCTGTACATCTCCGACGAGGTCATGACCGGTTTCCGTACCTCGAAGGCGGGCTGGTACGGCGTGGACGGGGTGAAGCCCGACCTGATGACCTTCGGCAAGGTCATGGGCGGCGGCTTCCCGGCGGCGGCCTTCGGTGGCCGCGCCGATGTCATGGCGCACCTCGCCCCGGCCGGTCCGGTCTACCAGGCGGGCACGCTCTCCGGTAACCCGATCGCCACCGCCGCCGGCCTCGCCCAGCTGCGGCTGCTCGACGACGCCGCGTACGCGAAGGTCGACGCGGTCTCCGAGGAGATCCAGGGCCTGGTCACCGGCGCGCTCACCAAGGAGGGCGTCGCCCACCGGCTCCAGACGGCGAGCAACATGTTCTCGGTCTTCTTCACGCCGGACGAGGTCGTGAACTACGAGGACGCCAAGCGGCAGGAGTCCTTCCGCTTCACCGCGTTCTTCCACTCGATGCTGGCGCAGGGCGTCTACCTGCCGCCGTCGGCCTTCGAGTCCTGGTTCGTCTCCACGGCCCATGACGCGCAGGCGGTCGAGCGGATCGCCGCCGCGCTGCCCGCCGCCGCCCGCGCCGCGGCGGAGGCGACCGCATGAGCCCCGAGAACAGTGGTGACGACTTCACCGTCGTCCACCTCCTGCGCCACGGCGAGGTGCACAACCCCGACGGCGTCCTCTACGGCCGCCGGGCCGGGTACCACCTGTCCGAGCTGGGCCGGCAGATGGCCGACCGGGTCGCCGAGCATCTGGCCGGGCGGGACATCACGCATGTCGTGGCGTCTCCGCTGGAGCGTGCCCAGGAGACGGCGGCGCCCATCGCCAAGACGCACGGGCTGACGCTCGACACCGACGAGCGGCTGATCGAGGCCGCCAACGTCTTCGAGGGCAAGACCTTCGGCGTGGGCGACGGCGCGCTGCGCAAGCCGGGCAACTGGAAGCACCTCACCAATCCGTTCCAGCCGTCCTGGGGTGAGCCGTACGTCGAGCAGGTCGTCCGGATGATGGGCGCACTGGATGCGGCGAAGGACGCGGCGCGAGGGCACGAGGCGGTCTGCGTCAGCCATCAGCTGCCGATCTGGATCGTGCGCAGCTTCGTGGAGCGGCGCCGGCTGTGGCACGACCCGCGCCGCCGGCAGTGCACGCTCGCCTCGCTGACCACCTTCACCTACCAGGGCGACAAGATCGTCTCGGTCGGCTACAGCGAGCCGGCCCGCGATCTGGTCCCGGCGCATCTGCTCGCCGGCGCGAAGCCGGTGAAGGGGAAGTCGAAGGCCTTCGGCGCCTGACCCGGCGCCGGGATCCGGCGCCCGAGGTTCAACGCCCGAGGCCCTGGGCACACTGCGGGGGCGGCTGGTTGACGAGACGTCATACGGCCGCCCCTGAAAATTTGTGCTAATTTCCGGAACCTCCGCCTTCGTTCCTGCATCTCACTCATTGCCGGTTTGAATTACTTATCCGGTAATACGCGAGCGCGGATGGGGACGATATGCGCGGGATCAGCCGAAGGGGATTGCTCGGAGCGGGAGTTGGGGCCGCGGCCGCGATCGGAATCGCCGGATGCGGTACGGAGGGCCCGGGCTCGCCAGGACGGTCAGGTCAGGGCGAAGACGGACAGACCGGACAAGATGGTCGGTCAAGTGCCTCCCCCAGTAAGCAAGAGGGCCGCCTCATCGGTGACGGTTCCACCTCCGACACCGGAAAGCAGCCCCACCAGCCCGAGCGGCCGGTCCCGCTCGAACCCGGCCAGACGCCGCCGCAGTTCGTGATCTTCTCCTGGGACGGCGCCGGCGAGGTCGGCAACGGCCTCTTCCCGCGCTTCCTCGAGCTCGCCAAGGACCACGACGCGGCGATGACCTTCTTCCTCTCCGGGATCTACCTCCTCCCCGAGTCGAAGAAGTCCCTCTACCGCCCGCCGAACAACGGCATCGGCGCCTCCGACATCGGCTACCTCACCGACGACCACATCAAGGAGACGCTGAAGAACATCCGTCAGGCATGGCTCGACGGACACGAGATCGGCACGCACTTCAACGGCCACTTCTGCGGCGGCTCCGGATCCGTCGGCAACTGGTCCTCCGCGGACTGGCGCAGCGAGATCGACCAGGCGGTGAAGTTCGTCACCGAGTGGAAGACCCACAGCGGCTGGACCGACCTCGACCCGCTGCCCTTCGACTACCGCAAGGAGCTCGTCGGCGGCCGCACCCCCTGTCTCCTCGGGCAGGACAAGCTGCTGCCCGTCGCCAAGCAGCTCGGCTGGCGCTACGACGCCAGCTCCCCCGGCGGCCGCCAGCGCTGGCCCGAGAAGCGCCAGGGCCTCTGGGACCTGCCCCTGCAGGCCGTACCCTTCCCCGGCCATTCCTTCGAGGTGCTCTCGATGGACTACAACATGCTCGCCAATCAGTCGAAGAATTCGACCAAGGGCATGCCGTCGCGTTATCCGGGCTGGCGCAAGCAGGCCACCGAGGCGTATCTCGCCGGATTCACGCGTGCGTACGAGTCCAATCGCGCCCCCTTCTTCATAGGCAACCACTTCGAACAGTGGAACGGCGGCATCTACATGGACGCCGTCGAGGAGGCCCTGAAGGGCATGGCCGCCAAGAAGGACGTGCGCCTCGTCTCCTTCAAACAGTTCGTGGACTGGCTGGACGTCCAGGACCCGAAGGTCCTCGACAAGCTCCGCACCCTCGATGTCGGTCAATCGCCGACCGGCGGCTGGAACTCTTTCTTTAAGACGGCTTGACAAGGGTCTTTACGGGCACCGAGGGGGGCGCCCAAGATCCGTGGGACGGCCATGCGAAACTTTTCACATGAGCCTTAGCCGCGCCCCCCGACGCACCCTGCTGGCCGTCGGAGCCCTCTCGGCCGCCCTTGCCCTGACGGCCTGCAGCTCGGACACCAACGGCAAGTCCGGCGGTGGCGGAGACACCAACTTCGTGAGCAGTACGGGCGGTATCGACACGGTCGCGAAGGGCGAGCGCGTGGCCCCCAAGAAGCTGGCGGGACCGACCCTCGACGGGAAGCAGCTCGATGTCGCCGACCTCAAGGGCAAGGTCGTCGTCATGAACCTCTGGGGCTCGTGGTGCCCGCCGTGCCGTGCCGAGGCGAAGCATTTCGCCAAGGTCTCCAAGGAGCTCAAGTCCCAGGGCGTGGAGTTCGTCGGGATCAATACCCGCGACGCCAACAAGCAGCCCGCCCTGGCGTTCGAGGAGGATTACGGCCTCGGCTATCCGAGTCTGTACGACCCGACCGGAAAGCTGATCGTCAATGGCTTCCCCAAGGGCAGCCTGAATCCGACCGGCATTCCGTCCACGATCGTTCTCGACAAGGACGGAAAGATCGCGGCGCGCGCGCTGATGGCCGTGGACGACAAGAAGCTCCGCTCCATGATCGACCCGCTGGTCGCGGAGAAGTGATGAACCAGACGGTATTCAGCGGGGCGCTGCTGCTCGCTCTGCCCCTCGCCCTGCTCGGCGGTCTCGTCTCCTTCTTCTCGCCCTGCGTCCTTCCACTGGTCCCGGGCTATCTCTCGTACGTCACCGGGGTCACCGGAACCGACCTCGCCGAGGCGCGGCGCGGCCGGATGACCGCCGGCGCCGCGCTGTTCGTGCTCGGCTTCTCCGCCGTGTTCGTCTCCGGCGGGGCGCTCTTCGGATACTTCGGCTGGACCCTCCAGGCGCATCGCGAGATCCTCACCACCGTCCTCGGTGTGCTGATGATCGTGATGGGGATCTTCTTCCTGGGCCTGATGCCCTGGTTCACCCAGCGGGAATTCCGTTTCCACAAGCGCCCGGTGACCGGACTGCTCGGGGCGCCCGTGCTCGGCGCGCTCTTCGGCATCGGCTGGACGCCCTGCATCGGTCCCACGCTCGCCTCGGTCAACGCGCTCGCGGCGCAGGAGGCCAGCGCGGGCCGAGGGGCGATACTGACCGTCGCGTACTGCCTCGGCCTCGGCGTGCCGTTCATCCTCGCCGCGGTCGCCTTCCGCAAGGCGCTCGGCGCGTTCGGATGGGTCAAGCGGCACTACGCCTGGGTCATGCGGATCGGTGGCGGCATGATGATCGCGACCGGTCTGCTGCTGCTCACGGGCGCGTGGGACGGCATCGTCCAGCAGATGCAGGGCTGGACCGACGGCTTCCAGGTGGGGATCTAGTTCCATGGGCACGACCGAAACGACCAACCAGAGCGACCAGAGCGGCCCGGGCGGCCCGGACGAGCAGAACGACCAGCGGGAGCTCGGCGCCGCCGGGTCCCAGCTCTCCACCGCCCCCAGGGAAGAGACCGTCATCGGCGGGCCCGCCCTCGGTGTCGTCGGCTGGGTCCGCTGGTTCTGGCGGCAGCTGACCTCCATGCGGGTAGCCCTGATCCTTCTCTTCCTGCTGTCCCTCGGGTCGATCCCCGGCTCGCTCATCCCGCAGAACAGCGCGGACGAGGTGAAGGTACGCACCTTCAAGCAGGCCCACGAGACGCTGTCGCCGCTCTACGACAAGCTCCAGCTCTTCGACGTCTACAGCTCGGTGTGGTTCTCCGCGATCTACATCCTGCTGTTCGTCTCCCTCATCGGCTGCATCGTGCCCCGCAGCTGGCAGTTCGTCGGCCAGCTCCGCGGCCGCCCGCCGGGCGCGCCCAAGCGGCTGGACCGGCTGCCCGCCTACACGACCTGGCGCACCGAGGCCGAACCGGAGCAGGTCCGGGAGGCCGCGCTCGCGCTGCTGAAGGACCGCCGTTTCCGTGCCCACACGGCCGGCGACGCCGTCGCCGCGGAGAAGGGCTATCTGCGCGAGGCGGGCAACCTGCTCTTCCACATCGCGCTGATCGTGATGCTGGTGGCGTTCGCCACCGGACAGCTCTTCAAGTCCGAGGGCGGCAAGCTGATCGTCGAGGGAAGCGGCGACGGCTTCTCCAACACGCTCACGCAGTACGACGACTTCAAGTCCGGGTCGCTGTTCAGCAGCGACGAGCTGGAGCCGTTCAGCTTCAAGCTGGACACCTTCACCGGGACGTACGAGAAGAACGGCCCCCAGCGCGGCACTCCCCGCACCTTCGAGGCGGCCGTGACCTACTCCGAGAACGGCGGCGCCGACAAGAAGGCCGTCATCCGGGTCAACGAGCCGCTGAAGGTCGGCGGCTCCAAGGTCTATCTGATCGCCCACGGATACGCGCCGGTCGTCACCGTCAGGGACGGCAAGGGCAAGGTCGTCTACAGCGGAGCCGTACCGCTGCTGCCGATCGACAACAACATCACCTCGACCGGTGCGATCAAGGTGATGGACGGCTACCGCGACGCGAAGACGGGCAAGAAGACCCAGCTCGGGTTCCAGGCCTTCTTCGTGCCGACCTTCGCGGGCGCCGGCAAGGGCAGCATGTTCTCGCAGTTCCCGGCGCTGGACTTCCCGGTCATGGCCCTCACCGGCTACAAGGGCGATCTGGGCGTCGACTCCGGCCTGCCGCAGAACGTGTACCAGCTGAACAAGAAGGAGATGACCCAGTTCACGGACAGGAACGGCAACAAGCTGGCGCAGCGGCTGCTGCCCGGTGAGTCGATGACCCTGCCCGACGGTGCCGGCTCGATCACCTTCGAGAAGGACATCAAGGAGTGGGCCAGCTTCCAGATCTCCCAGCAGCCGGGCAACGGGCTCGCCCTCGGGGGAGCCGTCGCCGCGATCGCCGGTCTCACCGGCTCGCTGTTCATCCAGCGGCGCAGGATCTGGGTCCGGGCCGTACGGGAAGAGGACGGCACGACCGTCGTCGAGATGGCGGGGCTCGGCCGCAGCGAGTCCGCGAAGCTTCCCGAGGAGCTGGCCGATCTGGCGGTCACGCTCACCACCCGGGCGCCGACCGCGCCGGACCACGCAGCAGGACCCGCCGAAGCCGAAGGGGCTGAGAAGTGACGCTCGCCGCCGCGACCAACGAGAGCCTGGCGCAGATGAGCAACGTGCTCGTCTACTCCGCGATGGCCGTTTACACGCTGGCCTTCCTGGCCCATATCGCCGAGTGGGTCCTCGGCAGCCGCAGCAAGGTCGGCCGCACGGCCGCCGCGCTGACCGCCTCCGCCGCGACCCGGCCCGCCGTGAAGGTCCAGGTCAAGAAGGCGGGCGGGACCACCGTCCTGGACCGGCCGCGGGTCGTCACCCGGTCCGCCGCCGGCACGCGTGACGTGCCGGACGGCCCCGGCGCCGCCGGCGGCGATGCGAAGGGCGATCTGTACGGCCGTATCGCCGTCTCGCTCACCGCGCTCGCGTTCCTGATCGAGGCCGCGGGCGTGGTGGCGCGCGCGGTCTCGGTGCAGCGCGCCCCCTGGGGCAACATGTACGAGTTCTCGATCACCTTCTCCACGGTGGCGACCGGCGCGTACCTCGGCTTCCTCGTCGCGAAGAAGAACGTCCGCTGGATCGGGCTTCCGCTGGTCACCACCGTCCTGCTCGACCTGGGCATGGCCACCACGTGGCTCTACACCGACAGCGACCAGCTGGTTCCGGCGCTGGACTCGTACTGGCTGTGGATCCATGTCTCCACAGCCATCTTCTGCGGCGCGGTCTTCTACCTCGGCGCGGTCGCCACGCTGCTGTACCTCTTCCGCGACTCCTACGAGAACAAGCTCGCCGGCGGCGGCGACCCGGGCTCCTTCGCCCGCTCCGTCCTGGAGCGCCTGCCGTCCGCGGCGAGCCTCGACAAGTTCTCCTACCGGGTCAACGCGGCGGTCTTCCCGCTGTGGACCTTCACGATCATCGCGGGCGCGATCTGGGCGGGCGACGCGTGGGGCCGCTACTGGGGCTGGGACGCCAAGGAGGTCTGGTCCTTCATCACGTGGGTCGGCTACGCGGCGTATCTGCACGCCCGCGCGACCGCCGGCTGGAAGGGCCGCAAGGCCGCGTACATCGCGCTGATCGCCTTCGCCTGCTTCCTCTTCAACTATTACGGCGTGAACATCTTCGTGAACAGCAAGCACTCTTACGCCGGCGTCTGATTCCCCGGGCGCGGTTCGCCTGGCTCGCGCCGGGCGCGCCCGCGCGTGACGCTGGAGACATGGCAGATGCGATCACCCGGGGCGCGAGCGAGACCCATGGCGATACGCACGTGCTGCGGTACGTGCTGAGCCTGCCGTACCCCGTCGTACGAGTCTGGGCCGCCGTGGCCACCCCGGAAGGTCTTCCGGGGTGGCTCGCGGCGGCCGATCCATTGGAGCCCCGCCTCGGCGGAGCGGTCACCCTGCGCTGGCTCAACGCGGACAGCGAGGGCCACCACACGGTCGTCTCCGGCCGGGTCACGGCCTGGGACCCGGAGTACGTCGCCGAATACACCGTCGGCGCCCCGCACGGCCGGATCCGCTTCCACCTCGAACCGGCCCGTGACGGCGGGACCGTCCTGCGCTTCACCAACGAGTTCCAGGGATCCGACGAGTTGCGGCTGGACTGCCTGGCCGGCTGGCACCACCACTTCGAGCTCCTGATCCGCGCGCTGGAGGGCGGCCCGACGACCGACTGGAAGTCCTGGACCCCGGACCGCTGGCAGCAACTGCGAGACGGCTACGCCCGCGACGAGCAGCGCTGGCCCCGGTGGGAGCCGTAGGGGCCCTGTGCCTTCAGCCGGCCGCGGGCGGCAGACAGTTCCCGGCGGGCGGCTTGCCCTCCGGCCAGGCGATCTGCACGAACCGCTGGTTGCCGTCCCCTGCCAGCTCCACCACCGGCACCGCCTTGTTGTACGGGTTCCCGTAGTTGTCCAGGCAGATCCAGCCGCTCGCGCCCTCCACCCGCAGCGACCCCTTCACCTGGGGCCACTGTGCCCCGACGTCGGCGAGCGCCGGCAGCTTCCGGCCGTCCACGGTCGCCTGCCGGACGGCGTGGACGGCCATCGCCATCGCGTCGTACGCGACGATCGACTGGCCGTCGGCGAGCTCGACCTCGCCCATGGGGCCGACCGGGCCGGCCGCCACCCGGTTCATCGTCGCCAGGAACGCGTCGTACGAGGCCGTCGAGCCGCCCGTCGCCGGGACCGGCCGGTCCTTCGCGGGCTTCCAGGCGTCCGGGTGGGCCAGCGAGGCGTACCGCACGGTCAGCTTCGCCCGCAGCGCCTCCGGCCTGAGCTTGGCGTCACCGCCGAGATAGGAGGCCTCGTCGCCGGTGAGCACGGTGAACGCACGCCGGGTGCAGCCCCGGGCGCCGAGCGCGTTGATGAACTGCCGCAGCTGGGTGTGGCGTCCGGCGAAGAACACCGTCTCCGCGTCGGTGTCGCAGATGAGATGGGTGATCTGCCGGAACGTGTTGGCGGTGGTGCCCTCCTCGGTGGGGTCCGCAGGTGAGGTGAAGAGCTGTGGCTCGTACGGAGCGCCCTTCAGCGACGCGGCGAACGCGTTCTTGAGGGTGTCGGTGTAGTGGTCGCCGGTGCGGGTGTCCTGCACCAGGAGCGCCTTCGCGCCGTTCACCCTGCCGAAGTGGGCCAGGGCCCGTGCCTCGTCGGTGTTGGTGGGGGAGACCCGGGCCAGGCCCGGATACCGGCTGCGGCCGGGGCCGTTGGCGATGTCGTCGGCGGTGATGGTCGTGCCGACGACCGCGATGCGCGCGGCGGTCAGCTCGGTGACCGCGCCGCGCATCTCGGTGGAGCTGGTGGCGACCCCGGAGACCGCCCGCAGCTGGTGCGGGGCGCCGGTCATCCCCTTGAGCAGGGCCACCGTCGTACGCCAGTGGGCGTTGCCCTTGCCGGTGTTGGCGAGGACGAGACGGATGCGGGGCATCTGGTCGTTGGACTCGTGATTGGCCCGGTACTGCTGGGCGAAGGCCCCCTGCACCTCGTGCAGGACCTTGATCCGCATTCCGGCGTCGGGCGAGGTCAGCGGGAGCAGCACGGCCACCGTGGCGTAGTCGCCCGCCTTGAGGGTCGCATTCTCCCTGCCGATCGCGCGCGCGACCTGGGTCAGTGCCGGCACACCGAAGTCATGTCCGTCGCCGTTGACGCCGACGCATTCGGTACTGCCCTGCGGGCGGGCGACACCGCTCGCGCAGGAACGGTCCTCCGGGGCGGTGACGGTGTTGATGGCACAGACGGCACCGGCGATGACCAGGGCCGACACCAGGACGGAGGTGATGATCTTCTGTCGGGTGGTGTAGAAGACGCGGTAGCGCAAACGGTTGGGCACGCTCGTCAGGCTCCGTCCTCCCGGCCCGGCGGCAGCGAGAGCCCCTGCCAGGCGCGGATGTCCTTCGGCCAGTGGGTGGCCGCGTCCCACAGCGGACTGTTGCCCGTCCGGTGCCGTCCGGACAGCTGGCGCAGCTCGTGCGCCATCTTGTCGACGACCGCGTCGTCGGGCAGGGCGAGCGGATCGGTCAGCAGCCACACGGCGTGCAGCAGCCGCCGCAGACAGAGATGGAGTTCGGCCGCGTCCGAGTCGAGCCCGGCGGGGAGCGCCGCCGTCTCCTGCCCCAGCGCCACCGCGCGGCGCGGATCGGGCCCGGTCGTCCGCGGCTCGCGGGGGTACGGCGCCGAGGCGATGAACCGCAGCCGCCCCAGCCAGCCCACCACGTCCGGCTCGGGGAAGGTCAGCCGCAGCCGGGTCACGGCCTCCTCGGTCCGGCCGAGGGCTAGTTCCTGGTGGAGGTGGTACGGGCCGGGCTCGGGGCCGTAGAAGCCGCTCAGCGTCTCGTACACGGCGCGCCAGGCCGTGTACGCGGGGTGGTCGGCGTCGTGGAAGCGCAGCCGGTGCAGCAGCAGGGCCCGCAGCAGCGGGTCGCCGACGAAGTGCTCGGCACCGCCCGGCCAGTCGTCGGCGCGCAGCATGTCCCGTACGCGCAGGGCCATGTCACCGTCCAGGGACTCGCCGCGCAGCCGGGTCCTGGCGAGAGTGCGTGCCGACTCCTCGTCGTGGGCGGCGGCGAGGACGGCGAGCGGCTCGGGGCGCAGGCCCGGCAGCAGTTCGCCGAGCAGGGTTGCCGCGACCGGCACCGGGGGGCTGTCCTCACGCAGCTCCACCGTGAGGTCCAGCAGCGCACCGGGGGTGAGCGTGGACCGGACCGAGGCCGGGGCCTCGCCCGCCGCCCGGCCCAGCAGGGCGACCCCGAGCGGCCGTCCGCCGGTCAGCCGGTGCACCCCGCGGGCCAGGTCGGACGGGGTGCGGCCCGCAGGGTCGAACCGGTCGAAGGCGGTCTGCGTCTGCGGCGGACTGAGCGGGGTCAGCTCCACCGCGAGGATCCCGGAGGTGATGTCCGTCCCGCGCGGGCTCGGCGCCCGGTGCGCGGTCTCCGGCAGCCGCAGCCGGGCGGCGTGCCGCAGTCCGGTGTGGTCGCGGACCCGGGAGGAGGCCATCACCACGACCTGGTCGCGGCGGCCGCCGGCGCGCTCGCGCAGAATCGGTTCCACGAGACGTCTGCCGAGCGGCAGATGGGCGTTGTCGAGGAGGACGAGCGGCCGGCCCCGGCGGGTGCCGCGCCGGGTCAGGCCCGTGTAGGCGCGGCAGAGGTCCTCCACGAGCGCGCCGACGAGGAAGTCCTCGGCCTCGACGCGGCGGCGGCCGCCCTGTTCGAAGTCCATGGCGAGCTGCTGGAGTCCGGCCTTTCCGCGGCCGCCCGCGTTGCGGTAGGTGCCGTACCAGCTGTCGGACTTCTGCTGGAAGCGGCCGAACACCTCCTCCAGGACCGTCTCGACGGTGGCCTCGGCGAGCAGCCCGGCCATCGGTGCCGTCGTCTCGGCCGCGTTCGCCGCCATCTTGGCGAGGACCTTGGTGACCCAGTTCGCGGCCGCTCCCTTGGTCGCGTCGACCGTGGCGAGGACGGGTCCGAGCCGCTGCAGATCGCGCCGGGCCCGCTCGTCGTCCTCGTGGGACCAGCTGATGCTCGCGACCGCGACCAGGCCGAGCGAGAGCCGGGGGAACTGCACGGGCTTGGCCGTGTGGATCCTGGGCGCGAGCTGGACGGCCAGTTCGGCGAGGGCCCCGGTGAGCGGATTCCAGCCGGGCCCGTGGTCGGCGGGCGGCTCGATGTGCGCGCAGTCGATCAGCGCGAGCGGGGTCCCGCCCCGGTAGGCGTTGCGTATCTGCTTGAGCAGCGCGGTCTTGCCCATGCCGCGGCCGCCGGTGAAGACGGTGACGGGCGGATCGTCGCCGTGTTCGTACTCGACGCGGGTGAAGCTGTACGGAGCCAGGCCGGTGAGGCGCGCGGCGAGACCGGTCCCGTCGAACACCGCCTCACGGCCGTACAGCTCTCTGTCCACCGCCACCCCCCAGTGTCACGAGACAGTTTCTGTCACAGCGTCATATCCACGATAACGACAGGGGGTTGGCTCGTGGTCAAGGATGGCGGCGAAGGTCGCGCGATCCGTCAGTTCGCGGTGATCGCGTCGAGCTGGGCGCGCAGATAGGTGTGGGATTCGATGCCGCCCACGGTGGTGCCCGGATCGCACTCGTAGAAGTACACCAGGGACATCAGCTCCTCCGACGGCGCGTCGGCCGGCGGTGGCAGCACCCGGTGGCGGCCGGAGCGCCAGCGTCCGCCGGTCCAGTGGGCCATCAGGTCACCGATGTTGAGGGTGAAGGCGGCCGGATCGTACGGCGCGTCCTGCCAGCCGCCCTCGTCGGTGAAGACCTGGAGCCCGCCCCTGCCCGCCTGCCGGTCCAGCACGGTGACCGTGCCGAAGTCGGTGTGCGGGCCGATCCGGAACTGGCCGGGCCGCGGCTCGCCGGTCACCTCACGGCCCGGATACCAGTTGATGTTGAACCCCCAGGTGGGGTGCCCGGTGTGCCGGGTGAAGAAGTCCTCGCCCTCCCCGAGAACCGTCCCGAGGAGCTCCAGAACCCGGTCGGAGAGGGCCCGCATCTGCGCGAGGTAGGTCGTCACCAGCGGCTTCAGACCCGGTACTTCGGCCGGCCAGGTGTTGGGCAGGAACCACTCCGCGTCCACCGCCCGGTCCCCGGTCGGCTCGTCCGCCGCGAACGACAGCGACTCCTTCAGGTCGGGCGGGGTCGCCGTCCCCTCCGCGTACCCGTTGGCCTCCGCGCCCGGCCCGAGCCAGCCGCGCCCGCCGACCTTCACGGCGTACGGCTCCTTGGCGGCGGCGGGCAGCCGGAAGAAGCCCCGGGCCGTCTCCCGGATCTCGTGCCGCAGGGCCGGATCCACTCCGTGCCCGGTGACCAGCAGGAACCCGGCGGTCCGCAGCGCGTGGTCGATGGTCCCGGCCGCCGCCGAGGGCGTCCCGGAGAGGTCGATGGTCGGAATGCGCGTCTCAGCCATGGCCGATGTCCTCGTTCCACAGGGCCGGGTGTTCCTCGATGAAGTCCCGCATCAGCGCGGTGCACTCCGGGTCGTCCAGCACCACGATCCCGACTCCGTGCTCCGCCAGCCAGTCGTGCCCGCCGTGGAAGGTCTCGGCCTCGCCGACGACGACCCGGGAGATCCCGAACTGCCGGACCAGGCCGCTGCAGTACCAGCAGGGCGACAGCGTCGTCACCATCGTCGTCCCCCGGTACGAGCGCTGCCGCCCGGCGGCCCGGAACGCGGCGGTCTCCGCGTGCAGGGACGGATCCCCGTCCTGGACGCGCCGGTTGTGCCCGCGCCCGAGGAGGGTGCCGTCGGGACCGTACAGCGCCGCCCCGATCGGAATCCCGCCCTCCGCGAGCCCGGCACGGGCCTCCGCGAGCGCGGTCCCCAGCCAGCGCCGTGCCTCTTCCAGATCCATGCCACGACCCTTCCCCGGAGGGGCGGCGACATCACCCGTGACGCGCCGCCGTCCCCCATCGGCCCCGCCGATGGGCCCATCGGCAGGACGCCCCAGTGGCCCGTGGACCGGCCCCGGCCTCCGCTCGTAGCGTCGTCGTCATGAGAAACGAGACCAGGGGAAGCATCGAACTCACCCTCGCCATGGTGCTCTCCGGCACCCTCGGCGTCTTCGTCGTCGAGTCCGGGGCATCACCGTTCGAGGTGGTGTTCTTCCGGTGCCTGTTCGGGGCGCTCGCCCTCGGCGCGTACAGCCTCGCCCGCGGCTACTTCACCGGTCACGGCTTCACCCCGAAGAAGCTGGGACTCGCCGCCCTCGGTGGGGGGTTCATCGTCTTCAACTGGGTGTTCCTCTTCGAGGCGTACGAGGCCACCTCGATCTCCTTCGCCACCGTCGTCTACCACACCCAGCCGTTCTTCCTGGTGCTGCTCGGGGCGCTGTTCCTGCGGGAGCGGATCTCCGCCGGGAAGCTCGGCTGGCTCGCCGTCGCCTTCGCCGGGCTCGTCCTCGTCTCCGGCGTACGGGCCGGGGACACGGCCTCCCTCAAGGGGCTCGGGTTCGCGCTCGCCGCTGCCGTGCTCTACGCCCTCGCGACCTTCGTCACCAAGCGGGTCACCGGCGTACGGCCGCATCTGATCGCGCTCGTCCAAGTCCTCGTCGGCATCCCGCTGCTGCTGCCCTTCGCCGACTTCGGTGCCGCGGCCGGGCTCGGCACCGGCTGGCTGTGGCTCGCCGGGCTCGGCCTCATCCACACCGGCCTGATGTACGTGTTGATGTACGCGGCCTACGCCAAGCTGCCCACCGCCAAGATCGCCGTGCTCGCGTTCACCTACCCGGCCGTCGCGATGGTCGCCGACTGGGCGGTCTACGGCCACCACATCTCTCTCGTCCAGGCGCTCGGCGTCCCGCTGATCGTGCTCGCGAGCCTCAGGGTCACGCTTCCGGCTCGGACCCCTGCTCCGACACCAGCCGCCGCGCCTGCTCCACGAACAGCCGCACATGCGCCGGCAGCCGCTTCCCCCTCCGCCACGCGAGCTGGGTGACGAGCGTGAACGGCGGCTCCCAGTCCAGCTCCACCAGCGTCCCGGCCGCCAGCTCCGCCGCCACGGCGACGCGCGGCAGCAGCGCCACCCCGAGGCCGCCGGCCACTCCGCGCTTGGTCGCCTCGATCGTCCCGAACTCCATGAACGGCGGCGGCGTCCCCGTACGCTCGCGCACCTCGTCCTCGAAGAGGTCGCGGTACGGACAGCCCGGCTCGGTCCCCACCAGCTGCGCGGCCGCGAGCGCGTCGGTCGTCAGCCCGGCCCGGCCGGCCAGCGGGTGGCCCGGCGCGCTCACCAGGACCAGCGGCTCGGCCGTCAGGACCTCGGTCTCCAGGCCGGCGTGCTCGGTCTCTGGCTCCATCAGGAACCCGATGTCATAGGTCCCCCGGCGCAGCGCCTGCCGGGTCTCGTCGCCCAGCGTGGGGCGCAGCGACAGACGCACCTTGGGGTAGCGGTGGTGGAACAGCTCCAGGAGCGGCGGCAGCCGGTAGGAGGTGAGCGACTCCATCGTGCCGATGGTGATCGCGCCGGCCGGTTCTCCCGCGTCCGCGACGGCGGCCCGCGCCTCGTCGCTGAGCTCGATGATCTGCCGGGCATACGGGAGGAACCGTTCACCGGCCGCGGTGAGGCGGATCCGGCTGCCCAGCCGGTCGAAGAGCTCGGCGCCCAGCGAGGTCTCCAGCGAGCGGATCTGGCTGGTCACGCTGGACTGGGCGTACTTCAGCTCGGTGGCGGCCCGGGTGAAGCTGAGGACGGTGGCGACCTTCTCGAAGGTCACCAGCAGGCGGAGTTCCACGTCAGGACTTCGGGTCGTCGTCCTGCTCGCGGCGCTTGAGCTCCTCCTCGCGGCGGCGCAGGTCCGCCTCCCAGTCCTTGAGGAGCGACTCGTCCTTCTCGTTCTCCTCGCGCAGCGACTTCAGGAAGTCGGGGTTGTCGTCCGGGGCGACCCACTCCTGGCGGTGGTTGCGGTGCCACTCGGAGGGGGTGCGGCCGCCGGCGGGGGCGTGGCGCATCTTGCCGGCGGCGAGCCAGACGATCGGACCGACGATCCAGAAGAGCAGGATGATGAAGACCCAGGCGACCTTGGGGAGGTGCTTGGCCTCGTCCTCGGGGGTGTTGAGGCAGTCGATGAAGGCGTAGATCGTCAACGCCAGCGGCAGGATGTACATCAGTGCCCTGAGCATGTGGAACAGCCCCCTGGAAGCGTTGGCGGACCGTGCTGACCGGCCCCGTCACGGCCCAAGGTTAGCGGTCGGGCACCGGGCCGCGCGCGGCGCCCGCAAGGCCGAGAGGGCGGCGCCTCCCCGGGGTGCGCGCAGCGGCATGACCCCCTCGGGGGCTGTGTCTTCCCGGGGGCAACCCCCGGACCCCCCGGCCGGACCCCCCGGGGTGCGCGCAGCGGCATGACCCCCTCGGGGGATACTGGGCCCCATGGCTTACGACGATCTCCGCTCGCTGCTCAGAGCGCTGGAGCGCGAGGGCGACCTCAAGCGCATCAAGGCCGAAGTCGACCCCTACCTGGAGGTCGGGGAGATCGTCGACCGGGTGAACAAGGCCGGCGGCCCCGCTCTCCTCTTCGAGAACGTACGCGGCTCCTCCATGCCGCTCGCCATGAACGTCTTCGGTACCGACCGCCGCCTGCTCAAGGCGCTCGGCCTGAAGTCCTACGAGGAGATCAGCGACAAGATCGGCGGGCTGCTCAAGCCCGAGCTGCCGCAGGGCTTCATCGGTGTCCGCGAGGCCTTCGGGAAGCTCGGCTCGATGGTTCACGTGCCGCCGAAGAAGGTGAAGGACGCCCCCGTCCAGGAGGTCGTCCTCACCGGCGACGACGTCGATCTCGACCAGCTGCCCGCGCTGTTCACCTGGCCCAAGGACGGGGGGTCCTTCTTCAACCTGGGCCTCACCCACACCAAGCACCCCGAGACCGGCGTACGGAACCTCGGTCTCTACCGCCTCCAGCGCCACGACAAGCGCACCATCGGCATGCACTGGCAGATCCACAAGGACAGCCGCAACCACTACGCGGTGGCCGCCAAGCGCGGAGAGCGGCTCCCGGTCGCCATCGCCTTCGGCTGTCCGCCCGCCGTGACGTACGCGTCGACAGCGCCGCTGCCCGGTGACATCGACGAGTACCTGTTCGCCGGTTTCGTCCAGGGCAAGCGGATCGAGATGGTCGACTGCAAGACGGTCCCGCTCCAGGTCCCCGCGCAGGCCGAGGTCGTCATCGAGGGCTGGCTGGAGCCGGGGGAGACGCTCCCGGAGGGCCCCTTCGGCGACCACACGGGCTTCTACACCCCGCAGGAACCGTTCCCCGCGCTGACGATCGACTGCGTGACGATGCGCAAGCGCCCGCTGCTCCAGTCGATCGTGGTGGGACGGCCGCCGACGGAGGACGGCCCGCTGGGCCGCGCGACGGAACGCTTCTTCCTGCCGCTGCTCAAGATCATCATCCCGGACATCGTGGACTACCACCTGCCCGAGTCGGGCGGCTTCCACAACTGCGCCATCGTCTCGATCGACAAGAAGTACCCGAAGCACGCGCAGAAGGTCATGCACGCCATCTGGGGCGCGCACATGATGTCGCTGACCAAGCTGATCATCGTGGTGGACGCCGACTGTGATGTGCACGATCTGCACGAGGTGTCCTGGCGGGCCCTCGGGAACACCGACTACGCGCGCGACCTGACCGTCGTCGAGGGCCCGGTGGACCACCTCGACCACGCCTCGTACCAGCAGTTCTGGGGAGGCAAGGCGGGTATCGACGCCACCAGGAAGCTCCCCGAGGAGGGGTACACGCGCGACGGCGGCTGGCCGGACATGGTCGAGTCGGACCCCGAGACGGCGGCGAAGGTCGACCGCCGGTGGAAGGAGTACGGGCTGTGACCACGGCCGCCGTGCCCGGCGCGGAGCCGGGCCGTACCAAAGCCTTCCTGCGGCTGGTGATGATCGAGCACTCGGTCTTCGCGCTGCCCTTCGCCTACATCGCCGCTCTCACCGCGATGTTCCAGCTGGACGGGAACGTCCACTGGATCAAGCTACTGCTCGTCACCGTCGCCATGGTCGGCCTGCGCACCTTCGCGATGGCCTGCAACCGGATCATCGACCGCGAGATCGACGCCCGTAACCCGCGCACCGCCAACCGCGAGCTGGTGACCGGCGCGATGTCGGTGAAGTCCGCGTGGACGGGCGCGGGCGTCGCCGTCGTGATCTTCCTCGGCGCCGCCGCGCTGCTGGGCCCGCTCTGCCTGGCCCTCGCGCCGCTCGCGGTCGTCCCGATGGTGGTCTATCCGTACGGGAAGCGGTTCACCAACTTCCCGCACGCGATCCTGGGCCTCGCCCAGGCCATCGGCCCGATCGGCGCCTGGCTGGCGATCACCGGCAGCTGGTCCTGGGACGCGGTGATCCTCGGTCTCGCCGTCGGCATCTGGATCGGTGGCTTCGACCTGATCTTCGCCTGCCAGGACGTGGAGGCCGACCGCGCCCACGGCGTGATGTCGGTCCCGGCCCGCTTCGGCATCCCGGCGGCGCTGTACGGCGCCCGGGCGTCGGCGGTCGTGACCACCGGCCTGCTGACCTGGTACGCGGTGGCGACGGACGCGGGTGTCTTCTTCTGGACCGGCCTGGTGATCGTGGCGGCGGCGTTCGTCTACGAACACAACGTCGTCACGCCCCACGACCTGTCCCGCCTGAACCGCGCCTTCTTCACGACGAACGGCTTCATCGGCATCTCCCTCTTCATCTGCGCCCTGCTGGACCTCCTGGTGCGCGGCCTCACCGTCTAGCCCCGCCGGATAGGCTCAGCGGCGTGGAGCCGGTAGAAGAACAGCGTCGTCCCTGGGTCGTCGGGGTGTCCGGGGCGTCAGGAACCCCGTACGCCGCCGCCGTGTTGCGGGGGCTGCTCGACGCGGGGGAGAGCGTGGATCTCGTCGTGAGCCGGGCCTCGCGGCTCACCCTGCTCGACGAGACCGGCATCGCCTTTCGCGACGCGCACTGGCGGGACGACCTTCGGGCCTGGCTGGCCCGTGGAGCCGACGGGAAGCCGGACACCTTCCGGCCGGACGTCGAGGGGGTGCGGTACTGGGCGGCGGGGGATCTGGCCGCCGGACCGTCCTCGGGGTCGTACCCCGTGAAGGGGATGCTCATCGTGCCGGCGTCGACGGCGTGCGTGGCCGGTGTGGCGCTCGGGCTGTCCAAGGATCTGCTCCAGCGGGCGGCGAGCGTGACGCTCAAGGAGCGGCGGCCCCTGGTGGTCGCGGTGCGGGAGACACCGCTGAACGGTCAGACGCTCAAGCAGCTGGTGGCACTGGACGAGGCGGGCGCGGTGGTCCTGCCCGCCTCCCCGGCCTTCTACGCGGGGGCGAGGCACATCCAGGACCTGGTGGACTTCGTCGCCGGACGGGTGCTGGACGCGGCCGGGGTGCCGCACGGGCTGTACCGCCGCTGGGAGGGAGAGCTGGGCTCTCTGGGCGATCATTCCTGAGATCGCCGTTGATCACGTAAAAGATTCACAGGGTGTTAGCCCTGCATGCCTTAGTTTCTGCACTTAGACTCGCGGTATCGCTGGATAATGGAAGGCTTCAGGCATATGGACGCCGTGGACAGGCAGCTCATCCAGGCTCTGCGGGAGAACGGCAGGGCCTCGTACGCCGAGCTCGGCCGGCTCGTCGGGCTCTCCGGGCCCTCCGTCACCGACCGCATCAACCGGCTGGAGGCCGCCGGGGTCATCACCGGCTACCGCGCCACCGTCGACGCGGCCTCGCTCGGACTCGGTGTCACCGCGCTGATCGGCATCTCGCTCTCCGACGCCGCCGACCACGAGGACGTGGCACGCCGGCTCAAGGACCTCGCCGAGATCGAGGACTGCTGGTTCATCGCGGGTGACGACTCCTTCATGCTCAAGGTGCGCGCCAGCGACGTCGACGGCCTGGAGAAGACGATCCGCCGGCTCAGCGGAACCAAGGGCGTCTCCCGCACGCGCACGACGATCGTGCTCTCCACCAAGTGGGAGAACAGGGTCGGCGAGCTGCCCGAAGAGGGCTAGCGCGCGGGGCGCATGGGGGCCCCTCGCGCCCGAAAAGTGGGGGAGTACGGTTGGTCAGGGTTGCAGGACATATAGAGGAGGCGACCGGTACATGGACGCTGGGCTCAAGCGCGAGCTGGAGGAGAAGGTCCGCTCCGGCGAGCGGCTGACGCGTGAGGACGGCATCGCCCTCTACGAGTCGGACGACCTGGCCTGGCTCGGTGGCCTCGCCCACGAGGTGCGCACGCGGAAGAACGGCGACGTCGTCCACTTCAACGTCAACCGCCACCTCAACATGACCAATGTGTGCACCGCGTCGTGCGCGTACTGCTCGTTCCAGCGCAAGCCGGGCGAGAAGGACGCGTACACGATGCGCATCGAGGAGGCCGTCCGCCTCGCCAAGGCGATGGAGGGCGAGAACCTCACCGAGCTGCACATCGTCAACGGGCTCCACCCCAACCTGCCCTGGCGCTACTACCCGCGGTCCCTCTCCGAGCTGAAGAAGGCCCTGCCGAACGTCTCGCTCAAGGCCTTCACCGCCACCGAGATCCACCACTTCGAGACGATCTCCGGCATGTCCGCCTCGGACATCCTCGACGAGCTGATCGAAGCCGGTCTGGAGTCGCTCACCGGCGGCGGCGCCGAGATCTTCGACTGGGAGGTCCGGCAGCACATCGTCGACCACCGCACCCACTGGGAAGACTGGTCGCGCATTCACCGGCTGGCGCACGAGAAGGGCCTCAAGACCCCTTCCACGATGCTGTACGGGCACATCGAGGAGCCCCGGCACCGCGTCGACCACGTGCTGCGGCTGCGTGAACTGCAGGACGAGACCGGCGGGTTCCAGGTCTTCATCCCGCTGCGCTACCAGCACGACTTCGTGGACATGAAGGACGGCAAGGTCCGCAACCGGCTCCAGGCGCGCACCACGATGGCGACCGGCGCCGAGGCGCTGAAGACCTTCGCCGTCTCCCGGCTGCTCTTCGACAACGTCCCGCACGTGAAGGTCTTCTGGGTGATGCACGGCGTGCAGACCGCGCAGCTCGCGCTCCAGCACGGCGCCGACGACATGGACGGTTCGGTCGTCGAGTACAAGATCACGCACGACGCGGACAACTACGGCACGCCCAACAAGCTGACCCGTGACGACCTCCTGGACCTGATCCGTGAGGCCGGCTTCCGCCCCGTCGAGCGCAACACCCGCTACGAGATCATCCGCGAGTACCCGGGTCCGGACGCGGGGCTGCGCGAGTCGCCCCAGCCCATGCGGATCTGAGGCGGAGCACCACCATGCCGCTGACCTTCCGCCTCGACCCGTCGGCCGACCGCGCTCTGGCCGACGGTGTCGTCGCCCTGTGGACCGACGTCTCCAACGCCGGCGGCGCCGTGGGATTCGTGCCGTCCGTCACCGCCGAGGACGTCCGGCCCGAGTGGGTCAAGCACCTCTCCGCCATGGCGGACGGCCGCACCCGGCTGCTGGTCGGGTACGACGAGGAGGGCGCCGTGGCCGCCACGGCGTTCTTCACGCACAACACCCACCGCCTGATGAAGCACTGGGTCTGGCTCTACACGGTCATGGTCCACCCGCGTCACCAGGGCAAGGGGTACGGCCGCGATCTGATGGCCGCGGCCGAGGCGGCGGCCCGCGGCTTCGACGGCATCGACGCGATCCGGCTGACCTGCCGGGGCGGCACCGGTGCCGACGCCTTCTACGCCGCCTGCGGCTACAAGGAGGTCGGCCGGGTGCCCGGCGCCATCCGGGTCGCCGAGGGCGACGACCGCGACGACATCACCATGCTGCTGCCGCTGTACTGAGGTGCGGGGCGGAGCCCCCTGAATTGATCCATTTGTCCCGTGCTTCACTGGACGGGCAACCCAGTGAAGAGAAAGGGGCCGTCGTGTCCGAGAACGGGACGAGCGCCGCAACGCTCCGGTACACCCTCCTGCGCATCGGCGTGTTCGCCGGCTGCTTCTTCGCGCTGTGGGGTCTGGTCTACCTCGGTGTGGTGCCGCGGGGCCTCGGCGACTCCAACCTGCTGTGGGTCCTGGTCCTCTCCGTCGTGATCTCCGCACCGCTCAGCTTCGTCCTGCTGCGCAAGCAGCGGGACGCCATGTCGGCGCAGATCGCCGCCAAGGTCGACCACGCGAAGACGCGCCTGGAGGCCAGCAGGTCCCAGGAAGACGCGGCGTAAGGTTCCTCACACCGCTCGAACGCCCGCACCCAACCCCGGCCACCGCGCCGGGGTTTCGGCGTTCCAGGGCCCTTGCCCAAAGAAGTGCTTTGAGCATCTCAAAGTTCAAGTGTTAACGTGTCGACATGAAGACAGCAGTGCGCCGCCCCGAAGCCGTGAGCATCCCGCTCGTGGCGCGCCTGCATGTCGATCTGTGCCGCTGTATGTCCGCGGTCTGTTGCCGCGCTGTCTGACCCGGCATCATGCAGCGGCGTCGCCCTTGAGCGCGCGGGCGCCGCATCTCGTCCCCCTTTTTCCGATACGCACCCATGGAGTGTGTTCGTGTCCGCGAACTCCGCGTCCGCCACCACCGGAGCGCCGTCCGGCTCCGGTTTCCGCATATCGAAGATCCCATTCTGGGTTCAGATCGTCGCCGGTCTCGTGCTCGGTGTGCTGCTCGGCTGGGTCACCCGCAGCCAGGATGTCGCCTGGCTCAAGGACACCCTCGAGCAGATCGGCTCGATCTTCGTCCAGCTGCTGAAGCTGGCCGTCGCGCCGCTCGTCTTCTTCGCGATCCTGGTGTCGATCACCAACCTGCGGAAGGTCAACAACGCCGCCCGGCTGGCCACCCGGACCCTGCTCTGGTTCATGATCACGTCGCTGATCGCGGTCGCCATCGGCATCGTCATCGGACTGCTCACCGACCCGGGTGCCGGAACCGGCCTCACGCCCAAGGACGGCAAGCTGCCCAAGCACGAGGGCACCTGGATCGACTTCCTCACCGGCATCATCCCGACGGACGTCATCACGCCCTTCACCGAGCTGAACGTCCTGCAGATCGTCTTCATGGCCGCCGTCGCCGGCATCGCCGCGCTGAAGCTCGGTGAGAAGGCCAAGCCCATCCTCACCCTCAGCGAGTCCGTCCTGGAGCTGCTCCAGAAGGCCCTGTGGTGGGTCATCCGGCTCGCGCCGCTCGGCACCGTCGGCCTCATCGGCTACGCCATCGCCGACTACGGCTGGGACCTCATCGGCAAGTACGCGACCTTCACCGCCGACGTCTACATCGGCTGCGCGCTCGTCCTGTTCGGCGTCTACCCGCTGCTGCTGGCGACGGTCGCCAAGGTCAACCCGATCCAGTTCTTCAAGGGCGCCTGGCCCGCCATCCAGCTGGCCTTCGTCTCCCGCTCCTCCGTCGGCACCATGCCGGTCACCGTCAAGGTCACCGAGCGCCTCGGCGTCCCGAAGGAGTACACGAGCTTCGCGGTGCCCTTCGGCGCCACGACCAAGATGGACGGCTGCGCCGCGATCTACCCGGCACTCGCCGCGATCTTCATCGCCCAGATCTTCGACGTTCAGCTCGGCATCGGCGACTACCTGCTGATCGCCTTCGTCTCCGTCGTCGGCTCGGCGGCCACCGCCGGTCTGACCGGCGCGACCGTCATGCTGACCCTGACCCTCTCCACTCTGGGCCTCCCGCTGGAGGGCGTGGGTCTGCTGATGGCGATCGACCCGATCCTCGACATGATGCGCACGGCCACGAACGTCGCCGGCCAGGCGCTGGTTCCGGTCGTTGTCGCCGCGCGCGAGAAGATCCTCGACCTCGACGCGTACAACGCCGCTTCCTCGTCGCCCGTTGACGAGTACGACGCCCGGGACACCGAGAGCGCCGTGAAGGTTCCGGCCACCGCCTGAACGACGTGAGTGGATGTGCCCCCTGCCCCGCCGGGCAGGGGGCACAGTCGTGCGGGGGGCGCCGTAGGCTGGCGCCGGCCGCAGAGCAGGACTGCGGGGGGTGGAGGGAAGTCCAGGTGAGTGCGACGAAGGCCAAGCGGATGCCGCGCGAGGTCCGCGAGCGGCAGATGGTGGACGCCGCCGTGCAGACGTTCGGACAGCGGGGGTACCGGGCCGCGTCGATGGACGAGATCGCCGAACTGGCCGGAGTCTCAAAGCCGCTGGTCTATCTCTACCTGAACTCCAAGGAGGACCTCTTCACCGCGTGCATCCGCCGGGAGGCCGCCGCGCTCCTCGACGCGGTGCGCGGGGCCGTCGAGCCCGGCCTCCCCGCCGACCGGCAGCTGTGGGCCGGGCTCGCGGCCTTCTTCCGGCACACGGCGGAGAACCCGGACGGATGGGCGGTACTGCACCGTCAGGCACGCACCCACGGCGAGCCGTTCACCACCGAGGTCATGGTGATGCGCGACGAGGTCGTGGCGTTCGTGACCGTACTGATCGGGGCGGCGGCCAAGGAGACCCACCACCGCACCGACCGCGCGCCCGACCTGGCCGACCGCGATGTTGCCGGCCTCGCCCAGGCGCTGGTGGGGGCGGCGGAGTCGCTGGCCGGATGGGCGAACGAGACGCCGGGCATGACCGCCAAGGAGGCGGCCGCGACCCTCATGAACTTCGCCTGGGCGGGACTGGGCAACCTCATGGACGGGAAGCGCTGGTCCCCCCGCTGAGCCGGGACCCTCTTGAACGCTGTTGAACGTCCCCTTTCTGGACCTCAGTTGGCAGTCCCGGGCCGCATGGGCTTAAGTGTCCACGCCAAACGGATCTACGACTACGAGGTGTTGAGGGTGTTCAAGGCAGTACGGGGGATGGCGGCGGGCTCGGCGCTCGTGGCGGCGCTGACGACGCTCACGGCGTGCGGGGCCGGAGATCCGATCGTCCTGGCGCCGGACCAGGTGCGTACGGCTCTGGTCAGCAAGGCCGGCACGCCCAAGGGCTGGGAGGGCAGCGACGTCAAGGTAGAGGTCGGCGAGGAGGCCCTCGACGCCTGCGAGAGCCACACCGAGTCGAACTGCGGAGGACTGTCGTCCGTGGGCGGGACGGACATCGATCCCGAGGGCGGCGAGGGGGAGGTGGAGTTCATCATCTACAGCTTCCACACCCCGGAGGACGCGTCGGCGGCCATGAAGAGCCTGGTGGTCGAGGAGCGCGACGACGCCGGCAGCTCGCTGAAGGAGCTGGAGGTGGACGCGGGCGCCGACGAGACGCAGGCGTTCAAGGGCGCGGACGACACCGAGGTGCTGATGCGCATAGGCGCGGCAGTCGTCCGGGTGACGGGCAGCGACCTCAAGGAGGAGCCGGACTACCAGTCGCTCGCCAAGCTCCAGATCGACCGGATCAAGACGACGGCGGAGGGTCAGAACCCGGACGCGTAGGGGTCCCCCCCGGGGGGTTCGCCCGGCGGTGGGTCCCACGCGGGCGTACCCAGTTCGGCCGCCGTGGGCTGAGGCACACGGGTGATGATGTCGGGGTTGCCGTGAGCGACTCGGCGTGTTGCAGGGTGAAGGGCACAAATCGCGCCTAGCGTCCACATCCGCACGAATCGCTCGACAACGGATCACGTCGACTCAGACGGAAGTGGAGATGTAGTGCACAAGCTTCGCAAGGCGGTTCTCGTGGCTGCCATGGTCGGGACTGTCACCATGTTCGGGGCCTCCGTTGCCTCTGCCACCAACGGCCACAAGACCGGGGGCGGCAACGGCCTCGAGTGCGACCAGCGGGTGGATATCAGCAACGATTCATCCGGCCTCATCAACCTCTCGCACCTCAACATCACGGTCCTCGGCACCGGCCCGGCGCAGGCCGCGGCCGTGTCGCAGGTCTGCGGCAGCGGCTCCGCCGCCAGTTCGGCCAGTGCCGACTCGTCGAATGAAGGCGGCATCCTGACCGGGCTTCTCACCGGCGGTCTGCTCTAAGGGCTGAGGCCGGCTCACTGGGCGGCTCCGGACGCGAGTCCGGAGCCGCCCTTCCGTGTCCAGAACCAACGGTCCCGTTCGGCACGACTGGCTGGGCGGGGCCTTGGTGAAGGTGGCCCAGGTGGAGGGCGTGGGGGTGAGCACGGGGCCGTCGACGTTCTTGGAGTCCCGGACGTGGACGGCGGTGGGGTGGGTGGCGACCTCGACGCAGTTGCCGCCTTCGCCGTCGCTGTAGCTTGGTGCCAGTCGTAGGCGACTTCGAGGCAGTTGCCCCATTCGGAGCTGCTGTGACTGCTTTTGAACCAGGCGAGTTCCGGTGGTCTCCATGGCTCTCCCAGCATCTTCTCGACCCACGCCAGGGACTCCTGTGGCGTGAGTGCCTTTGCCCGGGTGATCCCATAGCGCTCGGTGTAGATGCGTCTTCCGGGTCGGTGATGAGGCGAGGGTTAGCGGCGTTCCAGGATTCCCCTGACGAAGGCCGCCTGGCCCGCGTGCTGGTTGTCCTCCGCGATCACGCTGACCAGGCGGACGCCCAGGGTGACCGGCGGGTCCCACGCGTCGTCCACGACCCGGCCCAGGGCCTTGTCCGTGAGCCCGCCGACGTACGCGAGGGTCTGCTCGTGGACGGCGTCGTAGTAGCCGAGCAGGAGTTCCTCGGTGGCCCGGACCTCGCCGACCTGCTTGCTGCTGTGGCCGTATCCGGTCGCCTTCTTCGCGAACGGCAGGTCGAAGCGGGCCGCCCAGTCCTGGGCCAGCCAGACCTGGTCGAGGTCCGCGACGCCGGCCACATGGTCGTCCTGAATGCGGGTCAGGTGCCAGACGAGCCAGGCGATGGAGTTCGCCTCGTCGTCGATCCGGGCGGCCAGATCCTCCGGGGGCAGCCCCTCGACCGCGCCGTGGACGGCCTCCTGGATGCGTCCGAACGCGTCTGTCAGCAGGTCTGCGGTCTTCATGCGCCATTCCTCCGGTGTGGTGGGACGTGTACCACCGGGCATGTTACGAAGAGTGAGGGGGCGGCTACAGATCCCGCGCCGCGCGCCACGCGTCGACCGCCGCGTCCACGTCGAACGGCTGGAGATTCAGCGGTGGGCCCGGCGGCGGGCGGTGGATCGCGGCGGTGATCTTCTCGTTGACCCCGTCGAGGATGCGTCGTACGGCCGCCTCGGTCGCGGCCTTCGCGACCGCCTCCCGGGCGTCCTCGGCCTCCTTGCGCAACGCGAGCGCGGGCGGCAGGACCGAGACGCCCTCACTGTGCAACTTCCCCTTGATCCACCAGAGTTCGTCGTACGGGGCGGTGTCGTCGGAGAGCGGCTTTCCGAAGCCCGCCAGGCGCTGGAACTCGCCGCGCGCCTCGGCCTCGCGGATCTGCTTGTCCACGAATGACTCGAAGCTGACGCCGGGGGGTTTGCGTTCGGTCATGTGTTCAAGCCTACGGCGCCCGTGTCGCACCGCGCAGGTGTACGCCCCAAGCTGGAAGGGGGCCGACGGGGGACGAGGAGGAAGCATGACGGCGACGACACGGAACGACACGCCCGTCGAGATCGAGGGTGGCGGTGTGGAGCTGCGCATGAAGGAGCTCGGTGGAGACCTCACCGTCGCCTTCGTGCGGTTCCCCAAGGGCACGGACATGGGACCGGCCGTGAAGGGGTTGCCGGACGACCGTTGCCAGTGCCCGCACTGGGGCTATCTGTTCAAGGGGCGGCTGAAGATGAGGACCGCCACGGGCGACGAGGTGTACGAGGCGGGGCAGGCCTTCTACTGGCCGCCCGGACACGTTCCCGAGGCCCTGGAGGACTGCGAGTACGTCGACTTCTCCCCGACGGGCGACATGCGGACCGTGATCGATCACGTCAAGGCCGCCATGGGCTGAAATCCGGAGCGGCCCGCACGGCCGGGTACCGGCAGCGCGGGCACGTGGCGGCCGGGGCTAGCAGGTACCGTCCGCCGGGCGGCCCGCGAAGCGGTCGGCCAGCCAGTTCTGCGCCGCCGTGGCCTCCGTGATGACCCCGGAGATGTGTTCGCCGAGCAGGATGGCCCGCCACTTCACGTTCGCGCCGCGGGCGCACCAGTCCTTGCGGAGCTGGTCGCCCAGCGCGTACGGGATCAGCTCGTCACCGAGTGCGTGGTAGAGGTACACCGGGTGGTCCGGCGCGTGTGTCCCGAGGTCCGACTCGTGCAGCCGCTTCTGCCACTCGGGGGTGGTGAGCGGGTTCCTGACCGTCAGGTCGGAGATCTTCTTGAACGAGCCGACGGCCGTGTCGATGGCGACACAGTTGTTCCGGAAGAAGCCCACGAGGGCCTTGCCGGCGGCGTTCAGATAGGAGTCGAGCTTGAGCTCGGGGAAGGCCGCGTCCTGTCCGGCGGCGGCCATGAAGAGCAGGCCGGAGCCGTACGAGCCGTCGTGTACCGGGGCCAGCCTGTCGAGCTGGGCGGGGACGCCGCCGGTGGCCGTGCCCTTCACGTTGAGCTCGGGGGCGTACGAGTCGTGCAGCTCGGCGGCCCAGCTGGAGGCCTGGCCGCCCTGGGAGTAGCCCATGATCCCGACGGGGGAGGACGCGGTCAGTCCGGCCTGGGGGAGGCGGAGCGCGGCGCGGGCGGCGTCGAGGACGGAGTGTCCGGCCGCGCGACCGGCGGTGTAGGTGTGCTCGCCGGGGGTGCCGAGGCCTTCGTAGTCGGTGACGACGACGGCCCAGCCGCGCCAGGTGAGCTGCTGGATGAGATTGGCCTCCATGGTGGTCCCGGTCGGAAAGCCGTTGCTGGGGGCGCAGGAGTCGCCGAGGCCGACCGTGCCGACGGCGTAGGTGATGAGCGGGCGGGGTCCCGTGCGGCCGTCCTGGGGAACGATCACCGTGCCGGAGACGACGTTGGGGGCGCCGGACGCGGTGGTCGAGCGGTAGTGGATCTTCCATGCCTTCGTGAGGGTGGGCTGGCCGGGGAGCGGGTGGAAGGAGGAGTCCTGGACGCCGACGAGGTCGCCGGGGCGGGTGGTGTCGGTGGTGGTGGCCTCCTGCGCTGCGGCGGGGGTGGCTGCCGAGAGGGTGAGCGCGGCCAGGCAGGCCAGCACTCCGGTGCGTACACGCATTGCGGCTCCCAATGCTGTGGTGGGGGTGGGCAGTTGGGGAGACCGTAGTGACTGACCAGTAGGTACGGAGCTGACCGGGAAGCTCAGCTTCACTGACCGCGCTTCACCGACCGCGCCTCACCGGCGGCGCGGGCCCCCGCTTCACCGGCAGGGTGACACCGACCGTGCTCACCGGTCCCGGTACGCGCCGGGGGTCGTCCCCGTCCAGCGCCGGAACGCCCGGTGGAACGACGTGTCCTCCGAGAACCCGAGCCGCGCGGCGATCGCCGCGATCGGCTCGTGCCCCTCGGCGAGCCCCGCGATGGCGGCGTCGCGCCGGACCGCGTCCTTCAGCCGCTGATAGGAGGTCCCCTCCTCCTGGAGCCGGCGGCGCAGGGTCGCCGGGCTGACCGCCAGTCGTACCGCCAGCTCGCCGAGCGAGGGAAGCCGGGGCGAGGACTGGAGCGCCCGGGCGAGGGCGCGGTGGACCTGTTCGCCGACGGTCGTGCCGTACGCGCGCCGGCTCAACAGCTCGAAGGGCGAGCGGCGCAGCATCAGGGTCAGATCGTCCTCGTCGCGCACGAGGGGCGCGGCCAGCCAGTGCGCGTCGAAGGCGACCCCGGTGACCGGGGCGCCGAAGTGCACGGGACAGCCGAACAGCTCCTCGTACGCGTCCTTGTGGGGCGGCGGGGGGTAACCGAACCCGGCGCGCAGCAGCGGGATGCGGCGGCCGATGAGCCAGCTGCACAGGCGGTGCCAGATGATGACCAGGCACTCGGTCAGGAAGCGGTCCTCGTCGCCCTCGAGGTTGTTCCGGACGGTGAACACCGCCTCGGTGGCGCCCGGTTCGAGCCGCAGGTCGGGCCCGCCGGGGAAGAGTCCGTAGAAGGTGGTGCCCCGCTCGATGGCGCCGCCCAGGTCGCGGCAGCCCAGCGAGGCGTAGCACATCATGGCGAACGTCCCCGGGCGGCTGCGGGCGGAGCCGAGGCCCAGGAACTCGTCGTCCGTCGCCCGGTACAGCGCCCGGAAGAGCAGCGCGAACTGGTCCGGTGTGACGCGCGCCCGGTCGTCCCCGAGCAGCAGCGGCGGGATCCCGGCGGCCTGCAGGAGAGGCGCGGTGTCGAGGCCGTGCCGGCGGGCGCCGCGCAGCAGGGCCCGCACATGGTGCACGGTGATCGTCCGCTTGGCCATGGTCAACGACGGTAGCGGGGTTGAGCGGCGGGGTCAGCGGGGGTGACGTTTTCCGTCATCCCGCCGGGACCGGATGCGTCCCTACCGTCGGGTGCATGACGGGACAAGGACTGCACGGGCGACCTCAGACGCTTGCGGTGTTCACCGAGTGGGCGGGGGAGCGGTACGGGGACCTGCCCGCGCTCCGGTCCGCGGGGGCGAGCGTCTCGTACGCCCAGCTGCGGGCTGCCGTACGCGAGATCGGAAGGGGCCTGATGGGTCTCGGGGTCGGCCCCGGGGACCGGGTGGCGATCCTCGCGGAGACCAGGCTGGAGTGGACGTACGCCCACTTCGCGGCGCTGGCGGCGGGGGCGGTGGTCGTACCCGTCTATCCCACGGCGGGCGACGAGGAGGTGGCCTGGGTGCTCGCCGACTCCGGCACCTCGGTGCTGATCGCGGAGAACGGAGCCCAGGCGGAACGGGTGGAGCGGCTGCGCGGAGGGCTCCCGGCGCTGCGGCACGTGGTGCTCATGGAAGGGGACCTGCGTGCGCTGCCGCAGGAGGTGCCCCTGGAGGCGCTCCTCGCCCGGGCCGGGGCCGTCCGGCCCGCCGACGACTCCGCCCTCGTCTACACCTCCGGCACCACCGGCCCGCCCAAGGGCTGCCGGCTGACCCACGGGAACATCGGGGCCGTGCAGGACGCCACCCTCCCCCTCATCGAGGGCGGACCTGGCGACCGGACCTATCTCTACCTCCCGCTCGCGCACCTGCTCGCCCAGCTCGTCGAGTACACGACCCTTCTCCAGGGCGGCGAGCTCAGCTACTTCGGCGGGCGCGTCGAGGACGTCGTCGGAGAGCTCGCCGAGGCGAGCCCCACCCACCTGCCGTCCGTGCCCCGGCTGTTCGAGAAGGTGCACAGCGCCGTGCTGTCGCTGGCGGAGGCCCGGGAGGGCGGCCGGGAGAGCGTGGAGGAGGCCGTACGGATCGGTGTCCTCGCCGCCGAGGGCAGGCTGCCGGACGAGCTGCGGGGCGCGTACGGGAAGGCCGACCAGCAGCTCTACGGCCTGGTCAGGGCGGCGTTCGGCGGGCGCCTGCGGTGGGCCCTCACCGGCGCCGCGCCCATCGCACCCGCGACCCTGGACTTCCTGCGGGCCTGCGGCATCGGGGTCTTCGAGGGGTACGGCATGACCGAGTCCGGCGGGGTGATCTCGCTCAACCACCCGGGCGCCGTGCGCTACGGCACCGTGGGCCGGCCGGTCACCGGATGCGAGGTGCGCATCGCCGAGGACGGCGAGGTGCTGGCGCGCGGGCCGATGGTCCTTCCCGGCTACCACAACGACCCGGCCGCCACCGCTGAGGCGATCGACCCCGACGGGTGGCTGCACACCGGGGACCTCGGCGCGCTGGACCCGGACGGCTACCTCACGATCACCGGCCGCAAGAAGGACCTGATCATCACGTCCTCCGGCAAGAACCTCACGCCCTCGCACGTGGAGCTCGCCATCGAGCGGTCCCCGGTCGTCTCCCACGCGGTGATGGTCGGCGACCGCCGGCCCTACCCCGTGGCCCTCATCACGCTGGACGCGGACGAGGTCCGGGACAAGGACCCGGCGACGGTCCGCGACCTGGTGCGGGAGGCGGTGGACGCGGCGAACGCCCAGGTCTCCCGGCCGGCCAGGATCCGCGCGTACACGGTCCTGGACGAGGACTTCACCGTCGGGAACGGGGTGCTCACCCCGACCCTGAAGGTCCGCCGCCGGGCGGTCCTGGACCGGTACGCGGCCGAGATCGAGAAGCTCTACACGACCTAGGCGCCTTTCCCGGTCCGGAAAAAAGGCAGGAGCCCCATTCCGTACACGTACGGAGGGGGCTCCTTGGGTACTGCTCTCAGCCGTGCGCGATCGCCGACCCGGGCAACTTAGGCCGGGGTGACGTTCTCCGCCTGCGGACCCTTCGGGCCCTGCGTGACGTCGAAGTTCACGACCTGGTTCTCCTCGAGGGAGCGGAACCCGGACGCGTTGATCGCGGAGTAGTGGACGAAGACATCCGGGCCGCCGCCGTCCTGGGCGATGAAGCCGAAGCCCTTTTCAGCGTTGAACCACTTGACGGTTCCGGTAGCCATAAGCCCTCCTTGGGCCAAAGGGTTGCCCTGCTCCAGAACCTGCAAACAAGTCTGAAAACTACAAAAGCCTGCGGGTTACATGCTCCGCAGGCTCTGTACTGCAAGGGAAACCAAACTGCAACTTGCGATGAGCGTAGCACGCAGGATGTGGGACGCACTAGAGGGAAAGATCACGTCACTCACACGTTTGACGTGCCTCTGATGTGCTGACGGACGGACTCCTCGGCGGCCCCGGGGAGGTCCACCCATCGAGACGGGACTAGCCTCGCGATGTGGACACTTCTTTCACGCCCGGCGATCGTCCGAGCCGGCCCCGCGTCGGCCACATCCAGTTCCTGAACTGCCTGCCCCTCTACTGGGGCCTCGCACGCACCGGGACGCTCCTCGACGTGGAGCTGACCAAGGACTCCCCGGAGAAGCTCAGCGAGCGGCTGATCCGCGGCGATCTCGACATCGGACCGGTCACCCTGGTCGAGTACCTGCGCAACGCCGACGATCTCGTCGCCTTCCCCGACATCGCCGTCGGCTGCGACGGCCCGGTCATGTCCTGCGTGATCGTCTCCCAGCGGCCGCTGGAGGACCTGGACGGGGCCCGTGTCGCCCTCGGATCCACCTCGCGCACGTCCGTACGGCTCGCGCAGCTGCTGCTCGCCGAGCGGTACGGCGTCGTGCCCGACTACTACACCTGCCCGCCGGACCTCGGCGTGATGATGCAGGAGGCCGAGGCGGCCGTACTGATCGGGGACGCGGCCCTGCGCGCCTCGCTGCACGACGCGCCGCGGCTCGGTCTGCAGGTCCATGACCTGGGGCTGATGTGGAAGGACTGGACGGGGCTGCCGTTCGTCTTCGCCGTCTGGGCGGCCCGCAAGGACTACCTGGCCCGGGAGCCCGACGTCGTACGGAAGGCCCACGCGGCCTTCCTCGCCTCGCGGGACCTCTCCCTGGAGGAGGTCTCCAAGGTCTCCAAGCAGGCCGCCCGCTGGGAGGCCTTCGACGCCGAGCTCCTGGAGCGCTACTTCACAACGCTGGACTTCCGCTTCGGCCCCGAGCAGCTCGCGGGCGTACGGGAGTTCGCCCGCCGGACGGGGCCGACGACCGGCTATCCGGCGGACGTACGGGTCGAGCTCCTCGCCGCCGAGCAGGCGCCGCGCGACGGGCGGGGGTGAGGAGGCGGGCAGGCCTCAGGGCGCCGGGATCGGGGCCTGCATGTGCTCGCTGATCCACTGGATCGAGCCGTCGCCCATGCCGCGCACATACGTCTTGGCGTTGTGCCGCCCGTCCTGGATGACCTGGAGACGGGTCTTCACCGGGCCCTTGCCGTAGTTGTTGATGAACGCCTTCAGGCTGCCGAGACCGGACTCCTTGCTGCCGATCTGGAAAGCCAGATAGACCTCCTTGTCCTTCTCCCCGCCCTTGCCCGCGGGGCCTGCGGCAAGGGCCTTGGCGAGCTTCTCCGGGTTGTTCGCCTGCTTCTCCTGCTCATGACCCGCCCAGAGCGGGGAATCCGGCACGGTGTCGGGGCCCGAGGCGATCACGGCCTTGAACTTGTCCGGGTGCTTCAGTACGGACTTCAGACCGACGAAGCCGCCCGAGGAAGAGCCCATGAACGCCCAGCCGTCCCGCGACTCGAACGTCCGGAAATTGGCCTTCACGAAATCGGGGACGTCCTCGGTCATCCAGGTGCCCATTTTCGGCTGTCCCGGAATATCACTGCCGTCGTAGTAGTGCTTGGCGTCAGGGTTGAGCACGGGCATCACGACGATGAACGGAAGGCTCTTTCCCTCCCGCGACCACTGGCTGATGCTGCTCTGCAGCTTCAAGTCGGTACCCATCCAATAGTTGTTGGGATACCCGTTGCCGCCCGGAAGCGCGATCAGCACCGGAAAGCCACTGCTCGCGTACTTCGGATCGAAGTACTGCGGGGGTGCCCACACCCAGACCTTGCCCGTGAAGCCGGACTTCTTCCCCTCCAGGGTCGTCACGCCGATCTTCGTGCCGTCGTCGATGGTGTTCTGCGTCCGGAACTCGGCCTTGGGGCCCGTCGGCATCAGCGTCTTCACCGCCGGCCGGTCCTGGCCCGCGGGCGCCTTGCCCGGCGTCCGCGCCGGGCCGGAAGCGGGCGCGGACGGGCTGGGGCCGTCGAAGGAGACCGGGTCGCCCTCCCCGGAGCAGCCCGCGACCAGCGTGAGAGAGCCGAGAGCGACGGCGGCTACGAGGGCCTTTGGCAGGCGGTTCATGGCGTAACTCCGAGTGGGGATCCGGCACAAGAGGTGCGATTACGGAACGGAAGAGTGACGCGCGGCCCGATCGGTTGACCCGGTGTCGGGGGCAATCGCAGTGATCCGGCCCACGCGGGCTCTACGCTGCGACAAGGACGGACGCGCACCCGGGGGTCCGAGGGGGAGAACCAATGCAGCCGCTCGAAGCCGGCGAACCGCGGACCATCGGCGCCTACCGCCTCCTGGGCAGGCTCGGGGCGGGCGGCATGGGGCGGGTGTATCTCGCCCGCAGCGAGGGCGGCCGGACCGTCGCCGTCAAGGTCGTCCATCCGCACTTCGCGCTCGACGAGCAGTTCCGCGCCCGGTTCCGCCGCGAGGTCGAGGCGGCCAGGCGGGTGGGCGGCGCCTGGACGGCGCCGGTCCTGGACGCCGACCCGGACGCGCCCGTGCCCTGGGTCGCCACCGCCTATGTCGCCGGACCCCCGCTGAGCCAGGCCGTCGCCGGGCACGGAGCCCTGCCGGAGCGCTCGGTACGGGCCCTCGGCGCGGGGCTCGCCGAGGCGCTCACGGCCGTCCACGCCCTGGGACTCGTCCACCGCGATGTGAAACCGTCCAACGTCCTGCTGACCCTCGACGGCCCCCGGCTGATCGACTTCGGCATCGCGCGGGCCACCGAAGGGACCGCCTCCCTCACCACCACCGGCGTCTCCGTCGGCTCGCCCGGCTACATGTCGCCCGAGCAGATCCTCGGCGGCGCCGCGAGCGGCGCGGCCGACGTCTTCTCGCTCGGGGCCGTGCTCGCGTACGCGGCGACCGGGGCCGCGCCCTTCCCCGGCGACTCGTCGGCCGCCCTCCTCTACAAGGTCGTCCATGAGGAGCCCGAACTCGGGGCGCTCGGCGGCGAGCTGCGCGAGCTGGTCGGGGCCTGCCTCGCCAAGGACCCCGGCGCGCGCCCGGCTCCGGAGGAGATCGTCCGGCGCCTCGCGCCCCAGGGCGCGGCGGCGCTGGTCGCCGGCGGCTGGTTGCCCGGCGCGCTGGTGGAGGAGGTCAGCCGGGCGGCGGTGGCGCTTCTCGACCTGGAGCCGGTGGCGGGGGACCCGGTGGCGTCGGGGCCGGTTCCGTTCAGCAGTCCGGCGGTCGGGGTGTTCGGGCCGCCGGTCGAGCCGGCCGGCCCGATGTCCGGCCCGATGTCCGTTCCGGTGCCGGGTCCGCTCCCGGGGCCGTACGCCGCCGACGCGGTGCCCACGCCCCGTACCGCGCCGGACGGCCGGCTGTCGGTCGCCGTCACCGCCGGTCGCCGCAAGCTGAGCTGCACGGTCGCGCTCGCCGTCGCCGGGGCGCTGGCGGCGGTGACGGTCGGCGGCGCCTTCCTCTTCGACCTGCTGCCGGGCGGCAAGGACGTGAACAGGGCAGACGGCGAGCGCCCGGTGTCCTCACCGAAGGCATCCGCCGCGGCCACACCGTCCGGCGCCGTCCCGCAAGCGTTCATCGGCACCTGGAAGGGGCCCTTCAAGGTCAGCCTCCTGGGCAGCGAGATCGCCGCCGGGACCTTCACCGTGGAGATCAGGGCGGGCAGGTCCGGCGAGAAGATCGGCACGGTCAACCAGTTCGACGCGCTCGGCAACCTCACCTGCGAGGACAACCTCGTCCTGCGCGGCGCGACGGCGAAGGAGCTGACCGCCCAGGGCAGCGCGAGCGAGAAGGCCGGCAACTCCTGCACCGGCGACACCCACACCGTGACGCTGCGGCGGGCCGGCGGGAAGCTGGAGTACACCTCCGACGAGGCCCGTGCGGGCAACCCGCGCGCCACGCTGGAGCGGGCCCGGTGAGGGGGCCGGAAGCCGACCGGGTCCCCTGGCGTAGGCTGGTTCGGTCCGTCCGCAGACCCGCCGAAAGGGACACCCGGTGACCGAGAAGGCCGACATCCAGTCCGTCCTGGACCGTGCCGCCGAGGGTGGCCGGATCACCCCCGAAGAGGCGCTCGACCTCTACCGCTCCGCGCCCCTGCACGCGCTGGGCGCCGCGGCCGACGCGGCGCGCCGCCGCCGGTACGCCGGCACGGAGCACATCGCGACGTACATCATCGAGCGCAACATCAACTACACCAACGTCTGTGTGACGGCGTGCAGGTTCTGCGCCTTCTACGCGGCGCCCAAGGACACGGACAAGGGCTGGACCCGCGACCTCGACGACATCCTGCGCCGCTGCGCGGAGACCGTCGAGCTCGGCGGCACCCAGATCATGTTCCAGGGCGGCCACCACCCCGACTACGGCGTCGAGTACTACGAGCAGCACTTCGCGGCGATCAAGAAGGAGTTCCCCCAGCTGGTCATCCACTCGCTGGGCGCCTCCGAGGTCGAGCACATGGCCCGGATCTCCAAGGTGTCCGTCGAGGAGGCCATCCAGCGGATCCACGCGGCGGGCCTCGACTCCTTCGCGGGCGCCGGCGCCGAGCTGCTCCCCGAGCGGCCGCGCAAGGCGATCGCCCCGCTCAAGGAGTCCGGCGAGCGCTGGCTGGAGATCATGGAGACCGCGCACAACCTGGGCGTCGAGTCGACCTCCACGATGCTCATGGGCACCGGCGAGACCAACGCCGAGCGCATCGAGCACATCTCCATGATCCGCGACGTACAGGACCGGACCGGAGGCTTCCGGGCCTTCATCCCGTACACGTACCAGCCCGAGAACAACCACCTCAAGGGCCGCACACAGGCCACGATCTTCGAGTACCTGCGGATGATCGCGATCGGGCGTCTCTTCCTCGACAACATCGCGCACATCCAGGGTTCCTGGCTGACCGTCGGCAAGGAGGCCGGTCAGCTGTCGCTGCACTACGGCGCGGACGACCTGGGCTCGATCATGCTGGAGGAGAACGTCGTCTCCTCGGCCGGTGCCAAGCACCGCTCCAACCGCCAGGAGATCATGGACCTGATCCGCAAGGCGGACCGCGTCCCGGCGCAGCGCGCGACGACGTACGAACACCTCGTCGTCCACGACGACCCGGCGAACGACCCGGTCGACGACCGGGTGGTCTCCCACATCTCCTCGACGGCGATCGCGGGTGGCACGGCGCACCCGGAGCTGAAGCTCCTGAACGCCAACTGACGTCCGAGTGCTGACACTTCACACGGCGGAGCTGCTGCTTCCCGGCGGTGGCCGCGCACCCGTGCCGGGTGGCGCGGTCGCCGTCCGGGGCCGGGAGATCGCGGCCGTCGGCCCGTACGAGCAGCTGGCCGCCGCCCACCCGGACGCCCGGGTGCGCCGCTGGCCCGGCATCCTCACGCCGGGGCTGGTGAACCAGTACGGCCCGGAGCTGCTGGAGCAGGCCTACCACCCCGACCCGCGCGAGGCGGACGAGCTCGGGACCGAGCCGATCACCGGCGAGGCGCTGGCCGCGCTCGGCATGACGGACGCACGGTGGGGCGCGAGCGCCCGCCGGGGGGCCCAGAGGATGCTGGCGCACGGAACGGTGGCGGTCGCGGGGGACCTCTGGAAGGCGCCCGTGGTCGACGCCGTGACCCGCGTCGGGCTGGGCCAGGAGCAGCGGTTCGCCGACCCCGGAGGGACGCCGTCGCTCGACCCGTTCGCCGGGCGGCCGGTGGCGGACGCGTTCCTGATCCCCGTGGCGGTCCCCGGTACGGAGGCGGACTTCGCCGTCTTCGACGTCCCGGTGGACGGCGACCCGTACGAGAACCTCTCGGCCGGCGGCGCGGCCCGCTGCGTGGCGACGGTCCTCGGCGGCCGGCTCGTGTACCGCCGCCGGTAGCGGTGCCCGGACGCGCCGACGGGGTCCGCCCCGCCCGCGGCCGCGTCCCGCAGGACGGCGCCGAGCCGGTGCCGCCACGGGCGGGCCCGCCGGGCAGCGCGGTTGACGCTCCCCCCGGAACGTCACTCGCTCCCTCCGGACCCTCAGCCCCCCCGGACCGGGTCGCTCTTCCTCTGCACCGGTTGTTCGTCCGCGTACTTGACCAGATCGGTGAAGCGGGAGTCCCGTACGACGGTCAGGAGCTGTTCCGGCGATACGGGCGCGCCGGCCGCCGTGGCGCTCCCCGTCTTCTCCGACGGGTCGACGGCCAGCAGGACGTGGCTGCTGCCGTACGCCAGGACGACCCGGGAGCCGAGGGTGTCCAGGCCGTTGACGGCCGTCGCGCCCACCTGGGCCGTCCGGCCGCCGTCGAGGGCGACCTTCTCGCAGGTCGTCCTCTTCGACGGGATGTTCTGGCACGGCTGGAGCGGCTCGCCCTCCGCCGGGCGGATGGACAGGGTCACCGGGAAGGTCCGGCCGCCCGAGGTGATCCGGTACGCGGAGACCTCGCCCTCCACCGGACGGATGTCCGCCACGGACGCCGGCAGCAGCTCGTCGAGGAGGGCAGCCACCTGCTGCTGGAACGCGGCGCGGCGGTCGCTCTCGTCGCCGGAGACCTTCTCCGGCGCCTGTTGGCCCGGCGTCGGCTCCGGCTTCACGGGGGTGTGGTACGCCGAAGGGAAGGCGACCGGCGGCGCGGCCGGCATGGTGACCCCGGCTCCGGCACCGGGCAGCAGGGTGAGCCCCAGCGCGGCCGCGGTGACCGTGCCGAAGACTCCACTGGCGACGGTCAGCCGGGCGCGGGCCCGCCGCCTGCGGCCCTGGAGCACGGCGACGGGGGCGAGATCGGGAAGGGGTGGCAGCTCCTGGGTCGTACGGTCCATGGCCCGTCGGAGCATCGTTTCGTCATCCACTCGGGGGCCTCAGCTTCCGATGGCGTGGTGGTCGGTGGCGTAGATGTGTGCCTCGCCGAGGCGGTCCCGGAGCCTGGCCAGTGAACGCGAGCACTGGCTTTTGACCGTCGCCTCGCTGCAGCGCAGAAGCGAGGCGACGGTCTCCACACTCAAGTCCTCCCAATACCTCAGGACGACCATGGCGCGGGCTCGGGATGGGAGCTCGTCGAGCGCGGCGAGCAGCGTGACCCGCAGGTCCGTGTGCTCCGCCGCGGGCGCGGGGCCGAGCCCTCCGGTCTTGGTGAAGGCGAGCAGATCGCGCAGTCCGCGTCGCCGTTCGGCGAGAAACGTCCGGGTGAGAACGGTCTTGGCGTAGGCGTGCGGGTGCTCGGCCGTGCCGGCCCGCCGCCAGTGCTGGAAGAGTTTGGCGAGGGTGGTCTGAGTCAGATCACGGGCGGTCTCCGCGTTGCCGCAGAGCAGATACGCCGTGCGGTACAGCCGCGTCTGCGCGGAACGGGCGAATTCCTCGAACCCGTCGTCCGAGCCGTGCGGTGCCGGCATCTCGCTCCCTTCGTCAGCTCTGTCACCCATCCTTGAGTGCGCTCGTGAGGAAAAGGTTGAAAGGAAATTTCCCGGGACCGGCCGGGGCTCCCGGGGAGTGCCTGCGGGCCGCTCGCGGAGCGGCTGCCACAATGGCCGGGTGACCCGAGCATCCCTGGACAAGCAGCCGCACGAAGTCGCCTCGATGTTCGACGACGTGGCGGCCAAGTACGACCTCACCAACGATGTGATCTCGCTCGGCCAGGCCCGGCTGTGGCGCAAGGCGGTCGCGAAGGCGGTGAACGCCCGCCCGGCCGACAAGGTCCTGGACCTGGCCGCGGGTACCGGTACGTCGTCGCTGCCCTTCGCCGAGGCCGGCGCTTATGTCGTGCCCTGCGACTTCTCGCTCGGCATGTTGCGGGAGGGCAAGAAGCGGCACCCCTGGCTGCCGCTGACCGCGGGCGACGCGACCCGGCTGCCGTTCCGCGACAACGTCTTCGACGCGGTGACGATCTCCTTCGGTCTGCGCAACGTCCAGGACACCCAGACCGCGCTCGACGAGCTGTACCGGGTCACCAAGCCCGGCGGACGGGTCGTGATCTGCGAGTTCTCGCACCCCACGTGGGCGCCGTTCCGGACGGTGTACGAGGAGTACCTGATGCGGGCGCTGCCGCCGGTGGCGCGCACGGTCTGCTCCAACCCCGACGCCTACGTCTACCTCGCCGAGTCCATCCAGAGCTGGCCGGACCAGCCGACGCTGGCCGGCCTGCTCCAGAAGGCGGGCTGGTCGAAGGTGGCCTGGCGCAATCTGACGGGCGGCGTCGTGGCGCTGCACCGGGGCTTCAAGGAGAATTAGAACCACCGGGGGCCCTGCCGCCCGGGCGGCAGGAGCGGGCCCGGTCCGCCGTCGGACGCCCGCCCCGGCCCCCATAGACTGCCTGTGTCCTGTGCCGTCCGGCACGGAAATCGTCGAGTCTTCGGGAGACCCCGCCGTGACCGAGCCCCTCTCCGAGCACACCGCGGATGTGATCGTCGTCGGGGCAGGCCCGGCCGGCTCCACCACCGCGTACTACCTCGCCAAGGCCGGACTCGACGTCCTGCTCCTGGAGAAGACCGCGTTCCCCCGGGAGAAGGTCTGCGGCGACGGTCTCACCCCGCGCGCCACCAAGCAGCTCGTCGCCATGGGCATCGACATCTCCGAAGAGGCCGGCTGGCTGCGCAACAAGGGCCTGCGGATCATCGGGGGCGGTGTCCGGCTCCAGCTCGACTGGCCCGACCTCGCCAGCTACCCGGACTACGGACTGGTCCGCAAGCGCGACGACTTCGACGAGCAGCTCGCCCGCCAGGCCCAGAAGGCCGGGGCCCGGCTGTACGAGCGCTGCAATGTCGGCGCGCCGATCATCGACGACCGTACGGGCCGCATCACCGGCGTGAACGCCAAGCTCGGCGAGGACAAGCGCGAGGTCACCTTCCACGCGCCGCTCGTCGTCGCCGCCGACGGCAACTCCACCCGGCTGTCGCTGGCCATGGGCCTGCACCGCCGTGAGGACCGGCCGATGGGCGTGGCCGTACGCACGTACTTCACCAGCCCCCGGCACGACGACGACTACCTGGAGTCCTGGCTGGAGCTGTGGGACCGCCGCGGCCCGCAGGACCGGCTCCTGCCCGGCTACGGCTGGATCTTCGGCATGGGCGACGGGACGTCCAACGTCGGTCTCGGCATCCTCAACTCCTCGGCCGCGTTCAGGGAGCTGGACTGGCGCGAGGTGCTGAAGGCCTGGTGCGCCTCGATGCCCGAGGACTGGGGCTACACCCCGGAGAACATGACGACGCCGATCCGCGGCGCGGCGCTCCCGATGGCCTTCAACCGCCAGCCGCACTACACCAAGGGCCTGCTCCTCGTCGGTGACGCGGGCGGTCTGGTCAACCCGTTCAACGGCGAGGGCATCGCGTACGCCATGGAGTCGGGCCAGATCGCCGCGGACGTCATCGTCCAGGCGCACGCCCGGGCGACCCCGGCGCAGCGCGAACTGGCCCTGCACAACTACCCGAAGATCCTCAAGGACACCTACGGCGGGTACTACACGCTGGGCCGCGCCTTCGTGAAGATGATCGGCAACCCGAAGGTCATGAAGATCGCGACCCAGCGGGGCCTGACCCACCCGGTGCTGATGAAGTTCACCCTGAAGATGCTGGCGAACCTCACGGACCCGACGGGCGGCGACGCGATGGACCGCATCATCAACGGCCTCTCGAAGGTCGCGCCGAAGGCCTGACGCCCGGACCCGGACCAGCCGGACATGACAGAGCCCCCGACGTCGCGCCGCCGGGGGCTCTGTCATGACGCGGGGATCAGACGCAGTGCCTGATCTCGTGCCGGATCTCGGCCGTCCGCCGGGTCATTCCCGCGTGGCGGGCCTCGCGGATCGAGCCGGCCGAGGCGCTGCGCCGCCAGGAGCGCCCTGGGCCGTCCCGCACACCGCGAAGGGCCGTCCTCCCCCGGCAGGGGAGCGACGGCCCTTCAGCGTGTACGCGGTGCTTGTGCGGTGGTGCGTGTGCGGGTCGGTCAGAGGATGCGGACGGCGCCGGAGGGCTGGTCCCAGTCCAGCGAGCGCTCGACGACGCCGGTGCTGGAGTTCTGCGCGCCGACGAACTTGCCGCCGCCCACGTAGATCGCCACGTGGTACGAGTTGCTGCGGCTGCCCCAGTAGAGGATGTCGCCGGGCTGCAGGTTGTCGAGCGACACGGAGGTGCCCCGGCTCGACTGGTCGGCGGAGACCCGGGGAAGGTCGATGCCGGCCTGGCGGTACGCGGCCTGGACGAGACCGGAGCAGTCCCAGGAGTTGGGGCCGGTGCTGCCCATGACGTAGGCGTCGCCGAGCTGGGCGCGGGCGAAGGCGACCACGGCGGCGGCGGAGCCGGTGGCGACCGAGTCGCTGAAGGAGCCGCCTTCGGAGTCCGCGGAGGCGGAGAGCGTGGTGCGCGCGGAGGACCGGTTGGCGCGCTCCTTGGCCTCGGCGCGTGCCTTCGCCTCGGCCTTCTGCTTGGCCTCGGCCTTGCGGTCCGCCTCGGCCCTGGCCGTCTTGGCGTCCTTCGCGGCCTGGGCGGCGGCCTCGTTCTCGGAGACCCGCAGCTCGAGGTCGAGCGCGCCCTGCTTGGCCGCCTCGGCCGACGCGGCGACGGTGCCGGCGAGGCTCGCGTCGAAGTCGGTCAGGGTGGGCATCTCGATGGTCTCGGTCACCGGGTCGGCGTTCGCCGGTCCGGCGGCACCGGCCACCGCGATGGTGCTGAGGACGCCACCGGCAACTCCGGCACGGAGCGCGAGCTTGGAGGCGCTGCGGCGAGGCTTCCGGTGGCTGGGTATGTGAGCGGTCTGGGACATGAGAACAACCGCTATCAGGGCTTCGCGGTTCCCTTCAAGAAACGTGGGTTGCGCCACAGTTACGTCCGGAACGGCCTAATCCGCTTTCCTGGCGCCCTTATTGACGCCGTAACGGGCAATCCGGACAGGGGCAATCATGGGCTTGATCACGGGTTTTCCGCGAAAGGTCCGAATTGCCGTTCGCTTACCACCCGTTCGCACCGGTGGCCAAGCCCGCTTTTATCGCCGCCCGACGGAAGTGGCACAGGTCACAGGAAGGTCACCGCGCGAGGGGCGTGGAGGTTGTGCGGAGGTTCGTGAACGCGCGCACGCGTCCACCTCCGTCCGCCGGGCCCCTCGCCCGGGTGAGGCGAGTTCCCTTATCACTCGGGCGAGTCCATTTCCAATTTGCCTGTACCCGCCATCGCTTGATAGGGCAAGACCGCCCCGACCAGCGGTAACACCGCTCGATGTCACGTATCGCGGCCACTCGGCTACTTGCTGTATGAAGATCACCGTTCATCCGAATTCATGATCCTTCGCCAGGTGGTGGAGATCACAAAGTCGTTGTCGTACCCCGTGTCGCAGATCACAGATCCACGGGCATAGGATGCGAAGCAGTCGGGCTTGTGAACTGCCTCACATGTACGTGATCTTCCGAGGCGGCGAGACGAAGGCCCGGTGCGGTCCAACGGTCAAGGACGACTGGAAGGAGCGAGGAGCGTGAATGCCTACGCGCCCATCCTCGTGCTCGGTGCCCTCGGCGCAGGGTTTGCGATCTTCTCCGTGGTCATGGCCACGCTTATCGGCCCAAAGCGGTACAACAGGGCGAAGCTCGAGGCGTACGAGTGCGGTATCGAACCGACACCCACGCCGGCCGGAGGCGGCCGCTTTCCCATCAAGTACTACCTGACGGCGATGCTCTTCATCGTCTTCGACATCGAGATCGTCTTCCTCTACCCCTGGGCGGTCACCTTCGACGCCCTGGGGCTTTTCGGGCTCGTGGAGATGTTGCTCTTCGTGCTCACCGTCTTCGTCGCCTACGCGTATGTGTGGCGACGCGGCGGCTTGGAATGGGACTGAGGGGCTGAGGGGCACCTATGGGACTCGAAGAGAAACTGCCGAGCGGTTTTCTGCTGACGACGGTCGAACAGGCCGCGGGCTGGGTGCGCAAGGCGTCCGTCTTCCCCGCGACCTTCGGCCTCGCCTGCTGTGCCATCGAGATGATGACGACCGGCGCGGGCCGCTACGACCTGGCGCGCTTCGGTATGGAGGTCTTCCGCGGATCGCCGCGCCAGGCCGACCTCATGATCGTGGCGGGCCGGGTGAGCCAGAAGATGGCGCCCGTCCTGCGCCAGGTCTACGACCAGATGCCCAGCCCCAAGTGGGTGATCTCCATGGGCGTTTGTGCGTCTTCAGGCGGAATGTTCAATAACTACGCCATTGTGCAGGGTGTTGATCACATTGTTCCGGTTGACATCTATTTGCCGGGTTGTCCGCCGCGTCCGGAGATGCTGATCGACGCGATCCTCAAGCTCCACCAGAAGATCCAGGGTTCCAAGCTCGGCGTGAACGCGCAGGAAGCGGCCCGCGAGGCGGAGGAGGCCGCGCTCAAGGCACTCCCCACGATTGAGATGAAGGGGCTGCTGCGGTGAGCGCGAGCGACAGCGAACGGCCGAATCCCGACAAGGACCTGAGCGCGCAGAACCTGCCGGGTCAGCGTGGTGATCACGGCGAGGAGGTCCGCGTCCAGCGTGGCATGTTCGGCGCCAACAACGGCGGCGACACGTCCGGTTACGGCGGACTCGTCCGCTCCGTACGCCTGCCTGGCCCGGCCACCCGGCCCTACGGCGGCTACTTCGACGAGGTAGCCGACGAGCTGGAGGGAGCCCTCGAGGAGCAGGGTCTCCTGCCCGGCAACGCCATCGAGAAGACCGTCGTCGACCGCGGCGAGGTCACCTTCCACATCGCCCGCGAGCACCTGGTGCGGGTGGCGCGGACCCTGCGGGACGACCCCGCCCTGCGCTTCGAGCTCTGTACGGGCGTGAGCGGCGTCCACTTCCCGGGTGACAAGGGGCGCGAGCTGCACGCCGTCTACCACCTGCGCTCGCTCACCCACGGCCGGCTGATCCGGCTCGAGGTCTGCGCCCCGGACAGTGACCCGCACGTCCCGTCCCTCGTCGAGGTCTATCCGACCAACGACTGGCACGAGCGCGAGACCTACGACTTCTTCGGCCTGATCTTCGACGGCCACCCCGCCCTCACCCGGATCATGATGCCGGACGACTGGCAGGGCCACCCGCAGCGCAAGGACTACCCCCTCGGCGGCATCGCCGTCGAGTACAAGGGCGCCCAGATCCCGGCTCCGGACCAGCGGAGGTCGTACTCGTGAGCACTTCACCCGCCTCTCCCCGCGAGACCACCGAGGGGGCCGTCTACACGGTCACCGGCGGCGACTGGGACGAGGTCGTCCAGTCCGCGGCCCGGGCCGACGACGAGCGCATCGTCGTCAACATGGGCCCGCAGCACCCGTCCACCCACGGCGTGCTCCGCCTGATCCTGGAGATCGACGGCGAGACCGTCACCGAGGCCCGCTGCGGCATCGGCTACCTCCACACCGGCATCGAGAAGAACCTCGAATTCCGGAACTGGACGCAGGGCACCACCTTCGTCACGCGCATGGACTACCTCACCTCGTTCTACAACGAGACGGCGTACTGCCTCGGCGTGGAGAAGCTGCTCGGCATCACCGACCAGATCCCCGACCGGGCGTCCATCGTCCGGGTGCTGCTGATGGAGCTCAACCGGCTCTCCTCGCACCTGGTCTGCATCGCCACCGGCGGTATGGAGCTCGGCGCGACGACGATCATGATCTACGGGTTCCGGGACCGCGAACTGATCCTGGACCTGTACGAGCTGATCACCGGCCTGCGGATGAACCACGCGTTCATCCGGCCCGGCGGCCTGGCCCAGGACCTGCCGCCCGGCGCGGTCGACGCGGTCCGCGAGTTCGTCAAGAAGATGAAGAGGAACCTGCCGGAGTACGACAAGCTCGCCACCGGCAACCCGATCTTCAAGGCCCGTATGCAGGACGTCGGCTACCTCGACCTCACGGGCTGCATGGCCCTCGGGGCCACCGGACCGATCCTCCGCTCGGCCGGCCTCCCGCACGACCTGCGCAAGACCGACCCGTACTGCGGCTACGAGACGTACGACTTCGAGGTGCCGACCGCCGACTCGTGCGACGCCTACGGCCGCTTCCTCGTCCGCCTGGAGGAGATGCGCCAGTCGCTGCGGATCGTCGAGCAGTGCCTGGACCGGCTGGCGCCGGGCCCGGTGATGGTCGGCGACAAGAAGATCGCCTGGCCCGCCCAGCTCGCGCTCGGACCGGACGGACTCGGCAACTCGCTCGACCACATCAAGAAGATCATGGGCACCTCCATGGAGGCCCTGATCCACCACTTCAAGCTGGTGACCGAGGGCTTCCGGGTCCCGCCCGGCCAGGCCTACGCGGCGGTCGAGTCGCCCAAGGGCGAGCTCGGCGTCCATGTCGTCTCCGACGGCGGCACCCGCCCCTACCGGGTCCACTTCCGCGACCCGTCCTTCACCAATCTGCAGGCCATGGCGGCGATGTGCGAGGGCGGCCAGGTCGCCGACGTCATCGTCGCCGTGGCATCCATCGACCCCGTGATGGGAGGCGTCGACCGGTGACCGCGAATCAAGAGGTGAGCCTGGGTATGCCCCAGCTCCCCGCCCCCGCCTACCCGGCCGATGTCCGGGAGAGGCTCGAGGCGGACGCCAAGGAGATCATCGCCCGCTACCCCGGCAGCCGCTCCGCGCTGCTGCCCCTGCTGCACCTCGTGCAGTCCGAGGAGGGCCATGTCTCCCGTACGGGCATGCAGTTCTGCGCGGACGTCCTCGGTCTGACGACCGCCGAGGTCACCGCCGTCGCCACCTTCTACTCGATGTACCGGCGCAAGCCGTCCGGTGACTACCAGGTCGGCGTCTGCACCAACACGCTCTGCGCGGTGATGGGCGGCGACGCCATCTTCGACGAGCTCAAGGAGCACCTCGCCGTCGGCAACGCCGAGACCACCGCCGACGGCAAGATCACCCTCGAGCACATCGAGTGCAACGCCGCCTGCGACTTCGCGCCCGTGGTGATGGTCAACTGGGAGTTCTTCGACAACCAGACGCCCGAGTCGGCGAAGAAGCTGGTCGACGACCTCCGCGCGGGCCGCCCCGTCGAGCCGACCCGCGGCGCGCCCCTGTGCACCTACAAGGAGACCGCGCGCATCCTCGCCGGCTTCCCCGACGAGCGCCCCGGCGCCGTCGAGGCGTCCGGCGGCGCGGGCCCGGCCTCCCTGGCCGGTCTCAAGCTCGCCAAGGGCGAGAAGTCCGCGCCCCGGGTCATCCACCCCCGTGGTGGGTCCGGCGACCACCCGAGGAACGCCGATTCCGAGGAGGGGGAGTGATGACCTTGGCAGCCGAGATCAACAACACCAGCCCCGAGAAGCTGCTCGCACCCGTCCTGTCGGCCTTCTGGGACCAGCCGAACTCCTGGACCCTGGAGACCTACAAGCGCCACGAGGGGTACGAGGGCCTGAAGAAGGCCCTCGCCATGTCGCCCGACGACCTCATCGCGTACGTCAAGGACTCCGGTCTGCGCGGCCGGGGCGGCGCCGGCTTCCCCACCGGCATGAAGTGGCAGTTCATCCCGCAGGGCGACGGCAAGCCGCACTACCTCGTGGTCAACGCCGACGAGTCGGAGCCCGGAACCTGCAAGGACATCCCGCTCCTCTTCGCCAACCCGCACTCCCTCATCGAGGGAATCGTGATCGCCTGTTACGCGATCCGCTCGAACCACGCCTTCATCTATCTGCGCGGTGAGGTCGTGCCCGTCCTGCGGCGGCTGCACGAGGCCGTGCGCGAGGCGTACGAGGCGGGCTTCCTCGGCGAGAACATCCTGGGCAGCGGACTCGACCTCGAACTCACCGTGCACGCGGGCGCGGGCGCGTACATCTGCGGTGAGGAGACCGCGCTGCTCGACTCGCTCGAGGGCCGCCGCGGCCAGCCCCGACTGCGTCCCCCCTTCCCCGCGGTCGCCGGTCTGTACGCGTGCCCCACTGTGGTGAACAACGTCGAGTCCATCGCGTCCGTTCCCGCGATCCTCAACCGGGGCAAGGACTGGTTCAAGTCGATGGGCAGCGAGAAGTCCCCCGGCTTCACGCTCTACTCGCTGAGCGGCCATGTCGCCTCCCCGGGGCAGTACGAGGCCCCGCTCGGCATCACCCTGCGCCAGCTGCTCGACATGAGCGGCGGAATGAGGCCGGGCCACCGGCTGAAGTTCTGGACCCCGGGCGGCTCCTCCACCCCGATGTTCACCGACGAACACCTCGACGTCCCGCTGGACTACGAGGGCGTCGGCGCCGCCGGCTCGATGCTCGGCACCAAGGCGCTCCAGTGCTTCGACGAGACGACCTGCGTGGTGCGGGCGGTCACGCGGTGGACCGAGTTCTACGCCCACGAGTCGTGCGGCAAGTGCACCCCCTGCCGTGAGGGCACCTACTGGCTCGTGCAGTTGCTGCGCGACATCGAGGCCGGCAAGGGCGTGATGAGCGACCTCGACAAGCTGAACGACATCGCAGACAACATCAACGGCAAGTCCTTCTGCGCGCTCGGCGACGGCGCCGCGTCCCCGATCTTCTCCTCGCTCAAGTACTTCCGCGCGGAGTACGAGCAGCACATCACGGGCAAGGGCTGCCCCTTCGACCCGGCCAAGTCGACCGCGTGGGCGGACAACCCTCACCTGGAGGTGAACGCATGACAGTCACCACGAGCGCTCCCTCCGGGGGCGGCGAGGCGGCCGGACCGTCGAAGGCCGCCGGCCAGGACACGGTCTCGCTGACCATCGACGGCATCGAGATCTCCGTCCCCAAGGGGACCCTGGTGATCCGCGCCGCCGAGCAGCTCGGCATCGAGATCCCGCGCTTCTGCGACCACCCGCTCCTCGACCCGGCCGGCGCCTGCCGCCAGTGCATCGTCGAGGTCGAGGGCCAGCGCAAGCCGATGGCGTCCTGCACGATCACCTGCACCGACGGCATGGTCGTCAAGTCGCAGCTCACCTCGCCGGTCGCCGAGAAGGCCCAGCACGGGGTGATGGAGCTGCTGCTCATCAACCACCCGCTGGACTGCCCGGTCTGCGACAAGGGCGGTGAGTGCCCGCTGCAGAACCAGGCCATGTCGCACGGCCAGGCGGAGTCCCGCTTCGACGGACGCAAGCGCACCTACGAGAAGCCGGTGCCGCTCTCCACACAGGTACTGCTCGACCGTGAGCGGTGCGTGCTGTGCGCGCGCTGCACCCGCTTCTCCAACCAGGTCGCCGGCGACCCGATGATCGAGCTGATCGAGCGCGGCGCGCTCCAGCAGGTCGGCACGGGAGAGGGCGACCCCTTCGAGTCGTACTTCTCCGGCAACACCATCCAGATCTGTCCGGTGGGCGCCCTCACCTCGGCGGCGTACCGATTCCGCTCCCGCCCCTTCGACCTTGTCTCCTCGCCGAGCGTCTGCGAGCACTGCGCGGGCGGCTGCGCCACCCGCACCGACCACCGGCGCGGCAAGGTCATGCGGCGGCTCGCCGCTGATGACCCCGAGGTCAACGAGGAGTGGATCTGCGACAAGGGGCGGTTCGGCTTCCGTTACGCCCAGCAGCGCGACCGCCTCACCACGCCGCTGGTCCGCAACGCGGCGGGCGAACTGGAGCCGGCGAGCTGGCCGGAGGCCCTGGAGGCCGCCGCCCGCGGACTGATCCGGGGGCGCACGGGCGTCCTCACCGGCGGCCGGCTGACCGTCGAGGACTCCTACGCGTACGCCAAGTTCGCCCGGGTCGCCCTCGACACCAACGACGTCGACTTCCGCGCGCGGGTGCACAGCAGCGAGGAGGCCGACTTCCTGGCCGCCCATGTCGCGGGACGGGGCCGCGACCTCGACCGGACGGGCGTCACCTACACCTCGCTGGAGAAGGCCCCGGCCGTCCTGCTCGCGGGGCTCGAGTCCGAGGAGGAGGCGCCCGGCGTCTTCCTGCGACTGCGCAAGGCCTGGCGCAAGCACGGCCAGAAGACCTACGCGCTGGCGTCCTTCGCGACCCGGGGCCTGGAGAAGGCGGGCGGCACGCTGCTGCCGGCCGCCCCCGGCACCGAGACCGAGTGGCTCGACGCCCTCACCTCGGGCACCGGACTCGACGGGCCGGGGGCCCTCGCCGCCGAGGCGCTGCGCTCCCAGGGCGCCGTGATCGTCGTCGGTGAGCGGCTGGCGTCGGTGCCGGGCGCGCTGACGGCGGCCGTACGGCTCGCCCACGCGACCGGCGCCCAGCTGGTGTGGATCGCCCGCAGGGCGGGCGAGCGCGGCGCGGTGGAGGCGGGCGCGATCCCGTCGCTGCTGCCCGGCGGCCGCCCGGCCACCGATCCCCGGGCCCGTGAGGAGACCGCCATCGCCTGGCGGGTCGCCGAACTGCCGCACCGCTACGGCCGCGACACCGGCCAGATCGTCGAGGCCGCGGCCACCGGCGAACTGGGTGCCCTGCTGGTCGGCGGCGTCGAACCGGCCGATCTGCCCGACCCGGCACGCGCACGGGAGGCGCTCGACGCGGCCTTCGTGGTCAGCCTGGAGCTGCGCCCGAGCGAGGTCACCGCGCGCGCGAACGTGGTCCTCCCGGTGGCCGCCGTCGCGGAGAAGCCCGGCACCTTCCTGAACTGGGAGGGCAGGGCCCGGCTCTTCGACGCGGCGATCAAGCCGGAACAGCTGACGCGTGCGCCCGCCCCGGCCGACGCCCGCGTGCTGCACATGCTCGCCGACGTCATGGACGTGGCCTTCGGCCTGCCGGACCTCACCTCCGTACGCCAGGAGATGGACCGGCTCGGCGGCTGGGACGGCGTACGGGCCTCCGAGCCCGCCGAGCCCGGGCAGCGCCCGCCGCGCCCGGCCGAGGGCGAGGCGGTCCTCGCGGGCCACCGGATGCTCCTCGACCTGGGCCGCCTCCAGGAGGGCGACGAGGCACTGGCCGGCACCCGGCACGCCGTGGTCGCCCGGCTCTCCGCCGCCACCGCGGCCGAGACGGGCGTCAAGGACGGCGACGTCCTAGCGATCTCCGGGCCGTCGGGCTCGGTCGAACTCCCCCTCCAGGTAACCGAGATGCCCGACCGGGTGGTCTGGCTGCCGCTGAACTCGGTGGGCGGGGGCGTCCTGTCCGACACCGGCGCGGTCCCCGGCCAGGTCGTCCGTATCGGCTCGGCGCCCACGGCCGCCGCCGCCGAACCGGCGGAGGTGTCCTCATGACCGCGCACCGCGCGTCTCGCGCCCACGTCGTCCGGCCGGCCGCAGGCCCGGCCCTCCCCGTACCGGAGGTGCGAGCGTGACTGCCCTCGCCCAACTCGCGGAAGCCCACAGCAGCGTCCTCGCGGCAGAGGACCTGTCCATGTTCGGCCGCGACCCCTGGTGGCTCGTGGTCGTCAAGGCGGTGTTCTGCTTCGCCTTCCTGATGATCACCGTGCTCTTCTCCATCGTGTGGGAGCGCAAGGTCGTCGCCTGGATGCAGCTGCGCATCGGTCCCAACCGGCACGGCCCCTGGGGGATGCTCCAGTCCCTCGCCGACGGCATCAAGCTGATGCTGAAGGAGGACGTGGTCGTCAAGCGCGCCGACAAGGTCGTCTACATCCTCGCGCCGATCATCGCCGCGGCCCCGGCGTTCATGGCGATCGCCGTGATCCCGTTCGGCCCGGCCGGCAACGAGGTCTCGATCTTCGGCCACCGTACGACGATGCAGCTCACCGACCTGCCGATCGCCATGCTCTACGTCCTGGCCATCGCCTCGGTCGGGATCTACGGCATCGTCCTGGCCGGCTGGTCGTCCGGCTCGACGTACCCGCTGCTCGGCGGACTGCGCTCCTGCGCGCAGATGATCTCGTACGAGATCGCGATGGGCGCCGCGTTCGCCTCGGTCTTCCTCTACTCCGGGTCGATGTCGACCTCGGCGATCGTGGAGGCGCAGGCGGACCGCTGGTTCATCATCCTGTTGCCGGTGTCGTTCATCATCTACATCGTCACGATGGTCGGTGAGACGAACCGGGCGCCGTTCGACATGCCCGAGTCCGAGGGCGACCTGGTCGGCGGCTTCAACACCGAGTACAGCTCCATCAAGTTCGCGATGTTCATGCTGGCCGAGTACGTCAACATGGTCACCGTCTCCGCCGTCTCGGTGACGCTCTTCCTGGGCGGCTGGCGGGCCCCGTACCCGATCTCCACCTTCTGGGAGGGCGCGAACCACGGCTGGTGGCCGATGCTCTGGTTCGTCATCAAGGTCCAGCTGCTGCTGTTCTTCTTCATCTGGCTGCGCGGCACGCTGCCCCGCGTCCGCTACGACCAGCTGATGAAGCTCGGCTGGAAGGTCCTCATCCCGGTCTCCGTGGTCTGGCTGATGCTGGTCGCGACCGTGCGGGCGCTGCGCAACGAGAACTACGACTTCCAGCAGATCGTGCTGTACGTCGCCGGTGCCGTCCTCGCCGTGCTGCTGCTGTCCTTCATCGCGGACATGTTCCGCGACAAGAAGGCCAAGGCGGCCGGGGAGCCGGAGGACACCCGGGCGTTCGACCCGATGGCGGGCGGTTTCCCCGTGCCGCCCAAGCCCGGGCAGAGCCTGCCGCCGGTGCCCCGCCGAAGGCCTCGCCACGAGGGCGAGTTGATTGTCAGCGGCGCCCCCGATACTGCTACTGCGAGTGACGGAAAGGAGACGGACGGTGTCTGACTTCCAAAACCCTGTGGCCGGCTTCGGCGTGACCTTCAAGGCCATGTTCAAGAAGCGGCTGACCGAGCAGTACCCGGAGCAGCAGAAGACGACGGCTCCGCGTTTCCACGGCCGGCACCAGCTCAACCGGCATCCGGACGGGCTGGAGAAGTGCGTCGGGTGCGAACTGTGCGCCTGGGCGTGTCCGGCGGACGCCATCTATGTGGAGGGCGCCGACAACACGGACGAGGAGCGCTACTCGCCGGGCGAGCGGTACGGCCGCGTCTACCAGATCAACTACGCCCGCTGCATTCTCTGCGGACTGTGCATCGAGGCCTGCCCGACCAGGGCGCTGACGATGACCAACCAGTTCGAGCTGGCCGACAGCTCCCGCGAGAACCTGATCTACACGAAGGAACAGCTGCTCGCGGGCCTGGAAGAGGGCATGGTCGACACCCCGCACTCGATCTTCCCGGGGACGGACGAGCAGGACTACTACCGGGGTCTGGTCACCGAGGCCGCCCCCGGCACGGTCCGGCAGGTCGCCGTCTCCAAGGGCGAGGCCCCGCAGGAAGCGGCCTCCGACTTCGGTGAGGACGAGCCCGCGTCGAAGAAGGTGGTCGGCGCATGAGCGCGCTCGCCGCCTCCGTCACCTCGACCGGCGAGGCCGTCCAGTTCTGGGTGCTCGGCACCGTCGCCGTCATCGGCGCCCTGTGCACGGTCCTGATGAGGAAGGCCGTGCACAGCGCGCTCTGCCTCGCCGGCACGATGATCGTTCTCGCGGTCTTCTACCTCGCCAACGGCGCGTACTTCCTCGGCATCGTCCAGGTCGTCGTCTACACCGGCGCGATCATGATGCTCTTCCTCTTCGTCGTCATGCTGGTCGGTGTCACGGCCGCCGACTCGCTGAAGGAGACCATCAAGGGGCAGCGCTGGTTGGCCGCCGTGTGCGGACTCGGCTTCGGTGTCCTGCTGATCGCCGGCATCGGCAACGCCTCGTTGAAGAACTTCAACGGGCTGGCCGCGGCCAACGCCGGCGGCAATGTCGAGGGCCTGGCGCGGAAGATCTTCACCACCTATGTCTTCGCCTTCGAGATCACCGGCGCGCTGCTGATCACGGCCGCCGTCGGTGCGATGGTGCTCACTCACCGCGAGCGCACCGAGCGGGCCCGGACGCAGCGCGAGCTCGCTGAGCAGCGGGTGCGCGCGGGCAAGCACCTGCCGCCGCTGCCCGCCCCGGGTGTCTACGCCCGGCACAACGCCGTGGACATCGCGGGACTGCTGCCCGACGGCACCCCTTCCGAGCTCACCGTCATGCAGACCCTGCGGCAGCGCGGCCAGATCCGCGATGTGTCGCCGCAGGCGCTGGCCGACCTCAAGGCGCTGGAGAAGCGCTCGCAGGAGCGACTCGGCCGGGACCCGAACACGAACCTCAATCCGGCCCCGGACCGTGACCGCGACCGCGACGGTGACCGCGCGGAAGAGGAGGCCGCCAAGTGAACCCCGTCAACTACCTCTATCTCGCCGCCCTGTTGTTCACCATCGGCGCGGCCGGAGTGATCATCCGGCGGAACGCGATCGTGGTCTTCATGTGCGTCGAGCTGATGCTCAACGCCTGCAATCTCGCCTTTGTCGCCTTCTCCCGCATGCACGGCAATCTCGACGGCCAGATCATCGCGTTCTTCACGATGGTCGTCGCCGCCGCTGAGGTCGTGGTCGGGCTGGCGATCATCGTGTCGCTGTTCCGTTCCCGCCACTCGGCCTCGGTCGACGACGCCAGCCTGATGAAGCTGTGAGGGGCTGAATCGTGGAGAACCTGATTGCGCTGCTCGTCGCGGCGCCTCTGCTCGGAGCTGCCGTACTGCTGTGCGGCGGCCGGCGCCTCGACAGGGCCGGGCACTGGCTCGGCACCCTGCTCGCGGCCGCCTCCTTCGTCATCGGCGCCGTGCTCTTCGCGGACATGCTGGGCAAGGACGCGGAGGCCAGGACGCTGCGCTCGACGCTGTTCAGCTGGGTCCCGGTCGAGGGCTTCCAGGCGGATGTCGCCTTCCAGCTCGACCAGTTGTCGATGACCTTCGTCCTGCTGATCACCGGTGTCGGCTCGCTCATCCATGTGTACTCGATCGGGTACATGGAGCACGACGAGCGCCGGCGCCGCTTCTTCGGATATCTGAACCTCTTCCTCGCGGCGATGCTGCTGCTCGTCCTCGCCGACAACTACCTGCTGCTGTACGTCGGGTGGGAGGGCGTCGGTCTCGCCTCGTACCTGCTCATCGGCTTCTGGCAGCACAAGCCCAGCGCGGCGACCGCCGCGAAGAAGGCCTTCCTGGTCAACAGGGTCGGCGACATGGGCCTGTCGATCGCGATCATGCTGATGTTCACCACGTTCGGGACCTTCGCCTTCGGGCCGGTGCTCTCGTCGGTGGGGGACACGGGCGAGGGGAAGCTGACGGCCATCGGGCTGATGCTGCTGCTCGCCGCCTGCGGCAAGTCGGCCCAGGTGCCGCTGCAGTCCTGGCTCGGGGACGCGATGGAGGGCCCGACCCCGGTCTCGGCCCTCATCCACGCGGCGACCATGGTGACCGCGGGCGTCTATCTGATCGTCCGCTCCGCCGCCCTCTTCAATGCCGCGCCCGACGCGCAGCTGGTGGTCACCATCGTGGGCGCGGTCACGCTGCTCTTCGGTGCGATCGTCGGTTGTGCCAAGGACGACATCAAGAAGGCGCTGGCCGGTTCGACGATGTCGCAGATCGGCTACATGGTCCTGGCGGCGGGTCTCGGTCCGATCGGTTACGCCTTCGCGATCATGCATCTGGTCACGCACGGCTTCTTCAAGGCCGGGCTCTTCCTCGGCGCCGGTTCGGTCATGCACGGCATGAACGACGAGGTGGACATGCGGAAGTACGGCGGCCTGCGCACATACATGCCGGTCACCTTCGTCACCTTCGGCCTCGGATATCTGGCGATCATCGGCTTCCCCGGCCTGTCCGGCTTCTTCTCCAAGGACAAGATCATCGAAGCGGCCTTCGCCAAGGGCGGCACCGAGGGCTGGATCCTCGGCGGCGTCGCCCTGCTGGGCGCCGCGATCACCGCGTACTACATGACCCGCGTGATGATCATGACGTTCTTCGGTGAGAAGCGCTGGCAGCCCGCCCCGGACGCGGACGCCACGCCGAGCGCCGAGCCCGCCGCCGAATCGCACGCCGGGCAGATGCCGCACCCGCACGAGTCGCCCCGGTCGATGACGATCCCGATGATCGTCCTCGCCTTCGGATCGGTCTTCGCCGGCGGGTTCTTCGGCATCGGCGACCGGTTCGTGAAGTGGCTGGAGCCGGTCACCGCGTTCGAGCACGGGCACCCGCCCGTCAGCGCCGGGGCGATCACCTCGGCCACCGTCGCGGTGATGCTCCTCGGGGTGGGCCTCGCCTACCTCCAGTACGGCCGCAGGCCCGTCCCGGTCGTCGCCCCGCGCGGCTCGCTGCTCACCCGGGCCGCCCGCCGCGATCTCCTCCAGGACGACTTCAACCATGTGGTCCTCGTCCGCGGCGGCGAGCACCTCACCCGCTCCCTGGTGTACGTCGACCACACCCTGGTCGACGGGGTGGTCAACGGCACCGCCGCCTCGGTCGGCGGACTCTCGGGCCGGCTGCGCAAGCTGCAGAACGGCTACGCCCGCTCCTACGCGGTCTCGATGTTCGGAGGTACGGCGGTGCTGATCGCCGCGACCCTGCTGATGAGGGCGGTGTGACCCTGATGTCCTTCCCGCTCCTTACGGCGACGGCGGCCCTTCCGGCGGTCGGCGCGATCGTCACGGCCGCCGTCCCGGCGGCCCGCCGCACCGCCGCCAAGTGGCTGGCGCTGGTCTTCTCGCTCGCCACCCTGGTCCTCGCGGCGGTCGTCCTGGTCCGCTTCGAGCCCGGCGGCGACCGCTACCAGCTCACCGAATCCCACTCCTGGATCAAGGACTTCGGCGTCCGGTACGAACTGGGCGTCGACGGCATCGGGGTGGCGCTGATCGCGCTGACCGCGCTGCTGATCCCCTTCGTCATCCTGGCCGGCTGGCACGACGCCGACGTGGAGACGCACTCCTCGCGCTGGCGTCCGACCCAGGGCTTCTTCGCCCTGATCCTCATGGTCGAGGCGATGGTGGTGCTCTCCTTCGAGGCCACCGACGTCTTCCTCTTCTACATCCTCTTCGAAGCCATGCTCATCCCGATGTACTTCCTCATCGGCGGCTTCGGCGACCGTGCCCACACGGGCAGCGAGGAGAACGCGGCGGCCCAGCGCTCCTACGCGGCCGTCAAGTTCCTGCTCTACAACCTCGTCGGCGGTCTGATCATGCTGGCCGCCGTCATCGGCCTCTATGTGGTCGCGGGGAGCTTCTCGCTCTCCGAGATCGCCGCGGCGCGGGCGAGCGGGCAGCTGGACATGGCGAGCACCACCGAGCGGCTGCTCTTCCTCGGCTTCTTCTTCGCCTTCGCGGTGAAGGCGCCGCTGTGGCCGCTGCACACCTGGCTGCCCAACGCGATGGGAGAGGCGACCGCCCCGGTCGCGGTGCTGATCACGGCCGTGGTCGACAAGGTCGGCACGTTCGCGATGCTCCGCTTCTGCCTCCAGCTCTTCCCGGAGGCGTCGAAGTGGGCGACGCCGGTGATCCTCGTCCTGGCGCTGATCAGCATCGTGTACGGCGCGCTGCTCGCCGTCGGCCAGCGGGACATCAAGCGGCTGATCGCGTACGCCTCGATCTCGCACTTCGGCTTCATCATCCTGGGCATCTTCGCGATGACGAGCCAGGGTCAGAGCGGCGCGACGCTGTACATGGTGAACCACGGGCTCTCGACCGCCGCGCTGATGCTGGTGGCCGGGTTCCTGATCTCCCGGCGCGGCTCGCGGCTCATCGCCGACTACGGCGGTGTGCAGAAGGTCGCGCCGGTGCTGGCGGGGACCTTCCTGATCGGTGGTCTCGCGACGCTGTCGCTGCCCGGCCTTGCGCCGTTCGTCAGTGAATTCCTGGTCCTGGTCGGCACGTTCGCCCGTTATCCGGTGGCCGGGATCGTCGCGACCATCGGCATCGTGCTCGCCGCGCTCTACACCCTCGTCCTGTACCAGCGGACGATGACGGGCCCGGTGAAGGAAGAGGTGCGGACACTGCCGGATCTCAGGGTCCGTGAGCTGACGGTGGTCGTGCCGCTGATCGCGCTGCTGATCTTCCTCGGCGTCTATCCGAAGCCGCTGACGGACATCGTCAACCCGGCCGTGAAGCACACCATGTCCGACGTTCAGCAGAAGGACCCCCGGCCCGAGGTGGAGGCGGCCAAGTGAGCGCAACAACTGTCCACAGCCTGTGGACGACGGCCGCCGAGCCGATCGCCAAGATCACCGCTCCGCACATCGAGTACGCCCAGCTGGCACCCGTACTGATCGTGGTCGGTGCCGCGATCGTCAGCGTCCTCGTCGAGGCCTTCGTGCCGCGCCGCGGGCGCTACCACACGCAGGTGTTCCTCAGCGTCGTCGCCCTGGCCGCCGGTTTCGCCGCGGTCGTCGGCCTCGCCGCCGGGGGCTACGGCTCCACCAAGGCGCACATCGCCGCGATGGGCGCCGTCGCGGTCGACGGCCCGGCGCTGTTCCTCCAGGGCACCATCCTCCTGGCGTCCATCGTCGCGGTCTTCACCTTCGCCGAGCGGCGGCTCGACCCGGCGGACCACGGTCACCGGATCGACTCGTTCGCCGCGGAAGCGGCCGCCGTGCCGGGCAGCGACCACGAAAAGGCCGCCGTCAAGGCCGGGTTCACCACCACCGAGGTGTTCCCGCTGGCGCTGTTCGCGGTCTCGGGCATGCTGGTCTTCCCCGCGGCCAACGACCTGCTGACGCTCTTCGTCGCCCTCGAGGTCTTCTCGCTGCCGCTCTACCTGCTGTGCGCCGTCGCCCGCCGCAAGCGGCTGATGTCGCAGGAAGCGGCCGTGAAGTACTTCCTCCTCGGCGCCTTCTCGTCGGCCTTCCTGCTCTTCGGCATCGCCCTGCTGTACGGGTACGCCGGCTCCGTCTCGTACGCGACCATCGCGCACGTGGTCGACGGGAGCGTGTCGGCCATCGACCCGGCGCTCGCCGACACCATGGGCAATGACGTCCTGCTGCTCATCGGCTTCGCCATGGTCCTGATGGGGCTGCTGTTCAAGGTGGGCGCCGTGCCGTTCCACATGTGGACCCCGGACGTGTACCAGGGCGCGCCGACCCCGGTCACCGGCTTCATGGCCGCCGCCACCAAGGTCGCCGCGTTCGGCGCGATGCTGCGGCTGCTCTATGTGGTGCTGCCCGGCCTGGCCTGGGACTGGCGGCCCGTCATGTGGGGCGTCGCGATCGTCACCATGCTGGGCGGCGCGGTCGTCGCCATCACGCAGACCGACATCAAGCGGCTGCTGGCCTACTCCTCGATCGCGCACGCCGGCTTCATCCTCGCCGGTGTCATCGCGGCCACGCCGGACGGCGTCTCGTCCGTCCTCTTCTACCTGGCCGCGTACTCCTTCGTGACGATCGGCGCGTTCGCGGTCGTCACCCTGGTCCGCGACGCGGGGGGCGAGGCGACCCACCTGTCCAAGTGGGCGGGCCTGGGGCGGCGTTCACCACTGGTGGCCGCGGTCTTCGCGGTGTTCCTGCTCGCCTTCGCCGGTATCCCGCTGACCTCCGGGTTCTCCGGCAAGTTCGCGGTCTTCAAGGCCGCGGCCGAGGGCGGCGCGGGCGCGCTGGTCGTGGTCGGTGTGATCTCTTCGGCGATCGCCGCGTTCTTCTACATCCGGGTGATCGTGCTGATGTTCTTCAGCGAGCCGAAGGCCGACGGCCCCACCGTCGCCGTGCCCTCGCCGCTGACGATGACGACGATCGGCGTCGGGGTGGCCGTGACCCTCGTCCTCGGTGTGGCACCGCAGTACTTCCTGGATCTGGCGAACCAGGCGGGCGTCTTCGTCCGCTAGCCCATGACCGTCAGGGCCCGGTTCCCTCGGGGGCCGGGCCCTGACGCATGCCGTCCTAGGCCGGGCACTTCACCTTGGGGTTCCACGGGTGGAACAGGCCCCTGGGGTTCTTCTCGTAGAGCCAGACGTGCAGCTCGTAGTGGACCGGCAGCTGGCTCCCGATCGGCGGGAGCGGTCCCTCGTAGGCCTGGCCGAAGAGCGTCGGACGGTCGTCGTCGGTGGCGACGTTCTGGTCGGCGTCCACGGTGATGTACTCGAGTGCCACCAGCCGGCGCTTGCCGTCGGGTGTGTCCTTGTAGATCAGCGCGGTCGGCTTGGTGGGGTCGGTCGAGTTCATGTGGGCCGGCTTGACGTAGTGGTACCCCATGCCGCCTTCGTTCGACGCCACGCACTCGTCGGTGCGCAGGTAGCCGTCCTGGAGGGCGAGCCGCTCCGACTTGTACTTCACCGTCGCGCGGTACGCCGTGTGCAGGTCGACCTTGGCCCTCTCGGCGTCGTCGTGCCCGTGGTCGTAGCCCGCGGGCGGACCGCCCGCCAACGTCAGCGAGGCGAGAGCGGCGAGTCCGAGAGCGGAGATGAGGGGTCGTATGGCCATGCGGTGCTCCTAGGAAGGGGAGGCGCCCGGGGCGCTGGGACCTGGCGGGTCTCCCCGGCCCACCGCTTGTCAGCATCGGCCCGGGAGGGGGATGCCGCACGCGGTGGGGGGCCATCGGAGCGATCGAGCGCCGGCGCTCGCCTGCCGGCGGTCATGCGGGGGCGGTCTGCCTGCGGCGCTCAGGCCGTGGCGGTGGCCCGGGCCCTGGAGGCGTAGGCGCGCACGTCGGCGTCCGCGTCGGTCAGCGCCGCGTCGAGCACGGAAGCCGTGTCCGGGTGGCGCAGCAGGGCCAGTACCGCGGCCTTGCGGACGTCCGCGTTCGGGTCTTTGAGGGCCGTGGCGAGCGCGGGGACCGCGACCTCCCGGGCCGCCGAGGCGAGGCCGGCCGCCGCTCCCGCGCGGACCTGCCAGGCGGGGTCGCCCAGCGACTCGACCGCGAGGACCGCGTACGGGTCGGGGCAGCCCGTCCTGCCGAGCCCCTGGAGGGCGGCGCCCCGGACCAGCGGGTCGCCGTCGCGCAACAGCGGCTCCAGCGCGTGCGGGGCGTCGAGGCTGCGGGCCACGGCGACGCGGACCTCACGGGCCGGATCGCCGGTGGCCCCGGCCAGGGCGTCGAAGGCGTCCACCGACACCAGGGCGCGTACGGCCTCGATCCGTACCTCGACGGCCGGGTCCGTGAGGGCGTCGGCGAAGAGGGGGCGGCCGCCGAGCCGCAGGGCGCGCAGGACGTCCAGGGCGGCGGCGCGGACCGCCGGGTCGTCGTTGCCGACGGCCCCGGCGAGTGCCTCGCCCAGGGTGTCGTCCGGCGAAAGCACCTCGACCAGCTCGCGCAGGGAGGCCGCGGCCGCCGCCCGTACGCCCGCGTCGGTGTCCCCGAGCGTCTCGACGAGCGCCGGGCCGGTGCCGGCCGGGACGGTCTCGGTGAGGGCGGACACGGCCGCGCGCCGCACGGCCGGGTCGGGGTCGGCCAGGTACGGCCGCAGGGCCGGCAGCTCCGGCTCGGAGTCGAGCAGGGCGAGCAGCTCCGGGATGCGCGGGGAGTCGGAGGCGGATGCCGTGTCCTGCCGGAGGGGCGTCCCGGCCCCGGAGCCGGTGGGCGCGAGCTCGCGCGGGCCGGCCGTCGAGACCTGCTCGGGGTGCACCTCGCCCAGGTGGCGCGACGGGCCGCCGGTAGGGGCGTAGTCATCGACGGGCACGAGGTAGGGGGCGACCGGGCGGGCGGTGAACTCCATGGCTCCCGAGGCGGACTTGCGCAGGTCCAGGTGGTGCAGCCAGTCCTGGTCGTCGCGCTCCGGATGGTCCGTCCGCGCGTGGTAGAGGCCCCAGCGGGACTCGGTACGGGCCAGCGACGACCGGGCCGCCATCTCCGCGCAGTCCCGGATGAAGGAGACCTCCGCGCAGCGCATCAGCTCGTGCGGGGTCCGCGCGCCCATGGCGTCGATCTCGGTCCGCATCCGCTCGAAGTGCTCGACGGCGAGGGAGAGCCGGGCGCCGGACTTGGGCGGGGCGACGTAGTCGTTCACGAAGCGGCGGAGCTTGTACTCGACCTGCGGCTGCGGAGGGCCGTCGGGATGGCGCAGGGGCCGGTAGACCAGGTCGTGGGCCTCCCGCAGCTGCTCGACGGGCAGTTCGCCCTCGTAGGCGGTGAACCGGGCGGCGTCCCGGCCCGCCAGGTCGCCGAAGACAAAGGCGCCGATCATGTAGTTGTGCGGCACGCAGGCCAGGTCGCCGGCCGCGTACAGGCCCGGGACGGTGGTGCGGGCGTGCTCGTCGACGCGGACCCCGGACGCGGAGTGACCGCCGCACAGTCCGATCTCCGAGATGTGCATCTCGACGTCGTGGGTGCGGTAGTCGTGGCCGCGGCCCGCGTGGAACGTGCCGCGCGTGGGGCGCTCGGTGGTGTGCAGGATCGATTCGAGGGCGGCGACGGACTCTTCGGGGAGATGGCTGAGCTTGAGGTAGACGGGTCCGCGGTCCGAGGCGAGCTCCTCGGCGAACTCGGCCATCATCTGGCCCGACCAGTAGTCGGAGTCGACGAACCGCTCTCCGTGCCGGTTGACCTGGTAGCCGCCGAAGGGGTTGGCGACGTAGGCGCAGGCGGGCCCGTTGTAGTCCTTGATCAGGGGGTTGATCTGGAAGCACTCGATGCCGGTGAGCTCGGCGCCCGCGTGGTACGCCATGGCGTAACCGTCGCCCGCGTTGGTGGGGTTCTCGTACGTGCCGTAGAGATAACCGGACGCGGGCAGGCCGAGGCGGCCGGCCGCGCCGGTGGCCAGGATCACGGCGCCCGCGCGGACCGTGACGAACTGTCCGGTGCGGGTGTTGAAGCCCGCGGCGCCGACGGCCCGGCCGCCCTCGGTCAGGACCCGGACGGGCATCACACGGTTCTCGATCCGGATCCGCTCGCGCATCTCCCGCCGGCGCAGCTGACGGTAGAGGACCTTCTTGACGTCCTTGCCCTCCGGCATCGGCAGCACGTACGACCCGGAGCGGTGGACCTGGCGGACCGCGTATTCGCCGTGCTCGTCCTTCTCGAACTTCACCCCGTACGACTCCAGGCGCCGCACCATGTCGAAGCCCCGGGTCGCGGTCTGGCGGACCGTGGACTGGTCGACGATGCCGTCGTTGGCGCGGGTGATCTCGGCGACGTAGTCGTCCGGTTCGGCGCGGCCGGGGATGACGGCGTTGTTGACGCCGTCCATGCCCATGGCGAGGGCGCCGGAGTGCCGCACATGGGCCTTTTCGAGGAGGAGGACCCGCGCGCCGTGCTCGGCGGCGGTGAGCGCGGCCATGGTGCCGGCGGTGCCGCCGCCGATGACCAGGACGTCGCAGGACAGCTCGTCCGCCTCCGAGAGTGCGGGGATCTGCATGGCGGGGGCCTTTCAGGAGGCGAGGGACGTCAGGATCGTGCGGCGCAGGGCCGCGGTTGCCGCGCGGTCGCCGCCGGGGATGTCGAGGACCTCGCCGGTGCCGAGGAGGGCCACACGGTCACCCAGGTGCAGGGCCTCGTCGACGTCGTGGGTGACGAAGACGACGGTGGCGCCCGTGCCGTCCAAGACCTCCAGCAGGAGGCTCTGCATTCCGGCCCGGGTCTGGGCGTCCAGTGCGCCGAACGGCTCGTCCATGAGCACCGCGCGCGGTTCCCCGGCCAGCGCCCGGGCGAGCTGTGCGCGCTGGCGCTGCCCGCCGGACACCCGGTGCGGCAGCTTGTGGATGTGCTCGGACAGGCCGACGCGGTCGAGCCACGCGGCCGCCGTCGCACGGCGCTCCGGGCGGGGAACACCCTTGATGGCGAGGGGCAGTTCGACGTTGGCGCGGAGTGTGCGCCAGGGCAGGAGGGCGTCCTCCTGGAAGACGAGGGCCCGCTCGGCGGAGGGGCGGGTGAGCGGCAGCCCGTCCTGGGTGACCGTGCCGGCCAGCGGCGGGAGCAGCCCGGCGAGAGTCCTCAGGAGCGTGGACTTGCCGCAGCCGGACGGGCCGACGACGGTGAGGATCTCGCCCGGGGCGACGGTGAGGTCGAGCGATCCGGCCACGGCGGCCCCGGGGCGCCCGAGGCGCACGCCGGCCAGGTCGAGCCGGGCACCGCGGGCGGGAGCCTCGGTGGAGGGGGAGACGGTTGTCATGGCGATCAACTCCGTTGGGGCCGGGGCAGCCAGCCGGTCGCTCGCCTGCCCAGGACTTCCACCGCCGCCGAGGTCAGCCACCCCAGCGCGCCGATCGTCGCCATGCCGACGAAGACGCCGGGGTAGTCGACGACCGTGTAGTCCTGCCAGGTCCGGTAGCCCACGCCGTACTCGCCCGAAATCATCTCCGCCGAGATCACACAGATCCAGGAGACGCCGATGCCGACCGACAGTCCGCCGAAGATGCCGGGCAGAGCGCCCGGCAGGACCACCGAGAAGAGGACGCGGGCGCGCCCACCGCCCATGGTGAGGACGGCTTCCTCCCAGGTCGGGGTGAGGGCGCGGACCGCGTGCCGGGTGGAGACGAGGATCGGGAAGAAGGCCGCGGTGCAGGTGATGAAGACGATGCCCTGCTCGTTGCTGGGGAAGAGCAGGATGGCGACCGGGACGAGCGCGATCGCCGGGATCGGACGCAGGACCTCCAGGACGGGGCCGAGCAGGTCGGCCGTCAGCCGGGAGCGTGCGACGGCCGTCCCGAGGGCCACACCCAGGACCGCCGCGAGCGCGAAGCCCACGACGATCCGGGTGAGGCTGTCGGTCAGGTCCTGCCAGTACGCCCCGGTGGACAGGCGCGCCCAGAAGGCGCGCGCCACCTCCGTCACCGTCGGGAACTGCTCGAACCGCAACCAGGCGTTCACGTCCCACGAGGTCAGCAGCTGCCACAGCGCCAGCGCCGCCCCGAGCGAGACCGCCCGCCTCACATGCCTCATGGCGCCGACGCCTGCGCGTAGGTGAGCGGTCGGGCGGTCGGGTGCGCCGCCTTGTACGCCTCCGCTCCGGCCGCCGTCACGAAGGGCTTGCGCGCCGCGCCGTCCGCCAGCCAGATCGCCTTGTCGGCGAACCAGAGCGTCCCGGTCACGGCGTCGGGGACGTACGCCACCCGTACCTCGGCCCGGTGGGCGGCGATGTACCGCAGCGCCTCGGCCGGGGTGGTGAAGGACTGCGTACGCGCGGCGCCCTTCAGCCACACCTCGCTGCGCGCCGCCGGTGCGAGGGTCGCGACCTGTCGCGCGTAGCGGGCGCCGTAGACCTTTCGTACGAAACTGTCGTCGACGAAGGCGTCCACGTCCACGTCGCCCACCAGCTTCGCCGACTTCAGGACCGGCACGTCCCGCTTCAGCGCATCGACGAGCTGGGGCTTCACCGTCGGGTCGAAGGTGGAGATGCCGTTCGGGCCGTTGTAGAGGTGGACCACCTCCGCGGGCAGACCGGTCGCCTCGGCGACCTTCTCGCTCGCCGCGACCGGGTTGTCCCGCAGATAGGCGGTGGCGGTGAGCTGGGCCCGCAGGAACGCCTCCACCACGGCGGGGTGCTTCGTGGCGAAGTCGGCGCGGGCGGTGACCCCGTGGAAGGTCGGCAGGTTCAGCTCGCCCCCGTCGTACAGCGCCTTCGCCTTGCCCTGGAAGGCGAGGAGCCCCGGCCAGGCGACGAACTGCGACAGCGCGTCGGCGCTGCCCGCCGAGAGCGCGGAGGCACCGACGGCCGGCTGCTGGTTGAGCTTGCGGATGTCCTTCTCGGGGTCGAGACCGGCCCGCTGCAGGGCCCGTACGAGCGTGCCGTCGGCGGCCGATCCGATACTGGTCGACACCTTCTTGCCGCGCAGGTCCTTCAGTGTCGCCAGATCCGAACCGGGCGCGGTCACGACGGTGTTGAGCGCGCCCCGCAGGTTGTAGCCGGTGACGGACACCAGCTTGGTGGGGCGGTTCAGCTGCTTGCCCCGCGCCGCGTTGAGCAGCAGCGGGAAGTCGCCCATCGATCCGATGTCGATCTTCCCGGCGGTCATCTGGGCGGTGATGGGCGCACCCGTGGCGTAGTCCTGCCAGACCACCTTGTACGTGGTGCCGTCCCGCTTGCCCTGGGCGTTCAGTTCGCGTTCGAAGGAGCCGAGGGAGCGCAGCAGCGTGCCCGCGGTGACGGTGTTGATGGTCTTGGACTGGTAGCCGATGGTGACGGTGACCGTGGAGTCGTCCCCGGCGCGCGCGTCGCCGCCGCAGCCGGTCAGGGGCAGCAGCGCGACAGCGGCGAGTGGGACGACCAGCGTTCTCTTCATGGGAGTTTTCGTGCCTCTCACCGGAGCAGATAGGGCATGTTGACCGTGACCGCGTCGGTGGGACACCGGGCCGCGCACGGGCCGCAGTACCAGCACTCGTCCACGTGCATGTACGCCTTGCCGCTCTCCGGGTTGATCGCGAGGGAGTCGAGCGGGCACATCTCCACACACAGGGTGCAGCCGTCGATGCACTTCGACTCGTCGATGGTCACGGGCACGTCGGCCCGCTGGGGCGCCAAGGGCATGGCTGTCTCCAGTGAGAACGGAACGGGAAAAACGTGGGTCAGGCCGACCGGTGCAGCAGGCCGCTCATCGTGATGCGGTCGCCGCGGAAGCGGATGAACTCCAGGTCCACGGGCCGGCCGTCGGAAAGATGGGTGAGGCGTTCGAGCATCAGCACGGCCGAGCCGCGCGGGGCATGCAGGACGGCCGCGGAGTGCGCGTCGGCGTTGACGGCCTCCAGCGTGATCTCGGCGGTGCCGAGCGACTGACCCGTCAGGGATTCCAGCAGCCGGAAGACATCGGTGTTCTCCAGGTCGCAGCCGAGCAGTTCGACGCCGATGTCCATCGGGACGTAGGTGAGGTCGAGGGAGAGCGGTAGCCCGTTCAGCCGGCGCAACCGCTCGATGTAGAGCACGTCGTCGTGTTCCGGGATCCGCAGCCGGCCCGCCACCGGGGCCGGCGCGGGGACCGGCCCGACCGTACGGACCTCGTTGGTGACCCGGCCGTGTTCATGGAGGGTCTCGGCGAGGCCCTGCAGCCGGTCGAGGCCGTGCGCGTACTTCTCGCACACCACGACCGTGCCGACACCGGGCTGCCGCTCGACCAGCCTCTCGGTCCGGAGCAGGTCCAGGGCCTGGCGGACGGTGTTGCGCGACACCCGGTAGTCGGTGCCGATCCGGTCCTCGAGCGGCAGGACGCCCTCGGGGAAGCGGCCGGCCAGGATCTGGTGGCGGAGAAGGTCGGCGAGCTGACGCGCCTGGTCCGCGCGCAGCCGCCGGCGGCGCGCGGCGGCGACCGGGACGGTGTGCTCACGAAGGCGTTCGGCTGGCATGACAGGGACCATACCGACGGACCCCGCGTGAGGGTGTTGCAGCAGTGTTGCGCCATTTTTACCGCACAAGAAAACCCCGCTGACCTGCGAAGACGCGAGTCAGCGGGGCGAGATCCGCCACATGCGGTCAGGCGGGGACGATCCGTCCCGTCACCTCGCCGAGGCCGACGGGGGTGCCGTCGGGGCCCGGGGCCCAGGCGGTCAGCGTGACCACGTCACCGTCCTCCAGGAAGGTGCGCTTGCCGGAGGTCAGCTCCAGCGGGTCGCGTCCGTTCCAGGTCAGCTCCAGCAGGGAGCCGCGCTGGTGGACCTCCGGCCCGCTGACCGTGCCGGAGCCGTAGAGGTCCCCGGTGCGCAGGGAGGCGCCGTTGACGGTCATGTGGGCCAGCTGCTGGGCCGCGGTCCAGTACATCGTGGAGAACGGCGGCTCCGAGACGACCTCGCCATTGATCCGCACGGTGATCCGCAGGTCGAAGCCGCCGGGCTCCTCGTCGGAGGAGTCGTCGAGGTACGGCAGCAGGTCGAAGTCGCGGGCCGGCGGGTCGGTCCTGGCGGCGTCCAGGGCCTCCAGCGGGGTCACCCACGCCGACACCGACGTATTGAAGGACTTGCCGAGGAACGGACCCAGCGGCACGTACTCCCAGGCCTGGATGTCCCGCGCCGACCAGTCGTTGAGCAGGGTGAGACCGAAGACGTGGTCGCGGAAGTCGCCGAGACCGACCGGCTCGCCTTGCGCGGAGGGGGTGCCGACGAGGAAGCCGACCTCCGCCTCGATGTCGAGCTTGGTGGTCGGGCCGAAGACCGGGGCCGGGTCGGCGGGCGCCTTGCGCTGGCCCGAGGGCCGTACGACATCCGTGCCCGAGACGACGACGGTCCCGGCGCGGCCGTGGTAACCGATGGGCAGGTGCTTCCAGTTGGGCGTCAGCGCGTCGCCGTCCGGGCGGAAGATGCGACCGACGTTGGTCGCGTGGTGCTCGCTCGCGTAGAAGTCGACGTAGTCGGCGACCTCGTACGGAAGGTGCAGGGTGACCGTGTCGAGCGGGTGCAGCAGCGGCTCTATGTCCGGGCGGTGCCCGGGCACCGTCACCCAGGCGGTGAGCGCCCGGCGCACATCGCGCCAGGCGGTGCGCCCGGCGGCCAGCAGCGGATTGAGGCTGGGCTGGGCGAGCAGCGCGGCGTAGGGGGAGCCCAGGGCGTGCGCCGCGGCGCCCGCGTCGAGCACCGAGCCGCCGATACGGACACCGAGCCTGCGGCGGCCGGGCTCGTCGGCGGTGGTGAAGACGCCGTACGGAAGGTTGTGCGGGCCGAAGGGATCGCCCTCGGCCAGATCGAGCGGGCTCTGCTCGGACATCGGTGCCTGCCTCGCTTTCCACGGGTGTGAGGGACACGTTACGTCGGGGTTCCGGCGTGGCGGCAGAGCCCCTCAGCCCGCCGTACGGGGGATCCGCTTCTCCCAGGTGCGGTGGAAGACCACCTCGTCGCCGTCCTTGCACACCACTTCGTCCGACGTGTGGAAGGCCCCCCGGTCACAGGTGATCTCGGAGCGGGTGTCGATCCGCACGTCCCACGGCAGTTCCGGCCGGTGCAGCCGGACCGTCCTGGTCGAGCCGGTGCGCGCCGACAGCGGATCGTTCTCCCGGATCGTGTACGTGTCCAGTGCGTCCTCGGTGAGTTCGAGACCGTCCGGATAGAGCCGTGTCCCGCCGTACCCGGGGTCGACCTCCAGGCGCCATTCGCCCTTGGCCACGTCCCGTACGACCAGCCGCTCCGGCCGCTCCTCGTCCAGGGTCGCCGGGAGGCTGACACCCAGCGGTTCGGAGTGCTCGGGCTCCTCGAAGACGATCGGGGGCTCCTCGCCGGTGGAAGGCGCGCGGACGGGCAGGGTCAGCGTGGAGGCGGCCGGGTCGAGGGTGAAGCCGGCGGCGTCCGGCCGCGGCCAGATCCAGGGCCAGTACGCGGAGGAGAGCGCGAGCCGGACACGGTGGCCGGGAGGGAAGGCGTGGCCGATGCCGTTCAGTTCGACCTCGACGTCCTCCCACTCGCCCACCCGGCAGTCGGCCGCCGTGTCCCGGCCGTGCCGGGCCGAGAGGTTGAGGGCGCCGCGGGTGATCAGCGTGGAGGCGCCGTCCGGCGCCACGTCGCAGAGCCGGGCGATCACTTGACCGGTCGGCGCCCCGGCGCGCAACGACAAGCGCACGCGCGGGCGGCCGAGGATCTCCACCGGCGCGCCGTCGGGGACGGGGAAGTCGAAGCACGCCGAGTGCGCGTCTTCGCACCGCTGGTCGGGCGGCAGGTCGGCGTCGTCGCCGACCGGGAGGAACCGGCCCGCGTCGAGGCCGGTGTGCTGGGGGGAGCGGACGAGAACCGGTTCGCCCTGGAGCGCGTACGTCACGGGCGTCACTCGGGGCGACGGCCAGGCGTCCTCGCCGACCCAGCGGCCGGGCAGCACCCGGTGGACCGTCGCCGGGGCGTGCGACTCGCTGATCCAGGCGCGCAGGAGGGGGACGGACATGGCGCCGTTGTCCTCACCCTTCAGATGGTGGTCCCACCAGCGGAGGGTCTCCTGGAGGAAGCCGATCGCCGGGCCCGGCGGCAGGTCCCGGTCGGGGTACTGGTGCGACCAGGGGCCGATCAGTCCGCGGACCCGGTCCCGGGGGAGGTGCTCGACCAGCCGGAGGACTGTGTCCCGGGAGGGGTCGTGCCGGCCGCCGACCGCGAGGACCGCTGCGCCGATGGCTCCGTAGTCCTCGCAGACGCTGCCGTGCTTCCAGTACGCGTCACGGGTCTGGTGGGCGAGCCAGGTGTGGAGGAAGGGCTCCACGGCCTCCAGCCGCCTCAGCCACGTCTCGCGCCAGCCGGGGCCGGCGAACACCGGATCCGGTGGGCGGCACACGTGGGCCAGCATCGTCGCCGCCCAGGCGTGCATGTCGACGGCGAGCACGGATCCGCCCATGTAATGGACGTCGTTGTCGTAGCGGTCGTCCGTCGAGCAGACCGTGACGACGGCCTTCAGCGGCTCGGGCGCCAGCGCCGCGATCTGGAGCGAGTTGAGGCCGCCCCACGCGATCCCGAACATGCCCACCCTGCCGTCGCACCAGGGCTGCTCGGCGAGCCAGTTCACCACCGCCACGCCGTCGGCGAGCTCCAGTGCGTCGTACTCGTCGCCCGGCATCCCCTCGCTTGCGCCGTGCCCGCGCACATCGACGCGCACGGAGGCGTATCCGTGGCCCGCGTACCAGGGGTGGCGCTGCCAGTCGCGCGGGGCGGTCCAGTCGGTCAGGCGGTGGGGGAGGTATTCGAGCAGCGCGGGGACGGCCTCGGCGGTGACCGGCCGCCAGAGGCGGGCGTAGAGCCGCGTGCCGTCCGGCAGGGGGACGCGGACGTCCTCGCGGGTGGTCTCGTACGGGAAGTCGGTGCTGATCCTCATCGGGGAGCCACCTCGGTGGACGGGGTGCGTGGGGCGGCGCGGCCGGGGGGCGGCGTCCGGCGCGCGGGCGAAGCCGGCGGCGTGCGTGCACCCGCCCAGGTGACGGCGGCCGGGGACGTCCCGCACCGTCGGGAGCGGGCCTGCGGGCAGGAGAGCGGGAGCGGCCCCCTCGGCGGCCCTGAGAAGGCATGATCGTGCTCGGGCGGCGGTTGTCGGCCGCTCTCCCGGCTGTCGCTCGCGGTTCCGGACAAAGGCCTTGCTCCAGGTCGTAAGAGTCGATCCCGAACATACCGGGGGAGGCGGGTACGCGCCCATGGCGCCGGTGGTGATCGAAAGGCGACCGGATACGCTGACTTGAGTGAATCCAGCGACACATCGACAATCCATGTGATCGTCAGCAGACAGGAGATCTCCTCGTGACCGTCGTCGGGCCGTTCGGGCTGAGCGTGCGGGACCAGGCTCTTGAGGCCGATGTCCAGGCCGGACTGGCAGCTGTCGAAGCAGGGCTGCTCGATGCCTGCAAGAGCGACGTCCCGTTCATCACGGAGGCCGCGCAGCACCTTGTACGGGCCGGCGGCAAGCGCTTCCGCCCGCTGCTCGTGATGCTCGCCGCCCAGTTCGGTGACCCCTACGCGCCGGGTGTCGTGCCCTCGGCCGTGGTGGTCGAGCTGACGCACCTCGCGACGCTGTACCACGACGACGTCATGGACGAGGCCGATGTGCGGCGCGGCGTGGAGAGCGCCAACGCCCGCTGGGGCAACTCGCTCGCGGTCCTGACCGGCGACTTCCTCTTCGCGCGCGCCTCGCACATCCTGGCCGACCTGGGTCCCGGGGCCGTACGCATCCAGGCCGAGGCGTTCGAGCGCCTGGTCACCGGCCAGATCCTGGAGACCGCCGGACCGGGCGACGGCCGTGACCCCGTCGACCACTACCTTGACGTCCTCGGCGGCAAGACGGGCTCGCTGATCGCCGTCTCCTGCCGCTTCGGCGCGATGATGGCGGGCGCGGACGACGGCGTCGTCGACATCCTCAGCCAGTACGGAGAGCGGCTCGGCGTCGCCTTCCAGCTCGCCGACGACGTCCTCGACATCGCCTCCGACAGCCACGAGTCCGGCAAGACGCCCGGCACCGACCTGCGCGAGGGCATCCCGACCCTGCCGGTGCTGCGTCTGCGGGCGCAGGCGGCGGCGCACGGCCGGCCGGATGACGTGGAGCTCGTCGCGCTCGTCGACAGCGATCTGACGGACGACGCCCGGCACGCCGAGGCCCTGCGAAGGCTGCGGGTGCACCCGGCGCTGGAGCAGGCCCGGCGGGACACCGTCCGGTACGCGCAGGAGGCGCGCGCCATGCTGGCGCCGCTGCCCGAGAGCTACGCGAAGGCGGCTCTGGAGGAGCTGTGCGACGCGGTGGTGCACCGGGCGGGCTGAGTCCCACGGGGCGGGCGGCGCCTGCCTGTTGGGGGATGCTCTCTCAGGGTCGGGTCATACCGGAGCAGTACGTGAAGTTGCTCCCGGGGGCTGACGCCTTCGTACCGCCGTTTTGGTCAGATGGGTGTCATCGACCACGGAGGTAGGGCACACCATGGCACCGAACGACAGCACACCCACCACGGACGCGGGGCGCCGCAAGGCAGCTCGGTACGTCGTCCCCGTGGCCGTGGCCTCAGTGGCTGCGGCGACCATCGGGCTGGTACCGGCACTGGCCGCGTCCGGCGACCCGGAACTGCCGAAGATCACGGCCCAGGAACTCATCGAGAAGATCGCCGCCTCGGACGTCCAGCAGCTCACCGGCACGGTGAAGGTCAGCACCGACCTGGGCCTGCCTTCGCTGGCGGGCCTGGGCGGTCTCGGGGGAGGCGGCGGCAACTCGACCGCCGACCCGCAGGCCAAGCTGACCGAGCTGGTCACCGGGACGCACACGCTGCGCGTGGCGGCAGACGGGCCGGACCGGCAGCGGGTGGCGATCCTGGGGGACTCCGACGCCGAGTACAGCCTCGTCCACAACGGCGACGAGGTCTGGGCGTACGACAGCGCCTCCAAGGAGGCGTTCCACGCGAAGAACCCGGAGAACACCGCGGGCCGCAAGGGCCACGAGGGAGGCACGTTCCGGGACAGGAAGGGTGAGGCCCCGAAGGGTCTGCCGAGCACGCCGAAGGACTTCGCCACCGAGGCGCTGAAGGCCGTGGACGACACCACCTCGGTGACCGTCGACGGTACGGCGAGGATCGCCGGGCGCGACGCCTACCAGCTGCTCATCAAGCCGAAGCAGAGCGGCTCGACCATCGGGTCGATCAAGGTCACCGTGGACGCGGAGAAGGGCGTGCCGCTGAAGTTCACGCTCACGCCGAGCGGCGGGGGCAAGGCCGCGATCGATGCCGGCTTCACCAAGATCGACTTCGGGAAGCCCGCCGCGTCCACCTTCGACTTCACACCCCCCAAGGGCGCGAAGGTGACCGAGGAGACCGAGGGGGCGCACGGCACCGAGGAGAAGGCCAGGAAGGGCGCCGGGGGCCTCCAGGAGGACTTCAAGGGCCTGAACGTCCTCGGCAAGGGCTGGACGACCGTCGCGAGGCTCGACACCGGCGCCCCCGCGCCGGACACGAAGGACGCCCCGCCGGAGGCCCGGAAGTTCCTGGACGCCCTGGGCGACCGGGTCAGCGGGAAGTTCGGCTCGGGCACGGTCTTCGAGAGCCGCCTGGTGAACGCGCTGCTGACGGACGACGGCAAGGTCTACGTCGGTGCGGTCACGAAGGACCAGCTGGTCAAGGCGGCCGGCGAAGCGAAGTAGCCCGCGTCGCCCGGCCGCGCCACCTCCAGGCGCGGCCGGGCGACCGTGTTTTCGGAGCAGTGCCTCAGAAGGTCAGGCGGAAGGCGTTGATGTAGCCGGTGTCCTGCGCGGCCTTGTCCTGGACGCGGAGCTTCCAGGAGCCGTTGGCCACCTCGCTCGACGCGTTGACCGTGTACGTGGTCTGGACGTTGTCCGCCGAGTCGGAGGAGCTGAAGGGCTTCAGGTTGTAGACCGACCCGTCCGGGGCCACCAGGTCGACGACCAGGTCACCGCGCCAGGTGTGGATGATGTCGACACCGACCTTGAGCGTGGACGGGGCGTTGCCGGTGATGCCGGTGACGCTGACCGCCGAGGTGACCGCGGCGCCGTTGTCCGGGACGGAGACGTCGGCGGTGTTCTCGAAGACCTTGCCGGGGGGCTGCGTCGTCCCCTCCGACAGCGTCCAGATCGCGTGGGCGATAGCGTCGCTGTTGCGGTCCAGGGCGGTGTCGTTGATGTTCGCCGTCGTGTCGCACGAGGAGTGGTAGCAGCGGTCGAAGGCCTGGCCCGCCGTGCCGCCCCACTTCTGCGCCTGCGCGGAGGTCTTGGTGTAGTCGGCGCCGGTGAACAGACCGCCGACCGGGATGCCGGCGTTCTTGAACGGCGCGTGGTCGGAGCGGCCGTCGCCCTCGGTCTCGATCTCCGTGGAGACGCCGAGCCCAGCGAAGTAGTCCTTGAACGTCTTCTCGATCGTCGGGTCGTCGTCGTAGACGAAGTAGCCGGGGTTCGGCGATCCGATCATGTCGAAGTTGAGGTAGCCGGAGACCTTGGAGCGCTCGGTCGTGGGCAGGTTGTTGACGTAGTACTTCGACCCGACGAGGCCCAGCTCCTCCGCGCCCCACCAGGCGAACCGCAGGTGCTTGGCCGGCTTGAACTGGGCGCGGGAGACGGCGAGGGCGGTCTCCAGGACGGCCGCGGAACCGGACCCGTTGTCGTTGATTCCGGGACCCGCGCTCACCGAGTCGAGGTGCGAGCCGGCCATCAGGACCTGGTTCGCGTCACCACCGGGCCAGTCGGCTATCAGGTTGTAGCCGGTGGCGCCGCTGGAGGTGAACTGCTGGATGGTCGTGGTGTAGCCCGCGGCGTCCAGCTTCGCCTTCACGAAGTCGATGGATGCCTTGTAACCGGCCCTGCCGTGGGCGCGGTTGCCGCCGTTGGAGGTGGCTATGGACTGCAGGCTGTTCAGGTGCGCCTTGACGTTGGCGACGGGTATGTCCGGCGCGGCGAGGGCCGGCGCGGGCGCCGCCGTGGCGGCGGGCGCGGTGGCGGCGAACAGCCCGGCGAGGGCGAGCGTGGCGACCGCGGCGGTACGTCTGGGAACGGAGAGTGTCATGTGGGGGCTCCGGGATTCCGTACGGGGATGGAACGGAACGTGCGAGACGCCCCACGACGGCGGTGTCGCAGGGCGCTGGAGCTGTGCGTGTGCTGTGCGTGCTGAATGGTCAGGGAGATACTGACTGACCGTCAAGGGCGGAAACCGGTCACCGCCGTCCGGATGCCGGACGGCGACCGGATCGGGCCGTGGCGTTCACGGAGCGGATCGTCGTGTGCAACGTGCCGCCGAGCGGCGCCCGTTGGTGCTCGACGCGGGACGGCGCCGCCGGGTGGCCACATACGCGAACGAGCCCGCCCGCCTGCGGAGGTGCGCTGGGTACGGGCGGGCGGGCGGTGTCGCGAGAGTGCGCTGGGTACGGGCGGTGTGCCGCGAGGGTGGGGTGCGCTCCGGGCGGCCGTGGGCCGCGAGGCCGGGGTGCGCTGCCGGCCCGGCTAGCCCGCCGCCGTCTCCCGCTGGGCCGGTGCGTCGGACGGCTCGGGGGCCGCCGGCGGTGTCCGGACGATCGCCGCGAGACGCAGCGCCTCCGCCTTCGTGCGGCGGGCCGTGCGCAGCGCGTCCCAGGTCAGAAGCGTCAGGGCCAGCCAGACCAGCGAGAAGCCCGCCCACCGCTCCGCCGGCATCGCCTCGTGGAAGTACACGACTCCCAGCAGGAACTGGAAGACCGGCGCCAGGTACTGCAACAGCCCCAGCGTGGAGAGCGGCACCCGGATCGCCGCCGCGCCGAAGCAGACCAGGGGCGCTGCGGTCACCAGGCCCGTCGCCGCGAGCAGCGCCGCGTGCCCCGCGCCCTCGGTGCCGAAGGTGGCCGACGCGGAGGACGCCGACGAGCCGAGCCAGACCAGGTAGCCGAGCGCGGGCAGGAACTGGATCGCCGTCTCGGCCGCGAGGGACTCCAGACCGCCGATGTTGACCTTCTTCTTCACCAGACCGTAGGTGGCGAACGTGAAGGCCAGGGTCAGCGAGATCCACGGGGGCTGCCCGTACCCGATCGCGAGGACGAGCACGGCCGCGAGGCCGACGGCGACCGCCGCCCACTGGAAGGGCCTCAGCCGCTCCTTCAGGAGCACGACGCCCATGGCTATGGTGACCAGCGGATTGATGAAGTAGCCCAGGGACGCCTCGACCACATGGCCGGAATTGACGGCCCAGATGTAGATGCCCCAGTTGACGGTGATCACCGCGGCGGCGACGGTGATCAGACCGAGCTTGCGCGGGTCGCGGACCAGCGCGCGCACCCAGTCCCAGCGGCGCAGCGCGAGCAGTGCGACACCGACGACGGCCAGCGACCAGACCATCCGGTGGGCCAGGATTTCCACCGCCCCGGCCGGCTTCAGAAGTGGCCAGAAGAGGGGGACCAGTCCCCACATTCCGTAGGCACCGATCCCGTACAGAAGTCCCGCACGTGCCGCGTCCGCCGGCTTTTCGCTGCTCGCCTTCACCACATCTCCCGTCCTGCGCCACGCGCCGCCCTGTCCTGTCGAAGGTAGCGCCGGACCGGCCGCCCTGTCATGCCCGTACCGCAATACGGTCATGACTTCGGCCCCCGGCCCGAAGGAAAGAGGCGCCCTCCATGACGAAGGGCGCCTCGTGGGGGAACGGTCCCCGGGATCAGCCGACGACCGTCCAGGTGTCGTTCCCGGTGAGCAGCGCGGCGAGGTCTCCCTTGCCGTTCTGCTCGATGGCGGTGTCGAGCTGGTCCGCCATCTGTGTGTCGTACACCGGCCGCTCGACGCTGCGGAAGACGCCGATGGGCGTGTGGTGCAGGGTGTCCGGGTCGGCGAGCCGGGACAGCGCGAACGCGGTGGTCGGGGACGGGTTGTGCGCGTCGTGGACCACCACGCGCGCCTCGTTCTCCGCCGTTACCGGGACGACCACGAGATCCCCGGTGGCCGGGTCCCGCACGACCCCCTTGGAGCCGTCGGCGCCGAAGCGGATGGGGCGGCCGTGCTCGAGTCTGATCACGGCTTCCTCGGCCTGCTCCTTGTCCTTGAGGACCTCGAAGGCGCCGTCGTTGAAGATGTTGCAGTTCTGGTAGATCTCCACCAGGGCCGTGCCGGGGTGGTCGGCTGCCTGCCGCAGTACCTCGGTGAGGTGCTTGCGGTCGGAGTCCACGGTCCGGGCGACGAAACCGGCCTCGGCGCCGATGGCCAGGGAGACCGGGTTGAACGGCGCGTCCAGCGAGCCCATCGGCGTCGACTTGGTGATCTTGCCGACCTCGCTCGTGGGCGAGTACTGCCCCTTGGTGAGGCCGTAGATCCGGTTGTTGAACAGCAGGATCTTGAGGTTCACATTGCGGCGCAGGGCGTGGATCAGGTGGTTGCCGCCGATGGACAGCGCGTCGCCGTCCCCGGTCACCACCCACACGCTCAGATCGCGGCGGGAGGAGGCGAGCCCGGTGGCGATGGCGGGGGCGCGCCCGTGGATCGAGTGCATCCCGTAGGTGTTCATGTAGTAGGGGAAGCGGGAGGAGCAGCCGATCCCGGAGACGAAGACGATGTTCTCCTTCGCCAGACCGAGGTCGGGCATGAAGCCCTGCACCGCCGCCAGTACGGCGTAGTCACCGCAGCCGGGGCACCAGCGGACCTCCTGGTCGGACTTGAAGTCCTTCATGGACTGCTTCGCCTCGGCCTTGGGCACCAGGGACAGGAGTGACTCAGTCATTGATGGCCTCCTTGAGAGCCGTGGCGAGCTGCTCCGCCTTGAACGGCATGCCGTTCACCTGCGTGTAGCTCTGCGCGTCGACGAGGTACTTCGCCCTGATGAGGGTGGCGAGCTGGCCGAGGTTCATCTCCGGCACCACGACCTTGTCGTACGCCGCCAGCACCTCTCCGAGGTTCGCCGGGAAGGGGTTGAGGTGGCGCAGATGTGCCTGGGCGATGGGGAGGCCCGCGCTCCGGAGTCTTCGTACGGCCGCGGTGATGGGCCCGTACGTGGAGCCCCATCCGAGGACGAGCGTGCGGGCGCCGCCCGCGTCGTCGACCTCCAGCTCCGGGACCTCGACCCCGTCGACCTTCGCCTGCCGGGTGCGGACCATGAAGTCGTGGTTGGCGGGGTCGTAGGAGATGTTGCCGCTCCCGTCCTGCTTCTCGATGCCGCCGATGCGGTGTTCGAGGCCGGGGGTGCCGGGGACGGCCCACGGGCGGGCCAGGGTGCGCGGGTCGCGCTTGTAGGGCCAGAAGACGTCCGTGCCGTCGGCGAGCGTGTGGTTGGTTCCGGCGGCGAACTGGACCCGCAGGTCGGGCAGGGTGTCCACGTCCGGGATCCGCCAGGGCTCGGAGCCGTTGGCGAGATAGCCGTCGGAGAGCAGGAACACCGGCGTGCGGTAGGTGAGCGCGATCCGCGCGGCGTCCAGCGCGGCGTCGAAGCAGTCCGCGGGCGTCTTCGGCGCGACGATCGGCACCGGGGCCTCGCCGTTGCGGCCGTACATGGCCTGCAGCAGGTCCGCCTGCTCGGTCTTGGTCGGCAGGCCGGTGGACGGCCCGCCCCGCTGGATGTCCACGATCAGCAGCGGCAGCTCCAGGGAGACCGCGAGGCCGATCGTCTCGGACTTCAGCGCCACACCCGGGCCGGACGTCGTGGTCACGGCGAGCGATCCGCCGAACGCGGCGCCGAGGGCGGCCCCGATGCCGGCGATCTCGTCCTCGGCCTGGAAGGTCCGCACACCGAAGTTCTTGTGCTTGGACAGCTCGTGCAGGATGTCGGACGCCGGCGTGATCGGGTACGAGCCCAGGTAGAGCGGCAGATCCGCTTGCCGGGATGCGGCGATCAGGCCGTAGGACAGCGCCAGGTTCCCGGAGATGTTGCGGTACGTACCGGTGGGGAACGCGGCCGTCGCGGGAGCGACCTCGTAGGAGACCGCGAAGTCCTCGGTCGTCTCGCCGAAGTTCCAGCCGGCCCGGAAGGCCGCCACGTTCGCCTCGGCGATCTGCGGCTTCTTCGCGAACTTCTGCCGCAGGAACTTCTCGGTGGCTTCGGTGGGCCGGTGGTACATCCACGACAGCAGACCCAGCGCGAACATGTTCTTGCTGCGCTCGGCCTCCTTGCGGGAGAGCCCGAAGTCCTTCAGGGCCTCGATCGTCAGCGTCGTCAGCGGCACCGGGTGGACTCGGTAGCCGTCCAGCGAGCCGTCCTCCAGCGGGGACGTCTCGTAGCCGACCTTGGCCATGGCGCGCTTGGCGAATTCGTCGGTGTTGACGATCACCTCGCTGCCGTGCGGCACGTCGCCGATGTTCGCCTTGAGCGCGGCGGGATTCATGGCGACCAGCACGTTGGGCGCGTCGCCCGGGGTGAGGATGTCGTGGTCGGCGAAGTGCAGCTGGAACGACGAGACGCCCGGCAGGGTCCCGGCAGGGGCCCGGATCTCGGCGGGGAAGTTCGGCAGCGTCGACAGGTCGTTACCGAACGACGCCGTCTCCGAGGTGAACCGGTCACCCGTCAGCTGCATACCGTCACCCGAGTCACCCGCGAAGCGGATGATCACCCGATCCAGACGGCGGACTTCCTTCTCCGAGCCGTGGTGCGCCGGGACACCGCGTTGTTCCCCGACGACCGCCTCATTCGCCTCATCGGCCTCGTCGGCCTGCTCGGCTGGGCTACTGACCTGGCTGGTCACTGAACTGGACCTCCCTCAAGGCAAGGGGTCTCCCCGCCAGAGGCAGGGACAGGCTCCCGGGACAACCGGACGGCCGGTCGTCCCAAGGCCCACCCTACGTCGGTAAGGGTCACCTTCCCTGGACCGCTCATATGATGGACGCCTTATTGAGACGCCCTTATGCCCTGGATTATCACGTCCCGGAGCCCCCCGGCTGCTCATTTCGAAGACGCTGGCCGCTCAGCCTCTGGTTCTGGGGCCGGTTCGGGGCCTCCGGGCGCGGGAGGGTTTCATCTGACAGGGTGTCAGCTATTCAGGAGTTCAGGTAGGTCAACACCGCGAGTACCCGCCGGTGATCCCCGTCACTCGGTGACAGGCCCAGCTTCAGGAAGATATTGCTGACGTGCTTCTCGACGGCGCCGTCGCTCACCACGAGCTGCCGGGCGACCGCCGAATTCGTCCGCCCCTCGGCCATCAGCCCGAGGACCTCCCGCTCGCGGGGCGTCAGCCCGGCCAGCACGTCCTGCTTACGGCTCCGGCCCAGCAGCTGGGCCACCACCTCGGGGTCGAGCGCGGTACCGCCCCGGGCCACCCGGACCACGGCGTCCACGAACTCACGGACATCGGCCACCCGGTCCTTCAGGAGGTAGCCGACGCCTCGGCTGGATCCGGCCAGCAGCTCCGTGGCGTAACGCTCCTCCACGTACTGCGACAGGACCAGCACCCCGATGGCGGGGTGGTCCCTGCGCAGCTGTACCGCCGCCCGTACGCCCTCGTCCGTGTGGGTGGGCGGCATGCGCACATCGGCGACCACCACATCCGGCAGTGCCCCCTGGTCCGCGAGCTCGCCCACCGTCTTGACCAGGGCGTCCCCGTCCCCGACGCCGGCGACCACCTCATGGCCCCGGTCGGTCAGCAGCCGGGTCAGCCCCTCCCGCAGCAGCACCGAGTCCTCGGCTATGACCACCCGCACCCTGTCTTCCACGACGTCGTTCACGACCGTGTGTCCCCCATGCTCCGACTGCTCCGGTGTACCGGCTGTGTGCCCGCACGCTCTGCGCGCCCAGCATTCCAGTATTCGGATCGTCGTGCGGGGATCACCGTGGCGCGGATCGTCGCGGTACGGCGCGGCCCCGGGCCGGGGAGAGCGGGGAGAGCGGCCGGTGTCAGCCGCGCCAGGGGAGCTCGGCCGTGACCGTCGTCGGCCCTCCGGCCGGGGAGTCGACCGCGAGGATCCCGTCCACCGCGCCGAGCCGCTCCGCGAGCCCCGCGAGCCCACTGCCGCCCGCGATGTCCGCCCCGCCCTTCCCGTCGTCCCTGACCTGCACCATCAGCCGGTCCTCCACCCGCCAGACCTCCACCCAGGCCTTCCGGGCGCGGGCGTGCTTGGAGACGTTCTGGAGGAGCTCGGAGACCGTGAAGTAGGCGATGCCCTCGATGGCCGGAGCCGGCCGGGCCGGCAGGTCCACCTCCACGGAGACCGGGACCGCGCAGCGGGTGGCGACGGAGGAGAGCGCGGCGTCCAGACCCCGGTCGGTCAGTACGGCCGGATGGATGCCCCGGGCCAGATCGCGCAGCTCCCGCAGCGCCGTCTTCACCTCGCCGTGCGCCTCGTCCACCATCACCGCCGCCGCTTCCGGGTCCTGCAGCAGCTTCTCCTTCGCCTGGCCCAGGTCCATGGCGAGGGCGACGAGCCGGGCCTGGGCGCCGTCGTGCAGATCGCGCTCGATGCGGCGCAGGTCGGCGGCGGCGGTGTCCACCACCACCCCCCGGTCGGACTCCAGCTCGGAGACGCGGCCGGCCAGCCGGGACGGGCCGAGCAGCCCGGTGACCATCAACCGGTCGACGAACGTCATGCCCCGGATCAGCCAAGGCGTGACCAGGACGAAGAACAGCCCGACCGCGCTGGTCACGGCGACCTCGAAGGAGGAGTCCAGATAGAAGGCGTGCGTCCGGTCGCCGTAGAGCTGGAGCCCGTCGACACCCGCGTACACCGGGAAGACCCACTGCCACAGCGGGTACGTGAGCAGCGCCCAGCCGTACGCCCAGAAGCTCACCGCGACCGAGAAGGCGAAGACCGCCCACGGCATGTGGAGCACCGCGTAGAGCAGATGCCGCCACGACGCGCCGCTCTTGAGGACGCCCCCGACCCAGGACATCAGCCCGCCGTTCCCCTTGCCGTTCGCGCTCCTGTTCAGTACGGGGGCGGGGTCGGCGACGTCCAGACCGAGCAGGACACGCGCCCGGGCCCGCTCCACCGCGCCGAATCCCCGGCACATGGCCAGTGCGCCGGCCAGCACCGGGATGCCGAGGAAGGTGACGACCAGCCCGGCGCCGAGCGCCGTCATGGTGAGGGCGAGCGAGAAGTAGAGGACGCTGAGCGGCAGGCCCAGCAGCAGGTATCCGAACTCCCGCCAGGTGCGGGCCTCGACCGGTGCGCGCAGCGCTGCCGGAAGGCGGTGGGGGCGGTCGTGCCGCAGATCCCGTCCGTATGCCGTGGCCATCGGTGTGTTCCGTTCTGTCGTCTGCCCGCCGCGGTCTGGTCCCGCCGCCGGCCCGCCGTCGTCAGCCCTACGCGCTCTGCCGGGCTCGTGTGAATCCAGAGTGGCCGGGCGGGGTACGTCCCCACCATGGAGCCGGTATCCCTCTTGGACCGGGGGTTTTCCCTACTGGCGGGCGCGCGCGTCCTACGTCCGGTGAGGGACCGGCCCCCGCGCGCGCCACGGCAGTTCCGCCGTGACGGTGGTGGGACCGCCGGCCGGCGAGTCCAGGAGGAACAGCCCGTCGACCGCGCCGAGCCGCTCGGCCAGCCCCGCCATCCCCGTACCGCCGTCCAGCCGGGCCCCACCGCGGCCGTCGTCGCCGACCTGGATCAGCAGCCGGTCCTCCGTACGCCACACCTCGACCGACGCGCCGCGCGCCCCGGAGTGCTTGGAGACGTTCTGGAGCAGTTCGGAGACGGTGAAGTAGGCGATGCCCTCGATGGCTTCCGCCGGGCGCTCGTCGAGATCGACCGTCACCCGCACGGGGACCGTGCAGCGCGCGGCGACGGAGGAGAGCGCGGCGTCCAGGCCCCGGTCGGTCAGCACGGCCGGATGGATGCCCCGGGCCAGATCGCGCAGCTCCCGCAGGGCCAGCTTCACCTCGCCGTGCGCCTCGTCCACCATCACCGCCGCCGCTTCCGGGTCCTCCAGCAGCTTCTCCTTTGCGAGGCCGAGACCCATGGCGAGGGCGACGAGCCGGGCCTGGGCGCCGTCGTGCAGGTCGCGTTCGATGCGGCGCAGGTCGGCGGCGGCGGTGTCCACCACCACACCCCGGTCGGACTCCAGCTCGGCGATCCGCAGCTCCAGCTCGTCGGAGGGCGACAGCAACCCCTGGACCATCACCCGGTCCAGGTGGGCGAGCCCGCGGACGACATAGGGGAGCAGGGGCCACAGGACGAGACAGACGAGGGTGAGGGTGAAGGTCAGTACGCCCCAGGGCAGTCTGACGAACCCGTAGAGCACCGCCCGCCACCCGACCGGGTCCTTGAGCCGGTTCCACAGCCATGGGAAGAGGCCGCCGTGTGCCGCGCGGTCCGCTCCGGGCAGGGGGCTCGGTTCCTCGACCCGCACGTGCAGCAGGGCGCGGGCCCGCGCCCGCTCGGCCCGGCCGAGCCATCGGGCGCCGCCGAGCCCGACCGCCAGCAGCGGCAGACCGATCACCGTCACGGACAGCGCCACGCCGAGCAGCACCGTGACCATGACGTACACGAAGCCGATCAGGGTCATCGGAAGGTTGGAAAGAAGGTGGGCGACTTCCCTCCAGGTGTTCCGGCCGAAGGCCGTGCGTATGGAGGGCGGCCGGTCCTGGTCCGCACGGCCGGCGGTGTCGATGCTCGCGGTCATGGCGCCCAGCCTGCCGGGCCGCTGATCCACACGCCATGGGGCAAGGCGGTGGCACGAAGTAGGGATAACCCCACTCGCACTGTGGACGGCCTGCTTACGGTCCCTTTAGCAGGGCCTAGACTCCCGTGCGTACAGATCGTCGAATGGGCCTGAGGGAGCGAGGGGCGGACGTGCCGGAACCGACCGTATCGACCGTCGCAGCCGACTACTTCGAGAGTTATTCGGTCGTCGGACTGCTCGCCGTGCTCGGTGTGCTGTTCGTTGCCGTGGCTTTCGGAGCCGGCCGGCTGCTGCGACCCGTCGTGCCGACGCCGGAGAAACTGCTCACCTACGAATGCGGCGTCGACCCGGTGGGGGAGGGCTGGGCCCACACCCAGGTCCGCTACTACGTCTATGCGTTCCTGTACGTGATCTTCGCCGTCGACTCGATCTTCCTCTTCCCCTGGGCGACCGTCTTCGCGGCGGCCGGGTACGGCGCCGCGACGCTGGTCGAGATGTTCATCTTCCTCGGCTTCCTGGCCGTGGGACTGCTCTACGCGTACAAGAAGGGCGTCCTGACATGGACGTGACCCCCGCTCCTGATTCCGGCCCGGTGCTGCTGCCCGAGCCGAAGCGACTTGGCGTGCTGTCCCGACTGGCACCCGAGCCGATGAAGGTGGTCCTGAACTGGGGCCGCCGCTACAGCCTCTGGGTCTTCAACTTCGGCCTGGCGTGCTGCGCGATCGAGTTCATCGCCGCCTCGATGGCCCGCCACGACTTCATCCGGCTCGGTGTCATCCCCTTCGCGCCCGGGCCGCGCCAGGCGGACCTGATGATCGTCTCCGGCACGGTGACGGACAAGATGGCCCCCGCCGTCAAGCGCCTGTACGAGCAGATGCCCGAGCCCAAGTACGTCATCTCCTTCGGCGCCTGCTCGAACTGCGGCGGCCCCTACTGGGACTCGTACTCCGTGACCAAGGGCGTCGACCAGATCATCCCCGTCGACGTCTACGTGCCCGGTTGCCCGCCGCGCCCCGAGGCGCTGCTCCAGGGCATCCTCAAGCTCCAGGAGAAGATCGCCCGCGAGTCGCTGAGCGAGCGCTACGCGAACGGGCCCTCCGTCGGCCAGCTCCGCAGCGGCCTCGTCACGCCTCCGCCGGCCCCGGGCGGTGACCGCTGATGCCCGCGACCGGCAACGCGTACGACAGCCTCCCGGACTCCGCCGCCGAGATCTTCGGCGAGGAGGCCACGGCCGAGCGGGCGTACGACCTCCTGACGGTCGACGTGCCCGTCGGCTCGTGGATCGCCGCGCTGGAGACCGCCCGCGACAAGCTCGGCTGCACCTACTTCGACTGGCTGAGCGCGGTCGACGAGGCGGAGACGGGCTTCCGGGTCTGCGCCCATGTCGTCGCCCTGGAGGGCCACCGCGTCCGCCGCCTGATGCTCCGTACGACCGTCCCGCACGCCGCTCCCTCCCTGCCCAGCGCCGTCGAGGTCTACGCCGGCGCGGGCTGGCACGAGCGCGAGACGTACGAGATGTTCGGCGTCACCTTCACCGACCACCCGCACCTGGTGCCGCTGCTGCTCCCCGAGGGCTTCGAGGGCCATCCACTGCGCAAGGACTTCGTCCTGGCGGCCCGGGTCGCCAAGGCGTGGCCGGGTGCCAAGGAGCCGGGCGAGTCGGAACACGGCGGCCCCAAGCGCCGCCAGATGCTCCCGCCCGGCGTCCCCGACCCGAACGAGTGGGGCCCCCTCAAGGGCCAGCTCCCGCCCGCCCCGGCCCGCCCCGCCCGCACTCCGCGCGCGGCCGGCGACCGCCCGGTGCGGCGTGCCCGCACGGCGGGCGAGGGCTCGGCGAGCCGGCCGGCCGAACCCACGGCGGTCCCGCCGGGAACGCCCGCCGCTAAGGACGAGCCGGCCCCCGCGAGGCCCCCGCGCCGCACGCGCACAACGGCGGACGGTTCGGCGAGCCAGGCCCCGGAGCAGGCAACGGCGACGCCGGAACCGGCACCCGTTACCCCTGAGACGGCGGCCGGCCCTGAGACGGCACCCGCTACCCCTGAGACGGCGGCCGGCCCTGAGACGGCACCCGCTACCCCTGAGACGGCGGCCGGCCCTGAGACGGGGGCTGGTCCCGAGACGGCACCGGCGTCCGAGGCGCCGAAGCCCGACGCACAGAAGCCTGAGGCACCGACGGCTGAGGCGGGCCCGGAGGGACCGGCACCGGAGGCGAAGCCCGCCCCGCGGACCCGCAGCGCCGACGCGCCGTGGCACCACGCGCGCCCGGCGTTCGAGGAGCCGGACAAGGGTGCGGAGGCCCAGACCGCTCCGGCCGCCGAGCCCGAGCCGGGCACCGGTCAGGACGCCACCCCCGGCACCGAGAACCCCGAGCCGGACACCGCCACCCCCAAGCCCAACGCCCCCAAGCCCAACGCCTCCAAGCCCAACACCGCACAGCCCGACCCCGAGACCGACCCCGAGACCTCCGGAGGCGACCCCGCGTGAACGACGCACTCGACGTCGCCCTTCGGCTGATCGCCGTCTTCGCCGTGTTCCTGGTCCTCCCGCTGGTGGTCGGCCAGACCGAGCACAAGGTGATGGCCCATATGCAGGGCCGCCTCGGCCCGATGTACGCGGGCGGTTTCCACGGCTGGGCCCAGCTCGTCGCCGACGGCGTGAAGTTCGCGCAGAAGGAGGACGTGGTCCCGGCCAACGCCGACCGCCGCGTCTTCCAGCTCGCTCCTGCCGTCGCCCTGCTCCCGTACCTCCTCGTTCTGATCGTCATCCCGATCGGCCCGAGCGAGAGCGCGGTGGGCCAGATCATCGACGCGGGCATCTTCTTCGCGCTCGCCGTCATGGGCGTCGGCGTGCTCGGCTCGCTGATGGCGGGCTGGGCGTCGGCCAACAAGTTCTCCCTCCTGGGCGGTCTGCGCACCGCCGCTCAGCTCCTCGCGTACGAGCTGCCGATGCTGCTCGCCGCGGCCTCCGTCGCGATGGCCGCCGGAACCGTCTCCCTCCCCGGCATCCTCAATGCCTTCGAGTGGTGGTGGCTGCCGTGGCAGATCGTCGGCGCCCTGGTCTTCTTCACCGCCGGCCTCGCCGAACTCCAGCGCCCGCCGTTCGACATGCCGGTCGCCGACTCCGAGATCATCTTCGGCGCGTACACCGAGTACACCGGTCTGCGCTTCGCCCTGTTCCTGCTCGCCGAGTACGCGGGCATCGTCGTCCTCTGCGGTCTGACCACCGTCCTCTTCCTCGGCGGCTGGCACGGCCCCTTCGGGGCGGACGGGCTCGGCTGGGTGTGGACCCTGCTGAAGACCGCCGTGCTCGCCTTCGTCGTGATCTGGCTGCGGGTGAGCTACCCGAGGCTGCGTGAGGACCAGTTGCAGAAACTCGCCTGGACGACCCTCGTCCCCCTCGCCCTCGCCCAGATCGCCCTCACCGGCATCGTCAAGGTGGTGATCCAGTAATGGCTCCGATCCCGGGCAGCGGCCTGGCCAAGGGCCTCGCCGTCACCCTCCGCACGATGACCCGCAAGAGCCACACCGCGCAGTACCCGGACGTCCAGCCCGACCTCCCGCCCCGCACCCGTGGCGTGATCGGCCTGTTCGAGGAGAACTGCACGGTCTGCATGCTCTGCGCCCGTGAGTGCCCCGACTGGTGCATCTACATCGACTCCCACAAGGAGACGCTCCCGGCCGCCACCCCCGGGGGCCGCGAGCGCAGCCGCAACGTCCTCGACCGCTTCGCCATCGACTTCTCGCTCTGCATGTACTGCGGTATCTGCATCGAGGTCTGTCCTTTCGACGCGCTGTTCTGGTCGCCGGAGTTCGAGTACGCGGAGACGGACATCCACGAACTCACCCATGAACGGGACAAGCTCCGCGAATGGATGTGGACGGTCCCGGCCCCGCCCGCGCTCGACCCGGGCGCGGAGGAGCCTAAGGAGATCGCCGCGGCCCGCAAGGCGGCCGACAAGCTCGCAGCCGCCCAGGCCGCCGCCGCTGCCGACGAGGCCGCCGCGGCCCAGGGCGGCACGGCCCCGGACGCCGCCGGTCGGACACAGCCCCCGGTCGTGGGCGACCAGAAGCTGCCCCCGGCCGAGGGAGGCCCCGCGTGATCCTCGCCGCCCACACCGCAGCACAGATCGCCGTGGCCGCCACGGGCCCCACGGCGGCCACGGCCGCCAACGGCCCGGGCTTCCTCTCGCCCTCGGGCGTGGAGATCGCCTTCGTCCTCGTCGGCCTCGCCACCCTCGGCGCGGCCGCCGTCGCCGTCACCACCAAGCAGCTGGTGCACGCCGCCCTGTGGCTGGTCGTGGCGCTCGGCGGTCTCGCCGTCGAGTACCTCCTCCTCACCGCGGAGTTCATCGCCTGGGTCCAGGTGCTGATCTACGTCGGCTCCGTCGTGGTTCTCCTCCTCTTCGGTCTGATGCTCACCAAGGCGCCCATCGGCCGCTCCCCGGACGCCGACTCGGCCAACCGTCCGGTCGCCCTCGCGGTCGCCCTGGCCGCCGCGGCCGCCCTGGTCTGGGTGGTCGTGGACGCCTTCCGCACCACCTGGATCGACCTGGACGGGCCGGCTCAGGGGTCCACCAAGGTGTCCGGCGAGATCCTCTTCCGGCACTGGGTGCTGCCCTTCGAGGCGCTCTCCGTCCTTCTCCTTGCCGCACTCGTCGGCGCGATCGTCCTGTCCCGCAAGGACACCGAGGACACAGAGAGGCAGAGCTGATGCATCTCGCCTATCCCGCGGTCCTCTCCGCCCTGCTCTTCTGCACCGGGCTCTACGGAGTACTGGCCCGCCGCAACGCGATCCTGGTCCTGATGGCCGTCGAGCTGATGCTCAACGCGGTCAACCTCAACCTGGTCGCCTTCGACGTCTGGCTCCGCGACACCCTGCACACCGGACAGGCGCTGACCCTCTTCACCATCGCCATCGCCGCCGCCGAGATCGGCATCGGTCTGGCCATCGTGCTGATGGTCTACCGCAACGGCGGCACACCGGACATCGACAAGCTCCGCGTCACCGCCGAGCCGACGGACGGCGACGGCGACGACGCGTCGGGCGCCCCCGACAGCGACACCGACACCGACAGCGACCAGGAGGCCGGCGACCGGGCCGGCGAGAAGGCCGAGGCCACCGCGTGACCACGACGACCCTCGCCTTCCTCGTCCCCCTCCTTCCGTTCCTCGGCGCGGCCGCCGGCCTGCTCCTCGGCCGCACCGCCCCCGGGTTCGTCCGCCCCCTGGCCGTCCTGCCCACGCTGGCCGCCGCCGCACTCGCCGTCGTCGTCGCCGTCCACCAGGACGGCGGCAAGACGATCGACGCCGCCACCCGGCTCACCCCGACCGGCTCGGTCCCCATCGACCTCGCCCTGCACATCGACGGCTTCGCGGCTCTCGTCGCCGTGCTCGTCGGCGTCGTCGCCTCGTGCGTGCAGATCTACTCGACCGGCTACCTCCGCGACGACCCGCGCTATCCCTCGTACGCCGCTCTCGTCTCCCTCTTCACCTCCGCGATGCTGCTCGTCGTCTACTCCGGCGACCTGATGGTGCTGCTGGTCGGCTGGGAGATCATGGGCATCTGCTCGTACTTCCTCGTCGGCCACTACTGGGAGACGCCCGAGGCGCGCGCCGCCTCCCTGAAGGCCTTCCTGGTCACCAAGCTCGGCGACGTCCCCTTCCTCATCGGTCTGTTCGCGCTTGCCACCGAGGCGGGCACCTTCCGGATCACCGGGGTCCTCGGCGCCGTCGCCGGCGGCGGCATCGACCACCCCACGGTGATCGCGCTGCTGCTGCTCGCGGGCGTCGCGGGCAAGTCCGCGCAGTTCCCGCTGCACACCTGGCTCCCCGACGCGATGGCCGGCCCCACCCCGGTCTCCGCGCTGATCCACGCCGCGACGATGGTCGCCGCCGGTATCTACTTCGTGGCCCGCCTCCTCCCCCTGTTCGCCGCCTCCGCGGCGGCCATGACCGTCCTCGCCGTGATGGCCGCCGTCACGATGGTCGGCTCGGCGCTCGCCGCCCTCGCCCAGGACGACATCAAGCGCGTCCTCGCCTACTCGACCATCGGCCAGCTCGGCTACATGTCGGGAGCCCTGGCCGTGGGCGACCGAGGCGCCGCCGTCTTCCACCTCCTCTCCCACGGCGCCTTCAAGGCCCTCCTCTTCCTCGCCGCCGGCGCGGTCATCCACGCCGCCGGCACGAACTCGCTGACCGCCATGTCCCGCATGGGCGGACTGGCCAAGCGCATCCCCGACGCGTACTGGACGATGACCGTCGCCCTGCTCGCACTCGCCGCGATCCCGCCGTTCGCCGGCTTCTTCTCCAAGGAAGCCGTCCTCGTGGCCGCCGAGCACACCGCCCTGGGCGACCGGACCGTCGCCCCGGCCGGAGCCGGCTGGACCGTACTGATCGCCGGTCTGCTCACCGCCCTCCTCACCGCCGCCTACGCGACCCGCTTGTGGCTGCTCGCCTTCCGCGGCCGGGGAGCCGAGGCCCCCGACCACGGCAGGCAGCCGATCGCCATGACGGCCGTCCTGTGGCTGCTCGCCGTCCCGTCGCTGGCCTTCGGCCTGACGGCCGGCCGCCTCGACGACTGGTTCGACGGCAACGCCCTCACCCCGACCGTCACCACCGCGGTCCTCGGCACGGGCGTCGCCCTCGTCGGCGGGCTGATGACCTACGCCACCTGGCGCGCGCTCTCGGCCAAGGCCGCCGGCGCCCCGGGCCGCCCGGCCGCCCCGGAGACCGTCGCCCACCCCGACGCCGAGCCCGCCCTGGTCGAGGCCGAGGCACTCCAGCTGCCGCACCCCGCCGGTGACCCCGCGGACCCGGGACGCCTGCTGCTCGGCCCGCTCCACCGCCACGCCGCCGTGGGCTTCCACCTCGACGCCGTGTACTCCGCGCTCTTCGTGCGCCCCGTCGTCGCGGCGGCCTCACTGGTCCGCTTCCTCGACCGCGAGGTCGTCGACACCTACGTCCGGGGCGCGGGCACCGGCACCCGCTGGCTGGGCTGGGCCGTCCGCCGCGCCCAGACCGGCAATGTGCAGACCTACCTCAGCGCCCTGCTCGCCGGCTCCGTCGTCCTGGCGATCGCCGCCGTACTCGTCGCCGCCGGAGCGTGAGCCGTGATCGATATCAGCGAATCCGTGATGCAGTTCCTTCTCGCGTTGCTCGTCGTCGGCCCGCTCATCGGCGCCGCGGCGGCCCTCCTGCCGGCCCCGCCCGGGCTGAAGGGGAAGTCACCCGACCAGGCCGTGCTCCGCCACGGCATGATCGTCACCGGTGTCGTCCTCCTCGTCGCGCTCGTCCTCGTGCTGGGCTTCGACCACGACCAGCCCTCGAGGATCCAGGCCACGACGGACATCAAGTGGATCCCCGCACTCGACGTGCGCATCCACCTCGGCATCGACGGCATTTCCCTCCCCCTGGTGGTCCTGACCGCGCTGCTGACCTTCCTCTGCGCGCTGTACAGCTACTTCAAGATGCCCGCGGGCCCCTCGCCCAAGGCATTCGTCGCCCTGCTGCTGGTCCTCGAGTCCGGCACGCTGGCGACCTTCGCCGTCCTCGACCTGGTGCTCTTCTTCCTCGCCTTCGAGATGGTGCTCATCCCGATGTACTTCCTCATCGCCCGCTGGGGCGGTGACCAGCGGCAGTCCGCCGCCTGGAAGTTCATCCTCTACACGCTGCTCGGTTCCGTGGTCATGCTGCTCGGCCTCCTTCTCGTCGGGCTGAAGGCGGGCACATTCGACATGGTGGCACTCGCCACTGACAACGGCCGCGACATGAGCACATCGGTGCAGGTCATCGCCGTTCTGGCGATCGGGATCGGCCTCGCGGTGAAGACCCCGATGTGGCCCCTGCACAGCTGGCTGCCGGACGCCCACACCCAGGCCCCGACCGTCGGCTCCGTGCTCCTCGCCGGCGTCCTCCTGAAGATGGGTACGTACGGATTCGTCCGGATCGTCCTCCCGATCACCCCCGACGGGATGCACGTCTTCGCGCCCTACCTCGCGGCCTTCGCCGTCGCCGGCATCATCTACGGATCCCTCGCCTGCCTCGCGCTCGCCCGCCGCGGGAACAAGGGCGATCTCAAGCGCCTCATCGCGTACTCCTCCGTCGGTCACATGGGCTTCGTCCTCCTCGGCATCGCCTCGATGACCCCCACCGGCGTCAACGGCGCGCTGTTCGCCAACATCGCCCACGGCCTCATCACCGGCCTGCTGTTCTTCCTGGTCGGCGCGCTCAAGGACCGGTACGGCACCGCCGACCTCGACACCCTCGCCGGCGCCGGCGGCGCCGGGCTCTACGGCAGGGCCCCCCGCTTCGGCGGTCTGCTCGCGTTCGCCGCCGTCGCCTCGCTCGGGCTGCCCGGCCTCGCCGGGTTCTGGGGCGAGATGCTCGCGATGTTCGGTGCGTTCGACCCCGCGCAGGGCCTCAGCCGCCCCGCGTTCCTCACCTTCACCGCGATCGCCTGCCTCGGCACCCTGCTCACCGCCGCGTATCTGCTGGTCGTCGTGCGCCGGGTCTGCATGGGCGCCGTGCCCGCCGACCGGCCGCGGCTCACCGACATCCAGGGGTACGAGTTCGCCGCCTGGAGCCCGCTCGTCGCCCTCACCGTCCTCGCCGGCCTGTGGCCCGCGGTCCTCCTCGGTCTCACCGACCCGGCCGTGCAGAAGCTCCTCGCTGGAGGAAAGTCGTGACCGTCGCCGCCGCGAGCGCCGCCAACCTCGTCCAGTCCGTCGACTGGCTCGCGATCGCGCCACCCACCGTGGCCGCGGTGGTCGGGCTGATCGTGCTCGTCGCCGACCTCTTCGTCCCCAACGGGCGCAAGCAGCTCCTCGGCTGGTTCGCGATCGCCGGACTGGCCGCCGCGACCGTCCTCCTGCTGCCCCTGCGCCGCGGAGACCGATCAACCTTCTGTCTCACCACCGACCCGGCCGTCTGCTCCTACACCGCCGACCACTTCGCCGTGGTGATCCAGTTCCTGGTCCTCGGCGGGGCGCTGCTGACGGCCCTCCTGTCACTCGCCGACACCAAGGAGAAGCTCCCCGCGGGGGAGTACTGGTTCCTGCTGCTCTCCTCGGCGGCCGGCGCCGCGCTGCTGCCCGCCTCCCGGGACCTCGCGACCCTGGTCGTCGCCCTGGAGGTCGCCTCGCTGCCCGCCTTCGCCCTGGTCGGTCTGCGGCGCGGCGACCGCATGTCCAGCGAGTCGGCGCTGAAGTTCTTCCTCTCCTCGGTCACCGCGACCGCCGTAATGCTGCTGGGCGTCAGCTTCGTCTACGCGACGACGGGCACCCTGCACCTCACCGAGATCGCCCAGCGGCTGGACGACGTCCCGGCGCAGCTGGAGACCCTCGCCGAGGCGGGCGTGGCCCTCACGCTGGTCGGCTTCGCCTTCAAGACGGCGGCCGCGCCCTTCCACTTCTGGGTTCCCGACACCTACGTCGGCGCGCCCCTCCCGGTGGCCGCGTACCTCTCGGTCGTCGGCAAGGCGGTCGGCTTCTCCGGCCTCATCCTGGTGACCGTCATCGCCTTCCCGTCGTACGCCGACGTCTGGGGGCCGGCCCTCGCCGTACTCGCCGCCCTCACCATGACCGTCGGCAACGTCGCGGCGCTGCGGCAGGTGCCCACGCGCGCGTGGAGCGCGATCCGGCTACTGGCCTGGTCCTCCGTGGCCCAGGCCGGCTACCTCCTGGTGCCGATCGCCGCCGCCGCGTACTCCGGCGACGACCAGATCGGCTCCACCGTCGCGTACGCCCTGATGTACGCCGTCGTGAACCTCGGAGCCTTCGCGGTCGCCGCGCTGGTCGCCCGTACGCGCCCGGACAACCGGGTCTCCGACTACCGGGGCCTCTACGCCACCCGTCCGCTGACCGCCCTGGCCATGGGTTTCTTCCTGCTCTGCCTGGCCGGCCTGCCCCCGGGTATCATCGGTCTCTTCGCCAAGGTCACGGTGTTCTCGGCGGCGGTGGACGCGGGTCTCGGCTGGCTCGCCGTCCTCATGGGCGTCAACGTCGTGATCGCGCTCTACTACTACCTGCAGTGGACCGCGATCCTCTTCCGCGCCCCCGCCGGCGCCCCGAAGGCCGCACGGCACCCCGCCCCGGCTCCGATCACCCTGGCGATCGTGCTGACGGCGGCAGCGGGCGTCCTGCTGTCGGGCTACCCGCAGCTGGTGCTCCGTTACGCGGCGAAGACCCTGTTCTGACGCCGCCGACCGTCCCCATCCCGCACGCGCACACGTGCACACATCGAGGAGCAGTACCGTGCTGAACGGTTTCAAGGACTTCATCCTTCGCGGAAACGTGATCTCCATGGCCATCGGTCTGGCGGTCGGATCCGCGTTCACCGCTGTGGTGACCGGTTTCAGCAAGGCCTTCATCACCCCGCTCATCGGTGTCGCCACGGGCTCCATCGGGGACTTCAACGCGGTCACCTTCAAGGTCAGGGGGGTGGAGTTCCCGTACGGCCTGTTCATCGCCGCCGCCATCTCCTTCGTGATCACCGCTGCCGTGCTGTACTTCGTCGTCGTGGTCCCGATGATGAAGATCCAGGAGAAGTTCACCCGCGACGAGCCGGTGGACGCCAAGGGCACCCTCCGCGACTGCCCCCGCTGCTACACCGAGATCCCGGCCATCGCCACCCGCTGTGCCCACTGCACCAGCGATGTGGAGCCGATCGTCGAGGCTCTGGAGAAGGCCGGGCTCCCCGCCCAGCGCTGACTCACCCGCACGGCCCACGCGGCCTCCGTGCGCACTGGGGAACCTGCGTCTCCCGCCTGGCGTTGACCGGTACGGGAAGGTCCACTGAAGCAGTGGACCAGCACAGGCAAAGGGTCCCCTGCCGCACCATTTGGAGGGCGTACCGTGCACCGCCGGCACAACGGGCTGAGGACCGCCGTACTCCTCGGCGGACTGTCCGCACTCATCATCCTCATCGGCAGTTTCTTCGGCCGTACCGGCCTGATCGTGGCGCTTGTCGTAGCCCTGGGCACCAACGCGTACGCCTACTGGAACAGCGACAAGATGGCGCTGCGGGCCATGAGGGCCCGTCCCGTCAGCGAGTTCGAGGCCCCGGCGCTGTACCGGATGGTCCGCGAGCTCTCCACCCAGGCCCGCCAGCCGATGCCGCGGCTCTACATCTCACCGACCCAGGCGCCGAACGCCTTCGCGACCGGCCGCAACCCGCGCAACGCCGCCGTCTGCTGCACGGAGGGGATCCTGCGGATCCTCGACGAGCGTGAGCTGCGGGGGGTCATCGGCCATGAGCTCAGCCATGTCTACAACCGGGACATCCTCATCTCGTCGGTCGCCGGCGCCCTCGCCTCGGTGATCATGTTCCTGGTGAACTTCGCCTGGCTGATCCCGATCGGCCGCTCCAGCGACGACGACGGCCCCGGACTGCTCGGCATGCTGATGATCATGATCCTCGGACCGGTCGCCGCCTCGGTGATCCAGCTCGCCATCAGCCGTTCCCGGGAGTACGAGGCGGATGCCTCGGGGGCGCAGCTCACCGGCGACCCCCTGGCCCTGGCCAGCGCCCTGCGCAAGCTCGACGCGGGGACGAAACAGCTCCCGCTGCCGTCGGAACCCAAGATCGAGACCGCCAGCCATATGATGATCGCCAACCCCTTCCGGCCGGGCCAGGGACTCTCCCGGATGTTCTCGACGCACCCGCCGATGGCGGAGCGGATCGCCCGACTCGAACAGATGGCAGGTCGCCGCCCGTGAAGACAATCCTCAACATCGTCTGGCTCATCCTCTGCGGATTCTGGATGTTCCTCAGCTACCTCCTCGCGGGGGTGCTGCTCTGCGTCACGATCATTGGCATCCCCTTCGGCCTGGCGGCCTTCCGGATCGGCGTCTACGCCCTCTGGCCGTTCGGCTACACGGTCGTCGACCGCCGGGACGCGGGTGCGCCGTCCTGCGTCGGCAACGTCCTGTGGCTGATCCTGGCCGGCTGGTGGCTGGCGCTCGGCCATGTCGTCACCGGCATCGCGCTGTGCGTCACGATCATCGGCATCCCGCTGGGCATCGCGAACTTCAAGCTGATCCCCGTCTCACTGCTCCCCCTGGGCAAGGAGATCGTCCGCACGGACCAGCCGTTCGCCACGCGTTAGGGACTCTCCGAAGTAGCCCCGGTCACCCTGCCCGGCAGTCGGGCCCCGGGCCCGTCCGTCCATGCCCTGTCCAAGGACGTGGACGGTTCCTTTCGCCGAGCCCGCTCCGGACGCCCCGGTGCGGGCCACGCCCGTCGAGGCCTCGCCTGCGTGACGGCGGCGTACGGAGCCGACAGCGGCCGCACCACCGGCCGGGGGCCGTCCCGCCGCTTCCGTCGGCTCGTCGACCGCCTGGGCACCCCTGCCGCCGCCGAGCCCGCCCGTCGCGGCCCCCTTCGAGGAGACCGCCGCAGCCCTCGCGGCGGCGGGCGCGGAACTGGCCCTCGGCTGATTGTCAGTGCCGTGGTCCACCATGAACACATGACCGAGATCGAGCAGTCGCCGCACCACCGGATATCCGGCGGAGCGCCTCAGCGCCGCCGCACCGCGTAGACGACCGCGCCCGCCGCCAGCACCGCGGCCCCCGCCGCCACGGAAGCCCACGGCAGCGCGAACGCCAGCGCGGTGCACCCCATCAGACCGAGCGCCGGCAGGAGCCGGCCCCGGGTGCGACCCGGCTCACTCGCCCCGCCGAGCGTCCACGCCGAAGCGTTGGCGATGGCGTAGTACGTCAGCACGCCGAACGACGAGAAGCCGATCGCCCCGCGCACGTCCGCCGTCGCCGCCACCACCGCGACGATCAGCCCCACCGCGAGCTCCGCACGGTGTGGGACCCGGAACCGGGGGTGGACGACGGCGAGCGCGGCCGGCAGATGGCCGTCGCGGGCCATGGCCAGGGTCGTGCGGGACACACCGAGGATCAGCGCGAGCAGCGAGCCGAGGGCGGCCACCGCCGCTCCGACGCTCACCACGGGAACGAGCCACCGCGCGCCCGCCGCCCGGGCCGCGTCGGCGAGGGGCGCCGCCGACCCGCCCAGCGCGCCCGCGCCCAGCACCGAAAGGACGGAGACCGCGACAGCGACATACACGAGCAGCGCGATGCCCAGGGCCAGCGGCACGGCGCGGGGGATGGTCCGGGCCGGATCCCTGACCTCCTCACCGAGCGTGGCGATCCGGGCGTACCCGGCGAACGCGAAGAACAGCAGCCCCGCCGCCTCCAGCACCCCGCCCGCCGAGGCGTCGGAGCCCAGTCCGAGATGCCCGAAGTCAGCCCTCCCCGAGCCGAGACAGGAGACGACCACCGCGACCAGGACCGCCAGCACCAGCGCCACGATCGCCCGGGTCAGCAGCGCCGACTTCTGAACGCCCCCGTAGTTCACGGCAGTCAGCGCCACCACCGCGGCGACCGCCACCGCGTGCGCCTGATCCGGCCACGCGTACGCGCCGACAGTCAGGGCCATCGCGGCGCACGACGCCGTCTTGCCCACGACGAAGGCCCAGCCCGCCAGATACCCCCAGAAGGGACCGAGCCGTTCGCGACCGTACACATAGGTGCCGCCCGACGCCGGGTAGAGGGCGGCCAGCCGGGCCGACGCCGTCGCATTGCAGTACGCGACCACGGCCGCCACCGCCAGGCCCACGAGCAGCCAGGACCCGGCCGCCGCGGCGGCCGGCCCGAGCGCCACGAAGATCCCGGCCCCCACCATCGCGCCCAGCCCGATGACGACCGCGTCGAAGACCCCCAGTGACCGGCGCAGTTCCTGTGTCATGCGCCGCACCCTACTGTTCGCCGCAACCACCCCCGGCGGCCTAGGCGTCCTTGGGGACACCACGTACGAAAGGCAGGTTCACGGCATGGGCATCATCAGCTGGATCGTTCTCGGTCTGCTCGCCGGAGTCGTCGCCAAGATCCTGCTGCCCGGGCGGGACCCGGGCGGTCTGATCGGCACGACCCTCATCGGCATCGCCGGCGCGTTCATCGGCGGCTGGATCTCGGCCCGCTACATGGACCGGCCGATCAGCAACGAGTTCTACGACGGCGCCACTTGGATAGCCGCGATCGGCGGCTCGCTCGTGCTGCTCATCGTGTACCGGATCTTCTTCGGCCACTCGCGCTCCCGCTAGACCGAAAGGCCGGTCTCCCGCAGGGTGATGTTGAGCCGGCCGGTCAGCCCCAGGGCGGGATCGGCCGTCCCCGGACGGACCTTGGGGACGCCGTGGTAGGCCATGCGCGAGGGGCCGCCGAAGACGAAGAGATCTCCCGAGACCAACTCCACATCCGTGTAGGGCCGTCGACGGTTCTCGGTGTTCCCGAACCTGAAGACACAGGTGTCCCCCAGGCTCAGCGAGACCACCGGCGCGGCCGACCGCTCCTCCTTGTCCTGGTGCATGCCCATCTTCGCGCCCGCCCCGGCGTCGTAGAAGTTCACCAGTGCGGTGTCCGGGGCGTACCCGCCGTGCTCCCCGTACGCCTCGGCCACGGCCTCACGCCCCAACTCCGCGAGCCACTCGGGGAATGCGACGGCCGCGCCGGTGTACCGGTAGGGCTCCCACCGCCGGCCCACGCACAACGTCTGTACGGACATCACCCCGCCGCCCGGCAGCACGGTGTGCCGGAACGGCAGGGGCCCCCGGGCCCACTCCCGGCACGCCTCGACCAGTTCCCCCTGGCGCTCCGGGGACAGCCACCCCGGCACGTGCACGGCGCCGGGCGCCACGACCGCCCGCGCACTCGGCAGCGGGAACAGCCCGTCCGTCACGGCGCCAGGGCGCCTTCCAGAGCGAGCAGCCGCTCCTTGCGCTCCACCCCGCCGGCGTACCCCCGCAGGGCCCCGTCCGCGCCGATCACCCGGTGGCAGGGCCGCACGACCAGCAGCGGATTGCGCCCGATCGCGGTCCCCACGGCCCGGACACCCGCCCCCGCCGCCCCGACGAGCCGAGCGATCTCGCCGTACGTCGTCGTCGTGCCGTACGGAATGTCCTCCAGCGCCCGCCAGACGCGCCGCTGGAAGTCCGTACCCGCGCTCACGTACTCGAGGTCGAAGCGCCTCAGCGTCCCGGCGAAGTACGACCGCAGCCGGCCGCCGATCTCCTCGAACGCCGCCGGGTCGTGCACCCAGCCGTCCTGGACGGCGACGGCGCCCTTCTGCCCGGTCAGCGAGAGCGAGGCGAGCGCGGTGCCACCCTTCGCCGTGGCGGACACCTCACCGACCAGCAGCATCTCGCCCAGCGGCCCGCCGACCCTCGCGTACACCGTCATGGCTCGTCTTCCTCCACTCGCGTCCCTGCTGTCCTGCCTCTACGAGTCTGCGTCCGGCGCCTCATCGGTGCTGGCGGTATTCGGACATCATCTCGCAGCCATGACAAGGCGCGGACATGACTCAGCCCCCTCACTCGGCATGGAATACGCCTGGAAGGGGGCTGAGGAATCGAGCACCGGAAAACATCGCAAAAACCGGGGCCCGCAATTCAACGACCGAAAAGCCGAAGCCGGGAGGGCGAAGCCCCGGCTGCCGCAGGCGGAGGAATGGCCCGCGGTGGCCGGGGCTTCACATCGACGACGATCAGCTCTGGTTGTTGGAGCCGTTGTCCGAGAGGAGGCCGTCCAGGACGTGCGACAGCGGGTTGTCGCCGTTCTGGTTGGCAGAGATCTGGCTGCAGTTCTGCTGCGCCTTCCCTTCCAGGAGGTCCTGAACATTGACACCGATGAGGGCCGCAACCTGGGCGTGGATGTCCTGGATGGGCACGCAGTTGAGCACGCCACCCTGGATGAGGGCCATGTTCGGGCTCATCTTGCCGTAGGTGGTCGTGGCGCCGATGTTCTGCGAGGCCTTGTTGCCGATCTGGGTCGCGTGGTTACCGTCGTCCGCGATGGCGTGCGGGGCAGCAGTCGCCGAAACACCGAGGACGGAGGCCGCCATCGCCGTTGTAGCAAGAATCTTCTTGATCACGAGTTTTCCTTCTTGTGCTGAAGAGCCCTGGCATGCTCCGTTACCGAAGCGAGCTGATCAACCGTCGGGAAACCGGATTGGTTCCGCGTCTTCACTCGCGTGGCGCAATCAGCAGATCAACGCCATTGCGCGGGAACGCGAGCGCATGAGAGGCCCCGGAGGCGACGAGAACCCCGCAGGAAAGGGCCCTGCGCCCCACTCGGAAGCACCGCGAGGCCCCACCCGGAAACAGTGCGAGCCCACCCGCCGTGACGGATGGGCTCACACAGGGGCGCACAAGATCGCCGGCGCGGACACCGGGCTGCCGCGAAGGGCCGGGCGCCGAGATCAGCGGTAGTTCACGAACTGGATCGCGAAGTCCAGGTCCTTGCCCTTCAGGAGCTGCTGCACGGCCTGGAGGTCGTCACGGCTCTTCGAGCTGACCCGCAGCTCGTCACCCTGCACCTGCGCCTTGACGCCCTTCGGGCCCTCGTCGCGGATGATCTTCGCCACCTTCTTGGCGTTGTCCTGGGAGATCCCCTCCTCGATCGTGGCGAAGATCTTGTACTCCTTGCCCGACAGCTGCGGCTCGCCGGCGTCCAGCGCCTTCAGCGAGATGCCGCGCTTCACGAGCTTCGTCTCGAAGACGTCGAGGATGGCCTTGACCCGCTCCTCGGAGTTCGCCTCCATCAGGATCTTCTCGCCGGACCAGGAGATCGAGGCCCCGACGTTCTTGAAGTCGTAGCGCTGCGAGATCTCCTTGGCGGCCTGGTTGAGGGCGTTGTCGACCTCCTGCCGCTCGACCTTCGAGACGATGTCGAAACTGGAGTCGGCCATGTCCTGTGGCTCCTTGTATCGGGTGCGTAGGGGCTGCTGAGGGATAGCTCAGAGGGGTGGCCGGGCTGCCCTGGCCACCACCCCAAAGCCTAGCCACCCCCACCCGCCCCGGGCGCTGATCAATCCGGTGGCGAAGCACCCCCGGTCATCAGGTATCGTTTACGTCGTTGCCACGGAGCTCCGCCCCAAGCGGTCACTCTCGGCAACGCATCCCATGGCGGTGTGCCCGAGTGGCCAATGGGAGCGGACTGTAAATCCGTCGGCTTAGCCTACCCAGGTTCGAATCCTGGCGCCGCCACGCGATAGAAACGGCCCCTGATCTGCGGAAACGCGGATCAGGGGCCGTTTTCGTACATCGGGGGCGCGTGGCCTCACGGTCGGCTCAGTCGGCCAGGCGGAACGCCACTTCCGTCTCCCAGTTCGAGGCGTCCGGCTCCTCGCGCGGGTCCGTGCGGTACGACTCGATGCGGCAGCCCCACCGCTCCACGCCGTCCGCCGAGCGCGTCATGTCCCACTCCAGGCCCTGCTCCACCGCCCACGCCCGCAGCCGCGACGCCACGTCCGACAGATTGTCGGGATGACCGATGTGACGGACCGTCGCGTAGTGGCCCGCCGGGAGGACCGCGACGCCGATGTCGCCCTCCGGCTCGGGCGGGTGGGCGATCGGGACGCCCGCCTCGACGTCCGATTCGCCGGTCATGTTCACGGTGTTGAAGCGGAAGAAGGGCGCGTCCGCGATCCGGATGCCGCGGGTCGTCAGCCAGCCGATGAGTTCCGGCAGCCGGTCGGCGATCTCCGCGAAGCCGTCCAGCCGTACCGAGCGCCGCATGAAGACGTACGGCTGCTCGGCCCGTTGCACCACCTTGATCGCGCTCATGCGTCCCTCTCGCAACTCGGCCTCAGTTCCCCGCGACGTCCTTCACGGCGACCGCCACCGGCACCGAGCCGCTGACGACTTCCAGCGTCAGGCCCGCAGTCGAGGAGGTCTCCAGCAATTCCGCGACGACCGCCGCCACGTCGTCCCGGGGGATCGGCCCCCGCCCCGTCGACGCCTCCAGGCGGACCAGCCCGGTGCCCGCGTCGTCCGTCAGCATTCCGGGGCGCAGGATCGTCCACTCCAGGCCCATCTTGGCCCGTACGAAGTCGTCGGCGGCGCCCTTCGCGCGCAGATAGGCGTCGAAGACCTCGTCGCCCGCCCGTTCGGCGTCCGCGCCCATCGAAGAGACCATCACGAACCGCCGGGCGCCCGCCCGTTCCGCCGCCTCGGTGAAGAGTTCCGCCGCCGCCCGGTCGACGGTGTCCTTGCGCTCGGCGCCGCTGCCAGGGCCCGCGCCCGCGGCGAACACCGCTGCGTCGGCGCCCGCGAGGGCCGCCGCGACCGCCTCCGGGGTCGCCGACTCCAGGTCCAGTACGACCGGTTCGGCCCCGGCGTCCCGCAGGTCGTCCGCGTGGTCCCGGTTGCGGATGATGCCCGCGACCTCGTGCCCCGCGGCCGAGAGCAGCCGCTCCAGACGCAGGGCGATCTGTCCATGTCCACCAGCGATGACAATGCGCATGTCTCCGACCGTACGACCGGAACGGCGAAAGCGCTCAGGGACCCGGATCCGGCCGGCCCTGACGGGGCAGGTCGAGGGCGACAGCGACCGCGGAGTCGCAGTACTCCCGCACCGCACTGGTCCGCGCCACCACCCGTCCGCGGTGCACCACGATCCGGCTGTACGCGAGCGACAGCACGCCCGTCAGCCGCTCGCCCCGCACGGCCAGGAGCTCCGCCGGAAAGCCCGCCTCCACCCGCACCTCGGCCAGCCCCATCGCCCGCCGCGCCGCCGCGCTGACCGCGCCGTACGCCTCCACCGCCCGCAGACCGCTCTGCGAGGCCAGCAGATAGGCGGCCTCCAGTGGGTCCCCGCGCCCCACCGGATTCGACACGTCCCGCAGGGAGCCGCTCCCCGCCGCGAGACGGACGCCGGCGGCCCGCAGCAGCCGTACGGGGGCCGTTCCACGCATCTCCGTACCGCCGCAGCCGCCCTGGGGGAGGCAGACCACGGTCACGCCCGCCGCCGCCAATTGGTCCGCCGCCCGTGTCGCCGCGTCGGCCGAGAGCCGGGCGAGCCCGGCGCAGGGACCGATCGACACGCCGGGCCGCAGCCCGCCCGCCATCGCCGCGAGCCGTGCCAGCCTGGCCGGATCGTCACCGTCCGTGTGCAGATCGACCGGGCAGCCGTGCTCCGCGGCGATCTCCAGGACCGCCTCCGCGTACCCGGCCGGGTCGGGATCCAGGTCCGGGCAGCCGCCCACCACGCCCGCGCCCATCTTCACCGCGTCCCGGAGCATGGCGAGCCCGTCCGCCCCGGCGACTCCGGTCAGCAGCCGGGGCACCGCCACCGCCGTCAGATCGGTGAGCCCGCGCAGGGAGCGCCGCGCCTGGAGGACCGCCTCCAGGGGGCCGAGCTCCTGTACGTCCCCGATCCGCACGTGCGCGCGCAGGGCGGTCGCCCCGTGCCCCAGCTGGAGCAGCGCGGATTCGGTGGCGCGCCGCTGGACCTCGTCGGTGGCGTACGAGACGGGCCCGGGGGAGTCGGCGCTGAGCGCGGTGTCCGCGTGGGCGTGCGGCTCGGCGGGGGCGGGGAGGAGCAGATAGCCGCTGAGGTCGACGCGGGCGCCCAGGGCGCTGAGGCTGCCGACCGTGCCGACGGCCTCGATGCGTCCGCCGCCGAGCCGTACGTCGACCGTGCGGCCGTCCGTCAGCCGGGCGCCGCTGAGCAGCAGCGAGGTGGTGTCCGCGGTGGCTGCGGCACGGTCGTCCGGTGGCTGCGGCTGCTGGTTGTCGGCGGACATCGCGCTCCCGTGGGGCTCGGGCGTATGTACAAGATCACGAGCGTGAGCCGAGCCTAGGGGCGCCCCGACCGGGCTTCGAGGAGGAGCGCAATAGTCGTACCGGTGAGACCACGAGTGGCCTATGGGACGGGCGGGGCGGGGCCGGAGCGGGGGCGCCGGGAAGGTCGTCGCGCGGGGCGGCGAAACGGATTTGGGCGATGGGCGCAGGACCGTGTAATGTCTTCATCGCTCGCCCCAATAGCTCAGTCGGTAGAGCGTCTCCATGGTAAGGAGAAGGTCTACGGTTCGATTCCGTATTGGGGCTCTGATGGTGGTGATCCTCACCTTCGGGTGAGGGGATCCGTCATCGCAGCGGTGTAGCTCAGTCGGTAGAGCAAGCGGCTCATAATCGCTGTGTCACCGGTTCAAGTCCGGTCACCGCTACACACGGTAGCCGATTGTGGGGTCGGTCCTTCGATCGGCTACTCTTTTATGCGTTCATCCGTCCATCTGTCCGTCAAGGAGCACTCACGTGGCTGCCACCGACGTCCGCCCGAAGATCACGCTGGCCTGCGTGGAGTGCAAGGAGCGGAACTACATCACCAAGAAGAACCGGCGTAACAACCCGGATCGCATGGAGATGAAGAAGCACTGCCCGCGCTGCAACTCGCACACTGCGCACCGCGAGACGCGCTAACACTCAGGCTCGTATGCGAGGCCGTCCCCGCCAGGGGGCGGCCTCGTGTCGTTTCACCGGATCATTTGCCAGGAGTAGCAGGAGGTAGCGAGTTCATGGCACTCGACCAGTCCTTTGTGGGCCGGACCTATCCGCCCACCGCGCCGTACGAGGTCGGCCGGGAAAAGATCCGCGAGTTCGCCGAAGCGGTGGGGGACGCGCATCCCGCCTACACCGATCAGGAAGCCGCGAAGGCGCTCGGTCACCCCGATGTGATCGCCCCGCCGACTTTTGTGTTTGCTATCACATTCAAGGCTGCCGGGCAGGTCATCCAGGACCCGCAACTGGGTCTGGACTACAGCCGGGTGGTGCACGGCGACCAGAAGTTCGCCTACACCCGTCCCGTGCGGGCCGGGGACCGGCTGGCGGTCACCTCGACGATCGAGGCGATCAAGTCGATGGCGGGCAACGACATTCTGGATATCCGCGGCGAGGTGTACGACGAGTCCGGCGAGCACGTCGTGACCGTGTGGATCAAGCTCGTGTCGCGTGCGGCGGAGGAGAGCTGACGATGGCTGCGAAGATCGCGTTCGATGACGTCGAGGTCGGCACCGAGCTGCCGGCGCAGAGCTTCCCGGTGACGCGCGCCACGCTGGTGCGGTACGCCGGCGCCTCCGGGGACTTCAATCCCATCCACTGGAACGAGAAGTTCGCGGTCGAGGTCGGCCTCCCCGATGTCATCGCGCACGGCATGTTCACCATGGCCGAGGCGATCCGTGTCGTCACCGACTGGGCCGGCGACCCCGGTGCGGTCGTCGAGTACGGCGTCCGGTTCACCAAGCCGGTCGTGGTCCCCAATGACGACAAGGGCGCTGTGATCGAGGTCAGCGCCAAGGTCGGGGCGAAACTGGACGACAACAAGGTCCGGGTCGACCTGACCGCGACGGCGGCGGGCCAGAAGGTGCTGGGCATGTCCCGCGCGGTGGTCCGGCTCGGCTGAGAGCCATGGGTGGCCGCCGGAAACGGCGGCTGCCCGGTTCCCTCGTTGACAAAGTTAGTTATTGACCACTAACTTCAGATCCATGGTCAGGATGAGCGCGGAAGACCGGCGCGAGAGCGTCATCCGGGCGGCGATGAGCGAGTTCGCCGTGCGGGGCTACTACGGCACCTCCACCGAGGCGATCGCCAAGCGGGTGGGTGTCTCGCAGCCGTATCTCTTCCGTCTCTTCCCGAGCAAGAAGGCGATCTTCCTCGCGGCCTCCGAGCGCTGCCTCGCCGAAGCCCGGCGGGTCTTCGCCGAGGCGTCGGAGGGGCTGGAGGGTGAAGAGGCCCTGCACGCCATGGCCAACGCCTACACCGGGGTCATCGCGGAGAACCCCGAGCGTCTGCTGATGCAGATGCAGGTGTACACCACGGTGGCGGCGGCCGAGGCGGCCGGCGACCACGAGCTCGGGGAGGCCGTGCGGGCCGGCTGGCTGGAGCTCTGGGACACGGTTCATGTGCCGCTCGGTGCCGACATCGACGGGACCACGACGTTCATGGCCTACGGGATGCTGATCAACACCCTGGTCGCCATGGGTTTTGCGCCGGAGCACAGGATCTGGCAGGGGCTTTATCCGTCGGCCCGGCTCACGGGCCGGCTCGAGAAGTAACCGCACCACGAGGGCTCTCCGAGCTCTTTTCTGCTCCCGAAAGTTAGTCATCAATAACTAACCTTGTCCTCGGAAGGGACCGCGATGAACGGGCACGTGACCGAACGCCGTACCGGAGCCGCCTGGGCTCTCGTCCTCACCAGCGTCGCCGGTTTCATGGCGGCCCTGGACAACCTGGTCGTCACCACCGCCCTCCCCTCGATCCGCGAGGATCTCGGCGGAGCGCTGGACGACCTCGAATGGACGGTGAGCGCCTACACCCTCACCTTCGCCGTGCTGCTGATGTTCGGTGCCGCCCTCGGTGACCGCTTCGGCCGACGCCGTCTCTTCATCACCGGACTCGCGGTCTTCACCGGCGCCTCCGCCGCGGCCGCCCTCGCTCCCGGCATAGACGCCCTGATCGCCGCCCGTGCCGTCCAGGGCGTCGGCGCCGCGATCATGATGCCGCTCACCCTCACCCTGCTCACCGCGGCCGTGCCGGCCGCCAAGCGCGGTATGGCGTACGGCATCTGGGGAGCCGTCAACGGCCTCGCCGTGGCCTCGGGCCCGCTCATCGGCGGGAGTCTCACCGAGCACGTGTCCTGGCAGTGGATCTTCTGGCTGAACGTGCCGCTCGGGCTCGCCCTGCTGCCCCTCGCCCGGCTGCGTCTCGCCGAGTCGTACGGCACCGGCGCCCGGCTCGACATCGCCGGCACCCTGCTCGCCAGCGGCGGCCTCTTCGGCATCGTGTACGGGCTGATCCGCGGCCCCCTCGACGGCTGGACCAGCACCACCGTGCTCACCGCGCTGATCGCGGGCGCCGCCCTGATCGGCGGGTTCGTCCACCACGGCATCCGCAACAAGGCGCCGATGCTCCCGATGCGCCTCTTCCGCAGCCGTGCCTTCACCGGCATCAACGCGGCGAGTCTGCTGATGTTCCTGGGCATGTTCGGGTCGATCTTCCTGCTCAGCCAGTACATGCAGGGCGTCCTCGGCTACTCGCCCACCGAGGCCGGACTGCGCATGCTCCCCTGGACCGGCATGCCGATGATCGCGGCGCCGATCGCGGGCTACCTCTCCGACCGGATCGGCGGCCGCCCGGTGGTCGCCGCCGGGCTGGCCCTCCAGGCGCTCGGTCTCGCCTGGTACGCCGTGGTCGTGGCGCCCGACGCGTCCTACGCCGTCCAGCTCCCCGCCCTGATCGTCAGCGGTATCGGCATGGGCCTCTTCTTCGCACCGGCCGCCAACCTGGTCATGTCCAGCGTCCGCCCCTCCGAGCAGGGCATCGCCTCCGGCGCCAACAACGCCCTGCGCGAGGTCGGCGGCGCCCTCGGCATCGCGGTGATGTCCTCGATCTTCGCCGCCCAGGGTGGCTACGACTCCGGACGCCACTTCGTCGACGGCCTGACGCCCGCCCTGTGGGCCGGCGCCGCGACAGTGGCCCTGGCAGCGGTCGCCGCGCTTCTCATCCCGGCCCGGCGCCCGGCGCCCCAGGAAGCCCCCGACCTCCCCGAGAGCGGCGACCGCGAGCTGATCGCCGCCTGACACCGCGCTTCCGCGCGGCCCCGCCGGGATCCCGGCGGGGCCGTACACCTTTCCGCGGCCGTGCTCGCGGGCCCCGTACTCTTGCGCCTGTGCAGGAACTCCACGACGCCCCCCTCGCCCCCCTGACCACCTTCCGGCTGGGCGGCCCCGCCGCCCGGCTCGTCACGGCCACCACGGACGCCGAGGTGATCGACGCCGTGCGGGAGGCCGACGACGCCGGCACCCCGCTGCTGATCATCGGCGGCGGCTCCAACCTGGTCATCGGTGACAAGGGCTTCGACGGAACCGCCCTGCGCATCGCCACCACCGGTTTCGCCCTGGACGGCACGCGGCTGGAGCTGGCCGCGGGCGAGGTCTGGACGGACGCCGTCGCCCGGAGCGTCGAGGCCGGGCTCGCGGGCATCGAGTGCCTCGCGGGCATCCCCGGCTCGGCCGGCGCGACCCCGATCCAGAACGTCGGGGCCTACGGCCAGGAGGTCTCCTCGACCATCACGGAGGTCGTCGCCTACGACCGCCGGGAGCGCGAGACGGTCACCCTGGCGAACGCCGACTGCCACTTCTCGTACCGGCACAGCCGCTTCAAGCAGCACCCGGACCGCTATGTGGTGCTGCGCGTGCGCTTCGAGCTGGAGGACGCCGGGGGCATGAGCGCGCCGCTCAAGTACCCCGAGACCGCCCGCTCGCTCGGTGTGGAGGCGGGGGAGCGCGTCCCTCTCGTCACGGCCCGCGAGACCGTACTGAAGCTGCGCGCAGGCAAGGGCATGGTCCTGGACCCCGAGGACCACGACACCTGGTCGGCCGGCTCCTTCTTCACCAACCCGATCCTGACGGCCGGGCAGTACGAGACCTTCCTCGCGGCGGCCAGGGAGCGGCTGGGGCCGGACGTCACGCCGCCCGCCTTCCCGGCGGGCGACGACAGGGTCAAGACCTCGGCCGCCTGGCTGATCGACAAGGCGGGCTTCACCAAGGGGTACGGCACCGGCCCGGCCCGTATCTCCACCAAGCACACCCTCGCCCTCACCAACCGGGGAGCGGCCACGACCGAGGACCTGCTGGCGCTGGCCCGCGAGGTCGTCGCCGGGGTGCGGGACGCCTTCGGGATCACCCTGGTGAACGAGCCGGTGACCGTCGGCGTCGAGCTGTAGGCGCGCCGCGGACGCGGGTGGGTACGCGGTCCTAGTACGCGACACCCACCGGCTGCCTCAGCGTCGCCGGGTCGTCGACCATCGCCAGCATCGCGTGCGCCACATCGGCGCGGGCGATGTTCCGGCCGGAGCGCGGATTGGCGCCGACGACGGTCCGGTAGACCCCGGTGACCGGTCCGTTGGTCAGTTTCGGCGGCCGGACGGACGTCCAGTCGGTGGCGCTGGCCGCGAGCTCCCCCTCCATCAGCCTGAGGTCGGCGTACACCTCCTTCAGAGCCGCCTTCACCACGCTGACGAACATCCGGTCGATCATCGGCTCGTCCGCTGGTGTGTCGGCCAGCGGCGCCGCGCTCACCACCAGGAACCGGCGGACGCGCTCGGCCTCCAGCGCCGCCAGCACTGACCGGGTCAGGGCCGTCGTGATCCCGTCGGCCTTGCGGCCGCGCGAGCCGAGCCCGGAGAGCACCGCGTCCCGGCCTGCGACCGCGGGTCGCAGCGCCTCGGGGTCCCGCAGATCCGCCCGGAACACCTCCAGCGCGTCCCCCGTCAGCGTGAACCCGGCCGGATCGCGCACCACCGCCGTCACCTGATGGCCGGCCGCCAGACCCTGCCGGACGATCTCTCGGCCGATTCCGCCGGTCGCACCGAAAACCGTGAGCCTCATCGCGCGCCCTCCCAAGGTGGGTAAGTATTCACTCACCCCTAGAGTGGGTACTCACTCACCATTCCGTCAAGCCTGGTTGGAACCGCCATGCAGCAGAAGCCGGCCCGCGTCCGGATCGTCGACGCCGCCTACGAGCTCATGCTCACCCTCGGCCTCGCCCGCGCGACGACCAAGGAGATCGCCAAGGCCGCCGGCTGCTCGGAAGCCGCCCTCTACAAGAGCTTCGCCAGCAAGGAGGAGCTCTTCGTGACCGTCCTCATGGAACGGCTGCCCAGGCTCCACCCGCTGGTCCACCGCCTCATCGCCGAGCCGGGGGAGCGGAGTGTGGAGGAGAACCTCACCGAGATCGCCCACCGCGCCGCCGAGTTCTACGCCCAGAGCTTCCCGATCGCCGCCTCGCTCTACGCGGACCCCCGGCTCAAGCAGCGCCACGACGAGGCGATGCGGGAACTGGGCGCGGGCCCGCACATGCCGATCCGCGGCGTCGACCAGTACCTGCGCGCCGAACAGCGGGCCGGCCGGATCAGCCAGGACGCGGACACCTACGCGGCTGCTTCCCTGCTCCTCGGCGCCTGCGCCCAACGGGCCTTCGCCTACGACATGACGCCCGACGGCAAGCCCCCGCAGGACCTCGACAGTTTCGCCGCGTCGATCGCCCGCACCCTCCTGCGCGGCCTCAGCCGCTGATCCACTGGTCGATGCCGGCCAGTAGCTTCTCCTTCTCCGACTCCGGCGCCGCCGACCCCCGCACCGACTGACGGGCCAGCTCCGCCAGCTCGGCGTCGGTGAACCCGTGGTGGCGGCGGGCGATCTCGTACTGGGCGGCCAGCCGCGACCCGAAGAGCAGCGGGTCGTCCGCGCCCAGCGCCATCGGGACCCCGGCCTCGAACAGCGTCCGCAGCGGCACGTCCTCGGGCTTCTCGTACACCCCCAGAGCCACATTCGACGCGGGGCAGACCTCGCAGGTCACCCCGCGATCGGCGAGCTTGCGCAGCAGCCGGGGGTCCTCCGCCGCCCGCACCCCGTGCCCGATCCTCCCCGCACGCAGATCGTCCAGGCAGTCCCGCACCGACGCCGGTCCCGTCAGCTCCCCGCCGTGCGGCGCGGCGAGCAGCCCGCCCTCCCGCGCGATGGCGAACGCCCGGTCGAAGTCCCGCGCCAGACCGCGGCGCTCGTCGTTGGAGAGACCGAAACCCACCACACCCCGGTCGGCGAAGCGGACGGCGAGACGCGCCAGCGTGCGGGCGTCCAGCGGGTGCTTCATCCGGTTGGCCGCGACCAGGACACGTATCCCGAGGCCGGTCTCGCGCGACGCCGCGTCCACCGCGTCCAGGATGATCTCCAGCGCCGGGATCAGCCCGCCCAACAGAGGGGCGTACGAGGTGGGGTCGACCTGGATCTCCAGCCAGCCGGACCCGTCGCGGACATCCTCCTCGGCCGCCTCGCGGACCAGTCGCTGGATGTCCTCGGGCTCACGCAGACACGAGCGGGCGATGTCGTAGAGCCGCTGAAAACGGAACCAGCCGCGCTCGTCGGTGGCCCGCAGCTTGGGCGGCGTACCGCTGCTCAGCGCGTCGGGCAGATGGACGCCGTACTTGTCGGCGAGCTCGATCAGGGTCGTGGGCCGCATCGAGCCGGTGAAGTGGAGATGCAGATGGGCCTTGGGCAGCAGACGGATGTCGCGGACGTGCTCCATTGGGGGATCTTGCCGCAACCGTCCGGCGTACGGCAGCCCCTTTCCCCGAACGGGTGCGTGATGGAACGAAAAAACGGGTCCCCGGCCGAAACCGGGGACCCGCTCCTCAGAACGTTGAGAACTCAGGCGCGCGCTTCCGCGAGCAGCTTCTGGATCCGGGACACGCCCTCGACCAGGTCCTCGTCGCCCAGCGCGTACGAAAGCCGCAGGTAGCCCGGCGTACCGAAGGCCTCGCCCGGTACGACCGCGACCTCGGCCTCATCGAGGATGAGCGCCGCGAGCTCCACCGAGGTCTGCGGACGCTTGCCGCGGATCTCCTTGCCGAGCAGCTCCTTCACCGACGGGTACGCGTAGAACGCACCCTCCGGGGTCGGGCAGAACACACCCTCGATCTCGTTGAGCATCCGCACGATGGTCTGCCGGCGGCGGTCGAAGGCGGCGCGCATCTCGGCGACCGCGTCCAGGTTCCCGGAGACGGCGGCCAGCGCCGCGATCTGCGCCACGTTGGAGACATTGGAGGTGGCGTGCGACTGCAGGTTGGTCGCGGCCTTCACCACGTCCTTCGGCCCCACGATCCACCCGACGCGCCAGCCCGTCATCGCGTAGGTCTTGGCGACACCGTTGACCACGACGCACTTGTCGCGCAGCTCGGGGACGATCGCCGGCAGCGAGGTGAACTTCGCGTCGCCGTAGACCAGGTGCTCGTAGATCTCGTCGGTCAGCACCCACAGGCCGTGCTCGACGGCCCAGCGGCCGATCGCCTCGGCGTCGGCCTCGGTGTACACCGCGCCCGTCGGGTTGGACGGGGAGACGAAGAGGACCACCTTCGTCCGCGCCGTGCGCGCCGCCTCCAGCTGCTCGACGGAGACCCGGTAGCCGGTGGTCTCGTCGGCGACGACCTCCACCGGGACACCGCCCGCGAGGCGGATCGACTCGGGGTAGGTCGTCCAGTAGGGAGCCGGGACGATGACCTCGTCGCCCGGGTCGAGGATCGCGGCGAACGCCTCGTAGATCGCCTGCTTGCCGCCGTTGGTCACCAGGACCTGGGAGGCGTCGACCTCGTAACCGGAGTCGCGCAGCGTCTTCGCGGCGATGGCGGCCTTCAGCTCGGGAAGTCCGCCGGCCGGCGTGTAGCGGTGGTACTTCGGGTTGCGGCAGGCCTCGATCGCGGCCTCGACGATGTAGTCGGGCGTCGGAAAGTCGGGCTCACCCGCGCCGAAGCCGATCACCGGACGGCCGGCGGCCTTGAGGGCCTTCGCCTTTGCGTCGACGGCGAGGGTCGCGGACTCGGAGATCGCGCCGACTCGGGCGGAGACCCGGCGCTCGGTGGGAGGGGTTGCAGCGCTCATGCGGCCCATCGTCCCAGACGGCCTTCGTACCCGGCACACAGGTTTCGAGGAGCGGACAGGAACGGTCATCGGCGGTCGCCGGTGCTTTCTGTTCGACGCACGGCCTGTGAACACGTACACTCACTGGTCGTTGGCCCGCACCGACCACATCTCCGGATGGGGTAGGTTGGGGGAACCACAAAGGGTCGTAGCTCAATTGGTAGAGCACTGGTCTCCAAAACCAGCGGTTGGGGGTTCAAGTCCCTCCGGCCCTGCTACACACACCGCCAGGTTGTGTGCGCATGCATGTACGTCTTCATTGCACCGCCGTGCGGCTCCACCCGGGCGCGGCACGGCCACGACCCGGAATCAGGTGAGAGATCGTGACGGACGCCGTAGGCTCCATCGACATGCCTGATGCCGAGGACGAAGCGCCGGAGTCCAAGAAGAAGGCCCGCAAGGGCGGTAAGCGTGGAAAGAAGGGCCCCCTGGGCCGTCTCGCGCTTTTCTACCGGCAGATTATCGCGGAGCTCCGCAAGGTCGTCTGGCCCACTCGGAGCCAGCTGTCGACCTACACCACCGTTGTGATCGTCTTCGTCGTCATCATGATCGGTCTCGTGACCGTGATTGACTATGGCTTCCAGGAAGCAGTCAAGTACGTCTTCGGCTGAGTCCCGCGGAGGGCGCCCCCGCGGGCGCCCCTTTTCGCATGTTCCACCCCATCTGTATCGCAGGAAGAAGCAGCCACCGTGTCTGACCCGAACCTGAACGACGCCATCGAGTCTGTGGAGTCCGCTGAGGACGAGCTCGACATCGTCGAGGCGGCCGACGAGGACCAGGCTGAGGCTGCTGACGCCGCCGCGGGCGAGGCTGCCGAAGAGGCAGCGATCCACGGCGAGGACGAGGCCGGCGAGGACGTCGCCGCCGAGTCCGAGGTCGACGAGGAGACCGCCGCCGAGGCCGAGGTCGACGCGATCGCCGCCGACACCGACGCCGAAGAGGGCGCGGAGGCCGAGGAGGCCGACGAGGAGCCCGCCGCTCCGGTCGACCCCGTCACCGCCCTCCGCGACGAGCTCCGTGGTCTGCCCGGCGAGTGGTACGTGATCCACACCTACGCGGGCTACGAGAAGCGCGTGAAGGCCAACCTCGAGCAGCGTGCCGTCTCGCTGAACGTCGAGGAGTTCATCTACCAGGCCGAGGTCCCCGAGGAAGAGATCGTCCAGATCAAGAACGGCGAGCGCAAGAACGTCCGGCAGAACAAGCTGCCCGGTTACGTTCTCGTCCGCATGGATCTGACGAACGAGTCCTGGGGCGTCGTCCGCAACACCCCCGGTGTCACCGGCTTCGTGGGCAACGCCTACGACCCGTACCCGCTGACCCTGGACGAGATCGTCAAGATGCTCGCTCCGGAGGCTGAGGAGAAGGCCGCCCGCGAGGCCGCCGAGGCCGAGGGCAAGCCGGCTCCGTCCCGCAAGGTCGAGGTCCAGGTGCTGGACTTCGAGGTGGGCGACTCGGTCACCGTCACCGACGGCCCGTTCGCGACGCTGCAGGCGACCATCAACGAGATCAACGCCGACTCGAAGAAGGTCAAGGGCCTCGTCGAGATCTTCGGCCGCGAGACCCCGGTCGAGCTGAGCTTCGACCAGATCCAGAAGAACTAGCGCTTTCTGGAACACACGCCTCCGACCAGGTCAGAACGGCTCTCGCAGCCGCTCTGACCTGCTCGGTTTTTGGCCGCGCACCTATACCCGTTATCGTTGTGCGGTATGCCTCCATCCGGATGACTGGATGGTCGGCCGAAAACTCTCACTAGGACCCGGAGAGAGCAATGCCTCCCAAGAAGAAGAAGGTCACGGGGCTTATCAAGCTCCAGATCCAGGCCGGTGCGGCCAACCCGGCTCCGCCGGTCGGTCCCGCGCTCGGTCAGCACGGCGTCAACATCATGGAGTTCTGCAAGGCCTACAACGCCGCGACCGAGTCGCAGCGTGGCATGGTCGTGCCGGTGGAGATCACGGTCTACGAGGACCGTTCCTTCACCTTCATCACCAAGACTCCGCCGGCCGCCAAGCTGATCCTCAAGGCCGCGGGTGTGGACAAGGGCTCCGGCGAGCCGCACAAGACCAAGGTCGCCAAGCTGACGGCCGCCCAGGTCCGCGAGATCGCCACGACCAAGCTCCCCGACCTGAACGCCAACGACCTCGACGCCGCGTCGAAGATCATCGCTGGCACCGCCCGTTCCATGGGCATCACGGTCGAGGGCTGATCAGCCCCGTCTGACCAGTGGTAGGACCACGCGCTGGTCCGCACCACGACTCCACACCTGCCATGCGGCCGAGCCGCGTGGTGTAACCGCAACAGGAGAAGAAGTGAAGCGCAGCAAGGCTCTCCGCGGCGCGGACGCCAAGATCGACCGGGAGCGTACCTACGCCCCCCTCGAGGCCGTCCGTCTCGCCAAGGACACCGCCACCACCAAGTTCGACGGCACCGTCGAGGTCGCCTTCCGCCTGGGCGTCGACCCTCGCAAGGCCGACCAGATGGTCCGTGGCACCGTGAACCTTCCGCACGGCACCGGTAAGACCGCCCGGGTCCTGGTCTTCGCGACCGGCGACCGTGCCGAGGCCGCGCTTGCCGCGGGCGCCGACATCGTCGGCTCCGACGAACTGATCGACGAGGTTGCGAAGGGCCGTCTGGACTTCGACGCCGTCGTCGCGACCCCGGACCTCATGGGCAAGGTCGGCCGCCTCGGCCGCGTCCTCGGCCCGCGTGGTCTCATGCCGAACCCGAAGACCGGCACCGTCACCCCCGATGTCACCAAGGCTGTGAACGACATCAAGGGCGGCAAGATCGAGTTCCGTGTCGACAAGCACTCGAACCTGCACTTCATCATCGGCAAGGTTTCCTTCGATGACACGAAGCTGGTCGAGAACTACGCGGCGGCGCTGGAGGAGATCCTCCGTCTGAAGCCGTCCGCCGCCAAGGGCCGCTACATCAAGAAGGCGACCCTGGCCACGACGATGGGCCCCGGCATCCCGCTGGACTCCAACCGCACCCGGAACCTCCTCGTCGAGGAGGACCCGGCCGCGGTCTGAGCCTGACGGCTCCGAGTGGCACTCTCGGGCCCCGCACCTCCTCGGAGGCGCGGGGCCCGATTTGCTTGACCCGTACGGGTTCGCGTACTCTCATCCAGAAGCCAAAGACCGCTGGTCGTTGCTGTGCTCCGCGAGGGGTGCAGTGGCCGAAGGATCCGCTGGAAGCGGACGACCCGCGCAGGTGATCGTGGAAGAGTTCCCGGATGTTTTTCGGTTGAGCTAAGCCCCGTGCGCCTGCGCCGGGGCGTTCTCTTTTTCCAGCCCCTTCTGAGCGGTCCTCATCACCCGGAAGGAGGCCGACGCTCTATGGCAAGGCCCGACAAGGCTGCCGCGGTAGCCGAGCTCGCGGACCAGTTCCGCAGCTCGAACGCCGCCGTGCTGACCGAGTACCGGGGTCTCACCGTGGCGCAGCTCAAGACGCTGCGTCGTTCGCTCGGTGAGAACGCCCAGTACGCCGTGGTGAAGAACACGCTGACCAAGATTGCGGCCAACGAGGCCGGGATCACTTCGCTGGACGACCAGTTCACTGGTCCGACGGCGGTTGCCTTCATCACCGGTGACCCGGTGGAGTCGGCGAAGGGTCTTCGTGACTTCGCCAAGGAGAACCCGAACCTGATCATCAAGGGCGGTGTCCTTGATGGTAAGGCGCTGTCCGCCGATGAGATCAAGAAGCTTGCGGACCTCGAGTCCCGCGAGGTTCTGCTCAGCAAGCTGGCCGGCGCGTTCAAGGGCAAGCAGTCCCAGGCTGCCTCGCTCTTCCAGGCGCTGCCGTCGAAGTTCGTCCGCACCGCGGAAGCGCTTCGCGTCAAGCTCGCCGAGCAGGGCGGTGCCGAGTAATTCGGCTCGCGCAATGATCGCCGCCCACTAGGGCGACGGTCGCAGCGGGCCAAACGTACGCCCGCCTTCATGTACACCCGGCACCAGCCGAATTAGTGGAAGGACGCCATCATGGCGAAGCTGTCCCAGGACGACCTGCTCGCGCAGTTCGAAGAGATGACCCTCATCGAGCTCTCCGAGTTCGTGAAGGCCTTCGAGGAGAAGTTCGACGTCACCGCCGCCGCGGCCGTCGCCGTTGCCGGCCCGGCCGGCCCGGCCGCCGCCGCCGAGGCCGCTGAGGAGCAGGACGAGTTCGACGTCATCCTCACCGCCGCCGGTGACAAGAAGATCCAGGTCATCAAGGTCGTGCGTGAGCTGACCTCCCTCGGCCTGAAGGAGGCCAAGGACCTCGTCGACGGCGCCCCGAAGCCCGTCCTCGAGAAGGTCGCCAAGGAGGCCGCCGAGAAGGCTGCCGAGTCCCTCAAGGGCGCCGGCGCCTCCGTCGAGGTCAAGTAACACCTCGCGAGTCTCCTGACTCGCTCAGCGCCTTCCAGGCGCCGCCAAGGGCGATCACCCATCCGGGTGGTCGCCCTTCGGCGTTGCCGTGGCGGCTGCCTTGCAGCCGTCCCGTGGCGGAGTATGGTGATCTTCGCCGTGCGCCCCGTTGACCGGGGGGCCTTGACGAACCGCACGCAGCGCGCAATTCTCAGGACGCGTCGTCACAACGATCCGTATCCGAGGCATGGATCGACGACCGAACGGGCAGTATCGAGGTGCGCTACACGGCGCGAGGTACCGCGGAGTTGAGAACAACGAGGGTCGCGAAAAGCTCGCCCTGGACATCAGTGGGCCAAGTGGCTACACTGACCCTTTGCGCTGCCTGTTAGCTGCCCCCTGCCCGTCACCAGGGGCAACCCCTCGCAAGAGCATCGTGGACCGAACCGACCTGACCTGGCCGTTTTCCGCCAATCAGGAACGTCTGTCCCCATGCCCCGCGAAGGACCGGTACGCGCGTAGTGAGTCCGAGCCCTCGGAAGGACCCCCTCTTGGCCGCCTCGCGCAACGCCTCGACCGCGAATACGAACAACGGCGCCAGCACTGCCCCGCTGCGCATCTCCTTTGCAAAGATCAAGGAGCCCCTCGAGGTTCCGAACCTCCTCGCGCTGCAGACCGAGAGCTTTGACTGGCTGCTCGGCAATGCCGCCTGGAAGGCTCGTGTCGAGGCGGCTCTGGAGTCCGGACAGGACGTCCCCAGGAAGTCCGGTCTGGAGGAGATCTTCGAGGAGATCTCTCCGATCGAGGATTTTTCCGGGTCGATGTCGCTGACCTTCCGCGACCACCGCTTCGAGCCCCCGAAGAACTCCATCGACGAGTGCAAGGACCGTGACTTCACGTACGGTGCCCCGCTCTTCGTCACCGCTGAGTTCACCAACAACGAGACCGGCGAGATCAAGTCCCAGACGGTCTTCATGGGCGACTTCCCGCTCATGACGAACAAGGGCACCTTCGTCATCAACGGCACCGAGCGTGTCGTGGTGTCGCAGCTCGTGCGCTCGCCGGGTGTCTACTTCGACTCCTCCATCGACAAGACGTCCGACAAGGACATCTTCTCGGCCAAGATCATCCCGTCCCGGGGTGCCTGGCTGGAGATGGAGATCGACAAGCGCGACATGGTCGGTGTCCGCATCGACCGCAAGCGCAAGCAGTCGGTCACCGTCCTTCTGAAGGCTCTCGGCTGGACCACCGAGCAGATCCTGCAGGAGTTCGGCGAGTACGAGTCCATGCGCGCCACCCTGGAGAAGGACCACACCCAGGGCCAGGACGACGCGCTGCTCGACATCTACCGCAAGCTGCGTCCGGGCGAGCCGCCGACCCGCGAGGCCGCTCAGACGCTGCTCGAGAACCTCTACTTCAACCCGAAGCGCTACGACCTCGCGAAGGTCGGCCGCTACAAGGTGAACAAGAAGCTCGGCGCCGACGAGCCGCTGGACGCCGGCGTGCTCACCACCGACGACGTCATCGCCACCATCAAGTACCTGGTGAAGCTCCACGCGGGCGAGACCGAGACGGTCGGCGAGAACGGCACGCAGATCGTCGTCGAGACCGACGACATCGACCACTTCGGCAACCGTCGTCTGCGCAATGTCGGCGAGCTCATCCAGAACCAGGTCCGTACGGGTCTGGCTCGTATGGAGCGCGTCGTGCGTGAGCGCATGACCACCCAGGACGTCGAGGCCATCACGCCTCAGACCCTGATCAACATCCGGCCGGTCGTCGCCTCCATCAAGGAGTTCTTCGGCACCAGCCAGCTGTCGCAGTTCATGGACCAGAACAACCCGCTGTCGGGTCTCACCCACAAGCGCCGTCTGTCGGCGCTCGGCCCGGGTGGTCTCTCCCGTGAGCGGGCCGGCTTCGAGGTCCGAGACGTGCACCCGTCCCACTACGGACGCATGTGCCCGATCGAGACCCCCGAAGGCCCGAACATCGGTCTGATCGGTTCGCTCGCCTCGTACGGCCGTGTCAACGCGTTCGGCTTCGTCGAGACGCCGTACCGCAAGGTCGTCGACGGCCAGGTCACCGACGAGGTCGACTACCTGACGGCCGACGAAGAGGACCGATTCGTCATCGCCCAGGCGAACGCGCTCCTGAACGAGGAGCTCCGGTTCACGGAGCCCCGCGTCCTGGTCCGCCGCCGTGGTGGCGAGGTCGACTACGTGCCCGGCACGGACGTCGACTACATGGACGTCTCGCCGCGCCAGATGGTGTCGGTCGCGACCGCCATGATCCCGTTCCTCGAGCACGACGACGCCAACCGTGCCCTCATGGGCGCGAACATGATGCGTCAGGCCGTGCCGCTGATCACGTCCGAGGCTCCGCTCGTCGGCACCGGCATGGAGTACCGCTGCGCGGTCGACGCCGGTGACGTCATCAAGGCGGAGAAGGCGGGTGTCGTCCAGGAGGTCTCCGCGGACTACATCACCGTCACCAACGACGACGGCACGTACACCACGTACCGCATCGCCAAGTTCTCCCGCTCCAACCAGGGCACCTCCGTCAACCAGAAGGTTGTCGTGGACGAGGGCGCCCGCGTCGTCGAGGGCCAGGTCCTCGCCGACGGCCCCGCCACCCAGCTGGGTGAGATGGCGCTCGGCAAGAACCTGCTGGTCGCGTTCATGCCGTGGGAGGGTCACAACTACGAGGACGCGATCATCCTGTCGCAGCGCCTCGTGCAGGACGACGTCCTCTCCTCGATCCACATCGAGGAGCACGAGGTCGACGCCCGTGACACCAAGCTCGGCCCGGAGGAGATCACCCGGGACATCCCGAACGTCTCCGAGGAGGTCCTCGCCGACCTCGACGAGCGCGGCATCATCCGTATCGGTGCCGAGGTCGTCGCCGGCGACATCCTCGTCGGCAAGGTCACGCCCAAGGGTGAGACCGAGCTGACGCCCGAGGAGCGCCTGCTCCGCGCGATCTTCGGTGAGAAGGCCCGTGAGGTCCGTGACACCTCGCTGAAGGTGCCGCACGGCGAGACCGGCAAGGTCATCGGCGTCCGCGTCTTCGACCGCGAGGAGGGCGACGAGCTTCCCCCCGGTGTCAACCAGCTGGTGCGCGTGTACGTGGCGCAGAAGCGGAAGATCACCGACGGTGACAAGCTCGCCGGCCGTCACGGCAACAAGGGTGTCATCTCCAAGATCCTTCCGATCGAGGACATGCCGTTCCTCGAGGACGGCACCCCGGTCGACATCATCCTCAACCCGCTGGGTGTCCCGTCCCGAATGAACCCGGGACAGGTCCTGGAGATCCACCTCGGCTGGCTTGCCAGCCGCGGCTGGGACGTCTCCGGCCTCGCGGACGAGTGGGCCGAGCGTCTCCAGGCGATCGGCGCCGACAAGGTCGAGCCCGGTACCAACGTCGCGACCCCGGTCTTCGACGGTGCCCGCGAGGACGAGCTGACCGGTCTGCTCCAGCACACGATCCCGAACCGCGACGGCGAGCGCATGGTGCTTCCGTCCGGCAAGGCCCCGCTGTTCGACGGCCGCTCGGGTGAGCCGTTCCCGGAGCCGATCTCGGTCGGCTACATGTACATCCTGAAGCTCCACCACCTGGTCGACGACAAGCTGCACGCGCGTTCGACCGGTCCGTACTCGATGATCACCCAGCAGCCGCTGGGTGGTAAGGCCCAGTTCGGTGGCCAGCGCTTCGGTGAGATGGAGGTGTGGGCGCTGGAGGCTTATGGCGCCGCGTACGCCCTCCAGGAGCTGCTGACCATCAAGTCCGACGACGTCACCGGCCGCGTGAAGGTCTACGAGGCCATCGTCAAGGGCGAGAACATCCCTGAGCCCGGCATCCCCGAGTCCTTCAAGGTGCTCATCAAGGAGATGCAGTCCCTGTGCCTCAACGTGGAGGTGCTGTCCTCGGACGGCATGTCCATCGAGATGCGCGACACCGACGAGGACGTCTTCCGCGCAGCGGAGGAGCTCGGTATCGACCTGTCCCGGCGCGAGCCGAGCAGCGTCGAAGAGGTCTGACGGGAGTCCGGTACGGGGCTCAGCGATGAGCCCCGTACCGGCCCCAGGACCCCCGTATCAGACCCCAAGACTTACAACCCTGAGAGGGATTGACGCATAGTGCTCGACGTCAACTTCTTCGATGAGCTCCGGATCGGTCTGGCTACCGCTGACGACATCCGTCAGTGGAGCCACGGCGAGGTCAAGAAGCCTGAGACCATCAACTACCGCACCCTCAAGCCCGAGAAGGACGGACTCTTCTGCGAGAAGATCTTCGGTCCCACCCGGGACTGGGAGTGCTACTGCGGTAAGTACAAGCGTGTCCGCTTCAAGGGCATCATCTGTGAGCGCTGTGGCGTCGAGGTCACTCGCGCCAAGGTGCGTCGTGAGCGGATGGGCCACATCGAGCTGGCCGCTCCCGTCACCCACATCTGGTACTTCAAGGGCGTTCCGTCGCGTCTTGGCTACCTGCTCGACCTGGCGCCGAAGGACCTCGAGAAGGTCATCTACTTCGCCGCCTACATGATCACGTTCGTCGACGACGAGCGCCGTACGCGTGACCTGCCGTCGCTGGAGGCGCATGTCTCCGTCGAGCGCCAGCAGATCGAGAACCGCCGCGACGCCGACCTCGAGGCCCGTGCCAAGAAGCTCGAGACCGACCTGGCCGAGCTCGAGGCCGAGGGTGCCAAGGCCGACGTGCGCCGCAAGGTGCGCGAGGGTGCCGAGCGTGAGATGAAGCAGCTGCGCGACCGTGCGCAGCGCGAGATCGACCGCCTCGACGAGGTGTGGAGCCGCTTCAAGAACCTCAAGGTCCAGGACCTCGAGGGCGACGAGCTGCTCTACCGCGAGCTGCGTGACCGCTTCGGCACGTACTTCGACGGTTCGATGGGTGCCGCGGCGCTGCAGAAGCGCCTGGAGTCCTTCGACCTCAACGAGGAGGCCGAGCGCCTCCGCGAGATCATCCGTACCGGCAAGGGCCAGAAGAAGACCCGTGCGCTCAAGCGCCTCAAGGTCGTCTCCGCGTTCCTGCAGACCAGCAACAGCCCCAAGGGCATGGTGCTCGACTGCGTGCCGGTCATCCCGCCGGACCTGCGTCCGATGGTGCAGCTGGACGGTGGCCGCTTCGCGACCTCCGACCTGAACGACCTGTACCGCCGCGTGATCAACCGCAACAACCGTCTGAAGCGTCTGCTCGACCTCGGTGCCCCCGAGATCATCGTGAACAACGAGAAGCGGATGCTCCAGGAGGCGGTCGACGCCCTCTTCGACAACGGCCGTCGCGGTCGCCCGGTCACGGGCCCCGGCAACCGTCCGCTGAAGTCCCTCAGCGACATGCTGAAGGGTAAGCAGGGTCGATTCCGTCAGAACCTTCTCGGTAAGCGTGTGGACTACTCCGCGCGTTCCGTGATCGTCGTCGGTCCGCAGCTGAAGCTGCACCAGTGTGGTCTGCCCAAGGCCATGGCGCTGGAGCTCTTCAAGCCGTTCGTGATGAAGCGCCTGGTCGACCTGAACCACGCGCAGAACATCAAGTCGGCCAAGCGCATGGTCGAGCGCGGCCGCACCGTCGTGTACGACGTCCTCGAAGAGGTCATCGCCGAGCACCCGGTGCTGCTGAACCGTGCGCCCACGCTGCACCGCCTCGGCATCCAGGCCTTCGAGCCGCAGCTGGTCGAGGGCAAGGCCATCCAGATCCACCCGCTCGTCTGCACCGCGTTCAACGCGGACTTCGACGGTGACCAGATGGCCGTCCACCTGCCGCTCTCCGCGGAGGCGCAGGCCGAGGCCCGCATCCTGATGCTGTCCTCGAACAACATCCTGAAGCCGGCCGACGGTCGTCCCGTCACCATGCCGACCCAGGACATGGTGCTGGGCCTGTTCTTCCTCACCACGGACGAGGAGGAGCGCAAGGTCATCGGCGAGGGCCGGTCCTTCGGCTCCACCGCCGAGGCGATCATGGCGTTCGACGCCCGGGAGCTCTCGCTCCAGGCGAAGGTCGACATCCGCTTCCCGATCGGCACCGTTCCCCCGCGCGGCTGGGTTCCCCCGGTCGCCGAGGAGGGCGAGCCGCAGTGGCAGCAGGGTGACTCGTTCCGTCTGCGGACGACCCTGGGCCGCGCGCTCTTCAACGAGCTGCTGCCCGAGGACTACCCGTTCGTCGACTACTCCGTCGGCAAGAAGCAGCTCTCCGAGATCGTCAACGACCTCGCCGAGCGCTACCCCAAGGTCATCGTGGCGGCGACGCTCGACAACCTGAAGGCGGCGGGCTTCTACTGGGCGACCCGTTCCGGTGTCACCGTGGCCATCTCCGACGTCGTCGTGCCCGAGGCCAAGAAGGCCATCGTCGCGGGCTACGAGGCGCAGGACGAGAAGGTCCAGAAGCAGTACGAGCGCGGTCTGATCACCAAGGAAGAGCGCACTCAGGAGCTCATCGCGATCTGGACCAAGGCGACCAACGAGGTTGCCGAGGCGATGAACGCGAACTTCCCGAAGACGAACCCCATCTTCATGATGGTCGACTCGGGTGCCCGAGGAAACATGATGCAGATGCGTCAGATCGCGGGTATGCGTGGTCTGGTGTCGAACGCCAAGAACGAGACGATTCCGCGTCCCATCAAGGCGTCCTTCCGTGAGGGTCTGTCCGTCCTCGAGTACTTCATCTCGACGCACGGTGCCCGTAAGGGTCTGGCCGACACCGCCCTGCGTACCGCCGACTCGGGTTACCTGACCCGTCGTCTGGTGGACGTCTCGCAGGACGTGATCATCCGCGAGGAGGACTGTGGCACCGAGCGCGGTCTGAAGCTGCGGATCGCGGTCAAGGGCGAGGACGGTGTCCTGCGCAAGACGGACGACGTCGAGACCTCCGTGTACGCCCGGATGCTGGCCGAGGACGTCGTCATCGACGGCAAGGTCATCGCCCCGGCCAACGTGGACCTCGGCGACGTGCTCATCGACGCGCTGGTCAACGCGGGCGTCGAGGAGGTCAAGACCCGCTCGGTCCTGACCTGTGAGTCCGCGGTCGGCACCTGTGCCTTCTGCTACGGCCGCTCGCTGGCCACCGGCAAGCTGGTCGACATCGGTGAGGCGGTCGGCATCATCGCCGCCCAGTCCATCGGTGAGCCCGGTACCCAGCTGACGATGCGTACCTTCCACACCGGTGGTGTGGCCGGTGACGACATCACCCAGGGTCTGCCCCGTGTCGTCGAGCTCTTCGAGGCTCGTACGCCCAAGGGTGTCGCCCCGATCTCGGAGGCGGCCGGCCGCATCCGTATCGAGGAGACCGAGAAGACCAAGAAGATCGTCGTCACCCCGGACGACGGCAGCGACGAGACGGCGTTCCCGATCTCGAAGCGTGCCCGTCTGCTGGTGGGCGAGGGCGACCACGTCGAGGTGGGCCAGAAGCTCACCGTGGGTGCCACCAACCCGCACGACGTGCTGCGGATCCTCGGTCAGCGCGCGGTCCAGGTCCACCTGGTCGGCGAGGTCCAGAAGGTCTACAACTCGCAGGGTGTGTCGATCCACGACAAGCACATCGAGATCATCATCCGGCAGATGCTGCGCCGTGTGACGATCATCGAGTCCGGCGACGCGGAGCTGCTGCCGGGCGAGCTCGTCGAGCGCTCGAAGTTCGAGACCGAGAACCGTCGTGTGGTCACCGAGGGCGGTCACCCCGCCTCCGGCCGTCCGCAGCTGATGGGTATCACCAAGGCCTCGCTCGCCACCGAGTCGTGGCTGTCGGCGGCGTCCTTCCAGGAGACGACCAGGGTTCTGACCGACGCGGCGATCAACGCCAAGTCGGACTCCCTGATCGGCCTCAAGGAGAACGTCATCATCGGTAAGCTCATCCCGGCCGGTACGGGTCTGTCCCGCTACCGCAACATCCGGGTCGAGCCGACCGAGGAGGCCAAGGCCGCGATGTACTCGGCCGTCGGCTACGACGACATCGACTACTCGCCGTTCGGCACCGGCTCCGGCCAGGCCGTCCCGCTGGAGGACTACGACTACGGTCCGTACAACCAGTAAGCGAGTCGCTCGACCGAAGGGCGGTCACCCCGTGGGGGTGGCCGCCCTTCGGGGTTGTCCGGGGGCCGGCGGGGGCCCCAACGGGCGCGCCGGAGGGCGTACGTCCGGATCGGGTGGCGTACGAGCCGTCAGGGAGGGGCGCCCAGGCGGCCTGGAGCGGCGTGCAGACGGGTTCGGCCGTCGCGGTTACCCGCCAGTCCGGCGGACCGGCCCGCGGGACGCACAGAGCCGCTCGGGGACGGGCCCCGGCCGGGCCGCGGCGGGGGGCGGGGCATTTGTTTTGACCCAGGTCCATGCGATAGGTACGCTCAGACCTTGTGCCTGGGGTGTGCCTGGGCTCGTGTGCGTGTCTTCCGCCGCACGGCGAGTTCGAGAACGGCCACCGAAATCTGCGCCTATTCCACCTCGGGTGGGGGTCTGCAGTCTTCGACACACCCGACCGCGTGGGTCGGCGAATGTTTCAGGTTAGTTTGACGAACGGCACACAGAAACCGGAGAAGTAGTGCCTACGATCCAGCAGCTGGTCCGTAAGGGCCGGCAGGACAAGGTCGAGAAGAACAAGACGCCCGCACTTGAGGGTTCTCCTCAGCGCCGCGGCGTCTGCACGCGTGTGTTCACGACCACCCCGAAGAAGCCGAACTCGGCCCTCCGTAAGGTCGCGCGTGTGCGTCTGACCTCCGGTATCGAGGTCACGGCCTACATCCCGGGTGAGGGACACAACCTGCAGGAGCACTCGATCGTGCTCGTGCGTGGTGGCCGTGTGAAGGACCTGCCGGGTGTTCGTTACAAGATCATCCGCGGTTCCCTGGACACCCAGGGTGTCAAGAACCGCAAGCAGGCCCGCAGCCGCTACGGCGCCAAGAAGGAGAAGTAAGAATGCCTCGTAAGGGCCCCGCCCCGAAGCGCCCGGTCATCATCGACCCGGTCTACGGTTCTCCTCTTGTCACGTCGCTGATCAACAAGATCCTGCTCAACGGCAAGCGTTCCACTGCCGAGCGGATCGTCTACGGCGCCATGGAAGGCCTCCGCGAGAAGACCGGCAACGACCCGGTCATCACGCTGAAGCGCGCCCTCGAGAACGTCAAGCCGGCGCTCGAGGTCAAGTCCCGCCGTGTCGGTGGCGCCACCTACCAGGTGCCGATCGAGGTCAAGCCCGGTCGCGCCGCCACCCTCGCGCTCCGCTGGGTCGTGGGTTACTCCCGCGCCCGTCGCGAGAAGACCATGACCGAACGCCTCATGAACGAGCTGCTCGACGCCTCCAACGGCCTCGGCGCTGCGGTCAAGAAGCGTGAGGACACCCACAAGATGGCCGAGTCCAACAAGGCCTTCGCGCACTACCGCTGGTAGTCGCTACCCACATCGAGACCGAGAGAAGATTGAGCCTTATGGCCACCACTTCGCTTGACCTGGCCAAGGTCCGCAACATCGGGATCATGGCCCACATCGACGCGGGCAAGACGACCACCACCGAGCGGATCCTCTTCTACACCGGTGTGAGCTACAAGATCGGTGAAGTCCACGACGGCGCTGCCACGATGGACTGGATGGAGCAGGAGCAGGAGCGCGGCATCACGATCACGTCTGCCGCGACGACCTGTCACTGGCCGCTCAACGATGTTGACCACACCATCAACATCATCGACACCCCGGGTCACGTCGACTTCACCGTCGAGGTGGAGCGTTCGCTCCGCGTCCTCGACGGCGCCGTCACCGTGTTCGACGGTGTGGCGGGTGTCGAGCCGCAGTCCGAGACCGTCTGGCGTCAGGCGGACCGCTACGGCGTTCCGCGTATCTGCTTCGTCAACAAGCTCGACCGCACCGGCGCCGAGTTCCACCGCTGCGTCGACATGATCGTCGACCGCCTCGGTGCGGTTCCGCTGGTCATGCAGCTCCCGATCGGCGCCGAGGCCGACTTCAAGGGCGTCGTCGACCTCGTGACGATGAAGGCCTTTGTCTGGTCCGCCGAGGCCGCCAAGGGCGAGATGTACGACATCGTCGACATCCCGGACACCCACACCGAGGCGGCCGAGGAGTGGCGCGGCAAGCTGCTCGAGGCCGTCGCCGAGAACGACGAAGAGATGATGGAGCTGTACCTGGAGGGCAATGAGCCCACCGTGGAGCAGCTCTACGCGGCGATCCGCCGTATCACCCTCGCGTCGAAGGGTGGCAAGGACTCCGTCACCGTCACCCCGGTGTTCTGTGGCACCGCGTTCAAGAACAAGGGCGTTCAGCCCCTGCTCGACGCGGTCGTCCGCTACCTGCCTTCCCCCCTGGACGTCGAGGCCATCGAAGGCCACGACGTCAAGGACGCCGAGGTCGTCGTCAAGCGCAAGCCGTCCGACGACGAGCCGTTCTCCGGTCTTGCGTTCAAGATCATGAGCGACCCGCACCTCGGCAAGCTCACCTTCGTCCGGGTCTACTCGGGCCGCCTCGAGGCCGGCAGCTCCGTGCTGAACTCGGTCAAGGGCAAGAAGGAGCGCATCGGCAAGATCTACCGCATGCACGCGAACAAGCGTGAGGAGATCGCCTCGGTGGGCGCCGGCGACATCATCGCCGTCATGGGTCTCAAGCAGACCACCACCGGTGAGACGCTGTGCGACGAGAAGGACCCGGTCATCCTGGAGTCCATGGACTTCCCGGCCCCGGTCATCCAGGTCGCCATCGAGCCCAAGTCCAAGGGTGACCAGGAGAAGCTGGGTGTCGCCATCCAGCGTCTCTCGGAGGAGGACCCCTCCTTCCAGGTTCACTCGGACGAGGAGACCGGCCAGACCATCATCGGTGGTATGGGCGAGCTGCACCTCGAGGTGCTTGTCGACCGCATGAAGCGCGAGTTCCGCGTCGAGGCGAACGTCGGTAAGCCCCAGGTCGCGTACCGCGAGACGATCCGCAAGACCGTCGAGCGTATCGACTACACGCACAAGAAGCAGACCGGTGGTACCGGCCAGTTCGCGAAGGTGCAGATCGCGCTCGAGCCCATCGAGGGCGGCGACGCGAGCTACGAGTTCGTGAACAAGGTCACCGGTGGCCGCATCCCCCGTGAGTACATCCCCTCGGTGGACGCGGGTGCGCAGGAGGCCATGCAGTTCGGCATCCTGGCCGGCTACGAGATGGTGGGCGTCCGCGTCACCCTTCTCGACGGTGGCTACCACGAGGTCGACTCCTCCGAGCTCGCGTTCAAGATCGCCGGTTCGCAGGCGTTCAAGGAGGGTGCCCGCAAGGCGTCCCCCGTGCTCCTCGAGCCGATGATGGCCGTCGAGGTGACCACGCCCGAGGACTACATGGGCGATGTCATCGGCGACCTCAACTCCCGCCGTGGCCAGATCCAGGCCATGGAGGAGCGCAGCGGCGCTCGCGTCGTGAAGGGCCTCGTGCCTCTCTCGGAGATGTTCGGCTACGTCGGAGACCTCCGCAGCAAGACCTCGGGTCGCGCAAGCTACTCGATGCAGTTCGACTCCTACGCCGAAGTTCCGCGGAACGTCGCCGAGGAGATCATCGCGAAGGCCAAGGGCGAGTAACTCACCCGAGTTCACGCTTTAGGCTTGACTCCGGAGCCTGCTGGGGCATTCCGCACAACCGTGACGGGATGCCCCGGGCCCCGGCTTTCCAGCAAAGATCACCTGGCGCCGATGAAGCAAGGCGTTCAGAACCACTCCAGGAGGACCCCAGTGGCGAAGGCGAAGTTCGAGCGGACTAAGCCGCACGTCAACATCGGCACCATCGGTCACATCGACCACGGTAAGACGACCCTCACGGCCGCCATTACCAAGGTGCTGCACGACGCGTACCCGGACCTGAACGAGGCCTCGGCCTTCGACCAGATCGACAAGGCTCCTGAGGAGCGCCAGCGCGGTATCACCATCTCCATCGCGCACGTCGAGTACCAGACCGAGTCGCGTCACTACGCCCACGTCGACTGCCCCGGTCACGCGGACTACATCAAGAACATGATCACGGGTGCCGCGCAGATGGACGGCGCGATCCTCGTGGTTGCCGCCACCGACGGCCCGATGCCGCAGACCAAGGAGCACGTGCTCCTGGCCCGCCAGGTCGGCGTCCCCTACATCGTCGTCGCCCTGAACAAGGCCGACATGGTGGACGACGAGGAGATCCTGGAGCTCGTCGAGCTCGAGGTTCGTGAGCTCCTCTCCGAGTACGAGTTCCCGGGCGACGACCTGCCGGTCGTCAAGGTCTCGGCGCTCAAGGCGCTCGAGGGCGACAAGGAGTGGGGCCAGTCGGTCCTGAACCTGATGGCCGCCGTCGACGAGGCGATCCCGCAGCCCGAGCGTGACGTCGACAAGCCGTTCCTGATGCCGATCGAGGACGTCTTCACGATCACCGGTCGTGGCACCGTCGTCACCGGCCGTATCGAGCGTGGTGTCCTCAAGGTCAACGAGACCGTCGACATCGTCGGTATCAAGCAGGAGAAGACCACCACCACGGTCACCGGCATCGAGATGTTCCGCAAGCTGCTCGACGAGGGCCAGGCCGGTGAGAACGTCGGTCTGCTCCTCCGTGGCATCAAGCGCGAGGACGTCGAGCGCGGCCAGGTCATCATCAAGCCGGGTTCGGTTACGCCGCACACCAGCTTCGAGGCCCAGGCCTACATCCTGTCGAAGGACGAGGGTGGCCGTCACACCCCCTTCTTCAACAACTACCGCCCGCAGTTCTACTTCCGTACCACGGACGTGACCGGCGTCGTGACCCTCCCCGAGGGCACCGAGATGGTCATGCCGGGCGACAACACCTCCATGACCGTCGAGCTGATCCAGCCCGTCGCCATGGAGGAGGGCCTCAAGTTCGCCATCCGTGAGGGTGGCCGGACCGTGGGCGCCGGCCAGGTCGTCAAGATCAACAAGTAATTGTTGGTTTGACCTGGTAGCTCGCTGAGCTGCAAGCAAGGGCCCCGCACCGAGAGGTGCGGGGCCCTTCGCGTTGTCCGGACGTAACGGGAAGCCGGCCGGCCGTACGGGCTCAGCCCGCCGTGCCCGACTCCGGTGCCCATGCCCAGGGGTGCGCGTCCGCGCCCATGCCCACCGCCGTGACGGACCGCTCCCGCACATGGAGCGTCGCCGTCTCCAGCGCCACGGCACCCTGCGTACGGATGTACAGCTTGCCGCCCCGCCGCATCTGCACGCGGCCCCGGAGGTCACGGCCGAGCAGCACCGGATCCTTCGCGCCCGCCACCGCGGCCACCGGCCCGTACCCGTCGAACGGGGCGGCCGGCGCGGCCCCGCCGGCCGCGCGGACCGACACCAGTTCCTTGGTCGCCGGGCGCCGGTAGAAGAGCGCCAGGCCCTCGTCGCCCGTCACGGCGGCCACCGGATCGCCGGACAGGGGCAGCGCCGCGTCCGGCCGGTACTCGACCGAGCCGCCCGCGGCCGTCTGCGCCCAGTGGTGGATCGACTCCTGTCCCGCCGCGAAGAGATGCACCAGACCGCCGCCGTCCACGACCGCCGTCAGACCGTCCTGGATCTCCTCCCCGCCCAGGTCGCGCCACTCGTCCCAGCCGCCCGAGGTGTCCCGGACCCGGGTGGAGACGCCCTTGTCGGCGTTGCGTACGAAGAGGTGGACCCGGCCGTCGGGGGCCGTGACGGCCACCGGGACACCGATCCTGCGCCCCCGGTCGTCGCCGCGCTCCGGATTGCCGAGGCCGTTCCAGGCGAGAAAGGGGCCACCGGGGGAGCGCTGCTCCAGCACGACGATCTCGCGCTTGTTGGGGCCGCCGTGACCGCCGAGCGCCGCGAAGCGCAGCGCGAACAGCAGCGTCCGGCCGTCCGGCAGGACCGCCGAGCCGAGCGCGGGCGCCAGCGGGCCGCCGCCGAGATCGTCCGGCTCGCCCCACAGCCCGCTGCCCCGCCCGGTCTCCCGCCAGCGCGCCACCCGCAGACCCAGCACGCCGTACGCGGTGAGCCGGCCGTCGGGCTCCGTCACGACGACCGGGCCGGAACCCGGATAGCGGTAGTGGGTGGCCCGTACCCAGCCCTTCTTGTTGGTGAGCGGACGGACGCCGCCGACGTTGTAGTCGCCGCAGCCGGAGGGATTGCCGCACTGCCAGTCGGGGGCGCCGCCGTAGGGCACCAGGTGCGCGGCCTTCTCCTTGAGGACCTGCGGGGGGAGGTTCTTGGGCCAGTGCCGGTTGTAGTAGCCGCGGAAGGCGGTGGTCGCGAAGGCCGGGACCGTGCCGCCCTGCTCGATCGCGTCGGCCACCCAATGGGCCATCGCGGCCCAGGTGAACGAGGCGACGGCGGTGTGGTCGGCATGGTCCGAGTAGCCGGGCTGTTCGCTGTCGAACTGGCGGGTCTTCTCGTCGCTGTGCTGGATGTCGGGGTCCGGGTCCAGGGTGTGGATCACGGTGGGGCGGTAGCGCTCCATCAGCCCGACGAGGACGGCGATGAGCCGGTCGTAGTCGTAGTCGTCCGCGCGGTGGACGGGGGAGTCCGCGGCGACGACGGTCCGCAGGCCGAGCGCGCGGTCCTTCCAGAGGCTGGGCAGCGCCATGTAGCGGCGCGGCGCGTGCATGGCGAGATTGAGGAAGACGAGTTCGACCCGGCGGTTGCCGTTGGTGAGCGTGTTGATCTCGGCCTTGCGGTCCCCGGCGAGCGTGATGACGCCCTTCTGCCACTCGGTGAACTTGTCGAGACCGATGAGGTCCGCGTACGCCTGGCGCAGGCCCTGGTGGCGGGCGGACGAGTAAGCAGCCTTGTCCGCTGGGGTGTTGGGCTTCCCCGGGATGTGGTTGCGGCCGTCGTGCTCGCCCGCGGTGACGTAGACGGAGACGAGGGGGACGCCGGCGTCCACCATCCGCTGCGTGTCCGGGTTCATGAAGTACAGGTCGTCGTCCGGGTGGGCCGCGATCTGCATGACCTGCGCGCGCCGGGAGTTGACGATCGGGAGGCCGGGAGCCGGATCGGCGGTGGAGGGCTTGCGGCGGGGCGACGGCACCGAACACCCGGCCACTCCCGCCACCCCGAGGGCGGCGGCGGAGGCGAGGACGCTGCGCCGCCGGACCCCCGCGCCTGCCGCGCCCGCCCGTCCGGCCACGGCCCCGGCCGCGGTCCGCAGCGCGGAGCTCAGCCCCGGCACACGTCGCTCGTTCACTTGTCGTACTCCGTCCGCTTCCCCCGCAGCGGCCGGTGGTCGAGGTGCCCCGTGCTGCGTCGATCCATCATCCCCGGGCGCGGCCTGCCGTCCCCCGGGTCGGCGCCGCGTGCCGCGGTCTATTAGACGGGTGGGCCACAGCGGTGGTTGCTTCGGGGTGGGGGGTGCTCAGGGGTCTGCTTCCGCGCGCCCCCTCACCTCCACCGCACCTCGCCGGTGCCCAGCGCGACCGTCGCCCGTACCTCCATCGGCTCGTCCCCGCGGCGCGACAGCAGGAACAGCTCGTCGACCCGTGCCGTCATGGGGTCCAACAGGCCTTCGGCCAGTGCCGCGAGCCGGTTCGGGTCCCGGGTGCGGCCCAGGGAGAGGTGGGGGGTGAAGCCCTCGGCTCGGCCCGGGCACAGCGGGAAGCGGGCTTCCAGACGCTCCCGCAGCAGCGCCCAGGGCTCCTCGCCGGCCGCCGCCGGATCCAGCCACACGGTGGCGCCCTCCCGGTGGCCGAACCAGTGGACCCCGTCGAGCCGGGCCGTGAAGGGCCGCGCCCCGGCGGCGGCCGCCGCCAGCAGCGGGACCGCCCGCGCGAAGTCGTCCTCGGGCACGAACCCGAAGAGCACGTTGACATGTGGAGGCCAGCGGCGGACCTGGCGGTCGTGCTGGAGCCGGATGTGCTGGATCGGCGGCCACAGTTCCGGCGGCGGCAGCCAGGCCACGGCCGTACGGGGCGTGGGCGGCACGGCCAGGATCTCGGCGGGCTCGTCCTCGTCGTGGGCGTGCGGGGGAGGCGAGGCGCCCGGTACGCGCCCGGCGGTGGTGTCGTCCATACGGTCCACACCCGCGCTCCGGTCCCAGACCCGCTCGCCGTCCGCCTCGAAGAACAGCACCCGGTGCCACGGGATCTCCCCGCCCGGGACGAAGTCCGGCAGCGGCATCCGCTGGGGCGGGCCGCCGCGCTCACCGATCCCCATCACGAAGCGTTCCGGGTCGAGGCGCGGATCCCAGAGGACCCGGTGGTAGATCTGGTCGCTGGTGCGCACACCCGGCGTCTGCCCGGAGCGCGGGCGCTCAGCCGCCCCCGGGGCGAGACCGCGCCTTCACGCTCCGTTACACTGGAGGATTCGCCGCGTGCGGTCGGCGGTGGCGCCGGAAGGGTTCCTCGGAGGGGTCCGGGGGCGCCTCGCGAGTAGCGTCCCGTGACGTGGGGTACAGTCTTCCGCCCGATTGGCGGCCCGGCGTCCCCGTATGGCACACTATCCAGGTTGCTCGGTTGAGTGCCGATGCTGCGCGTCTCCCGCCGGGAGGACCGGAAGCGAGTCCCACAGTACTCGTCGACCCCATGCGGGTCGGACGTACGGGAATCTTCCGGGAAGCGTCAGCGGGGCCCCGGCCAGGCACCCGGTGGGTCATCCGTAGCGGATGCAGCCTCCCCCGGTCTCGCGGTCATCAGGCCCGCACCCCTTGGTTGGGAAATCCTTAGGGACTTCTTCGTAGAGGGACTGCGACACGCCCGACCGCGTGGGTCGGAGGGAAGGCGGTGTGGCTCCCACGAGCACATCACCCGGGTACCAGAGCGTTACGAGAGACAGGACTACTGAGTAGCCATGGCGGGACAGAAGATCCGCATCCGGCTCAAGGCCTACGACCACGAGGTCATCGATTCGTCGGCGAAGAAGATCGTCGAGACGGTGACGCGCACTGGTGCGTCGGTCGCGGGCCCGGTGCCGCTGCCCACTGAGAAGAACGTGTACTGCGTCATCAAGTCGCCGCACAAGTACAAGGACTCGCGCGAGCACTTCGAGATGCGCACGCACAAGCGCCTCATCGACATCCTCGACCCCACGCCGAAGACGGTTGACTCGCTCATGCGTCTCGACCTGCCGGCCGGCGTCGACATCGAGATCAAGCTCTGAGGTGACGCGCGAGATGGCAAAGAACATTAAGGGCGTCCTGGGCGAGAAGCTCGGCATGACCCAGGTCTGGGACGAGAACAACCGGGTCGTCCCGGTGACCGTCGTCAAGGCCGGGCCCTGCGTCGTGACCCAGGTCCGCACCAACGACATCGACGGCTACGAGTCGGTCCAGATCGCCTTCGGCGAGATCGACCCGCGCAAGGTGAACAAGCCCCTCAAGGGTCACTTCGCCAAGGCCGACGTCACCCCGCGCCGCCACCTGGTGGAGCTCCGTACCTCCGACGCCAGCGAGTACACGCTCGGCCAGGAGATCACTGCCGAGGTGTTCGAGTCCGGCGTCAAGGTCGACGTCACGGGCAAGAGCAAGGGCAAGGGCTTCGCCGGTGTCATGAAGCGTCACAACTTCAAGGGCCTGGGCGCCGGTCACGGCACCCAGCGCAAGCACCGCTCGCCCGGTTCCATCGGTGGCTGCGCCACCCCTGGCCGTGTGTTCAAGGGCCTCCGCATGGCGGGCCGCATGGGCAACGAGCGTGTGACCACCCAGAACCTGACCGTCCACGCCGTTGACGCGGAGAAGGGTCTGCTGCTCATCAAGGGCGCAGTCCCCGGTCCGAACGGCGGCCTCGTCCTGGTCCGTACCGCGGCCAAGGGGGCCTGAGGTAACGATGAGCACCATTGACATCCTTTCGCCGGCAGGCGACAAGGCCGGGACCGTCGAGCTCCCCGCGGAGATCTTCGACGCGAAGACCAGCGTTCCGCTGATCCACCAGGTCGTTGTCGCGCAGCTGGCCGCTGCCCGTCAGGGCACGCACAAGACCAAGCGCCGTGGCGAAGTCCGCGGTGGTGGCAAGAAGCCTTACCGCCAGAAGGGCACCGGCCGCGCGCGCCAGGGTTCGACCCGTGCGCCGCAGTTCGCCGGCGGTGGCGTCGTCCACGGCCCCGTGCCGCGTGACTACTCGCAGCGCACCCCGAAGAAGATGAAGGCCGCCGCCCTGCGCGGTGCCCTGTCGGACCGGGCGCGTCACTCCCGCATCCACGTCGTCACCGGCGTGGTCGAGGGCGAGGTTTCCACCAAGGCCGCCAAGACGCTGTTCGGCAAGATCTCGGAGCGCAAGAACCTGCTCCTGGTCGTCGACCGCGCCGACGAGGCCGCGTGGCTGTCCGCCCGCAACCTGCCCCAGGTTCACATCCTGGAGCCGGGCCAGCTCAACACGTACGACGTGATCGTCTCCGACGACGTGGTCTTCACCAGGGCCGCCTTCGAGTCCTTCGTGTCTGGCCCCCAGACCGCTGAGACCGAAGGGAGCGACGCCTGATGACTGAGGCCGTCGTCACGAGCAAGACCTTCTCGGACCCGCGCGACGTTCTCGTCAAGCCGGTTGTCTCGGAGAAGAGCTACGCCCTGCTCGATGAGAACAAGTACACGTTCATCGTCGCGCCCGGCTCCAACAAGACCCAGATCAAGCAGGCCGTCGAGGCGGTCTTCTCGGTCAAGGTCACCGGGGTCAACACGATCAACCGCCAGGGCAAGCGCAAGCGCACCAAGGCCGGTTTCGGCAAGCGCAAGGACACCAAGCGCGCCATCGTGACCCTCGCCGAGGGCGACCGTATCGACATCTTCGGCGGTCCGACCGCCTAAGGGCGGTCTGGATCGTCCGGAATCGGACGAGGACTGAGAAATGGGTATCCGCAAGTACAAGCCGACGACCCCGGGCCGTCGTGGCTCCAGCGTCGCCGACTTTGTCGAGATCACGCGGTCCACGCCGGAGAAGTCGCTGGTCCGCCCTCTGCACAGCAAGGGCGGCCGTAACAACACCGGTCGTGTGACCGTCCGTCACCAGGGCGGTGGCCACAAGCGCGCCTACCGCGTGATCGACTTCCGTCGTCACGACAAGGACGGCGTGCCGGCCAAGGTCGCTCACATCGAGTACGACCCCAACCGCACTGCGCGCATCGCGCTGCTCCACTACGTGGACGGCGAGAAGCGCTACATCATCGCTCCGCGTGGCCTCAACCAGGGTGACCGGATCGAGAACGGCCCCGGCGCCGACATCAAGCCCGGCAACAACCTGGCCCTCCGCAACATCCCGGTCGGTACCACGATCCACGCGATCGAGCTCCGTCCCGGTGGTGGCGCCAAGTTCGCCCGCTCCGCGGGTGCCTCCGTGCAGCTGCTCGCGAAGGAGGGCCAGATGGCCCACCTGCGCATGCCCTCCGGTGAGATCCGCCTGGTCGACGTCCGCTGCCGCGCCACCATCGGCGAGGTCGGCAACGCCGAGCAGTCGAACATCAACTGGGGCAAGGCCGGACGTAAGCGCTGGCTGGGCGTTCGCCCGACCGTTCGCGGTGTGGCGATGAACCCGGTCGACCACCCGCACGGTGGTGGTGAGGGCAAGACCTCCGGTGGTCGCCACCCGGTCTCGCCGTGGGGTCAGAAGGAGGGTCGTACTCGTTCTCCCAAGAAGGCGAGCAACAAGTACATCGTCCGCCGCCGCAAGACGAACAAGAAGCGCTAGGAGCGGGTTTAGATGCCGCGCAGTCTCAAGAAGGGGCCCTTCGTCGACGACCACCTCATCAAGAAGGTGGATGTCCAGAACGAAGCAGGCACCAAGAACGTCATCAAGACCTGGTCCCGTCGCTCGATGATCGTCCCGGCAATGCTGGGCCACACCATCGCGGTGCACAACGGCAAGACCCACATCCCGGTGTTCGTCACCGAGTCGATGGTCGGCCACAAGCTCGGCGAGTTCTCGCCGACTCGCACCTTCCGCGGCCACGTCAAGGACGACCGGAAGTCGAAGCGCCGCTAACCGCGGGGTGGAACGACTATGACTTACACCGAAGGGACAACCATGGAAGCCAGGGCCCAGGCGCGGTACATCCGCGTCACGCCCATGAAGGCCCGCCGAGTGGTGGACCTCATCCGTGGCATGGATGCCACGGAGGCTCAGGCGGTCCTGCGTTTCGCCCCGCAGGCCGCGAGCGTGCCGGTCGGCAAGGTGCTGGACAGCGCCATTGCCAACGCCGCGCACAACTACGACCACAGTGACGCCTCTTCGCTGTACATCAGCGAGGCGTACGTGGATGAGGGCCCGACCCTGAAGCGGTTCCGTCCGCGTGCTCAGGGCCGTGCCTACCGGATCCGTAAGCGGACCAGCCACATCACCGTGGTCGTCAGCAGCAAGGAAGGAACCCGGTAATGGGCCAGAAGGTTAACCCGCATGGGTTCCGGCTCGGCATCACCACGGACTTCAAGTCCCGCTGGTACGCCGACAAGCTGTACAAGGACTACGTCAAGGAAGACGTCGCCATCCGTCGGATGATGACGTCCGGCATGGAGCGCGCCGGCATCTCGAAGGTTGAGATCGAGCGCACCCGTGACCGCGTGCGGGTGGACATCCACACCGCGCGTCCCGGCATCGTCATCGGCCGCCGTGGCGCCGAGGCCGACCGCATCCGCGGCGACCTCGAGAAGCTCACGGGCAAGCAGGTCCAGCTGAACATCCTCGAGGTCAAGAACCCCGAGATGGACGCTCAGCTGGTCGCGCAGGCCGTCGCCGAGCAGCTCTCCTCCCGCGTCTCCTTCCGTCGCGCCATGCGTAAGAGCATGCAGGGCACGATGAAGGCCGGCGCCAAGGGCATCAAGATCCAGTGCGGTGGCCGTCTCGGCGGCGCCGAGATGTCCCGCTCGGAGTTCTACCGCGAGGGCCGCGTGCCCCTGCACACGCTCCGTGCGAACGTCGACTACGGCTTCTTCGAGGCCAAGACGACCTTCGGCCGCATCGGCGTGAAGGTCTGGATCTACAAGGGCGACGTCAAGAACATCGCCGAGGTTCGCGCCGAGAACGCCGCGGCCCGTGCGGGTAACCGCCCGGCCCGTGGTGCCGCCGGCGACCGTCCGGCCGGTGGCCGCGGTGGTCGTGGTGGCGAGCGTGGCGGCCGCGGCCGCAAGCCGCAGCAGCAGTCCGCGCCGGCTGCCGAGGCCCCCAAGGCCGACGCTCCCGCCGCCGCTGCCGCTCCGGCTGAGAGCACCGGAACGGAGGCCTGACCGAAATGCTGATCCCCCGTAGGGTCAAGCACCGCAAGCAGCACCACCCGAAGCGCAGCGGTATGTCCAAGGGTGGCACGCAGGTTGCGTTCGGCGAGTACGGCATCCAGGCGCTGACCCCGGCGTACGTGACGAACCGCCAGATCGAGGCTGCTCGTATCGCGATGACCCGCCACATCAAGCGTGGCGGCAAGGTCTGGATCAACATCTACCCGGACCGTCCGCTCACCAAGAAGCCTGCCGAGACCCGCATGGGTTCCGGTAAGGGTTCCCCCGAGTGGTGGATCGCGAACGTCAAGCCCGGTCGGGTGATGTTCGAGCTGTCCTACCCGAACGAGAAGATTGCTCGTGAGGCGCTTACCCGCGCTGCTCACAAGCTTCCGATGAAGTGCCGGATCGTTCGGCGCGAGGCAGGTGAGTCGTGATGTCGGCCGGTACCAAGGCGTCCGAGCTGCGCGAGCTGGGCAACGAGGAGCTTCTCAACAAGCTCCGCGAGGCCAAGGAAGAGCTGTTCAACCTCCGCTTCCAGGCGGCGACTGGTCAGCTCGAGAACCACGGTCGGCTCAAGTCCGTCCGTAAGGACATCGCGCGGATCTACACCCTCATGCGTGAGCGCGAGCTGGGCATCGAGACGGTGGAGAGCGCCTGATGAGCGAGAGCAACGTGACTGAAAACAAGACGGAGCGCGGTTTCCGCAAGACCCGCGAGGGTCTCGTCGTCAGCGACAAGATGGACAAGACCGTCGTCGTCGCCGTCGAGGACCGTGTGAAGCACGCGCTGTACGGCAAGGTCATCCGCCGTACCAACAAGCTCAAGGCGCACGACGAGCAGAACGCCGCGGGTGTCGGCGACCGTGTCCTCCTCATGGAGACCCGGCCGCTGTCCGCGACGAAGCGCTGGCGCGTCGTCGAGATCCTCGAGAAGGCCAAGTAATCACCTGAGGGGTTTCCCTCAGGTCAGTTCCGCCAGGCTCGGCGAGGGGCTCCGGCAACGGACCCCCTCGCCGGGAACCGGCAGACAATCAGGAGATAGACGTGATCCAGCAGGAGTCGCGACTGCGTGTCGCCGACAACACTGGTGCCAAGGAAATCCTTTGCATCCGTGTTCTCGGTGGCTCGGGTCGCCGCTACGCGGGCATCGGTGACGTCATCGTCGCCACCGTCAAGGACGCGATCCCCGGTGGCAACGTGAAGAAGGGTGACGTCGTCAAGGCGGTCATCGTTCGCACCGTCAAGGAGCGCCGCCGCCAGGACGGCTCGTACATCCGCTTCGACGAGAACGCCGCCGTCATTCTGAAGAACGACGGCGACCCTCGCGGCACCCGTATCTTCGGCCCGGTGGGCCGTGAGCTGCGCGAGAAGAAGTTCATGAAGATCATCTCGCTCGCGCCGGAGGTGCTGTAAGCATGAAGATCAAGAAGGGCGACCTGGTACAGGTCATCACCGGCAAGGACAAGGGCAAGCAGGGCAAGGTCATCGCGGCCTTCCCCCGTGAGGACCGCGTCCTGGTCGAGGGTGTCAACCGGGTCAAGAAGCACACCAAGGCCGGCCAGACCGCTCGCGGTTCGCAGACCGGTGGCATCGTCACGACCGAGGCCCCCATCCACGTGAGCAACGTTCAGCTCGTCGTGGAGAAGGACGGCAACAAGGTCGTCACGCGCGTCGGTTACCGCTTCGACGACGAAGGCAACAAGATCCGCGTTGCCAAGCGGACGGGTGAGGACATCTGATGGCTACCACCACCACTCCGCGTCTGAAGACGAAGTACCGCGAGGAGATCGCGGGCAAGCTGCGTGAGGAGTTCTCCTACGAGAACGTCATGCAGGTTCCCGGCCTCGTCAAGATCGTGGTCAACATGGGTGTGGGCGACGCCGCCCGCGACTCCAAGCTGATCGAGGGCGCCATCCGCGACCTCACCACGATCACCGGTCAGAAGCCGGCCGTCACCAAGGCCCGCAAGTCCATCGCGCAGTTCAAGCTGCGCGAGGGTCAGCCGATCGGTGCCCACGTCACGCTCCGTGGCGACCGCATGTGGGAGTTCCTGGACCGCACCCTGTCGCTCGCGCTTCCGCGCATCCGCGACTTCCGTGGTCTGTCCCCCAAGCAGTTCGACGGCCGTGGCAACTACACCTTCGGTCTCACGGAGCAGGTCATGTTCCACGAGATCGACCAGGACAAGATCGACCGCGTCCGGGGTATGGACATCACCGTGGTCACCACGGCGACCAACGACGACGAGGGCCGCGCCCTTCTCCGTCACCTCGGCTTCCCGTTCAAGGAGGCGTGAGCCGTGGCGAAGAAGGCTCTCATTGCCAAGGCCGCCCGCAAGCCCAAGTTCGGCGTGCGTGCCTACACGCGCTGCCAGCGTTGCGGTCGTCCCCACTCCGTGTACCGCAAGTTCGGCCTGTGCCGCGTGTGCCTTCGTGAGATGGCTCACCGTGGCGAGCTGCCGGGCGTGACCAAGAGCTCCTGGTAACAACCCACTTGGGTTGATACCGGGCTCTCGGTAAGTATCTGGTCGGCGGGGGCCCTCCCTCACATGCCGTAGGCTTGTGGGGTTGGGCGCCCGCCGCCCTGACCGACTTACTACGCCGTAGGTCCCCGCACCGCACCCGTCCCGCCACTGAGTGGGGAGAGGGATGGCGCATACAGGAAACCCCGGCGAGAGAGGCCGAAGGCCAATTCATGACCATGACTGATCCGATCGCGGACATGCTGACTCGTCTGCGTAACGCGAACTCGGCGTACCACGACACCGTGGCTATGCCGCACAGCAAGATCAAGTCGCACATCGCGGAGATCCTCCAGCAGGAGGGCTTCATCACCGGCTGGAAGGTCGAGGACGCCGAGGTCGGCAAGAACCTCGTCCTCGAGCTGAAGTTCGGGCCGAACCGTGAGCGCTCCATCGCGGGCATCAAGCGGATCTCGAAGCCCGGTCTGCGCGTGTACGCGAAGTCCACCAACCTGCCGAAGGTCCTCGGTGGCCTGGGCGTGGCGATCATCTCCACGTCGCACGGTCTCCTGACCGGTCAGCAGGCAGGCAAGAAGGGCGTAGGTGGGGAAGTCCTCGCCTACGTCTGGTAGTCGGGAACGGAGGAATAGCTAATGTCGCGTATTGGCAAGCTGCCTATCCAGGTTCCCGCCGGTGTGGACGTCACCATCGATGGCCGTACGGTCCAGGTGAAGGGCCCCAAGGGTTCCCTCGCTCACACCGTTGCCGCGCCGATCGAGATCGTTAAGGGTGAGGACGGCGTTCTCAACGTCACCCGCCCGAACGACGAGCGTCAGAACAAGGCCCTCCACGGCCTGTCCCGCACGCTGGTGGCCAACATGATCACCGGTGTGACCCAGGGATACACGAAGGCGCTCGAGATCAGCGGTGTCGGTTACCGCGTCGCCGCGAAGGGCTCCGCTCTGGAGTTCCAGCTCGGCTACAGCCACTCGATCACGGTGGATGCCCCCGAGGGCATCTCCTTCAAGGTCGAGTCGCCGACGAAGTTCTCGGTCGAGGGCATCGACAAGCAGAAGGTCGGCGAGGTCGCGGCGAACATCCGCAAGCTGCGGAAGCCCGACCCGTACAAGGCCAAGGGCGTCAAGTACGCCGGCGAGGTCATCCGCCGCAAGGTCGGAAAGGCTGGTAAGTAAGCCATGGCATACGGTGTGAAGATCGCCAAGGGCGACGCTTACAAGCGTGCCGCCAAGGCGCGCCGTCACATGCGCATCCGCAAGATCGTGTCGGGTACGGCGGAGCGTCCGCGCCTCGTCGTGACGCGTTCGAACCGTGGTATCACCGCTCAGGTCATCGACGACCTCAAGGGTCACACCCTTGCGTCGGCGTCGAACCTGGACGCGTCGATCCGCGGTGGCGAGGGTGACAAGTCCGCGCAGGCCAAGCAGGTCGGTGCTCTCGTCGCTGAGCGCGCCAAGGCCGCCGGCGTCGAGGCTGTCGTGTTCGACCGTGGTGGCAACAGGTACGCCGGGCGCATTGCCGCTCTGGCTGACGCCGCCCGCGAAGCCGGGCTGAAGTTCTAAGCCCCGGTTCCGGGACTAACGGACGTAACAGAGAGAGGTAAATCCAATGGCTGGACCCCAGCGCCGCGGAAGCGGTGCCGGTGGCGGCGAGCGGCGGGACCGGAAGGGTCGCGACGGTGGCCCTGCCGCCGAGAAGACCGCGTACGTTGAGCGCGTTGTCGCGATCAACCGCGTCGCCAAGGTTGTCAAGGGTGGTCGCCGCTTCAGCTTCACCGCGCTGGTCGTGGTGGGCGACGGTGACGGCACCGTAGGTGTCGGATACGGCAAGGCCAAGGAAGTTCCCGCGGCCATCGCCAAGGGTGTCGAGGAAGCCAAGAAGAACTTCTTCAAGGTTCCGCGCATCCAGGGCACCATCCCTCACCCGATTCAGGGCGAGAAGGCCGCGGGCGTCGTCCTGCTCAAGCCGGCTTCCCCCGGTACCGGTGTTATCGCCGGTGGCCCGGTGCGTGCCGTGCTCGAGTGCGCCGGCGTTCACGACATCCTGTCGAAGTCCCTGGGCTCCGACAACGCGATCAACATCGTGCACGCGACCGTGGCGGCCCTCAAGGGCCTGCAGCGTCCCGAGGAGATCGCGGCTCGCCGTGGTCTGCCCCTCGAGGACGTCGCTCCCGCGGCTCTGCTCCGTGCGCGGGCTGGGGCGGGTGCGTAATGGCTCGCCTCAAGGTCACGCAGACGAAGTCGTACATCGGTAGCAAGCAGAACCACCGCGACACCCTGCGCTCGCTCGGCCTGAAGAAGGTCAACGACGTGGTTGTCAAGGAGGACCGCCCCGAGTTCCGCGGCATGGTGCACACCGTCCGCCACCTCGTGACGGTTGAGGAGGTTGACTGACATGGCGGAGAACAACCCGCTGAAGGCCCACAACCTCCGTCCTGCCCCGGGCGCCAAGACCGCCAAGACCCGTGTGGGTCGTGGTGAGGCGTCCAAGGGTAAGACCGCTGGTCGTGGTACCAAGGGCACCAAGGCTCGTTACCAGGTTCCGCAGCGCTTCGAGGGTGGGCAGATGCCCCTCCACATGCGCCTGCCGAAGCTCAAGGGCTTCAAGAACCCGTTCCGCACCGAGTACCAGGTTGTCAACCTGGACAAGCTCGGCGCTCTCTACCCCGAGGGTGGAGAGGTCACGGTGGCCGACCTGGTCGCCAAGGGCGCGGTGCGCAAGAACAGCCTCGTCAAGGTGCTCGGCACCGGCGAGATCTCCGTGGCGCTGCAGGTGACGGTCGACGCCGTCTCCGGCTCCGCCAAGGAGAAGATCGCCGCTGCCGGCGGCACCGTCACCGAGCTCGTCTGAGACGACTCGATGGCTTGAACATCCGACCGGGGATGCCTCCCAAAAGGGGCATCCCCGGTTGGTCGTTCCTAGGGGGGCATGTCCGCCGGTAAGGTGGCGTGCACTGTTGCTGTAATACCTGGAGGCTGTCGACTTCAGCGACTGGCGTCGCAGACTCCGGGACACCGCCGCCTGGCTCCGGCCACGCGGCGTTTGACCGATTTCTATTCGTCGCACCTCAAGACCGTCACCCTTGACGCATAGCGCGGGGGTCGCAGGAGGCACCGTGCTCACCGCGTTCGCCCGGGCGTTCAAGACGCCCGACCTGCGCAAGAAGCTGCTCTTCACACTCGGCATCATCGTGCTGTACCGGCTCGGGGCACACATCCCGGTGCCCGGTGTCAGTTACAAGAACGTCCAGATGTGTGTGGATCAAGCGAGCCAGGGCAACAACAGCCTGTTCGGCCTGGTGAACATGTTCAGCGGCGGGGCGCTGCTGCAGATCACGATCTTCGCGCTCGGCATCATGCCGTACATCACGGCAAGCATCATCCTGCAGCTGCTGACCGTGGTCATCCCCCGACTCGAGGCCCTCAAGAAGGAGGGTCAGTCCGGCCAGACCAAGATCACGCAGTACACGCGTTATCTGACGGTCGCCCTCGCCATCCTGCAGGGCACCGGTCTGGTGGCCACGGCGCGCACCGGCGCCCTCTTCAGTGGCTGCACCGTGGCGGACCAGGTCGTCCCCGACCAGTCCATCTTCACCACCGCCACCATGGTCATCACGATGACCGCGGGCACTGCGGTGGTCATGTGGCTCGGTGAGCTCATCACCGACCGCGGCATCGGCAACGGCATGTCGATCCTGATGTTCATCTCGATCGCCGCCGGCTTCCCGGGCGCCCTGTGGGCCATCAAGGAGAGCGGCAAGCTCGCCAAGGGCTGGATCGAGTTCGGCACGGTCATCCTGATCGGCTTCGTGATGGTCGCGCTCGTCGTCTTCGTCGAGCAGGCCCAGCGCCGCATCCCGGTGCAGTACGCGAAGCGCATGATCGGCCGCAGGTCGTACGGCGGTACGTCCACATACATCCCGCTCAAGGTGAACCAGGCGGGTGTGATTCCCGTCATCTTCGCCTCGTCGCTGCTCTACATCCCGGCGTTGATCGCCCAGTTCTCCAACTCGACCGCGGGCTGGAAGACTTGGATCGAAGCCCACTTCGTCAAGGGTGACCACCCGTACTACATCACCGCGTACTTCCTCCTGATCGTGTTCTTCGCCTTCTTCTATGTGGCGATCTCGTTCAACCCCGAGGAAGTCGCGGACAACATGAAGAAGTATGGTGGCTTCATCCCGGGTATCCGGGCTGGTCGACCTACTGCCGAGTATCTGAGCTACGTGCTCAACCGGATCACTTGGCCGGGCTCGCTGTATCTGGGTCTGATCGCTCTCGTGCCGACGATGGCGTTGGCGGGCTTCGGTGGCGCGAACGCCAACTTCCCCTTCGGCGGAACGAGCATCCTCATCATCGTGGGTGTGGGGCTGGAGACCGTGAAGCAGATCGAGAGCCAGCTCCAGCAGCGCAATTACGAAGGGTTCCTCCGCTGATGCGAATCGTCCTCGTCGGACCGCCCGGGGCCGGCAAGGGTACGCAGGCTGCGTACCTTGCCAAGAACCTGGACATTCCGCACATCTCCACGGGTGATCTGTTCCGCGCCAACATCAGTAAGGGCACGGAGCTGGGTCGGCAGGCCAAGGCGTACATGGACGCCGGCAACCTGGTACCCGACGAGGTCACCATCGGGATGGCCAAGGACCGCATGGAGCAGCCCGACGCCGCCAACGGCTTCCTGCTCGACGGCTTCCCGCGCAATGTGGCCCAGGCCGAGGCGCTCGACCGGATGCTCGAGGCCGAGGGCATGAAGCTCGACGCGGTCCTGGACCTCGAGGTCCCCGAGGACGAGGTCGTGAAGCGGATCGCGGGTCGCCGCATCTGCCGCAACGACAGCGCGCATGTCTTCCACGTCTCGTACTCCGCGCCGAAGACCGAGGGCGTCTGCGACGTCTGCGGCGGCGAGCTGTACCAGCGCGACGACGACTCCGAGGAGACCGTCCGTACGCGTCTGGAGGTCTACCACACGCAGACCGAGCCGATCATCGACTACTACAAGGTCCAGGGCCTGGTGGTCACGATCTCGGCGCTCGGCAAGGTCGAAGAGGTGACCGAGCGCGCCATGGGCGCGCTGCGAGGCGGGGACGACGCGGCCGCCTAGGTCCGCGCGTACGAAGTGAGGCTGCGGCCGCGGTGCCCCTTGGTGGGCGCCGCGGCCGCAGTGCTGTTGGCCGTATCGTTGTACGAGCAATCCCCGAAGTCCGAGAAAGGCGTCAGCCGTCATGGTGCAGCTCAAGACCCCCGAGCAGATCGCGAAGATGCGCGAGGCGGGGCTGGTCGTCGCGGCCATCCACGCGGCGACCCGGGAGGCGGCGGTGCCCGGCGCCACGACGAAGGACCTGGACGAGGTCGCGCGCAAGGTGATCGCCGACCACGGGGCGAAGTCGAACTTCCTCGGGTACGGCGGGTTCCCCGCGACGATCTGCACCTCGGTCAACGAGGTCGTCGTCCATGGCATCCCGGACGAGAAGACCGTCCTCAAGGACGGCGACATCATCTCCATCGACTGCGGCGCGATCATCGACGGCTGGCACGGTGACGCGGCCTACACGGCGTTCGTGGGCACCGGTCACGCGCCGGAGCTGATCGAGCTCTCCCGGGTCACCGAGGAGTCGATGTGGGCCGGCATCGCCGCGATGAAGAACGGCAACCGGCTGGTCGACATCTCGCGCGCGATCGAGACGTACATCCGCCGCCAGCCGCGTCCGGCCACGGGCAAGTACGGGATCATCGAGGACTACGGCGGCCACGGCATCGGCACCGAGATGCACATGGACCCGCACCTGCTGAACTACGTCTCCCGCAAGCGAGGCAAGGGCCCGAAGCTGGTCCCCGGCTTCTGCCTGGCGATCGAGCCGATGGTCTCCCTCGGCACGCCCCACACCGAGGTCCTCGAGGACGACTGGACGGTCATCACGACCGACGGCACCTGGTCCTCCCACTGGGAGCACTCCATCGCCCTGACGGAGGAGGGCCCGCTGGTCCTGACGGCCCCGGACGGCGGCAAGGCGAAGCTCGCGGAGCTGGGCGTGACGGCGGCGCCGGACCCGCTCGCGTAGCTGGTCGCAATTGCCGGGGTTGTTCCGTCGCTTAAAGATCTTCTACGCTGGGCAAACTTCTCGGATTCGTCTTTTCCAGAGGCCTGACGTAGACTGATGCGTCGGCTCTCGTGTACCCGTGTGTCCACGCACGGTTGCGGGAGTCGATCAAGGTAGCCGATTCGAAAGGCGAAGCGTGGCCAAGAAGCAAGGTGCCATCGAAATTGAGGGCACCGTGATCGAGTCCCTCCCGAACGCCATGTTCAAGGTGGAACTCCAGAACGGTCACAAGGTCCTCGCGCACATCTCCGGCAAGATGCGGATGCACTACATCCGTATCCTCCCGGACGACCGGGTCGTCGTGGAGCTCTCTCCGTACGACCTGACGCGTGGCCGGATCGTCTACCGATACAAGTAGATCTTGCCCACACCCCGCTTCGGCGAGGGTGCTGGTCACTGACCCGGAGAACCTGACATCCCATGAAGGTCAAGCCGAGCGTCAAGAAGATCTGCGACAAGTGCAAGGTGATCCGCCGTCACGGTCGGGTCATGGTCATCTGCGACAACCTGCGCCACAAGCAGCGCCAGGGCTGACGCACGCCAACCTGCACCTCGCAGTTTTCGCGCGACGCAAGTAATACGTACATACGCAGAGCCCGCCCAGCCCACCAGGGTCGGCGACACCTCCGGCGGAGGCCGGGGACCCGGACGTACCACCTCTCATACGAGCGGTCGGCGGCCGGGAGCGGTTCTGCGGAAGACCTCCGAACACCACAGGAGCCATTGAATGGCACGCGTTTCCGGTGTTGACATCCCGCGCGAAAAGCGTGTGGAGATCGCACTCACCTACGTCTTCGGTATCGGGCGCACCCGGTCCAAGGAGATCCTCGCCTCCACCGGCGTGAACCCGAACACCCGCGTTCGTGACCTGGCCGAAGAGGACCTGGTCAAGATCCGCGAGTACGTGGACGCCAACCTCCAGACCGAGGGTGACCTCCGCCGCGAGATCCAGGCCGACATCCGCCGCAAGGTCGAGATCGGCTGCTACCAGGGTCTGCGTCACCGTCGTGGCCTGCCGGTCCACGGCCAGCGCACCAGCACGAACGCCCGTACCCGCAAGGGCCCGCGTCGCGCCATCGCCGGTAAGAAGAAGCCGGGCAAGAAGTAGTCCACAGCGGACACTGCGGATCCCCGGGGGGCCACTCCCGGACCCGCGTACCAGCGGTCTTCGCTGTAGGACCGACCACCTCCCTCCATCTGGAGTAAAGACATGCCCCCCAAGGGACGTCAGGGCGCTGCCAAGAAGGTGCGCCGCAAGGAAAAGAAGAACGTCGCTCACGGCCACGCGCACATCAAGAGCACGTTCAACAACACGATCGTCTCGATCACGGACCCCTCGGGCAACGTGATCTCCTGGGCCTCCGCCGGCCACGTCGGCTTCAAGGGCTCGCGCAAGTCCACCCCCTTCGCCGCGCAGATGGCCGCCGAGTCGGCCGCCCGCCGCGCGCAGGAGCACGGCATGCGCAAGGTCGACGTCTTCGTCAAGGGTCCCGGCTCCGGCCGTGAGACCGCGATCCGCTCCCTCCAGGCCACCGGCCTCGAGGTCGGCTCGATCCAGGACGTCACCCCCACGCCGCACAACGGCTGCCGTCCCCCCAAGCGCCGCCGCGTCTGACGCACGGCTGCTTGACTGAGGACTTCGGGCGGTACGGCTCTTCGGGGGCGTGCCGCCCGTACCCTTGCAGTACCAGCAGTACCTCAGGACATCAAATAGTGGGTGTCCATGACTGAAGGATTCACACCATGCTGATCGCTCAGCGTCCCTCGCTGACCGAAGAAGTCGTCGACGAGTACCGCTCGCGGTTCGTCATCGAGCCCCTGGAGCCGGGCTTCGGCTACACGCTCGGCAACTCCCTGCGTCGTACGCTCCTCTCCTCGATCCCGGGTGCGGCGGTCACGTCCATCCGCATCGACGGTGTCCTGCACGAGTTCACCACCGTGCCGGGCGTCAAGGAGGACGTCACCGACCTCATCCTGAACATCAAGCAGCTGGTCGTCTCCTCGGAGCACGACGAGCCGGTCGTGATGTACCTGCGCAAGCAGGGTCCCGGCCTGGTCACCGCTGCTGACATCGCCCCGCCGGCCGGTGTCGAGGTGCACAACCCCGACCTGGTGCTCGCCACGCTGAACGGCAAGGGCAAGCTGGAGATGGAGCTGACCGTCGAGCGCGGTCGCGGCTACGTCTCCGCCGTGCAGAACAAGCAGGTGGGCCAGGAGATCGGCCGTATCCCGGTCGACTCCATCTACTCGCCGGTGCTCAAGGTCACGTACAAGGTCGAGGCGACCCGTGTCGAGCAGCGCACCGACTTCGACAAGCTGATCGTCGACGTCGAGACCAAGCAGGCCATGCGGCCGCGCGACGCCATGGCGTCCGCCGGTAAGACGCTGGTCGAGCTGTTCGGTCTGGCGCGTGAGCTCAACATCGACGCCGAGGGCATCGACATGGGTCCGTCCCCGACGGACGCCGCCCTCGCCGCCGACCTGGCGCTGCCGATCGAGGAGCTCGAGCTCACCGTTCGTTCGTACAACTGCCTCAAGCGTGAGGGCATCCACTCCGTGGGTGAGCTCGTGGCGCGCTCCGAGGCCGACCTGCTCGACATCCGCAACTTCGGTGCGAAGTCGATCGACGAGGTCAAGGCGAAGCTGGCCGGCATGGGCCTGGCCCTCAAGGACAGCCCGCCCGGATTCGACCCGACCGCCGCCGCCGACGCCTTCGGCGCCGACGACGACGCGGACGCGGGCTTCGTCGAGACCGAGCAGTACTAGCATTCCCCGGTCCCGGGGCTTCGGCCCCGGGACCGGCACGGACTTCCGGCGGGCACTAGCCCGTCGGTAACTGACACCGGTACCTGACACGGCCGGTGCAGACACAAGGAGAAACACCATGCCGCGTCCCGCAAAGGGTGCCCGTCTGGGCGGCAGCGCCGCGCACGAGAAGCTGCTCCTCGCCAACCTGGCGAAGTCGCTCTTCGAGCACGGCCGCATCACCACGACCGAGGCCAAGGCCCGCCGCCTGCGTCCGGTCGCCGAGCGCCTGATCACCAAGGCGAAGAAGGGCGACATCCACAACCGTCGCCTGGTGCTTGCGACGATCACGGACAAGAGCATCGTCCACACGCTCTTCACCGAGATCGCGCCGCGCTACTCCGAGCGCCCGGGTGGCTACACCCGCATCACCAAGATCGGCAACCGTCGTGGCGACAACGCCCCGATGGCTGTGATCGAGCTGGTCGAGGGTGAGATCGCCAAGAAGGCGACCGTCGCCGAGGCCGAGGCCGCCACCAAGCGTGCGGTCAAGGAGTCCGACGAGGCCAAGGCCGCCGAGGCCACCGAGGCCGAGGACGCCAAGCCGGCCGACGAGGCCAAGGACGCCTGAGCGTTCTGAAGGCTGGTGAGCGGGCCCGTCCCTTCGGGGGCGGGCCCGTTCCGCTTTGTTCTGGTTCTGAGAGGAGCTGTCGCGTGAGCGATGAGGTGAAGCCCGGGTTCGTTCGGGTGCGGCTGGATCTGTCGTACGACGGCAGGGACTTCTCCGGCTGGGCCAAGCAGGCCGGGGGGCGCCGGACCGTGCAGGGGGAGATCGAGGACGCGCTGCGCACGGTCACCCGGTCCAAGGAGACGTACGAGCTGACGGTCGCCGGCCGGACCGACGCGGGGGTGCACGCGCGCGGGCAGGTCGCGCATGTCGACCTCCCGGAGCCGCTGTGGGCGGAGCACCGGGACAAGCTGCTGCGGCGGCTGGCCGGGCGTCTCTCGCACGACGTGCGGGTGTGGAAGGTCGAGGAGGCCCCCCCGGGCTTCAACGCGCGCTTCTCGGCGATCTGGCGGCGGTACGCCTACCGGGTCACCGACAACCCCGGCGGTGTCGATCCGCTGCTGCGCGGCCATGTGCTGTGGCACGACTGGACGCTCGACATGGACGCGATGAACGCGGCCGCCGAAGCGCTGGTCGGGGAGCACGACTTCGCGGCGTACTGCAAGAGGCGCGAGGGCGCGACCACCATTCGTACGCTGCAGCAGCTCTCCTGGGAGCGGCGGCCCGGAGGGATCCTCGAAGCGACCGTGCGGGCCGACGCCTTCTGCCACAACATGGTGCGCTCGCTGGTGGGCGCCCTGCTGTTCGTCGGGGACGGGCACCGGCCGGTGGACTGGCCGGGCAAGGTGCTGGCCGCGGGCGTGCGTGACTCGGCGGTCCATGTCGTGCGACCGCACGGACTCACGCTCGAGGAGGTCGGCTACCCGGCCGACGAGCTGCTCGCCGCCCGCAACCTGGAGGCGCGCAACAAGCGCTCACTGGGCACGGGCGGCTGCTGCTGAGAGGTCGCCGCGGTCACTCCCCGGGGGCGGCGGCCGCCGCTGACGCCTGGGTGCGGCCGCGGGCGTAGATCTGGTTGAACGTGAAGTTGGCCAGGTCGTCGCTGGTCGTGAAGACGCCCTGGTCGCCCTTGGACACCTTCTTGCCGTTGGTGAAGCCGGCCTGGGTGAAGTAGGCGTACCTGCCGAGGGAGTTGGCGCGGCGCAGGCACACCGTGGCCCGGCAGAAGTCGGCGACGCCGGAGCCGGCGAGCGGTGCGATGCCGCCGGTCGCCTGGTCCTTCGCGCGGAGCGCCTCGGCCTCGGTGGAGAAGACGGCGACGCCGACGGTGATGGCCACACCGTCCTTCTCGTACGTGGCGCGGATCACGCGGTCGCAGCCGTTCTTCTGCAGGACACCGCCGAGGCCGCCCTGCGTGACGGAGGCGCAGTCCGTCGTCGAGGAGGTCGCGCCCTTCGCGTAGGCGCGGCCGCTCATCGTGAGCTTCTTGCCGGGGAAGAGGGAGTCGGCGCTCAGCGGCGCGCGGTCCTTCTGCTCGGTGGCGATGAAGTCCTTGGGGTTCGGCGGGGGCGGCGGGGCGACCGAGGAGAACGACGGCTGGGGCTGCGTCGTGTCGCTCGGCAGGTCGGTGGCCGTGGGAAGCGCGGTGCCGTTCTTCCCGGGGTCGCCGGTCGCGGATTCGTTGTTGGAGGTCACCACGGCGGTCGCCACGATCGCGGCGACCGCGACGGTGGCGAGCGCGCCGCCGCCGATCATGAGCCAGCGCTTACGGCGTGCGCGTGCGGCCGAGGCGTCGGCGAGTGCGCCCCAGTCCGGTGTCTGCGGCTGCTGCTGGTGCTGCCCGAACGGCTGCTGCGGCTCTTGCGGCCACTGGGGTCCCCCGAAACTCATGCCGCGCATCCTAAACCGGTTGGGCGCAGGTCGAGACGGCGGCGACAATGCGGACCATGGGACATGTCGAAGCCGCGCATCTTGAGTACTACCTTCCGGATGGGCGGGTCCTGCTGGGAGACGCCTCCTTCCGCGTGGGGGAGGGGGCGGTCGTCGCGCTCGTCGGCGCGAACGGGGCCGGGAAGACCACCCTGCTCCGGCTGATCTCCGGGGAGCTCCAGCCGCACGGCGGCTCGGTGACGGTCAGCGGCGGTCTCGGCGTGATGCCGCAGTTCGTCGGCTCGGTGCGCGACGATCGTACGGTCCGTGACCTGCTCGTCTCGGTGGCGCAGCCGCGGATCCGTGAGGCCGCGAAGGCCGTCGACGAGGCCGAGCACCTGATCATGACGGTGGACGACGAGGCCGCGCAGATGACCTACGCGCAGGCGCTGAGCGACTGGGCCGAGGTGCAGGGGTACGAGGCCGAGACGGTCTGGGACATGTGCACGACGGCGGCGCTGGGGATGCCCTACGACCGCGCGCAGTTCCGCGAGGTGCGCACCCTCAGCGGCGGCGAGCAGAAGCGGCTGGTCCTGGAGTCGCTGCTCCGGGGCCCCGACGAGGTCCTGCTGCTCGACGAGCCGGACAACTATCTGGACGTCCCGGGCAAGCGGTGGCTGGAGGAGCGGCTGCGGGAGACCCGTAAGACCGTGCTGTTCGTCTCGCACGACCGCGAGCTGCTGGCGCGGGCCGCCGAGAAGATCGTGGCGGTGGAGCCGGGCCCGGCCGGGTCGGACGTGTGGGTCCACGGCGGGGGCTTCGGCACCTTCCACGAGGCGCGGCGGGAGCGGTTCGCGCGGTTCGAGGAACTGAAGCGGCGCTGGGAGGAGAAGCACGCCCAGCTGAAGAAGCTGGTGCTGAACCTGAGGCAGGCGGCGGCGGTCAGCCATGAGATGGCCTCGCGGTACGCGGCGGCGCAGACGCGGCTGCGGAAGTTCGAGGAGGCCGGCCCGCCGCCGGAGCCGCCGCGCGAGCAGGACATCCGGATGCGGCTGCGGGGCGGCCGTACCGGCGTGCGGGCCGTGACCTGCGAGGGCCTCGAGCTGACGGGTCTGATGAAGCCGTTCTCGCTGGAGGTCTTCTACGGCGAGCGGGTGGCCGTGCTCGGTTCGAACGGCTCCGGCAAGTCGCACTTCCTGCGGCTGCTCGCCGGGGACCCGTCGGTGGCGCACACCGGTACCTGGAAGCTGGGCGCCCGGGTCGTGCCCGGCCACTTCGCGCAGACCCACGCGCACCCGGAGCTCAAGGGCCGCCCGCTCGTCGACATCCTGTGGACCGAGCACGCGAAGGACCGCGGCGGGGCGATGTCCGTGCTGCGGCGGTACGAGCTGGAGCGGCAGGGGGACCAGCCCTTCGACCGGCTGTCCGGCGGACAGCAGGCCCGCTTCCAGATCCTCCTGCTCGAACTGTCCGGGACGACGGCGCTGCTGCTCGACGAGCCGACCGACAACCTGGACCTGGAGTCGGCCGAGGCCCTCCAGGACGGCCTGGAGGCGTACGAGGGAACCGTCCTGGCGGTGACCCACGACCGCTGGTTCGCGCGCTCCTTCGACCGGTATCTGGTCTTCGGCTCGGACGGGGTGGTCCGGGAGACGACGGAGCCGGTGTGGGACGAGCGGCGGGTGGAGCGGGCGCGCTGAGCGCGCGCGACGACCGAGGCCGATAACCCCGCGCACCGGCGCACCCGTCGGTAAGGTGCCTGCCGGGGGTGGGGCTATGCAGCCGGGGCAGAAGTGCGGGCCGTTCACCGTGCTCGCGGAGGTGGCCAGCGGGGGCATGGGGCGGGTCTATCTCGCCCGCTCGCCCGGGGGCCGGCTGGTGGCGGTCAAGACACTGCTCACCGACAGCGAGGACGACCGGCGGCGGTTCGCCCGCGAGGTCGGGCTCGCCCGGCGCGTGAGAGGCGTCTACACCGCGAGCGTGGTGGACGCGGACGCCGGGGCCGACGTGCCGTGGATGGCGACCGAGTACGTCCCCGCTCCCTCGCTGAAGGATCTCGTGGAGCGCTGCGGGACCCTCGGCCCGCGCGCCCTGCACTGGGTGGCGGCGGGCATGGCCGAGGCCCTGGTCTCGCTGCACACGGCGGGTCTCGTGCACCGGGACGTCAAGCCGTCGAACGTACTGCTGCCGCTCGACGGCCCACGGGTGATCGACTTCGGCATCTCCCAGGCCCATGACGTGACCCGTACGGAAACGGCCCTGGGCACCGTCGCCTACGCGTCGCCGGAGCAGGCGCGCGGCGAGCCGACGACCGCCGCCTCCGACGTCTTCTCGCTCGGCGCGACCCTCTTCTACCTGGCCGTCGGCCGCGCGCCCTACCGCGACGGCGGCGCGGGCCCGGCGTTGGAGCAGCTGGTGCGCGCCGCGACGGGCGACCTGGACATCGACGGGCTGCCGGGCGGGCTGGAGGCGCTGGTGCTGCCCTGCCTGGCCCTCGACCCGGCGAAGCGGCCCACCCCGGCGGACCTGCTGGACTACACCTCGCAGCGGCTGGACGGGGGGACCGACGCCCGGCGCGAGTGGCTCGGCCCGTCCTGGACGGCGGAGATCGAACGCCACCGGCAGGACCGGCTGCGAGCGGTCGAGGAGGCGAGCCGCCGGGTGGACCCGGACGCGGCGACGGCCCCCGTGCCGACGCCGCCGGGCACGGCGGTGCTGGAGACCGGGGCCGGGAAGTACGGCCGGCCCGATCCATGGGCCGGGCCGGGCACCCGGCCGGACGGGACGCGGGCGCACCGGCCGGCACGCGGGCGGCTGTGGTGGGCCGTCGCGGCCGCCGCGCTCGTCGTCGCCGGGACCGCGCTGGCGGTTGTACGTCCCTGGGAGGCCGACGCCCGGACGGTCGGCGCGCCCGTCGCGCCGCTGCGCGTCCTGGAGGTGGAGAGCGTGCGCCAGGGGGTGTGCTTCTCCGACCAGCCCGGGGCGATGCCCCTGGAGTCCCCGCCCCCCGAGGGCCGCTCCTTCACCTCAGACAACCGCGACAAGTGCGTGGTGACCAAGAGCACGGACGGGATGACCGTCGGCCGTTTCGAGGACGTCAAGGTCGTTGAGTCGGAGACGCCGGGCACCTGGCGGGTCAGTGTCACCTTCCGGGACGCCGACCGGTCCGCCTTCAGCGCGCTGAGCGGCAAGGTCGCGGGGCGGGCGGAGCCGGAGAACCAGCTGGCCATGGTGCTCGGCGAGGACAGGCTGGTCAGCCATGTCGTCGTGATGGAGAAGCTGACGGGGAAGACGGTGCAGATCAGCGGGGCCTACAACCGGAACCAGGCCGACGCCCTGGCCCGCGCGCTCGGTGCGCCCTGACCGGCCCGGGGCCGGGGACGCGTTTTGACCCGGGCGGGGGACGCCGAGTATTCTTCTGGTTCGTTATGCGTATTGGCTTGGTCGTTCTCACGCGAGGGGCCCTTACGCCGGTCCACCGGGCCGATGACCAGCGGCAGGCACTCGGGTTGCGTCCCCGTAGCGCCGCCAAGGCTGTCGTGATCGTCCAGGTGGGCTTGTCAGGACCCATCTCCTGAGCCCTCTGGGCCGGGAGAACTCCATCACTGAAGAAGCGAAGGCTACGACCGTGCGTACGTACAGCCCCAAGCCCGGCGATGTCACGCGCCAGTGGCACATCATCGACGCGCAGGACATCGTCCTGGGCCGTCTGGCGACTACGGCAGCGAACCTCCTCCGGGGCAAGCACAAGCCGATGTACGCCCCCCACATGGACATGGGCGACTTCGTCATCATCATCAACGCCGACAAGGTTCACCTGTCCGGCAACAAGAAGACCCAGAAGATGGCGTACCGCCACTCCGGCTACCCGGGTGGTCTCCGCTCCGTCCGTTACGACGAGCTCCTCGCGAAGAACCCCGAGAAGGCCGTCGAGAAGGCCATCAAGGGCATGATCCCCAAGAACACCCTGGGCCGTCAGATGCTCTCGAAGCTGAAGGTCTACGCGGGCGACCAGCACCCGCACGCTGCTCAGCAGCCGGTCCCGTACGAGATCACCCAGGTCGCGCAGTAGTTCCGGCCACACCCCCTAAGAACGAAAGAAATCTGAGGAGAATCGTGGCCGAGACCACTGTTGAGACCCCCGTCGAGGGCGAAGAGACCTACGCGGAGGTCACCACCTTCGAGTCCGAGGTCCCCGTCGAGGGCGAGTACACCACCGAGTCGATGGCTTCCCGCTTCGGCGACCCGCAGCCGGCCGCCGGCCTGGGCCGTCGCAAGAACGCCATCGCCCGCGTCCGGATCGTTCCGGGCACCGGCAAGTGGAAGATCAACGGTCGCACCCTTGAGGACTACTTCCCCAACAAGGTGCACCAGCAGGAAGTCAACGAGCCCTTCAAGGTGCTCGAGCTCGACAACCGCTACGACGTCATCGCCCGCATCTCGGGTGGCGGCGTCTCCGGCCAGGCCGGCGCCCTGCGCCTCGGCGTGGCCCGCGCGCTGAACGAGGCGGATGTCGACAACAACCGCCCGGCGCTGAAGAAGGCCGGCTTCCTCTCCCGCGACGACCGTGCGGTCGAGCGCAAGAAGGCCGGTCTCAAGAAGGCCCGTAAGGCCCCGCAGTACAGCAAGCGCTAAATCGCCTGCTCGGCCTGCTTTGAACGTACGCCCCGGCGGCACCTCTGTGCTGTCGGGGCGTACGTCTTTCCACGACCTCGGGGCACACAAAGCCCTGGAGGCCTGTATTTCGGAGCATTTTCGGAGGACAACTGTGGGACGACTCTTCGGCACGGACGGCGTGCGCGGTGTCGCCAACGCGGATCTGACGGCGGAGCTGGCGCTCGGCCTGTCGGTCGCGGCGGCGCATGTGCTCGCCGAGGCGGGCACCTTCGAGGGGCACCGGCCGACCGCCGTGGTCGGGCGGGACCCGCGTGCGTCGGGAGAGTTCCTGGAGGCCGCCGTCGTGGCGGGTCTCGCGAGCGCGGGCGTGGACGTCCTGCGCGTCGGTGTGCTGCCCACCCCGGCGGTGGCGTATCTCACCGGTGCGCTCGGCGCCGACCTCGGCGTGATGCTCTCCGCGAGTCACAACGCCATGCCCGACAACGGCATCAAGTTCTTCGCGCGCGGCGGTCACAAGCTCGCCGACGAGCTGGAGGACCGGATCGAGACCGTCTACGAGGAGCACCGCACCGGTGCCCCGTGGCAGCGGCCGACCGGGGCGGGCGTGGGCCGGGTCACCGACTACGACGAGGGCTTCGAAAAGTACGTCGGCCACCTGATGACCGTCCTGCCCAACCGGCTCGACGGGCTGAAGGTCGTCCTCGACGAGGCGCACGGCGCCGCCTCCCGGGTGTCGCCCGAGGCGTTCACCCGCGCCGGTGCCGAGATCGTCACCATCGGCGCCACGCCGGACGGGCTCAACATCAACGACGGCTGCGGCTCGACGCACCTGGACCTCCTCAAGGCCGCCGTCCTCGAACACGGCGCCGACCTCGGCATCGCCCACGACGGGGACGCGGACCGCTGCCTCGCCGTGGACGCGGCGGGCAACGAGGTCGACGGCGACCAGATCCTCGCGGTCCTGGCCCTCGCCATGCGCGAGGCCGGCACACTGCGCGGCGACACGGTCGTCGCGACGGTCATGTCCAACCTGGGCTTCAAGATCGCCATGGAGCGCGAGGGCCTGCAGCTGGTGCAGACCGCCGTCGGCGACCGGTACGTCCTGGAGTCGATGAAGGAGCACGGGTACGCGCTGGGCGGCGAGCAGTCCGGCCATGTGATCGTGCTCGACCACGCCACCACCGGCGACGGCACCCTGACCGGTCTGATGCTGGCCGCGCGGGTCGCCGCCACGGGCCGTTCGCTGGCGGAGCTCGCCGGCGTGATGGAGCGGCTGCCGCAGGTCCTGATCAATGTGCCGGACGTCGACAAGTCCCGTGTGAAGACCTCCGCCGAGCTGGCGGGAGCGGTCGCCGAGGCCGAACGTGACCTGGGCGCGACCGGGCGGGTGCTGCTGCGCCCCTCGGGTACGGAGCCGCTGGTGCGGGTCATGGTCGAGGCGGCGGACATCGAGCAGGCGCGGACGGTCGCCGGGCGGCTGGCCGACGCGGTGAAGTCCGCGCTCGGGTAGAACCCCCCCGCAGTACGTCGAGGCCCGGGGCGGATGTCCGCCCCGGGGTCAGCGCGTTCTGGACCAGAGCCACTTCTGGGTCAGGAGCGTCAGCGTGCCGGCGAGGACGATGCCGCCCAGGTTGGCCAGCAGCTGGCCGGCCGAGCCGGTGAACTGGCCGTAGTCCGTGTAGCTGAACGCCACGGCGGCGTTGGCCGCCGCCGGGACCGTGGTCACCGAGATCGCGACGCCGATCAGCGCGCCCGACTTCGCCGAGGTCAGCGAGAGCGTGCCCGCGATGCCCGCCAGGAAGGCGACGACGAAGGACATCCAGTCCGGCTTCCAGATGAAGGCGGTGTTCGGGCGGGCCGCCTCGACCATCGAGCGTTCGAAAAGGCCGAGGGCGTCCATCAGCCAGGCGAAGCCCGCCGTCATCAGCATCGCCGCCGCGAAGCCGACGAGCAGGGCCACCAGAGAGCGCCACACCAGCCGGGGCGCGCGCTGCACCAGCGCGGTGGAGATGCCCGCCAGCGGGCCGAACTCCGGGCCCACCGCCATCGCGCCCACGATCAGGATCGCGTTGTCGAGCATCACACCGCACGCGGCGAGCATCGTGGCGACCGCGAGGAACAGGACGTATGTGACGGAGAGCGTCGACTCCTCGTGGGTCGCCTCCGTGAGCGCCTCCCACAGCACCGCGTCCGCGCCCTCGCCCGGCGCCTCGTCCTCCGCCTTGTCGGCCCGCTTGGAGAGCGAGAGGTCGATGTTCTCCACGGCGATCGACCCGTCCCGGTCGACGCCCAGGGCCTTCAGGTCGGCGATCAGTTCGTCGCCCGCCTCCCGGGCGACGTCGCACAGGACGAGGTCCCCGGCCGGGTTGCGGGCGGCGCCGGGCACGATCGCGAGATGGGCCGTGCCCACCGTCTTCTCGAGCGTACGGACGACCTCGTCGGTGCGGTCGGACGGGACGATCAGACGGAGATGCAGCACCCCGTGGCTCCTCAGAGTTTGCGCAGGGACAGGCGCTGGACCTTGTGGTCCGGACCCTTGCGTACGACGAGCGTCGCACGGCCGCGCGTCGGGGCCACGTTCTCCAGCAGGTTCACCTTGTTGATGGTCCGCCACATCGTGCGCGCGTAGTCGAGGGCCTCGTCCTCGGAGACCTGCGTGTACTTGCGGAAGTACGAGAAGGGGTTCTGGAACGCCGTCTCGCGCAGCTTGCGGAAGCGGTTGAGGTACCAGCGCTCGATGTCCTCGGGGCGGGCGTCGACGTACACGCTGAAGTCGAAGTAGTCGGCGAGGCCGACCCGGGTGCGGCCGTCCTGGCCGGGGAGGGCCGGCTGCAGGACGTTGAGGCCCTCGACGATCAGGATGTCGGGGCGGCGGACGGTGAGGCGCTCGCCCGGCACGATGTCGTAGATGAGGTGCGAGTAGACGGGGGCGCTGACCTCTTCCTTGCCCGCCTTGATGTCGGCGACGAAGCGGGTCAGGGCGCGCCGGTCGTACGACTCGGGGAAACCCTTCCGAGACATCAGACCGCGCCGCTTGAGCTCCTCCATGGGGTAGAGGAAGCCGTCGGTGGTGACCAGCTCGACGCGCGGGTGCTCGGGCCAGCGGGCCAGCAGCGCCTGGAGAAGACGCGCGACGGTGGACTTGCCGACCGCGACCGACCCGGCGACCCCTATGACGAACGGGGTGCCCTGCTGGGTGCCGTGGCCGTTGCCGGCGTCGCCCAGGAAGGTGTTGAGGGCGCCGCGGAGGTTGGCGGTGGCGCCGACGTAGAGGTTGAGCAGCCGGGACAGCGGCAGATAGATGTCGCGGACCTCGTCGAGGTCGATGACGTCGCCGAGACCGCGGAGCCGCTCGACCTCCTCCGCGCTGAGCGGCAGGGGGGTCTTGTCGCGCAGGGCGCTCCACTCGGCCCGGGTGAGGTCGACATAGGGCGTGGCCTCGGCCCGGCGAGGGGTGCTTCGTGGCGGCGAAGTGATCACAGGGACATTGTCGGGGGTGCGGGGCGGTTGTGGGCCGTGTGCTCGGTCACGTGGGGGTAGGACGGACACCCTGTGGGGCTCGCCACGGGCGAGAGGTACCGGGGGGAGAAGGCCACTGGAGAAAGCCCGGGGAGAAAGTCGGGGGAGGAAGCCTGTCGCTGCTCGCCGCCGCCTGCGGTGGGTCGGCATCGGAGGGCGGTGACAAAGGGGCGGCCGAGCGCACGCTCACCTGGACGGTGACGGGCGACCTGGACGGCGACACGATGGTGACCAAGCTCGGCGCGGTGCGTCAGGGCAACACCCTCGCGTCGTTCGCCGCGATGGGTCTCTCCCTCAAGGTCGAGAAGCAGCCGAAGGCCGTCATCGACGCGCAGGTGGCCAAGCTCAGCTGAGCTGGGCCGAGGTCGCCGTAGGCTGCCGCCATGTGCGGAATCGTGGGTTACGTCGGCGGGCAGTCGGCGCTTGATGTAGTGATCGCGGGCCTCAAGCGGCTCGAGTACCGGGGCTACGACTCGGCCGGGGTCGCGGTGCTCTCCGACGGAGGCCTGGCCGCGGCGAAGAAGGCGGGCAAGCTCGTCAACCTGGAGAAGGAGCTGGGGGACCGGCCGCTGCCGAGCGGGTCCACCGGCATCGGACACACCCGGTGGGCCACCCACGGCGGGCCCACCGACGCCAACGCGCACCCGCATCTCGACAACGCGGGCCGGGTCGCCGTGGTCCACAACGGCATCATCGAGAACTTCGCGGCACTGCGCGACGAGCTCACCGAGCGCGGGCACGCGCTGGCGTCGGAGACCGACACGGAGGTCGTCTCGCATCTGCTCGCCGAGTCCTTCTCCTCGTGCGGGGACCTGGCCGAGGCGATGCGGCAGGTGTGCCGGCGTCTCGAAGGGGCCTTCACGCTGGTCGCGGTGCACGCCGACGAGCCGGACGTCGTGGTCGGCGCGCGGCGCAACTCGCCGCTGGTGGTGGGCGTGGGGGAGGGCGAGTCCTTCCTCGCGTCCGACGTGGCCGCGTTCATCGCCCACACGCGGTCGGCGATCGAACTGGGGCAGGACCAGGTCGTCGAGCTGCGCCGCGACGGTGTCACGGTCACGGACTTCGAAGGGGCGCCCGCGGAGGTGCGGGCGTATCACGTGGACTGGGACGCCTCGGCCGCCGAGAAGGGCGGCTACGACTACTTCATGCTCAAGGAGATCGCCGAGCAGCCCAAGGCGGTCGCCGACACGCTCCTCGGGCGGATCAACGCGGCGGGGTCGCTGACCCTCGACGAGGTCCGGATCCCCGACGCGGTGCTGCGCGAGGCCGACAAGGTCGTCATCGTGGCGTGCGGTACGGCCTTCCACGCCGGTCTGATCGCCAAGTACGCCATCGAGCACTGGACCCGCATCCCTTGCGAGGTCGAGCTGGCGAGCGAGTTCCGCTACCGGGACCCGATCCTGGGCCCCCGCACGCTGGTGGTCGCGATCTCGCAGTCCGGCGAGACGATGGACACCCTGATGGCCCTGCGCCACGCCCGCGAACAGGGCGCCAAGGTGCTGGCCATCTGCAACACCAACGGCTCCACGATCCCCCGCGAGTCGGACGCGGTGCTGTACACGCACGCCGGACCCGAGGTCGCCGTCGCCTCCACGAAGGCGTTCCTGACGCAGCTCGTGGCCTGCTATCTGGTGGCGCTCTACCTCGGGCAGATCCGTGGCACCAAGTGGGGCGACGAGATCCACGCGGTGATCAGGGACCTCGCGAAGATCTCCGACGAGGTGGAGCGGGTCCTGGAGACGATGGAGCCGGTACGGGCCCTGGCGCGGTCGCTCGCCGACAAGGACACGGTGCTGTTCCTGGGGCGGCACGTCGGCTACCCGGTGGCGCTCGAAGGGGCGTTGAAGCTCAAGGAGCTCGCGTACATGCACGCGGAGGGCTTCGCGGCGGGCGAGCTGAAGCACGGTCCGATCGCGCTGATCGAGCAGGATCTGCCGGTCGTGGTCGTCGTGCCGTCGCCCCGGGGGCGCTCGGTGATCCACGACAAGATCGTCTCCAACATCCAGGAGATCCGGGCGCGCGGGGCTCGGACGATCGTGATCGCGGAGGAGGGGGACGAGACGGTCGTGCCGTACGCCGACCATCTGATCCGGATCCCCGCGACGCCCACGCTGCTGCAGCCGCTGGTGGCGACCGTGCCCCTGCAGGTCTTCGCCTGTGAGCTGGCGACGGCCCGGGGCAACGAGGTGGACCAGCCGAGGAATCTGGCGAAGTCGGTGACAGTGGAGTGAGCGTCGAATGATCATTGGGGTGGGGATCGACGTGGCGGAGGTGGACCGCTTCGCCACGTCGCTGGAGAGGACGCCGGGGCTGCTGCACCGGCTGTTCCTGGAGCGTGAGTTGCTGCTTCCGAGTGGGGAGCGGCGCGGGCCGGCGTCGCTGGCGGTGCGGTTCGCCGCGAAGGAGGCCGTCGCCAAGGCGCTCGGCGCGCCGGCCGGGCTGCACTGGACCGACGCCGAGATCTACGTCGAGGAGACCGGGCAGCCGCGGCTGCGGGTGCGCGGGACGGTGGCGGCGCGGGCGGCGGAACTGGGCGTGCGGAACTGGCATGTGTCGCTCAGCCACGACGCGGGGGTGGCGTCGGCGGTGGTGATCGCCGAGGGTTGACCGTATGCGTACCGCTCACCGCGTCGACAACGTCCGGGCCGCAGAGGCCGAACTGATGGCACGTCTGCCCGAGGGCGCGCTGATGCAACGGGCCGCCGCCGGGCTCGCGGCCGCGTGCTGCTCGCTGCTCGGGAGGGTGTACGGGGCTCGGGTCGTCCTCCTGGTCGGCAGCGGGGACAACGGCGGCGACGCGCTCTTCGCCGGGGCGCGGCTGGCCCGGCGGGGGGCCGGCGTCTCGGCCGTCCTGCTCGGCTCGCGCGCCCACGAGGGCGGCCTCGACGCGTTGCGCCGGTCCGGCGGGCGGGTCGTCGACGATCCCTTCGAGGCGCTCGCCGCGGCCGATCTCGTACTGGACGGGATCACCGGCATCGGCGGGCGCGGGGGACTGCGCCCGGACGTGGTACCGGTGGCGAGGGCGGCCCGCGGCTCGAACGCGGTCGTGGTCGCCGTGGACCTGCCGAGCGGCGTCGACGCGGACACCGGGGTGGTGGTGGGGGAGGCGCTGCGCGCGGACGCGACGGTCACCTTCGGCACGTACAAGCCGGGGCTGCTGATCGACCCGGCGCGGGAGTACGCGGGGGCGCTGCGGCTGGTGGACATCGGACTCGACGACCATCTGCCGTCGGTTCCGGAGGTGGAGGCGCTTCAACACGCCGACGTGGCACGGATGTTGCCGGTCCCGGCGGCGGAGAGCGACAAGTACCGGCGGGGCGTGGTGGGGATCGTCGCCGGATCGGCGCGCTATCCGGGCGCGGCGGTCCTGGCGGTGGCGGGCGCGCTGCGGGGCGGCGCCGGGGCGGTGCGGTACGTCGGTCCGGCCGGGGACGCGGTGATCGCGCGCCACCCGGAGACCCTGGTGCACGCCGGGCCACCGGCGAAGGCGGGACGGGTGCAGGCATGGGTCGTCGGGCCGGGCCTCGGCGACGGTCCCGGGGTCGCGGAGGTCCTCGCCTCCGACGTCCCGGTCCTCGTGGACGCGGACGGCCTGCGGGACCTCTCACCGGACGCCGTGCGGGGCCGTACGGCTCCGACGCTGCTCACCCCGCACGCCGGGGAGGCGGCGGCGCTGCTCGGCGTGGCTCGGGAGCAGGTCGAGGGGGCGCGGCTGGACGCGGTACGGGAGCTCGCCGGGCGGTACGGGGCGACGGTCCTGCTCAAGGGCTCGACGACCCTGGTCGCCTCGGCCTCCGGCCCGGTCCGCGCGAACCCGACGGGCACGTCCTGGCTGGCCACGGCCGGCAGCGGCGACGTCCTCTCCGGCTTGGCGGGCTCCCTCCTGGCGGCCGGCCTGCTCCCGCACGACGCGGCGTCGACGGCGGCCTACCTCCACGGTCTCTCGGCCCGCCGCGTGTCGAACGGCGGCCCGGTGACGGCGCAGGACGTGGCGGAGGGGATCAGGGGGGCGTGGGGAGACGTGAGCGGGGCGTAGGCGGCCGCACGGCCGCTTCTCCCCCCACCCCCGGCTCTCCTCGAACCCGGGGCCCGGACGCGGCGGCTGCGCCGCGCCTCGGGGGCGTGGGGTTGTCGGCTCGCCGACCGCGAGGGGCGGGGAACCCCCGCCGTCCGGCGCCTGCTTTCCGCCGCCGGACGCGGCGGCTGCGCCGCGCCTCGGGGGCGTGGGGTTGTCGGCTCGCCGACCGCGAGAGGCGGGGAACCCCCGCCGTCCGGCGGCTGCTTTCCGCCGCCACACGTGGGCCACCGGCGGCCGTCGCCCGGCCCCGGCCCGGCCCGGACGCGGCGGCTGCGCCGCGCCTCGGCCCGGCCCCGGCCCCCGGGCCCGCGCCATCAGGCCCCCGCCCACCCGCTCCCACCCCCTCGAAACGGGGGAACCCCACCCCTTCTCGCCGCGCGGCGGACGTGTCGGAGGTGGCGTGGGGGGTCTCCTGAGGGGGTGATCACTTGGACAAGACACCATGGCCTCGCTCTCCTCCTGGTGCTCGGCGCCGTCCTGGGGGCCGGGCCCGCCGCTTTCGCGCAGTCGGATCCGCCCGCGCCGCCCGGGGCCGGGCTGGTGCCGGGGCTCGTGCCCGTCGCGCCTTCCGGGCGGGAGGACACGATCGACCAGGTGCTGCCGCCGTTCGTGTACCGGCCGAGCGCCGGGGAGGACTCGGTCGAGCCCTCTCCGCCCGCCGGGGGTGACGAGCTCGTCGAGTTCGTGCCGCCCGGCGAGGTCGTCGATCGGAACGCCGCCGCGGCCGCCACATGCACCAAGAAGGCCGGCCCGCACCAGCGGGCCGTCGAGCGCTGGCTGAAGCGCCGGGTGGACGGCAAGCAGTCCGCGGCCGACTGCAAGGCCATCCGGGCGTTCCAGATCAAGCAGAAGATCAAGCCGGCCAACGGCTTCGCCGGGCCCGTCACCTGGGGCCGGATGCGGCTGCTCTCCGCCCGCCCCAACCCGAACGCCGCCGGCAAGTGCCCCGTCCGCGCGTACCGGGTCGCCTGCGTCGACCAGGCCCGGCAGCTCATGTGGGTGCAGAAGAGCAAAAAGGTCGTCTACGGTCCTGTCCCGATCCGCAGCGGCCGCGCCGGATACCGCACGCGCAACGGCTGGCACAGCATCTACTGGAAGCACAAGAACCACTACTCGACGATCTACAACGTTCCGATGCCGTACAGCCAGTTCTTCAGCGGTGGCCAGGCCTTCCACGCCTCCTCCGGCAGCCTCTACAGCGCCACCGGCAGCCGCGGCTGCGTCAATCTCGGCCACCGCGACGCCCAGCGGCTGTGGGATGTGCTGCGCAAGGGTGACAGGGTCTACATCTGGGGTAAGCGGCCGGGGAGCTGACACCTGAGAGACTGGGCGCGATGACTGAGACACCTCCGCCTCTTCGAGCACGCGCCGAGATCGACCTCGGCGCGCTGCGCGCCAATGTCCGCGCGCTGCGCGCCCGTGTCGCGCCCCACGCCCAGGTGATGGCCGTGGTCAAGGCGGACGCGTACGGCCACGGCGCCGTGCCCTGCGCCCGGGCGGCGCTGCAAGCCGGCGCGACCTGGCTCGGCACCGCCACCCCGCACGAGGCGCTCGCCCTGCGGGCCGCCGGTATCGACGGCGCCCGGATCCTGTGCTGGCTGTGGACCCCGGGCGACCCCTGGGACCGGGCGATCGAGGCCGGTATCGACATGTCGGTCAGCGGCATGTGGGCGCTGGCGGAGGTCACCGAGGCCGCCCGCCGCACCGGCAGGACCGCAAGTGTCCAGCTCAAGGGCGACACGGGCCTCGGCCGCAACGGCTGCCAGCCCGCCGACTGGCCCGAGCTGGTCGGCGAGGCGCTGAAGGCGGAGCGCGACGGGCTCGTCCGGGTCACCGGCCTCTGGTCGCACTTCGCCTGCGCAGACGAACCGGGCCACCCGTCCATCGCGGCCCAGCTGGATGTCTTCCACACCATGCTGGCGTACGCGGAGAAGGCCGGCGTGGAGCCCGAGGTGCGGCACATCGCCAACTCCCCGGCCACCCTGACGCTCCCGGAGACCCACTTCGACCTCGTCCGCCCCGGCATCGCGACGTACGGCGTCTCGCCGAGCCCCGAGCTCGGCACGCCGGCCGACTTCGGCCTGCGGCCGGTCATGACGCTCGCCGCCGGTGTCGCCCTGGTCAAGCAGGTCCCCGCGGGACACGGCGTCAGTTACGGCCATCACTACGTCACCGACCGGGAGACCACCCTCGGGCTGATCCCCATCGGCTACGCGGACGGTGTCCCGAGGCACGCCTCCGGGCGCGGACCGGTCCTCGTCGGGGGCAAGGTCCGTACGGTCGCCGGCCGGGTCGCCATGGACCAGTTCGTCGTCGACCTCGGTGGCGACGTGGTGGAACCGGGCGCCGAAGCCGTGCTGTTCGGGCCCGGCGACCGGGGCGAGCCGACCGCCGAGGACTGGGCGCGCGCGGCGGACACCATCGCGTACGAGATCGTCACGCGCATCGGTTCGCGCGTCCCGCGCGTCTACCTCCATGAGAGTCCCGACCACTAGGGAGCGGTTGTGAGCGAGACCAGCGCCGAGACACTCGCCGCCGCTGCCACCGGCAGCTGGCGGCGCGCCGGATTCGCCGGCGCCGCGATAGGTGTGATCGCGGCCGGAGCGGCGGCCGGTGTGGCCGTCGAGCGGCTCACGGTGGGACGCGGCATGCGCCGCAAGGCCCGCCTCGCCCTCGACGCCGCCGGGCCCTACGGCGCGCTGCGCGGTACCCCCGCCAAGGCGGTCGCCGACGACGGGACCGAGCTGTACTACGAGGTCGACGAGGTCGAGTCGGACGCGCCGTCCCCCCGTCGCCGCAGACTCTTCGGCCGCAAGGCGCCCGCGCCCGTCACCGTCGTCTTCAGTCACGGCTACTGCCTCAACCAGGACTCGTGGCACTTCCAGCGGGCAGCCCTGCGCGGAATCGTCCGCACCGTCCACTGGGACCAGCGCAGCCACGGCCGCTCGGCCCGGGGCATCGCCCAGGCCGGACCCGAGGGGGTGGCCGTCACCATCGACCAGCTCGGCCGCGACCTCAAGGCCGTTCTCGACGCGGCCGCGCCCGAGGGCCCGCTCGTCCTGGTCGGCCACTCGATGGGCGGCATGACGGTGATGGCCCTGGCCCAGCAGTACCCGGAGCTGATCCGGGAACGGGTCGTCGGTGTCGCCTTCGTCGGGACGTCCTGCGGGCAGCTCGGCGAGGTCAACTACGGCCTGCCGGTCGCCGGGGTCAACGCCGTACGCCGGGTGCTCCCCGGTGTGCTGCGGGCGCTCGGCTCCCAGGCGGAGCTGGTGGAGCGCGGCCGGCGGGCCACCGCGGACCTGTTCGCCGGGCTGATCAAGCGGTACTCCTTCTCGTCCCGCGACGTCGACCCGGCCGTGGCCCGGTTCGCCGAGCGGATGATCGAGAGCACGCCGATCGACGTGGTCGCCGAGTTCTACCCGGCGTTCACCGAGCACGACAAGGCGGAGGCGCTCGACATCTTCCGGGAGGTGCCCGTCCTCGCCCTGGCCGGGGACCGCGATCTGGTCACCCCCAGCTCGCACACCGAGGCCATCGCCGATCTGCTGCCGGACGCGGAACTGGTCATCGTGCCCGACGCCGGGCACCTGGTGATGCTGGAGCATCCGGAAGCGGTCACCGACCGGCTGGCGGACCTGCTGGCGAGGGTCGGCGCGGTGCCGGAAGCGGCTAACGTTGGCCCGTATGGAAGCACCGCACATCCCCGGCGCTGAGCCCGCCGCAACCACCGGGGCGCCCCGGACCACCGACACCGTCGAGACGTCCCCGACCACCGGGGCCACCGAGACCACCGCTCTCCTCTCCGTCGACTCGCCCGGACAGATGCAGGAGCTGGGCCGGCGGCTCGCCGCCCTGCTGCGCCCCGGCGACCTGGTGATGCTCACCGGCGAACTGGGCGCGGGGAAGACCACCTTGACCCGGGGCCTCGGCGAAGGCCTCGGCGTGCGCGGGGCGGTCACCTCGCCGACGTTCGTCATCGCCCGTGTCCACCCGTCGCTCACCGGCGGCCCCGCCCTCGTCCATGTCGACGCCTACCGGCTGGGTGGCGGGCTGGACGAGATGGAGGACCTCGACCTCGACGTCTCGCTGCCCGAGTCGGTCGTCGTCGTGGAGTGGGGCGACGGAAAGGTCGAGGACCTCTCCGAGGACCGGCTGCACGTGCTGATCCACCGGGTGGTGGGCGACACGGACGACGACCGCCGCCAGGTGACGCTGAGGGGCCTGGGCGCCCGCTGGTCCGAGGCGGATCTGGCGCTGGGCTAGTTCGGCGCGATCGGACCTGTGTGTTCCGACAAGACGTCGGCAAGATGTTGCGCCGGTCCTACGACGCGTGGTGACATGGGACCACGAACTGGTTAGGTCTACCTAACCAGGCTGCCCCCGGAGCCCCAGGAGGCACCATGCCGGCGCCCGAGAAGCCCGCCGCGCAGCCGCGGCCCACCGCGTTGTCGATGCGCGAGCTGCTGGCGTCGTGCGAGGCGGCCACGGCCGTGTCCACCCCGCCCAGAGAGGCGGAGGGCGGGTCCGGTCGAGGGGCCGACCAGGTCCGGGTGGTCGAGGGGAATCACGTCGAGCGGGCTACCGGGCGGGACGCCGCGTAGTCCGTACGGGGGAAAGTCGTCAGGGGACGACGACGACCTTCGAGCCGATCGTCGCGAACGTCCACAGCGCGTCGCCGTCCGCCCGCTTCATCCGGATTCCGCCCGTCTTGCGGGTGGGGTCCGGGCTCGGGAGCGTGCCGTCCATCGCCGCGCTGAATCCGATCGGCACGTCCTGCGCGACCGTGAACCGCACGACGTGCTCCACGCGCACACCGTCGGTGCCGCGCACGGAGGAGGAGCGGGACGTCACCGTGTACGTACCGGGTCGCGGGCTGACGGTGCTGGGCTTGACGCTGAAGGCGCGCGACGGCTTGCCGTTCTTCTCCACCAGCCATACGCGCCGGTCGCCGAGTCCGTACACGACGCGCATACCGGTGCCCGAGTTCGCCGGAACCGCGAGGGGGTCCTTGACCTTCCGCGGCGGGGCGCCGGCGGTGGGGAGGGTGGGGCTGACGCTGGGGGCCTCGGGCTTGGCCGCCAGGTCGGCGGGGAGGGAGGCCGACGCCTGGTAGGCGAGGAAGCCGACTGCGGCGAGCGCCGCCGCCGTGAGCCCGGCCACGAATCCCGAGCTGCTCCTCGCCACGGTGCCCACCTCTCTCTCCCTGAGCTTTCCGCCCGGGAGGTACCCCCATGCCCTGTCGGAGGTGACGGTAGCAGCCGATCGGGAGAGGGGCGGGGCGCCGTGCCTCGGGCGCCGGAGCCGTAGGCTGTTCGCGTGCTCTTGCTCGCCGTTGATACCGCCACGCCCGCCGTCACCGTCGCCCTGCACGACGGGGAGTCCGTCGTCGCCGAGTCCAGTCAGGTCGACGCCCGACGGCACGGGGAACTGCTGCTGCCCGCCGTCGACCGTGTCCTCACGAAGGCCGGTCTCGCCCTGGACGCGGTGACGGGTGTCGTCGTCGGCGTCGGCCCCGGTCCGTACACCGGACTGCGCGTCGGCCTGGTGACGGCCTCCACCTTCGCCTCCGTGCTCGGGGTCCCCGTGCACGGCCTGTGCACGCTCGACGGCCTCGCGTACGCCTCGGGACTCGAGGAGCCCTTCGTGGTGGCGACGGACGCTCGCCGCAAGGAGGTCTACTGGGCGCGGTACGACGGATTCCGTACGCGCGCGAGCGAGCCGGCCGTCGACCGGCCCGCCGACATCGCCGAGCGGGTCGCCGGGCTGCCGGCGGTCGGCGCGGGCGCGGCCCTGTACCCCGAGGTGTTCCCGGACGCCCGCGGCCCCGAGCACCAGTCCGCGGCCGCGCTCGCCGCGCTGGCCGCGGAACGCCTCGCGGCGGGTGCGGACTTCCTGCCCCCGACCCCGCTGTATCTGCGGCGGCCGGACGCTCAGGTGCCGAAGAACTACAAGGTGGTCACTCCCCGGTGAGCACCACCGCTGCACTGCGCGAAATGCGCTGGTGGGACATCGGGCCGGTGCTGGAGCTGGAGCACGACCTCTTCCCCGAGGACGCCTGGTCGGCGGGGATGTTCTGGTCGGAGCTGGCCCATGCGCGCGGTCCGGGGGCCTCCCGGCGCTATGTGGTCGCACAGGACGCGGAGGGCCGGCTCGTCGGCTACGCGGGTCTGGCGGCCGTCGGCGGGCTCGGTGACGTCCAGACCATCGCCTCCGCCCGTGACCAGTGGGGGACGGGTCTCGGCGCCCGGCTCCTCGCCGATCTGCTGCAGTACGCCACGGCCTTCGAGTGCGACGAAGTGCTCCTCGAAGTGCGCGTGGACAACACCCGGGCGCAGAAGCTGTACGAGCGCTTCGGCTTCGAGCCCATCGGCTTCCGGCGCGGCTACTACCAGCCGGGCAATGTGGACGCGCTCGTGATGCGACTGACCGTTCAAGGAACAGAGACGTGACTATGGCTGACGAACCGCTCGTACTCGGTATCGAGACCTCCTGCGACGAGACCGGCGTCGGCATCGTCCGGGGTACGACCCTGCTCGCGGACGCCATCGCGTCCAGCGTGGACACCCACGCCCGCTTCGGCGGTGTGGTGCCGGAGATCGCTTCGCGTGCCCACCTGGAGGCGATGGTGCCGACCATCGAGCGGGCGCTGAAGGACGCCGGGATCTCCGCGCGGGACCTCGACGGCATCGCGGTCACGGCGGGCCCCGGGCTCGCGGGCGCGCTGCTGGTGGGTGTCTCGGCGGCGAAGGCGTACGCGTACGCCCTGAACAAGCCGCTGTACGGGGTGAACCACCTGGCCTCGCACATCTGCGTCGACCAGCTGGAGCACGGGCCGCTGCCCGAGCCGACGATGGCCCTGCTGGTCAGCGGCGGCCACTCCTCGCTGCTGCTCGCCCCCGACATCACCGCCGACGTCCGCCCGATGGGCGCGACGATCGACGACGCGGCCGGTGAGGCCTTCGACAAGATCGCACGGGTGCTGAACCTGGGCTTCCCCGGCGGTCCGGTGATCGACCGGCTCGCCAAGGAGGGCGACCCGGCCGCGATCGCCTTCCCGCGCGGGCTGAGCGGCTCCCGCGACCCCGCGTACGACTTCTCCTTCTCCGGTCTGAAGACCGCGGTGGCCCGCTGGATCGAGGCCAAGCGGGCGGCGGGCGAGGAGGTGCCCGTACGCGACGTGGCGGCGTCCTTCCAGGAAGCCGTCGTGGACGTCCTCACCCGCAAGGCCGTCCGGGCCTGCAAGGACGAGGGCGTCGACCATCTGATGATCGGCGGTGGCGTCGCGGCCAACTCCCGGCTGCGCGCGCTGGCTCAGGAGCGGTGCGAGCGGGCCGGCATCCGGCTGCGCGTGCCCCGCCCGGGACTGTGCACGGACAACGGCGCGATGGTCGCGGCGCTCGGCGCGGAGATGGTGGCGCGCAACCGGCCGGCCTCGGACCTGGAGCTGTCCGCGGACTCCTCCCTGCCGGTGACCGACCCGCACGTGCCCGGTCACGCGCACGACCACGACCATGTGCACGAGGTGAGCAAGGAGAACCTGTACTCGTGACGACGGTGACCCTGATGTGGGAGGCGCGGGCCGTGCACGGCAGGGGCGCCGAACTCCTCGAATGGGCCCGGGCGCAGGAGCTGGCGGCCGAGCCGCTGCGCCGTGAGCTCTTCTCGGCGCCCCAGGACAGGGTGCTCGTGATGACCTGGTGGGACGCCGCGTACGACGCCGACCTGCCCGAACTGCCCGAGCCGACGGATGATCTGATCACCCGTCCGGTGCACCGCTGGCGCTTCGAGTCGCACGGCACCTGAGCCTTCTGAGCCCCCTGGGGAACCGAACGCCTCATTCCGCCATCAAGCAGTAGGCAGGAATGGTGCAGGCGTTCGGACGTGGGGTTTCGGGTGGGGAAGAGGATCGCGGGCGCGGCGCTGGCCGCCGCCCTGCTGCTGTCGGGCTGTTCGGTGGGGATCCCGGCGTCCGCGGACCAGGCGCGGCGCGCGGACGATCCGAAGGCCGCGTCCCCGGCGCCGTCCGCCCCGGCGCCGTCCGCGACGGAGGGCGGCGGTGAGGCCGCCGCGACCGCCGCCGCCTACCGCAAGTGGGGTCTGAAGCCCTTCGCCGCGCCCCCCGCGCCCCCCAGGACCAAGCCGGTCAGGACCGGCGGCGGCACGGTGCCGGTGATCAGTGACATACCGACGAAGGAGAAGATCGTCTTCGTCACCTTCGACGACGGTGCCGAGAAGGACCCCAAGTTCGTCGAGATGATGCGGGACCTGAAGATCCCGGTCACGATGTTCCTCACCGACGCGGCGATCCGCGGCGACTACGGCTACTTCACACCCCTGCGGCAGCTGGGAACCGGCGTCGCGAACCACACGCTGACCCACCCCAACCTGCGCACACTCGGCGCCGGGGCCCAGAAGCGCGAGATCTGCGGACAGCAGACCAGACTCGCCAAGGAGTACGGGACCACACCCCGCCTGATGCGCCCGCCGTACGGCAACTGGAACGAGTCCACGCGGGCCGCGGCCGGGCAGTGCGGGCTCGACGCGATCGTGCTGTGGCGCGAGTCGATGCAGATCACGAACATGCAGTTCCAGCGGGCCGACAAGAAGCTGCACCCCGGCGACATCATCCTGGCCCACTTCCGCGGCCCCTCGGAGCTCAAGGGCACGACGATGACCGAGATGACGGCCAACATGCTCCGGCACATACAGGAGCAGGGCTTCACGGTGGCCCGCCTGGAGGACTACGTCTGATCGCTCCCCGGCCGGTCAGTAACGCAGGATCTGCCCGGCGGCCGTGCCGATCAGGACCGTGCCGTCGGGGGCCGCGCAGAGCGACAGCGGGCCGTAGGGAGGCAGCCGGCGCCGGCCGTGGACGGTCCCGTCCAGGGCGTCCACGGCGAGCAGTGTGCCGTCCTGGCAGACGGCGTGGAGGACGCCCGCGTGCGTGTCGAGCGCGGTGACGGGGGAGTCCACCGGACGGGTCCAGCCCGGCGCGCCGGAGGGGAAGGCCCGGCGTACGAGCTCCTTGTGCCCGTGCAGCAGGGCGGGTCCGGCGCTGTCGTGGACGTACACCGCAGGGCCGAAGTCCCGGTCCGCGGTGAACAGCGGGGCCGGGGTGCCGTCGGGGGCGAGGGCGACCACAGTGTCGCGTCGTCCGTGGAGCAGCTCGGGGCAGCGGCGGACGTCGAGCGGCGTCATGTCGTACCGGTCGGGCGCGTGGAAGGAGCCGGCGGGCGTCCCGTCGGCCGCGTACACCCGGGTGTTGGGCGGGGCGGGGTCCTCGGAGCCGAAGCACCGGTTGTAGGTGTCCCGTACGGACCACATGCCGTCCGTACGGGCGGACATCGAGGCCGAGAAGTCCACCGAGCGCCGGTCGACGACGGTTCCGTCGGCGGTGTCGATCAGGAGGAAGTCTGTCCGCGCCTGGCGGTCCTCGCCGGGTACGGCGACCCGCGCGGTCCTCTCGCCGGGGGAGAGCGCGATGCGTACTCCACCGAGGTGGCCGGGCGCGGGGACCGACCACAGCAGCGAGGCGTCCGGCGCCCAGCACTCCAGTGCCGTGCCGGTCCTGACCGCGAGCACCCGGCCGTCGGACAGCGCGGCCACGTCCAGGACGCGGCCCCGGCCGTCCCAGGACCGTCCCGCCGCGGCGGCGAGCGTCCGCAGGGAAGGTCCGGGCGAGGGCTCCCGGCTCTCCGTCCACGGGTCGTACGGCCGCCGGGGCAGCGCCGCCAGGTCGACGGCTTCGGGGGTGAGGCCGAGCCACTCCTCCCGCTCGATCCGGCAGCGCGCGTTCAGTGGATCCCCGCCATGGGCGTCGCCGGAGCTGTAGGAGAACAGGTCCATCTCGAGCGTGCGCCCGTCGAGCCAGCGGACGGGGTCGATCCCGCAGCGCGGATCGGGGAAGTCGACGCGGTGTCCGGTGTCGGGTTCGAAGAGGGTGAGGCTGCCGTTGCGGTCGTACTCGTCGCCGTTGTCGCAGCCGATGGCGAGGAGCGGGAGGACGGGGTGGAACGCGATCGACGCGGCCTCCATGGTGAACGCCAGCAGGTGCGCACAGCTCAGGTCGGCGGCGCGGTAGACAGCCAGTGTGCTGGAGGCGCTGGTCACCGAGGTGGCGGCGATCCACCGGCCGTCGGCGCTGAGCGCCACCTCGGTGGCGGGTCCGAACAGCTCGGGGAACGCGTCGTCCTTGAGAACGGCGAGGGGCTGGTCAGCCATGGTGCTCCTCCATGTGCGCGAAGGTGACGCGGGCGAGGGTGTCCAGGGACTGCGCGGTCGCCTCCGGCGCGTACGCCCGCAGCGACGCGGCGAACGCCTCCGAACGCGCGCACAGCGCCCGCGCCTCCAGGGCCTGAGCCAGGCGCGGCGTCAATTCCTCGTAGCAGTACGGGTGTTCATTGGCGATGAAACTGCGCAGGCTCTCCTCGAAGGAGGCGAACTCCTCGTCGTAGGCCCAGGTGTCCATGCCGAACAGCAAGGGAAAACGTGCCCGCGCCTCCCAGGGCGCCAGCGGCACCTCGTCGTACCCCGGCTCCCCCTGACGGTCGGCCATCCGCAGCAGCATGGCCAGGTCCGTCATGAACGCGGGAACACTCCCGGTGCCCGCGGCGGCGGTCCACGAGCGCCGGGTCTCCACCGGGCAGGTCACGAAGAAGGCGTCGGTGAAGGTGACCGCGAGGTAGTCGAGCTGGGAGGCGAGCGGCTGCGGTGTCCGCCGCCAGGGCGCGTCCCAGTGCTCGGTGCGGGTCACCCGCTTGAGGCGCAGCACCTCCCACTCCAGCGGGTCGGGCCCGGCGGCGGCGAGCCCGGCGAGGAGCGCGAGCGGGCCGCTGGTGAGTATCCCCTCGGGGTGCAGGGCCATCGTTACGCCGGCCCGCCGATCAGCATGGAGGGCGCGCCCGCGACGCGGGTGAGGAAAACCGTCGCGGAGTTCGGGCCCTTGGGCTTCAGCTTGCGGCGCAGCTCCTCGGGCTCGATCGCCGAGCCGCGCTTCTTCACCGTCAGCGTGCCGACCTCGCGGTCCTTCAGCAGGGCCTTCAGCTTCTTGAGGTTGAAGGGGAGCTCGTCGGTGATCTCGTAGGCGGTGGCGTACGGCGTGGGGCGCAGTTCGTCCGCCGTGATGTACGCGATCGTCTCGTCGATCAGTCCGCCGTCGAGGTCTTCGGCCACTTCGGCGACCAGATGTGCCCGGATGACGGCGCCGTCGGGCTCGTAGAGGTAGCGGCCGACCGTGCGGACCGGCGGGTTCGGCAGGCCGCGGCCGGTGAGGGAGGCGCCGGAGGGGAGGAGCGTGGCGCGGCGGCCACCGGGGACGACGGGGCTCGCGTGCGCGCCCGGGGCGTGGTGCCAGAGCACCGCTTCCTTGACGTCGCCGCCGTCGGAGATCCACTCGGCCTCGAAGTCGTCGGGGACCAGCTCGTGGGGGATGCCGGGGGCGATCTTGATCGCGCCGGTTCCCCGCGCACGGACCGCCCCGATCGCCCAGGACAGCGGGGGCGAGTACGCCTCAGGGTCGAAGATGCGGCCCCGGCCGCCCCGGCGCGCCGGATCGATGAAGAGGGCCTCGCCGGCCGACTCGGCCTCGGTCACGTCCCCCGTCACGACCGTGACCGGCGCGTCGCCGAGCAGCGCCTCGATGTTGGCGCGGGCCACCTCGCAGGCCAGCGGGTCGATGTCGACCGCCTCGACCACGAACCCCGCACGGGCGAGGGCGAGTACGTCACCGCCGATGCCGCAGCACAGATCGGTGATCGAGGCGGGGCCGATGTCCCGGAAGCGGCGGGCCCGGTAGGCGGCGACGGAGGCGCGTGTCGACTGCTCGACCCCGTTCGGAGTGAAGTACATGCGGTACGCGTCCTCGGCGCCGAACTTCGCCGCCGCCCGCTGCCGCAGCCTCGCCTGGGACAGCGCGGCCGACACCAGTCCGGCCGGGTGCTCGCGGCGCAGCCGGGAGGCGATCGCCAGCTCCTGGGCCGGGTCGTAGTCCCGCAGGGCGGCGAGCAGGGCCTGACCCTCGGGGCCGAGGAGCGCGGAGAAGGGAACAAGATCGGTCACCCGTCCCATTGTGGGCCAGGCGGGGGACGGTGCGTGTCCGGCGGCGGTGTCGGCGCGGCGCGGGGCGTTCGCGCTGACAGGATGCGGCGCCATGCAGCTAGTAAGACAAAAGCACTATATCGGGATGTTGCGATGCTTCCGGCCGGCGGTCGTCGGGGCGGTCGTGCTGGCCGCCGCCCTCGGTTCCGGGTGCGCCGCGGAGCCGCCGGAGGGGGAGCGGGCGCCCCGGGCGGCGGCCGGTCAGGAACCCTCGGCCAAGCCGGCAGCCGGCCAGCCGCGGCAGGCGCCCGGCGCGGCGGGGGCGCTGGCCGCCTATGTCGAGAGAACCCGGCGAGCCCGGGCGGCCCGCGCCCTCGCCGCGAAGAAGTGGGGCCTGGCCAAGGTCCCGCTCGCCGCGCCGCCGCCGCCCGCCGTCAAGCCGGAGATCACCACCCGCAAGGGCTTCGAGACCGACGGCGAGGACCTGCCGCCCGTCTTCACCACCGTGCCGACCAAGGACCGGGTCGTCTTCCTGACCATCGACGACGGCGCGGAGAAGGATCCCGAGCTGCTGCGGATGATGACCGAGCTGAACATCCCGTACAGCGCCTTCCTCACCGACTACCTGGTGAAGGACGACTACGGCTACTTCCAGAAGATGCAGGACCGGGGGGTGGCGCTGCACAACCACACCCTGAACCACCGCTACATGCCCGGGCTCAGCTACGAACAGCAGGAGCGGGAGATCTGCGGCCAGCAGGAGAAGATCGAGAAGCGGTACGGCAAGCGCCCGCCGCTCTTCCGGCCCCCGTACGGCAACTACAACGAGGACACCCTGCGTGCCGCCAAGTCCTGCGGGGTCAAGGCCGTGCCGCTGTGGGCGGCCGAGGCGTTCCCGGACCGGATGGAGTGGCGCGAGTGGGACCGCGACCTGCACCCCGGCGACATCGTGCTCACACATTTCAGGGGCCGCGCGGACTGGAAGGGCACCATGCCGGACATGATCCGCCAGGTGATGAAGACGATCACGGACAAGGGCTACGCGGTGGCGAAGCTGGAGGACTACGTATGACCGGGTGGGGGGCCCGGCCGTGACGCGTACGCACCGGCTGCTGGCGGGATTCCTGGCGGTCGGTGTCCTCCTCGCCTGCGCCGGGTGCGCGCCCGCGGTGGACCCGATCGGGCGGCTGGGCAGGAAGGCCGCGCAGGAGGTGGGTCCGCGGCACACGTCCCGCGGTGGCGCGTCCGGAGCCCTGACGGACCGGGTGCGAAAAACGCCGCGCCGTCGCTGAATTGGCACTCCGCTTGACCGAGTGCTAATCCCGGTCATAGTCTCGGCACTGGCACTCCCCACTGGAGAGTGCCAACACAGCGACGGGCAGGTCCGGCACCCGCGACGACGGATCCACCTGGTCGCCACCTCAGACAGTTAACCCCGTGAGATCTCCGAAGGGGGAGGTCGGATCGTGACGACCACCAGCTCCAAGGTTGCCATCAAGCCGCTCGAGGACCGCATTGTGGTCCAGCCGCTCGACGCCGAGCAGACCACCGCCTCTGGCCTGGTCATCCCGGACACCGCCAAGGAGAAGCCCCAGGAGGGCGTCGTCCTGGCCGTGGGCCCGGGCCGCTTCGAGAACGGCGAGCGCCTGCCGCTCGACGTTCAGACCGGCGACATCGTGCTGTACAGCAAGTACGGCGGCACCGAGGTGAAGTACAACGGCGAGGAGTACCTCGTCCTCTCGGCTCGCGACGTGCTCGCGATCATCGAGAAGTAATTCACCCGAAGCAGATGCTTTGAGCTGCGCCCCTGACCCCCACACCCGGGCGTCCAGGGGCGCAGTTCGTTAAAACGAATTCCGAGAGGGCTGAATCGCTCCATGGCGAAGATCCTGAAGTTCGACGAGGACGCCCGTCGCGCCCTTGAGCGCGGCGTCAACAAGCTTGCCGACACGGTCAAGGTGACGATCGGCCCCAAGGGCCGCAACGTCGTCATCGACAAGAAGTTCGGTGCCCCCACCATCACCAACGACGGTGTCACGATCGCCCGTGAGGTCGAGCTCGACGACCCGTTCGAGAACCTCGGTGCCCAGCTGGTGAAGGAGGTGGCGACCAAGACCAACGACATCGCGGGTGACGGCACCACCACCGCCACCGTGCTGGCCCAGGCGCTGGTCCGCGAGGGCCTGCGCAACGTCGCCGCGGGCGCTTCCCCGGCCGCCCTGAAGAAGGGCATCGACGCCGCGGTGAAGGCCGTGTCCGAGGAGCTCCTCGCGACCGCCCGCCCGATCGACGACAAGTCCGACATCGCCGCCGTGGCCGCGCTCTCCGCGCAGGACCAGCAGGTCGGCCAGCTCATCGCCGAGGCGATGGACAAGGTCGGCAAGGACGGTGTCATCACCGTCGAGGAGTCCAACGCCTTCGGCCTGGAGCTCGACTTCACCGAGGGCATGGCCTTCGACAAGGGCTACCTGTCGCCGTACATGGTGACCGACCAGGAGCGTATGGAGGCCGTCCTCGACGACCCGTACATCCTGATCCACCAGGGCAAGATCTCCTCGATCCAGGACCTGCTCCCGCTGCTCGAGAAGGTCATCCAGGCCGGCGCCAGCAAGCCGCTGCTGATCATCGCCGAGGACGTCGAGGGCGAGGCCCTGTCGACCCTGGTCGTCAACAAGATCCGTGGCACCTTCAATGCCGTCGCCGTGAAGGCCCCCGGCTTCGGTGACCGCCGCAAGGCGATGCTCGGCGACATCGCCGCGCTCACCGGCGCGACCGTCATCGCCGAGGAGGTCGGCCTCAAGCTCGACCAGGCCGGTCTGGAGGTGCTGGGCACCGCCCGCCGCGTGACCGTCTCCAAGGACGACACCGTCATCGTCGACGGCGGTGGCAACCACGAGGACGTCGTGGGCCGCGTCAACCAGATCAAGGCCGAGATCGAGTCCACGGACTCCGACTGGGACCGCGAGAAGCTCCAGGAGCGCCTCGCGAAGCTGGCCGGCGGCGTGTGCGTGATCAAGGTCGGCGCCGCCACCGAGGTGGAGCTGAAGGAGAAGAAGCACCGTCTGGAGGACGCCATCTCCGCGACCCGCGCCGCGGTCGAGGAGGGCATCGTCTCCGGTGGTGGCTCCGCTCTGGTGCACGCCGTCAAGATCCTCGAGGACAACCTCGGCAAGACCGGCGACGAGGCCACCGGTGTCGCGGTCGTCCGCCGCGCCGCCGTCGAGCCGCTGCGCTGGATCGCCGAGAACGCCGGCCTCGAGGGCTACGTCATCACCGCGAAGGTGGCGGAGCTCGACAAGGGCCAGGGCTTCAACGCCGCGACCGGCGAGTACGGCGACCTGGTGAAGGCCGGCGTCATCGACCCGGTCAAGGTCACGCGCTCCGCCCTGGAGAACGCCGCGTCGATCGCCTCCCTGCTGCTCACGACCGAGACCCTGGTCGTCGAGAAGAAGGAAGAGGAGCCGGCGGAGGCGGGCCACGGCCACGGCCACGGTCACTCCCACTAAGACCTTTCAGGTCCTGTAGGACCCGGTCCTGTAAAGGCCCCGGGCCCTACGGAAGGCCCCCGTTCCCCTGCGGCTCAGCGGTGGGACGGGGGTCTTCTGCTTGCCTTGTGCGGTTGTGTCGCGTTCCTTCCGGCTGCGTCACATTTCCAGTACGTCGAGCTGGCCCATCAGGCCGAGCCGGTCGTACTGCCACCAGCCCTCCTCGATCTTGCCGTCCTCACGGAAGCGGTGGACGACCGTGCCGGTCATGGAGACGTTCTTGCCGGTGGGGGCGATCCCCATGAATTCGCCCTTGTGGGTGCCCTTCCAGGTCATGCGCGTGCACACCCGGTCACCCTCGGCCATCTGGTCCTCGATGTCGAAGACGAAGTCGAAGCCGCCGCGCCACTCCTCGGCGCCGCGCCGGAACGCGTCCATGCCGATGGCGTCCGGATCGTTGCCGGGATCGTGATCGTGGTAGTTCTCCGCGAGCACCTCGTCGAGCGGGGGCAGCTCGCCCCTCATCGCGAGCAGCTCGAAGAACCGGCGGGACGTCGTCTTGAAGAGCTGTTCGTCGCGGACCACGTCCAGGTCCATGAACGTCGGCATCCCGTCACACAACGCGACCATCTCCTGGAAGATCCGGTCGGTCTCGGGAAGCTTCGAGTTCTTCATCGCCACTTCGTAGGACGGGAATTCGACGATCTCCACGAGGTGGGAGCCGTCGGAGCGGTCCTTGCCGAGGACGTTGTGGGTGGCGGTCCGCTTGCCCTGGGTCTGCTCGATCCACTTGTCCAGGAGCCGGTTCATGTCGTCGAACCGCTCGGTCTTGCAGTCGATGATCTGTACGAATGTCATGGTGCCTCCCGACTGGGTCGGACAAGCCCCATTTTAGACAGTGGGGCGTTATCAGGCCGTTCGGTTCAGTGCCCCCGGGAGCACCGGGTCCGCGAAGGGCTCCCCGCGCGCGAAGCGCTCCAGCTCGTCCAGCGCATGGTCGGCCATCCGGTGCAGTTCATTGCCCAGGGACCCGGCGATGTGCGGGGTGAGCAGGACGTTCGGCAGTGTGTAGAGGGGGGAGTCCGGGGGCGGCAGCTCCGGGTCGGTGACGTCGAGGACCGCGTGGAGACGGCCCGAGACCAGATGCGGCAGCAGGGCGGGCTCGTCGATCAGCGAGCCGCGCGAGGTGTTGATGAGCGTGGCCCCGTCGCGCATCAGGCCCAGCTGGCGCGGGCCGATCATCCGGTACGTCGCCGGGAGCTGCGGGGCGTGGACGGACACGATCGCGCTCTGCGCGCAGAGGGTGTCCAGGGAGGCGAGCTCCACACCGACCGCGGCCGCCTCGGAGGCGGTGACGAACGGATCGTGGAGCAGGACCCGCAGGTCGAAGGGGCGCAGCAGCTCGATGACCCGGCGCCCGATGCGCGAGGCACCGACGATCCCGACCGTACGGCGGTAATTCCCGGCACCGTCGAGTTCCCGGCGCCAGTCGTGGGCGGCGCGCAGTTCCCCGTAGAGGTGCGCTGCCCGCTGGACCCGCTTGCCCGCGAGCAGGATGGTCGCGAGCGTGTACTCCGCGACGGGGAGGGCGTTCGCCCCGGCGGCCGAGGTGACCGCGATGCCGCGCTCCCAGCAGGCGTCGGTGATGTGGTGCTTGACCGACCCGGCGGCGTGGACGACGGCCCGCAGGCGCGGCGCGCGGTCGAGGATCCCGGGCGTCAGCGGAGTGGCGCCCCAGCAGGTGAGGAGGACCTCCGCCCGTTCGAGCGCCCGGGCCACGGCCGGGGAGGGGTCGGCGAGATCGTGGGCGACCAGGTGCGGGTCGGTGCGGGTCAGAGTCGCGAGGCGGGTGCGGTGGGCGTCGGTGAGCAGGCGCTGCGCGATGTCCGGTGCCATCGCCAGCAGCAGCGCGGGCCGGTTGTCAGTGGCGTGGTGCATGGTGGAACTGAAGCTCCTCACTTGGCCTGGTGTGCTCGTCACTTGACGCTGCCGGCGGTCAGACCGGCCTTCCAGTGGCGCTGGAGCGAGACGAAGGCGACGACGAGGGGGACGATGGCGAGCAGCGAGCCGGTGACGACGAGGGGGTAGAAGTCCGGCTCGGCGTGGGCGTTGCTGTTCCACGCGTAGAGGCCGAGGCTCAGCGGGAAGAGGTTCTGGTCCGACAGCATCACCAGGGGGAGGAAGAAATTGTTCCAGATCGCGGTGAACTGGAAGAGGAAGACGGTCACGAAACCCGGCATGACCATGGGCAGCCCGATCGACCAGAAGATGCGCAGCTCGCCCGCCCCGTCGATACGCGCGGCTTCCAGGGCCTCGTCGGGGATGTAGCCCGCGCTGAAGACCCGGGCGAGATAGACGCCGAAGGGGTTCACCAGGACCGGGATGAGCACGGCCCAGTACGTGTTGACGATCCCGGTCTCGCTGGCGAGCAGATACATGGGAAGGGCGAGGGCGGTGGTCGGGACGAGCACGCCCAGCAGGACCACGCCGAACAGCTTCTCCTTGCCCGGGAAGTCGTACTTGTCGAAGGCGTAGCCGGCGGCGACGCTGATCAGCGAGCAGACGACGGCCCCGCCGCCCGCGTACAGCAGGCTGTTGAGATACCAGCGGACGTAGACGCCGTCGCCGTAGTCGGCCAGGCGGGTGAGATTGCCGCCGAAGTCGAAGCCCTCGAAGGAGAAGGCGTTCCCGGCGAGCAGACCGCCCGCGTCCTTGGTGGCGGCGGTGACCAGCCATACGAGGGGGAAGAGCATGTAGACGACGGCGAGGAGCAGGGCTCCGTTGACGGCGGCCCTGGAGAGCCGGCGGTTCGTCACGGGCGCTTCCCCTTCCGTCCGGTGAGGCGTGTGACCGCGAAGGAGAGCAGCGCCGCGGTGAGTGCGAGGAGTACGGAAGCGGCGGCGGCGAGCCCGTAGTCGTTGCGGTCGAAGGCCGCGGTGTAGGCGTACATGTTCGGGGTCCAGGTGGAGGTGACGGCGGAGCCCGTGCCCTTGTTGAGGATCAGCGGCTCGGTGAACAGCTGCAGCGAGCCGATGACGGTGAACAGGCCGACCATCGCCAGGGAGGCGCGGATCAGGGGGAGTTTGACACTGAGGGCGATGCGCCAGGCTCCGGCGCCGTCCACGGTGGCCGCTTCGAGGACGGACCGGTCGATCGCCTGGAGGGCCGCGTAGAAGATCACCACGTTGTAGCCCAGCCACTCCCACAGGGCGATGTTGACCACGGAGGGGAGAGCGGCACCGGGGGAGAAGAAGTCGAGGCGGACGCCACCGGACTCCATCACGGCGACGACCGGGCTGAGTTGGGGGGTGTAGAGGTAGACCCAGATCAGCGCGGCGATGATGCCGGGGACGGCGTGCGGCAGGAACAGCGCGAGCTGGAAGAAGCGACGGGCCCGGGCCAGTGCCGAGTCGAGCAGCAGGGCGAGCGCGAGGGCTCCGGCGAGCAGCAGGGGAATGTAGAGGAGGCAGTATCCGAGCAGTACACCGAAGCCGTCGAGGAAGGCCCGGTCACCCAGTGCGGCCAGGTAGTTGTCGAGGCCGCTGAAGACGGTCTCGGTGCCGCCGAAGCCCAGCCCCGACTGTTTCTCGGTGAACAGGCTGAGCCAGACCGCGTAGCCGACCGGCACCACCATCACCGCGGTGAACAGGGTGAAGAAGGGGGCGAGCAGTACCGTGGCGGCGCGGGTGCGGGCCTTCATCGAGGTCAGCCCTCGACCTTGAGACCGCGCTTGGTCAGCTCGGCCACGGTGGCGTCGTGCCCGGCCCTGACGGCGTCGGCGAGGGTGGTGCCACCGCCCTTGACCTTGCCGAACCGGTCCTTGATGGCGCTGTTGGTCGTGCCGGTCGCGGGGCCCCAGGTCCAGTTCGGCCCGATGGAGGCACCGGCGGTCTCGAACAGCGCGTAGATGTCCTGACCGCCGTAGAAGCCGGCGTCGAAGGACTTCTTGGCCACGGGGCGCAGCGCGGTGGCGGCGGGGAAGGCGCTGGAGGTCCCCGAGGCGATGCGTGCCGTGACGCCCTCCTCCGTGGTCGCCATCCAGGTGGCGAACTCGACCGCCGCGGCCGCCTTCTTGCTGCCCTTGGTCACGGCGAAGGTGGAGCCGCCGAGCATTCCGCTCGCGGGTTTCCCGTCCCAGGTCGGCACCGGGGCGACGGCCCACTTGCCGCCCTGCTCGGGCAGGGTGCCCTTGAGGACGCCCGCGCCCCAGGAGGCGCCGAGGTAGCCGATGGTGGTGCTGTTCTTCAGCGAGCCGGTCCACTCCGGGCTGAACGAGGCGTTGTTGTGGACCAGTCCGGCGTCGAGCAGGCCCTGCCAGTACGCGGTCACCTTGGTGGTCGCCGGGTCGGTGGTGTCGACCTTCCAGGTCTCGTTCTCGGCCTTGAACCACTGGGCGCCCGCCTGCCAGGCCATGGCTTCGAAGGTGGTGGGGTCGTCGGGGAAGAAGGTGGCGATCCGCGCCTTGGCGTCGGCCTTCTTCACCTTCTCCGCCGCGGCCTTGAACGCGTCCCAGGTCGTGGGCACGGCGACGCCGTACTTGGCGAAGAGATCCTTGCGGTAGTAGAAGACCTGCGGCGCGGCGTCGAACGGGACGGCCCAGGTCTTGCCGCCCAGTGTGGTGAGTTCGACGGCCTGCGGGAGCAGCTTCTTCCGGTCGTCCTGCGAGAAGTGCGCGCCGATGTCCTGCAGGGAGCCGGCGCTGACGAACTCGGGCAGCGAGGGGTACTCGATCGAGACCAGGTCGGGGGCGTTGCCCGCCTTCACGGCGTTGGAGATCTTGGCGTAGCCGCCGGCGTTGCCGGACGGGATCTCCTCGAACGTCACCTGGATGTTCCTGTGCGACGCGTTGAAGGCGTCGACGACATCCTTGGAGCCCTTGGCCCAGCCCCAGAAGGTGAGGGTCACGGGCTTGCCGTCGGACCCTTGGGCCGAGGTGTCGTCACCGCTGCCGCCGCAGGCCGTGAGGACGGCGAGGGCGGTAACGGTGCCGGCTATGACACGAGACGTTCTGCTCCAACTGCGGCTCACGGCACGGCTCCTGGGGACGGGCGGCATGGACGTTGTGGCCGCGATCCTTGAACCAGTACTGACCGAAGTCAAGAGCGAAAGATTGATTGATCGAAAAAAGGTCAGATCGATCAGAAGCGAGGTCGCCCCGTCCCGGGCTCAGGCCCGTACCGCTCCGCACGAGGCCCGAACGCGCAGGCGGGGCAGCAGGGTGAGATGGCGCCTGGGGGCCTCCTCGCCCTGGCCCCCGCCCGCGTCCCCGTCCTCGTCCGTGCCGCCGGTGAGCCGGTCCAGCAGCAACTCCGCGGCGTGGCGCCCCACCTGGCGCTTGGGCGGGGCGACCGCCGTCAGCGGGATGGGCGCGAGGGCGGCGACCTCGTCGTCGTACGCGATCACGGCCAGATCGTCCGGCACGCGCACGCCGAGCTCGGCGAGCCGCTGCACCATCTGGATGGCGTCCACGTCGTTGTGGACGAGCGCGGCCCTCGCCCTGCCCGAGACGACCGCCGACCGGATCGCCGCCACCGCCTCCTCGAACTTCTCCGGGTGGGTGTCGGCCGGCATGGAATCGATCACCGGCCCCGGCGCCCGCAGCCCGAGCGCGTCCAGCGCCTCGCCGTACCCGGCCCGCACGGCGAGCGCCGTCGGACTGTCCGAACGGGCCACGAGCAGAGGCGATCCATGCCCGAGCCCCACCAGATGGCGTACGGCGAGCAGCACCCCGTGCCGGTGGTCGGACGACACCCGGTCGAGGCCGTCCATCGGGGAGCCGGGCGCCGCGCGCCGCTCCACGAGCACGGCGGGGACGGGCAGTTCGGCCAGCCAGTCGCCGTACGCGGCCCGGTCCTCCGGCGCCCGCCAGCCGGGGGCGACCAGCACGCCCTCGGCGCCCGCCGCGAGGAGCCCCTCGGTCCGGGCGCGGTCGTCCTCGGGCCGATAGTCCGATACGCGCAGGACAAGCCGCGCCCCGGCCCGCGCCGCCGCCTCGTGCGCCCCCCGGATGACCTCGGCGAAGTAGTACGTCGACGAGGGCGCGAGCAGGCCGATGACCAGGCCCGCGCCGGCTCGCGCAATTCCCGGTTCGCGCCGCGGCGCCGGCCAGGAGACCTGGCCGTGCACCCGGTCCAGCAGACCCTGGCCGGCCAGCGCCTCCACGTCCCGGCGGGCGGTGACCGAAGAGACGCCGAGCAGCGCGGCCAGCTCCGAGACCCTCGCCGAACCGCGCTCCCGCACCAGGGTCAGCAGTCGGTCGTGACGTTCAGCAGCACTCGCGCGCACGGCGGAAGTCTCCCTCGCGGTGGGGGTGGCCGGGTCAGGAGTCGCCCGGGTAGCCAGACCCTAATGCACGCGTGATCGAACGACGGGAGTTTCGATCATTCGGTCTGATCCATTGACGGTCGATCACGCCCATGTCCATCATTCCGGCGACGCAGCGAGCCGATCTCCACGAGCCGATCTCCAGGGGAGCATCATGCCCACGCCGCCCGAGAACCGTGTCCTCAGCCCGTACACCGGGTGGACCCGCGCCCACTGGGAGGCCGCCGCCGACGAACTCCTCCTGGCCGTCCGGCCGTACGCCTCGCCCCGCCACGGTCTGATCCAGCTTCCCGGCGACCGCCCCAGCTGGTCAGGGGCCCGTTCCGACGGCCTCGAAGGCTATGCCCGGACGTTCCTCCTCGCCGCGCTCCGGGTCGCGGGCGCCCGGGGCGACGACCCGCACGGCCACCTCGCGCGCTACGCCGAGGGCCTCACCGCCGGCACCGAATCCGGTGCCGGCACCCGTGCGGGCCCGCGCACTCACCCGGACCGCGGCAGCCAGTCCATCGAGCCCCATGACTCCGGTGACACATGGCCGCTCATGGCGGATGTCCGCCAGGCCGTCGTCGAAGCGGCGTCCGTCGCCCTCGCCCTTCGCCTGACCCGACCCTGGCTCTGGGACACGCTCGGCGACCGAGCCCGCCGACAGGTCGTCGACTGGCTGCTGCCGGCCCTCGGACCCTCACCCGTCGACAACAACTGGTGGCTCTTCGGCCTCACCGTCGCCGGCTTCCTCCAGGACGCCGGCATCGAGACCGACCGCGCCGCCGCCACCATCGACCGCTCCCTCGCCCGGATCGACGAGTGGTACCTCGGCGACGGCTGGTACAGCGACGGCGACAACCGCGCCTTCGACCACTACAACGCCTGGGCCCTGCACTTCTACCCCGTCCTGCACGCCCACCTCTCCGGTGACCAGGACCTGCTCACCCGGTACGGCCCCCGGCTGCGCGCCCAACTCGACGGATATGTGCGCCTCTTCGACCGCAACGGCTCGCCGCTTCCGTACGGCCGCTCGCTCACCTACCGCTTCGCCGCGGCCGCCGCCCCCTGGCTCGGCGCCCTCACCGGCCACACCCCGCTCACCCCCGGCGCCACCCGCCGCCTCGCCTCCGGCGCCCTGCGCCACTTCCTCGACCGGGGCGCCACCGACGCGCGCGGGCTGCTCACCCCCGGCTGGCACGGCCCGTACCCGCCGCTCGTTCAGCACTACTCGGGCCCGGCCTCTCCCTATTGGGCGTCCAAGGGCTTCCTCGGCCTCCTCCTGCCCACCGATCACCCGGCATGGACCGATCCCGAGGAGCCGCTCCCCGCCGAGACCTGCGACGCGGTCACCCCCCTCCACGCACCGGGCCTGCTCATCCAGTCCACCGCCGCCGACGGACTCGTACGCCTCCACAACCACGGCAGCAACCACGTCGGCCACGACGGGCCCGACGACGACCCGGGCTACGCCCGCTTCGCCTACTCCACCCGCACCGGCCCCACCGCCCCCGGTGACCAGGCCGACAACCACTTCGCCCTCGTCCTCGACGGCACGGTCACCACCCGCGGCCCCGCCACGCCGCTCGGCACCGGACCGGGCTGGGCCGCCTCGCACCACACCCCCCGCCCCGGCGTGCGGGTCCTCTCCGCCACTCTCGCCCACGGCCGTGCCGAGGTCCGCGCCCACCTGGTGCTCGGCGCGCCCGAGGGCACCGCCGTACGCCAGACCGGCTGGGCCACCACTCCCGGCGGGCCCACCGCCCAACTCCACCCGGTCCACGGCTACCCGCGGTGCACCGAGACCGTCGCACTCACCACCGGCTCCACCCTCCAGAACCCCCGCTCCCGCACCGCCGTGCTGCACGCCACGGTCACCGGCCCCGAGGCCCTCTTCGTCGCGCTCGCCTCGCTGACCGACGAGCCGGACCCCGCACCGGTCGCCACACTGGCCGACGTCCACGTCACGGGCCGAACGATCCGAGTGACCTGGCGGAACGGAACCACGGCCCACCTCGCCCTCTAGCGAGGGCCGTACTTGCGCCCCGCCTTGGAGCTCACCCCTCCGAGCAGGCCGCGAGGGGCCAGCTTCACCACACCCATCAGCGCCTTGTAGCGCGCGTCCGGAATGGACAGCGTCCTGCCGCGCGCCAGATCCGCCAGCGCCGTCTCCACCAGCTTGTCGGCGTCCAGCCACATCCAGCGGGGGATGTTGTCCGTCCCCATCCCGGCCCGCTCGTGGAACTCCGTCCGCACGAAGCCCGGGCAGAGCGCCATCAGCCGCACCCCGCTGCCCGACAGGTCCCGCGCCGCGCCCTGAGTGAACTGCACGACCCACGACTTCGACGCGCCGTACGTCCCCCGGGGCACGAAGGCCGCCACCGACGCGACGTTCACCACGCCGCCCCTGCCCCGTCCGCGCATCGATTCGGCGGCCGCCGACGTCAGCCGCAGCACGGCCTCGCAGTGGACCTTCAGCATCTTCAGCTCGTCGGCCATGGACACGTCCAGGAACCGGCCCTTGTTCCCGAACCCGGCGTTGTTCACGAGCAGATCGACCGGCTGCTTCGGGTCGGACAGCCGCGCCTCCACGGCCGCGATCCCGTCGTCCTCGGACAGGTCGGCCGCCAGCACCTCCGCCTCGACGCCATGCCGGTCGTGCAGCTCGGTCGCGTGCTCGCGGAGCCGCTTCACATCGCGGGCCACCAGCACCACGTCATGCCCGTTCGCCGCCAGGCGCCGCGCGAAGGCGGCGCCGATCCCGGCCGTAGCGCCTGTAATCAGTGCAGTCGTCATACGCGGCACGTTAGTGCCCCGGGCCGGCGGGCAAGGTACGCGCCTTCCCCGCCCGTCCCACCGCTCCTACTCCCCGTACTTGGCGGTGTGGGACCGCGCCACCCCAAGCAGCCCGGCCTCCATCCACTCGGCCGCGGCCAGCGTGCGCGGCAGCAGTGAGCGCTCGGTGGTCGCCGCCCGGTGCAGCAGCGACACGGTGATGTCATGGGCCGGCCGGTGCACGATCCGGAGCGGGTCGCCCGCCGCGATCTCACCGGGCTCGATCACCCGCAGCAGCGCGCCCGGCGCCCCGGCCTGCGTGAAACGCCGCACCCAGCCCTTCTCGCCGAGGAAGCCGGCGAAGGTGCGGCACGGGATGCGGCCCCCGGTCACCTCCAGCACCACGGACCCGGCCGCCCAGCGCTCCCCGATCAGCGCGCCGTTCACATCGAGTCCGCTCGTGGTCAGGTTCTCCCCGAACTGTCCGTTGGCGAGCGGGCGTTCCAGCTCCTTCTCCCAGGCGTCGAGATCCTCGCGCGCGAAGGCGTACACCGCGCGGTCGTCGCCGCCGTGGAACCGCAGGTCGCAGACGGCGTCCCCGGCGACCCCGCTCGCCACCCCCTCGGCCCCCGGCGCCGTGATCCGAACCGGTCCCAGGACGGGGCGCTTGTCGATGCCCGACGTTCCCGAGGGCGCATCGGTGTAGTCCACGGGCCTCGCCTGCCCGACATTGACGCTCAGTACCTTCATGTCGGGCACCCTAAGTGACTGGGCTCAAAGAAGCAGTGAGGTATTCGCTGCCAAACCCAAGAGTCCCTTATGCTCGAGGCATGATCGAGGCCCGCCACCTGCGCGTCCTGCGCGCCGTTGCCGCCACCGGCTCCTTCTCCGCCGCCGCGCGTGAGCTGGGCTGCACCCAGCCCGCCGTCAGCCAGCAGATGAAGGCCCTCGAAACCTCCGCGGGCACCCCACTCCTCATCCGTACGGGACGCGAGATGCGCCTCACCCAGGCGGGCGAGGCCCTCACCCGGCACGCCGCCGGCATCCTCGCCGGTCTCACCGCGGCCGAGGAGGAAGTGGCCGCCATCGCGGGTCTGCGGGCCGGCCGCGTCCGGCTGGTCTCCTTCCCGAGCGGAAGCTCCACGCTCGTCCCCACCGCGCTCGCCGCCCTGCGCGCGGCCCACCCCGGCACCCGCGTCTCGCTCGTGGAGGCCGAGCCGCCCCGCTCGGTGGACATGCTGCGCGAGGGCGACTGTGATGTGGCGCTGGCCTTCCGCTATGGCACGGGCGCCGCCGAATGGGACGACCTCGTCGTCCGCCCCCTGCTCGTCGACCGGCTCGTCGGCCTCGTCCCCGAGGGCCACCGCCTCGCCGAAGCCGGTTCCGTCTCCATCGGCGACCTGGCTGAGGAGCCCTGGATCGCCGGATGCCCCCGCTGCCGCCGCCAGTTGGTCGAGGTGTGTGAGAGCGCCGGCTTCACCCCCCGCATCGACTTCGCCACCGACGACTACCCGGCGGTCGTCGGCCTGGTCGGCGCCGGCCTGGGTGTGGCGGTACTGCCCGAGCTGGCCATCGAGTCGGTCCGCCCCAAGCGGGCGAGAACCGTGACCGTGGAGCCCCCTGTGGAGCGCGAGATCGTCGCCCTCACCCTGCCGGACCTCGCGCAGGTTCCGGCCGTGGCCGCGACGCTGGATCAGCTGACCCGGGCCGCCGCGCGCGCGTAAAGCCGCCCTTCCGGCCGTTGGGGCCGCCGGGTGCCGGTGATGCCCCCTCTGTGCAGATCCTGTGCAGAAACGTTCCTTCAGGCGCGCGTCGCGCCGGTCGCGCTCGACGCGGCCGAGGTGATCAGACGGTTGCGCGCCCGACCCATGAGTTCCTCGCGTTCGTCCTCGGTGAGGCCGCCCCAGACGCCGTAGGGCTCGCGTACGGCGAGTGCGTGTGCCGCGCACTGCGCGCGTACCGGGCACCTCATGCAGACCTCTTTCGCCGAGTTCTCACGCGCACTCCGTGCCGCGCCGCGCTCTCCCTCGGGATGGAAGAACAGGGAACTGTCCACCCCCCGGCAGGCTGCGAGGAGTTGCCAGTCCCACAGATCGGCGTTGGGTCCGGGAAGGCGGGAGAAATCTGCCATTGCGCTTGTCCCCTTGAAACCGTACTGAACGGATAGGTGGTGGGCGGGTTGATGGCTGATGGGTGGGGCCACTCGTGCCCGACGGGTCCGCCGGGGGGCGACGGACGGCTGGTGAGTCTGATCCGACCGTACAACTACTGTCTAAGTAGATGTAAATATGACTCATTGCGAATCTAGTCATAGACACCACATAAAGGGAAGAAATCCGGCTAAATGGGGCATACGTCTGCACAAGGGCGGACGACCTGCGATGCTCTCCTGCGTGTGCACTCCCTCACGTAGAGTGCCGAAGTCGGCCGTCCGACCCGTAACTCTTTCGAGTGACCGTCGTTGAGAGTGCGGAGGCGGTTGAGAGAACAAGCACTCGGGCAAGTGTCCGGGGGTGTCAACCGCACAGGTGACGATACGTACCAGCCCTGGAGGCTCAAGGTGACGCGCATCAGCTGCGGAGGGCGGCCATGACATCCGTCCTCGTCTGCGACGACTCCCCGCTTGCCCGAGAGGCGCTTCGACGCGCGGTCGCGACCGTGCCCGGCGTCGAGCGCGTGACCACCGCGGCCAACGGCGAGGAAGTCCTCCGCCGCTGGGGTGCGGACCGCTCGGATCTTATTTTGATGGACGTGCGCATGCCCGGTCTGGGCGGCGTGGAAACCGTCCGCCGACTGCTTTCCGCCGACCCCGGCGCACGCATCATCATGCTCACCGTCGCCGAGGACCTGGACGGTGTCGCGCTCGCGGTCGCCGCGGGGGCCCGCGGCTATCTGCACAAGGACGCCTCACGCGCCGAGTTGCGCGCGACCGTCACCCAGGCGCTGGCCGACCCGACGTGGCGGCTCGCCCCGCGTCGGCTCCGGTCGGCCGAGATGGGTGCGGCCCCGACACTCACCGCGCGTGAGATCCAGGTGCTCGAGGGCATGAGCCACGGACGGTCCAACGCCGAGATCGGGCGCGAGCTCTTCCTCTCCGAGGACACGGTCAAGACGCACGCCCGGCGACTGTTCAAGAAGCTGGGCGCCTCGGACCGGGCGCACGCCGTGGCGCTCGGCTTCCGCTGGGGCCTCGTCCGCTAGCGGTGACCGGTCGGATCCCCGTCCGCCGCCGGGCGGACGGGGCGGGTTCGGGCCTCCCTCGCGGGAGCCGCTCGTACCCCCGCTGCGGCAGTGGCTTCCGTCCTCGCCGCGGCGGCTTGTGTCACTTCCTCGCCGGATGCCGCATCCTTGAGGTGTGGAGTTCCTCGGGGACGAGTCGATCGAGCGGAAGGGGAGGGCGCGGGAGATGAGTTCCGGCGCACCTGCTCATAACGCTTCGGTGCACAACTACGGACGCGGTGCCGCGAATCAACAGGCGCCAAGGCACCATGGAGCGATGCGCGACGACGAGGCTGCGACTGCCCCTGGGGCGATCGGTGCACTCGTTCACCGTGCCGTCGAGGGCGACGAGCAGGCCACGCACGATCTTCTGGCCCATGTTCACCCCCTTGCCCTGCGCTATTGCCGCACGCGGCTGAACCGGCTTCCCGGTGATGCTCGCCACTTTGTCGAGGACCTCGCGCAGGAAGTCTGCGTCGCCGTCCTGATGGCTCTGCCGCGCTACAAGGACACCGGCCGGCCCTTCGAGGCGTTCGTCTTCGCCATCGCCGGACACAAGGTCGCCGATCTGCAGCGGGCCGCCATGCGGCATCCCGGGTCCACCGCCGTGCCCTCCGACGAGATGCCGGAGCGGCCCGACGATTCCCTGGGTCCCGAGGAGCGGGCCCTGCTCAGCGATGACGCCGAGTGGGCCAAGCGGCTCCTCGCGAACCTGCCGGAGAACCAGCGGGAGCTCCTGGTGCTCCGAGTGGCGGTAGGACTGACCGCCGAGGAGACCGGCCAGATGCTCGGGATGTCTCCCGGGGCGGTACGGGTGGCTCAGCACCGTGCGCTCAGCCGGCTGAGGGCGCTGGCGGAGCAGTGAGATACGGCGCGCCTGCGCACGTATGAACGTACAAATCTGCTGGGTGATCTTGATCGTGGAATGAGACACCCCCGTAGCCCGTTAGCATGGACATCCGCACCGATCAAGGCCATTTGGGGAAGGTGTCATGACTGCAAACGTCGACGGAGTGCCCGAGAAATTCGCGACACTCGGGCTGACCTACGACGACGTGCTGCTGCTGCCGGGCGCGTCCGACATGGCGCCCGACCAGATCGACACCTCCTCGTACATCTCCAAGAACGTACGGGTGAACATCCCGCTGCTCTCGGCGGCGATGGACAAGGTCACCGAGGCCCGCATGGCGATCGCCATGGCGCGGCAGGGTGGCGTCGGCGTGCTGCACCGCAATCTCTCCATCGCCGACCAGGCCAACCAGGTCGACCTGGTGAAGCGCTCCGAGTCCGGCATGGTCACCGACCCGATCACGGTGCACCCCGACGCGACGCTCGGCGAGGCCGACGCGATCTGCGCCAAGTTCCGCATCAGCGGTGTCCCGGTCACCGACGCGGCGGGCAAGCTGCTCGGCATCGTCACCAACCGCGACATGGCCTTCGAGACGGACCGCAGCCGCCAGGTGCGCGAGGTCATGACGCCGATGCCGCTGGTCACGGGCAAGGTCGGCATCTCCGGCGTGGACGCCATGGAGCTGCTGCGCCGCCACAAGATCGAGAAGCTCCCGCTGGTCGACGACGCCGGGCTGCTCAAGGGCCTCATCACGGTCAAGGACTTCGTCAAGGCCGAGAAGTACCCGAACGCCGCCAAGGACAAGGGCGGCCGGCTGCTCGTCGGCGCGGCCGTCGGTGTCGCCGGGGATGCCTACGAGCGCGCCCAGGCGCTGATCGAGGCCGGTGTCGACTTCATCGTCGTCGACACCGCGCACGGCCACTCCCGGCTGGTCGGCGACATGGTCGCCAAGATCAAGTCCAACTCCACCAGCGTCGACGTCATCGGCGGCAACATCGCCACCCGTGACGGCGCACAGGCGCTGATCGACGCGGGCGTCGACGGCATCAAGGTCGGCGTCGGCCCGGGCTCCATCTGTACGACCCGGGTGGTCGCCGGTATCGGCGTCCCGCAGGTCACCGCGATCTACGAGGCCTCCCTCGCCGCCAAGGCGGCCGGTGTCCCGGTCATCGGCGACGGCGGTCTGCAGTACTCCGGCGACATCGCCAAGGCCCTGGTGGCGGGCGCCGACACGGTGATGCTGGGCTCGCTGCTGGCGGGCTGCGAGGAGTCCCCGGGCGAGCTGCTCTTCATCAACGGCAAGCAGTTCAAGTCGTACCGCGGCATGGGCTCGCTCGGCGCCATGCAGACGCGTGGCGAGCAGCGCTCCTTCTCCAAGGACCGCTACTTCCAGGAGGGTGTCGCCTCCGACGAGAAGCTGGTTCCCGAGGGCATCGAGGGGCAGGTGCCCTACCGCGGCCCGCTCTCGGCGGTCGTCCACCAGCTGGTCGGCGGTCTGCGCCAGTCGATGTTCTATGTCGGCGGCCGGACGGTGCCGGAGCTCCAGGCCAACGGCCGGTTCGTACGGATCACCTCGGCGGGCCTCAAGGAGAGCCACCCGCACGACATCCAGATGACGGTCGAGGCGCCGAACTACAGCAGGAAGTAGCACGGACTCTCGGTGAGGGGCGGTTCCGGCATGTGGCCGGGACCGCCCCTCCCGCGTGTGTCGGGGATACTGGTAGGCGCAGACGTAGAGGGAAAGGCCACACATCGTGACTGAGATCGAGATCGGGCGCGGCAAGCGCGGCCGCAGGGCGTACGCGTTCGACGACATCGCCGTCGTCCCGAGCCGGCGCACCCGGGACCCGAAGGAGGTCTCGATCGCCTGGCAGATCGACGCCTACCGGTTCGAGCTGCCGTTCCTGGCCGCCCCCATGGACTCGGTGGTCTCCCCGCAGACCGCCATCCGCATCGGTGAGCTCGGCGGGCTCGGCGTGCTGAACCTCGAAGGTCTGTGGACCCGCTACGAGGACCCGCAGCCGCTGCTCGACGAGATCGCCGAGATGGAGGAGGAGACCGCGACCCGCCGTCTGCAGGAGATCTACTCCGCTCCCATCAAGGAAGAGCTGATCGGGCAGCGCATCAAGGAGGTGCGCGACTCGGGTGTGGTCACCGCCGCCGCGCTCTCCCCGCAGCGCACCGCGCAGTTCTCCAAGGCCGTCGTCGACGCCGGTGTGGACATCTTCGTCATCCGCGGTACGACGGTCTCCGCCGAGCACGTCTCCGGCGCCGCCGAGCCGCTGAACCTGAAGCAGTTCATCTACGAGCTGGACGTCCCGGTCATCGTCGGCGGCTGCGCCACGTACACCGCCGCCCTGCACCTGATGCGCACGGGCGCGGCGGGCGTGCTGGTCGGCTTCGGCGGTGGCGCCGCGCACACCACCCGCAATGTGCTGGGCATCCAGGTGCCCATGGCGACCGCGGTCGCCGATGTGGCCGCGGCCCGCCGCGACTACATGGACGAGTCCGGTGGCCGCTATGTGCACGTCATCGCGGACGGTGGCGTGGGCTGGTCGGGCGACCTGCCGAAGGCCATCGCGTGCGGCGCCGACTCGGTGATGATCGGCTCCCCGCTGGCCCGCGCGACCGACGCGCCGGGCAAGGGCCACCACTGGGGCATGGAGGCCGTCCACGAGGACGTGCCGCGCGGCAAGCTGGTGGACCTGGGCATCGTCGGCACGACCGAGGAGATCCTGGCCGGTCCCTCGCACATCCCCGACGGGTCGATGAACTTCTTCGGCGCGCTGCGCCGGGCGATGGCGACGACGGGCTACAGCGAGCTCAAGGAGTTCCAGCGCGTCGAGGTGACCGTGGCGGACTCGCAGCACAGCCGCTGACGTTCCGCAGACGCACGCAAGGGGCCCCGCACCGACTGGTGCGGGGCCCCTTCCGTTGGGCCGTGGTCCGGCGGAGGGCGCGGGTCACAGACGGTGGGCCGCCCCCGCCGGGGTCGCTCCCCGGGTGTCGAGGAGGAGTTGGGCCTTCACCGCGAGGCCCTGGAGGTCGTACGTGCGGTGGTGCTGGAGCAGGATCGTCAGGTCCGCGTGGGCCGCGGCCTCGTAGAGCGAGTCCGCCCGGGGGACGGGGGCCTCGCGTACGCGCCAGTCGGGGACGTAGGGGTCGTGGTAGCTCACCACCGCGCCCAGATCCATCAGCCGGCGGGCGATCTCGTCGGCCGGGGAGCCCTCGCGGTCGGCGAGGTCCGGCTTGTAGGTGACTCCGAGCAGCAGGACCCGTGCGCCGCGGACGGATTTGCCGTGCTCGTTGAGGAGGGTGGCGCTGCGCTGGATCACGTACTGCGGCATGCGCTCGTTGACCTGGGTGGCCAGCTCGACCATGCGCAGCGGGCGGTGGGCGCCGATGGTGTCCACGGGGACGCCGTGGCCTCCGACGCCGGGGCCCGGGCGGAAGGCCTGGAAGCCGAAGGGCTTGGTCTCGGCGCAGCGGATGACGTCCCAGAGGTCGACGCCGAGGTCGTGGCAGAGCACGGCCATCTCGTTGACGAGGGCGATGTTGACGTGGCGGAAGTTGGTTTCCAGGAGCTTGACCGTCTCGGCCTCGCGAGGGCCGCGCGCGCGGACGACCTTGTCGGTGAGGCGGCCGTAGAAGGCGGCGGCGGCTTCGGTGCAGGCCGGGGTGAGTCCGCCGATGACCTTGGGGGTGGTGGCGAAGCCATGGCCCCGGTTGCCGGGATCGAGGCGCCCGGGGGAGTAGGCGAGCTGGAAGTCACGGCCCGCGCGCAGGCCCGAGGTCTCTTCGAGCAGGGGGCGGAGGACGTCCTCGGTGGTGCCGGGGTGCACGGGTGATTCGAGCAGCACGGTGGTGTGCGGGCGCATCCGCGTGGCGAGTGCGCGGGCGGCGTCGGCGACGGCCGTGAGGTCGAGCGTGTGGTCGGCGCCCAGAGCGGTGGGGGCGCAGATGACGGCGGTACGGACCCGGCCGAGCTCGACCGGGTTGGTGGTGGGACGGAAGCCCCCCGCGAGCATCCGGCGGATCTCGGAGGCGGTGAGGGAGCCGTCGACGGGTGGGCGTCCGGCGCAGAGCTCGGCGACGGGGCGCGGGTCGGTGTCGTAGCCGATGGTGTCGATACCGGCGGCGACGGCGGCCTGGGCGAGAGGGAGTCCGAGGTGGCCGAGGCCGATGACGGCGAGATCAGCGGGCATGAAGGAGGGCCGTCCTTCCCAGTAGCCGGAGGGGACGAGGCGCGCAAGCCCTGTGGACAGAATGGGGCGAACGCAATGTCAGACTAGGCGTAAATATGACCGATATGCGGCATTGCGCTGTCGTGTGTGCGCCGAGTGTTGATCTGCTGGGGGCCACCGCGTCACTCCCAGGATCCCGGGGATATCCACAGGCGGTGGCTGAAGTCGGTGAGCGGGGACAGAATCGAGTCTGTGAGCCCGACCACGTGGGGGACGACGGGAGGCAGCGGTGAGGACAGCGACACTGGGACCCGCGGAGCGCGCCGAGGCGCTCGCGGCCATGGCCGAGGGTGAAATGGACGTGCTGGTCGTGGGCGCCGGCGTGGTCGGAGCCGGGACCGCCCTCGACGCGGCGACGCGAGGACTCGCCACCGGGCTCGTCGAGGCGCGCGACTGGGCCTCGGGCACCTCCAGCCGGTCGAGCAAGCTCATCCACGGCGGCCTGCGCTATCTGGAGATGCTGGACTTCGCGCTGGTGCGGGAAGCGCTGAAGGAACGCGGGCTGCTGCTCGAGCGGCTGGCCCCGCATCTGGTGAAGCCGGTGCCGTTCCTCTATCCGCTCCAGCACAAGGGCTGGGAGCGTCTCTACGCCGGATCGGGTGTCGCGCTCTACGACGCGATGTCGGTGTCCTCGGGCCACGGCCGGGGACTTCCGGTCCACCGTCACCTGTCACGCCGCCACGCGCTGCGGGTGGCGCCCTGTCTGAAGAAGGACGCCCTGGTCGGCGCCCTGCAGTACTACGACGCCCAGATGGACGACGCGCGCTTCGTGACGACGCTCGTGCGGACCGCCGCCTCCTACGGCGCGAAGGTCGCCAGCCGGGCGCGGGTCGTCGGCTTCCTGCGCGAGGGGGAGCGGGTGGTCGGCGCCCGGGTGCAGGACGTCGAGGCCGGCGGGGAGTACGAGATCCGGGCCAAGCAGGTCGTGAACGCGACCGGGGTGTGGACGGACGACACACAGGCGCTGATCGGGGAGCGGGGGCAGTTCCATGTGCGGGCTTCGAAGGGCATCCATCTGGTCGTACCGAAGGACCGGATTCACTCGAATACGGGATTGATCCTGAGGACCGAGAAATCGGTGCTGTTCGTGATCCCGTGGGGACGGCACTGGATCGTGGGGACCACGGACACCGACTGGGACCTGGACAAGGCGCACCCGGCGGCGTCGAGCGCCGACATCGACTACCTGCTGGAGCACGTCAACTCGGTCCTGTCGGTGCCCCTCACCCGGGACGACGTGGAGGGGGTGTACGCGGGGCTGCGGCCGCTGCTCGCCGGGGAGTCGGACGCGACCAGCAAGCTGTCGCGGGAGCACACCGTGGCGCATCCGGTGCCGGGCATGGTCGTCGTCGCCGGCGGCAAGTACACGACCTACCGGGTCATGGCCAAGGACGCCGTCGACGAGGCGGTGCACGGGCTCGACCAGCGGGTGGCGTCATGCGTGACCGAGGACGTGCCCCTGCTCGGCGCCGAGGGGTACCGGGCGCTGTGGAACGCACGGGCGAGGATCGCGGCCCGGACCGGGCTCCATGTGGTGCGGGTGGAGCATCTGCTCAACCGGTTCGGTTCCATGGCGGAGGAGGTACTGGAACTGGTCGCCGCGGACCCGAGTCTGGGCGAGCCCCTGGCGGCGGCCGACGACTATCTGCGGGCCGAGGTCGTCTACGCGGCCTCGCACGAGGGAGCGCGCCATCTGGACGACGTACTGACCCGGCGTACCCGCATCTCCATCGAGACGTTCGACCGCGGGGCGCGCAGCGCGCGCGAGTGCGCTGAACTGATGGCGCCGGTCCTGGGATGGGACGAGGGGCAGATCAACAAGGAGGTGGCGCACTACGAGAAGCGCGTGGAGGCGGAGCGGGAGTCGCAGCGGCAGCCCGACGACCTGACGGCCGACGCGGCGCGCCTGGGTGCGCCGGACATCGTTCCGATCTAGTCCACGCGGTACGCGGGCCCCGGGGCGGAGGCGCCGGGGCATATGCCGTCTGCCTGTGCCACTCATCCTCCGTGGCACGTGCGGGAGTTGATGCGGATGGTGCCGCGGGCCCCGGGCGGCCCAGGAGCGCCGGGGCGTGCCCGGTGACCGCCGGCGCCGGGAGGGGCCCGGCCGTGCGGCCGTGACCTGCGCCCCGCGGGGTGGCATGGTGGGAACCGCTCACCGTGCGGCCGTCGTGTCGGAGTGCGGACCCGGGAGCAGTGCCGGTCCCGGGGTGAGGGACAATGGACCCTCTTCCAGGGCGGGTTACCGCATCGCGCGGGAGCGGCAGGCGCGGGCGAAGATCAGGGATCGCAGAGGGGACGCATGTCGGAGGCGGAGCAGTCGCGGGACACGGCGCGGGAACCTCGGCGGGACGCGGTGACGGGCGTCGAGCCGGACAGCGGTTCGGACGCCGGGCGGGGTGCCGGAACCACCCGTGACGGGGACGGCGTTCCCGCGCAGCGGGACGCGGAACCGGACACGGGGGTCGGTGCGCGGACCGCCCCGGAGCCGGGCACGGAAGCGGTCGAGCCGGACACGGAAACTGACGGGGCGTCGGCGGTGTCGGCGAGTGCGCCGTCGGGCGACGGCGGGCCTGGCGGGGAGTCCGGCGCGCCGTCGGACGAGAGCGCCGTGCAGGACGCGACCCCCGTTCAGGGCAAGAGTGCCGCGGCGGACGCGAGCCCCATACAGGACAAGCGCCCCGCGCTGGACAAGAGTCCCGCGTCGGACGCGACCCCGGTTCAGGGCAGGAGTCCCGCAGTGGGCGCGAGCCCCGTGGGCGGCGGTGCCGGTGGTGCGAAGAAGGCCGTGCTCTCCAAGGCGGACGCCCCGGTGCGGGCCGACGCCAAGACCAAGGTCAGTAAGTCGGGCACGTCGTCGGCGGCCCAGGGCGGGACCGCCGAGGGGCGGCTCCTGGCCGGCCGCTACCGGCTCGGCGGCGTCCTCGGGCGTGGCGGCATGGGCACGGTCTGGCGGGCCGTCGACGAGACGCTCGGGCGGACCGTCGCGGTCAAGGAGCTCCGGTTCCCGGGCGCCATCGACGAGGACGAGAAGCGCCGGCTGATCACCCGGACCCTGCGTGAGGCCAAGGCGATCGCCCGCATCCGCAACAACGGCGCCGTGACCGTCTACGACGTCGTCGACGAGGACGACCGGCCGTGGATCGTCATGGAGCTCATCGAGGGCAAGTCCCTCGCCGACGCCATCCGCGAGGACGGCACGCTGACCCCGCGCCGCGCCGCCGAGGTCGCGCTCGCGATCCTCGACGTACTGCGCTCCGCGCACCGCGAGGGCATCCTGCACCGCGATGTGAAGCCGTCCAATGTGCTGATCGCCGAGGACGGCCGGGTCGTCCTGACCGACTTCGGTATCGCCCAGGTCGAGGGGGACCCCTCGATCACCTCGACCGGCATGCTCGTCGGCGCGCCCTCCTACATCTCGCCCGAGCGGGCACGCGGCCACAGGCCCGGCCCGGCGGCGGACATGTGGTCGCTGGGCGGCCTGCTGTACGCGAGCCTCGAGGGCAGCCCGCCCTACGACAAGGGCTCCGCGATCGCGACGCTGACGGCGGTCATGACCGAGCCGGTGGACCCGCCCAAGAACGCGGGACCGCTGCTGGAGGAAGTCATCTACGGCCTCCTCGCCAAGGATCCCGAGCAGCGGCTCGACGACGCCGGGGCGCGGGTGCTGCTCAACGCGGTCGTCAACGGGCCCGCGGAGCCCGTCGCCGCCGAGCCGGAGCCGTCGCCCGAGGCCACCCGGGTCGTCGCGCTTCCCCCGATCCCGCCCGCCCCCGAAGGCCGGGCCAAGGACAAGGCCAAGGAGGCCGCCGACGTCGCCGCGGAACGGATGCGCGGCGCGCTGAAGTCCGTACGCAACGCCGCGGCGGCCGCGACCGCCGCCGCCACCGCGGCCGCGAAGCCCGAGCAGAAGCAGTCGCTGTCGCAGACCGGCGGGCGACCGGGCCGTCCCGCGCCCGTGCGGGCGCCGATCACCGATGTGGTGCCCCGTCGCACCCTGGTGATCATCGCGGTCGTCGTGGCGCTCGCCGTGCTCTCCACCGTCCTGTACGTCGCCTTGGGCGGGGACGGCACCACCGGCCAGGGCAAGGGCAAGGACGACAAGGCCGCTTCGGCCGGCGCCTCCACCGGCGGCGGTGACGCCCAAGGCGCGGACCAGGGCGGCACGACCACCACCCGTGGTGGCGGTCAGAGCACCGCTGGCAAGGGCGGGACGCAGCCCGGCAAGGACGGCTCGACCGGCGCCACGACCGGCGACGGCAAGGCGACCGGCGGCACCGGGGGGACCGGTGGCACAGGTGCCACGGCCGGCAGCGGCGGTGCGGTGCTTCCGGCGGGGTACGTCATGGTGACCAACGCGCGGTTCCACTTCACGATCGCGATGCCCAAGGCGTTCCGGATGACCGGAATAGCGGGCCGGAACTCCGGCGGGATCTTCAGCGCCTCCGGCGGTTTCCCGCGCGTCCAGGTCGACTTCAACGCCAACCCCAAGGACGACGCGGCCGCCGCCTGGGCGGCGGCCGTCAGCCCGGTGGCCGCCAGCAGCAACGGCTACCAGCACCACGGGATAAAGAGCGTCTCGTACAGGGGCTACCCGACGGTCGCCGACTGGCAGTTCGAGCGCAACCAGGGTGGTATGCGCGTCATGGTCCTCAACCGCGGCTTCAAGGTGGACGCCAACCACGGCTACTCCATCATGATCAGCTGCAAGTCCAGTGAGTGGAACGCCGCCGAGTGCAAGACGCTGCGCGATACGGCGTTCGCGACGTTCAGCCCCAAGGACTGACCAAGGCCACGTATCGTGAGAGCCCGGGGACCGTACGCAGCCGAACAGAGACGTTAACTGCACGGGACCGGATCGCAATTGACGGTTTCGTGCTGAACTACGGGACCTGGGGGACAGCGCGCTCGTGGGGAGGCGTCGTGGACGACTACGCGGGAAGGGTGCTCGCCGACCGCTACCGCCTTCCGTTGCCGCCTTCGGACGAGTACGAACTGGTCGAGACGCGGGCGTTTGACACATACAGCGGGCAGGAAGTCCTCGTCCGCCAGCTGCCGTTGCCGGAGGTCGTCGACGCCGAGGTGCTCGACGCGGACGGATCGACGGGGTACGCGCAGCGACGGGCGTCCGGGCGTACGACCCGGCGGCCGACGGATCCCGCCGTACGGCGGGCCATCGAAGCGGCACAGGCGGCGGCGCAGATCCCCGACCACCCCCGGCTGGACCAGGTCTTCGACGTCTTCGCCGAGGGCGGCTCGCTCTGGATAGTGAGTGAACTGGTCGCGGCCCGGCCGCTCGCGGCGCTCCTCGCCGAGCGGCCCCTGAACCCGTACCGGGCGGCGGAGATCGGCGCGGACGTCCTCACCGCCCTCCGGGTGCTCCACGCGCACGGCTGGACCCACCGGAACATCACCGTCCGGACGGTCCTCGTCTGCGACGACGGGCGGGTCGTCCTGACCGGGCTGGCCGCCGGAGCGGCGGAGGAGGCGCTCTGCGGGTACGCGCCGGTGCCGGACGCCGACGACGCCCCGGCCGCCGACGGCCCAGGCGCCGACGACACGGGCGGCTACGACTCCGGCTACGACTCCGGCTACGGCCCGGAGAGTTACGGCACGGACACCGGCGCATACGCGCCCGTCCACGACCCGGGCTTCCGCGCCCCGGGCTTCCACGGCCCGGACGTGCACGACCCGAGCGTCCACGACCCGAGCGCCCCCGGCCCCGGCTACGCCACGGGTGGCCACGACCCGAGCGAAGGCTCCCCGGGCCGCCCGCGTGTCCCCGGGGCGCGGCCCGAGTTGCCTGCTGCCGGCACCGAGGGATCCCCGGCATCCTCCTCGGCGGACGTACGAGCCGCGCGGGCGGGCGCCATCGCCGCGTACCGGGCGGGAGCCAGGGCCGCGGCGCGCCTCAACGAAGCCCAGGAGGACAAGCAGAGCCACGAGGATCACGGGAATGACGAGAGCCGTCAGAGTCGCGAAGGCCATCAGGGCGCCCCGGGCGCTCTCCGGGCCGGCGGGCCGCCGGCACCGCCCGGGGCCCGTTCCGGGGACGGCGGCACGCCCTACGACGCCCAGTGGTGGTCCCAGGCCGTGGACGACGACGACCTGGACGACGGCACCGAGGACGGCCCCGACGAGGGCGCCGACGGCGGCCGCGGCGGCGGGCCGCGGCGCGCGCTGCTCGCCGGGGTCTGGAACGACGGCCCGTCGGCGGGCCGGGACGGTGCCCGTTCGCTGCCGGCCGGTGGCGGAGGGCTGCCCCACGCCGGTCGTCCCGCCCTCCCGTCCGGTTACCGGTCGAGCGCGGCCACCCCGCCCCCGCGCGACAGCGGCCGCGACGCCCTGAAGGCCGACTCGCAGCGGGGCCAGGAGGGCCCGGCCGAACCGGCCCGTACCGGCGGCCGCTGGGACGACGTCGTGGCCGGGGGCCGGGCGCCCGCCTACCGGGGCCCCGGCACGCCCCTCGCCGCCGAGCGGGCCCGGCAGGCCCGGATCGCCGTGGTGGGCGCCGTCACCGAGCGCTGGGCGCCGGAGCAGGCCGGCCCCGTCCACGAGAACTGGCAGCTGGCCCCGCCCATCGGCCCCTCCACCGACCTCTGGGCGCTCGGCGCGCTGCTCTACCGCGCCGTCCAGGGCCACGCCCCGTACCCCGAGGAGAGCGCGGCCGAGCTGGTCCAGCTCGTCTGCGCCGAGCCCCCCGCCTTCGCCGAGGAGTGCGGGCCGCTGCGCCCGATCGTCGAGTCTCTGCTCCGCCAGGACCCGACCGAGCGGCCGGACTTCGAGGAACTGCGCGGCTGGCTGCGTTCGCTCGTCCGGTCCGCGCCCGAGCCCGAGGTGGGCACGGAGGCCGTACCGCTGCCGTCCTTCGACGGCACGCGGCTGCCCATCGTGCGCCGCCGCGGTGAGCTGGTGCGCAAACGCCGTGGCGGAGGAGTCTCCGCACACGGCCGTCATCGCCACAAGAAGGCCAAGGAGCCCCGGCGGACGCGCGAGCCCGGCCCGCGGGCGGACCGGGCCACCGCGTACAGCAGGTCGGAACACGGTCGGTCGGAGGCGTACGGCCGGACCGACGCATTCGGCCGGCCCGAGGGTTACAGCCGTCCCGAGACACCCGGCCGGCCGCTGCGGCCGGGCCGTTCGGAGCCGCCGCGCCGCGGACCGCGTTCCCTGGGGCGTCTGCTGCTGGTCCTCATCCTGCTCCTGCTGGCCGGAGCCGTCGTGTACGCCGTGAAGTTCATGCCCGGCTCCGACCCGGACCAGGGCCGGCCGGGCGGGCAGACGCCCGGCAGCGGGCAGTCCCCGTCGTCCCAGCAGCCCGGCGGGCAGCCCAGCAGCCCGTCCCGGCCGAGTCAGCAGGGCAGTACGACCCCCGGCACACCTCCCACGCCGGGCCGTCCCCTGGCCGCCGGCTACGCCCTGCGCGAGGACCCCGAGGGCTTCCGGATCGGCGTCGACAAGAAGTGGCAGCGCAGCCCGATCAACGACGCGGGACAAGTCCGGTACAACGGCAATGGCTTCACCCTGATCGTGGTCCCGGGCCGGGACACCGTCCAGACGGGCGGTTCCGATCCCATGACGTACCAGCGCACCAAGGAGCGAGAGCTCCAGCCCTGGCGCGAGTCCTCCTGGTCGAGCGCCTCCGGGCTGCGCAGGATCGACGTGGGTCAGCAAGCCATGGCCGAGGGGCAGTTCACCTGGCAGGACAGCAGCGGTCGTGAGGTATACGTACGGAACCTGGCGATGATCGTCGGCGGCCGGTACCACGTCATCCAGGTCATCGGTCCGGAGAGCCAGCGCGACAAGGTGTCCGAGATCTACCAACAGGCCGTCCAGGAGTACCGTCCCACGCGGTGATCCTCCGGGCGGCCGGCGCCCCTGTCCGTCGCAGCCCGTCGGCGGTCCGTCGCAGAGCGCGGCAGCCCGGCCCGGTGCCCGTAACAGTGCGGTTTCCTTTGCCTGCCCCGAGGTTCCGCCGTCAGCACCCCCCTCCGTAACCTGGCATCCGAAGGAACGGGTGGGCGGGGGCAAGTGGAAGATTCTCAGAACACGGGCACGGGCACGGGTCTGGTGCTGGCCGGTCGCTACCGGCTGGGCGAGTCCATCGGCAGCGGTGGCATGGGCAAGGTCTGGCGTGCCCACGATGAGGTCCTGCACCGGGTCGTCGCGGTCAAAGAGTTGACCGCGGGCCGCTACGTCTCCGAGGCCGACCGGGTCGTTCTGCACGCCCGTACGCAGAAGGAGGCACGGGCCGCCGCCCGCATCACGCACCCCGGCGTCGTCACCGTCCACGACGTACTGGAGCACGACGACCGCCCGTGGATCGTGATGCAGTACGTCGACGGGCCCTCCCTCGCGGACGCCGCCAAGAAGTCGGGCCCGCTGGAGGCCCGTGAGGCGGCCCGCATCGGGCTGCACGTCCTGAGCGCGCTGCGGGCCGCGCACGCGGCCGGGGTGCTCCACCGGGACGTGAAGCCCGGCAACGTCCTGCTGGCGCGCGACGGTCAGGTCCTCATCACCGACTTCGGCATCGCCGCGATCGAGGGCGACTCCACCATCACCCGGACCGGGGAACTCGTCGGCTCCATCGACTATCTGGCGCCCGAGCGGGTACGGGGCGGCGACCCGGGTCCCGCCTCCGACCTGTGGTCGCTGGGCGCGACGCTGTACACGGCGGTGGAGGGGACCTCGCCGTTCCGCCGGACGTCGCCGATCAGCACCATGCAGGCCGTGGTGACCGAGGAGCCGCCCTACCCCTCGCACGCGGGGGCGCTCGCGCCCGTCATCACCGCCCTGCTGCGCAAGGACCCGGCGGACCGGCCGGAGGCGGCCGAGGCCGAGCGGATGCTGATGGAGGCGATGGAGGGGCGCAGTCCCGCCGCCGCGCAGGCGTACGTGCCCACCCAGAGGGTCCGGGAGGAGGACCTGCGGTCCGCCACGGCCCAACTCCCGCCGCAGGTCGCGGCACCGGCCCGGCATCCCGCCGTGGCGGGTGGACGCCAGGGCACGGGCAGGCGGCGCGGGCGCGTGGCTCTGCTCGCCGCCGTGCTCGCGGCCCTGATCGGTGGAGCGGCCGTCTTCGCCGCTATGCGGTACACGGGTGACAGCGGCCGCGGCACGGAAGCCGGACCGAAGCCCACGCGTTCCACGACACCCGAGTCCACGGCACAGAAGCAGTCCGTCGGTGCCGGCTGGCACCGGGTCAACGACCCCGACGGCTTCAGCCTGCTCGTGCCCAAGGGCTGGAAGCGCCAGATGGACGGCAACCAGATCGACTACACGCCCGACAACGGCCGCCATCGCATCCGGATCAGCGTCGACCGCTCGCCGGACTTCGAGAACCCGTACATGCACATGCAGGACGTGGAGAAGACCCTCAAGGACCGGCTGCCGGTCTACAAGCGGGTGCAGTTGCACCCCAACACCTTCCGGGACCAGCTCAACTCCTGTCTGTGGGAGTTCACCTGGACGGAGAAGAAGACCCACCCCGGCAAGCGGCACGCGATCGACCAGATCTACTACGCGGACGACGGCACCGAGTACGCGCTCTACATGTCCTCCCCGCAGGAGGACTGGGCGACCACCCGCGAGCAGTTCGACTTCATGCTCAAGGGCTGGAAACCGAAGGGTTCCTGACCCGTCCACAGGGGCGGGAACGGGCGGTTGCACCTGTCGCCGGGCGCGTGTGTCACGGCTCTGCATCCGGTCTCCCACCCCGCTGGCCACCGTCCTCGCGGATCGGCTTGGATGGACCCATGAACAATGACGGGGGACGGGTGAGCGAACCCACCAGCTACGGACTCCAGCCGCCACGACCGGGTGGCCCCGCTCCGTACCGGCCCACCGCCGCCGGGGACGTCCCGGTCCCGCCCCAGGCGGAGTCCGGCGCCGGCCGTGTCATCGGGGGCCGTTACCGCCTCGTCGCCCGTCTCGGGCACGGCGGCATGGGAACGGTCTGGCGCGCCCACGACGAGGTCGTCGACCGCGATGTGGCCGTCAAGGAGCCCCGCGTACCGGACCATCTCTCGGAGCGCGAGCGGGGCAACGTCTATCTGCGGATGCAGCGCGAGGCCCGCGCCGCCGCCCGGATCGAGCACCCCTCCGTGGTCACCATGCACGACGTCGTCGTCGAGGACGGCAAGCCGTGGATCGTGATGGAGCTGGTCCGCGGCCAGTCGCTCGCCGGCCGCCTCCAGGAGGGCACGCTCGACCCGCGCGAGGCCGCGCGCATCGGCCTGGACGTCCTCGGCGCGCTCACCGCCGCGCACGAGGCGGGCGTCCTGCACCGGGACGTCAAGCCCGACAACGTCCTGCTGGGCCGCGGGGACCGGGTGGTCCTGACCGACTTCGGCATCGCGCAGGTCGAGGGCGAGCAAGGGCTCACGGAGACCGGCGCGTTCGTGGGTTCGCCGGAGTTCATCGCGCCCGAGCGGCTGCTCGGACAGCGGCCGGGGCCCGAGTCGGACCTGTGGTCGCTGGGCGTGGTGCTGTACGCGGCGGTCGAGGGCATGTCGCCGTACCGCCGCTCGCACACCCCCGCCACACTCCAGGCGGTCCTGTCCGCCGAGCCCCAGACCCCGGCGCGCGGATCGGGAGCCTTCGGCACGCTGGTGATGCAGCTACTGCGCAAGGACCCGGCCGCGCGGCCGGGCCCCGCGGAGATCCGCGAGACGCTGGAGTCGGTGGCCCGGCCGCCGCTGGCGGGCGCGGTGACCCAGTTCTACCCGGCCGGTGCCCCCGCGGCCGGCGGCAGCCGCTGGGTGCCGCCGATCCTGCGGGACAGCCGGGGGGCGCGCTACGGCCTGCTGGGCGGTCTGGTGGCGCTCGCCGTCGCGCTCACCCTGGTCGTCGTCGATCCCTTCGGGGGCGACGAGTTGCCGCCCGGCTGGCAGGTCCGCCCGGAGAACGAGCTCCTTCAGGCCCAGGTGACCGTCCCTGAGGACTACAAGCGCTTCCAGTCGGACGACGACGGGGCGGTCTGGTACACGGACCCCAGCGGCATCTTCGAGATCGACTTCTGGCACCGGGACGCCGCGGTCAAGACGGACGAGCCCGGCGGCGACGGGCAGGCCTGGAAGGCGCGCTACGAGAAGGGCGGTAACAACGGCTCGGAGATGAAGGACGCCAAGGTCACGGTCAAGGACATCCAGCACCAGGGCCGCAAGGCGTCCGACCTCGTCGCCGACTACACGCCCTACTCGTCGAGTGAGGACGATCCCGTCCGGTACCGGTACCACGAGCTGCTCGTGCCCGGAGAGGGCAAGACGTTCTGGCATCTGCGCGTGAAGATGCCCGCGGCGGGGAAGGGCGCCACGGACGGCGAGGCGCTGTACGCGGAAGTCGTGAAAGGCCTGAAGATCCAGGGTCCGTAGCGGCCATAAGCCCCTGATCAGGGCTTATGTGCCAGTGATCGCTGGCGTGGTTGTGGGTACCCGGTGAAAAGGTATTACCGACGGGTACCCAAAGGCCCGGATGCCGCATACCCTCGCCCCCATGACGGACTCGCAGGCCACCACCGCCGCCCCCGGTACGCACGGCACGAACCCCATCGCCCCCGCCCCGGCCGGCGCACGGACCGCCGCCGACGTGGTCACTCCCGAAGTGGTCACCCAGCTCACCCGGGGGGTCGTCGGTTCCGGCCGGACCGCCAACCACACCCCGTTCACCGGGGACAAGCTGGCGGACCTGCCCGAGTCCACGCCCGAGGACGTCGCCGAGGCCTTCGCGCGCGCCCGCGCCGCCCAGCCCGCCTGGGCCGCCATACCGGTCCGCGCCCGCGCCGCCGTGCTCCTGCGCTTCCACGATCTCGTACTGGAGCGGCAGGCCGAGGTCCTCGACCTGATCCAGCTGGAGACCGGCAAGGCCCGGCTGCACGCGCACGAGGAGGTCCAGGCCGTCGCCGTCGCCGCCCGGCACTACGGCCGCAAGGCCGCCTCGTACCTCAAGGCCAGGCGGCACACCGGCGTCGTCCCGACCCTCACCAAGGTGACCGAGCTGCGTCAGCCGCGCGGCGTCATCGGCCAGATCGCGCCGTGGAACTACCCGCTGGAACTGTCCGTGGGTGATGCCCTGCCCGCCTTCGTCTCGGGCAACGCCGTCGTCATGAAGCCCGACACCGAGACCGCGCTGACCGCGCTGTGGGCGCGTGACCTGCTGGTCGAGGCCGGTCTGCCCGCCGAGGTCTTCCAGGTCGTCCTCGGCGAGGGCCCCGTCGTCGGCCCCGAGGTCGTCAGGCACGCCGACTACGTCTCCTTCACCGGGTCCACCCGCACCGGCCGCGAGGTCGCCCGGGGCGCGGCCGAGCGCCTCGTCGGCGTCTCCCTCGAACTCGGCGGCAAGAACGCCATGCTCGTGCTGCGCGACGCGGACATCGAGAAGGCCGCCGCCGGCGCCGTGCGCGCCTGCTTCTCCTCCGCCGGACAGCTCTGCATCTCCATCGAGCGGCTGTACGTCCACGACTCGATCGCCGACGCGTTCATCGAGCGGTTCGCCGCCCGCACGAAGGCGATGCGGCTCGGCAACTCCCTCGCCTACGGCGCCGACATGGGCTCGCTCGTCGGAGAGCGCCAGCTGGAGACCGTCACCAAGCACGTCGACGAGGCCGTCGCCAAGGGCGCCAGGCTCGTCGCCGGCGGCGTCGCCCGCCCCGACATCGGCCCGCTCTTCTACGAGCCGACCATCCTCGACGGCGTCGAGACGCCGATGGCCGTGTGCACCGAGGAGACCTTCGGGCCGGTCGTCTCGATTTACCGCTTCACCGACGAGGACGAGGTCGTCGAGCTGGCCAACGCCACCCCCTACGGCCTCAACTCCAGTGTCTGGACGACGGACTCGCGCCGCGGCCACGCGGTCGCCGCCCGGCTGCGCACCGGCACGGTCAACATCAACGAGGGATACGCCCCGGCCTACGGCAGCGTCCAGTCCCCGATGGGCGGCATGAAGGACTCCGGCCTCGGCCGCCGGCACGGCTCCGAGGGCATCCTCAAGTACACCGAGGCCCAGACCGTCGCCCAGCAGAGGCTCATCCCGCTCGCGCCGTCCTTCGGGATGGACGACGAGAAGTACGCCGCCTTCATGAGCACCAGCCTCAAGGTGATGAAGGCCCTTCGCCTGCGCTAGCACCCCGCACTTTTCTCGACGAGGAGAGCCATGACCCAGGTACCCCCTGCCCGAAATCAGGCCGACGAGGGCTCCGGCGCGGACTCGGCGTACGACTACGACGTCATCGTCATCGGCTCGGGCTTCGGCGGCTCGGTGTCGGCGCTCCGGCTGACCGAGAAGGGCTACCGGGTCGGTGTCCTGGAGGCGGGCCGCCGTTTCACCCGCGAGACCCTGCCCAAGAACTCCTGGGACCTGCGCAACTACCTCTGGGCGCCCGCCCTCGGCCTCTTCGGCATCCAGCGGGTGCATCTGCTGGGCAATGTGATGGTGCTCGCGGGCGCGGGCGTGGGCGGCGGTTCACTGAACTACGCCAACACCCTCTACGTACCGCCCGCGCCGTTCTTCGACGACCCGCAGTGGAAGGACATCACCGACTGGCAGGACGAGCTCGGCCCGTACTACGACCAGGCCAAGCGGATGCTGGGCGTACGGCTCAACCCCACCATGACCCCGTCGGACGTCCATCTGAAGGCGACCGCGCAGGCCATGGGGGTCGGGGACTCCTTCCACATGGCACCCGTCGGTGTCTTCTTCGGGGACGGCGAGGACGCAAACGGTTCGGCGCAGGCCCGGCCGGGAGCGACCGTCGACGACCCGTACTTCGGCGGCGCCGGACCGTCCCGCCGCGCCTGCACCGAGTGCGGCGAGTGCATGACCGGCTGCCGCCACGGCGCGAAGAACACCCTCAACGAGAACTACCTCTACCTCGCCGAGAAGGCGGGCGCGGTCGTCCACCCGATGACGTCGGTCGTCGCCCTCACCGAGGACTCGCGCGGCGGCTTCGCCGTCAGGACCCTCCCCAGCGACAACAAGCGCAAGGGGCAGGGCCGTACGTTCACCGCCCGCCGGGTCGTCGTCGCCGCCGGCACCTACGGCACCCAGACCCTGCTGCACCGGATGAAGGACACCGGACTGCTGCCCCGGATCTCGGCGCGCCTCGGCGAACTGACCCGTACGAACTCCGAGGCGCTGGTCGGCGCCCAGACCGACAGCCGCCGCTACCGCAAGCGCCACGGCGCGGAGAAGGTCGACTTCACCCGGGGCGTCGCGATCACCTCCTCCATCCACCCGGACGAGAACACCCACATCGAGCCCGTCCGCTACGGCAAGGGCTCCAACGCCATGGGCAGCCTGACGATCCTCCAGGTGCCCTACCGCACCCGGGCCCGGGTCGCCGGATGGGTCGGCAATGTCGCCAGGCACCCCTGGCTGGCCGCCCGCTCGCTCTCCAACCGCCGCTGGTCGGAGCGGACCATCATCGGCCTGGTCATGCAGTCGCTGGACAACTCCCTGACGACCTACCGCAAGCCGAAGGGCCTCGGCAAGGGCCTGCTCACCGCCCGCCAGGGCCACGGCGCACCCAACCCGAACCAGATCCCCGAGGCGACCCGGGCCGCCACGCTGCTCGCCGAGGAGATCAACGGCTTCGCCGGCTCCAACATCGGCGAGCTGATGGGCACGCCGCTCACGGCCCACTTCCTCGGTGGCTGCCCGATCGGCGCGGCGGCGGACTCCGGTGTGATCGACCCGTACCACCGGCTCTACGGCCACCCCGGCATCTCGGTGGTGGACGGCTCGGCGGTCTCGGCGAACCTGGGCGTCAACCCCTCACTGACGATCACGGCGCAGGCCGAGCGGGCGATGTCCTTCTGGCCGAACAAGGGCGAGGCGGACGCGCGCCCGGCGCAGGGGACCGCGTACGTCCGCCTGGCGCCGGTCGAACCGAAGTCCCCGGCGGTGCCGGCGGACGCGTTCGGCGCGCTGAAGCTGCCGTTCCTGGGGATCCCGGCGGTCCCGCCCAAGAAGTGACCGCCCAGGAGTGAGCCCGCGCCGGGCATGAGAAGGGCGCTGCACCCCCCTCCGAGTGCAGCGCCCTTCTGGTCCGTGGTGATGCGGCGTTACGCGGCGGCGTCGCTCCGGCGCCGCTTCAGCGCGAAGACGACACCGGCACCGGCGACGACGGCGATGCCGCCGGCGATCCCGATGGTCGGCAGCATCGAGGACGACCCGGTCTCGGCGAGGTTGCCGGTGACGGGCAGGGGCTTGGCCTCGCCCTGCGGCTTGAGGTCCTGCGAGGGCTTCTCACCGCTCGGCTTGGCGTCGCCGACGTCGTCGGCCTTGGCGCCCGGCTTGACGATCGTGAACGGGTAGACGTCGCCGTTCTCGAAGCAGGCGGCGTTCTCGTCGTCCTCGGCGCCGGCGTCGTACCCGCCGGCGGCGATCATGACGCTCTTACCCGCGGGCGCGCCCTTGTCGATCTTCACCCGGAGGTCGACGGTGACCTTCTGGCCGGCGTCGAGGGGGAACTGACCGAAGAACATGCCGTTGTTGAACGGGCTCTCGGCGAAGTCGTTGACCCACTTGCCCGTCTCGGGGTCCTTGTACTCGAAGTGCGCGTACTTCTCGATGAGCCGCTCGTCGCCCTCCTCGGGAGACGTGCCGTAGGTGGCGGCGGCGTAGACGTTCAGTTCGCCGATGTTCTTCTCGCCGGTGTTCTTCACGTGGAACGTGAAGTTCTTCCAGCCGCTGCCGGCGACGATCTTGTTGGGGAACCCGCCGAGGCCCACCTCGATCGCGGCCTCCTCGCAGTCCGGGAACTCCTCGTCGTCCTCGTCGTCCTCGTTGTCCTCGTCGTCCTTGCCGTCCTCGGCGCCGGTGCCCTTGCCGTCCTTCTTGCCGTCCTTCTTGTCGCCCGGCGCGGGCGTGCCGGCGGAGGCGGGCTTCTTGTCGCCGTTCTTCGCGCCGGCGTCCGTCCCGGAGGGCTCGGCGTCCTCGGCCCCGGCGGGCGCCGAGGCCTCGGCGGACGGCGTGGAGGCGGTCTCGGGCACCGAGCCGTCCTGTCCGCCGTCGTCGGCCGTGGTGCCGCCGGTGGTGGTCGTGCTGGTTCCCGCTGTGCCGGGCGTACCGGTCGCGCCACCCGTGGACGCGTACGCGGCGGGCGCCGCCAGGAAGGCGGCGGGAGCTATGAAGGCGGTCGCGGCGGCGACGGCCATGGCACGGCGAAGCTTCATGAAGACCTCAGGGAAGTCAGAGGTGCCGTACGACACGGCACGAGGCGGGGGCCGGCCCCGAGTGGCGGTCACGGGTGTGGCGGGTGGTTCCGCATGCATGACCTGTGACCAGGCGGATTGGTTGCACGTGAACTCACAGAATCTTTATGTGTCACCCGTCACACCCGGCGCGTCGCGTGGCGCTCGACGGGTGATCCGCGTCGGCGGGGCCGCCGGACAGGCGCGCGCCGTGCCGCGCGCGAGTGCCTCGCGGGGGACGAGCGAGGGCCCCGTGGATCTTCCGTCCACGGGGCCCTCGGCCGTCGGCACCGACGCCGGGGAACGTCGATGCCGCGGGGGCGGCGCCCGGGGGGTAGCGCCGCGTGGGAGCGGGTCGTGCGAGTCCGTGCGGTCCGCCGGGTGGTCGCCCCGGCGCACGAGGGGAGTGCGCGTGGTGTGGACCTCTGGCAGTGCGGGGGTGGAACCGCGCCGTACGGGAGTGCCGGGATTGCGGGGGAGCGCGAGGCGACTGCTCTGCATCGTGCTCGCGGTCGGCGGCCGACGCAACCGTCCTGACCGGATGCGGTCGGCTCCGGGCGTCCCCGGAGCCGACCGTCCTTTCTTGGTGACCGGGCTGCTGTCCCCTGCCGTCCGGTCACGCGCGCCGGGGCGAGGTCCCACGACGTGCCAGAAGCACGTCACACGCCCCGGCGGAGCCACGCGTGGTTTTCTCGGTCCCGCCCCTGGCTGACGCGGATACCGGGACCAACGAAGCCGTGCCGGAAGCGGTCACGCGCCGTACGGGTGAGGACGGGCCCGAACTCAGGTCCGTACCCGGCCCCGGCCGGAGGCTCGGACATGACCCCGGCGGAGGGCTCAGACGCGGCCCCGGCACAGCTCCAGCATCGTCATCGCAAGCGACGTGCCCGGCTTGCCCAGCGCGTCCCGGTAGTGCCCGAGCACCTCCATCTCGCGCGCCAGGTTCACCCGGCGGCCGCCGGAGGTGATGCGGGCCTCCTGGATCACGGCCGAGACGGCCATCCGTTCCTGGATGAGCCCGATGATCCGGTCGTCGAGCGCGTCGATGCGCTCGCGGGCGTCGCCGATGAGCGTGGCGGCCTCGTCGGTACGCGCGCCGGTCTTCTCGATGGCGGTCATGGCGGTCGTGGCGGCAGTCATGGTGGGGTTCTCCTCCGGTGGAGTCGGTCGGAGCCCCGGAGCGGCACGGCCCGGAAACGACAGAACGCCCCGGGCCTTGTCGGCCCGGGGCGCCTGGGAAGTCGCTTGTCAGCTCAAGCAGCACGACCATGGCAGCCGGACGGGCCGGTGCCATAGGTAAAGACGAAGGTCATCTGCTTGTGCATGCGGACAGTATGGACCGGGGCGGCAGGTCGGACCAGCCGCAGTTCGGATGGTGAGACGAAAAGTCACCCCTCCGCGCCGGTAGAATCGACAAATACAGACCCCTCCCACCGCCGGAAGGCCGCCGAAGTGTCATCAGCGTCCCCCGCTGCCGCGCCCGACGTCACCAACCCGGACGTAGTCCTCGTTGTCGACTTCGGCGCGCAGTACGCCCAGCTCATCGCCCGCCGCGTCCGCGAGGCCCGGGTCTACAGCGAGATCGTCCCGTCCACCATGCCGGTGGCCGAGATGCTGGCCAAGAACCCGAAGGCGATCATCCTCTCCGGCGGCCCGTCCTCCGTGTACGCGGAGGGCGCCCCGCGCCTCGACCGCGAGATCTTCGAGGCCGACGTCCCCGTCCTCGGCATGTGCTACGGCTTCCAGCTGATGGCGACGACCCTCGGTGGCACCGTCGACAACACCGGCGCCCGGGAGTACGGCCGTACGCCGCTGCACGTCTCCAAGTCCGGCTCGACCCTCTTCGAGGGCACCCCGCTCGAGCAGTCGGTGTGGATGTCGCACGGCGACGCCTGCTCGGCCGCCCCCGAGGGCTTCACGGTCACCGCGTCCACGGACGTCGTGCCGGTGGCCGCCTTCGAGAACGACGAGAAGAAGCTGTACGGCGTGCAGTACCACCCCGAGGTGATGCACTCCACGCACGGCCAGCAGCTGCTCGAGCACTTCCTCTACCGGGGCGCCGGCATCGAGCCGTCCTGGACCACGCACAACGTGGTCGAGGAGCAGATCGCCCTCATCCGCGAGCAGGTCGGCACCAAGCGCGCCATCTGCGGTCTGTCCGGCGGCGTCGACTCCGCGGTGGCCGCGGCCCTCGTCCAGAAGGCCATCGGCTCCCAGCTGACCTGTGTGTACGTGGACCACGGTCTGATGCGCAAGGGCGAGACCGAGCAGGTCGAGAAGGACTTCGTGGCTGCGACCGGCGTCTCGCTGAAGGTCGTCGACGCGCAGGAGCGATTCCTCAACGCGCTCGCCGGTGTCTCCGACCCCGAGGAGAAGCGGAAGATCATCGGCCGCGAGTTCATCCGGGTCTTCGAGCAGGCCCAGGCCGAGATCATCGCCGAGGCCGCGGGCGGCGAGGAGGTCGCCTTCCTGGTGCAGGGCACCCTCTACCCGGACGTCGTCGAGTCCGGCGGCGGCACCGGCACCGCCAACATCAAGTCCCACCACAACGTGGGCGGACTGCCCGACGACATCGAGTTCGAGCTCATCGAGCCGCTGCGCAAGCTGTTCAAGGACGAGGTCCGGATGGTCGGCCAGGAGCTGGGCCTGCCCGAGGAGATCGTCCAGCGTCAGCCGTTCCCGGGCCCCGGCCTCGGTATCCGCATCGTCGGCGAGGTCACCAAGGAACGCCTCGACCTGCTGCGCGAGGCCGACGCCATCGCCCGCGAGGAACTGACGGCGGCCGGGCTCGACCGTGACATCTGGCAGTGCCCGGTGGTGCTGCTGGCGGACGTGCGCTCGGTCGGTGTCCAGGGCGACGGCCGCACCTACGGCCACCCGATCGTGCTGCGGCCGGTCTCGTCCGAGGACGCCATGACGGCGGACTGGACGCGGATGCCGTACGACGTCCTGGCGAAGATCTCGACGCGCATCACCAACGAGGTCCCCGATGTGAACCGTGTGGTGCTGGACGTCACCAGCAAGCCGCCGGGCACCATCGAGTGGGAGTAGTCCTCCCGTAGCCCCACGGGCTGACGGCCTTGCCGTCCGGCCTGGATCAGCGGCGCCGCCCCTTCGCGGGGCGGCGCCGTTGTCGTCCCCGCACGACTCTGTTCACCTGCCGTGACGCGCGGTAGCTTCCGGCGCATGAGCGAGATTCCGGCCCCCTTCCCCGCCTCCGTTCCCGGCTTCGCCCCCGCCCCCACCCCCGTCCCCGTCGAGCGGCTCCACTTCGCGATGCCGCCGGTGCACGCGACCGCGGACGAGGAGCGGACCTCTCGCAAGCAGAGACTGGCGGGTGCGCTGCGGCTCTTCGGACGGTTCGGGTACGAGGACGGTGTCTCCGGCCACATCACCGCCCGGGACCCCGAGTACGCCGACTGCTTCTGGGTGAACCCCTTCGGGGTGCCCTTCGCCGAGGTGACCGCGAGCGATCTCCTCCTGGTCAACGGCGAGGGCCAGGTCGTCCAGGGCACCCACCATGTGAACCAGGCGGCGTTCGCCGTCCACGCGCAGGTGCACCGGGCACGGCCCGACGTGGTCGCCGTCGCGCACAGTCACTCCCTGTACGGGCGGGCGCTGGCCGCACTCGGCGAGCTGATCGAGCCCCTCACCCAGGAGGCCTGCGCGTTCTACGAGGATCATGCGCTCTACGACGCCTACACCGGGGTCGTCGTGGACGAGGAGGAGGGGCGGCGCATCGCCGCCGCGGTCGGCGCGTACAAGGCGATCGTGCTGCGCAACCACGGGCTGCTGACGGTCGGCGACTCCGTGGACGCGGCCGTCTGGTGGTTCATCGCGATGGAGCGCTGCAGTCAGGTCCAGCTGGCGGCGCGGGCGGCGGGAAAACCAGTGCTGATCGAGCACCGGGACGCGGTGGCCACGCGGGAGCAGCTCGGCAGCGATCTGGTCGCGTGGATCAACTACCAGCCGCTGTGGCACCGGATCAGCCGTGCGGAACCAGAACTACTGACCTGATGTTTGTGTGACGGAGGTACTTCTCAGTCAACCCGATGGTGGGCCAATCACCCGGATCGGCTCGTTTCGCCGCCTCTTACGACCTTCCCGTACGGCACAATTCCCTTGAAATGACTGATAGTTCGATAGGGGTGGGGAAGGGTGGCGTTCCGGCGTGGCGGTGCAAGAGGCGAGAGAGCGCAGTGACTGCGCGGACTGTGCGAACGGCGTGCACGGCGCACGGGAAGGACACCGGCGCGCCGTCGCCGCGTTCCTCGCCCAACGGGACGAATTCGCCGCGGGGAAGGGGCTTCCGGCGGCGGTCGCCCACTCGGCCGGGGCGTCACGGCAGTGGGTCTCGGACGAACTGACCCAGTCCGCGCGGACGGTCGCCGAGCGCGGCCGCGCGGCGGGCGCGTCCTGGGTCCACCTGGTCTGGCGCGGCACCCTGCTCCTCCTGTGGGGAAGCGTGGTCGCGCTGCTGCTCGGGCAGGCGTTCACCGCGATCGGCGTCGGCTGGACCGGCGCGCGCACGGCGGCCCTCGCCGCCACCCTCCTCACCGCCGGGCTGCTGACCCTGGCGGCCTCTGCCCACCGCTTGCGCGGCGGTCTCCTCGCCCCTGTGATCGGCGACGACAACCGGCTCTCCACCTCCCGTGCGGTCGCCGCGTCCTGGCTGTCGCTCGCCGCCTTCTCGATCCTGCTCCTCGCTCTGCGGCTCGCGGGCGCGTCCGACCCCGCCGAACGGGACCACCTGATCGCCGGTCTCGAACTCGCCCGGGGCGCCGCTCTGCTGACCGTCATCGCGCTGCTGGGCGCGGTCGCCGTGGTCGTGCGCCGTGTGGTGCTCGTACGCGTCCTGGCCCAGCGGCTTCAGAAGGTCCGCGCGGACCGGCCGCGCGCCGCCGACCTGCTCTGCGACGACAACGGCCGGGCCTCCCTCACCGACCTCCAGTACGTGGCGGTCAGCGCGGTCGCCCTTCTCTTCACGGCGATCCGCCTCGGCCGGCGGCCCGACCAGATCCCGGACCTGCCCTGGTCCCTCGCCGTCATGGTGGGCCTCTCCGCGATGATCTACCTGGCCGGGAAGTACGCGGAGGGCAGCCGCCCGGCGATCCTGTCGGTGGTCCGCGCACACGAGGCCGGGGACCTCGACGCCCCCATCCGCACCGGCGACGACATCGAGATCCGGGGCATCGGCTTCGTCCCGCCGGGGGCGTCCACGGCGGACCATCTGACCCGTCTGATGGTGCGCGTCGGCCCGGTCCACACCCATGTCCCGCTGGTTCCCCTCCCGGGCGGCTTCGCCAACCCGACGGACGCGACCGTGACCGTGCCGCTGCCGGTGGACGTGGAACCGGGGCTGGTGGAGGTGTGGGTGGTGACGTCGGCGGGCCTGGAGAGCAACCGCGTCACCATCGAGGTGATGGAGTGACGGCCGCCCGGCCCGTCCGCCCGCCGCTCGTCCTTCTGGCCCGGTGCCCGGCAGGGGTGACTGAGCGATAGGTGTGCCTCTCGCGTATCCATATCGATGGGGCGCGGGGAGAATCGACCTGCGGACAGTGGCGTGGAGAGGCAGGCCGGCAATGGCACGAATGCACCGGGCGACGGCGACGTACGGACCCGGCGACGGGGTGGACGGCCCGGGCGGACCCACGGGGTGGAAGGCCGCGGCCTCCCGCTTTGCCCTGCTGCCTCTGCGGATCTTCCTCGGGGTGACCTTCGTCTACGCCGGTCTCGACAAGCTCACCGACGACCGGTTCATGGCAGCTGAGGGAAGCGGCTCGATCGGCGAGATGATGCGGGCCGTGCGGGACAGCTCGGCCGTGCCGTGGCTCGTCGACATCGCCCTGAACAACCCGGTGGCCTTCGGCTACGCGATGGGGATCGGCGAGCTGGCGGTCGGTCTCGGTACCCTCCTCGGCCTCTTCGCCCGCCTCGCCGCCCTCGGTGGTGCCCTCATCTCGCTGAGCCTGTGGCTCACCGTGAGCTGGCAGTCGAACCCGTACTACTACGGCAACGACCTGGCCTACCTCATGGCCTGGTTGCCGTTGGTGCTGGCCGGGGCGCCCGTGTTCTCCCTCGACGCGGCTCTGGCCGCGCGGCGCCGGCGGATCGCGTAGGCGGTCCAGGTCGCCACGCTCGCCAGCAGCAGGCCGCCGCAGAACAGCGGGATCACCGTGTACCAGGGCGTCTGCCAGGCGCCGGCCGCGTCACCCGCGAACAGCGCCGCGACTGCGAGACCTGTGACGCCCACGATCAGGCGGCCCGGACGGAACTCATGAAGCAGCACGGGTGACCTCCACCTGGCCGAGCCCGACCTCGAGGGTGAGGTCGAGGGTGCCCGCCGGGGCGGCGCCGGGCGGCGGCGTGAGCGTCCGGGTCACCTCCCTGTCCGGGGCGACGTCGATGTCGTTCGGTGGCTCGTCGGGGAAGCGCAGATCACCCAGGCCCACCTCGGCGTGCAGCTTCACCGTCACGTTCTTCGGTACGACGACCTTGAGCTGCCCGGCGCCGACCCCGACCCGGGTGGTGACCGTCAGGCCCTTGGGGACCGTGAGCGCGGACAGGTCGAGGTCCCCGACGCCGGAGCCCAGTTCGTAGTTCGGCTGCACCGCCGCGACCGAGGCCGGTTTCCAGGTCGTACGGACCCAGTCCGTACTGATCTCCTTGGGCAGCGCGGCCGCCACCGTCAGCAGACCGGCGGTGACCACCGTCAGGAAGAGCGTGCCGAAGCCGGTGCGGCCCAGGAAGCTGCTGATCACCAGGCCCAGGGCGAGGACGGCCAGCGCGCAGACGAGACCGGTCTGCAGGCTGGTGCCGAGCGGTTGGGCGTCCCAGCTCAGGCCGGTGCCGAGGCCGCCCGCGACGAGCGCCAGCACGAAGACCAGGCCGCCGATGGAGCGCGGGCCGCGCACCGGCTCGAGCCTGGGCACGGGCATGTCGTGGATACGGCGGGCCGCCGACATGTCCGCCGCGATCGAGTCCAGGGGTCCCCACAGGTAGCCGGCCGGGACCGGACCGGTCGTCCCGTCCTTCACGATCGGGTCCCGCCACCACGACGGACTGTCGGGCGGCGGCGGTGCCTTCGTCTCGGGCGGCGCCTCGGCCACCGCATGGGCCGTCGCCGGATCCAGCGGGGCCTCGGTCTCCGTGGCGAGCCGGCGGCGCTGTGACCAGACGGCCGCGCCACTCGCCGCTATGGACAGCATCATGGCGAAGCCGAGGGTGCCGCCGCTGCCCAGCATGGACAGGAACAGGCCGCAGCCGACGAGGGCCATCAGTATCGCGGTCAGCGAGGCGCCGTCGACCCGGCCGGAGAGCAGCCTGCGGGCCTCGTTCTCGTCGTCCCCCTCGGCCGGGACGAACAGCCAGGCGAAACCGTAGAAGATCAGGCCGATGCCGCCGGTCACGGAGAGCACGCCGATCACGATCCGGAAGAACACCGGGTCGAGGTCGAAGTGCCGGCCGAGGCCGCCGCACACGCCGGCCACCACCTTCTGCCGCGGCGTGCGCCGCAGCTGCGGTGGGGGCGGGGCCTCCGGCGGAGAGGGCATCGTGCTCGTCATACGTCCATGGTGACGGGCCGCACGGCGGTGCGGCACCCGCCCCGACCCTGGCCGGTCCCTGATATTGACCCCGATCCGGGACCGGGGACGCGGTCCGGGGACGCGGCGCCGGGCGGGTCCCCGAGCCGGGACCGGGGACGCGGCGCCGGGCGGGCCCGCCGGGCAGGGCACGCGCGGCGGACCGGAAGGCCGGGGGTCGGCGAGCGCCATCGAGGGACGCCGAGGCGCACCGAGGATCCCACGGGGCCCGAGAGGCACCGAGGGCGCCACGGACCCGAGAGTCCCCGGAGGCACGAGGGCCCCACGGACCCGAGCGGCAAGGGCGCCGGGAGGAGTGGATCAGGGTCGTCTCAGGGGCTCACCCTGATGCCCGCGACCGTACGGCCGTGTGACCATCGGGACATGCCCGCCGCCACCCGACTGCCCGAGACCGACGATCCGCCCGTGCGCAAGCTCTACCGCAGCGCCGACGGCCGGCTCCTCGGCGGGGTCGCGCGCGGACTGGCCGGGCATCTCGGGCTGCCGGTCATCTGGGTGCGCTTCGTCTTCCTGGCGCTGTTCCTCGCCGAGGGCCTCGGCGCGCTGCTCTACGCCGTCTTCTGGATCGTCGTCCCGCTGGGCGTGGGCGGCCGGGCGAACGAGCCGCGGTCCGTCTTCGAGACCACGCCCGACGGCCGGCGCCGGCTCCGCAAGCCCGACAAGGGCCAGGTCTTCGCCCTGATCGCGCTGTTGATCGGCGCGGCCGTCTTCGTCTCCAACGTCAACATGGGCAGCGAGGCCAACCGCTACATCTGGCCGACGCTGCTGATCGGCGTCGGCGTGATCCTGGTCTGGCGACAGGCGGACAACGCCCGCCGCGCCAGCTGGACCGAGGACGGCCGGCGCCGGCGCGCCCTGCAGCTCGCCCGCGGCCTCGGCGGTGTCGCCCTGGTGGGCATGGGCCTGACCGCCTTCATGGTGGTGCGCGGCTCGGCGGCCCAGCTGGGCACCGCGCTGACCGCCGCGATCGCCGTCCTCGCCGGCATGGCGCTGCTCGCCGGTCCCTGGCTGGTGAGGATGACGCAGGACCTCTCCGAGGAGAGGACCATGCGCATCCGCGCCCAGGAGCGTGCGGAGGTCGCGGCGCACGTCCACGACTCCGTCCTGCACACCCTCACCCTGATCCAGCGCAACGCGGACGACGCCGGTGAGGTGCGCCGGCTCGCCCGTGCCCAGGAGCGGGAGCTGCGCAACTGGCTGTACAAGCCGGAGGGCACGGGCAAGGACGAGGACGAGGAGCCGGCCACCCTCGCGGAGGCCGTGAAGAAGGCGGCCGCCGAAGTCGAGGACAAGCACGGCGTCCCGCTGGAGGTCGTCGTCGTCGGGGACTGCCCGCTCGACGAGAAACTGGCCGCACAGATGCAGGCCGCGCGCGAGGCGATGGTCAACGCCGCCAAGTACGGTGGCGAGGGCGGGGCGGTGCAGGTCTACGCGGAGGTCGAGGGCCGCACGGTCTTCGTCTCGGTCCGGGACCGGGGGCCGGGCTTCGACCTGGATTCCGTCCCCGACGACCGGATGGGCGTACGAGAATCGATCATCGGCCGGATGCAGCGCAACGGCGGTTCGGCCCGCCTGAGATCCGTACCCGGCGGGGGCACGGAAGTGGAGCTTGAGATGGAGAGGGCGGACGGATGACCGACGAGACGGCGGATGCGGCGGAGACGGGTTCGGCCACGGAGCGTCGTGCGCGGGTCGTGCTCGTCGACGACCACCGGATGTTCCGTACCGGCGTGCAGGCGGAGATCGGCCGGACCGATGTCACGGGCGTCGAAGTGGTCGGTGAAGCCGCCGACGTGGACCAGGCGGTCACCGTCATCACCGCGACCAGGCCCCAGGTGGTCCTGCTCGACGTGCATCTGCCCGGCGGAGGCGGTGTCGAGGTGCTGCGCCGCTGCGCGAGTCTGATGTCGGCCCACGAGAACCCCGTGCGCTTTCTGGCCCTGTCGGTCTCCGATGCCGCCGAGGACGTCATCGGTGTCATCCGCGGCGGCGCCCGCGGTTATGTCACCAAGACGATCACGGGTACGGACCTGGTGGACTCGATCTTCCGGGTGCAGGACGGCGACGCGGTGTTCTCACCGCGCCTGGCCGGCTTCGTCCTGGACGCGTTCGCGTCGACGGACGCACCGCCGGTCGACGAGGACCTGGACCGGCTCACCCAGCGCGAGCGCGAGGTACTGCGGCTGATCGCCCGGGGTTACGCGTACAAGGAGATCGCCAAGCAGCTCTTCATCTCGGTGAAGACGGTCGAGTCGCATGTCTCCGCGGTCCTGCGCAAGCTCCAGCTGTCCAACCGACACGAGCTGACGCGCTGGGCGACGGCACGGCGTCTTGTGTGACGGCAAGACGCCTTGTGTAACGGTGATCGTCGGGTGATCGTCGGGTAACTGGTACGTGGGCGCGGCAACCCGCAGGGGCCGGCGGGGCTCTTCATCCATGTGATGAGCCTGACTGGAACCCCGTTCTTCGTGACCGCGATCGTCCTCGCGGTGGTCGCGGTGCTGCTGCCCCTCCTGCTGTGGAGCCGGCTGCGGGGGCCCGCCCTCGTACGAGGGGTCTGCCGACTGGCCATGGTGGGGTTCGCGCAGGTCACCGCGATCGTGGTGGTCTTCGTGGCGGTGAACAACGCCAACAGCCTCTACGACGGTTGGGCCGATCTGCTCGGCACGGGCAGCCATGTGGACTCGGCGATCGACCTCGGCCCCGACGGCACCGGCGGCAAGCGGGTGGCCGAACTGCCGAAGGTCACGCAGTCCTTCGAGCCGGTCGACGACCCCGCGATGGGTCCGGGCGTCCGCAAGACCGTGCTGGACGGGCAGGTGTCCGGGGTGAAGGCCGAGGTGTACGTGTGGCTGCCGCCGCAGTACGACGACCCCGCCCACAAGAACAGGACGTTCCCCGTCGTGGAGCTTCTGGGCGGTTTCCCCGGCTCGCCCAAGGCCTGGTTCGGCAGTTTGCGCGCCAACCAGCAGCTGGCGCCGCTCATGCGGCAGGGGAAGGTGGCGCCGTTCATCCTCGTCGCCCCGCGCACCAACATCCTCGGGGACACCGACACCGGCTGCGCCAACATCCCGGGCAAGGTCAACGCCGACACCTGGCTGAGCGTCGACGTCCGCAAGATGGTCACCGACAACTTCCGGACCTCGCCGAAGGCCGAGGGATGGGCGGTGGCCGGGTATTCGGCCGGTGCGCACTGCGCGGCCAAGCTGGCGATCGCGCACCCGGACCGCTACCGCGCCGGGGCCAGCCTGTCCGGCTACAACGATCCCGGCGCCGAGGCCGCCTCACTGACCGCGAAGAGCCCGCGGCTGCGGCACGACCACAACCCGCTGACCATGCTGAAGACGGCCAAGACCCCGCCGCGCACCACGCTCCTCTTCACCGGGGAGGGCAACGACGGCTATCGGCAGGGGCTCGCCCTTCGGGCAGTGGCCAAGCCCCCGACCCGGATCGACACCCGCCTGGTGACCGGCGGCCACCGAACCTCCACCTGGAAGCGGCAGGTCCCCGCGCTCTTCGAGTGGCTGACCAGGCAGATCGGTGCTTCCTCCGGTCCCGGGGAGACGCAGGAACAGGACGCCGGCCGGGGGACCACGCAGACGAGTGGTCAGCCGACCCGGGTCGCACCCGCGAACGGCATCTGATCGAGCGGAGCGATCCGCACCGGGGCACCCGGGCGGGGGGCGTGGATCATCTGCCCGCCGCCGATGTAGAGCCCGACATGGCTGATGCCCGAGTAGAAGAACACCAGATCCCCGGGGGCGAGTTCGGACCGCGAGACACGCCGGCCCGCGTTGATCTGGGTGTAGGTGGTGCGCGGCAGGGAGACGCCGGCGGAGCGCCAGGCGGCCTGCGTGAGGCCGGAGCAGTCGAAGGCGTTCGGCCCTGTGGCGCCCCAGACGTACGGCTTGCCGAGCGCCCCGTACGCATAGGAGACCGCCTGCGCGGACCGGGAGTGGGGGGCTGTGGCCGCGCCGCGCGGGGTCCCGCGGCCGGCGCGTTCCGCCGGCGTCGCGTCCGCCGGGCCGTTCCCGGTGCCGGCGCCCCCGCGCTCGTACAGCGCCCGCTGCTCGGTGGTGAGCCGGGCCAGCATGGTCTCCGCGTCGCGCAGCTTCCCCTGGATCGTCGCCTTGTGGGTCCTCAGCTCGGTCTGCCGGGCCTTGAGGTCGCGCAGCTTGCCCTCCGACTCGGCGCGCAGCCGGCCGATCTCGGTGAGCTGCCGGCGTACGGAGGCGATGGCGGTGGCCTGCCGCTCGCCGACCCGGTCGGCGAGCGCCGCGCGCTCCAGATACTCGTCCGGGTCGGAGGTGAGCGCGAGCTGGAAGGCGGGGTCGATGCTGCCCGAGCGGTACTGCGCCGTGGCGATCGAACCGAGGGCGTTGCGTGTGGCGTTGAGCCGCTCGGTCCTGCGGGCGGCCTCGTCGCGCAGCTCGTCGAAGGAGCCGCGCGCCGCGTCGGCCTTCTCCTTGGCGCCGTTGTACTTCTCGGTGGCCTCCTCCGCCTCCTGGTACAGCGCGTCGATCTTGGCCTTGACCTGCGTGGGGGTGAGCCGGGGCTCGGCGTGCCCCGATCCTTCGAAGGCGGTCGCGGTCGCGGCGGAGGCGAGCGCGAGCGTCACGGCCGTACGGGCAGCCGGTCCGCGAAGGGGTCGTTGTCTGGGTTTCCGGTGCGCTGCCACGAGGGCGGGTCACATCCTTTCCCGGCGGGGTCCTGGGGGAGGACGCTAAACCTGTGCGTCACGGGCGAGCGGCGTCTTGGTCACTCTTGATCACAGATGGCCGCGCCGGACCGTTCCCTGCCGGGCGGCGAGCGCGGGGGACTCCACATTCGTGTACGGCTGTGACCGATGCGCCCGATGAGGCACACCTGACCGAAGATGCGTGCTAAGGGCCCGGCTAGGCTCCGCCCCATGGACGTACTCATCAATGTCTTCGTCGCCCTGCACATCATCGGCATCGCCTCGCTCCTGGGCGGCTTCCTGACCCAGATGAGGGCGATGGGCGCGGGGACGGCGCGCTTCGTCCCGGCGATGCTGCACGGCGCGCTGACGATGCTGGTCACGGGCGTGGCCCTGGTGGGTCTGAACCAGGCGGACGACCAGCCCGTGAACAACCTGAAGGTCGGCATCAAGCTGGCCGTGCTGATCGTGATCCTGGCGCTCGTCTACGTGAAGCGCGACGAGGAGAAGGTGGAGAAGGGCCTGTTCGCCGCGGTGGGCGGGCTGACCGTGGCCAACATCTTCATCGCGACCCTCTGGACCTGAGCCCTCCACCCTCTGGACCTGAGCCCTCCACCCACTGGCCACTGCCCGCTGCCGGGCCGTGCCGGGCCGGCCAGGTCAGGCCGGGCGGACGCTGCCGTAGATGGGCATGTAGTAGATCGACTCCTCGCGGACGTTCGCGCCCGGCTTCGGCGCGTGGATCATCGTGCCGTCGCCCTTGTAGATGCCGACGTGACTGATGTCGTCGTAGAAGAAGACCAGGTCGCCGGGGAGAAGGTCCTCCGTGGCGACGCGCTGGCCGACCTTCACCTGGTCCCACGTCGTCCGGGGCAGGTCGACCCCGGCCGCCCTCCAGGCCGCCTGGGTCAGCCCGGAGCAGTCGTACGAACTCGGGCCCGTCGCTCCCCACACGTACGGCTTGCCGATCTGGTCCTGGGCGAAGGCCAGCACCTTGGCGGCCTTCGTGGCGTAGCCGCCGCTGGGCACGGTCGGCGTCGTCGGGGCGGGCCGCAGGGCCTCCCGCTGCTCCTGGCGCCTGCGCTCCGCCTCCTCCGCGGCCCGGTGCGCCTCGGCCCTCTCCGCCCTGGCCTTCTCCTCGGCCTTGCGGCGCGCCTGCGCCTCGCGCTCGCGCTCCAGGGACGCGAGCCGCGCCCTCTCCTCGGCCGTGAGCCGGGAGAGCAGCGTGCGCGCCTCGGTGAGCTTGCGCTGGACGCTGTACTTCCCGGCCCGCAAAGCCGCCTGGGAGCGGGCGAGGCTCTCCATGTTCGTGGCCGCCTCGGCGCGCTGCTTGGCGGCGTCGGCCCGCTCGGTCTGGTACTCGGAGACGGCGCGTTCCTGCCGCTGCGTCATCCGGTCCATCAGCTGGGTCTGGTCGAAGTAGCTCTGCGGGCTGTCCGCGAAGACCAGCGCGGCCGTCGGGCTGACCGCGCCCGTCCGGTACTGCGACGCCGCATAGGCCCCGAGCGCCCTGCGGCGCTCGTTCAGGGCGGCGGTTCGGTCGGCGACGTCGTCGAGGAGGGTGTCGACCTTGCGCCGCTGCTGGTCGGTGGCCTCTTTCGCGCGGTTGTACTCCTGCGTCGCCGTGCCGGCCTGCCGGTAGAGGTCGTCGACCTTCTTCTGGACCTCTTCGACGGTCGGCTTCGTGCGCGGTGCCGAAGGGGCGGCGGCCGCGATGCCCGCACCCTGCGTCGACAGCAGGGTGACCGACGCGAGCGCGGCCGTCGTGACCCCGACGGCGGGGGAGTGCGTGGTGCGTGGGGTGCGCGGCTTGCGATGCGAGGCCAAGGCCGGCATCTCCTTCCGTGGCCATGAACTCCCGTGCGGGGAGGACTGGTTCGGCGGGGCCGCCCGCTTGGCGTGGTCGCCGGGAGGGTACGGGTCCGCTTGGGCGAGCACGCTAGCCAACTCGTGGTGCTGCTGTGAAGGTCGATGTTCGATATGCCCGATACATTTCTGTGACCTTTGCGAAAGCGTACGTTTTCAGCTCGGCAATGGTCGCCGGAACCGTCCCATTCGGTCACGGAGTGTGGCCGACTTCCCGCCGTCCCGCGATACCGCTCCGATGTGTCAGTGCGGCCGCCTAGACTCGTTAGGCGATGAGCAGCCTCTTTGACGACAGCTTCCTGACGGACTTCCGGAGCCACACCTCCGAGGAGCCCCCGCCACCGCCCGAGGACGACGCCCCGGCCGCGGAGGAGGTCCCCCACGACCTCTTCGGGGGCAGGTTCGACGTGCCCCCGGCCCGGGACGCCCACTACCGCGACGGCGCCCCGCGCCCCGTCGTGGACCCGGCCGCGCTCCTGGACGGGCTGAACGAACAGCAGCGCGCCGCCGTCGTCCACACCGGTACCCCGCTGCTCATCGTGGCCGGCGCCGGCTCCGGCAAGACCCGGGTGCTGACCCACCGGATCGCCCACCTCCTGGGCACCCGGCATGTCCACCCCGGCCAGATACTGGCGATCACCTTCACGAACAAGGCCGCCGGCGAGATGAAGGAGCGCGTCGAGCAGCTCGTCGGCCCGCGCGCCAACGCCATGTGGGTCATGACCTTCCACAGCGCGTGCGTCCGCATCCTGCGCCGCGAGTCCAAGAAGCTCGGCTTCACGTCGTCGTTCTCGATCTACGACGCCGCCGACTCGAAGCGCCTGATGTCCCTGGTCTGCCGCGACCTGGACCTCGACCCCAAGAAGTTCCCCCCGAAGTCCTTCAGCGCCAAGATCTCGAACCTGAAGAACGAGCTGATCGACGAGGAGACCTTCGCCGACCAGGCCGTCGACGGCTTCGAGAAGACCCTCGCCGAGGCCTACCGCATGTACCAGGCGCGGCTGCGCGAGGCCAACGCCCTGGACTTCGACGACATCATCATGACGACGGTGCACCTGCTCCAGGCGTTCCCGGACGTCGCCGAGCACTACCGCCGCCGGTTCCGTCACGTCCTCGTCGACGAGTACCAGGACACCAACCACGCCCAGTACACGCTCGTGCGGGAGCTGGTGGGCACCGGATACGAGGACCTCGCCCCGGCCGAGCTGTGCGTCGTCGGTGACGCGGACCAGTCGATCTACGCCTTCCGCGGCGCGACCATCCGCAACATCCTCCAGTTCGAGGAGGACTATCCGAACGCGACCACCATCCTGCTGGAGCAGAACTACCGCTCCACCCAGACGATCCTCTCCGCGGCCAACGCCGTCATCGAGCGCAACGAGAGCCGTCGCCCCAAGAACCTCTGGACGAACGCCGGCGCGGGCGCCCACATCACGGGCTACGTCGCCGACACCGAGCACGACGAAGCCCAGTTCGTCGCCGACGAGATCGACCGACTGACCGACGCGGGCGACGCGAAGGCCGGCGACGTCGCCGTCTTCTACCGCACGAACGCACAGTCCCGTGTCTTCGAAGAGATCTTCATCCGCGTCGGACTGCCCTACAAGGTCGTCGGCGGCGTGCGCTTCTACGAGCGCAAAGAGGTCCGTGACGTCCTGGCCTATCTGCGCGTCCTCGCCAACCCCGAGGACAACGTTCCGCTGCGCCGCATCCTCAATGTGCCCAAGCGCGGCATCGGCGACCGCGCCGAGGCCATGCTCGACGCCCTAGCGCAGCGCGAGAAGATCACCTTCCCGCAGGCGCTGCGCCGCGTCGACGAGGCGTACGGCATGGCGGCCCGCTCCACCAACGCCGTCAAGCGCTTCAACACGCTGATGGAGGAGCTGCGCACGGTCGTGGACTCCGGAGCCGGCCCGGCGGTGGTGCTGGAAGCCGTACTGGAGCGCACCGGTTATCTCGCCGAGCTGCAGGCGTCCACCGACCCGCAGGACGAGACCCGCATCGAGAACCTCCAGGAGCTGGCGGCCGTCGCCCTGGAGTTCGAGCAGGAGCGTAGTGCCGCCGAGGGCGGCGATGGCGCGGGCACGGGCACCCTCGCGGAGTTCCTGGAGAGGGTGGCCCTGGTCGCCGACTCCGACCAGATCCCGGACGAGGACCAGGACGGCTCCGGGGTCATCACCCTGATGACCCTGCACACGGCCAAGGGCCTCGAGTTCCCCGTGGTGTTCCTGACCGGCATGGAGGACGGCGTCTTCCCGCACATGCGGGCGCTGGGGCAGGTCAAGGAGCTGGAGGAGGAGCGGCGCCTCGCGTACGTCGGCATCACGCGCGCCCGCGAGCGGCTCTATCTGACCCGGTCGTCGATGCGCAGTGCCTGGGGCCAGCCGTCGTACAACCCGGCGTCGCGGTTCCTCGAGGAGATCCCGGAGGCGTACCTCCAGTGGAAGCGGACCGGGCCGATGACCGCCCCGGCCGGCCCGACGTCGGGGATCGCGTCCTCCCTCTCCGCCTCGCTGTCCTCGCGGTCCAGGGGCCGGTCCGGCTCGGGCTCCGCCGCCGGGGCCTCGGGGTTCGCCACGCGCCGGGTGACGGACAAGCCGGTGATCTCTCTGACGGTCGGGGACCGGGTCACCCACGACCAGTTCGGCCTCGGGACCGTCATGGCGGTGACCGGGGTGGGCGCGGACGCCCAGGCGACCATCGACTTCGGGGACGAGAAGCCGAAGCGGCTGCTGCTGCGGTACGCGCCGGTCGAGAAGCTGTAGTTCTGCGCGTGACGCGGATGCGCCCCGGCCGTTGGCCGGGGCGCTCGTCGTTCGCTGGGTGCGTGGGGTCTGGTGCGTGGGGCGTGGAGGTTGTGGGCCCGGTCAGCCGGTCGGGTTGAGACCGTGGCCGCGCAGCCAGGGCATCGGGTCGATCGCGGAGCCGCCGCCCGGCCGTACCTCGAAGTGCAGGTGCGGGCCGGTGGAGTTCCCCGAGTTGCCGGAGTACGCGATGACCTCGCCGGCCTTCACCTGACCGGAGCGGATCTTGGTGCTGCTGAGGTGGCAGTACCAGGTCTCGGTGCCGTCCTTGGCCGTCACGATCGCCATGTTGCCGTAGGCGCTGTTCCACTGTGTGCGGACCGTGCCGTCGGTCGCGGCCATCACCGGCGTGCCGTACGAGACGGGGAAGTCGATCCCGGTGTGGACGGACATCCAGTTGACGCCGGCCTGGCCGTACCGCGCGCTGAGCTGGTGCAGCGTCACCGGCAGAACGAACTTGGGACGCAGAGCCTCCTTGCGCGCGGCCTCTTCCTCGCGCTTCTTCTTCTCCGCCTCCTGGCGCGCCTTGAGGTCGATGCGCTCCTGGGTGCGGCTGGCGCGGTCACCGAAGTCGCGGGCGTCGGCGCTGAGCGCGGCGAGCTGGGTGTCCAACTCGTTGTTGGCGGCGACCGGTTTGACGGAGGACGGGTCGGCGGCGGCGAGGGACGTCGTGCTGTCCTTCTGCTCGGCGCTGCCCTCGGTGAGCCCTCCGACGGACGCCGCGGCGATCCCGGCGACGCCCATCACACAGGCGGACGGGACGGCGACGGTGAGGAGCGCGGAGCGCTTGGCCGGGGTGCGACGCCGGCCCCTGCTCCCACCGGAGCGGCGGACCGGGCGGGCGGAGGCCGTATGAGCGGAGGAGACGACGGGCGCGGTCATCGTCTCGGCGAGATGGTCGCCGAGGGGCTCTTCGCCGCTGTCGCCGTCGCTGTGACCCTCGGAGCGATCGTCGAGGTGCTCGGCGGGCGCTTCCTGGGAGAACGTCCCGTGGGAGAACGCCTCGTGGGTGAGCGGCTCATGAGCGAGCTGCTCAGGCTCGGAGAAGTACTCCGGCTCCGGGGCGTACTCGTTCTGCGTGAGGTACTCGGGCTCGGTCGTGTACGCCTGCTCCGTGGTCCCGGGGCTGTACTGGTGCGGCACCAGGGTCTCTTGGGCCGAAGCCGTGTAGTTCCAGGCGGTCGCGTCGTACGTACCGGTCTCGAAGGCGGGGGCCGCCCACTGGCCGGTCGTGTCGTACGAGGTGAACTGCGCGGACTCGAACTGGCCTGTCTGCGTTGACTGGTTCCACGCGCTGGAGTCCCACTGGCCCGTGGCGTCGTAACTCTGCGCCTGGGGCGCCGCCTGCTGGGGCACATAGCTGTCGTACGAACCCACGTCCCACTGCTGGGTGCCGGCCCACTGCGTGGTGTCGTACTGCCCGCTGTGGCCGGTGTCGTAGCCGCCCGAGCTGCCGTGGCTGCCGGGAAGGGCACCGAAGAGCGGATCCGTCGCGAAGCTGCCTGTGGTGTAGGCGTCGTCTCCGACGTACCCGGCGTGGGGGTGCTGGTCGTTCACCAACTTCTCTCTCGCCTCGGCAGCAGGACCAATCCGGGATCGGTCCCATGCAGGGGGACCCCAGGGGGAAAGCAGTGGCGCGACTGTACCCGGCGGTACGCACAGCCGACAATCTTCGGCGGGTTTTATACCTAGGGGAAACGGGCATTCGGACGTGTTTCGGCAGCGGTGGGCAGAGCTTTGGCTCTGCGTTCGAAGTATGTTCGAAGCAAATGGCGGGTGTACGCCAGGCTTCGAGCGCCGAGTCGGGCGTCGGGCGTCGGGCGTCGCGACGGTCACGCCACCGAGGCCGCTCCCGATGCGTCGGCATTCGTCTCCTCCGACTCGAGGGCCTCCCGGATTCCGGAGGCGACAGCCGGGTGAACCGGCAGGGCCAGATGCCCGATTCCGCTCACGCGCACATTCCGCGTGATCAGGTCGGGATGGTCGAGGCGGGCCGTTTCCACGGGGACCATCACCTGATCGAGATCGCTCCAGAAACTGACGAAGCGCGTCCGGCAGTGCGGCGCGGGCTCGCTCAGTTCTCGCAGGACCGGAGAGCCGGGGCGCATCTGGCGCACCAGGGGATGGGCGCCGGCGAGCGGGGCGACGCGCGTGCCGGAGTGCGGGGTACCGAGGGTGACGAGGACGCGTACGCGGCGGTCGCCGCCCAGCCGCTGGACGTAGTACCGGCCGATCAGCCCGCCGAGGCTGTGCCCGACAAGATCGACCTCGCGGTGGCCGGTGCGCGCGCAGATCTCCTCTATATGACGGCCCAGCAACTCTGCCGCGTTGCGGAGATCGCAGGTGAGGGGGGAGTAGTTGAGTGATTCCAGATGGCGCCAGCCGTGCCGGGACAGCGAGCGGCGCAGCAGGACGAAGACGGAACGGTTGTCGATGAAGCCGTGAAGCAGCACGACCGGCGGGCGAGAGGGGTCGTCGGGGCGATCGGACGGGCGGCGCTCCTGGACGACACCGGACGGGTAGAGCAGTGCGTGCCCGGCGAGAATCGCCAGCTCCAGAGCGGTCGCCTTCAGCAGGGCGATCGACAGGTGCAGGGGCACGAAGGGAAAGAGGGGAAGGAGTGGAAAGAGTGGCAGTTTTTTCCACGTCCGGGCCTGGGTGAGCTGCATCGCCGACCTCCCGAACGGCACGCGGGCGAGCGGCTCCGTCCCCCGTATGCCCTCATGGGGTGCCGACGGAAAGAAGACGATGAGCCGTACCACCGTGCCGTGCGGCTGGCGGCGCGGTGATACGGCGACCCCTGGCGGCTCCCCTTGCAACCGTCCCGGCGGAGGCCGGTGGGGCCCCTTCACAGGGGTACGGTGCAGAGCGAACATGTCCCACGTGTGATTTCCCCCTCGCTGCCCACCGCGAAACGGCCGCTTGCGGGATGCTGGCGATAACGTTCGTTCACCTCCCCGGCATCAGGTACGGGGAACGCATTCGGAGGCAGTGATGGGTGTGACCGGTCCGATCCGCGTGGTGGTGGCCAAGCCGGGTCTCGACGGCCACGATCGCGGGGCCAAGGTGATCGCGCGGGCGCTGCGCGACGCCGGCATGGAGGTCATCTACACCGGGCTGCACCAGACGCCCGAGCAGATCGTGGACACGGCGATCCAGGAGGACGCGGACGCCATCGGCCTCTCGATCCTTTCCGGCGCGCACAACACCCTCTTCGTGAAGGTGATCGAACTGCTGCGGGAGCGCGACGCGGAGGACATCAAGGTCTTCGGCGGTGGGATCATCCCGGACGCGGACATCGCTCCTCTGAAGGAGAAGGGCGTGGCGGAGATCTTCACCCCGGGCGCGACGACCGCGTCGATCGTGGACTGGGTCAACGCGAACGTCCGCCAGGGCGCCGAGGCGTAACCGGTCGCCGGGCGACCGGGCGGGGACGGGACAGGCAGAGGCGCCCACTGGCCCCGCCGGTCCCCGCCGCGGCCGACCACTTGGGTCCGCAGGGCGTTCGGACGTTCGTGGTCCCGAGCCCGGCCACCCACCGGCCCCACCGGTCCGGGCCCCGGCCGACCACTTGGGTCCGCAGGGCGTTCGGGACGTTCGTGGTCCCGAGCCCGGCCACCCACCGGCCCCACCGGTCCGGGCCCCGGCCGGGCACGCACTCCGCCGGTCCGGGCCTCGGCCGGCCACGCCGGCCGCTGGTCCCGGCCCCGGCCGCGACTCGTGCCGCCGGGCGTTCGGATGCCCGCAGGCCCGGGCCGCGCCGCCGGGTCACTCCGGTGGATCCGCGTCCACGTCCGTGCGGCCCGCCAGTTCCGTCCGCATCGCCGCCCGGAGTCGTAGCGTCGAGACGAGGCGCTGGAACGCCTCCGACCAATAGCCGCCCGCGCCCGGTGAGGCGTCCTCCGGCTCGTCCGGGAGGGCGGTCAGCATCTCCAGGTGACGTGCCTCGTCCGGGTCCAGGCAGCGTTCCGCCAGGCCCATGACCCCGCTGAAGCTCCAGGGATAGCTGCCCGCGTCCCGGGCGATGTCGAGGGCGTCGACGACCGAGCGGCCCAACGGCCCGGACCAGGGCACCTCGCAGACGCCGAGGAGTTGGAACGCCTCGGACAGACCGTGCGCGCCGATGAACGACGCCACCCAAGACGACCGCTCCGCCGCCGGAAGTATCGACAGAAGTTTGGAGCGCTCGGCGAGCGACGAGGTTCCGGGGCCGGATGCCGGGGGCGCCGTGGGCGGACCGAGCAGCGCCCGCGACCACTCCGCGTCCCGCTGGCGAACGGCCGCCCGGCACCAGGCCGCGTGCAACTCGTCCTGCCAGCCGTCGGTGACGGGCAGAGCCACGAGCTCCTGCGGCGTACGGCCGCCGAGCCGCGCCGGCCAGGTGGCCAGGGGTGCCGACTCGATCAACTGGCCCAGCCACCAGGACCGTTCGCCGCGGCCCGTGGGCGGGGTGGGGATGACGCCGTCGCGCTGCATCGCCGCATCGCATTCGTGCGGCGCCTCGACGGCTATCGCCGGCGCGTCGCCCGAGCGGTCCGGTCCCACGCAGGTCACCGCCCGCTCCGCCATGCGCCGGGCGAGCGCCGAGTGGGGCAACGCGGAGAGCAGCTCGGCGGCGGTGGAGCGGACATTGCGGCTGCGATCGGCGAGGGCCTGCTCCAGGAACGGCTCGTCCGCGTCGGTGAGCCCGGTACGCAGGGAGTCGAGGAACATCAGCCGGTCCTCGGCCCGTTCGGTCGCCCAGCTCGTGGCCAGCAGGGTGAGAGCGGCCGCCGGATCCGCGGCCCGTACGGCGGTCAGGAGGGCGACGCGCTCGGCGAACAGGCCTTCCTCCCACAGGCGCTGGACCGCCTCGCCGTCCTCCGGCGCGGGCAGCGCCGCGCCGCCCGACGCGCCGCGCAGGGCGAACTTCCAATCCGGGTTGAGCCGGGCGAGCCACAGGCCGCGCGGCCCGGCGAAGGCGAGCGCCTGCGGCCGCAGGTCGGTTCTGGCGCGGGCCGCGTCCAGCAGGGCGGGCAGCGCGGCGGCCGGCGCGCGATAGCCGTGTTCGCCGGCGGCCGCCAGCCACTGGGGGAGCAGCTCGGTGAGGTCGGGCGCCGCCCCGCGCCGCCCCCCGGACGGCGCGGGAGCGGAACGTCCGGCCAGCAGCTGCGAGAGCCGTCGCCGGGCCGGCTCGGGGAGCGGCGGCCGGGGATCGTGCGGGGCCGGTTCGGGCGCCGGCGCCGCGACGCCGGGCCGCAGCCCCGCTCTGCGCCGTACGGTGTGCAGCGCGGCGGCGTCGAGCAGGGCGAGGGGCGCGTCCTTGCCGGGCGCCGTCGATCCGGCCGCGGGCGGGCGGCGGTCGGTGCCGAGAAGGGCCGAGGTGACGAGCTCTTCCCAGGGTGTGGTGCCGGTCATCGATCCTCCAGGCTTGTCAGGTGAGCGGGACCGTCTCGGACGTGTCGTCGGACCAGGCGGCGAGGGGAGTGAACCCTCGGTGTCCGCATTCGCCGAACACGGTCACCGGGCCGCCGCCGGAGAGGGCCACGAGCCGCCAGAGCCCCGGCCTGCCGAGGGCCGCCGGTGCGACGGGAAGCGCCGATCCGCCGACGGCGTCGGCCAGTTGCCAGCCGCCGTCCGACGGCACCGGTATGACGTCGGTCAGCGTCACCGGCCAGGAGTCGAGCCACGGGTCCTCGCGCAGCGCCAGGCCGTAGGCGCCGATCGCCTCCTCGACCCGGCCGCCCGGAGGCGGAGTCCCGATGGGGACGGGGACGGAGAACTGCTCACCCAGCTCGGCCCGAAGCTGTCCCGCTCCGGTGTGCGGGGTGATCTCGGCGTCGAGCACGACGCCGACGGGCAGCGCCACCTGCGGTGCCCGGCCGGCCGCGCCGAAGGACAGCAGGAGGGCGGTCCGGCCGCTGCCCTGTCCGTACAGCCAGACGCGGCGGGTGGTGAGCTTGCCGTCGGCGGTGTCGTACTGCGCGAGGACCATCCAGCGGTCCCGGACCGGTGGCCCGTCCGCCGGAGCGGTGAGCCCGACGCGGGTGCGGACCGTGGCGGCCAGGGGCTCGGGCAGCCGCTCCACACCCAGCCAGGCACGGTCGAGCAGATGCGTCAGGGCGCACTCCTCCAGGAGTCGCACCGGCCAGCCCTGCCCGGATCCTGGTATGGCGCCCAACTCCCGCACCCGGGCGGCCAGTCCGGGCGCCTGCGCGTCGACCATGCGGGCGGCCGTCTCCTCCCACAGGCCGTACCCCGCCTGCTCGGCGGAGGCCAGTCCGCCGCGCAGCAGGTCCGCGAGGCGCTGTTCCAACTCCCGGGCGCCGGTGGTGATTCTGGCGGCCCTGCGCTCCGCCCTGCGGCGGGCGGCCTCCGGATCGCCGCTCGTGGCCGGCGCCCCCTCCGCCGCGCTCCTCTCCTTGCTCGTGGACCGCTCGCGGCGGCCCTCCAGCCACTGCCCGGCCCAGTCGGGGATGTCTCCGTCCGCGACCGCGGCGACGGTCTCCTCGCCCTCCGCCCAGAGCAGCAGCAGCCCCAGCGCGTGCTTGCAGGGGAACTTCCGGCTGGGACAACTGCACTTGTAGGCAGGGCCCGTGGTGTCGACGACGGTCTGGTACGGCTTGCTGCCGCTGCCCTTGCACAGACCCCAGACGGCTCCCGAGCCGCTGTCGCCCGCTTCGGACCACGGTCCGGCCGTGCCGAGTTTGCCTCCCGCTCTGCGCGACGCGTCGTCAGGGGCCAGAGCCAGCACCTGTTCCGCCGTCCAGCGCGCCCCCTGCTTCGGATGGTCCGGGGGGCCTCCCCCATGAGATCGCAGCATGGTCCCGACGTTAGGGGTCGCCACTGACAAGCGGCTCTGACCTGCGGATTCGCGAAGAACGGCACGCCGCCTTGAACGAGACGTACGAAGTCACCCGCGAAGTCACTGGCAGGAGCGCCGAGTCGATCGACTTTCCATGGCGGGGGCGGCGAGGCGATGAACCCGAAGACGAGAAGGCGACGGCCGGCGGCCGCGTCGCCGCCTCCCCGGTCACCGAGTAGCCGGACCGGCTCCGCGGGCTCCGGGCAACTCCCGCCCGGAGGGCGCGGCGCAGCACCACCGAGCCGGGCGCCTGATGCCGCGCGTTCGGCGCCGATCGTCCCGGACCTCCGTCGGCCGCCCCCGACCGCCGAAAGCCCATCCGACCTGCGACGACGGCCGATTGTCAGTGGCATGGTGCACGGTGGATCCCACATCCGGTCGCAACGATCTGGAGGGGGATTCCATGACCGTGTCCACACCCAACGCGCCCGCCGCCGCCACGCCGTCCACCGGCACCGAGGCCCTGCGCCCGCACGCCGAAGACGCGTTCGCCGACGAACTGAAGGCGCTGGCCGTCGCCGACGACCGGCCCAGGCCCGCCCGCTGGAAGATGTCACCGTGGGCCGTCGCCACCTATCTCCTCGGCGGCACGCTCCCCGACGGGACGGTGATCACGCCGAAGTACGTGGGACCGCGCCGGATCGTCGAGGTCGCCGTCACGACACTCGCCACCGACCGCGCGCTCCTCCTCCTCGGCGTGCCCGGCACGGCCAAGACCTGGGTCTCCGAGCACCTCGCCGCCGCCGTCAGCGGTGACTCGACGCTCCTCGTCCAAGGCACCGCCGGCACCCCCGAGGAAGCCATCCGCTACGGATGGAACTACGCGCAGCTGCTCGCCCACGGCCCCAGCCGCGACGCGCTGGTGCCCAGCCCCGTGATGCGCGCCATGGCCGACGGCATGACCGCCCGGGTCGAGGAGCTCACCCGCATTCCGGCGGACGTGCAGGACACCCTCATCACGATCCTGTCCGAGAAGACCCTCCCCATCCCCGAACTCGGTCAGGAGGTGCAGGCCGTCCGCGGCTTCAACCTCATCGCCACCGCCAACGACCGGGACCGCGGGGTCAACGACCTCTCCAGCGCCCTGAGGCGCCGCTTCAACACGGTCGTCCTGCCGCTGCCCGCCACCCCCGAGGCCGAGGTCGACATCGTCTCCCGCCGCGTGGACCAGCTCGGGCGCTCGCTCGAACTGCCGGCCGCGCCCGAGGGCATCGAGGAGATCCGCCGGGTCGTCACGGTCTTCCGCGAGCTGCGCGACGGCGTCACCGCCGACGGCCGCACCAAGCTCAAGTCCCCGTCCGGGACGCTCTCGACGGCCGAGGCCATCTCGGTGGTCACCAACGGCCTGGCCCTCGCGGCACACTTCGGTGACGGGGTGCTGCGGCCCGGCGACGTCGCCGCCGGCATCCTCGGCGCGGTCGTTCGCGACCCGGCCGCCGACCGGGTCATCTGGCAGGAGTATCTGGAGACGGTCGTGCGGGAGCGGGACGGCTGGAAGGACTTCTACCGCGCCTGCCGGGAGGTGAGCGCATGACGGCCACCGCGACAGGCCGGCCCGCGCCCCTGATCCTCGGCGTCCGCCACCACGGGCCCGGCTCCGCCCGCGCCGTACGCGCCGTCCTGGAGGCCGAGCAACCCGCCGCCGTACTCATCGAGGGGCCGCCCGAGGCGGACGCGCTGGTGGGGCTCGCCGCCGACGAGGCGATGCGCCCGCCCGTCGCGCTGCTCGCGCACGCCGTGGACGACCCCGGGCAGGCGGCGTTCTGGCCGATGGCCGAGTTCTCCCCGGAGTGGGTGGCGCTCCGCTGGGCCCTCGACCACAAGGCGGCCGTGCGGTTCATCGATCTGCCCGCCGCCCATTCGACGGCCCTGGCCGCCGACCCCACCTGGGGAGACGGGGACGAGGGCGAGGAGGTGGACCAGGGGCTGCGGATCGACCCGCTCGCCGTCCTCGCCGAGACCGCCGGATACGACGACCCCGAGCGCTGGTGGGAGGACGTGGTCGAACACCGCGGAGACGACGACGATCCCCTCGCGCCCTTCACCGCGATCGCCGAGGCCATGGGGGCGCTGCGGGAGTCCTGCGGCCACGGCGGACACGGCCGCGACCTGGCCCGTGAGGCCCATATGCGCCTGAGGCTGCGGGAGGCGCGCAAGGAGTTCGGCGACGCGGGCGTCGCCGTCGTCTGCGGGGCCTGGCACGTGCCCGCCCTGCTGGAGCGCACCACCGTCACCGCGGACAAGGCCCTCCTCAAGGGGCTGCCCAAGGTCAGAGTGGAGATGACCTGGGTGCCCTGGACGCACCGCAGGCTCGCCCGGCACTCGGGCTACGGCGCGGGCATCGCCTCCCCGGGCTGGTACGGACACCTCTTCGCCGCCCCCGACCGGCCCGTCGAGCGCTGGATGACCAAAGTCGCCGGCCTGCTGCGGGAGGAGGACCGCCCGGTCTCCTCGGCCCATGTCATCGAGGCCGTACGGCTCGCCGACACGCTCGCCGTCATGCGCGGCCGGCCCCTCGCCGGGCTGAGCGAGACCACCGACGCCGTACGGGCCGTCATGTGCGACGGCTCCGACGTGCCGCTCGGCCTCATCAGGGACCGCCTGATCATCGGCGACGTCCTCGGCGAAGTGCCGCCGGAGGCTCCCGCCGTCCCGCTGCAGCGGGATCTGAACCGGCTCCAGCGCACCCTGAGGCTCAAGCCGGAAGCGCTGGAGCGGGAGCTCGATCTCGACCTGCGCAAGGACACCGACGCCGCCCGCAGCAGACTGCTCCACCGGCTCGGACTGCTCTCCGTTCCCTGGGGCGAGGCCGGTGGCGGGCGAGCGAGTACCGGCACCTTCCGGGAGAGCTGGCGGCTGCGCTGGGAGCCCGAACTGCACGTCCGGGTGGCCGAAGCCGGCGTCTGGGGCACGACCGTGCTCTCCGCCGCCACCGCCAAGGCCGAGTCCCAGGCCGCCTCGGCCACCGCCCTCGCCGAGGTCACGGCGCTCGCCGAGCGCTGTCTGCTCGCCGAACTGCCGGGCGCCCTGCCGGTCGTCATGAAGGCGCTGGCCGACCGGGCCGCGCTCGACGCCGACGTCGGCCATCTCGCCCAGGCACTGCCCGCACTGGCCCGGTCCCTGAGATACGGAGACGTCCGGTCCACCGACACCGCCGCCCTCGGGGAGGTGGCCGCAGGCCTCGCCGAACGGATCTGCGTCGGCCTCCCACCCGCCTGCACCGGGCTCGACGCGGACGGCGCCGCCGAGATGCGCGGACACCTCGACGCCGTCCACTCGGCGCTCGCGCTGTTGCCCGACAGCGAAGGACCGACCGTCCGTTGGGGCGCCGTCCTGCGCAAGCTCGCCGTGCGGGACAGCGTGCCCGGAGTGATCCGGGGCCGGGCCGCCCGGCTGCTCCTCGACGACGGACGGCTCGCCGAGGACGAGGCCGCCCGGCTCATGGGACTCGCCCTGTCTCCCGGCACGCCGCCCGCCGACGCGGCCGCCTGGATCGAGGGTTTCGTCGGCGGCGCCGCCGGCGGAGGGTTGCTCCTGGTCCACGACGAGCGGCTGCTCGCCCTCGTCGACACCTGGCTGACCGGAGTGCCCGGGAGCGCGTTCACCGATGTGCTGCCGCTGCTGCGCCGCACCTTCTCGGCGTACGAACCGGGCGTCCGCCGCACGCTCGGCGAGCTGGTCGCCAGGGGCCCGGCCGGACCACGGAAGCCCGGCCACGCCCAGCCCGTCGCACCCGGCTTCGGAGCCGGCCTGGACGAGGAGCGCGCCGACGGAGTGCTGCCGGTGCTGAGACTGCTGCTGGCGGACAACGACTGTGTGGGGGTGGCGGCGTGAGCGGGACGACGGAGACCGACGAGCGGCTGCGACGCTGGCGCCTGGTTCTCGGCGGGGAAGCGGCGGACGGCACCGGCCACGGTCTGTCCGGCACCGACGCCGCGATGGACGGCGCCCTGACCGCGCTGTACGGGGAGCGGCGCGGCGGCGGAGCGGGGCAGCGCGGCCGGGACCGGTCGGCCGGGCTCGGCGCGTCCGCTCCGTCCGTGGCGCGCTGGCTCGGGGACATCCGGACGTACTTCCCCAGCTCCGTCGTCCAGGTCATGCAGCGCGACGCCATCGACCGGCTCGGGCTGTCCACGCTGCTGCTCGAACCGGAGATGCTGGAGGCCGTCGAGGCGGACGTCCATCTCGTCGGCACCCTGCTCTCGCTCAACAAGGCCATGCCCGAGACGACCAAGGAGACGGCGCGCGCGGTCGTCCGCAAGGTCGTCGACGACCTCGAGAAGCGGCTCGCCACCCGCACGCGGGCCACCCTCACCGGCGCCCTCGACCGCAGCGCCCGGATCAGCCGGCCGCGTCACCGCGACATCGACTGGGACCGCACGATCCGGGCGAACCTGAAGAACTACCTGCCGGAGTACCGCTCCGTCGTCCCCGAGCGGCTCATCGGCTACGGACGGGCGGCGCAGTCGGTGAAGAAGGACGTCGTCCTCTGCATCGACCAGTCGGGCTCGATGGCCGCCTCCGTCGTGTACGCCTCCGTCTTCGGCGCCGTACTGGCCTCGATGCGCTCCATCGCCACCCGGCTCGTCGTCTTCGACACGGCCGTCGTCGATCTGACCGACCAGCTCGACGATCCGGTGGACGTCCTCTTCGGCACCCAGCTCGGCGGCGGGACGGACATCAACCGGGCGCTGGCGTACTGCCAGTCGCAGATCACGCGCCCCGCCGACACGGTCGTCGTCCTCATCAGCGACCTCTACGAGGGAGGCATACGGAACGAGATGCTGAAGCGGGTCGCGGCGATGAAGGCGTCGGGTGTGCAGTTCGTGGCGCTGCTCGCGCTCTCCGACGAGGGGGCGCCGGCCTACGACCGGGAACACGCGGCGGCCCTGTCCGAACTCGGCGCGCCGGCGTTCGCGTGTACTCCGGACCTCTTCCCGGAAGTAATGGCGGCCGCGATCGAGAAGCGGCCCCTACCCATACCGGACATGGTGACCCATCAGTAACACAGGACTTGCGTGACCCCGGGAGGCTCGTGCAAGCATCGTCCCGTCGTCCGCGGAAGGACTTGTTCCGCGCGTCCGGATTTCGAGGGGTTCCACACACTGTGACTGCCGCAGCTGTCATGCCGGTTGCCGCTCCGCGCCTCGCGCGCGGGGCGGTGGCCCGGCGTGCGCTGGCCGTCGCGGTGTTCCTCGGGGGCCTGTTGGTCCTGGGCTTCCTCAGCGGCGGACAGGCGCAGGCGGCGGAGTCGTCGCTGACGGCACCCGACGCCCGTGCGGTGGAAGCGGTCGCGGCCGAAGCGGCCTCGTCGGCCGGTGAGCGGGTCGTCGAGCCCGCGGCCCGGAGTGTCCGGCGCGTTGGGGACGCGGTCAGCCCCGTGGTCGACCCCGTGCTCCGGCCCGTGGGCGAGCATGTCGTCGAGCCCGCGGACGAACGTGTCGTCACGCCCGTCGTCGAGTCGGTACGGGGCGCTGTCGCGGAACTCCCGGCGGCCCTTCCGGCCACTCCGGCCGTTCCCTCCTTTCCCTCCGTTCCTGGCGCGACGCCGCCCGTCGAGCCGCCGTTCGACCTGCCCGAGGGCGACATCCCGGTCGGGACGGACACCGGAGGCGAGGACGACGGCGATCCGGCGGCTGAGGCAGGCGCCTCACCCGGAGTCGGAGAGCCGGGCCCGGGGCCGGAAGCGGATCGCGGCCCGGAAACGTCCGCGTCCGGGGCCCTGTTGGTCCGGGCGTTCGCGTCCGCGCCCACCGTCGACGGCCCGTACCCGGCACGGCACCGGCCCGTCGCCGAGCCGGCGCCCGCCGCGCCGTCCCCCGTACCCCCGCCCCTGCCCGCTCCCGGCGAGCCCTGTGGAAACACCGGGCGGCAGAGCGTGAGCGAGTCGAACGCGCCGCGTGGCAGCGACCACTGCACCACCTCGTCCTCGGAAGGGCCGGGCGCCGGCCTCGTACGGGGAGCCGGTCTCCCGGCGACCGTCGCGCCCCTTCTCGCACGCCCCGACGACATCCTCGAATTCCCCGGCTAGGGCAGGCCTTTCCCCGCTCAAGACCTGCCGCGCGGGGGCGGGACAGGTCTGCCCGCCGTACCGGAGAGCTCTCCGGAATCTCGAATTCGAAGGACGACGCACGCATGAACAAGAACATTCGCCGCTCCATAGCCGTTGCCGCCACCGCCACCGGCATGTGGGCGCTCGGCACGGCGGCCGCCAGTGCCGACGAGCTGCCCGTCTCCGTCCCGCTGTCGACGCCGGACACGGCAGCCGATCTGGTGGGCGACCTCACCGGCGGCGTCGAGGACGTGACGTCCGGGGCGCAGAGCCAGGTCCAGCACGCCGAGGGCCTCCAGAGCACGGTCCAGAACCAGGTGCAGAGCACGGTCCAGAACCAGGTCGAGGACCGGGTCCAGGACCGGGTCGACCTCCCGACCGTCTCGGACGTCCGGGCCGGTGCCCAGGACGCTACGACCCAGGCCCGGTCCCACGTCCAGGGAGCCACCGCCGAGGCCCAGTCCCAGGTCCAGGACGTCCAGTCCGGCGCTCAGGGCGAGATCGACTACCTCTTCGGCCCGCTCTCCGCGTTCGTTCCCGAGCTGGACCAGGCCCCGGGCCAGCTCCTGGGCACGGCTCCGGCCTACGCCCAGAACGTGGTCACCGCCGCCACGCCGATCGTCGACGGCGTCTCCGCCGACGTCCTGCCTCCCATCGCCGGCCGGGCGGTCGACGGTGTCCTCCCCGTCGCGGGCCAGGCGGTCGGCGACGCCACGCACCTCGCCGGGGGTGTCGTCGGCCAGGTGCAGCCCTTCGCCGGCGGTGTGGTGTCGCAGGTCCAGCCCTTCGCGGGCGGTGTCGTCGGCTCCGTGCAGCCGTTCGTGGAGACCGTCGTGGGCACCGTCGTCGACCAGGTCCAGCCGGTCGTGCAGGGGGTCGGCGGCAGCGCCACCGGCTTCGCGCAGGGTGTCGTCGGCGAGGTCCAGCCCTTCGCGGGCGGCGTCGTGACGGCCGTCGACGACAACGTCCACCCGCTCACCGGCAACGCGGCCACCGGCCTCCAGGGCACCGTCGCCTCGGTCACCCCGGACTACCTGCCGTACGGCATCTGACCGTCGCCGGGGCGACGGGACGGGCCGCGCCGTACGCGTCCCGTCGCGTCGCCCCGGGGTGGCGGTGCGGATCCTTCTGGGTCCACCCAAGTCCACCAGGGTCCTTCCGGGGCCGACCTTTCCGCCCTTCTGCGGATTCCGTTTCCCGGCGGCACGGAATCCGCAGCCGCGCCCTTCCCGAAGCGCTCAAAACGCCCTCCGGCGCGGTCCTGTGGGACATGTCACGCGTCACCCGCCACGATCCCGCCGACCTCGCGCTTTACGTCAACGCCCGCTGCCGGCCTGCTCTGCGTGCCTCACGGAGCGCCCCGCCGTACGCTCGATCTGTGACCGGTATCACCGCTCAGGTGTGATCTGCGATTTAGGGACCCACGGCCCACGGGGATAACCTGCGGGACGGACATGCCGCGTCCACGGACACCGTGTACGCCTCCCTCAGTGACAGCGCAGTCACGTTGCCCTCCGCGGCACGCCCACGCAGACAACGAACCGCGATACCACTGAAAAAGGGACGGACGCGCGTGGACCTGTTCGAGTACCAGGCGAGGGACCTCTTCGCCAAGCACGGTGTACCGGTGCTGGCCGGTGAAGTCATCGACACGCCTGAGGCGGCGCGCGAGGCGACGACGCGTCTGGGCGGCCGCTCGGTCGTCAAGGCACAGGTGAAGGTCGGCGGCCGTGGCAAGGCCGGCGGCGTCAAGCTGGCCGCCACTCCGGACGAGGCAGTCGCCCGCGCGACGGACATCCTCGGCATGGACATCAAGGGCCACACGGTCCACAAGGTGATGATCGCGGAGACCGCTCCGGAGATCGCCGAGGAGTACTACGTCTCGTACCTCCTCGACCGCACCAACCGCACCTTCCTCGCCATGGCGTCCGTCCAGGGCGGCATGGACATCGAGGAGGTCGCGGAGAAGACCCCCGAGGCCCTCGCGAAGGTCCCGGTCGACGCCAACGAGGGCGTCTCCATCGAGAAGGCCCGCGAGATCGTCGCCCAGGCGAAGTTCCCGGCCGACGTCGCCGAGCAGGTCGCCGAGATCCTGGTGACCCTCTGGAAGACCTTCGTCGACGAGGACGCGCTCCTCATCGAGGTCAACCCGCTGGCCAAGGTCGCCGACGGCCGCGTCATCGCCCTCGACGGCAAGGTCTCCCTCGACGAGAACGCCGACTTCCGCCAGCCGGAGCACGAGGCGCTCGAGGACAAGGACGCAGCCAACCCGCTCGAGGCTGCTGCCAAGGCCAAGGGCCTCAACTACGTCAAGCTCGACGGCGAGGTCGGCATCATCGGCAACGGCGCCGGTCTGGTCATGTCGACCCTCGACGTCGTCGCGTACGCCGGTGAGAACCACGGCGGCGTGAAGCCGGCCAACTTCCTCGACATCGGCGGCGGCGCGTCCGCCCAGGTGATGGCGAACGGCCTGGAGATCATCCTCGGCGACGCGGACGTCAAGTCCGTGTTCGTCAACGTCTTCGGTGGCATCACCGCCTGTGACGAGGTCGCCAACGGCATCGTCCAGGCTCTCGAGCTGCTCAAGAACAAGGGCGAAGAGGTCACCAAGCCGCTGGTCGTGCGCCTCGACGGCAACAACGCGGAGCTGGGTCGCAAGATCCTGTCGGACGCCAACCACCCGCTGGTCCAGCGCGTGGACACCATGGACGGCGCGGCCGACAAGGCCGCCGAGCTCGCGGCTGCGAAGTAAGGGACGAGGTCAGAACACCATGGCTATCTTCCTGACCAAGGAAAGCAAGGTCATCGTCCAGGGCATGACCGGTGCCACGGGCATGAAGCACACCAAGCTCATGCTGGGTGACGGCACCAACATCGTCGGTGGCGTGAACCCCCGCAAGGCCGGCACGACCGTCGACTTCGACGGCACCGAGGTCCCCGTCTTCGGCTCCGTCAAGGAAGCGATGGAGAAGACCGGCGCGGACGTCTCCGTCCTCTTCGTGCCGCCGGCCTTCGCCAAGGCCGCCGTCGTCGAGGCGATCGACGCGGAGATCGGGCTCGCCGTCGTCATCACCGAGGGCATCGCGGTCCACGACTCCGCCGCCTTCTGGGCGTACGCGAAGGCCAAGGGCAACAAGACCCGGATCATCGGTCCGAACTGCCCCGGCCTGATCACCCCCGGCCAGTCCAACGCCGGCATCATCCCGGGCGACATCACGAAGCCCGGCCGCATCGGTCTCGTGTCCAAGTCGGGCACGCTGACCTACCAGATGATGTACGAGCTCCGTGACATCGGCTTCTCGTCCGCCGTCGGCATCGGTGGCGACCCGGTCATCGGTACGACGCACATCGACGCCCTCGCGGCGTTCGAGGCGGACCCGGAGACGGACCTGATCGTGATGATCGGCGAGATCGGCGGCGACGCCGAGGAGCGTGCGGCCGACTTCATCAAGGCCAACGTCACCAAGCCGGTCGTCGGCTACGTCGCGGGCTTCACCGCGCCCGAGGGCAAGACCATGGGCCACGCCGGCGCCATCGTCTCCGGCTCCTCCGGCACCGCCCAGGCGAAGAAGGAGGCCCTCGAGGCCGCGGGCGTCAAGGTCGGCAAGACGCCGACCGAGACGGCCAAGCTGGCGCGCGCGATCCTCGCGGGCTGAGCTGCCTGACCCACGAATGGGCCCGCCCCCGGTCAGCCGGGGCGCGGGCCCATTCGCGTCCGCACGGCGCCCGCGCCGGCGCGGACGCGTGCCTCAGCGGGGGTCGGGGACCAGTCTTTCCGGGCCGTTCATCGGCTCCTCGCGCAGCTTCTTGCGCAGCAACTCGTCCTCCTTGGTGAGCTGGTCGGGACCGCCGCGCACCGGCACTCCGCCGACGGCCTCGGGCGGGGCGAGCGGCGGCAGATACGCCGTCGGCGCGGTGGCCACGGTGAAGGCCGTCGCGCCGATGATCACGACCGTGAGACAGATGGCGGCGCGAGTCCACATCCTCGTCCTGCGCTCACTGCCGGTTCGTACGGCCCGGGCCGGCGCGATCGTCGCCGTCGGAGCCTCGGCGACCAGCGCGGACAGCCGCCGGTGCAGCGCCTCCGGGTGCGTGAGCTCGGGCAGCCGCTGGGCGACGGCCTGGCGGGCGTGCAGCAGGCGCTTCGCGGCGGCCGGGGTGCTCGCCTCGGTCTCGGCTGCCATGTCGGGCAGGTCCAGGCCGAGGCCGTCGTAGAGAAGGAGCGTCCGGCGGTACGACGGCGGCAGGTCCAGGATCGCCATCAGCAGCTCGCGCCGGTCCGGTGCCGTCGGCGGGGAGTCGGGGTGCCGGTGGGCGCGGCGGAAACGGTGCCAGGGCGACACGGCGTACTCATGGGCCGCTGCCCGCACCCAGCCGGCCGGATCCCGGTCGACGGCGACCTCCGGCCAGCGCTGCCACGCCAGGTGGAAGGCGTACTCGACGGACTCGCGCGAGAGCCGGCGACGGCCGGTGAGCAGGTAGGTCTGGTGGACGAGGGCGGGGGCGGCGTAGGCGTAGAGGGCGTCGAAGGCCTGTTCGGGGGTGAGGGGCTGCGGCTTCTGGGCGGCGATCGCGACGGCGACGGCGACGGGGTCCGGGGCGAGCTCCGGGAGCGGAGGTTCGTCCTTTTCCGCCTGCTCCGACTCCCTCGCCTTCGCTTCCTTCGACTGCTCCAACTGCTCTGATTGCTCTGACTGCTCCGGTTCGTGCGACCCCTGCGACTCCTCTGCCTCGTCCGTCTCGCACGCCTCGTTCGTATCCTGCGCCTTCTGCATCTCGTGGATCTCCCCGGTCTCTTCGGTCTCCTCGCTCTCCCGGGCTTCAGGAGCCTCGCGCGTCTCCTCGGCCTCAGACACGACCTCCGACACGGCCTCAGGCTCGACCTCCGCCGCCAGGTCCTCCGCAGCCGCCTCGGTGAGCAGCCTCGTGTAGGCCTCCAGCTGGCGGCCGCGCGGCACCGCGCGGCCGGTTTCCCAGGCCTTGACGGTGGAGCGCGTGACGCCGATCGCGGAGGCCAGTTGTTTCTCGCTCATCGACTTCGCCTCGCGCAGCCGTCGCCGCTCCTTCGGGGGAGGCAGAGAGGCGGCGGAGGTGGAGGGGGTGGGCCGTGTCATGGACGACCCCCCACGGCGACACGCTGGGCGAAAAAGTACATAAACGTATATTGAGCGACACAACGGCTGTTTGCCTGTTACGACGGAAAAGCGCGTGTCGTTGGCAGCATGGGCGCGTGACCCAAGTGAGCCAGGACATCCCGCCGTTGCCGTCGGCCCCCGTGGGCGGCCGCTCCGCCGCGCTGGCCGCTTCCTTCGTCCGGGGGATCGTCGCGGCGGGCCTCGGACTCGGCTCGCTCGCGGTCCTGGTGATCGCGCTGTGGATCAGTTCCCCGTACCCCGACAGCGGTCCCGGCGAGGCGCTGCACACAGCCGCCGGCCTGTGGCTCCTGGCGCACGGCGTGGACCTCGTCCGTACCGACACGCTCTCCGGGGTGCCCGCCCCGCTCGGCGTGGTGCCACTGCTGCTCGTCGCCCTCCCCGCCTGGCTGGCGCACCGGGCGGCGCGGGACGCTCTGGAGCCCGAGGACGGGCGGCCGACGCCCTCCTCGCGCGGTGCGCTGTGCGCGGTGTCCGCCGGCTATCTGCTGGTCGCGGCGGCCACGGTGGGGTACTCGTCGGGGGGTTCGCCGGCCGCCGACCCCCTCAGTGCGCTGCTGATGATCCCGGCGGTCGTCGTGCCCGCCGCAGCCGCGGGTGTCTGGACGGCGAACGGACGGCCGCGAGGGCCCCTGCCGCGGTGGCTTCCCGAGCGGCTGCGCGTAGGACTGGCCCGTACACGGGTCGCCAGGGCGGCGCGGTCCGCCGCCGCGGCGCTCCTTACGCTGGTCGGCGGAGGCGCGGTGCTGGTCCTGGCGTCGCTCGGGTGGCACGCGGACGCCGCGCAGGTGTCCTTCTCGGAGCTGGCCGGTGACTGGTCGGGTCGGCTGTCCGTCGGGCTGCTGGCGTTGGCGCTGATGCCGAACGCGGCGGTCTGGGCGGCGGCGTACGGACTCGGGCCCGGCTTCGCGCTCGGTACGGGCGTCACGGCGACCCCGCTGGCCCTCGCGGGGCCTGCCGTCCTGCCGCCCTTCCCCCTGCTGGCCGCGCTCCCGGGGGAGGGCCCGGCGAGCTGGCCGCACTGGGCCGCGGCGGCGATCCCGGTGACGGCGGGGATCGTACTGGCGTGGTGGACGGCCCGCGGCGAGGTGCGGGAGCTCGGGGGCGCGCGGGAGACGGCGGTGACCGCGCTGCTGGGGGCGGGGATGTGCGGGGCGGCGACAGCGGTTGTCGCGTCCCTGTCGAGCGGCGCGCTGGGCGTGGGCCGGCTGTCGGAGCTGGGTCCGGTGGGCTGGCTGACGGGTGCGGCGGCGGCGCTGTGGACGGCGGTGGTGGGTCTGCCGCTGGCCCTCGCCCTCGACGCGTGGCGGGCCCGCGCCCATGCCCGGGGCGCAGAACTCGACTTCGCCGTACCGCCCCTCCCGGCCATGCCACCGCTCCCGGGCCGGGCCGGGCCGGCAGCCGGCGGGACGGCTTCGTACGACTCCCATTCCCACGCCGACGCGAACACCGACTCCGACGCGAACGCCCACTCCGACGCGGACGACGGCGATCTCTACGACGACCGGGAAGGCGGCGAGGACGAGGACTTCGAGCGGTACGACTTCTTCCCCGCCCTGTGGGAGACATCCCGGGACCCGGGCGTCTCCCCGGACTCACGGCCGCCCCGACCCGACCGGCCGCCCCGCCCCGCCGAACCGCCGGAGAGCTCGGAACCGGCAGAACTCTCCGAACCGCCGTCGCTCCCCGAACTGCCCGAACTGCCCGAACTGCCTGAACTCCCCGGACACCTCGCACCTCCTGAGGCTCCGTAAGGCACAGCCCGCTCCCGCCGGGCTACTCCTGAACGCCGAAGACGTCGCGCAGCGGCTTCGGCAGCAGGTCGTTGCAGGCGAGCTGGCCGCTCCTGGTCAGGGCGTCGTCCACGCAGGTGTAGTAGTCCCGGTAGACCGACTGGATCGTGAAGGTCGCCGCCACGATGGCCAGAGCCAGGGCCGCCGTCACCAGGCCGCTGATCGCGGCCGTCCGCTGCGGACGGGTCGTGGCCGGGGCGGCCGGCGCGGGGGTGCCCGCGGCCGGGTTGGGCGCCTTCGGCTTGGCGCGCAGGGAGCTGCCGCCCCAGTACAGCGCCAGGGCGCCCAGCAGCAGGGCGATCTCGGAGAGGTCGAAGATGGCGAAGAAGAACGCCCACATGCCCGCGAGCAGCGCGTACCGCGCCCGTCGCTGAGCAGGGTCCGTCGGGTCCCAGCGGAGGCCGGGTCCGTCCTGTCCGCCGCCGGTGCCGCCACCGTCCTGGCGCTCCGGGCGGCGGCCGAAGCCGTCGGTCGAGCGGCCGGGCTGGCGGGGGCTCCACCGGCTGCCGTTCCCCGAGGAGTCGGGGGAGCCCGAGCTGTCCGAGTCGGGGGAGTCGGGCGAGCCCGGGGTGCCCTCCGGGCGGCGCGGCTGCCAGGGCTGGTCCGGCCTGCCCTCCGGCGGCGGTGCGAACGGATTGTTGTCGTCCGTCGACTGGCGTTCCCGCGGCAGGAATGGGATGGCCGTACGGCGGCGTCGGTCCGGCATGTGGTGAACGTCTTCCCCTCAGACCCCGCGCAACCGGGTCTTCTGTCGTCGTGTCCGTCCATACGGGTACGGGCTCTGTCCCCAGACGCTACCCCCCGGCCACGCCCCCGTCCCGTGGGGGCCGCTCGGTGTGCCGGTATCGTTGCTGACGGTCGGACCGTTCGTAGAGTTCCCCGTATCGCGGGACGCGTCTCGTTCGTATGACCACACAAAGCCACATGCCCCCACCAGTACCGCCGCCCGTCGCTGCCGGACGCCGCTCGCACAGTCGCTCGGACAGCTGCTCAGACCGCCGCGATCACGCGGTACCGCAACGCGAAAAGAGTTTCCCCGTGGCCGCCGCCCGCATCCTCGTCCTGGTCTCCGGGTCCGGTACGAATCTCCAGGCACTGCTCGACGCCATCGCCTCCGACCCGCGAGGGCCGGAGGGATACGGCGCCGAGATCGTCGCCGTGGGGGCGGACCGTGACGCGATCGCCGGTCTGGAGCGGGCCGAGCGGGCGGGGCTGCCGACCTTCGTGTGCCGGGTGAAGGACCACCCCACCCGCGAGGAGTGGGACCGCGCGCTGACCGAGGCCACCGCCGCGTACGAGCCGGACCTCATCGTCTCGGCGGGCTTCATGAAGATCCTCGGGAAGGATTTCCTCTCCCGTTTCGGCGGGCGGATCGTCAATACGCATCCCGCGCTGCTCCCCAGTTTTCCCGGTGCCCACGGAGTGCGTGACGCACTCGCCTACGGCGTGCGGGTCACCGGATGCACCGTCCACTTCGTCGACGACGGCGTCGACACCGGCCCGATCATCGCCCAGGGCGTGGTCGAGGTCCGGGAAGAGGACGACGAAGCCGCTCTCCATGAGCGCATCAAGGAAGTCGAGCGCTCGCTGCTCGTCGAGGTCGTGGGGCGTCTGGCCCGGCACGGCTACCGCATTGAGGGACGAAAGGTATCAATCCCGTGACCGCCGAAGGTACGAAGCGCCCCATCCGCCGCGCACTCGTCAGCGTCTACGACAAGACCGGCCTGGAGGAGCTGGCCCGCGGCCTGCACGAGGCGGGTGTCGCCCTCGTCTCCACCGGCTCCACCGCCTCCAAGATCGCCGCGGCCGGTGTCCCGGTCACCAAGGTCGAGGAGCTGACCGGCTTCCCCGAGTGCCTGGACGGCCGGGTCAAGACGCTGCACCCGCGCGTGCACGCCGGCATCCTCGCCGACCTGCGCCTCGAGGACCACCGCCGGCAGCTCGCCGAGCTGGGCGTCGAGCCGTTCGACCTGGTGATCGTCAACCTGTACCCGTTCAAGGAGACCGTCGCCTCCGGCGCGACCCCGGACGAGTGCGTCGAGCAGATCGACATCGGCGGCCCGTCGATGGTCCGCGCCGCCGCCAAGAACCACCCCTCCGTCGCCGTCGTCACCAGCCCCGCGCGGTACGCGGACGTGCTCACCGCGGTCCGTGAGGGCGGCTTCGAGCTGGGCGCCCGCAAGCGCCTCGCGGCCGAGGCCTTCCAGCACACCGCCGCGTACGACGTCGCCGTCGCCTCCTGGTTCGCCGACGACTACGCCGCCGCCGACGACTCCGGCTTCCCCGACTTCCTGGGTGCCACCTACGTGCGCGACAACGTCCTGCGCTACGGCGAGAACCCGCACCAGGGCGCCGCGCTGTACGTCGACGGCACGGGCGGCCTCGCCGAGGCCGAGCAGCTGCACGGCAAGGAGATGTCGTACAACAACTTCACCGACACCGACGCCGCGCGCCGCGCCGCCTACGACCACGCCGAGCCGTGCGTCGCGATCATCAAGCACGCCAACCCGTGCGGCATCGCGATCGGTGAGGACGTCGCTGAGGCCCACCGCAAGGCGCACGCCTGCGACCCGCTGTCGGCCTTCGGCGGTGTGATCGCGGTCAACCGCCCGGTGTCCGTGGCGATGGCCGAGCAGGTCGCCGAGATCTTCACCGAGGTCATCGTCGCTCCGGGGTACGAGGACGGCGCGGTCGAGATCCTGGCCCGCAAGAAGAACATCCGCGTCCTGCGCGCCGAGGGCGCCCCGGCCAACCCGGTCGAGGTCAAGCCGATCGACGGCGGCGCACTGCTCCAGGTCACCGACCGTCTGCAGGCGGAAGGCGACGACCCGGCGAACTGGACCCTCGCCACCGGCGACGCGCTCTCCGCCGCCGAGCTCGCCGAGCTCGCCTTCGCCTGGAAGGCCTGCCGCGCCGTCAAGTCGAACGCGATCCTGCTCGCCAAGGACAACGCCTCCGTCGGCGTCGGCATGGGCCAGGTCAACCGCGTCGACTCCGCGAAGCTCGCGGTGGAGCGGGCCGGCGAGGAGCGGGCCCGTGGCTCGTACGCCGCGTCGGACGCCTTCTTCCCCTTCCCGGACGGCCTGGAGATCCTCACCGCGGCCGGAGTCAAGGCCGTGGTCCAGCCCGGCGGTTCGGTCCGCGACGAGCTGGTCGTGGAGGCGGCGAAGAAGGCCGGCGTGACCATGTACTTCACGGGCACGCGCCACTTCTTCCACTAGTCCCCCGAGTTGGACGGCGAAGGCCGCAACACCCCGCCGTGAGGCGGGTGTTGCGGCCTTCGTGCTTTCCGGCGGGAGTCCGTGCGTCAGTGGCGCGGGCGCTGGAACCAGGTGGAGGCCTCCTGCTTGGCGCAGAAGACGATGATCAGGATGCCCAGGGCGAGGCTGATCAGCGCGAAGACGTTCGCGCCGAGCAGGCTGACGAGGCTGAACAGCGCCGTCAGCGAGCCGTACACGATCGCCGAGATGCGGATGCCGTTGCCGCCCGAGCGGAACTTCGCAGCCGTCAGGATCGCCCACAGGGCCACACCGAGCGTCAGGATGCCCGCGACCACCATCACGCCGGTCATCGCGGTCGCGGCGGTGTCGCCGTCGGAGCCGAGCTCGGACGAGTTCGCCATCTGGTCGGCGACCCAGCCGCCGAGGGCGACCATGGCGATCGCGGCGAGGACCTGGAAGCCGCCGAGGATGTAGAGCATGATGCGGGCGGCCTTCACACCACCGGGCATCTCGGTCGGGACGCCCGGGTAGCCCGCGCCGTACGGCTGCTGGACCGGCGGGGCCTGCGGGTAGCCGTAACCCGGCTGCTGGCCCTGGTACTGGTCCTGCGGGTAGCCGTAGCCCGGCTGCGGCTGCTGCGGAGGCTGCTGCTGGCCGTAAGGGTTGTTCGGGTCGCCGAAGCTCATGCGGGTTTCCTCCGTGGGTTGTGCGGGGACGACGCGGCCCGCGCGGAGGATCTTTATGAAGTGAACAGTTTGCCCCCCGGCACTGCCCGCGGCACTGCGCCGCTCATCGTCGTCTTAACGTCGACTTTTTGTCCAGTCGGTATCGCTCTGCGTTGTGCAAGTGCAACCTCGTGTTCCTGTCGGTGACCACGAATTGGAACAAGGGAGGGGTCATCCGGGAGGATGGGGTCATGACCGCCCAGATTCTCGATGGCAAGGCCACCGCAGCCGCGATCAAGTCCGACCTGACCGCCCGTGTGGCGGACCTCAAGGCCAAGGGCATCACCCCTGGGCTCGGCACGCTGCTCGTCGGTGACGACGTCGGCAGCCAGAAGTACGTCGCGGGCAAGCACCGCGACTGCGCGCAGGTCGGCATCGCCTCCCTTCAGCGTGAACTGCCCGCCTCCGCCACTCAGGAGGAGATCGAGGCGGTCGTCCGCGAGCTCAACGAGGACCCGGCCTGCACCGGATACATCGTGCAGCTGCCGCTCCCCAAGGGCATCGACACCAACCGCGTACTGGAACTGATGGACCCGGAGAAGGACGCCGACGGTCTGCACCCCACGAACCTCGGCCGTCTGGTGATCGGCCAGACCGGGCCGCTGCCCTGCACCCCGGCCGGCATCGTCACCCTGCTGCGCCGGCACGGTGTGGAGATCGCCGGGGCGCACGTCGTCGTGGTCGGCCGCGGGATCACCATCGGCCGTCCGATGCCGCTGCTCCTGACCCGTAAGTCCGAGAACGCGACGGTCACGCAGTGCCACACCGGTACGCGCGACCTCGCCGGTCATCTGCGTCAGGCCGACATCGTGGTCGCCGCGGCGGGCGTACCGCACCTGATCAAGCCCGAGGACATCAAGCCGGGTGCGGCCGTGCTCGACGTCGGCGTCAGCCGGGACGAGAACGGGAAGATCGTCGGCGATGTGCACCCGGGTGTCACCGAGGTGGCCGGCTGGGTCGCCCCGAACCCGGGCGGCGTCGGTCCGATGACCCGCGCGCAGCTTCTGGTGAACGTGGTCGAGGCGGCGGAGCGCGCGAGCGCGGCGACGAGCTGACACGAGAACGGTGACGGTGACGGGAACGGGAACGGTGTCGGAAACCGGGGAAGGGTGCCGCTGATGGGCGTACGGCCGAACGACGAAGCGGACTCCGCGCGGACGCCCCGGGCGGACGGCGCGGACGGCGCGGACGATCCGGCCGGAGGCCCCGAGACCGGCGCCGACAAGCCGGCGCCGGGGCCTGAGCCGAAACCGGAGCCGGAGCCGGAGCCGGATGAGGCTGCCGACGCGGACGGGAGCGGTTCCGCCGGAACCGGACCCGTCCGGGAGGACGGCGCCGAGGTGATCGGGTCCGGCCGCGCCGAGGCCCGCGAGTCCGAGCGTGAAGTCGAGGGCCGCGCCGAGGCCCGCGAGTCCGGCCGTGAAGCCGAGGGTCACGCAAAGGTCAACGGGTCCGGCCGTGAACCCGAGAGGTCCACCGAGGCCGACGGGACCGGTCACGAGACCGCCGGACGTGTCGAGCTCCTCGGGGCCACCGCCGCCTCCGGGAAGTCCCGTCGGCCGCCGGCGGTGACCACCGATACCGCCCGGCCCGAAGGCGGCGGGCGGGCTGCCCCTGGGGACGCGCCCGCTCCCGCGCGGCAGTGGCCGCTGCTCACCGTGCTCGGGATGACCGGACTGGGACTGCTGATCGTCGGTACGGATCCGTTCCCTCAGGCGTTCCGGGTCGGGGCCATCCTCATCGGCGTCGCCCTGCTCACCGGCGCCGTCATGCGCCGCACCCTGCCGTCCGTCGGCATGCTCGCGGTCCGCTCACGCTTCACCGACATGGTCACGTACGGACTCATGGGCGTGATCATCGTGCTCCTCGCCCTCATGCTGCAGCCGCGGCCGTGGCTGGAGATTCCGTTCCTGGAGGACGCCCTCCATGTGACCGTCACCTAGCGCGTCGCGCCGACGGCGCCCGTCCCCTCCCCCGAGGGAGGACGGGCGCCGTCTGCGATCAAGAGTCATGCACGCGCCAAAGCGGTTCAAGGTTCGTCCGGGGCCTGTGGCGCGGAAGTGACCATTCCGGGATCGTGTGGCAGGTGTGCAACCAATGCAGGGGGCGCGCGAGAGCGTCGCTCTGTTCCGAATGCCCCGGTGCGCCCCCCTGGTTGTGCCTGCCATCCTGAGTCCGGGTGTCCCTCTGGGTAGTCCGCACGCGGAAGCCCGTACGCGGAAACCGCGGGCTGGGGACGGTGGGGGATGAGGGGGAAGCGATGCCTCGCTGGAAGGCGCTGCCTGAAGAACTCGATCCACAGGCCAGGGAGTTCGCGAACCAGTTACGCAGGCTCGTCGACCGCAGCGGGCTGAGTCTGGCCGCCGTCGCGGACAGAACCGGGTACAGCAGAACCTCCTGGGAGCGCTATCTGAACGGGCGGTTGCTCGCACCCCGGCCCGCGATCCTGGCGCTCGCCGAAGTCACCGGCGCCGCGCCGGCGGATGTGATGGCCATGTGGCAGCAGGCGGAGCGCGCCTGGAGCCGTTCCCGTACACGGGACGCCGCGACCATGGACGCCGAACCGCCCTCCCGGGCGCGGGACGCACCGGCGGCGGCGCCCACCCGAGCTCGTCGGGGCCTCGGTGCCGAGGACGGGCGCAAAGCCGTCATGTTCCTCGCAGGCGTCGTCGGCGCCCTGCTCGTGGTCGCCGCGGCCGTTCTGGCCACCGACCTCGGCGGGCCGGGAGACACCGGCACCGCCGGCGACGGTTCCGACGGCGGGAGGAAGGCCGCCGAGCCGCCGTCCCCCTCCGCGTCTCCCTCCGCCTCCGCGTCCGCCACCGGCGGCCCGCCGCTCCCGGCCGGGGTGAAGTGCACCGGCGGCGCCTGTGACGGCCGGGACCCCGCGACCATGGGCTGCGGCGGGGAGTTCGCCACCACCGTCTCCAGTACGCGGGTCGGCCCGGCCCTCGTCGAGGTCCGTCACAGCGGGGCGTGCGGGGCGGCTTGGGCCCGTATCAGCGGGGCGGTGCCCGGCGACACCGTGCGGATCACGGTGGGCGGCAGGATCCGGGGCGGTGTCGTGGACGGCGACGGCGGCGCCTACACCCCGATGCTGGCGGTGGATTCGGGCGCGGACGCGCGCGCCTGCGCCAGGCTCGCGGCGGGCCCGGAGGGCTGCACGACCGGCTGACGCCACGCCCCGGCGCCCCGGCCCGACCCGGCGCGCCGCCCCCCGGAACGCCCGCGCCCGGAACGCCCAACGCCCCGACCTGGCGCGCCGCCCCCCCAACGCCCCGCGCCCTGACGCCCAACACCCCGACCCGGCGCGCCGCACCGACTTCCTGCGCCCTCATGCCCTGCGCCCCGCCCCTTGCGCGCCGACGCCCCGCGCACCAACGCCCCGGCCCCCGCTGACGGGGAACCAGGCCCCAGCCGTGAAGCAGTGGGGTGGCAGTGAGCCGTCCCACAAGGGGGTGGGGGTTGGACCCGCCCACGGTCGGATAGCCTGACCGCTGGATATCTCTTCACGTCGAGACACCGATCGATCATGGGAGATGTCCAGCACCAGGGGCAGGGACCCCCACCGCCAGCTGTCTTACGGAGATCGCCATGACCCGCACTCCCGTGAATGTCACCGTCACCGGCGCGGCCGGCCAGATCGGTTACGCGCTGCTCTTCCGCATCGCCTCCGGCCACCTGCTCGGCGCGGACGTGCCGGTCAAGCTGCGCCTCCTCGAGATCCCCCAGGGGCTGAAGGCCGCCGAGGGCACCGCCATGGAGCTCGAGGACTGCGCGTTCCCGCTGCTGCGCGGCATCGAGATCACCGACGACCCGAACGTCGGCTTCGACGGCGCCAACGTCGCGCTGCTCGTCGGCGCCCGCCCCCGTACCAAGGGCATGGAGCGCGGTGACCTGCTCTCCGCCAACGGTGGCATCTTCAAGCCGCAGGGCAAGGCCATCAACGACAACGCCGCGGACGACATCAAGGTCCTGGTCGTCGGCAACCCGGCCAACACCAACGCCCTGATCGCCCAGGCCGCGGCCCCGGACGTACCGGCCGAGCGCTTCACGGCGATGACCCGCCTGGACCACAACCGCGCGATCTCGCAGCTGGCCGCCAAGACCGGCGCGGCCGTCTCCGACATCAAGCGCCTCACCATCTGGGGCAACCACTCGGCGACCCAGTACCCGGACATCTTCCACGCGGAGATCGCCGGAAAGAACGCCGCCGAGGTCGTCAACGACGAGCAGTGGCTGGCCGACACCTTCATCCCGACCGTCGCCAAGCGTGGCGCCGCGATCATCGAGGCCCGTGGCGCGTCCTCGGCCGCCTCGGCCGCGAACGCCGCGATCGACCACGTGTACACGTGGGTCAACGGCACCGCCGAGGGTGACTGGACCTCCATGGGCATCCCCTCGGACGGTTCGTACGGCGTCCCGGAGGGCCTCATCTCCTCCTTCCCGGTGACCACGAAGAACGGCTCGTACGAGATCGTCCAGGGCCTGGACATCAACGAGTTCTCGCGCGCCCGCATCGACGCCTCGGTCCAGGAACTGGCCGAGGAGCGCGACGCCGTGCGCGGGCTCGGCCTCATCTGAGCCCAGCGCTCAAGTCGGCCGGAGGCCGGCGCAGCTTCTCGATGCCCGCGTGGCCCTCTCGGGGCCGTGCGGTGCGAGGGAAGCGTTGGGGAGTCGTGCGCGACGCCGTGCGCGGGCTCGGCCTCATCTGAGCCCGGCGCTCGGTCTGATCCGAGTCCGGCAAGTCCGGTTTCGTCCCGCCCCCGGCAGCCCCGCTGCCGGGGGCGGTCGCGTGTCCGGAACTGGACAGGGCGTTCCGGCAGTCTCGGTTGTCATGCGCGTGATGATGATCCTTCCCGCCCTGACAGAAGCGACCAGCCCGCTCTTCCGGCCCATCAAGTACTCGCTCTTCCCGCCGCTGGGTCTCGCGACCCTCGCCGGCTATCTGGACCCCGGCGACGAGGTGACGCTCCACGACGAGCATGTGGAGCGCGTCGACATCGAGGCCCTGGAGACGCCCGACCTGCTGGTCGTCCAGCCGTACATCACCTCCGCCCGCCGGGGCTACGAGATAGCCGACCACTTCCGTGCCCGGGGCGCGCACGTGGCCATGGGCGGGCTGCACGTGACGTCGCTCCCGGACGAGGCCGCCGCGCACGCCGACACGATCTTCACCGGTCCCGGCGAGGACACCTGGCCGCGGTTCCTGAAGGACTTCAGGGACGGCGCGCCCGCCCGGCGCTACGACTCCACTCTGCGCACCCTCGCCGGCCTTCCACCCGTACGGCGTGACCTGATCAAGCGCCGGCTCTACCTCGTCCCCAACTCGATCGTCGTCTCGCGCGGCTGCCCCCACCACTGCGACTTCTGCTACAAGGACGCCTTCTTCGAGGGCGGCAAGTCCTTCTACACACAGGCCGTGGACGACGCGCTCGCCGAGATCGACCGGCTGCCGGGCAGGCATCTGTACTTCCTGGACGACCACCTTCTGGGCAACCGCCGGTTCGCGGAGGCGCTGTTCGACGGGATGGCGGGCATGGGGCGGCTGTGGCAGGCGGCGGGGACCGTGAACTCCGTACTCCAGCCGGGGCTGCTGGAGCGCGCCGTGGAGGCGGGACTGCGCAGCCTGTTCGTCGGCTTCGAGACCGTCAACAGCGCCAATCTCGCGGAGCGCCGGAAGAACCAGAACATCGGCAAGGACTACGCGGCCGCCGTCCGCCGACTCCATGACGCCGGTGTCATGGTCAACGCCAGCTTCGTCTTCGGCCTCGACCAGGACGGTCCCGACGTCTTCGACCGGACGGTGGAGTGGGCCGTCGAGCAGGGCATCGAGACGGCCACGTTCCACATCATGACCCCTTATCCGTCCACCGGGCTGTGGAAGCAGATGGAGGCCGAGGACCGGATCGTCCACCGGGACTGGGACCTGTACGACACCCGGCATGTCGTCTACCGGCCCAAGGGGATGACCGCGCGTCAGCTGGAGGACGGCTACTGGCGCGCGTACCGCGACTTCTACCGGTGGCGGAACATCTGGCGGGGCTCGTCGGCCCAGCCGGGTCCGCACGAGCGGCTGAGGCATCTCGCATACGCGGGCGGCTGGAAGAAGTTCGAGCCCGCCTGGGACGCGCTGATCCGCTCCCGCCGCGTGGTGGGCGCCCTGCCGCTGCTGGAGCGGACGCTGGCGGCCTTCGGCGGCAGGCGGCCCCACGGCCAGGAGACCCACGGCTAGGAACGCCCCACACGCGCTGTTTCCCCCCGCCCTGTTGTGCATCTGCTCTCGGATGTAGTACTTCTTATACATGAGCGAGCAGGTGCACAACAGGATCGCCGTGGTGCGGGCCGAGCGGAAGGTGTCGCGTCAGGCTCTCGCCGAGGCGGTGGGGGTTCACTACCAGACCATCGGCTACATCGAGCGCGGCCAGTACAACCCGAGCCTCGACCTGGCCCTGAAGGTCGCGCAGTACTTCGGTCTGCCGGTGGAGGCGCTGTTCTCCCTGGAGCCGTTCCAGCCGCTCACCGATGAGGTCTACGGGAGGAAATGACCATGCTGACCACGGGGACGACCTCGGGCACGAGCGGAGCGACCCGCTTCGACCGTCGCATGTACGCACTTATGAACAACCGCGAGGGCGCGGCGTTCTACGCCACCGCCGCCCGCCGGCGGACCGCCGTCGGCGTCCACATCGCGCTGACAGCGGCCTCGATCGTCGTCTGGATCGAGCTGGTCCGCAGCGACGCGATGTGGCCCGCCTTCGCCATGCTCGGCCTGCTGCTGCCGTGGGTCGTCGCGACCGGCGTCATCAACGGCTCCACCCGGGGCCTGCTCGAACTGCGCGGCCGGATGCTCGACGAACGCCAGCTCGCCGAGCGCGACAAGGTGCGCGCCCTGGCGCACCGGATCACGACCTGGGTGCTCGGCGCGGCCGCGGCGGCCGTCGGCGCCGCGGCCTGGTTCGCGGGACTGACCTTCGACGGGATGGTCTTCCCCGTGCTCTTCGGGGCGCTCGTCACCCACTGGCTGATGCCGCTGTGGGTCGCCGGGCTCCGGGTGCAGGACGAGCCCGCCGACGACTGACGCACGTCCCTACGCGGGGGCGAACTCCGACGCGATGTCACGCAGCGCCGCCGTCGCGCGGCGCAGCAGGCCGGGGCCGAAGGTGATCCGTGTGGCGCCGAGCCGGCCGAGTTCGGCCGGCGAAGGGCCGCCGGGCAGCGCGAACGCATTGAGCGGAGCGCCGATCTCCTGGCGAAGGAACGGCAGTCGGTCCGTCGGAGCCATGATCGGGAAGACGCCGTCCGCGCCCGCCGCGAGATAGAGCCGGGCCCGCTCGACGGCCTCGGCGGGGTCGGACACGCCCCGCACGAAGCTGTCGACGCGGGCGTTGACGAAGAGCGCGTCACCGGCCTCGGCCCGTACCGCCGCCAGCCAGTCCGCGTGCTCCCGGGGGTCCTTGAGTCCCTTTCCGGCCTCCGAGTCCTCCAGGTTCACACCGACCGCGCCCGTCTCCAGGATCCGGGCCACCAGCTCCTTCGGCGACAGTCCGTAGCCGTGCTCCAGATCCGCCGAGACCGGTACGGAGACCGAGCGGACGATCCTGGTCACCGCCGCGAACATCTCGTCGACGGGGATCGCGCCGTCCTCGTACCCCAGTGAGGCCCCCACCCCGGCGCTGGTCGTCGCCAGCGCCGGGAAGCCGGCGTCCGCGAAGAGGCGGGCGCTGACGGCGTCCCAGGGGCCCGGCAGGACCAACGGGTCGTCGGCCGCCCGGCCCTGGTGCAGCGCGCGGAACACCTCGACGGCGCTCACGCCGCGGTCCTGGGTCACTGCCATACGAGTCCTCCGGGCGGTGTACGGCGGGCGACCATGAGGCGGTTCCAGCCGTTGATGACGACGATCAGGGCGATCAGATGGGCGAGTGCGGCCGGTTCGAAGTGCGTGGCGGCCCGCTCGTGGACGGCGTCCGGGACGAATCCCTCGGTGAGGACGGTGACGGCCTCGGTCAGCGCCAGCGCGGCGCGCTCGCGCTCGGTGAAGACGCCGTCCGTCTCCTCCCAGACCTGGAGCAGATCGAGCCGCCGCTCGGACTCGCCGTTCTCACGCGCGAGGGCCAGGTGCATGTCCAGACAGAACGCGCAGCGGTTGATCTGCGAGGCCCGGAGCATGACCAGTTCGACGAGGACCGGATCGCCGAGGCCCTTCTTGGCGGCGGCGCCCGCGGCGGCGAGCGCGTGGTAGACGCCGGCGGAGAGCCGGTCGGTACGGGACGGCATGTCGGTGCGCGGTCCTTACTGGGTCGGGCGGCCGGACGGCCGGGCGGGCGGTCCCTCCACGGGCCGGCCGGTCCGGCACTTCTGGAGGGTCAGTTCTTGAACATGCCCGGGGTGTAGTGGCCCGGGACCGTCCGGGCGGTCACACCGATGCGGTTCCACGCGTTGATGACCGTGATCGCCGCGATCAGCTGGGCGAGTTCGGCCTCCTCGAAGTGTTGGGCGGCCCTCTCGTACACCTCGTCCGGCACGAAACCGTCCGTCAGGACCGTGACCGCCTCGGTCAGCGCGAGCGCCGCCAGCTCCTTCTCGGTGTAGAAGTGCTCGGACTCCTCCCAGGCGGAGAGCTGGACGATCCGCTCCACCGACTCACCGGCCGCGAGCGCGTCCTTGGTGTGCATGTCGAGGCAGAAGGCACAGTGGTTGATCTGCGAGGCCCGGATCTTGACCAGCTCGTACACGACCGGGTCCAGACCCTTCGCGGCGGCCGCCTCGAGCCGGATCATCGCCCGGTAGAACTCCGGGGCCAGCGTGGCGAGAGGGAGGCGGGGGGTGTGCTCGGGGGCGTAGGCCTTCTCGTCAGCGGTCTTCTCGCCAGCGGTGTTCCCGTGTGCGGGGTGGGTCGTGGTCATGAGAATGACCGTATGGCGCGCGTGGCGCAGGAGTATGGTCCACCTTCATGGCGAATGACTGGGCCACTTTCGGGGCCGACCTCCATCTTGAGCTGCGTGGACCCCGGCTGCGGGCGGGGCTGATGGACGCCCTGCGTGAGGCCGTGCGCAGTGGACGCCTCGCGCCCGGGACGCGGCTGCCGTCGTCCCGTTCGCTCGCCGCCGACCTGGGGATCGCCCGCAACACCGTCGCCGACGCGTACGCGGAGCTGGTCGCCGAGGGCTGGCTCGTCGCGCAGCAGGGCTCCGGCACCCGGGTGGCCCGGCGCGCCGCGCCGCGCAGGCCCGCGCCCGCGCCGCCCCGGTCCCGCCCGTCGCCGGGCCGGGCCACCCACAACCTGCGCCCCGGGACCCCCGACGTCGGCTCCTTCCCGCGCGTCGAATGGCTCAAGGCGGCCCGGCGGGCCCTGACCAACGCCCCGCACGAGGCCTTCGGTTACGGGGATCCGCGCGGCCGGATCGAACTGCGGACCGTCCTCGCCGAGTATCTGGCCCGGGCGCGCGGTGTGCACGCGAGTCCGGACCGGATCGTCATCTGCTCCGGTTTCGTCCACGGGCTGATGCTGATGGGCAAGGTGCTGCGCGCCGGCGGTCACCCCGTGCCCGCGGGGCGCAGAGGGAGGATGCGGGAGGTGGCCGTCGAGTCGTACGGACTCGATGTGCACTGGAACCTTCTCATCGAGGCCGGCCTGCGGCTGCCCGCCCTTCCCTTCGATGAACTGGGCACTCGCACCGACCAGTTGGGCGGCATGAAGGCGGCGGGCGCGGTACTGATGACCCCGGCCCACCACTTTCCGCTCGGCGGCGCGCTGCCCCCGGACCGGCGTGCCGCCGCCGTCGACTGGGCGCGCGCGACGGGCGGTCTGATCCTGGAGGACGACTACGACGGCGAGTTCCGCTACGACCGCCAGCCGGTCGGCGCGCTCCAGGGCCTCGATCCGGAGCGCGTCGTCTACATGGGGACGGCGAGCAAGTCACTGGCGCCGGGGCTGCGGCTGGCGTGGATGGTGCTGCCGGAGGATCTGGTCGGCGACGTACTGGAGGCGAAGGGCACCGTCGACTGGGTGTCGAGCGCGCTGGACCAGCTGACGCTGGCGGAGTTCATCGCGTCGGGGGCGTACGACCGGCATGTGCGCGGGATGCGGTTGAAGTACAGGCGCCGCAGGGACCAGCTGGTGGAGGCGCTGGCCGAACGGGCCCCGCACATCCGGGTGAGCGGGATCGCGGCCGGTCTGCACGCGGTACTGGACCTGCCGCCAGGAACGGAGCGCGCGGTGATCCAGGCCGCGGCGTGGCAGGGGCTGGCCCTGATGGGCGTCGACCGCTTCCGCCACCCGTCGGTGGAGCAGGGCCGCGACGGCCTGGTCGTCGGGTACGCGACCCCGACGGACAGCGGGTGGGCGGGTGCGCTGGACGCGCTGTGCCGGGTGCTCCCCTGAAGCCCTACTTCTCCTCCGGACCGTCCGGGGTCTCGGGCGCCGGCGTGGATGAGGGCCGGGGGGCGGTGCCGGCCCGGGTGCAGGGACCGGTTCGGGCGCGGGTGGCTCGCCGAAGCGGGCCAGGAAGAGCCCGCCCGCCACCGCGACCACGAAACCGGTGACCGCCAGCCAGGCCATGCCCTCGCGCGTGCGGTCGCCCCCCACACCCACCACCGCGGGGCCGATCGTCTCGCCGAGCACCATGCCCGCCGTGGCCGTCGTCACCGAGCCGCGCTGGAGCGCCGAGGTGAGCAGCAGGAACGCCACACTGCCGCCGAGCATCAGCGCGTAGATGGCCGGATTCGCCAGGTCGAAGGAGTCGATCAGCCGGACCGCGACCTCGACCACCCCGAACCCGAAGCCGGCGCACAGTCCCAGCAGCAGCGCCCGGGGCCCCTCCGGCAGCCGGCCCACCGCCGCGCCGATCAGCAGGATCCCGAACGCCGTCCCGAGCATCGACCAGCGCAGCGCCGCCGACCCCGGCCGGTCGCCCTCCGGGCCGGAGGCGAAGGCGAGCATCGCCAGCCCGGCGCAGACCACCACCACGGCCGCCCACTCGCCGGCGCTCAGCCTGACCCGCAGAAGACGCGAGGCGACGACGGCGGTCACCGCGAGGCTCGCGGCGACGCCGCGCCCACCGCGTAGATGGGAAGCGTCCGCAGCGCCACGATCTGCAGGACGAAGGCGATGCCGTCCAGCCCGAGTCCGGCCAGGTAGCGCCACTGCCGCAACGCGCGGACGGGCAGCGCCAGGTCGACCCCGGAGCCGCTGCCCGGCTTCGCGGCGCGGGCGGCGATCGCCTGCAGGACGGAGGCCGTGCCGAAGCAGACCGCGGAAGCCAGTGCGCAAACCATCCCCAACAACACAAAGCGACCTTAGTCCCGGATCATTCACGGATCATTCGCGGACCGGGCGCAAGGGCGCGGAGATCTGCCCTCTAGGGTGTGCGAACGGTTGGTCGAGTACGTGAAAGAAGCGGAAGGGCGGCACATGCGCAGGCTCAGGTCGAGCACGGTGGTGCTCGGCGGCATGGGGGTGCTCGCGGCGACGATCACCGCCTGTGGTTCCGAACCGGACAAGCGGTGCGTCGACCCGCTCACCCGGGAGATGCTGCCCAGTTACGAGTGCAGCGGTAGCGGCAGCGGCAGCGGGAGCAGCACCCCCCGTGGCTCGTACTACTACGGCGGCAGCGTGAGCGGGGACCGGGTCGACGGCGGCAGCTTCGACAAGACGGCGGTCGACCGGGGCGGCTTCGGCTGCTCCGGGTCCGGCTCCGGCGGCGGCTGAGCGAGCCGCGTCGGCATGGAACGGCACACCATCGAACCCCGCCCCGGCTGGCAGCGGACCGTCGAGGAGCAGGGGCTCGTCTACCCCCTCACCCGCTACCCCGACGGCTCCCTGCGCCCCTACTGGGACGAGAGCGCGTACTACTCCTTCACCCTGCCCGAGGTCGAGGCGCTGGAGGAGGTCGTCGAGGAACTGCACGCCATGTGCCTGGCGGCGGCCGCCCATATCGTCGAGCGGGAACGCTTCGCCGACCTCGGGATCACCGACCCCCGGCTCGCCTCGCTCATCGCCGAGTCCTGGCACCGGCGGGACGAACTCCCCTCCCTCTACGGCCGTTTCGACCTGCGCTACGACGGTACGGGGCCGGCCAAGATGCTGGAGTACAACGCCGACACGCCCACCTCGCTCGTGGAGGCGGCCGGCCCGCAGTGGTTCTGGATGGAGGAACGCTTCCCGGGCGCCGACCAGTGGAACTCGCTCCACGAGCGGCTCGTCGACGCCTGGAAGCGCCAGTCCGCCCTGCTGCCGCCCGGCCCGGTGCACTTCGCGCACTCCGACGGGGACGAGCTCGGCGAGGACCTGATGACGGTCGCGTATCTGCGCGAGACCGCCCAGCAGGCCGGACTCGACACCGAGGCGCTGTCCATGGAGCAGATCGGCTGGGACCGGCTCAGCGGACGCTTCGTCGACGACCGGCTGCGCTTCATCCGCAGCTGCTTCAAGCTCTATCCGTGGGAGTGGCTGGTCACGGACCGGTTCGGGCCGCACGTCCTGGACACGCTCGACAACGGCGGCGGCACCGGCACCACCTGCTGGATCGAGCCGGCCTGGAAGATGCTCCTCTCCAACAAGGCGCTGCTCGCGGTCCTCTGGGAGCTGTATCCGGGGCACCCGAACCTGCTGGCCGCCCACCTGGACGGCCCGCGCGACCTGGCCGTCACCTCGGGTTACGTCGCCAAGCCGCTGCTCGGCCGCGAGGGCGCGGGCGTCACCGTCCACGCGCCGGGCGCCGACCCGGCGGGGGACCGCGTCGTGCGGGACGAGCCGGTCTGCTACCAGGAGCTGGCCCCGCTGCCCGACTTCGCCGGCAACCGTGTCGTACTCGGCGCGTGGGTCGTCGGGGACGAGGCGGCGGGGCTCGGTATCCGCGAGTCGGCGGGGCTGATCACGGACGAGTACGCCCGCTTCCTGCCCCACGTCATCCTCTGACGCCGCCCGGCCGCCCCCTGCCATGCGGCCCACGGGGCCGGCTCCCCCAGCAGGGGGGCCGGCCCCGCGCCCGCCTCAGCCCTCCAGCACCGCCCTCAGCTGATCGAGCCCCCAGTCCAGGTCCTCCTTGCTGATCACCAGCGGAGGGGCGATCCGGATCGTCGAGCCGTGGGTGTCCTTCACCAGGACCCCGCGGTCCATCAGCTTCTCCGAGATCTCCCGGCCCGTGCCCCGGCTCGCGGCGATGTCGACGCCCGCCCACAGTCCGCGGCCCCGCACGGCCTCCACCGCACCGCCGCCCACCAGCAGGCCCAGCTCACGGTGGAGATGGTCACCGAGCTCGGTAGCCCGCTGCTGGTACTCGCCGGTCCTCAGCATCGCGATCACCTCCAGCGCCACCGCGCACGCCAGCGGATTCCCGCCGAAGGTCGAACCGTGCTCACCCGGCCGGTACACCCCGAGCACCTCGGCGCTCGACACCACCGCCGACACCGGCACCACACCGCCGCCCAGCGCCTTGCCGAGCACATACATGTCCGGGACCACGCCCTCGTGTTCACACGCGAAGGTCTTCCCGGTCCGGCCCAGACCCGACTGGATCTCATCGGCGATGAACAGCACGTTCCGCTCGCGGGTGAGGCGACGGACCCCCTCCAGATAGCCGGCCGGAGGCACCAGGACCCCGGCCTCGCCCTGGATGGGCTCCAGCAGCACGGCCACCGTGTTGGCGCTGACCGCCGTCTCCAGCGCGGTCAGGTCGCCGTACGGGACGATCTCGAAGCCCGGCGTGTACGGGCCGAAGTCCGCCCGCGCCTCGGCGTCCGTCGAGAAGCTGACGATCGTCGTCGTCCGCCCGTGGAAGTTGTTCGCCGCGACGACGATCTTCGCCTGGCCGTCCGGCACGCCCTTGACGCGGTACCCCCATTTCCGGGCCGTCTTCACGGCGGTCTCCACCGCCTCCGCCCCGGTGTTCATCGGCAGCACCATCTCCATGCCGCACAGCTCCGCGAGCCTGCCGCAGAACTCGGCGAACCGGTCGTGGTGGAACGCGCGCGACGTGAGGGTCACCCGGTCCAGCTGGGCCTTGGCCGCGTCGACGAGCCGGCGGTTGCCGTGTCCGAAGTTGAGCGCCGAATATCCGGCGAGCATGTCGAGATAGCGGCGCCCTTCGACATCGGTCATCCAGGCGCCGTCCGCCGAGGCGACGACGACGGGCAGAGGGTGGTAGTTGTGTGCGCTGTGCGCCTCCGCGGAAGCGATCGCGTCTTGTGTTCTCGACACGGGATCTCCGTTCGTCCTGCGGCTGGGTGCGGGAGTGGTGCCCTTTTCTATCGTCGCTCGGATGCTGGACGAGGAAACCTTGATGACGACTCGCCCGCTAGGCTGGAAACACGCACGGCGACTGGCGTACGGGGAAGAAACCCCGGGGAAGCCGTGCGCGGCAAACCGCACGAGGTGCCGCCCGCCTGGGCACCCTGGGATCCGTCCCGTGTGGGTGTGCCGCGTCAGACCCCCCGGGAGCCACCGCATCGCCCGGAGGAACGCCATGAACGACCTTCCCGCGCACCACCCCGCCCTCTCCGCGGAAGACCCCGAGCTCGCCGCGCTCGTCGGCGCCGAAGAGCGCCTGCAGGCCGAGACGCTCAGGCTGATCCCCAGCGAGAACTACGTCTCGCACGCCGTCCTCGAAGCGTCCGGCACCGTCCTGCAGAACAAGTACAGCGAGGGCTACGCCGGCCGGCGCTACTACGAGGGCCAGCAGAACATCGACCAGATCGAGGTCCTCGCCATCGCGCGCGCCAAGGCCCTCTTCGGCGTCGACCACGCCAATGTGCAGCCCTACTCGGGCTCCCCGGCCAACCTCGCCGTCTATCTCGCCTTCGCCGAGCCCGGTGACACGGTGATGGGCATGGCCCTCCCCATGGGCGGCCACCTCACCCACGGCTGGGGCGTCTCGGCGACCGGCAAGTGGTTCCGGGGCATCCAGTACGGCGTACGCCAGGACACCGGGCTCATCGACTTCGACGAGGTGCGCGAACTCGCCCTCAAGGAGCGCCCCAAGGTCATCTTCTGCGGCGGCACCGCGCTGCCCCGCACCATCGACTTCGCCGCCTTCGCGGAGATCGCCCAGGAGGCGGGCGCGGTGCTCGTCGCCGATGTCGCCCACATCGCCGGACTCATCGCCGGTGGCGCCCACCCCTCGCCGGTGCCGCACGCCGACGTGATCTCGACGACCACCCACAAGACCCTGCGCGGGCCGCGCGGCGCGATGCTCATGTGCCGCGAGGAGCACGCCAAGGCCATCGACAAGGCGGTCTTCCCGGGTCTCCAGGGAGGCCCCCACAACCAGACCACCGCCGCCATCGCGGTCGCCCTCCACGAGGCGTCCCGGCCCTCCTTCCGGGAGTACGCGCACTCCGTCGTCGCCAACGCCAAGGCGCTCGCCGAGGAACTGCTGGTTCGGGGCTTCGACCTGGTCTCCGGCGGCACCGACAACCACCTGATCCTGATGGACCTCACCCCCAAGGACGTCCCGGGCAAGGTGGCCGCGAAGGCCCTCGACCGGGCCGGGATCGTCGTCAACTACAACACCGTCCCGTTCGACCCGAGGAAGCCCTTCGACCCCTCCGGCGTCCGTATCGGCACCCCCTCCCTCACCTCGCGCGGACTCGGCACCCAGCACATGGCCACCGTCGCGGACTGGATCGACCGGGGTGTCACCGCGGCCGGCTCGGGCGACGAGGACGCCCTGACCCGGATCCGCGCCGAGGTCGCCGACCTGATGTCCGCCTTCCCGGCCCCGGGCCTGCCCGCCTGATCACCGGCCGCCTCTTCCGTGGGGCCTCATGGGTGTCCCCCTGAGGCCTCACGGGTCACACCGGGCTCACGGGCCTCAGCGGCTCGGAGCACGAGCAGATCCGCCTCCCGGCCGGCGACGGCCCGCTGCCGCAGGGCCGCGCGGCCTATGTGTTCCTCGTCTCATTGACCATGATCCGCAGCAGTCACGGACGGAACGCCGAGCCGTCCCGGAACCGCCCCGGCGAGCAGAACGCCTCGGAGAAGGCCTGCCGCACCACGTCCTCCGCGTCCGCACCGGCTCCGCACGCCACGGCCGCTCTCAGTGCCGCACCCGTGTGGGGGACGCACCAACTCGGCGCAAGCCTCCGCCTCCCCGGCGCGTACGCGTGCGATCACCGCGGCCCCGCCGACGACGCTGCGGCGTCCTCCGCGTGCTCACACCTTCGATACACCGGCAGTCCGGGTTCGGTTCCCACACCTGAGAGAATGATGAGCATGGCCTCTGATCGTCCTCGTGTGCTCTCCGGAATCCAGCCCACCGCAGGCTCGTTCCACCTCGGCAACTACCTCGGTGCGGTGCGTCAGTGGGTCGCCCTGCAGGAGACCCACGACGCCTTCTACATGGTCGTGGACCTACATGCGATCACCGTTCCCCAGGACCCCGCCGACCTGCGTGCGAACACCCGCCTCGCGGCGGCCCAGCTGCTGGCCGCCGGCCTCGACCCCGAGCGCTGCACCCTCTTCGTCCAGAGCCACGTCCCCGAACACGCCCAGCTCGGCTGGATCATGAACTGCCTGACCGGCTTCGGCGAGGCCGGCCGCATGACGCAGTTCAAGGACAAGTCCGCCAAGCAGGGTGCCGAGCGCGCCACCGTCGGCCTGTTCACCTACCCGATCCTCCAGGTCGCGGACATCCTGCTCTACCAGGCCAATCAGGTCCCGGTCGGCGAGGACCAGCGCCAGCACATCGAGCTGACCCGCGACCTCGCCGAGCGCTTCAACCACCGCTTCGGCGAGACGTTCACCGTCCCGGCGCCGTACATCCTCAAGGAGACGGCGAAGATCTTCGATCTCCAGGACCCGGCGATCAAGATGAGCAAGTCGGCGTCGACGCCCAAGGGCCTGATCAACCTGCTCGACGAGCCGAAGGCGACGGCGAAGAAGGTCAAGAGCGCGGTCACCGACACGGACACCGTGATCCGTTTCGACCCCGTGGAGAAGCCTGGCGTCAGCAATCTGCTCACCATCCTGTCCACCCTCACCGGTACGACCGTCCCGGACCTGGAGAAGCAGTACGAGGGCCAGATGTACGGTGCGCTGAAGACGGACCTCGCCGACGCCATGGTGGAATTCGTCACTCCCTTCCGGACCCGTACGCAGGAATACCTGGACGACCCGGAGACGCTGGACTCCATCCTGGCCAAGGGCGCGGAGAAGGCCCGCGCGGTCGCCGCCGAGACCCTTGCCCAGACCTACGAGAAGGTGGGCTTCCTGCCCGCGAAGCACTGAGTCCGGAGTGGGGCCCAAGGGCCCTGGCCTCCCGGACGCGCAGGCGCCACACTGGCGGCTGTGTGACCCGTCACCGATGACTGAGGAGAACGACGTGGGGACCGTAACGCTCGGCGTTTCGATCGCGGTCCCGGAGCCCTTCGGCAGCCTGCTCCAGGAGCTGCGCGCGAGCTTCGGGGATCCTGCCGCGCACGGCATCCCCACGCATGTCACCCTCCTCCCGCCGACGCAGGCGGACGCGGCGGACCTGCCCGCGATCGAGGCGCATCTCGCCGAGGTCGCGGCGTCCGGCCGCCCCTTCCCGATGCGGCTGAGCGGTACGGGCACCTTCCGTCCGCTGTCGCCGGTGGTCTTCGTCCAGGTCGTCGAGGGCGCGGCGGCCTGCTCGTGGCTCCAGAAGCGGATCCGTGACGCCTCCGGGCCGCTGGTGCGGGAGCTGCAGTTCCCCTACCACCCGCACGTGACGGTCGCCCACGGCATCTCCGAGGAGGCGATGGACCGGGCCTACGAGGAGCTGTCCGAGTTCGCGGCGGAGTGGTCCTGCACGTCCTTCGCGCTCTACGAGCAGGGCCCGGACGGCGTCTGGCGCAAGCTCCAGTCGTACGACTTCGGCGGTGGCCGGCCCGTGACCGGCGTCCCGGCGCAGGGCACCCCCGTCGACGCGCCGGCCAGCTTCACCGCCCCGTAAGCCCGCGTGGACCCCGCCGCCGTGCCCTCAGACCGGCAGGCGGCGGAAGAGCGGCCTCGGCAGGTGCCGCAGCGCCGTCATCACGACGCGTAGCGCCCCCGGTACCCAGACCGTCTCCGAGCGGCGCCGCAGGCCCAGCTCGATCGCCGTGGCCACCGCCTCCGGGGTCGTGGCCAGGGGCGCCTCCGTCAGGCCGGCCGTCATCCTCGTCCGTACGAAACCGGGCCTGACGATCATCACGTGCACACCGGTGCCGTAGAGGGCGTCGCCGAGGCCCTGGCAGAAGGCGTCCAGGCCGGCCTTCGAGGACCCGTAGATGAAATTGGCGCGGCGGGCCCGCTCCCCGGCGACCGACGAAAGGACCACCAAGGAGCCGTGCCCCTGCGACTGGAGCGCCTTCGCGCAGATCAGCCCGGCGGAGACGGCTCCGGTGTAGTTGGTCTGGGCGACCCTGACGGCGGCGGCCGGGTCGGCCTCGTCATGGGCCTGGTCGCCGAGGACGCCGAAGGCCAGCAGCACCATGTCGATGTCGCCGTCGGTGAAGAGCTTCGTGAGGCGCTCCTCGTGCGTGGCGGTGTCGAGCGCGTCGAAGGGGACGGTACGGACGTCCGCGCCGAGCTCGCGCAGCGAGGACGCGGCGGACTCCAGGGTGGGGCAGGGACGTCCGGCCAGCAGGACCGTGCGGGTGCGGCGGGCGATCAGACGGCGGGCGGTGGCGAGGCCGATCTCGGACGTACCGCCGAGGACGAGCAGGGACTGCGGGGCACCGAAGGCGTCCTTCATGAGCGGCGTCTCCTTCATGATCGGGGTTTCCTCGTCGAAATCTCTGCGTCGGGATCTCTGCGTCGGGATCTCTGCGTCGGGATCTCTGCGTCGGGATCTCCGCATGGGGATCGTTCAGAGGGCGAGGCGGCGGGAGAGGTCCGAGGTGAAGACCGAGTGCGGGTCCAACTCGGCCCGCAGCTCGCGGAATCGCGGCAGCTGCGGATACATGGAGCGCAGGAGCTCGGGGCGCAGCCGGGAGTCCTTGGCCAGATAGACCCGGCCGCCCGCGGCGACGACCTCCTCGTCGAGTTCGTCGAGGAAGGCGCCGAGCCCCGACAGGCCGGCCGGGATGTCCAGGGCCAGCGTCCAGCCCGGCATGGGGAAGGAGAGCCAGCCCGGGTCGGCCTCGCCGAACCGCTTCAGCACGGCCAGGAACGACGGACAGCCGCGGCGGGCGATCCGCCGGACGACCCGGCGCAGGGTGTCCTCGTGGCCGTGGCCGACGACGAACTGGTACTGGACGAAGCCGGACCGGCCGTAGACGCGGTTCCAGTGCGGCACACCGTCCAGGGGGTGGAAGAACGTGGAGAGCCGTTGGAGCCGGCCGGTCCGCTTCCGGGGGGCCTTGCGGTACCAGAGCTCGTTGAAGAGGCCGACGGTCGTTCTGCCGAGCAGTCCCTCCGGGATCACGGAGGGGGCGGGGGGCAGGTGCCCCGGGTGGAAGGCGAGGGGGGAGCGCCGGGCACGCGGAGGGAGCGCGTCGTACGGTGCATGCTCGCCCCGGGTCAGGACGGACCGGCCGAGTGCGGCGCCGCGCGCCAGCAGATCGATCCAGGCGACCGAGTAGCGGTACCGGTGGTCCGTGGCGGTGAGCCGGGCCATCAAGTCGTCGAGGTCGTCGGCCCGTTCGGTGTCCACGGACATCAAGGACGTCTCGACACGGTGCAGTTGGACGGTGGCCGAGAGGATCACACCGGTGAGGCCCATGCCGCCCGCCGTTGCGTCGAAGAGGTCGGTGCCGGGGACGACCGTATGGACCGAGCCGTCGGCGGTGAGCAGTTCCAGGGAGCGTACGTGGCGGGCGAAGGAGCCCGAGACATGGTGGTTCTTGCCATGGATGTCCGCGGCGATCGCACCGCCGACCGTGACGTACCGGGTCCCCGGACTCACCGGTACGAACCAGCCGAGGGGCAGGAGCACCTCCATCAGCCGGTGCAGGCTCACTCCGGCGTCGCAGACGACGGTGCCGCTCCTCATGTCGACCGAGTGGACGCGGTTGAGGCGTGTCATGTCGAGGACGGAGCCGCCGGCGTTCTGGGCGGCGTCACCGTACGCGCGGCCGAGGCCCCGGGCGATGCCCCCGCGGGCGCCGGCGACCCCGCAAGCGCGGACGGCGGCGGCGGTCTCCTCGTACGTGCGGGGGCGGACGACGCGCGCGACGGTGGGGGCGGTACGGCCCCAGCCGGTCACGGAGACGGCCTCAGGGGCGGCGTCGGTGGGGGTGTCGGCAGCCATGGTTGTGACCGTATAGCCACGTGTGAGCTTTTTGCCGGGTTTGTTACGGGGCTCGCCGAAATGGGTGATTAAAGGAGTGTCAGGAAAGATTGACGTGCCGTCTGCCCGCCCCCGAGCCATCCTCGCCCCTGGCCCATGGCGCGCATCGGGCGCGGGGACGGAAGGGGTGGCGGATGCGGTACGTCGACTGTGCGGGCGCCGATCACCGGCTGCTCGCCGCACTGCGCGGCTGCGGCCGGCGGCCGGGGGTGGCCGCGGCCGCCCGGGCGCTCTCGCTCAGCGGTGAACACGGGGCGCTGTGGCTCACGGTGGGCCTGGCGCGCGCCGCGGCCGACCGGCAGCGGCGCGGCGCGTGGCTGCGCGGTACGGCGCTGATCGGCGCGGCGCATCTGGCGAGCATGGGCGTGAAGCGGATGGTGCGCCGTCCCCGCCCCGAACCGACCGCGTACGAGCCCCTCGTACGCACCGCGGGGCGTCACTCCTTCCCCAGCTCCCACGCGGCGTCGGCGGCCGCAGCCGCGGTCGTCTTCGCGGCCCTCGGCCCGGCCGGCCGCCGTCTCGCCCCGCCGCTGGCGGCCGCGATGTGCCTCTCCCGGCTCGTCGTCGGCGTGCACTATCCGACGGATGTGGCGGCGGGGGCGCTCCTGGGCGGCGCCCTGGCCACGCTGGGCGGCGGCTGGCTGCGTTCCGGTGGCGCGGGCACGGGCACGGGCGCCGGAGCGGGAGCGGTGGCGCGGGCGCCCGGGTGGACGGCCCCCGCCGGGGCGAGGTGGCCACATGCCTGAGCGGAACACCGCGCTGCTGGAGGCGCCCGCGTCGGCGCGCGGTGCGGCGGCGCGGCCCCGGTCGCGCTGCCGGGCCGCCCTCGTCCTGTGCCTCGGTCTCGTCCGCACCGCACGGCCCCGGCAGTGGATCAAGAACGTTCTCGTCGTCGCCGCGCCCGCAGCCGCGGGCGAGCTGGTCTCCTGGACCACCGCACGTCAACTGGCGCTCGTCTTCACGCTGTTCACGGCGGCGGCCGCCGCCGTCTACCTCGTCAACGACGCGCGGGACGCCAAGGCCGACCTGGCCCACCCGGTCAAGTGCCGCAGGCCCGTGGCGGCCGGCGTCGTCCCCGTGCCGGTCGCGTACACCGCCGGGGCACTCCTCGCCCTCGCGGCGACGGCCGCCGCCGCCGTCCTGTGCAACCCGATGACGGCCGCGCTGCTCACCGCCTACCTCGCCATGCAACTCGCCTACTGCGTCCGCCTCAAGCACGTCCTGGTCGTCGACCTCGCCGTCGTCACCACCGGCTTCCTGATGCGCGCGATGATCGGCGGACTGGCCCTCGGCATCCCGCTCTCCCGCTGGTTCCTGATCACCACCGGGTTCGGCGCGCTCTTCATGGTCGCCGCCAAGCGGTACTCGGAGGCCGTGCAGCTGGCGCACAGCAAGGGCGCGACCCGCGCGCTGCTCACCGAGTACACCACCGGATACCTGCGCTTCGTCTGGCAGTTGGCCGCCGGGGTCGCCGTCCTCGGCTACTGCCTGTGGGCTCTGGAGAGCGGTGGCACCGCCAACGGTTCGCTGCTGCCCTGGCGTCAGCTCTCCATGATCGCCTTCATCCTCGCCGTCCTGCGGTACGCGGTCTTCGCCGACCGGGGCACCGCCGGAGCCCCCGAGGACGTCGTCCTGGGCGACCGGCCGCTGGCCGTCATCGGTCTGGCCTGGGCCGCGATGTACGGCATGGCGGTCGCCGACCTGTGAGCCCGACGCCGCACCGGCGGGAGGTGGCCGGATTCGCGGCCGCCGGACTGTGCGCGTACGCGGCCGATCTCGCGCTCTTCGTCTGGCTCCGCGGCCCGCTCGGCCAGGACCCGATCGCCGCGAAGGCGTTCTCCTTCCTCGGCGGGTGCACCGTCGCCTACCTGGGCAACGCCCTGGGGACGTACGGCCGCAGAGGCGTGGGCCTGCGCGAATACGCCGTCTTCTTCGCCGTCAATGTCGCGGGCGCGCTCGTCCAGCTGCTCTGCGTGGGCGTCTCCCACTACGGCCTCGGCCTCACCTCCGGCCGCGCCGACACCGTCTCCGGGCTCGGCATCGGCATGGCCCTCGCCACCTGCCTGCGTTTCTGGGGCACGCGAAGCCTGGTTTTCGGCGAGCGTGGTAGGCGTACGTCATGGACTGGCTGATCAGGCTCCCCGTCGTCGGACCCGTCGTCGGGCGGCTCATGCGTACCCACGCGTGGCGCTCGTACGAGACCCTCGACCGGGCCCACTGGACCCGGCTGGCGGCCGCCATCACCTTCATCAGCTTCCTCGCGCTCTTCCCGCTGATCACGGTCGGCGCGGCACTCGGCGCCGCGCTGCTGAGCGAGAAGCAGCTCGACGAGATCCAGCGGAAGATCTCCGAGCAGGTGCCGGGGATCTCCGACCAGCTGGACATCAACGCGCTCGTCGCCAATGCGGGAACCGTCGGGCTCGTCGCCGGCGCGGTCCTGCTCTTCACCGGCATCGGCTGGGTCGGCTCGATGCGGGACTGCCTGCGCGCGGTGTGGGACGCCGACGACGAGGACGAGGGGAATCCCTTCCTGCGCAAGGCCAAGGACGCGGTGGTCCTGCTCGGGCTCGGGGCGACCGCGCTCGGTTCGCTCGCCGCCTCCGTGCTGGGCTCCACCGCCGTCGGCTGGAGCGCGGACCGGCTCGGCGTCGACCACGGCGGCGCGGGCGGGGCGCTGCTGCAGATCGCGGCCCTTCTTGTCGGCGCGCTCGCCGACTTCCTGCTGCTGCTCTATCTGCTGACGCTGCTGCCGGGCGTCCATCCGCCGCGCCGCCGCCTCGTGGTGGCGGGGGTGATAGGCGCCGTCGGCTTCGAACTGCTGAAACTGCTGCTCGGCGGCTATATGCGGTGGGTCGCCGCGAAATCGATGTACGGCGCGTTCGGTGTGCCCGTCGCGCTGCTGCTGTGGCTCAACTTCACCGCGAAACTGCTGCTGTTCTGCGCGGCCTGGACGGCGACGGGGAGCCAGAACGACGAGGCCGGCGGCGACGAGAGGGACGACGGCGACGGTGAGGGGGAGGGCGACGGCGAGGACGCCCGCCGGGACGAGGGCGACGGCGAGGACACCCGCCGGGAGGTGAGCGACGGCGGGGACACCCGCCGGGAGGTGAGCGACGGCGGGGACACCCGCCGGGAGGTGAGCGACGGCGGGACCAGGGGCGCCCCCGCCGCACCGTCCACCGCTAGCGCGCCCGGCGGAGCGGCCACTTCCGGTTGACCAGGAACGCCGCGCCGACCACGAGAACCAGCGCGCCTCCCGCTATCCCCAGCGCCGTGCCTATGCCGCCGGAGCGCTTTCCCGCGGAGGCGTTCTTCGCCGGGCCGCCCTTGCCGTGGTTGGCCTGCTCGGTGCCCGCCGAGGCGCCCGTGCCGGTCCGCGCGGACTTCGGCGGGACCAGCTCGCCGACCGGCTTCACCTTGCCGGCCGCCGCGAAGCCCCAGTCGAGCAGCCGGGCGGTCTCCTTGTAGACCGCGAACCTCTCCCCCGACGACGGGTTCATCACCGTCACGAGCAGGACTTTGCCGTTCCGCTCGGCCACTCCGGTGAAGGTGGCGCCCGCGTGGGTGGTGTTGCCGTTCTTGACGCCCGCGATGCCCTTGTACGGGGCTATGCCGTAGTCACCGGTCAGCAGCCGGTTCGTGTTCTGGATCTCGAACATCTCGCGCTTCTTGCCCGGCTTCAGCTCGCCCGGGAAGGAGGCGCGCGGCGTCGAGGAGTACTCCCGGAAGTCCGCGTTCTGCAGTCCGCTGCGCGCGATGAGCGTCAGGTCGTAGGCGGAGGAGACCTGCCCCGGGGCGTCGTAACCGTCGGGCGAGACGGCATGGGTGTCCAGTGCCTGGAGCTCGGCCGCGCGGTCGTTCATGTCCTGGACGGTCTTGAGCACGCCGCCGTTCATGGCGGACAGGACGTGCACCGCGTCGTTGCCGGACTTCAGGAAGACACCGAGCCACAGGTCGTGGACGGTGTACGGGAGCTTCTCCTTGATCCCGACCAGGCTGGAGCCCTCGCCCAGGTCGGCCAGTTCCGCGTTGGTCACCAGGTGCGTCTGCGTCTTGGGGAGCTTGGGCAGGACCGTGTCCGCGAAGAGCATCTTCAGGGTGGAGGCGGGCGGCAGCCGCCAGTGCGCGTTGTGCGCGGCCAGGACCTCACCGCTCTCGGCGTCCGCGACGATCCAGGACCGGCCGGTGAGCTCCTTCGGCAGCACGGGGGCGCCGGGACCGAGCTGTACCTGCGTGCCCGGCTTGCCGAGCAGCGCCCCGCCGACGGTGGACATGGCGGCGGGCGGCCGGGGCTGCTTCTCCTCCTTCTTGGTCTCGTCCTTCTTGTCGACCGCGGGGCTCGCCAGGGCGGGAGCGGCGGTGACGAGGGGGAGAACCGGAAGAGCCGAAAGAGACACAGCAGCGGTGACCGTCAGCACGGTCTTTTTCAAGGCAGACACGGACGAGAACGTACAGGGAGCGATGCCAGAACCGAACACCACCGGTCGGAAGTGGGCACGCCCACCCCGCCGCACCGCCCTGCCACCGGGCGGTGATACTGAAACCATGAAGCTCAGCCGCCCCGTGTCCTGGTTCCTGCTCGCCTTCGGGGTGTGGAGTTGGTTCATTTGGATCACTTTCATCAAAAACCTGTGGAACGACGGAAGCGGTCTCGCTTTCGACGACGCGGGTGACCCGACCGGGTACTTCTGGGTTCATCTGCTGCTCGCCATCACGTCCTTTCTCCTGGGGACGGGTGTGGGGGTCATCGGGTTGCGTGGCGTGCGCGCATTGAGTCGCGAACGCGACTAGCGGCAGGCGTTTCGTCGGACGGCCGTGGGCGGCCGGGGCACAGCGGATACGGGTGAGGGGCTGTCGGGTTCGTGTTGATCTTTCTGCTCGTACTGGTCGTGGTGGTGGCCCTGCTCGTCGGGGTCCACTGGTATGTCTGGCGCCGACTTGTCCGTGATGTGACGGTACGCGGGAGCGCGGCGCGGCGCGCGGGGACGGCGGCCGCTTTCGTCCTTCCGCTGCTGGCCGTCGCCGCGCCCGTATCGGCCCGAGTCGGGGCGCCGTTCTGGCTCCAGCGAGTGGTGTCCTGGCCGGGGTACCTGTGGCTGGCGCTGCTGCTGTACGTGGTCCTGGCCCTGGTGGTCGGGGAGGCCGTACGCCCGCTGCTGCGCCGGTGGCTGGAGCGGCGGGCCGCCTCCTCCGCCGTCACCTCGCCCGCGCCAGAAACCGCTGAGGCCCCCGTCCCCCGAACGGCGGACACCCCCGCGGCGGCCACGACCACCGACACCGCCGGTGGGTCCGGCACCGCCGTCGCGACCGCCGCCCCGGCCGACGCCGATACCGGCACCGGCACCGGCACCGCCGTCGCGACCGCCGCCCCGGCCGACGCCGATACCGGCACCGGCACCGGCACCGACAACGGCCCGACCGCCGAGGAGGCTGCCCGCCCCGCCCTGTCCCGCCGCCTTTTCGTCGGCCGGGTCGTCGGGGGCGCGGCCGCGGCCGCCGCCGCCGGGACCGTGTCGTACGGCACCTACGGCGTCCTGCGCGGCCCGCGCGTGAAGCGGGTCACCGTGCCCCTCGCCAAGCTGGGCCGGGCGTCCCACGGGTACCGCATCGCCGTCGTCAGCGACATCCACCTCGGGCCGATCCTCGGCCGCGCCCACACCCAGCGGATCGTCGACACGATCAACGCCACCCAGCCCGACCTGATCGCCGTCGTCGGCGACCTCGTCGACGGCAGTGTGGAGAACCTCGGCCCGGCCGCCGAGCCGCTCGCCCGGCTGAGAGCCCGCCACGGGTCGTTCTTCGTCACCGGCAACCACGAGTACTTCTCCGGCGCGGACGCCTGGGTCGACCACGTACGGGAGCTGGGCCTGCGCCCCCTGCGCAACGACCGGGTCGAGCTCGCCGGCTTCGACCTCGCGGGCGTGGACGACGTGGCGGGCGAGAGCGAGGGCAAGGGCCCCGACTTCGCCCGCGCGCTCGGTGACCGGGACCGGACGCGCGCCGCCGTGCTCCTCGCCCACCAGCCCGTCGTCATCCACGACGCCGTACGCCACGGGGTCGACCTCCAGCTGTCCGGCCACACCCACGGCGGCCAGCTGTGGCCCGGCAACCTCGTCGCCGACCTGGCCAATCCGACCCTCGCGGGCCTGGAGCGGTACGGCGACACCCAGCTGTACGTGTCGAGGGGCGCGGGCGCCTGGGGGCCGCCGGTGCGGGTCGGGGCGCCGTCCGACATCACCGTCGTGGAGCTCGCCTCACGCCGGGCGTAGCACCCGTACCGCCCGGATCCGGGTCCGCACTCCGTGGAATTTCCGGAGACATATGGCCGTGAGGTGAAGATTTTCTCTTCCCCCTGTGAAATCCGTGTGGTTGGGTGACGCCATCGCGGCAGGGGTGGCGTGAAGGGAAACACGGCGAAATGCGGTCTGTCCGTTTTCGGATAGTGATCACGTGCGGGGTACTACTGGCGGCCGGAACGGGGGGCTGGCAACTGCTGCCCTCCGACGGGGTGCGGACGGACCCGATCACGGTCGGCACCACCGACGAGGTGACGTCACTGGACCCGGCGGGGGCGTACGACTCGGGATCCTGGGCGATGTACAGCAACGTCTACCAGTCGCTGCTGACCTTCAGGCCGGGCTCCACGACGCCCGTCCCGGACGCGGCCAGCGGCTGCAAGTTCACCGGGCTGCAACTCCGGACGTACCGCTGCGAGCTGCGGGACGACCTGGCCTTCGCGGGCGGCCGCCCGATCACCGCCGAGGACGTCAAGTACTCCTTCGACCGGATGATGAGCATCAAGACGGACGTCGGCCCGCAGCCGCTGTTCCCGACGCTCACCTCCGTCGTCGCCGAGGGCAGGACGGTCACCTTCCACCTCAGCGCCCGGGACGCGACGTTCCCGCAGAAGGTCGCGACCGGCGCGGGTTCGATCGTCGACCGCACCCAGTACCCGCGCAACAGGCTGCGCCAGGGCGCGGCCGTGGACGGCTCGGGGCCGTATCTCCTCAAGGAGTACAAGCCCGGGGTCAGCGCCCGACTGGAGCCCAACCCGCGCTACCGGGGCGCGGTCACCACGGCCGGGCGGCCGGTGATCGTCCGGTACTTCAAGGAGTCCGAGGAGCTCGCCGGCGCGTGGCGGGACCACGTGGTCGACGTCACGCACCGGCAGATGCCCCCGCGGGCGCTGGCCACCCTGGACCGCAGCGCCGACGGGCTGCGGCTCACCGAGGCGGAGAGCGCCGAGACACGGAACCTCAACTTCAATGTGAGGAAGGGGTCGGTGATGTCGCAGAAGGCCGTCCGCAAGGCGGTCGCCGCCGTCGTCGACCGGCCCAAGATCGCGACGGGCGCGTACCACGGCACCGTCGCGCCTCTCTACTCGCTCATCCCGCAGGGGTTCATCGGCCACAGCACCGCCTTCTTCGACGCCTATCCGGCGCCGGACCCGAAGAGGGCCGAGGAGCTGCTCAAGGACGCCGATGTCGGCACGCCGGTGAAGTTCACCCTGGCCCACCGCAAGGACGTCACATACGCGATGGAGGCGGCGGAGCTGAAGCGGCAGCTGGAGGAGACCGGGCTCTTCGAGGTCGAGGTCGTCGAGGCCGAGTGGAAGGACTTCCAGAAGGGATACGCGGGCGGGGCGTACGACGCCTACACGGTGGGCTGGCTCCCCGACTTCCCCGACTCCGACAGCTTCACCGCGCCGCTCGTCGGCACCGACAACACCCTCCACAACGGCTATTCGAGCCGGCGCGTCGACCAGCTCATCGCCGCGACGCAGCAGTTCAGCGAGCGCGGCCGGACAGCCGCCGACTTCAGGTCCCTCCAGCGGGAGATCGCCCAGGACGTTCCGCTGGTTCCGTTGTGGCAGAAGAAGGACTACGTACTGAGCAGCGCGGACGTCGCCGGCTCGCAGTATCTGACGGACGGCACCGGCATCTGGCGGCTGTGGGAGCTCAGCTGGATCTGAGCGGTCCCCGGCGGGACCGGTTCGCGGCGCACACTAGGCGTCCTTGTCCGAGCCCTTCTTCGCCGCGGAGCGCTTGGGCATCCCGGACGCCGCCATGCCCGCCGCCGTGGGCATGAAATCCCGGAGCAGCTCGTGCGTCTCCTTGACGAGGGGACGCAGCAGCCGGAAGCGGGAGAGGGAGATCGCGCGGGCGGTGACCGGGGCGAGCCGGTCGACCAGGCGACGGCTGTTGGCGCAGCCCTCGGACCGGTCGTACACCCAGAAGAGCACCAGACCCATCTGCTGGAGCCACAGCAACTGCGGGAGCGGCTCGGCCAGTTCGGGGTCGACCTTCACGGAGGCCCCGGCGATCACCCGGCGGTGGACCTCGATCGCGGCCTCGCGCGGTCCCTCCGAATCGGGGGAGAAGGGGCTGAGCGGGCTGTCCGGGTCGGCGGCGTTCTTGAAGAACTGGGCAGCGAACTCGTGGTACGGCTCGGCGATGTCCAGCCAGCCGAGGAGGACCCCGCGGATCCGTGCCGTGAGGTCCTTCTCGTCGCTGTCGAGGATGCCCGAGACGGCCGCCTGGTGCTCCTCGGCGATCCGGTCGTAGAACCCCTGGACCAGGTGTTCCTTGGAGGAGAAGTAGTAGTACGCGTTGCCGACCGAGACCCCGGCCTCCTGGGCGATGGCCCGCATGGTCGTCTTGTCGTAGCCGCGCTCCTTGAAGAGCCGGAGCGCGGTTTCGAGGATGAGCGTGCGGGTCTGCTCGCTCTTGGGGGCCTTCGCGGCCTTCCCGGCCTCGGCGGGCTTCGTCTCCGTGGCTGTCGCCCCGGCGGGCTTCTCTTCCTTCACGGTGTCCGAGCCTAACCGGGCGCGCCGGGGGCTCCGCACCGCCCGTCGCCGCAGTCCGGCGCCGTCGCCGCCCGCCACTTCGCGGCGGCGAGGAACGCGGCGCGGGCGAAGGGCGCTCCGGCGGGGGTGGCCAGCCAGTGGGCCCTGGGCCGGTGTTCGGCCAGCGCCCACAGGCAGACGATCCAGGCGGAGGTGGAGCGGTAGATCTGGCCGGCGTCTGCGATCACCGTGACCTCCGCCAGGGTGGCCTCGTGGTCGAGGCCGGGGAAGCGCCGCCGCGCCTCCTGCGATCCGGCCGGGACCAGATCGAGCGGGACGAGCTGCCGTTGCCGCAGGAGCCAGTGGCGCACGTGCACGCACAGCGCGCACTGGGCGTCGTACAGCACGGTCAGGCGTCGTACGGGCGTGGGCACGGCGGTCTCACGAGCCCGTGGCGGGTGTGGCCCAGGGGCCCTTGCCGGTCGGGCCCGTCCAGCCCTGCGGCGGCACCGGCGGGACCTGTTCGCGCTCCATGACGCCGCGCCGGCGGATCTTGTTGAGGACGTAGACGTTGCCGAGGTGCATCACGCCGAGGACGAGCAGCACCACTCCGAGCTTCACCGAGAGCGCCTCGAAGAGTCCCCGGGCGTCCCGCACGGTGTCTTCCTGGTTGAGGTAGAGGGCGACGAAGCCGAAGTTGACCAGGTAGAAGCCGACCACCAGCAGGTGGTTCACGGCCTCCGCCAGCTTCTCGTTCCCGTGCAGGACGTCGGCGAGGAAGAGCTTTCCGTTCCGGCTGAGCGTCCGGGCCACCCAGATGGTGAGGGCCACGCTGATGAGCAGGTAGACGACATACGCGACGACAGTGAGGTCCATGCCCCACCCTCCCTTGAACGCGTTCAAAAGGCTGACGTCGTTGACTGTAGACCCTCCTTTGAACGTGTTCAAGTCGCGCCGGTCGGCGCCGGGAAAGCGGGAGCGCGGTCCCGAACTCGCCTCCGTCGTCCGTGGAGTGACGCTCTCTCACGACATCGCCGCTGAACGGTCCTCACACGGGGCGGCCTTCACTGGACGCCCGCCCCGGCCGAAGCGGCGGACGCCCGGGACGAGCGCCGTCGCCAGGCAGCAGCCGGCCACGAGCACGGCGGCCGCCGTCAGGGGCACTTCGGCGCCCCAGGCGGCAGCTGCGGCCGGGCCGAGGGCGTATCCGAGAGGCATGGCGGCGAGGGACAGCAGCCAGTCGTAGGAAGTCACACGGGCCAGGGCGTGTGCCGGGACGGCCTGCTGGACGGCGGTCTCCCAGACGGGGGAGAGGAAGCCGAGGCCGGCCTGGGCGACGCCGTACGACGCGATGGTCAGCGGCGCGGGGGCGGACGCGGCCAGCAGGAGGAGGGGCAGGGCGTACAGCGCGAGGCCGAGGTTGGCCATGAGGACCGGTCGCTTCGGGCGCAACCGGCTCGCGAGGAGAGAGCCGGCGAGCAGGCCGACCGCGCCGGTCTGGAGGAGGGCCACCCAGGCGCCCTCGCCGCCGAGCCGGGCCAGGGCGATGGCCGGGCCGAGGGTCATCAGCACGGCAGCGGCGCCGTTCCACGCTGCGTGGCCGATCAGGCTCGTCCAGTACCAGTCGCGGTCGCGGACCTCCCGCCAGCCCTCCTTGAGATCGGCGAGGAGCGAGCGCCGGGGGATCGGTACGTGTTCGACCCGCAGGACGGCGAGCAGCGCGGCGGAGACGGCGAAGCTCAGCGCGTCCAGGACGAAGGCCCAGCCGGGGCCCGCGGTGAACACCAGCAGACCGGCGAGCGCCGGGCCGCCGAGTCGGCTCGCACTGGTGGCGACGCCCATCGCGGCATGGGCGCGTTGCAGCCCGTCGTCGGCCACGACGCCCTTGACCAGCGGGGAGGCGGTCGGCATCGCGAACGCTCCCGCCGCGCCGCCGACCGCCTCGGCCGTCGCGATCACCCAGAGCGTCGGGCCGCCCCCGAGTAGCTGCGCGGCGACCAGGAGTTGACTCGCGCACCGTACGAGATCGGTGGTGAGCGCGATCGTGCGGGCGTTGAACCGGTCGCCCACCACCCCGCCGAGAGGCAGGAGGAGCAGCTTGGGGACCATCGCGCAGGCGAGGACGAGCGCGAGCGCGGACGTCGAACCGGTGGCCCGGTGGACGGCGAGGGCGAGCGCGGCGGGGACGACGGCGTCGCCGAGCAGCGAGAGCGAGCGGCCGGCGAAGAGCAGCTGGAACCGGCGGGAGCGGAGGGGGTGTGACATGGGGAGAAAAGTATTTCGTCTCCGAATATTTCGTCAATGAAGTATTCGGTGCCGAAGTACTGGAGGGTCGCGGGGCCCTCCCGGACGGGTCAGTGTCATGCCCTCCGCCCCGCCCGCCGACGTACCATCGGTCCCATGGACACCGAAGGCGGCCCGAGGGACTGGACCGACGGACATGTGGCGCGCTGGAAGCCGGTCCTGCCCGACCTCGACCCCGAGGTCGAGGGCGCCGTCACCCGGATGAAGAAGCTCTCCGTCCATCTGCGCCGGGTCCGTGAGCAGTCGCTCGTCGACTTCGACCTGGAGCGCCACGAGTTCGACACGCTCCACAAGCTCGCCGGCCGTGGCGGCAGCGCCGCTCCCTCCGAGCTCTCCATCGACCTCGACCTCGCGCCCGCCTCGGTCACCGGCCGCCTCGACGCCCTCGAACGCCGGGGCTTCGTCCGCCGCACCCAGGCCACCCATGACCGCCGCCGGGTCGTCGTGGAGCTCACCGAGTCCGGCCGGGCCACCTGGCTGGGTGCGATGGACGTCCTCGGGCACGAGGAGTACCGGCTGCTCGGCGTCCTCGACCCGGACGAGCGCCGGCTGCTCAACGACATGCTGCGCCGCGTCATGCTCCTCGCCGAACAGCCGGGCGGCCCGGGCGGCGGCCACGCCCCGGTCTAGAAGGCGGCGTTGGCGATGCTCATGACGCGATCCATCTCCGAGCGCTCACCGGTCCCCGGCGCGCGCCCGGTCGGGTTCATCGAGTAGACGAGCACCCGGTCCAGATCACGCGTGGCGAAGACACCGCTCGTATAGCCCCCGTACGAACCGGTCTTGCCCCAGACCACCACGCCGTTGTCCAGCTCCGCGCGCATCAGCCCGCCCTTGCTCCAGCGCGCGCCCGGCACCGCCGGCACCTCGAACAGTGCCTTCTGCTGGGCGGGCGCCAGGAGACGGCCGCGCATCAGCGCGGTGTGGAAACGGCGCAGGTCGGGAGCGTTGGAGATCATGCCGCCCTCCGCCCACGGCCAGGGGCTCGTCGCCTCGGACATGTCCGTGAGCTCGGTGGCGTCGGGGGTCCTCGCGACGGCGGCCCGCGCGAACGGCGCGGGCATGGAGCGGTCGTCGGCGTCCGGCAGCGAGGTGTCCCGCAGCCCCAGCGGGCGCAGCAGGCGTGCCTGAAGCTCGCGCCCGTACGGGCGGCCGGTCACCTTCTCGATCATCAATCCAGTGATGAAGTAGTTGATGCCGTTGTACTGGGCGCTCTCGCCCGGCGTGCTCGGCCTGCTGCACCCCAGCGCGTCGGCGACCACCTTCCGCGGCGGCCCCTCCACCACGCACGAGGGCTGCGGAATGCCGCTGGTGTGGCTCAGCAGCTGTTCCAGCGTGATGTCGTGCTCGTACGCGTCCGGGAGCACCCCCGGCAGTACCCCGCGCACGGTGGAGTCCATGCGCAGCCGCCCCTCGCCGACGAGTTGGAGGGCGATGGTCGAGGTGAAGAGCTTGGTGATGCTGCCGATCCTGACGTGCGCGTCCGCGGACGGGACGGAAGGTCCCGCCGTCCCGGTCCAGCGCCCGTCCCGTCCGCTCACCTGGACCAGGGCGCCGGTCACGATCCGGTCGGGCATCCCGCCGATCGAGGCGCGCAGCGCCGCGCCGTCCAGCGGGGTGTGGTGCCGGCCCACAGCCGCCGGGGCGGGGGCCGCGGGCGCGGCGGCGGCGGGCACCGTGGCACCGACGACCCCGACGACCCCGACGAGCGCGGCCCCGATGGCCGGCAGGACGGCCCAACGTGCCGTGTACTTCCGCGAGTTCCTCATGAAGAGAAGCCTGTCGCCGAAGGATCACGACATCATCGGGGATCACCCCGGGGTGACCCTGGGGCGCCCCTGTGACAACCCTCAGATGCTCAGCGAGCGCGCGACGTTGACCTGACCCATGACCCAGTGGATGGTGTCGGGGCCCGTCGCCGGAACCATTGTCGAGTGGTGGCGCCCGCCACTGGTCACCGTCACCTGGATGAAGCCCGTCGTCGTCTTCTCCTTCATCAGGAGGAAGAGCAGCCCCAGCAGGCACAGCAGGAAGAAGATGATCGCCAGCACGATGGCGACCGTCGGAATCTTCTCCTCCGTACGGGACATGTCAGTGGCGTTCCACACCGCGCCCTTGAGCGGCATCGTCCCGGCCGGCGTGATGATCGAGTCACCCATGACCGTGATGTCACCGAGGGACAGCAGGGGCGCTCCGCCGCCCGCGGGCGCCGGGAACTGCCCCGGCAGAGTCGGCGGCTGCTGTGGATACCCGTATCCCTGCGCGGGGTTGGGGTACCCGTAACCAGGGGTCCCCGGCGGCTGGTCGGGCCCCCACCTGTACTCCCCGTCCGCGTACGGGTTCGGCTCGCTCATCTTTCCCCGATCTCCGATCTCCGGCCTCCAGGAACGCGAAGGCCCGCTCCTGCACGGTGAGCGTACAGAAACGGGCCTTCGGCCGTGCGACCGGTCGGAAACGACGCGTGGCCGGATCCGACGGAGGGTCAGCAGGTGGTGATCAGTAGCGACGCGTGATCAGCGCGCGCTTGACCTCCTGGATCGCCTTGGTGACCTCGATACCGCGCGGACAGGCGTCCGTGCAGTTGAACGTGGTGCGGCAACGCCACACGCCGTCCTTGTCGTTGAGGATCTCCAGACGCTGCTCACCGGCCTCGTCACGCGAGTCGAAGATGAAGCGGTGCGCGTTGACGATCGCCGCCGGGCCGAAGTACTGCCCGTCGTTCCAGAAGACCGGGCAGGACGACGTGCACGCGGCGCACAGGATGCACTTGGTGGTGTCGTCGAAGCGCTCGCGGTCCTCGGCGGACTGCAGACGCTCGCGCGTCGGCTCGTTGCCCTTGGTGACCAGGAACGGCATGACGTCGCGGTACGCCTGGAAGAACGGCTCCATGTCGACCACGAGGTCCTTGAGGACCGTGAGGCCCTTTATGGCCTCGACCGTGATCGGCTTCTCCGGGTTGATGTCCTTGATCAGCGTCTTGCAGGCGAGCCTGTTCTTGCCGTTGATCCGCATCGCGTCGGAGCCGCAGATGCCGTGCGCGCAGGAGCGGCGGAAGGTCAGCGTGCCGTCGACGTCCCACTTGATCTTGTGAAGGGCGTCGAGCACCCGCTCCTTCGGGTCGATCTCGATCTGGAAGTCCTCCCAGACCGCCGCGTCCGAGACCTCGGGGTTGTAGCGGCGGATCCGGAGGGTGACCGTGATGTACGGAGAGGCGGCGGAATCGGCCTCGACCTTGTCCAGTACGGGGGTAGCCATCAGTACTTACGCTCCATCGGCTGGTAGCGGGTCTGGACGACCGGCTTGTAGTCGAGACGGACGGTCTCGGAGCCGTCGTCGCCGACCTCGCGGTACGCCATGGTGTGGCGCATGAAGTTGACGTCGTCGCGGTTCGGGAAGTCCTCGCGGTAGTGACCGCCGCGGGACTCCTTGCGGGCGAGCGCCGAGACGGCCATGACCTCGGCCAGGTCGAGCAGGTTGCCCAGCTCGATGGCCTCCAGCAAGTCCGTGTTGAAGCGCTTGCCCTTGTCCTGGACGGACACGTTCAGGTAGCGCTCGCGCAGCTCGGCGATCTTCTCGACGGCCGTCTTGATGGTCTGCTCGGTACGGAACACCATCACATTGGCGTCCATCGTCTCCTGCAGCTCGCGGCGCAGCTCGGCGACCCGCTCCGAGCCGGTGGAGTTGCGCAGCCGCTCGACCTGCTCCTCGACGAACGACGCCGGGTTCTCCGGCAGCTCGACGAAGTCGGCCTTGGCCGAGTACTCGGCGGCGGCGATACCGGCGCGCTTGCCGAAGACGTTGATGTCGAGCAGCGAGTTGGTGCCCAGACGGTTGGCGCCGTGCACCGACACGCACGCGACCTCACCGGCGGCGTACAGACCCGGAACGACCGTCGTGTTGTCCCGGAGGACCTCACCCTGGACGTTGGTCGGGATGCCGCCCATGGCGTAGTGCGCGGTCGGCTGGATCGGGATCGGGTCCGTGTAGGGCTCGATGCCGAGGTACGTACGCGCGAACTCGGTGATGTCCGGGAGCTTGGCGTCGAGCTGCTCCGGCGGAAGGTGCGTGAGGTCGAGGTAGACGTGGTCGCCCTCGGGACCGCAGCCGCGGCCCTCACGGATCTCCGTGTAGATGGAGCGCGAGACGACGTCACGGGACGCGAGGTCCTTCATGACCGGCGCGTACTTCTCCATGAAGCGCTCGCCGTCCTTGTTGCGGAGGATGCCGCCCTCACCGCGGGCGCCCTCCGTCAGCAGGATGCCCATGCGCCAGATGCCCGTCGGGTGGAACTGGAAGAACTCCATGTCCTCCAGCGGCAGACCGCGCCGGTAGCAGGCCGCCTGGCCGTCACCGGTGAGGGTGTGCGCGTTGGAGGTCACCTTGAAGAACTTGCCGGTGCCGCCGGACGCGTAGATCACGGCCTTGGCCTGGAAGATGTGGATCTCGCCAGTGGCCAGCTCGTACGCGACCACACCCGCCGACTTCTTGACGCCGTCGACCTCGGTGATCAGCTGGTCGAGGACGTAGAACTCGTTGAAGAACTCCACACCCTCCTTGACGCAGTTCTGGTAAAGCGTCTGGAGGATCATGTGACCGGTGCGGTCCGCGGCGTAGCAGGACCGGCGGACCGGCGCCTCGCCGTGGTTGCGCGAGTGGCCGCCGAAGCGGCGCTGGTCGATGGTGCCGTTCGGGGTCCGGTTGAACGGCAGGCCCATCTTCTCCAGGTCGAGGACGGCGTCGATGGCCTCCTTCGCCAGGATCTCGGCGGCGTCCTGGTCGACCAGGTAGTCACCGCCCTTGACCGTGTCGAAGGTGTGCCACTCCCAGTTGTCCTCCTCCACGTTGGCCAGCGCGGCGGCCATGCCGCCCTGCGCGGCGCCCGTGTGGGAGCGGGTGGGGTAGAGCTTCGTGAGCACGGCGGTGCGGCTGCGCTTCGTGGCCTCGATGGCGGCGCGCATACCGGCGCCACCGGCGCCGACGATGACGGTGTCGTACTTGTGGATCTTCATGGTGGTTGCCTCAGCCCCGTGCCTAGCGGATGTTCGGGTCGAAGGTGAAGATCACCAGCGTGCCCAGAAGGATGGTGAACACCGTGGCGGTGTACAGCAGGCCCTTGAGCCACAGGCGCGTGTTGGCCCGCTCCGCGTAGTCGTTGATGACCGTACGGAGGCCGTTCGCGCCGTGCAGCATGGCCAGCCACAGCATCAGCAGGTCCCAGGTCTGCCAGAACGGCGAGGCCCAGCGGCCGGCCACGAAGGCGAAGCCGATCTTGGAGACGCCGCCGTCGATGACGAGCTGGATGAGCAGGTGGCCGATGACCAGGACGACGAGCACGACGCCGGAGAGGCGCATGAAGAGCCACGCGGCCATCTCGAAGTTGCCACGCGTCGACTTCGGGGTCTTCCCGGTGCGCTTGCGCGGTGCCTCGATGTAGGGCGCGGGGTTGTCCACGTCGTAGTGCGAGCCCTCGACGGGGCCGATCGCGGAAGAGGTGTCGGTAGACATGTCTGGCGTCAGCTCCCGAAGAGTACGCGTGCGGCGTGACCGAGGACGGGGTAGACGGCGCAGGCCATCAGCACGATCCAGGTGATCATGACGCCCCAGAGCATCTGCTTCTGGTAGCGCGTGCCCTTGGACCAGAAGTCCACGGCGATGACACGCAGCCCGTTGAGCGCGTGGAAGAGGATTGCGGCCACGAGGCCGTACTCCAGCAGCGCGACGAGCGGCGTCTTGTACGTGGCGACGACATCGTCATAGGCCTCGGGGGAGACCCGGACGAGAGCGGTGTCCAGCACGTGTACGAACAGGAAGAAGAAGATGAGGACGCCGGTGACTCGATGAGCCACCCAACTCCACATTCCTTCCCGGCCGCGGTACAGCGTTCCAGCCGGCACGGAAAAACCCTCCGGGAGCGGGGATCAGGGTCGGCCGGCTTCTCTGTCGGTCTGACCCGGCCGGGTACGGTCCACCGGCCCCGGTCATCGTAGCGACGAGATGTCGGTTCCCTCGCCCGGGGTCCGTAGGTGTGATCAAACAGGCAATCAAACAGGCACGGACGGGCTACCCGGGTGACCTGCTGACCGGCCCGGACCGGCGGTTTCGGGCTCTTCGGACACTCCGCCCGATTCGGCGACGAGATGGGCGAGCCGGGCGCGCGCGAGGCGGCGCAGCTCGTCGGCGGCCACGGCGCGCTCCTCATCCGGTTCGTGCGAGAGCCGGGAGCGGATTCCGGCGAGCACCTGATCGAGGTGCTCCTCGGGCCGGTGGCCGTCGAGGCTGATCACGAAAGCGTGCCCGAAACTGCTCTCGTACGCCGCGTGGGCGGCCCGCAGGGCGGTCAGCGCGGCCGGGGGAGTGCCGGGCAGCGGGGCGGCGGACGTCTCGTCGGCCAGGGCCTCGTCGAGGTCGGCGGCGGAGAGGTCGTAACTGGCCTCGTCGGCGGCGGCGAGCAGCGCGTCGAGGGTGGGGTAGGGCCGGTGGGCCGCCAGCCGCTGGGCCCAGCGGTGACTGCCGCAGCAGGCGAGCAGCGCGGCCTCGGTGGCCTGGGCGGGCGCCGTGTTGAAGCGGTCCAGGCCGGCGCCGTGCGGAGTACCGCGGCTCTGCGCGGGTATGGCCGCGGAGGCGGCGCTTCCGGTCGGGGGACCGGAGGCGTGACCGGCGTGGGATGCGCTGGACAGCGTGAGCTCCTCCGCCAAGCGGCTGGGAAGGGTGGGGTGGATGTGTCACAACGCTATCGGCGGGTCGGGGGAGCTGTCCGACGGATGCGCGATTTTCACCCGGAAGGGAGAGTTTCGGTCCCCGGGATGGACGTTCACCTGCGGATTCTAAACGCATATGGCCGGTTGGTCATACTCCATCCGATAAGGGAGCATTTCGAGTGATGCGGACCTTCAGGGATTCCCGGCACGGACGCCTGGGCGGCGCGACCGCCACGGCGGCCGCGCTGCTCGCCGTCTCCGTGACCGGCTGCGGGAGCGGCTCGGACGGCACGGGCGGTGCCCGCAGCCCGGGCGCCGTGACCTCGAGCCCGCCCCTCTCGTCGGCCCCCGCCTCCTCCACTCCTCCGCCGTCCCCCACCCGCACCTATCCGCTCTCCCTGGCGCCGCGCACGGTCCCCTCCGTGCGCTCGCACGTAGCGGCCCGGGGCCCGGGCTGGCGGCCCCTGCCCGGCAGCGCCGTCGTCGTCGCCGAGGGAAGCGAGGCCCTCGCCGACGAGGCGCGGCTGCTCGCCGGAGAGCTCAAGGCGGAGTACAAGGGCACCGCCCCCGTCCGCGCGGGCGACATCCAGCTGGCCCTCGCCCCCTCGGGAGGCGGGCCCGCCGAGTCGTACGCCCTCACCACCCGCGACGGGCGCGTCCGGATCACCGGCCCCGACGAGGCCGGTGTCTTCTACGGCACGAGGACCGTGAAGCAGTCCCTGCTCTCCGGCCGGATCGTCCCCGAGGGTGTCGTCAACGACCGTCCCGACCGGCCGCAGCGCGGGCTGAACCTCGACATCGCCCGCAAGCACTTCACCGCGGGCTGGATCGAGGCGCGGCTGCGGGAGATGGCCGACCTGAAGCTCAACCAGCTGGGCCTGCACTTCTCCGACGACCAGGGGTTCCGCATCGCCTCCGACTCCCACCCCGAGGTCGTCTCCGCCCAGCACCTCACCAAGGCCGAGGTCCGCCGCATCCTCGCGCTCGCGCGGAGCCTCCACATCACCGTCGTGCCCGAGATCGACTCGCCGGGACACCTCGGAGCGGTCATGCGGGCGCACCCGCAGCTCCAGCTCCGCAACGCGCAGGGGACGCCCCGTCAGGGCGCCATCGACATATCCAAGCCCGAGGCGGCCCGGATCGTGGACGATCTGCTGCGCGAGTACGCGGGGCTGTTCCCCGGTGGCTGGTTCCACGTCGGCGCCGACGAGTACCAGGCGCTGACCGTGCGCGACCCGGCGGTCTCGTACCCGCAGCTGGCCGTGGCGGCCCGGCAGAAGTACGGGCCGCAGGCCCGGATCCAGGACCTGGCGGAGGGCTGGCTGAACGACCGCGCGGCCGTCGTCCGTGGCGCCGGCAAGAAGGCCAAGGCCTGGAACGACGGCTTCTTCCGGAACGGGGTCGTGACCGCCGACAAGGCCATCGAGGCCGAGTACTGGACCGGCAAGGAGATCGGCGCGCGGCCGCCGCTGGAGTATCTGCGCGAGGGCCGCAAGGTCGTGAACCTCAACGACGAGTACCTCTACTACGTCCTCGGCGAGCCCAACCAGTTCCGCTATCCGACCGGGCAGCGCATATACGAGCGGTGGACCCCTCTGGTCCTGCGCGGCACGCAGGCGGTCCCGCAGCGCTACTCGGGGCAGATACTCGGCGGCCGGTTCGCGGTCTGGTGCGACCTCGCCGATCGTCAGACGGCCGATCAGGTGGCGCGCGGCATACGGCTGCCGCTGGCGGCCGTGTCCCAGAAGCTGTGGGATCCGCGCAAACCGGCCCAGGGCTGGACGGCGTTCAGGGCTCTGGCGGAGAAGGTCGGCTAGGGCGGTACTGTTCCGCGTCGGCGGCCGGACGGCCGCGCCGGCGCCTCGGGGAGGGGCGCCGCTTCACCCATGGGGGGTCTGCCCGGCCATGCTCCGTAGTCCTGTCGGCCTGTCCTATGCCGTCGTGTCCCTGCTCGGCGCGTGCGCGCTGAGCGATCTGTTCATGATCGGCGGAGCCCTCCGTCTCCGCTCCCTGCTGTCCGGCACTCCGGAGGGCGACCCGTCCGTGATCTGGCTCGAGGACACGCTGACGAACGTGGTGACCACGGTGCAGGGGTCGGTGTTCCTGGTGACGGGCGTCGTCTTCATCGTCTGGTTCCACCGCGTCCGCAGGAACGCGGGCGTCTTCGCGCCCGATCTGCACCGGGGCGGGCCCGGCTGGGCGATCGGCGCCTGGCTGATCCCGATCGCCAACATCTGGCTGCCTCGCGGGGTCGCCGCCGACACCTGGCGGGCGAGCCGCCGCGACCCCTACGGCGACGGCAAGGAGGAACCCTTCACCCTCCTCAACCTGTGGTGGACGTTCTGGATCCTGTCGGTGTTCGCCGAGACCCTCGCGAGCGGCGCGGGTGACGACGCGGCGAAGTCGGCGGACTTCGAAGGGGCGGCCCTCGCGATGACGGCCTCGGCCGCAGTGGACATCGTCGCCGCGGCACTCGCGATCCTCTTCGTCCGGCGGCTCACGCGCATGCAGCGGGACAAGGGCGCCAGCGGCGCCGTGCGTGGTGGTTGGGTCACCACAGGGTGACGTAATCCGGCCACGCGGCGCAGTAAGAGGAAGTACGAGGAAGTACTGCGTCCGCGACGGGAGGCGTCCATGACGTCGGCAACGAGCCGAAGCCTGGTGGAACTGATCGCACAGGCGGATGAGCGTGGCCTCGCCGCCGCCGGGCTGGCCTGCCTGGACCGCTGCCTGCCCCTGCTCGACCCCGAGGCCGCCGAGGTGCTGCGGCCCGCGTGGGCGGCGGTGGCCCGCGGCGACGGCGAGGCCTGGAGCGAGGCGATCGCCAAGGCCCGTGCCGGGCTGGACGGCGGCGGGACGGACGAGCAGGCCGTTCTCGTACGGGACATGCTGGGCACGGCGCCCGCCGCGTGGGCCGGGGATCCGCTCAGGCAATGGGCGGACGCCTGCTCCGCCACCGCCCTCGGGCTCCACGCCCGCTTCGACGCCCGCGACGACGACGAGGAACTCGTGACGCGGTGCCGGTCCGGCGCGACGGAAGGCGCGGGCCCGCTGCTCGCCGGTGAGCTCCGCCGCCAGCAGGCCGTCCTGGAGACAGCGGCCCACGGCCCGACCGGTCTGCGCCGGGCCCGCGAACTCTCGACGGAAGGCCGCCGGGTGCTGCGCGCGGTGGTGTCGCGCAGGGCGCGGACCGCCTGACGCCCGCGTGGTGAAGAGCTTTCGACCTCATCCCGGGCCCCCCACGACCACGGCTTCTCGGCGGCCGCGTCGGCGCGACTCTACTGACGGTACGTTCAGTGCCATGACCACAGTCACCGCTGACGATGTTCAGCACGCCGTCCGCCTCAGCATCACCGCCCTGCGCCCAGCGGCGGCGGGCGACTGGGACGCCAGGGCCGGGTCCCTGGAATGGACGTGCTGGGAGACGGCCGAGCATCTCGCCGACGACCTCTTCGCGTACGCCGCCCAGTTGGGGCCGGAGGCACCGCCGCTCGACGGCGAGGTCCCCTTCCTGTGGGAGCCGAGGCGCCCGGGCGGTCCGGCCAATGTGACCTTCGCCGACCGGGCCGCGGGGGCCGCTGGGCTGCTGCGGGTTCTGGAGGCGTGCGGGGCGATGCTCACCGCCATGGTCCGGACGTCTCCGGAGGGGACGCGCGCCTATCACAGCTTCGGCATATCGGACCCGGCCGGATTCGCCGCGATGGGGATCGTCGAAACCCTCGTCCACACCCATGACATGGCCCAGGGGCTCGGTGTTCCGTGGACTCCGCCCGCCGGGCTCTGCGCTCTGGTGCTCGCCCGGCTCTTCCCGGACGCGCCGACGGACACGGACCCGTGGGCGACGCTGCTCTGGGCCACCGGCCGGGGAGAACTTCCCGGGCGGGAGCGGGTCACGTCGTGGCGGTGGTACGCGGAGGTGTGAGGGGCGGGCGCGCTCGGGACCGGGGTCGCGAGCCGTGGCGCAGTCGCCGTCAGAAGGACGACCGGGGCCGCCACCCCCCACAGGAGAGGCCCCGGTCGCCGTCCGACGGGGCCGCAGCACGGCCCCGTACTCCACTCAGCGCCGCGGATGCGTTTTCTGTCACACCGCACTGTGTCCGTGTGATGTTGCACGTTGTACAAAGTCCGGACAGACGTGGACGCGGCGCACGGCGAGGACGTAGCGTGCTGCTGCGCGCCGGGCGGCGCGGCGGTGGTGACCAGCCGCGATGACGGACAGGTTGTGGGAGTGCTGGGGGACGACGCGGAGCTGACGGCCGCCGTGCTCGCGGCGCAGGACGGGGACGAAGACGCCTTCCGTACTGTGTACCGCGCCGTGCACCCGCGGCTGCTCGGCTACATACGGACGCTGGTGGGCGAGGCGGACGCCGAGGACGTGGCGTCCGAGGCCTGGCTCCAGATAGCGCGGGACCTCGACCGGTTCGACGGCGACGCCGACCGCTTCCGCGGCTGGGCCGCGCGGATCGCCCGCAACCGCGCGCTCGATCACATACGCATGCGGGGCAGGCGCCCCGCCGCCGGCGGCGACGAGACGGAACTGAACGACAAGCCGGCCGAGTCCGACACCGCGGACGAGGCCCTGGAAGCCCTGGCCACCAGCCGCACCATGCATCTGATAGCCCAACTTCCGCAGGACCAGGCGGAGGCCGTCGTCCTGCGTGTCGTCGTCGGTCTCGACGCCAAGAGCGCCGCGCATACCCTGGGCAAGCGGCCCGGTGCCGTACGGACCGCGGCGCACCGCGGACTGAAGCGGCTGGCCGAGATGCTGGCCGTCGAAAGTGGCGCCGAGAGCGGCACCGGAGGCGCCGCCGCGGGCGGTTTGGGGACCGACGCCGAGGCCGCCGCGCTCGAAGCCGTACCCACGCAGCGCGGCCGACGGGCACGAGCCACCGCCCCCGGCGGTGTGACGCATTCGCGTGCGCGGACGCAGAAGGACATGTGATGGCCGACGAGCGGTACAGGTGGCTCGACAAGAAGGCGGCAGAGCGACTGCTGCGTGGCGAGTCCGTCGACCCCGTTGACGATCGCGCGAGAGGCCAGGCCGAACGGCTCGCCGAGGTGCTGGACTCCGCGCGCCCTGCTCCCCTCCCCTCCGACACGGACGGACTCCCCGGCGAGGAGGCCGCGCTGGCGGCGTTCCGGAAGGCAGCGGCCGAGCGTGGGGCCGGGACCTGGGCGGTGGGCGAGGAGCGCCCGGACCTGGGAGCGGTCCGTCTGACGCCGCCGCACCGGCGGGGCCGCTGGGCCCGCCCGCTGCGCTGGGGTCTCGCCGCCTCGCTCGCCGGGATCGCGGTCGGCGGTGTCGCCGTCGCCGCGGGCACGGGCGTGCTGCCGACGTTCGGCGACGACCGTGAGCCGCTGCCCGCCTCCTCGATGTCGGCCGAGGCCACGCCCGGGCCGCTCGAATCCCCGGCGCCGACCGGTGGTCCCCACTCGCGTACGCCCCACCCGCCGGCCATCACCGGTCAGTCGCCGTCGCCTTCGGCCGGCAGGACCATCGGCGGCGCCACCACCGGACACCCGACGAAGCCGGGAACCGACAGCACTCCGCGGACCCCGGACGCCGGCGGCGAGCTGCGCAAGAAGACCAAGGCTGCCTGCAAGGACTTCCGTGCGGGGCGCCTCGACGGCGACCGCCGCCGCTGGCTGAAGACCGCGGCGCGCGGCGAGACGCTCCAGCGCTTCTGTGACGGCGTGCTCGGCGACACGGAGGGCTCGGGCGACGGCAAGGACGACGGCCGCGGCGGCAAGGACGACGGCGGCAAGGACGGCGGTGACGGCGGGACCGGCGACGGCGGAGCCGTCCCGGCCGTCTCCTGGAAGCCGGTCCTGCCGCAGGCCCCCGCCGAGCCGCAGGTCCCGATCGACCCCCGAGTGCCGGCCCTCACGCCGTCACCCTCGACGGTTCCGGTCTTCTGAGGCTCTTCCCGCACGCCTCTGACCTGCGTGTTCACTCTTTTCCGTGCACGGTGTGACGTTTTTTCGCCCTGTGACGCAGTACTGAGTGAGCCGACTGGTCATCGGCCGCGCAGAGCCGGGGTTCCCCCCGTACCTTCGGCTCAGCGCATATGGCGCGGGCGGGACACGTTCCCCCGGTCCCGCCCGCGCCCCTTCTCCTTCAGGACCTCACCAGTGGACGACGACCTTGTCGCCGACCTTCACCTGGTCGAAGAGGGCCGAGATCCTGCCCCTGTCCCGGACGTTGACGCAGCCGTGCGAAGCGCCGTTGTAGCCGCGGGCGGCGAAGTCCGCGGAGTAGTGCACCGCCTGGCCGCCGCTGAAGAACATCGCGTACGGCATGGGCGTGTGGTAGATCGTCGAGACGTGGTCACGGCTCTTGGAGTTGACCTTGAACGTGCCCTCGCGGGTCGGGGTGTTCTCCGAGCCGAAGCGGACGTCCATCGACGAGACGACCTTGCCGTCGATCATCCAGGCCAGCGTCCGGCTCTCCTTGCTGATGCACAGCACGCGACCGGTCATGCAGCGCGGGTCGGGAGTGTCCAGCTTGTGGGTGGTCGGCGGCTTGAGCTCGTCGGCGGTCGGCTTGTGGGTCATCCCCAGCAGCCGCTGCCACGTCACCTCGTCCACCGAGCCGGTGGAGGGCAGCTCGCGCTTCTTCTGGAAGCCGGACACCGCCGAGGAGGTCATCGAGCCGTAGAAGGCGGTGGGGCTGCGGTGGAAGTAGCCGAGCTGGCGCAGCCGGGCCTGGAGCTCGCGGACCTGCTCGCTCTCCGAGCCCTCCGTCATCAGCACCTTGGCCTTCGGCTTCTCCTCGGTGGGCGACGCCGACGGCGAGGCGGAGCCGGAGGGCTTGTCGTCGGACGACGGGGCCGAGGAGGAAGGGGCGGCCGACGACGGTTCGGCGGTCGACGGCGCGGCGGACGAGGGAGCCGCGGACGGCGGCTCGGCGGAGCCCACGGCCTGGGCCTTGCAGCCGGTGGCCAGCGCGATCGCGGCGGCTGCCATGGCGGCTCTGAATATGACGGAATTACGGCGCATGATTGCCCCCCGGGACGACTGTGTACACGTATGGATGCTTCCCGCGCGTGCTTGGTTGCGCCCCGCGGCGCATGCTGGGCGGTGACCGGCTGATTAGACCCTTCCGGAAGCCTGTGAGCAAGGTCCCAGCGCGCGGCTCTCCACCCGTCGCACGGCCGCCGCTACAGTCCGTCGCGAGGGTCGTTACCAGCGAGTAGGTTCTATCGGGAGGCGCAGACATGTCGCGCGAGTCGGAGTCGGGACTGCCCATCGAACCGGTCTACGGACCGGAAGCCCTGGACGGGTGGGACCCCGACCGGAAGCTGGGCGAGCCGGGCTCGTACCCCTTCACCCGCGGTGTCTACCCCTCGATGTACACGGGCCGGCCCTGGACCATGCGGCAGTACGCCGGCTTCGGCACCGCCGTCGAGTCCAACGCCCGCTACAAGCAGCTCATCGCCAACGGCACCATGGGCCTGTCCGTCGCCTTCGACCTGCCCACACAGATGGGACACGACTCGGACGCGGCGATCGCCTCCGGTGAGGTCGGCAAGGTCGGTGTGGCCATCGACTCGCTCGACGACATGCGCGTCCTGTTCGGCGGGATCCCGCTGGACAAGGTCTCCACATCGATGACGATCAACGCCCCGGCCGCTCTGCTGCTGCTCCTCTACCAACTCGTCGGCGAGGAACAGGGTGTCCCGGCCGACCGGCTCACCGGCACCATCCAGAACGACGTGCTCAAGGAGTACATCGCGCGCGGCACGTACATCTTCCCGCCCAAGCCCTCGCTGCGGCTGATCGCCGACATCTTCAAGTACTGCAAGGCCGAGATCCCGAAGTGGAACACCATCTCGATCTCCGGCTACCACATGGCCGAGGCCGGTGCCTCGCCCGCGCAGGAGATCGCGTTCACCCTGGCCGACGGCATCGAGTACGTCCGTACGGCCGTCGCCGCGGGCATGGACGTCGACGACTTCGCGCCGCGCCTCTCCTTCTTCTTCGTGGCGCGCACCACGATCCTCGAAGAGGTCGCCAAGTTCCGTGCCGCCCGCCGGATCTGGGCCCGGGTGATGAAGGAGGAGTTCGGCGCGAAGAACCCCAAGTCGCAGATGCTCCGCTTCCACACCCAGACCGCCGGTGTGCAGCTCACCGCCCAGCAGCCCGAGGTCAACCTGGTCCGGGTCGCCGTCCAGGGCCTCGCGGCCGTCCTCGGCGGCACGCAGTCGCTGCACACCAACTCCTTCGACGAGGCCATCGCGCTCCCGACGGACAAGAGCGCCCGCCTGGCCCTGCGCACCCAGCAGGTGCTGGCGTACGAGACCGATGTCACCGCCACCGTCGACCCCTTCGCCGGGTCGTACGTGGTGGAGAAGATGACGGACGACGTGGAGGCGGCCGCGCTGGAGCTGATGACCAAGGTCGAGGACCTCGGCGGCGCGGTGAACGCCATCGAGCGGGGTTTCCAGAAGAGCGAGATCGAGCGGTCCGCCTACCGCATCGCCCAGGAGACGGACAGCGGTGAGCGCGTCGTGGTCGGCGTCAACCGCTACACCGTGGACGTGGAGGAGCCCTACGAGCCGCTGCGGGTGGACCCGGCGATCGAGGCGCAGCAGGCGGAGCGGCTGGCCAGGTTGCGCGCCGAGCGCGACCAGGCGGCGGTGGACGCGGCGCTCGCGGAGCTCAAGAAGGCCGCGGAGGGCACGGACAACGTGCTCTATCCGATGAAGGACGCGCTCAAGGCGCGGGCGACGGTCGGGGAGGTGTGCAACGCGCTGCGGGAGGTGTGGGGCACGTACGTCCCGTCCGACGCGTTCTGAGGCCTGTCCGGCCCGGCCCCGGGTCGCACATCACAGCGGAGTGTCGTACCCCCGTGCGACACTCCGTCTCATGCTGGGTGTCACCGATCTTCCGACCTATCTCGCGGGTCTCGTCCTCATCATCCTCCTTCCGGGGCCGAACTCGCTGTACGTCCTGTCCGTCGCCGCCCGCAAGGGCACCCGGACCGGATACCAGGCCGCGGCCGGCGTCTTCACCGGTGACACGGTCCTGATGACGCTGGCCGCGCTCGGCGCCGCCTCGCTGCTCCAGACCACGCCGCTGCTCTTCATGATCGTGAAATACGCGGGAGCGGGCTATCTGACCTGGATGGCAATCGGCATGCTGCGGGCCGCCCGGAGCATGTGGCGCACGCGAGGCGAGGCGCCGGCCGAGGAGTCCGAGCAGGTTCCGGCCGTCGCGGGGGAGAACCCGTACCGCCGCGCTCTGATCATCAGCCTCTTCAACCCGAAGGCGATCCTCTTCCTGATCTCCTTCTTCGTGCAGTTCGTGGACCCCGACTACGCCTACCCGGCCCTGTCCTTCCTGGTCCTCGGCACCCTGCTGCAGCTCGGCAGTTTCCTCTACCTCACGACCCTGATATTCGGCGGGACGCGGCTCGCCGCCGCGTTCCGGCGTCGCAGGCGGCTCTCGGCCGGGGCGACCACGGCCGCCGGCGCCCTCTTCCTCGGCTTCGCCGCCAAGCTCTCGCTGGCGGGCGCTTGACCCTCACACCGTGTGAGGCCGTGAGGTAAGAGCGTCATGTTCACCATCGGAGACTTCGCCAGACACGGCCGGGTGTCGGTCCGGATGCTGCGTCACTACGACGCCGTCGGGCTGCTGCGCCCCGCCCGTGTCGACCCGCACAGCGGCTACCGCTTCTACGAAGCCGGTCAGTTCGCCCGGCTCAACCGCGTCGTCGCGCTCAAGGATCTCGGCTTCACGCTGGATCAGGTGCGGTCGATCCTCGACGAGGAGCTCGGCGCCGACGAGCTGCGCGGGATGCTCCGGCTGCGCCGCGCCGAACTGGAAGCGGCGAGGGCGGCGGCCGCCGCCGGGCTGGCCCAGGTCGAGGCGAGACTCCGTGCGATCGAGAGCGAGGGACACATGTCCGCCACCGATGTCGTGCTCAAGAGCGTTCCTTCCGTCCGGCTGGCCCGGCTGAGCGGCAGCGCCGCGAGCTTCGGGCCGGCCGACGTCACCCCGGTGATCGGCCCGCTCTACGACGAGCTGTGCCGTCGGTTGGAGGCCGCCGGGGTGACCCCGGCCGGCCCCGGAGTCGCCACCTACGAGGACGCCCCCGGCGGCGGCGTCACCGTCCACGCCGGGCTGCAGGTCGGGGCCGACGCGGCGGGGGAGTTCGACGTCGTCGTCCTGCCCGGCATCGACCGGGCGGCCACCGTGATCCACCGGGGCCCCATGGACGACATCCTGCCGACGGCCCAGACGCTGGCCACCTGGATCGACACCCACGGCTACCGCTCGGCCGGATACGCCCGCGAGCTGTATCTGGAGTGCCCGGACGACACCAGCCGGTGGATCACCGAGCTCCAGGAGCCGGTCGTCACGGCCTGACCGCCGCGGTGAAACGGGCGAGGTAGTCGGCGAGTCCCCCGGCGTCCTCGCCCGCCCACCCGACATAGCCGTCCGGCCGGACCAGGAACAATCCCTTCCCGTACGACTCACACGCCTCGACGCGGTGCGTGAGCGCCACCTCGGGGTCGAGGTGCGGGAGTTCCGCGTCCGTCCCGACGGCCAGGAGCGTGAAGTGCGGCCCCCGGAAGAGGCCGAAGAGCCTGCCCCCGTCCGGCAGGCGCCCGTCCGGCGCCCGGTCGCCCGCCTCCAGGGCGCCGGCGGCGCCCTCGGCGAGCGGGCCGCCGCGATAGCCCAGGCCGAGCTGCCGGGTGGCCTCGCCCCGCTGCTCCTCGCCGCGGTGGATGCGTGTGGACAGGTCCAGCATCCCGGCGGCGACCGGCAGTCGCTCCTCCTCGTACGTGTCGAGAAGGGCCGGGTCCGCGCCGTGGCGCAGCACCTGGCCGAGCTTCCAGCCCAGGTTGTAGGCGTCCTGCACGCTGGTGTTGAGGCCCTGTCCGCCGGCCGGCGAGTGGACGTGGGCGGCGTCGCCCGCGAGGAAGACGCGGCCCGTGCGGAAGCGCTCGGCCATCGCGGCGCGTGGCCGGAACTCCGAGGACCAGCGGACCTCGGTGACGTCGTCGGCGTCCAGATGGGTGCCCGCGGCCACCACCGCCGGTACGTCCCGGTCGGTGGTCTGGGCGACCAGCTGGAAGTCGTCGGTGCCGGGCAGCGGGCACAGGGCCGCGTAACCGGACGCGCCGGACGCTCCCGGGAAGATGTGCCAGTGGTCGCGGTCGAGCGCTCCGGGTCGGAGCCGTACGTCCGCCACGATCATCGGAGCCGGGTCGACCGTCTCGCCGTGCATGGCGAGGCCGAGCAGGGAGCGGACGGTGGAGCGGCCACCGTCGGCGGCGACCGCGTAGGCGGCGCGAACGGACGCGCCGGTGGAGAGCTCGGCCGTGACGCCGTCCGCGTCCTGGGTCAGGCCGGTCAGGGCGGCGCCGAAGGCGACGCGGCCGCCCAGCTCGGTGAGGCGGTCGAACAGGATCTCCTGGGTGCGCCACTGCGGGATCAGCCAGGCCCGGCCGTACGGCTCCGACTCGGTGGCCTCGCCGCCGCCGAGCATGTCGTGCTCGCCCTGGCGTCGACCGTTCTCCCACACCATGCCGATGGGCGCGAAGCCGCCCGCCGCGAGCACGCGGTCGATGACCCCGAGGTCGTCGAAGACCTCCAGGGTGCGCGGCTGAAGCCCCTTGCCGCGCGAGCCGGGGAAGAGGCCCCCGGCCTTCTCGACGACGAGCGCGCGCACACCGCGCCGGGCCAGATCGGCGGCGAGGACGAGTCCGGTGGGGCCCGCGCCGACGATCAGGACGTCGACAGCTGAGGGCGTACCGCTCGGGCCGGTTTCCTTAACGTTGTTAAGTGCCATGTTCCGACCATGGCCTTAACGCTGTTAAGTTGTCAAGGTGGTGAGAGAACGAGCGGACAAGCTGGACCGGGCGAAGGTGACGGCGACGGCACTGCGCCTGCTGAACGAGGTGGGGCTCGACGGGCTCACCCTGCGCGCCATCGCCAAAGAGCTGGACGTCAAGGCGCCCGCGCTGTACTGGCACTTCAAGAACAAGCAGGAGCTGCTCGACGAGATGGCGACGGAGATGAACCGCCGCATGAGCGCGACGCCCCTGCGGGCAGACCCGCCCGGCGGGTGGCAGCAGCAGCTCGTCGCGTTCTGCCGCACGCTACGTGGGGAGCTGCTTCGTCACCGCGACGGCGCGAAGGTGTACGCGGGTGCCCGCTTCACGGGAACCGATCACGCCCCGGCGCTGGAGGGCCATCTGCGCACCATGACCGACGCGGGCTTCACCCTGGCCCAGGCCATCCGGACCGGCGGCACGGCGTACGCGTTCACCATGGGTTTCGTCAGTGAGGAACAGGGCGTCGTGCCCATGCCGGACGAGCGCCGGGAGGGCTTCGACGTCGACGAGCGCGCCGCCAGGCTCGCGGACTACCCGCTGGCGGCCGCGGCGGGCGGGGAGATCTTCACCGATTACGACCGGCAGTTCGAGGAGGGCCTCCAGCTGGTCGTGGCGGGCGCGTCGGCCCGCTACCTGCGAGGGGGCCCGGGCGCGCCCGGACGGTAGCGCCGCCCCGTGGGTCTACCGTCCGGCGCCGGTAGCGCCGCCCGGCGGGTCCGCGGACGCGGCCCGCCTCCTCATGACGCTCCCCGCGCCCCGGCCGTGCCTACCGCGACACGCAGAGTTCGTTCCCCTCCGGGTCGGCGAGCGTGGTCCAGGCGAAGGGGCCCTGCCGGCCCTCGTGGAGGAACGTGGCGCCTTTCGCGAGGAGCCGCTCGACCACCGCCCGGGCGTCGTCGTCACCGGTCCGCAGGTCCAGGTGGACACGGTTCTTCACAGTCTTGGGCTCCGGCACGCGCTGGAAGAGGACGCGCGGCGCCCGCTCCAGGCCCTCAGGGTGACGGATCCCCGCGCCGGTCTTCCAGACGAGCGTGCCGCGGTGGGTGGTGGTGTCGTCCTCGCTCGCGCGGCCCTCCTCGACCATCCGGCGGATGAACTCCTCGTCGCTCGGCTCCACTTCCCAGCCGAGGGCGTCGGCCCACCAGTCGGCGAGCGTGTGCGGGTCGGACGAGTCGACCGTTACCTGGAAGGTGTATGCCATGTCCCGACCCTACTGAGCTCCCCCGCTCCCGGCGCGGCGGAATGCGGCGGCGCGGCGGCGTCCTGACCGGGTGGTCCCGAGGTCGCGGCGCCGCCCCGGCCGCCCCCGAGTGGCTGAGACGGACGGCCTCACCGCGCGCCAGGGGCTTCCTGGAGGGCGTCACGGGCACGGCGGCCGGGGATGGTGCGCCGCCTGACAGCACCGGCCTGAACGGGGTCCGAATTCGGGTGAGCATACCCAGCCAGGGGGACGGGTATGCGTGAGCCGACCCCCTTTCCTTCCCCTATCGGACTGAACTTTTGTTGATCGACGGGCAGTTGCACCCCCGGAAGGCCTACTCTTCAAAAGGTGAACCAGTTGAAGTCCCGCGAGTCCGAAGCCGACCTGCCCGCCGGTGACGCGCCCCTGCCCGGCGCACTGGCCGAACCCCTGCGCGCCGAACTGATCGCCTTCCGCCGGGACTTGCACATGCACCCGGAGCTCGGAAACCAGGAGTTCCGCACCACCGCCGCGCTGAAGACCCGGCTCGAGGCCGCGGGCCTCGCCCCGCGGGTCCTCGACACCGGCACCGGCCTCGTCTGCGACATCGGGACGCGGGACCGGGAGCGGCCCATGCTGGCGATCCGCGCCGACATCGACGCGCTGCCCATCCCGGACACCAAGGCCGATGTCCCGTACCGCTCCACCGTGCCCGACCGCGCCCACGCCTGCGGCCACGACGTGCACACCACCACGGTCCTCGGCGCTGGCCTGGTGCTGGCCGCGCTCGACCGGCAGGGCCTGCTGCCCCACGCCGTGCGACTGATCTTCCAGCCCGCCGAGGAGGTGCTGCCCGGCGGGGCGCCCGACGCCATCGAGTCGGGCGTACTGGACGGGGTCGGCAGGATCATCGCCGTGCACTGCGACCCCCGGGTCGACGCCGGCCGGATCGGACTGCGGGCCGGACCCATCACCTCCGCCTGCGACCGCCTCGAAGTGACCCTGGACGGCCCCGGCGGTCACAGCGCCCGGCCGCATCTGACCACCGACCTGGTCACGGCCGCCGCCAAGGTCGCCACCGAGGTCCCCGCCCTGCTGTCCCGCCGCGTCGACGCCCGCTCGGGCCTGGCCGTCACCTGGGGCCGTATCGAGGCGGGTCACGCGTGCAATGTCATCCCCCAGCACGCCGAGCTCTCCGGCACCGTCCGCTGCCTCGATCTCGCGGGCTGGCGGGAGGCGCCGGACCTGGTGCACGCCGCGATCGACGAGGTGGCGACCCTGCACCGGGCCAAGTCCCAGATCAACTACATCCGGGGCGTCCCGCCGGTCGTCAACGACCCGGCCGTCACCGAGCTGCTCCGGGACGCGATGACCCTGCGCCGCGGACCGTATGCGATCGAGGACACCGAGCAGAGTCTCGGAGGAGAGGACTTCTCCTGGTATCTGGAGCACGTCCCGGGCGCGATGGCCCGCCTCGGCGTCCGCAGGCCGGGCGACACCGCCAGGCGGGACCTCCATTGCGGTGATTTCGACGCCGACGAGCGGGCGATCCAGGTGGGGGTCGAGCTCTTCACCGCCGCCGCGCTGCTCGACAGGGTCTGAGCCGGGGCAGCGGGAACTGGCCGAGAGTCGACTTCCGCGAGCGGCGCGCGGCGGACACGCCGTCCGGTGATACGGCGCGTGCGCGCCGCGCGTGGCAGGCTTTCCGGAGGCGGCGGCCCGGCACCGCAGGGGCTTCGCCGGACCACCCCGGCACGGCCTGTTCGCGACGATCCGATAACGACTCATGAACGGGTCCTTAACTGACATCTACGCGCGTTACGATCGCCGCGAAACCAGCGCCGGAAGAGGCGCTTTCGGTCAGTCTCGAAGGGACCCTCCTCTTGCGCCGGGTATCCAAGATCGTTGCCGCGTCCATCGCGACTGCGGCCCTCGCTGTCACCGCCACCGCGTGCGGCGAGTCCTCCACCGAGGACACGGGCTCCGACAAGGGCAAGCTCAAGATCGGCATGGCCTACGACGTCGGCGGCCGTGGCGACAACTCCTTCAACGACTCCGCCGCCCGCGGCCTGGACAAGGCCAAGGCCGAGTTCGGCGCCGAGGCCAAGGAGCTCACCGCGAAGAACGGTGAGACCCCGGCCGACCGCGAGCAGCGCCTGGCCTCGCTCGCCGAGGGCGGCTACAACCCGGTGATCGGTGTCGGCTTCGCGTACAAGGACGCGCTCGACAAGGTCTCGGCGAAGTACCCCAAGACCACCTTCGGTCTGATCGACTCGGTCTCCCCGAACAAGAACGTCGACTCGATCGTCTTCACCGAGGAGCAGGGCTCCTACCTCGCGGGTGTCGCCGCGGCGCTGAAGTCGAAGGACGGCAAGGTCGGCTTCATCGGCGGTGTGGACCTTCCGCTGATCAAGAAGTTCGCGGCCGGCTACGAGCAGGGCGTCAAGGACACGAACCCGAAGGCCACGGTCCAGATCCAGTACCTGACCACCGGTACGGACCTCTCCGGCTTCGGTGCCCCGGACAAGGGCAAGGCCGCCGCCAAGGGCATGCTCGACAAGGGCATCGACGTGATCTTCGCCGCCGCGGGCGGTTCCGGCGCCGGCGCGATCGAGGCCGTGGCCGCCAAGCCCGGCTCCTGGGCGATCGGCGTCGACTCGGACCAGGCCAAGGACCCGGCCCTGTCCAAGTACGCCGCCTCGATCCTGACCTCCGTGGTCAAGAACGTCGACACCGGCGTCTACGAGCTGGTCAAGTCCGTCAAGGACGGCAAGCCGCTGACCGGCACGCACTCCTACTCGCTCGCCGAGAACGGTGTCTCCCTCACCACCACGGGTGACCACCTCAAGGACGTCCAGGCCAAGCTCGACGAGGCCAAGAAGAAGATCGTCGACGGCACCATCAAGGTGAAGACGACGACCTGACCCGCCATGTGACGGGGCCCGGAGAGCGGCTTCGGCCGACTCTCCGGGCCCCGACTCACGTCCGCCCGCGGGTAGTTGTACTTTTTCGCAGACGCTACGCGCGTAGCGTTCCACCGACGCGGTAGTTTTCGCCACCACACCGCCTCTGCTCCTCCGCTCCCTGCCTAGGAGAGTGCGCCATCAAAGCCTCCAGCAGTACCCAAGCCGTCGAACTCCGCGGCATCACCAAGCGATTCCCCGGTGTCGTCGCCAACCACGACATCGACATCACCGTGCGCCGCGGCACCGTGCACGCCCTCGTCGGCGAGAACGGCGCGGGCAAGTCCACCCTGATGAAGATCCTGTACGGCATGCAGAGGCCGGACGAGGGCACCATCGCGGTGGACGGCGAGCAGGTCTCGTTCTCGAACCCGGGTGACGCCATCGCCCGCGGCATCGGCATGGTCCACCAGCACTTCATGCTCGCGGACAACCTCACCGTCCTCGAGAACGTGGTCCTCGGTTCCGAGAAGCTGCACGGCATCGGCGACCGCGCCCGCGCCCGGATCAAGGAGATCTCGGACGCGTACGGCCTCGGCATCCGCCCGAACGTCCTCGTCGAGGACCTCGGTGTCGCCGACCGTCAGCGCGTGGAGATCCTCAAGGTCCTCTACCGCGGCGCCCGCACCCTGATCCTCGACGAGCCGACCGCGGTGCTCGTCCCGCAGGAGGTCGACGCGCTCTTCGACAACCTGCGCGAGCTCAAGGCCGAGGGCCTCACCGTCATCTTCATCTCGCACAAGCTGGGCGAGGTGCTGTCCGTCGCCGACGACATCACCGTCATCCGGCGCGGTACGACGGTCGGTACCGCCGACCCGAAGAGCACCACGCCCAAGCAGCTCGCCGAGCTGATGGTCGGCAGTGAGCTGCCCTCGCCCGAGACGCGCGAGTCCACCGTCACCGACGTGCCGATGCTGACGGTCGACGGACTGACGCTCAGCGCCGTCGACCCCGACGGGGTCGTGCGGTCGGTGCTCGACGGGATCGGCTTCACCATCCACAAGGGCGAGGTCCTCGGCATCGCCGGTGTCGAGGGCAACGGTCAGTCCGAGCTCGTCGACGCCATCATGGGCATGCGCCGGCTCGACGGCGGTGTGATCACCCTGAACGGCGATGACATCACCCACGTCCCGACGCGCAAGCGCCGCGAGGACGGCATGGGCTGCATCCCCGAGGACCGGCACCGCCACGGCCTGCTGCTCGAGGCGCCGCTGTGGGAGAACCGCATCCTCGGCCATGTGACCGAGAAGCCCAACTCCAAGGGCGCCGTTCTCGACATCAAGGCCGCCCGCGCCGACACCCAGCGGATCGTGCGCGAGTACGACGTCCGTACCCCCGGTATCGACGTCACCGCGGCCTCCCTTTCCGGCGGCAACCAGCAGAAGCTGATCGTCGGCCGCGAGATGAGCCACGACCCCAAGCTGCTGATCGCCGCGCACCCCACCCGTGGTGTGGACGTCGGCGCCCAGGCGCAGATCTGGGACCAGATCCGGGCCGCGCGCCGCGAGGGCCTGGCGGTCCTGCTGATCTCCGCCGACCTCGACGAGCTGATCGGCCTGTCGGACACCCTGCGGGTGATGTACCGCGGCCGGCTGGTCGCGGACGCCGACCCGGCCACCATCACCCCCGAGGAGCTGGGCTCGGCCATGACCGGTGCCGTCAGCGGCCACCTCGAGCACGACGCGGAAGCCCCGGAGGACGAGGCCCGATGAAGAAGATCGACAAGGAGCGGCTGCTCCTGGGGATCGCGGCACCGCTGCTCGCGGTGGTCGCCGCGTTCCTGGTCACCGCCCTCGTGCTGGTGGCCACCGGCAAGGAGCCGTTCAACGCGTTCGGCATCATGTTCGACTACGGCCTGAAGTCGGACAGCCAGGTCTACATCATCAACAAGGCGACGACGTACTACCTGGCGGGCCTGGCGGTGGCCATCGGCTTCCGCATGAACCTGTTCAACATCGGCGTCGACGGTCAGTACCGGCTCGCGGCGTTCTTCGCCGCGGCGCTCGGAGGCGCGCTCACGCTGCCCGGCATCGTGCAGATTCCGCTGATCATCATCACCGCGATGATCGTCGGCGCGATGTGGGCGGGCATCGCGGGCACCCTCAAGGTCACCCGCGGTGTCAGCGAGGTCGTCTCCACGATCATGCTCAACATGATCGCGACGGCCATCATCGGCTATCTCCTCCAGCCCGGCCGTCTCGGTCACCTGGACGAGGCCGGTACGAAGGTGTCGACGACCCCGCTCCCGGAGTCCTCCCGCTTCTTCGACTTCCCGACGACGCCGGACCCCATCTGGGGCTTCCTGGTCATCGCCGTCGTCGCCGGCGTGGGGTACTGGTTCGTCCTGTCCCGCACCCGCTTCGGCTTCGACCTGCGCACGGTCGGCCAGTCCGACTCGGCCGCCGAAGCCAGCGGCGTGAACGTCAAGAAGATGGTCATCACGTCCATGCTGATCTCCGGCGCCATGGCCGGCCTGATCGGTATGCCGACGCTGCTCAACGACTCGTACGAGTACAGCGGTGACTTCCCCGTCGGCATCGGCTTCACCGGTATCGCGATCGCCCTGCTCGGCCGCAACCACCCCATCGGCATCGCGCTCGGCGCGATCCTCTGGGGCTTCCTGGAGCGGGGCAGCGGAAAGCTCGAATTCGAGGGCTACGACAAGGAGATCGTCGGTGTCATCCAGGGCGTGATCGTCCTCTGCGTCGTCATCGCCTACGAAGTCGTCCGCCGCTACGGCATCAAGCGCCAGCAGCGGCAGGTCGGCGAGAAGCTCGCCGCCCAGGCCCGTACCAACGACAAGACGGAGGTGTCGGCGTGACCGCCACGGCGACTTCCACCCCGCCGCCCGCGGCCCCCAAGGTGGCCGGCGGCAAGGGCGGCCGCACCCGCCTCTCCCTCCCGGTCATCCTGCTGATCGTCGCGGGATCCCTGCTCGCGCTCTCCGCGGTGCGCGCCATCACCGGCGCCGAGGACCTCACCAGCGCCGGCCAGATCAGCGCCGCCCTCTCGCTGGCCGTGCCGATCGGCCTCGCCGGTCTGGGCGGCCTGTGGTCCGAGCGCGCGGGCGTGGTCAACATCGGCCTCGAGGGCATGATGATCCTGGGCACCTTCTTCGGCGCCTGGGCCGGCTGGCAGACCAGCCCCTGGCTCGGTGTGCTCGCCGGCGTCCTCGGAGGCATGTTCGGCGGTCTGCTGCACGCCGTCGCGACCGTCACCTTCGGTGTCGACCACATCATCTCCGGCATCGCGATCAACATCCTGGCGCTCGGTGTCACCACCTACTTCGCCAAGCTGTGGTTCAACACGGGCGAGGCGGCGGCCAAGGGCGGCAGCCCCAAGCAGTCCCCGCCGGCCGAGGACATCACCTCGGTGACCGTTCCGGGTGTGTCCGACTGGCTGCAGTCGATCGAGGCGCACCACTGGTTCTTCGTGTCGGACATCGCCGGCATCCTCGGCGGCCTGGTCACCAACCTCTCTCTGCTGACCATCGCCGCGGTGCTGCTGGTCATCGGCACGTACTGGGTGCTGTGGAAGACGTCGTTCGGTCTGCGGCTGCGCTCCTGCGGCGAGAACCCGATCGCCGCCGAGTCGCTGGGCGTCAACGTCTACACGTACAAGTACATCGCCGTGATCGTCTCGGGCGCCATGGCAGGCCTCGGCGGCGCCTTCCTGTCGCTGGTCACCTCGCACATCTACAACGAGGGCCAGACCGGCGGACGCGGCTACATCGGCCTCGCCGCGATGATCTTCGGCAACTGGCGTCCGGGCGGTCTCGCCATGGGCGCGGGCCTGTTCGGCTTCGCCGACGCCCTCCAGCTGCGCAGCGGCGGCCAGTCCGTGCACGCGCTGCTTCTGCTGCTGGCCGCGGTCCTCGTGGTCCTCGCGCTCTGGAAGGCGTACCGCAAGAGCTGGATCGTGGCCGGGATCAGCGCGGTCATCGCCGCGGGCGTCCTGGTCTGGTACCTCGCCACGGACACCGTGCCCACCGAGTTCGTCAGCGCCACCCCGTACGTGGTCACTTTGCTCGTGCTGTCGCTCTCGGCGCAGCGGCTGCGGATGCCCAAGGCGGACGGCATGCGCTACCGGAAGGGCCAGGGCAAGTGACCTCCGACGCGGACTGGGACGCGCTGCGGGCGGCCGCCCGCGAGGCCATGTCCCACGCGTACGCCCCCTACTCGGGCTACCCGGTCGGCGCCGCCGCTCTCGTCGAGGACGGCCGTACCGTCACCGGCTGCAACGTCGAGAACGCCTCGTACGGCGTCGGGCTGTGCGCGGAGTGCGGCCTGGTCTCCCAGCTCCAGGCCACCGGCGGCGGCCGGCTGACGCACTTCGCGTGCGTGGACGGTCTGGGCGAGGTCCTCGTGCCGTGCGGCCGGTGCCGGCAGCTGCTGTTCGAGTTCGGCGGGCCGGATCTTCTGGTGGACACCCCGCTGGGAATTCTGCCGCTCTCCGAAATGCTGCCCCAGGCCTTCGGGCCGCAGCACCTGAAGTAACCGCGACGGCCCTTCCCTCCTCGGGAAGGGCCGTTCCCCTACCCTTCTCTATGCGCGTAGAGCCACCTTTGGCCATTCTGGAGGAAAGCCATGGACGTCATCTCCGTCATCCGCACCAAGCGGGACCGCGGCGAGCTGAGCCCCGAGCAGATCGACTGGGTCATCGACGCGTACACCCGCGGCGAGGTCGCCGACGAGCAGATGTCGGCGCTGGCCATGGCGATCCTGCTGAACGGCATGAACCGTGACGAGATCGCCCGCTGGACGGCCGCGATGATCGCCTCCGGCGAGCGCATGGACTTCTCCTCGCTCTCCCGCCCCACCTCGGACAAGCACTCCACCGGCGGCGTCGGCGACAAGATCACCCTGCCGCTGGCGCCGCTGGTCGCCGCGTGTGGCGCGGCGGTCCCGCAGCTGTCCGGCCGCGGCCTCGGTCACACCGGCGGCACGCTCGACAAGCTGGAGTCCATCCCCGGCTGGCGCGCGCTGCTGTCCAACGAGGAGATGCTCTCCGTCCTGGACACCACCGGAGCGGTCATCTGCGCGGCCGGCGACGGTCTGGCCCCCGCGGACAAGAAGCTGTACGCGCTGCGCGACGTCACCGGCACCGTCGAGGCCATCCCGCTCATCGCCTCCTCGATCATGTCGAAGAAGATCGCCGAGGGTACGGGCTCGCTGGTCCTGGACGTCAAGGTCGGCACCGGCGCCTTCATGAAGACCATCGAGGACGCCCGTGAACTGGCCTCCACCATGGTCGCGCTGGGCACGGACAGCGGGGTCAGGACGGTCGCCCTGCTCACCGACATGTCCACCCCTCTCGGCCTCACCGCCGGCAACGCCCTCGAAGTCCGCGAGTCCGTCGAGGTCCTGGCCGGCGGCGGCCCCTCCGACGTCGTCGAACTCACCCTGGCCCTCGCCCGCGAGATGCTCGACGCGGCCGGCATCAAGGACGCCGACCCGGCCAAGGCCCTGGCCGACGGCTCCGCGATGGACGTCTGGCGCCGCATGATCGCGGCCCAGGGAGGCGACCCGGACGCGACGCTCCCCGTCGCCCGCGAGCAGCACGTCGTCACGGCCCCCTCCTCGGGCGTCCTCACCCGCCTCGACGCCTACGACGTCGGCATCGCCGCCTGGCGCCTCGGCGCGGGCCGCGCGCGCAAGGAGGACCCGGTCCAGGCGGGCGCGGGCGTCGAGCTCCACGCCAAGCCGGGCGACACGGTGACCGCCGGCCAGCCGCTGCTGACCCTGCACACGGACACCCCGGAGAAGTTCGCGTACGCCCTGAAGTCCCTGGAGTCGGCCTACGACGTCTCCCCGTCGGGCACGGCGTTCACCCCGAACCCGATCGTGCTGGACCGCATCGCCTGACCTGCGGCTCCCCCTTCGGACGAACGGGACCGGTGGACCCCCACCGGTCCCGTTCGGCTTGGTGGAGACCCGCCCGGCGCGCCCCCTGCGATGAGTTCCGGCGCTCGCGCGGGTCTTCCTGGTGTGGATGCCACGCAACCGATCGTTCTCTACGTCTCCGGCCGGATCACGCGCGCCGATGTGCCGAGGCTCTGCGCGGACCTGGGCGCACGGCTGACCGGCGTCGACGCCACCGAGGTGGTGTGCGACCTCGGCGCGCTCACCCACGCCGACCTGGCCACCGTCGACGCGCTGGCCCGTCTGCGGCTCACCGCCCGGCGGCTCGGCCACGATCTGCGGTACCGGAACGCCGGACGGGAGCTGCGGCTGCTGCTGAACCTGACGGGCCTGTCCGGCCCGCTGTGACTCAGGCCTCCAGCGAGTCGGGCAGGTCGAAGAGCGGGAACCACCGCTTGGTGTCCAGGAAGAACGACATCCCGTCGATCTTCCCGTCCGACATCTCCAGGACGATGAGCGCCCACGGGCTGAAGCCGCCCTGGGGGTCGGGGTGGTAGTGCGCGAACGCCGGGCTGCCGTTGGCGACCGTCGGCACCAGCCTCGAGCCCCGGCAGACGTCGCCCACGCCCAGCATCCAGCCCACGATGTCGTCGTGGCCCCGCAGCCACAGGTCGTAGGGCGGCATGGACATCGTCGCGTCCTCGTGGAGCAGCGCGGTCAGCGCCTTCATGTCGTACCCCTCGAAGGCCGCGACATAGCGCTCCAGGAGCCGGCGCTGCTCCTCGTCCAGCGGGTCGGCGGCGTCCGACGCGGCCGGCTCGGACTCGGCGAGCGTGGCGCGTGCACGCTGCAGCGCGCTGTTCACCGAGGCGACCGACGTGTCGAGCAGCTCGGCGACCTCGGAGGCCTTCCACGCCAGCACTTCCCGCAGGATGAGCACGGCCCGCTGCTTGGGCGGCAGATGCTGCAGCGCCGCGACGAACGCCAGCCGGATCGACTCCCGGGCGACGGCCGTCTCCGCCGGGTCCGTCACCGACGGCAGCACCCGCCCGTCCGGCACCGGCTCCAGCCAGGTGATCTCAGGCCGGGAGTTGAGCTGCGCCTGAGCGACCGGCGTCGGCGCCGTCAGATCCATGGGGCGGGCCCGCTTGTTCCCCGCGTTCAGCGAGTCCAGACAGACATTGGTCGCGATCCGGTAGAGCCACGAGCGCAACGACGAGCGCCCCTCGAACTTGTCGTAGCTGCGCCAGGCCCGCACCATCGTGTCCTGCACCGCGTCCTCGGCCTCGAAGGCGGAGCCGAGCATCCGGTAGCAGTAGCCGGTCAGCTCCGTGCGGTACTTCTCCAGCGAGGAATCAAGGTCCTCCGGTACTGCCAGATCGCTCATCGGGTCCACCCCTGTCGCCCAAGTGCCATGTCGTCACCGACCCTTGGGAAGCTACAGCAGGGGACTGACATCGGCCTCCGGAACGCGGTCGCCCGGGCCGATCCGGGATCCGCGAGCGCGTCCGCGAGGTCAGCGCTGGGTCGTCGCCAGGAACAGCCGGCGTTCCTGCCGCTCCTGCACCCGCGCCGCGTGAGAGCCGTACAGCGTGACCGAGACGACGCCGAGGACCGCGACCAGGCCGAGGAAGACCGTGCCGGCCCATCCACCGCTGTGGAAGGCGATCGCGCCGAGCGTGCCGCCCGCGCTGCTGCCCAGGTAGTACGCGGACTGGTAGAGCGCCGAGGCCTGCGCCCGGCCCGTCTTCGCCGTACGGCTCACGGACGAGGAGGCGACCGCGTGACCCGCGAAGAAGCCCGCGGTGATCAGGACCAGGCCGAGGAGTACGGCGGCGAGGTCGTCCGCGAGCGACAGCAGCAGGCCCGCCGCGGTCGTCCCCACGGCCAGGTACAGCGCCCCGCGCCGGCCGAGGCGGCCGACCAGCTTGCCCGCTGCTGCCGAGGAGGCCGTACCGACGAGGTAGACCAGGAAGATCGAGCCGACGACACCCTGTGGGAGCGAGAACGGCGCCTCCACGAGGCGGTAGCCGATCACCGTGTACACCGCCCCGAACACCGTCATGAACAGCGCGCCGATCACGTAGAGGCGCAGCAGCAGCGGGTCCGCGAGGTGGGTCCGCACGGTCTTCGCCAGCGCCCGCGGGTTCACCGAGCCGCGACGGAAGTGGCGCGCCTTCGGCAGCATCATCCGGAACACCACCGCGCACACCAGAGCCATCAGCCCCACCGCACCCAGCGCCGCACGCCAGCCCCACAGCTGCGCCACCCAGCCGGTGACGATCCGGCCGCTCATCCCGCCGATGCTGTTGCCCGCCACGAACAGGCCGATCGCGGCGATCAGCGCCTTCGGCCGTACCTCCTCGGCGAGGTAAGCCATCGCCGAGGCGGGAAGCCCGGCCAGTGCCGCACCCTGGACGGCGCGCAGCGCCACCAGCCACTCCAGGCTCGGTGCGAACGGGACCAGCAGGCCGACGACGACGGCGACGGCGAGCGAGCCGGTCATCACCGCGCGCCGCCCGAAGCGCTCCGACAGGGCGCTCATCGGCAGCACGCACAGCGCGAGCGCGCCGGTCGCGGCGGAGACGGTCCAGCTGGCCGCGGACGCGCTCGCGCCGAAGCCGGCGGAGACGGCGGGCAGCAGGGCCTGGGTGGAGTAGAGGAGGGCGAAGGTGGCGACCCCGGCGGCGAAGAGCGCGAAGCTCATCCGGCGGTAGCCGGGACGACCGGGGGAAAGACGCAGGTCGGCGTCCACTGCTGTGGTGGTGGACGCCTTGGTACTGGCAGAAGGCATACGTCGAAGGTAGGCACACGGTTCTGATGCGTCCAATGCACGGAACGGCTTTAATCGTTCCCATGGCGCATGAGTACAGGTCACAGAAGTGGCTGTCACCGAACAGTAACGAAGAAGACATGGGGCTGCTGCTCGCGCCGCGTCTCGCGTACTTCGCCGGAGTCGCCCGCCACGAGCACGTGACCCGCGCCGCCCAGGAGATGGGTGTACCCCAGTCCACCCTGTCGCGGGCGATGGTCAGGCTCGAACAGGACCTGGGAGTCGCGCTGTTCGCCCGCAGGGGCCGCACGGTCTCGCTCACCCCGGCCGGGCGGACCTTCCTCGCCTCCGTCGAGCGGGCGCTGGGCGAGGTCGAGAAGGCCGCCGACTCGGTGCGGGCCGACGCGGACCCGACCGCCGGCCGGGTCGCCTTCGGCTTTCTTCACACCATGGGCTCCGAGACCGTGCCCGGACTCATCCGTGCGTTCCGGGTCGACCACCCCAAGGTCCGCTTCACGCTCGTGCAGAACTACGGCGAGGCGATGATCGAGCGCCTGCGCGCCGGCGACCTCGATCTCTGCCTGACCTCCCCCGTCCCCGACGCGCCCGACCTGGTCGCCCGCCGCATCGACGAGCAGCGCCTGCGGCTGGTGGTCCCCGACGACCACCGACTAGCCACGCGCAAGCGCATCCGCCTCGCCGAGGCCGCGGACGAAACCTTCGTCACCCTGGAGCCGGGCTACGGCCTGCGCCGCATCACCGACGACCTCTGCGCGGAGGCGGGGTTCTCACCGCGCGTCGCCTTCGAGGGCGAGGAGGCGGAGACCCTCCGGGGACTCGTCGCCGCCGGGCTCGGCGTGGCCCTGCTGCCACCGCCCGCCGTACCGCGCCCCGGAGTCGTCGAACTGACGGTCACCGCGCCGCGCGCGGTCCGCGAGATCGGCGTGGCCTGGCTGGACGGGCACCCCGACACCCCGCCGGTCGCCGCCTTCAAGAAGTTCCTGCTCTCCAAGCGGGGCAGCCTCCTCCCGGAATGACACCCACGACCTTTCAGGCGCAAGGCGCTGCCGGGCCCACGGCCCCTACGACCGCAGCGACCGCCCGAACCCGGCCGCCAGAGGCATCCGCAGCCCCAGCGGCGGCGGCGCCGCCAGCGCGTCCGCGACCGGGCGGGCGTACGGGCGGGTGAAGAGCGAGCCCAGGACGAAGTCCGCCGCCAGGGACAGGACCTCCGTGTGGTGCTGGCGCAGCGCGTGGCCGTCGGAGTGGACCTCGAAGCGGCAGGTGTCGCGATTGGCCTTCTTGGCCCGCTCGGCCAGCCGGAAGGACAACTCCGGGTCCGTCCGCGCGTCGTTCGTGCCGTGTACGACCATCACGCGCCGCCCGACGAGCTGCCGCACCGGCTCCGGCTCGGCCGCCACGTCGTCCTCGGGCAGCCAGGGAGCCATGGCCAGCACCGAGTTGACCGCCGTGTGCCCCGCCGACCGCAGCGCCGCGCGGGCGCCCATGCCGTGGCCGGCCAGACAGACGGGGACGTCGCCGTAGCGCCGTACGACCTCCGACACCGCCCATGAGGCGTCCGCCGCGAGCTGCGCGTCCGTGCCGTTCCAGCCGCGGCCCCGGTAGCGCACCACATGCGCCACCAGGCCCTCCGCCCCGCCCGCCCGCACCAGTCGGCGGGCCAGTGGCAGCACCGCCGCGTGCGCCAGCGCCGAGGCGCCGCGCGCCGACGCCGCCTCGCCGTCCGGCAGCAGCAGAACCACCCCGCCGACCTCAGCCGACGCCGTGCCCCTCGCCCTGATGGCCCGCCCCAGCCGGGGTTTTCGCGTACCGGTCGTGCCCACGAGTGCGTAGTGCGCCATGGCAGAACAGTCTCAGAAGCCGAGGTGTACGCCACCCGTCCGCGCGGTCACTGTTACGTATCGACAAGCGGTGCGAGGAGGCGCTCTCTACGCGCGTAGGGGCTAGAGTGCCGAAATGACGAGCCAGACCCTCAACGTCCCCACCACGGACCAGATCGGCCGCGCCCCGAAGGTGTTGCTCCACGACCACCTCGACGGCGGACTGCGTCCCGGCACCATCATCGAGCTCGCCCGGGAGACCGGCTACGACGGGCTGCCCGAGACCGAGCCCGACAAGCTCGGCATCTGGTTCCGCGAGGCCGCCGACTCCGGCTCGCTGGAACGCTATCTGGAGACCTTCGCGCACACCTGCGCCGTCATGCAGACCCGTGAGGCCCTCGTCCGCGTCGCCGCCGAGTGCGCCGAGGACCTCGCCGAGGACGGCGTCGTGTACGCGGAGGTGCGCTACGCCCCCGAGCAGCACCTGGAGCATGGCCTCACCCTCGAAGAAGTCGTCGAGGCGGTCAACAAGGGCTTCCGCGCCGGCGAGCGGCGCGCCAGGAAGAACGGCCACCGCATCCGCGTCGGCGCCCTGCTCACCGCGATGCGGCACGCCGCCCGCGCCCTGGAGATCGCCGAACTCGCCAACCGCTACCGCGACTCGGGCGTCGTCGGCTTCGACATCGCGGGCGCCGAGGCGGGTTACCCGCCCACCCGCCACCTCGACGCCTTCGAGTACCTCAAGCGGGAGAACAACCACTTCACGATTCACGCGGGCGAAGCCTTCGGGCTGCCGTCCATCTGGCAGGCGCTCCAGTGGTGCGGCGCCGACCGTCTCGGCCACGGCGTCCGCATCATCGACGACATCGACGTGGCCGAGGACGGCACGGTGACCCTCGGCCGGCTCGCCGCGTACGTACGCGACAAGCGCATCCCGCTGGAGCTCTGCCCGACGTCCAACCTGCAGACGGGGGCCGCCTCCTCGTACGCCGAACACCCCATCGGCCTGCTGCGGCGTCTGCACTTCCGCGCCACCGTCAACACCGACAACCGGTTGATGAGCGGCACGAGCATGAGCCGTGAATTCGAGCTGCTGACCGAGACGTTCGACTACACCCTCGACGACATGCAGTGGTTCACAGTCAATGCGATGAAATCAGCGTTCATTCCTTTCGACGAACGCCTTGCAATGATCAATGACGTGATCAAGCCGGGTTACGCCGAGTTGAAATCCGAATGGCTGTTCCGTCAGACCGCCGCGACCAGCGGTTCTGTCACCGATGTGAGCTGATGGGCGCCTCTGAGAGCGGCCGGGAGACACGATTCCCGGCCGCTTTCAGGTGTTTGCGGCCGGGTAGATCCACTGGCTAGCTTGCAGAGTCGCTCATCATTCCCCGAATTCCCTCAAGGACGAATCTCGATGAAGCAGTCTGCCGCCAAGACGCTCGGTGCCGCCGCCCTCGGTGCCGCCTTCGCCGCTGCCGCCGCCGGTTCGGCGTCCGCCGCGTCCCTTCCCGACGCCTCCTCCCTCGAGACAGTGACGGGGAAGCTCCCGGTCGCGGAGGTCCTCTCCAGCCTTCCCGCGGGCACGGCCGAGTCGGTCACGACCGGTCAGCAGGTCCTCGCCAACGGCGCCCGCACGGCGCTGCCCCTCGTCGGCCAGCAGGCGACCACGATCCTTCCGTCCGCCGACGGTATCGGTCAGCTGACCGGCGTCGCCCAGGCCACCGGCCTCCTCGGCGGCCTGCCGCTCAACGGCGTTCCGCTCGCCGGCTGACACACCGGCCATCCGTGGGGCACACCCCCGTACAGGGCGTGTGCCCCTTGGGGTCTGTGCCACGATCCGTCACGATCCGTCCATGAACGCGAAGTCAGTCGGACTGTCCGCGCCGATCATCAGGGCCTGCGTCGTCCCGGCCCTGCTTCTCGTGAGCGCCTGCACCAGTGCGCAGGAGAAGCCCCAGGGTGACTGGTACACCGCCAAGCCCCCCGCGAAGAGCGGCGATTCCCCGCTGAAGTCGGCCGCGCTCGTCACCGGGGACCTGCCCGGCTACCAGGTGTCCACCCAGAAGAACCCTGCCGCGCCGGCCGGGCGGCCCACCGCCGACACGCCGCGCTGCCAGGCGCTCGCCGACGTCATGGGCGACCGGCCGAGCCCCGACGCCCGCGACACGGTCAACCGTGGCCTGGGCTCCCAGAAGCGCCTCGGCCTCGCGATCTCCGCCTCACTCAGTTCGTACCCGCCCGAGCACGCCCGCCGGCTCCTCGCCGACCTCCGGGCCGCCGTCGCCGCGTGCCGCTCGGGCTTCACGGCGACCCTCCAGGGCCAGAGCGGCCGGTACTCCGACGTGCGCGCCGTCTCCCAGTCCGCGGCCGGCGACGAGATCGTCAGCTGGACCACCACCGGGGCCACCAAGGGATTCAAGGCGCCGATCCACATGGTCGTGATCCGCTCGGGCTCGACCGTGGCCCGCTTCATGGCGCTCGACATCGCGGACCGCACCGACCCGCGTGTGCCCACCGAGGTCATCGACAAGCAGCTGGAGAAGGTGTCCCGGATGCGCGCCGACTGAGCCGGCCGTTGCCCCGAGGGGCAGACGGGGGCTACCAGGCGGTGGAGGCGGTCTTCTCGGAGGGCAGCAGTATCCAGAGCGCCAGGTACAGCAGGAACTGCGGCCCGGGCAGCAGGCACGAGGCCACGAAAATCACACGCATCGTGGTCGCCGAGGTGCCGAAGCGCCTCGCCAGCGCTGCGCACACTCCGCCGATCATGCGTCCGTCACGGGGGCGAGCGATCGCGGCCATGGTGATCTCCTCGAGAGTCCTTCGTGGGAGCCGCTCCGTCGGGCTCCCGATGACTCCATACTCGCCCTGGCCAGGGGGACGAAGCGTCGCTCTACGGGGCGATCCCGACCCTGGGAATCGTCGGGGTCGACCCCTGAGGCGTGTCCTCCCGCAGCAGGGCCGCCCCACGACCGCGCCTGGTCCGCGGGGTGGAGCGCCGGCGGCGGCGCAGCCGCGCCCGGCCCGCCGGGACGACGGCGAGGTGGGCGAGGGCCACCCCGGCGGTGTTCAGCAGGAGCGAGTCGATGTCGACGACCTGTCCCGGCACGCCCGTCTGCAGCAGCTCGATCCCCAGGGACACCAGCGCGCCCGCGGCGACCGTACGGGCCAGCGAGGCCCACGGCGACACATGGAGACGGCCGGCCGCGAGCGGCAGCAGGACACCGAGCGGGGCGAGCAGCAGCACCCCTTCACCCAGGCGCCGGGCGGCCTCCGTGGGCCCCAGCGCGACGTCCGCCTTGATGCCGGCGAGCGGTTCCAGATTCGGCGCCGTCACCCAGGCGACGTCCAGTGGGCGCAGCGTGAGCCATCCCACGAGCAGCAGATGCGCGAGGAGGAGGAGAACCCCCGCCACGCGGTAGTGGATGACGGCACTGCCGGCCGAGCCTTGACGCTGCACGCCCCCCAAGACGCGGCGGGCGGCGGGATCGGTTCCGTTCCCTCGCGTGAAGCCCGCCCGAAGCTCCCGGGAAGGCCCGGAGAACCCCGGGGCCGCGGGACGGGCGGGACGGGACGGGCGGGGCGGGACGGGCGGGACGGGCGGGACGCGGACAGGGCCCGCGTACGGGGACGGCGAGGCGCGACCGGGACTACGGCCCGGAGGGCGACGGCACGGTGGCCACGAGCGGCAGCGCCGACTCCGGGTTCTCCTTGATCCCCCCGGTGCACTTGTAGCCGTGCGCCGGATAGTCGCCGGGGCCGCCCAGGACGACCGTCCCGTCGCTGCCCGCGAGCACGTTGTCCGCGAAGGTGCAGACGATCTGGGCCAGAGCGGTGGCCGGCAGGTCCTCCGGCTGCCGGGACAGCCGCAGTGTGCCCTCGGGATCGCGCTTGCGCCCCGCGGACACCGTGAGCGCCCCCTTCACCGACGAGGTGAAACCGGCGTTCCGCTCGGCCTCCGACGGCTCCGCGCGCAACTCGTCCACCAGCACCTGGGCGAACGCCGGACGTTTGCCGGCGGTCTTCTCGGCGCTCTCCTCCGGCAGCGTCACCCGCTCCACCGCCTCCAGCTGCGAGGCGCACACCAGATAGACGCGCACTGCCACGCCGCTCCTCGGCTGCGCGGTGGCGGCGCCCTTGCCCGCGATGCTGCACGGCACCCGCGAGGGGGCTGCGCCCGCGTCGACCGGTACGGACGTGGTCCTGATCCCGCAGCCGGACGCGACGGCGGCGAACGCCGCCATCCCGGCCAGGACGACGGCCCCACGGTGACGGGCGCTCACTGCTCGTCCCCCTCCTCTTCCCCCTGGCTGCTGCGGGTCTGGAGCCCGGGCTCGATCCCGGACGCGTCCCTCGGCAGCCGCAGTACGAACACCGCGCCATCGCCGTCCGGCGAGTTCGCCGCGCTGATGGAACCGCCGTGGATCAACGCGTTCTCCATGGCGATCGACAGCCCCAGGCCGGAGCCCTCGGAACGCGGCCGCGACGCGCTCGCCTTGTAGAACCGGTCGAAGACATGCGGCAGGACGTCCTCGGGGATGCCCGGCCCGTGGTCACGCACCTCGATGACCAGCTCGTCGTCCTCCATCCGCACGGCCACCCGCACCGGCGAACCACCGTGCTTCAGCGCGTTGCCGATCAGGTTCGCGAGGATCACGTCGAGGCGGCGCGGGTCCAGACGCACGACGAGACCGCGCTCGGCGTCCAGCTCGACCGCGTCCAGCCAGGCGCGTGCGTCGATGCACGCCGTCACCTGGTCGGCCACGTCCACGTCGTCGAGGACCAGCCGGGCGGTGCCCGCGTCGAAGCGGGTCACCTCCATCAGGTTCTCCACCAGGTCGTTCAGCCTCCGCGTCTCGCTCACCACCAGGGCGACGGCCGGCGCGATCATCGGGTCGAGGCTGTCCTGCTCGTCCTCCAGCACCTCCGTGACGGCCGTCAGAGCGGTCAGCGGGGTGCGCAGCTCGTGCGACATGTCGGCGACGAAACGGCGGCTGGACTCCTCCCGCGCGCTCATGTCCGCGACCTTCTTCTGCAGCGACTCGGCGGCGCTGTTGAACGTCCGTGACAGCTCGGCCAGTTCATCGGTGCCGGAGACCCGCAGCCGGGTGTCCAGCTTCCCCTCGCCGAGCCGCCGCGCCGCCTCCCCGAGCCGGTGCACCGGCCTCAGTACGGTCGTGGCGGCGGCCTGCGCCAGCAGCGCCGAGCCGAGCAGGGCGAGCCCGGTGGCGATCCCCAGCGACCAGGCGAGCGAGTTCAGGTCCTGCCGCTCCTGCTCCAGGGACTTGAACATGTAGCCCGTCGGCCCGCCGTTGATGATCCTCGTGCCGCCGACCAGGTACGGGGTCCTGCCGCGCTGGGTGCGCAGCCAGAAGAGGTGATACGCGTACCGGTTTCCCTCGACGAGGGGCCGCTCGGTGTTGACCGCCTCCTGGAGCGACTCGGGCACGTCCTTCAGCGTGAAGACGTCCGGGTCCGACGCCCCGATGATCGGCTTCCCGGCGTCCCGCTCGCCGAGCAGCAGCACGCTGTACCCGGCGCCGCTCGCCATCTGCTCCGCGGTACGCCGCAGATCGTCCTCGGCGGGCCGCACCGGCAGGGCCGCGGCGCGGTTCTGCATCTCCTGCCGGAAGTTGTTGAGCGCCGAGTCCTGGGTGCGGGTCAGCACGGCTTCGCGGTTGAGCCAGTAGGCGATCCCGGAGGCGGACACGGCGGCGGTCAGCGCGACAAGGGCGAAGACGACGACGAGCCGCAGCCTGAGGCTGGTGAACCGAAGGCCCGCGAGTATCGCCTTCTTCGCGCCACCGCTCACTGTTCTGTTTCCTTGCTCGCTTCTTCGCGCGCGTCTTCCACGCGTCTCACGAAGGGACGTCCAGCCGGTAACCGACGCCTCTGACCGTACGGATGAGGGTCGGCGAGGACGGAACGTCCTCCACCTTCGCCCGCAGCCGCTGTACGCACGCGTCCACCAGACGCGAGTCGCCCAGGTAGTCGTGCTCCCACACCAGCCGCAGCAACTGCTGGCGGGACAGGGCCTGTCCGGGGCGGCGGCTCAGTTCGAGGAGCAGCCGCAGCTCGGTCGGCGTGAGCTGGAGGTCCTCGCCGTTCTTGGTCACCGTCATCGCCGACCGGTCGATGACCAGCGAGCCGAACGTCGCCGAGTCCGTGGACTCGCGCTCGCCCCGGCGCAGTACGGCCCTGATCCGCGCGTCGAGCACCCTCCCCTGCACGGGTTTCACGACATAGTCGTCCGCGCCGGACTCGAGTCCGACGACCACGTCGATGTCGTCGTTGCGCGCGGTGAGCAGGATGATCGGCAGCTGGTCGGTGCGCCGGATACGACGGCACACCTCGAAGCCGTCGATGCCGGGCAGCATCACATCCAGCACGATCAGGTCCGGCCGCTGCTCGCGCAGCAGCTTCAGGCCGTCCTCGCCCGTCGCCGCGGTGGCCACTCGGTGGCCCTGGCGTGACAGGGAGAGTTCGAGGGCCGTGCGGATGGCGTCGTCGTCCTCGATCAGCAACAGGAAAGGCACGGACGTCATTCTGGCCCATGGGGGAGCGGTAATTCGACCGCAGGAGCGCTCCCGCCCGGTTCCTCCGCCTGTGACAGGCCTGTGACAGTCGACGGACACCGTTATGAACTGCCGGGGGCAAGCTCATTGGCACAAGGAACCGAGCAGACTCCAACCGACGGGGGGCGCGAGATGAACGCACTGCACAGCACCACCTCAAGCGCAGTTGTCACGCGTCTCCATGACGTCACCAGGAGCACGGAGAAGTCCGGCGCGGTGAACGGGCGGGGGTGCGTTCGCAGCGCCGGGCGTCAGCACAAGGCGCCGTACATGGTGGCCGTGACTGACGGGGGAACGGCGTACGGGGAGGTCCGGGGGGACGGACTGGGATCCCCCTCCCCGGAGGCGAGCCGGTCGGAAGCGGAGTTCACCGCCTACGTCCAGGAACGACGCGCCTCCCTGTACGCCACCGCCTACCACCTGACCGGGGACCGTTTCGAGGCCGAGGACCTGCTCCAGAGCGCGCTGTTCTCCACGTACCGCGCCTGGGACCGGATCAGCGACAAGGCCGCGGTGGGGGGCTACCTCCGCCGGACGATGACGAACCTGCACATCAGCGCGTGGCGGCGGCGCAAGCTCAACGAGTACCCGACGGAGGAGCTGCCGGAGACGGCGGGCGACACCGACGCGATGCGCGGCACGGAGCTGCGCGCGGTGCTCTGGCAGGCGCTGGCCCGCCTTCCCGAACTGCAGCGCACGATGCTGGTCCTGCGCTACTACGAGGGCCGTACGGATCCGGAGATCGCGGAGATCCTGGACATCAGTGTCGGCACGGTGAAGTCGAGCATCTGGCGGTCGCTCCGCCGGCTGCGGGAGGACGAGGTCCTCAGCTTCGGCCGTGACGAGGAGGAGTCCTTCGGCGAGCTGGTGGCCTGAAGGCAACGGGGGAAATACGGGGGAGCACGGGGTCGTACGTACGGGGGCGTACGCCGGACCCACGGGGGAAACACAGCGGGGCTGGACAGGCCGGGGGGACCTGTTCAGCCCCGCTGTTTCGTGTGTGCCCGCCGTGTGTGAGCGGCGGGGCGGACACTTACTGGGCGGGCTCGTGCGCCGCGGGCATCCGGCGGCGGCCCGCCGCCGCGGCCGCCACGCGACCCAGTGCCTCGTTCTTGGCGCAGGGATGCGCGCCGAGCGCGGTCTGGCGGGTGACGATGGCGCGTTCGGCGCGCATCAGGCGCCAGCCCCGGCGCAGCAGGAACGGCACGGACTTGCGGCCCTCCCTGAGGTCCCGCAGCAGCCGGCGGCGGAAGGTCGTCGAGGGGCGGCCGCGCAGGCACAGGGCGTCCGCGAGGACCCCGAGCTCCTGGCAGCGCCCGACGATGTCCGCCGCGAAGATGCCCTCGGCGATGAAGAGGGGCGTCCGCGCGATGTCGAGCGCTTCGCGGTCCACGCGGGCGCTGGTGGCGATGTCGTAGACGGGCACCTCGGTCCGGCCCGTTCGGCACAGCTCGACGATGGCGGCGACCGCCGCGTCGGCGTCCCAGGAACGCGGGGAGTCCCAATCGATGTCCGTGCTCCCCGCGACGAGCGGGAGCGTCGGGTCGTCGCCCTCCTTGTAGAAGTCGTCGAGTCGCAGCACGGGCAGCCCGGTGCGGGCGGCGAGCGACGATTTACCTGAGCCGGAGGGGCCCGCGAGCAGCACGACGCGGGCCGGGAGGGGTTGGGGACTCACGGGACACCAGTGTGAACCATCGACCCGTGCGGGGGACCCCTCCGGGACGTCGTTGGTAGCGAGCATCACACCTCGACTACCCTCAGTACGCGCACGATCACCCAACGACAGGACTTCGATGGCTCGGCACGCATTCGTCCAGGCCCAGCACCTCGCGCTGCTCCGGGCCGGTCTCGCCGTGACAGTGGCCGGCGCGGTCCTCGGCATGGGCGCGGGCGGCGCCCAGGCCGCGCCTCGGCCCCTCGCCGGTCCTGCGGGCCCCGGTCAGGCGCTCACCGGCGCCGTGGGACACACGACGGACCCGGTGGCCGGCGGGGGCGCCGGGGGTGCCGCGGAACTCCTGCCGGGCTAGAGGGACCGCCGCCACGGCGAGAGGGCCCCGGGGGCAGTACGCCCGCGGGGCCCTCTTCGTGGGCTCACGCCGTGATCAGTACGCGGAACCGGACGCGCCCAGGGAACCCGTCGGGTGCCAGACGGTCTTCGTCTCCAGGAAGGCCGTCAGGCGGTGCGTGCCGGGGGGCTCGGTGAAATCCACAGCCTGTGGACGCAGTACGCGCTTCAGGTTGTCCGCCGCGGCGATCTCCAGCTCCTTCGCCAGGGACTCGTCGGCGCCGGTCAGGTCGATCGCGTTGACGTCCTGGTGCGCGGCCAGCGGGGCCGCGATCTCGGCCGTGCGGCCCGAGAGGATGTTGACCACACCGCCCGGCAGGTCGGACGTGGCCAGCACCTCGCCCAGCGACAGCGCCGGGAGCGGGGCCTTCTCGGACGCGATCACGACCGCCGTGTTGCCCGTGGCGATGACCGGCGCGATCACGGAGACCAGGCCGAGGAACGACGACTCCTGCGGGGCGAGGACGGTGACGACACCGGTCGGCTCCGGGGTGGAGAGGTTGAAGTACGGGCCCGCGACAGGGTTGGCCCCGCCGACGATCTGGCCGATCTTGTCCGTCCAGCCCGCGTACCAGACCCAGCGGTCGACGGCCGCCTCGACGACCTCGGCCGCCTTGGACTTGGACAGGCCCTCGGCGTGCGCCACCTCGCGCACGAACTGGCTCTTGCGGCCCTCCAGCATCTCGGCGACGCGGTAGAGGATCTGGCCCCGGTTGTACGCCGTCGCGCCCGACCAGCCGCCGAAGGCCTTGCGGGCCGCGACGACCGCGTCACGCGCGTCCTTGCGGGAGGCGAGCGGCGCGTTGGCGAGCCACTTGCCCTTGCCCTCCGCGCCGGCGGCTGATGTTGCTGTGGTCACTTCGTACACCCGGCCGCTTTCGGAGCGGGGGAACTTGCCCCCGACGTAGAGCTTGTAGGTCTTGAGGACACTGAGCCGATCAGACATCGAGGTACGCCTCCAGGCCGTGGCGACCGCCCTCGCGGCCGAAGCCCGACTCCTTGTAACCGCCGAAGGGCGAGGTCGGGTCGAACTTGTTGAACGTGTTGGCCCACACCACACCCGCGCGGAGCTTGTTGGCGACCGCGAGGATGCGGGAGCCCTTCTCCGTCCAGATGCCGGCGGACAGGCCGTACTGGCTGTTGTTGGCCTTGGCCACCGCCTCGTCGGGCGTACGGAACGTCAGCACCGAGAGCACCGGGCCGAAGATCTCGTCGCGGGCGATGGTGTGCGCCTGCGTGACATTGGTGAACAGCGTCGGCGCGAACCAGTAACCGGTGGACGGAAGTTCACAGCTGGGGGACCAGCGCTCGGCGCCCTCCGCCTCGCCCTGGTCGGCCAGCGTGGTGATACGGGCCAGCTGCTCGGCCGAGTTGATCGCGCCGATGTCGGTGTTCTTGTCCAGCGGGTCGCCCAGACGCAGCGTCGACAGGCGGCGCTTGAGGGAGTCGAGCAGCTCGTCGGCGATCGACTCCTGGACCAGCAGACGCGAGCCCGCGCAGCAGACCTGGCCCTGGTTGAAGAAGATTCCGCCGACGATGCCCTCGACGGCCTGGTCGAGCGGGGCGTCATCGAAGACGATGTTCGCGCCCTTGCCGCCCAGCTCCAGGGTGACCTTCTTGGAGGTGCCCGCGATCTGGCGCGCGATGGCCTTGCCGACGGCGGTCGAGCCGGTGAAGGCGACCTTGTTCACGTCCGGGTGCTCGACGAGCGCCGCGCCCGTGTCCCCGTAGCCGGGCAGGATGTTGACGACACCCCTCGGCAGACCCGCCTGGCGGCAGATGTCCGCGAAGAACAGTGCGGAGAGCGGTGTCGTCTCGGCCGGCTTCAGGACGACCGTGTTGCCGGTCGCGAGCGCCGGGGCGATCTTCCACGCGAGCATGAGCAGCGGGAAGTTCCAGGGGATGACCTGGCCGGCGACACCGAGCGGTCGGGGGTTCGCGCCGTAGCCGGCGTGGTCGAGCTTGTCGGCCCAGCCCGCGTAGTAGAAGAAGTGCGCGGCGACCAGCGGGAGGTCAGCGTCGCGGGTCTCCTTGATCGGCTTGCCGTTGTCCAGCGTCTCAAGGACGGCCAGCTCACGGCTGCGCTCCTGGATGATCCGGGCGATACGGAAGAGGTACTTGGCGCGCTCGGAGCCCGGCAGCGCGGACCACTTCTCGAAGGCCTTGCGGGCCGCCCTCACCGCGCGGTCCACGTCCTCGGCGCCCGCCTGGGCGATCTCGGAGAGAACCTCCTCGGTGGACGGCGAGACGGTCTTGAAGACCCGGCCGTCGGCGGCCTCGGTGAACTCGCCGTCGATGAAGAGCCCGTACGACGGGGCGATGTCGACGACGGAGCGGGACTCGGGCGCCGGTGCGTACTCGAATGCAGAAGTCTGCTTGTCCATGGTCATGGGGTCTCAGTCCACCGTCACGTAGTCAGGGCCGGAGTAGCGGCCGGTCGCCAGCTTCTGACGCTGCATGAGCAGGTCGTTCAGCAGCGAGGAGGCGCCGAAGCGGAACCAGTGGTTGTCCAGCCAGTCCTCGCCCGCGGTCTCGTTGACCAGCACCAGGAACTTGATGGCGTCCTTGGTGGTGCGGATGCCGCCCGCGGGCTTCACGCCCACCTGGACGCCGGTCTGCGCGCGGAAGTCGCGCACGGCCTCCAGCATGAGGAGCGTGTTCGCCGGGGTGGCGTTGACCGCGACCTTGCCGGTCGAGGTCTTGATGAAGTCGGCGCCGGCCATCATGCCGATCCAGGAGGCGCGGCGGATGTTGTCGTACGTCGACAGCTCGCCGGTCTCGAAGATCACCTTGAGGCGGGCGGGGCCGCACTCGGCCTTCACGGCCGTGATGAGCTCGAAGGTCTCCAGGTACCTCCCGGCGAGGAAGGCCCCGCGGTCGATCACCATGTCGATCTCGTCGGCGCCCGCGGCCACGGCGTCACGGACGTCCGCGAGCTTCACGGGGAGCGCGGCGCGGCCGGCCGGGAAGGCGGTGGCGACGGAGGCGACCTTCACGTCCGCGCCGTTCAGGGCGGCCTTGGCGGTGGCCACCATGTCCGGGTAGACGCAGACCGCGGCGGTCTTCGGGGTCGTACGGTCGGTCGGGTCGGGGTTGACGGCCTTGGCGGCGAGGGCCCGGACCTTGCCCGGGGTGTCCGCGCCTTCGAGCGTCGTCAGGTCGATCATGGAGATGGCCAGGTCGATGGCGTACGCCTTGGCGGTGGTCTTGATCGAACGCGTGCCGAGCGCCGCGGCGCGAGCCTCCAGGCCGACGGCGTCGACGCCGGGCAGCCCGTGGAGGAAGCGACGCAGCGTGCTGTCGGACGCGGTCACGTCGGCGAGTGGAGTACCTCCCACGCCGAAGGCCGTGGGGGAGGATGCAGTGGGCATGGTCACCAGTCGAGCATATCTACGCGCGTAGCGACCTGTACAGTCCCCGGCTTTCCAAGGAGGCGAAGTCGCAGGTGGTCGCGGGTGGAGTGAGTCCTGTCACATGCCTGTGACATGGAGCGGACAACTCCTCTACGCAAGATCATTAAATTTCTTCCTGCAGCCCCGCCCCACCTCACACGGCCCCACTCCGAACGAGCAGGCGGCATGCGGCTCTCCTCATCCAACTGCCTGATTCCCAGGAGTCGTTATGCGCACCGCCCTTCGCACCGCCATCGCCACCGCCGTCCTCGCCGGCGTCGCGATCACCCCGGCCCTCACCGCCGGATCCGCCTTCGCCGCGGACGGCACGGCGCCGGCCGTCGCCGCTCCCACCCCGGAGCGCGAGCACGTCCGCACCGACGAGCTCCTCGACGGAGTGACCGCCGAGGTCTACAAGACCGCCAAGGGTCCGTTCGTCGCCGAGTTCTTCCTGGGTAAGCAGCCGCTCGGCAGCCTGACCAGTGGGAAGAACACCGTTCAGGGCCAGTTCCTCCGGGTGGGCGTGGAGTTCTTCCCGGACGGGTCCATCGTCAGCGTCCGGACCCCCGACGGGCTGCCCCAGGGTGAGATCATCCTGAACCGGAGCTTCGGCAAGGGCCTGTTCGTCCGCGTCTACACCAGCGAGCCGGGTCGTTTCGTCGCCACCATCACGGAGAACGGCTCGCGCGAGCTGACCCGGCTGTTCGCCGGCGGGGGCAAGGAGGGCCGGGCCACGGTCAAGGGCATCGAGTTCGTCCTGCACACCGACGGCAGCGTCACCGGCAAGGAGCCGGCGGACGGCAAGGGCACCCTCGTACGCACCGAGAAGCTTTCCGACGGCACCGTCGTCAAGATCTACAAGGTCGGTGACTTCCACCACCGCGCCGAGTCCTTCGTGAACGGCCACTCCATCGGTGTCCTCGACGCCACCTCTCGCCCGGTGGCCGGCCAGAACAACGGCAGCTTCCTGGTGCTCTACCCGCAGGGCAAGACGCTGCACTGGATCGGCAACTCCGTCCCCGGCGGCAAGCCGGGCCGGTACAAGCTGGCCAACGGCACGGTCCTCGAACTGGCCGAGAAGAACGGCCGGTTCGGTCTCCAGCGGATCGAGAACGGCAAGGGCAGCGGCTTCTTCTACGTCGACGGCGTCCGCAGCGTCTTCCACTACGACGACGAGAAGACGGTGGTCGTCATCGAGCGGGACGGCAGCTTCAGCAGCTACCACGTCGGTGGCAAGAAGCAGGGCGCTCCGGTCTTCATCGGCAAGGGCGCCGGCGCCGCCCCGGCCACCCCGGCGGCCCCGTCCGACAAGGCCCCCCAGGGAAGCACCTCCCAGACGTCCGTCGTACCCGTCGGCGGTGTCGCGGCCGGCGCCGAGCTCGGCGAGGACGGCGGCGACGGCACCCTGATCGCGGCCGGCGCGGGTGCGGCCTCCCTCGCCGCGGCGGGCCTCGGCTTCATGGCCCTGCGCCGCCGTGCGGCGGGGGCGCGCGGCTGACCCAGGCCGCCGCGGACCGGTCCCACCGGCCGGCCGCACCACGGCTGCCCGGCCTCCTGGGCCGGGCACACCCTGCCCATGACCCGAGCAGGAAGCACCACCCCACCCCCGGCGGGCCGTCGCACCCCAATGCGGCGGCCCGCCCACCTCGTTCGCAGGAGCCACCCATGAGGCACCGCCTCGCCGCCCCGCTGCTCGTCCTCGCCGCGGCGGCCTCCCTCACCGGCTGCGGCGCGGAGGGCGCACCGCCGCCCGCCACCCCGCCCGCGCACATCGCCCCGGCGACCGGCGCGCCCCCGAAACCGCAGGCCGTCCACCCGCTGCCCGCCTCGAAGCCGGTACGGGTACGGGTGCCCGCCGCGGGCGTGGACACCGGGCCCGTACTGGAGCTCGGCCTCGCCGCCGACGGCACCGTCGAGGTCCCCTCCGTCGCCGACGCCGACCGGATCGGCTGGTACGACAAGGGCGTCACGCCCGGTGAGAAGGGCCCCGCCGTCCTGATCGGCCACTTCGACACCGAACAGGGGCCCGCGGTGCTCAAGAACGTGTCCAGGATCAGGATCGGTGACGTCATCAGCGTCTCGCGCGCCGACGGAACCACCGCCGACTTCCGCGTCCGGGAGCTGGAGCAGGTCGGCAAGAAGACGTTCCCGACCCGGAAGGTCTACGGCGACACGACCCGCCCCGAGCTGCGCCTGATCACCTGCGGCGGAGATCTGGTCGACGGCCACCGCCCCGACAACATCATCGTGTACGCCGATCTCACCCCTCGGACGGCGTGAGGCAGAATCGGCACCATGACGAGCCCCCAGCAGCCCTCCGAGCCGAGCGAACCGAGCGAACCGAGCGAGCCGGCCTACGCCGACCGTGTCTTCCGGTCGCCCTTCGGAATCGCGGGCGGCGTCCTGCTGCTCGCCATCGCCGCCTGGATCGGCGGTGACGCCCTCGTCAACGGCGAGGGGCGCACTCCCTGGATCGCGCTCGCGGTCCTGCTGCTCGCGGTGCCGCTGATCGTCGCCTTCACCGTCCGGCCCGCGGTGTTCGCCAACGACGACCGGCTGCGGGTGCGCAATCCGTTCCGCACGCTCGTACTGCCGTGGAGCACGGTCGCCGACGTCCGCGCCGGCTACTCCAGTGAGGTGCTGACCAGGGACGGGACGAAGTACCAGCTCTGGTCCATCCCCGTCTCGCTGCGCCAGCGCAAGCGCGCCGCCCGCAAGCAGGCCCAGCGTGCGCAGGACGACCCGCACGGGCGCACGTCCGTCCACGCCGACGTCACCGACACGGCGTCCCGCATGGCGCCGGCCGACCGCACGGTCGCCGAACTCCGCGACCAGGCGGAGCACTCCGCGACCCGCGCCGGCGCCCAGGGCGAGATCCAGATCCGCTGGGCGTACGAGGTCATCGGCCCGGCGGTGGCGGGACTGGTCGTGCTGCTGGTCCTGCTCGCGACCGGCTGAGGTCTTTCCCGGTCTCTCCCGGTCCTTCGCGGTCGCTCACGGCGGGCCCGGCCACACCAGCAGCATGGAGCCGCCCAGCCACGCCGACGTCAGGGCCGCCGTGGTCAGGACCAGGGCCGCCACATGGGCGCGGGCACGGGAGACCGCCAGGGCCAGCGGGAGCAGCAGGGGGAAGCCGGGCAGCAGGAACCGGGCGCGGGGAAAGTAGACGCCTCCGCTGCCCAGGACCACCAGGAGCAGCACGCCCGTGAAGACCAGGAGGGCCGCCGGCTGGCGGTCGGCCAGGCAGAGCAGGTACAGGACGACCGACGTCACCAGCACCACGGACACCACCACCAGGAACAGGTACGGGTCCTTGCCGTAGACCAGGTGGTCCCGCAGTTCGTGCAGGGTCCGCGCGCCGCCGTCCCATTCGTTGCGCCAGAGCCTCTGGACGGCGAAGTAGCCGTCCCAGCGCCCGAGCCGCACGGCAACCCACCCCACGTACGCCAGCCAGCCCAGCGGGGCGATCGCCGCCGCGAGCAGGGCGGCCCGCTCGCGGCGGCAGGCGAGGAGGCCCGCGGCCGCCACCGCCGCCGCCACCGCGATGCCCGTCGGCCGGGTCAGTCCGGCCAGGACCGCGAGCGCGCCGGCCCAGAGCCACCGCTCCTCCAGCACCGCGTACAGCGCCCACGCCGCCAGGGCCGTGAACAGGGACTCGGTGTAGCCCATCCACTGGACGACGCCGACCGGCAGCGCGCCCCACAGCAGGGCGAGGGCGGCGCCGGTCCGCCGCCCGTACAGCCGGTCGCCGACCGCGAAGACGCCCCAGGCGGCGGCCAGCGAGCAGACGACCGCGAGGACGAGCCCCACCGAGGCCCGCGAGCCGGGCGTCACCGCGGCGACGGCCTTGATCAGCGCGGGGTAGAGCGGGAAGAAGGCGAGGTTGTTGTGGTCGAGACGGGTGCCCAGCTCGTGCGTGTACCCGTGGTCGGCGATCTCCAGGTACCAGTTGGAGTCCCAGGACGAGGCCAGGACCGGCCAGAGGCCATGGCCCTTCAGATGCGTCCAGTGGGCCAGCACCAGCAGCCCCAGGAGCCGAACGGCGAGATATCCGAGCAGCGCGGGCGCCGCGTGCCGCAGGGCGCCGCGCACCCGCTGCGGCACGCCGTCGCCGCCGCGCGGTGACAAGGGTGCGCGGCAGGCCGGGACGGTGGGGCGGGCAACGATGACCGGGGGCACTGAGGCGGCTCCAGGGATTCGGCGTGCGATACCGGATGTCACCCTCGCCCCCACCGCCCGGACCGGCACGGAACCTGCCTCGACCGCCCGACGGAATTCACCCGTCCGGGAGCGTGGTCCCGGCGCGGAACAGCGGAAAGGGGTGTGCCCGTACGGAGGACTCCGCACGGGCACACCCCTGGCGCGCGCTGTCAGATACCGGCGGCGGCCGCCAGGTCACGCTTGATGTCCGTGAGCACCCGCGTGCCGGTCGCCCGCGCCGACGTCAGCTCGCTCGCGTCGTTCACCGGGACCACGACCTCCAGGTAGCACTTCAGCTTCGGCTCGGTGCCGCTCGGGCGGACGATGACGCGGGCCTTGAACTCGCCCTCCAGGTAGTACCGCAGACCGTCCGTCGGCGGCAGCGCCCGCGACCCCTCGGCCAGGTCCTCCGCCTTCACGACGGTGAGCCCGGCCAGCGAGACCGGGGGCCGCTCACGCAGGCGCCGCATGGCGTCGGCGATCACACTCAGGTCCTCCACCCGGACCGACAGCTGGTCGGTGGCGTGCAGCCCGTGCGCGACCGCCAGGTCGTCGAGCAGGTCCGTGAGGGTGCGGCCCTGCTCCTTCAGTACGGACGTCAGCTCGGCGACCGTCAGCGCCGCCGTGATGCCGTCCTTGTCGCGTACGCCCTCGGGGTCGACGCAGTAGCCCAGCGCCTCCTCGTAGCCGTAGCGCAGGCCCTCCACGCGGGCGATCCACTTGAAGCCGGTCAGCGTCTCCTCGTGGCCGACGCCGGCCGCCTCGGCGATCCGGCCCAGCAGCGACGACGACACGATCGACTCGGCGAACACGCCCCGCGCGCCCTTGTGCACCAGGTGCGCCGCGAGCAGCGCGCCGACCTCGTCACCGCGCAGCATCCGCCAGCCGCCCTCGACGCCGTCGTCGGGAACGGCCACCGCGCAGCGGTCCGCGTCGGGGTCGTTGGCGATCACGATGTCGGGATCCACCGCGCGGGCCGCCTCGAACGCCAGGTCCATGGCGCCCGGCTCCTCCGGGTTCGGGAAAGCGACCGTCGGGAACGCCGGGTCCGGATCGGCCTGCTCGGCCACCAGCGCGGGCGGCGGGAACCCGGCCCGGTCGAAGGCGGCCGTCAGGACCTCCTTGCCGACGCCGTGCATGGCCGTGTAGACGACCCGCGCGGTGCGCGGGGAGCCGGGGGTCAGGACGGCGTCCGTGCGCGCCAGGTAGGCCTCCAGGACCTCGTCCCCGAGGATCTCCCATCCGCTGGACGCGCGCGGCACGTCGGCCAGCGCCCGGACGGCCGCGATCTCGGCGGCGATCTCCGCGTCGGCGGGCGGCACGATCTGCGAGCCGTCGCCGAGGTAGACCTTGTAGCCGTTGTCGCGCGGCGGGTTGTGGCTGGCGGTGACCTCGACGCCGGCGACGGCGCCCAGGTGCCTTATGGCGTACGCGAGGACGGGCGTCGGCAGCGGGCGGGGCAGTACCGCCGCGCGCAGCCCGGCGCCCACCATCACGGCGGCGGTGTCCAGGGCGAAGTCCTCGGACTTGTAGCGCGCGTCATAGCCGATGACGACCAGACCGCCGCTCTGTCCCTTGGCCTTCAGATACGCGGCGAGCCCCGCGGCGGCCCGGATGACCACCGAACGGTTCATGCGCATCGGCCCGGCGCCGAGCTCGCCGCGCAGCCCGGCCGTGCCGAACTGCAGCGTGCCGCCGAACCGGACGGTCAGTTCGTCCAGGTCCCGCGATTCGATGAGCTTCGCCAGCTCGTCGCGGGTCTCGCTGTCCGGGTCCTCGGCCAGCCACGCCTCGGCTCGGGCGATGAGGTCCTGCTGCACGGTGGTCTGCCTCCTGATGTCGTACGGGTGTCAGGGGTACGCGTACCCCGCCGGGCGTGATGCGCCTCAGGGCCCAAGGGCCCACTCTGCCCCCGCCGCGCCGCCCGGAGCGGCTCGCCACGCGCCGGGGCGGACGCCTCCGCGCGCCCCGGGCCCGGAACCGGGTGCGGCCGGGTCCCCGGTCGCCGGACCGGGGACCCGGCCGTACGGGGCCCGGGGCCGGTGTGGCCCGGGACGGTGGCGCGAGGGAGGAAGAGGGCTCCGACGGAGAGCTCCGCTGGAGGGAGCTCCGACGGAGAGTCCGGATCCGGGGAGACCCGGATCCGGAGGAAACTCAGATCCGGTCGAGGACGCGGGTCAGCAGCTCGCCCATGCGGGCGGCGGAGTCGCGGCCGGCCTGGAGGACCTCTTCGTGGTTGAGGGGCTCGCCGGAGAGGCCCGCCGCCAGGTTGGTGACGAGGGAGATGCCCAGCACCTCGGCGCCCGCCTCACGGGCCGCGATGGCCTCGAGGACGGTGGACATGCCGACCAGGTCGCCGCCGAGCACACGGACCATGTTGATCTCGGCCGGGGTCTCGTAGTGCGGCCCGGGGAACTGCACGTACACGCCCTCTTCGAGGGTCTCGTCGACCTCCTTGCACAGGGCGCGCAGCCGCGGCGAGTAGAGGTCGGTCAGGTCGACGAAGTTCGCGCCGATGATCGGCGAGGCGGCCGTCAGGTTGATGTGGTCGCTGATGAGCACCGGCTGGCCGGGGCGCATGCCCTCGCGCAGACCGCCGCAGCCGTTGGTCAGCACGACGGTCTTGCAGCCGGCGGCGACGGCGGTGCGCACACCGTGCGAGACGGCGGCGACGCCGCGGCCCTCGTAGAAGTGCGTACGGCCGAGGAAGACCAGGACGCGCTTGTCGCCGATCTTGTACGAGCGGATCTTGCCGCCGTGGCCCTCGACGGCCGGCGGGGGGAAGCCGGGCAGCTCGGTGACCGGGAACTCGGCCTCGGGAGCGCCGAGCGCGTCGACGGCCGGCGCCCAGCCGGAGCCCATCACCAGGGCGACGTCGTGGGTCTCGGCGCCGGTCAGCTCGCGCAGACGCGCGGCGGCGGCGTCGGCGGCGGTGCGGGGGTCGCCCAGGGTGTTGTCCGGGGTGGCAGATGCGTTCACTGAGTCTCTCGCCTCGGGAAGTGACGTCGTCCCGGCACGCGGTCTGGCCGGCCGGGGCCCGGGGACGGCCCCGGGAGGTTTTTCGTACGCGCAAGAGCGTAGCCCGAGATTGCCTACGCGCGTAGATGACGATGCTGACGGACATGCGATCGTTGTCTTGTCGATTCCCACGAATGCCTCGGGAAGAGGTGCGCGGTACATCTCACAGTCCGAGACCGGCCGAGACCGACCGAGACCTGCCGAGAGCGGGCAGGACCCGTCGAGACCGGCCGAGACCCGCCCACAGGGGTGGACACCGGCGGACGACGGCCGTGGGCGGGACGGGCGGTCCGGGGCCGCACGGCTAGCACGGGCGCTTGCGCAGTTCCATCACGTAGTCGTGCGGCGCGCCCGCCGAGTCCGCGGCGTCCGCGATCTCGCCCAGGTAGCGGGCGGACGGCAGCCCGCCCTCGTAGCCGTTGAGGACGTAGACCCAGGCCGGCTCCTCGCCGTCCAGCGTGTCCACGCGGATCCGCATCCGGCGGTAGATGTCGAGGCCGACACCCTCCCAGCGGTCCATGGAGTCCTCGTCCATCGGCGCGATGTCGTAGAGCGCGACGAAGACCTGGGAGCGCGGCGCCTCCACGATCGTGGCGAGCGCGCCCTCCCAGCCCATCTGCTCGCCGCCGAAGGTCAGCCGCCAGCCGTTGAGCCATCCGGTGCCGCGCAGCGGTGAATGGGGTGCGCGGCGGCTCATCAGCCGCGCGTCGAGGTTGCCGGCGTACGCGGCGTAGAGCGACATGTGATCGAGGGTACGGGAGGGGACGCCGTACGCGCCGGAGCGGAGGAAGCCCGGATGGAGCCCCCGGGGCGAGACTGCTTGAAGCGTGCGGGACAATGGAGTACGCACTGCAGCCCAGCGGGGTCACCCCCCGGCAGAACGAGAGCGCGAGGCGTAACCACGTGACCCGGATCGTGATCATCGGCGGCGGACCCGGCGGATACGAGGCTGCCCTCGTGGCCGCCCAGCTCGGCGCGGAGGTGACCGTCGTGGACTGCGACGGCCTCGGCGGCGCGTCCGTCCTGACCGACTGCGTACCCTCGAAGACCCTCATCGCGACGGCCGAGGTGATGACCACCTTCGACTCCTCGTACGAGGAGCTGGGCATCATCGTCGCCGATGACACCCCTCACATCGAGCAGGCGGCGCGCGTCGTCGGCGTCGACCTCGGCAAGGTCAACCGACGGGTGAAGCGCCTCGCGCTGGCCCAGTCCCACGACATCACCGCCTCCGTCACGCGGGCCGGCGCCCGGGTCCTGCGCGGCCGCGGCCGGCTGTCGGGCCGGCAGGCGATGGACGGCTCGCGCCAGGTGATCGTGCGCTCCGCCGACGGCACGGAGGAGACCCTCACCGCCGACGCCGTGCTGATCGCGACCGGCGGCCACCCGCGCGAGATCCCCGACGCGCAGCCGGACGGCGAGCGGATCCTGAACTGGACCCAGGTCTACGACCTGACCGAGCTCCCCGAGGAGCTCATCGTGGTCGGTTCCGGTGTGACGGGCGCCGAGTTCGCGGGCGCCTACCAGGCCCTCGGATCGCGGGTCACGCTCGTCTCCTCGCGCGACCGGGTGCTCCCCGGCGAGGACCCGGACGCGGCCGCCGTCCTCGAGGACGTCTTCCGGCGCCGGGGCATGAACGTCATGGCCCGCTCCCGCGCCGAGTCCGCCAAACGGGTCGGCGACCGGGTGGAGGTCACCCTCTCCGACGGCCGGGTCATCTCCGGCACGCACTGCCTGATGGCCGTCGGTGCCATCCCCAACTCGGCCGGGATGGGCCTGGAGGAGGCCGGGGTCCGGCTCAAGGACTCGGGCCACATCTGGACCGACAAGGTCTCCCGCACGACCGCGCCGGGCGTGTACGCGGCGGGTGACGTCACCGGTGTCTTCGCGCTGGCCTCGGTCGCCGCGATGCAGGGCCGGATCGCGATGTACCACTTCCTGGGCGACGCGGTCGCGCCGCTCAACCTCAAGACGGTCTCCTCGAACGTCTTCACCGACCCGGAGATCGCCACCGTCGGCTACACGCAGGCCGACGTCGACGGCGGCAAGATCGACGCCCGCGTCGTCAAGCTGCCGCTGCTGCGCAACCCGCGCGCCAAGATGCAGGGCATCCGGGACGGTTTCGTGAAGCTGTTCTGCCGTCCGGGTACGGGGATCATCGTCGGCGGCTGTGTCGTCGCCCCGCGCGCGAGCGAACTGATCCACCCGATCTCGATCGCGGTCGACAACAATCTGACCGTCGAGCAGATCGCGAACGCCTTCACCGTGTACCCGTCCCTGTCGGGCTCGATCGCCGAGGTCGCACGGCAGTTGCACACCCGCAAGGCCACCGGCGAGGCGTGACCCGGCCGCCGGGGGCGGCGAAGAGCGGGTAAGTCCTGACACGTACGGGGCCGTCCATACCACTCGGCGGCCCCGTCCGTGCACAACTTCGCTTATTCGGCGCAAACTGCTGAAAAGTATCGGCTGCTGGGGTTACTGTCAGTTTCGTGTTCGCTGCAGAACGTCGTCAATTGATCCTCGAAATGGTGCGAGCCAATGGGGCCGTGTCGCTCCGTGAGCTCGCCCGCGTAGTCCAGACCTCCGAAGTGACCGTACGGCGGGACGTGCGGGCGCTGGAGGCAGAAGGACTCCTCGACCGCCGGCACGGCGGTGCGGTACTGCCGGGCGGCTTCACGCGAGAATCCGGCTTTCCGCAGAAATCCCATCTCGCGACGGCGGAGAAGACGGCCATCGCCGATCTCGCCGCGAGCCTCGTCGAAGAGGGCGAGGCCATCGTGGTCGGCGCCGGAACGACCACGCAGGAGCTGGCCCGCCGGCTCGCGAGGATCCCCGGACTGACCGTCGTCACCAACTCCCTGCTGGTGGCGCAGGCCCTGGCCCATGCCAACCGGGTCGAGGTCGTCATGACCGGCGGCACCCTGCGCGGCTCCAACTACGCGCTGGTGGGTAGCGGGGCCGAGCAGTCCCTCCAGGGCCTGCGGGTCTCGCGGGCGTTCCTCTCGGGGAGCGGACTCACCGCGGAGCGCGGCCTGTCCACGTCCAACATGCTCTCCGCGAGCGTGGACCGGGCGCTGGTGCAGGCGGCGGCGGAGGTCGTGGTGCTGGCCGACCACACCAAGCTCGGCACCGACACGATGTTCCAGACGGTGCCGACGGACGTGATCACCCGGCTGGTGACGGACGAGCCCCCCGTGCACGACGACCGCGCGGCCACGGAGTTGCAGGCGCTGGCCGACCAGGGCGTGCAGATCGCGGTGGCGGGACCGGGACCCGCGGAAGCGGCCCCGCCGGGGCGTCAGCCCCGCCGGGACGTCCCCCTCCCCGGCCAGCGCGCCCGGCACCCGGGAGAGCGGCTGAGGAGCGCGGCGACGGCGTCCCTGGCCCCGGAGCCGGCCCAGGAGAGGGCCCGGGTGGCGGACCTGCGCCGCCGCTGAGGCCGCGGGGGTGCGCCGGGCTTCCGGGGGAGACGCTGGGGGCAGCCGTGCGCCACGGGCGCGCGGCCCTGCCGCAGTGCGACGTTCTCGGGCCTGCTCAGGGGCTCGAGAACGTGAGGGGCCGTTGAGCCGCGTCGCGCCGGTCGGCCTCAAGCCCGTGGCACCGCGCCGGTCTCACGTCTTGAGGCCCCGCAGGGTCAGGGTCAGCAGCCGGTCCGCCAACTCGCGGTCGGCCGGGTTCTGTTCCGCCGCCAGGGCGATCGCGTTCGTCAGCTGCATCAGATCGCCGATCGACACGTCCGCGCGGACCGCGCCCGCCTCTTGAGCACGGACCAGCAGGCGCTCGCCCGCCGCGCGCATCGGCACGCTGCACTGCGAGAGCGCCGAACTCTCGTCGTACGACGCCGACATGAGAGCCCGCGCCAAGCCCCGGTACTCACCCGCATGAGTGATGATGGCCCGCAGCCACTTCACGAGCGCAGTGCAGGGGTCTCCCGCCGCCGCCAGGTCGTGCGAGCGCTGGAGGAGGGCTGTGAGGGCCTCCTGGAAGACCGCGTTCATCAGCGCGTGACGGTTGGGGAAGTGCCGGTACAGCGTGCCGATCCCGACGCCCGCGCGGCGCGCCACGTCCTCGAGGGAGGCGTCCGTGCCGTGTTCCGCGAAGGCCGAGCGGGCCTCGTCGACGAGCCGCTCGTAATTGCGGCGCGCGTCGGCACGCATGGGCCGCGTCGCACCCGTCGTACCCGCCATGGTCACGGCCTCCTCGCTCCGGCTCCTTCCAGGATGCCATCGTGCCTACGCCGAGGGGCCCGCAGGCTGTCCGGCCTGCGGGCCCCTTGTGCGTACGTGACGCCGACGCGGCCGGACGTCAGTCCTTGATCTCGCAGATCGCGGCGCCGGAGGTGACCGACCCGCCGACCTCGGCCGTGAGGCCCTTGACCGTGCCGGAGCGGTGCGCGTTCAGCGGCTGCTCCATCTTCATCGCCTCGAGGACGACGATCAGGTCGCCCTCCTTGACCTCCTGGCCCTCCTCGACGGCGACCTTGACGATCGTGCCCTGCATCGGGGACGCCAAGGTGTCACCGGAAGCGGCGGCCGACGACTTCTTGGCCGCGCGGCGCTTCGGCTTCGCACCGGCAGCGAGGCCCGTACGCGCGAGGGTCATACCGAGCGACGACGGCAGCGAGACCTCGAGGCGCTTGCCGCCGACCTCGACGACGATCGTCTCGCGGCCGCTCTCGTCCTCGTCCGCGTCGGCGACACCGGTCGAGAACGGCTTGATCTCGTTGACGAACTCGGTCTCGATCCAGCGGGTGTGGACCCGGAAGGGGTCCGCGGTGAACGCCGGGTCGACGACGACGGCCTGGTGGAAGGGGATGGCGGTGGCCATGCCCTCCACCTTGAACTCCGCCAGGGCGCGCGCCGCGCGCTGCAGGGCCTGCTGACGCGTCGCACCCGTCACGATGAGCTTGGCGAGGAGCGAGTCCCACGCCGGGCCGATGACCGAGCCGGACTCGACACCCGCGTCCAGACGGACACCGGGGCCGGACGGCGGGTCGAAGACCGTGACCGTACCGGGGGCCGGAAGGAAGCCGCGGCCCGGGTCCTCGCCGTTGATACGGAACTCGAAGGAGTGCCCGCGCACGGCCGGGTCGCCGTAGCCGAGCTCCTCGCCGTCGGCGATCCGGAACATCTCACGGACCAGGTCGATGCCGGTGACCTCCTCGGTGACCGGGTGCTCCACCTGGAGACGGGTGTTGACCTCCAGGAAGGAGATTGTGCCGTCGACACCCACGAGGAACTCCACCGTGCCGGCGCCGACATAGCCGGCCTCCTTGAGGATGGCCTTCGACGCGGCGTACAGCTGGGCGTTCTGCTCCTCGCTCAGGAAGGGCGCGGGGGCCTCCTCCACGAGCTTCTGGTGGCGGCGCTGGAGCGAGCAGTCACGGGTCGACACGACGACGACGTTGCCGTGGCTGTCGGCCAGGCACTGGGTCTCGACGTGGCGGGGCTTGTCCAGGTACCGCTCGACGAAGCACTCGCCCCGGCCGAACGCGGCGACGGCCTCGCGGACCGCCGAGTCGTACAGCTCCGGAACCTCTTCCAGCGTCCGGGCGACCTTCAGACCCCGGCCACCGCCACCGAAGGCGGCCTTGATCGCGATCGGCAGACCGTGCTCCTGGGCGAACGCGACGACCTCGTCGGCGCCCGAGACCGGGTCGGGGGTGCCCGCGACGAGCGGGGCACCGGCACGCTGGGCGATGTGACGGGCCGCCACCTTGTCGCCGAGGTCGCGGATCGCCTGCGGCGGCGGGCCGATCCAGGTCAGCCCGGCGTCGATCACGGCCTGGGCGAACTCGGCGTTCTCGGACAGGAACCCGTATCCGGGGTGGATCGCGTCCGCCCCCGAGTCCTTCGCGGCCTGCAGCACCTTGGCCATGTCCAGATAGCTGGCGGCCGGGGTGTCACCGCCCAGGGCGAACGCCTCGTCGGCCGCGCGTACATGCAGTGCGTCCCGGTCCGGGTCGGCGTAGACGGCTACGCTGGCGATCCCGGCATCCCGGCAGGCACGGGCGACACGGACAGCGATTTCGCCACGGTTGGCGATGAGCACCTTGCGCACGATGGCTCCCTCCTTGCAGTTTTCTCCGGGGGATCGACCCCCGGACCCCCGGCCGGATCCACCCGAGCCAGGGTGCTCGACGGGTCACCGCGCCGATGACTTCCCAGAACACGCTGAGTTTAGGGACAGCCGACACGGCCTTACGACCCGTCCCCAATGGTGAGCTTCCCCACACGGAGCGTGATTCAGGACTCGCTCGGCTCGCGAAATCCCTTGTGGCACCACGGTACGCAGGGTTCGTTGACTGCACAGTAACTCTGCGGTGTGGCCAAGGTCTCTGTTGGGCCGGTCAGCGGGCGGTGGTGTTTCTTTGTTGAGTCCCTACGAATGGCTCAATGATTCTTTGCCGGTGGATCTGGGCGGTCCGGACCCTTGTCCGAAGGTTTACCCGTTAGTAGCCTGCGGGTCGTCGTCCGTACTGCAGGTAACGCAGGTTTCAGGGGGTGGCCCACGTGGCCCGCAGACCGATAGCACTCGTCACGGCGCTCGTGCTGCTCCTGGAAGCGGTGGGCATCGTGGCGATCAACGGGATCATGGCGCGGTTCGTGGACGCGCAGACGATGTCGCTGGACGGCCTGGACCCCGACGCGATGGTGACCGGCACCTGGGTGATGGGCATCGTCTCGGGCCTCTTCCTCGCCCTGTGCGCCGTAACGGTCTTCTACACCGGCCTGCGCGACCGTGCCCCGGCCCGTCCCGTCCGCATCCTGCTGATCGGGTGTGCGGTCGTCCACGGGGTGCTCGGCGCGGTCGCCGTGGGGCTGCTTGGCTGGGCCGTGTTCGCGTACCTGATGGTGGTGCTGGGGCTGATCGTGCTGACGCTGGTGGCGTACGGGTCGCGGGGCACCGACGAGACGGAGTCCGGAACCGGACCCGGAGAGCAGGTCGCGGCTCCGGCGTAGACGATCGCCGCTCAGTGCCAGAGGTCGGTGATCGAGATCTCCAGCTCGGCGAGCAGTCGGCGCAGCAGCGGAAGCGAAAGGCCGATCACATTGCCCGGGTCACCGTCGATGCCGTCCACGAAGGGCGCCGAGCGCCCGTCCAGGGTGAAGGCGCCGGCCACGTGGAGGGGTTCGCCGCTGGCCACGTAGGCGGCGATCTCCGCGTCGGTCGGCTCGCCGAAGCGGACCGTGGTGGAGGCGGTGGCCGAGGCGCGGCGGCCGGTGGTCGTGTCGATCACGCAGTGGCCGGTCTGCAGGACGCCCTCACGGCCCCGCATCGCCTTCCAGCGGGCGGTGGCCTCCTCCGCGTCGGCCGGCTTGCCGAGGGCCTCGCCGTCGAGTTCGAGTACGGAGTCGCAGCCGATGAGCAGTGCCCCGGCGGCCTCGGGCCGTGCGGCGACGGCCTCGGCCTTGGCCTGGGCGAGCACGAGCGCGAGCTCCGCCGGTGTGGGCGCGGTGAGCGCGTCCTCGTCGACACCGCTGACGATCACCTCGGGGGCGAGGCCGGCCTGCTTGAGCAGGTTCAGCCGGGCCGGGGAGGCGGAGGCGAGGACGAGGCGGCGTGCTGCGGCAGTCATGTGAGGCAGGGTAACGAGCGCCGCCCGGCCGGGGGAATCGCGGTGGGGGGTCCTGGGGTGGGTCCGGGTCAGCGCGTGCCCGCCGCGAACGCCGCGGCTCCGGGTCGGGGCTCAGCGCGTGCCCGCCGCGAACGCCGCGGCTCCGGGTCGCGGCTCAGCGCATGCCCGCCACGAACATCGCGACCACCATCGCCAGGGCCAGCAGGATCCCCGCGCGGCGCAGCATCGCCTGCATGTCCCGCATCTCTTTGGGCGGTTCGTTCTTCGGGTCGGACCAGAGCATGCTTCCGATCCTGCTGGCGGCCCGGGCCCGGGGGGGGGGGGGGGGGGGGGGGGGGGGGGGGGGGGGGGGGGGGGGGGGGGGGGGGGGGGGGGGGGGGGGGGGGGGGGGGGGGGGGGGGGGGGG
>NZ_JBVIPQ010000009.1:0-1507 GCF_055577795.1 Streptomyces sp. NPDC033174
GATCTGCCGATCTGTGCACGAACTTACTGAGAGAAATTTCCGGCGGCATCCCGAAGATCACTAACGTGTGACGCGCAGCGGCCAACCGGACGCACGCAAAGACGTCCCGGGACATTCCCCACTTTCCTGAAAGACCGTCAAATCGCTGCGGATTCAGGAAGCTTGAAAAGCGGCTTAGACCAGAGCGGTGAATGAACCGGCCGCCTTCACCCCGCCGGAACAACAGGGACGCGTGTCAGTCATTGACATCCCCTCAGGAGCATCTTCTGACCGAATGTCAAGAACCAACACGCACCTCACCGGGCCCGGGCCGGCCTCACCAGCATCCACGGCTCGCACAAGGACGCGAACAGCTGCGGCCGGACGCACTCGAAGACGGAAGGAACCGGACCGCACAGCGAGGGACGACCCCGGACAGCCCCGCCGTCCACCAGGCCGCCAGGACCCCGCCGCCGGCATCACGCGCCCTGCGGCGGGAGGGAGCCCGATCCGGCGTGAGCGGCGGACCGCTCACGCCGGCCGGCAACGGGTACGAGCGCCGGCCGCGCCGATCACCAGGGCCCGGCCCGGCTCAGCGTCCGCCGCGGGCGGCCGGCCCGGCCCTGCCCGGTGCGGTGCGGTGCAGTGCGGTGCAGCAAGAGGGCCGGTCCTTGCCGAAGTGCGCCCGACCTGCCACGTCATCGACGCCCCTCCCCCGGACCAGCGCCAGGCGCCAGCCCCCGAGCCCCCGCTCTCTCTCGCGCCTCCTGCACCGGGGGCGCTCTTCACGGCCGGCGCCAGGCCTGCGAGGGGGTGGGCCAGCCCTGTCCTGGGCCCTGCGGGACTCCGGACGAGCCCGGGCCGGACGGCACGGCGCCCCGCGAGCGTGCACGCGTGAGCGCGACACCCCCGAGCCCCAGCCGGCTCACCGTCTACGCGGGCGGCCGTACCGGGCCAGCCCGGCATGGCCGGCGCAAACGGCGCGCCCTCGCGCATCCCGGGACAGCAGAGCAGGACCCTCACCGTACGCATACGTGTGGCCCCCCGCATGCCGGCGCTCCTTCACGGCGCAGGCCACGTCCCCGGATGTCCGCCGCGCCGCGGAACCACGCCGCCGGACCACCCCTCAGCACCAAGCCGGGCACGGCCGGCGCACACCTGCCCATCACAGGCGACGCTTTGACCCCACAGCCCACCCCGGCCAGGAAAGAAGCATCCCGGACGCAGGACCGACACGGCAGGCAGGCAGGCAGGCAGGCGACAGTCCCCGCGCCGCCGCCGGAGCGCTCACTGCGGATGGGGACGGACATGTGCGCCGGCCGCGCCGAGAGCGGCTCTCGCCACCCGTTCGACCAGCGAGACCCCGCTTTCCATCGATGTGTTGCCGCCGCTGAGGACCGAGATGAGATACCGGCGCCCGTCCACCGCGACCTGGCCGACACTGTTGATGACCCACAGGCCACTGGTGGGGGGGGGGGGGGGGGGGAGGGGAGGGGGGGAGGGGGGGGGGGGGGGGGGGGGGGAGGGG
>NZ_JBVIPQ010000009.1:1516-320758 GCF_055577795.1 Streptomyces sp. NPDC033174
GACCCCGCTTTCCATCAAGGTGTTGCCACCCCTGAGGAACGGGAGAGGAAACCGGGGCCCCTCCACCGCAACCTGGCCGAAACTGTTGGGGACCCACAGGCCACTGGGGCCCCCCCCCCCCCCCCCCCCCGGGAACATGACGGGACCGCCGAGCCTGCGGCTCATACAGCGCCAGCTGCTTCGCCCCTCCACCGAGGTTCCTGCGACACCGGCAACCTCACGTTCAGCCAGCCCGCCCGGCTCTAGGCAGCCGGATGGTGATGCGACCTCCACCGGCCCCGCAGCTTCTGGGGCCCATAGGCACCTCGACATTGCACCGGGATCTCCTGGACCCCTTTCCCCGTGGTCGCTGTGATGTTCCCGTCGTTACCCCGGGCCGACAGCCGCGCTATGAGTTGATGCCCCTTCCTTCTTGCCCTGCGGCTTGGCGAAGGCCTCCCCTGCACGATCCTGGGCGAATTTGGCCACCCCGAACGGAACATTGGGCTTGTCCTGCCCAGCGGCCGGCTAGCGCAGCTTCGGGCACCTTGTCGGCGGTGATGTCGCCAAGGCCATTGGGGCCGTCGGCGAAGGCGGGAACGGCAACAGGAAGCGGGACAGCGGCCAACAGGGCGACAGGGCGACAGGGCGACAGTAAGGATGCGCGGCACGGGCTTCATGCGCTCAAAAACGATCATGCCCGAGGAACCTCACCACCGTTTGGACGCTCGGGAGTTTTCCTTCCAGGGCGCCACCGGGTGTCCCGCGGTGCTCCGGCGGGGTGCTTAAGGGTCGTCCCGTAAGTGATCTCGCCCTGCAATGATCTTGATCGTGTCAGGTGTGATCACGGCGTCGGAACCGTCATGGATAGCCCCGTTTACCGGGCTGAGCCCGCGCGTCTTCGGCAAGTTGGTGACCGCGCTTCGCCACGAGGGCGTCAGCTCCCCGGGCCCGGGGCGGCCGTGGGGTCTGCCGCTGGAGGACCGGGTGCTGTTGGTAGTCGCTTACTGGCGCACGAACCTGACGATGCGCCAACTCGCCCCATTGTTTGGCATCTCGAAGTCGGCGGCCGACCGCATCATCGACCAGCTCGGCCCGCTCATCGCATTCCAGCCTCGGCGCCGGTTCGCCAAGGACACCGTGCTCGTAGTCGACGGCACCCTGGTGCCTACCCGGGACCACAGCATCGCTGAACAGTCAAAGAACTACCGGTACTCCACCAACCACCAGGTCGTCATTGACGCGGATACCCGCCTGGTCGTTGTGGTCGGTGAGCCTTTGCCCGGCAATCGCAACGACTGCCGGGCATGGGAGGAGTCTGGCGCGAAGGCCGCCGTGGGCAGGACCCTCACGATGGCCGACGGCGGCTATCCGGGCACCGGCCTCCTCATGCCCCACCGCCGCATCCCGGGCGAAGGGTTGCCGGGCTGGAAGCGCGAGCACAATCGCTCGCACAAACAGGTCCGGGCCCGCGTCGAGCACGTCTTCGCCCGCATGAAGACCTGGAAGATCCTCCGCGACTGCCGTCTCAAGGGCGACGGGGTCCGACACGCCATGCTCGGCATCGCCCGACTGCACAACCTCGCTCTCACGGGATAGCTTCTGCCGCATACGAGACCTGAGAGGTCCCGGGAGACGGCTCCCCCCTCGCAGTCTCGGAGGAGAATCAGGCGAGGCAGAACTCGTTGCCCTCGATGTCCTGCATCGTGATGCACGACTCGTTGACGCCATCGGCGCGCTGCGTCAACACGTGTTTCGCGCCGAGCGCCATCAGCCGTGCGCATTCGGCCTCGAGTGTGGCCAGGCGCTCGTCACCCACGAGCCCTGTGCCGACCCGCACATCAAGATGCACCCGGTTCTTGACGACCTTGCCTTCGGGAACTCGCTGGAAGAGTACGCGCGGGCCCCCACCCGAGGGATCAGCGCACGCGAAGTAGACCTCGTCCTCAGGCGGCAGCGAGTGGTGGTACTCCTCCCACGTGGCAAAGCCCTCCGGGACTGTCGGTACGACGTACCCCAGCACCTCGCACCAGAAGGCGGCGAGGCGCGCAGGTTCCGCGCAGTCGAAGGTCACTTGGAACGGCTTGATCGTTGACATCGGCGCACGATAACAGGGGCCCTGCTCATCTCCCCGGGCGGGTGGATCCACACGTTGCCGGGAGGACGGCCCCTGCCATCCGCTGCTGTGTCGTGCGTTCACAGGGGTGAACCGAGGTCGGCGCCTCTTCCAAAGGGTGAGACCCAGATCCGATCTCAGCCGACCACTCTCGTGCCAAAGATCAGTTACGGGACAGCCCTTAGCCAGCAGCCGCGGCCGGCCCCGCCCCGCCCCGAACCGCGGAACGTCCTCCACACTCACGTACAAGCGCAAGCGCTCGAAGCGCAGCGGGTAACGGAAAACGCCCCGGTGCTCGGGGAAGACCTCCCCGGATCCCCCGGGCATCAGTTCCGCGGCCGCCGCGATCAGCAACAACTCGACCACACGGCAGAGCCTGAATCCCCAGCAGACGACCGAACCCAGCCCGAACGGAGAGCGTTTGTCTCCGGGTTCGCAGAGCACCGGTCTGTTGCGGATGCCTGAATCGTTGGCGAGTTCCGAGAGCCGTTGGGCGTGTCGGGCCGACTAGGGCAGCTGTTTGCCGAGGATCGTCATGACGGCCAGCCAGATCACGCCCGCGGTCCCACCGAGCCCGAGGAGGATGAAGCAGGGCCCCAGTGCAATTTCAAAGAGCCGCGGGGACGGATCTTGAAGTACGACCACGTCCGATAGCTCCCGCGGGTCGTAAGCGACCTGGACGGACGGGGAAATGCTCGGGTAGGAGACGACACGCGTGGTGCCGCTGCTGTCCGTGTACTGGTACGTCCTTGGGGCATCCGCCTGCACCGCGGCAACGGTCACACCGTGCCTGCGCAGGCGAGTCTCGTGGAACCACGACCCTAGACACATCGCGCCGAGCCACAAGGGCCAGGCAGCCATGACGCCGAACGTCACGATGAAGACCGCGCCGGCCATGGCGGTGCGTTCGTCCCCCGCGATGGCGGTGGTCACTGCCAGGGCGAGGACCCCGCCCAGATAGCCGAGCACGACCCGTCTGAGTCTGCGCCGGTACGTCTCGAGCCAGGTCTTGGTGAAGCTGCGCTGGTTGACGAGGGCGTCGCCGTCGACGTCCTCGACCGGTTGCGGCAGCAGTGCGTTTACGGCGTCGGCGAAGGCGACGGCCGCGGCCGCGCTCACATCCTCGATCCGGTGGAGGGACGGTGTCGTCCCGGCCAGGGCCCTGAGCTCGACGGTGACGCTCCGGGCCTCGGCGTGGACCCGGGCGATCGCCCTGGTGGGGATCGTCACTTTCTCACCGGGGCGTTCCAGGACCAGCTCATCCTGCTCCGAGCTCAGAACGGTGGCGCCGCGTCCGTGCAGGACGGGTATGGAAGATGTGTTCGGCATGGGCAAGATCGTAGGGCGAACGGTTGCCTGCGATCGTCGACGACCAGGTGTTGCTCCGGGGCTCGTTCCGGATCCTCGTCGAGAACGAGCCCGGTCTCACCGCCGTCCGGGAGGCGGGCGACGGGGCCGAAGCCGTGGAACTGGCCCACATGCACCGACCGGACGTGGTCCTGATGGACGTCAGAATGCCCGTCATGGACGGCATCGAGGCAGCCCGACAGATCTGCGGCTCCCCGGAGACCGCCGGCGTACGGGTGCTGATCCTGACCACGTTCGACCTCGACGAGTACGTCTACGCAGCCCTACGGGCCGGTGCGGCGGGCTTCCTCCTCAAGGACGCCCCGCCGGCGGAAGTGCTGGCCGCGATCCGGGTCGTCGCCACGGGCGACTCCCGGCTGGCGCCGGCGGTGACCCGCCGCCTGATCGAGGACTTCACCCGCCGCCCCGCCCCCTCCCCCAGCCGGGGTCCGGCCCCGCTGACAGGGGTGACGGAGCGGGAGCGTGAAGTATTGGAGCTGATCGCGCGGGGCCTGTCGAACAACGAGATCACGGCACGTCTGCACCTGAGCATGGGAACGGTCAAAACCCACATCGGCCGCCTCCTGGCCAAACTGGACGCCCGCGACCGCGCCCAACTGGTGATCGCGGCGTACGAGTCCGGAGTCGTGTCGGCCTCCGACGGCGGCCTGGGACCACACTGAGAGACGGCCCCGGCCCAGGACGGTTACCGGGATGCTGCTGCTCGAACCGTGCAAGCCGGCCCGTGCCCCATCCCTGCCCTTGCGAGCGGTGAAACAGGGTGGTGATTGCGTCGCCAAAGGCCGCGGCCGCTGGACGGCCTCGGCGAGCGGGTGTTCCTGACCACCGGCGCGTCCGGGCCTCGCGTCTTCGCGGACCGCCCGCAGTGGTTCCTCGTACGGTCCGTGGACGCCCCAGGAGCCGCTGATGCCGGCCCGGACCGAAGTCCTCCTCGACCGGCGCTCTTCCACCTCGACGGCGAGCGCGCGCTACTGGCCCGGCAACGGATCGAAATCCTCGTCACCAAGGACAGCGAGGCTGCCGCGACCGCCCCGAAGTTCCGAGCGGCCCGAGGCGGGGATCCCCGTAGTCGTGGTCGGTCCCCCAGTCCACCCCGCGCGGCCACCTCCATGGAGGAGGCGGCCGCTTGGGTCACGCGTCGGAACCGGGGGTGCCCGCGTCCCGCTGAGGGCCTGTCCCAGTCCCTCAGATACGGTCCTGGACGACGGTGTACCACGGGTAGACGCCCGCCACGCTGCCGTCGGCCCGCACGGCCTCCAGCGTGTAGAAGTACGTGTCGCCCCTGGTCGCGGTGGAGTCCGCGTAACTGCGCGTCTCCGCGGACAGCAGCCCGCCGGGCATGGGCTCGTACGCCTCGGTCGCCGGGTTCCACCGGCTGATCCGGTAGCCCGAGACCGTGCCGCACAGCGTGGTGTTGTCGCACTTCCAGTTGACCGAGGGCCCAGGGGAACCGATCACCGTGTCGTGAGCCACGGAGCCGAGCGGCCAGTCCGGCAGGACCGGCACGGACGGCCGGACGTCGAGTTCGACGGCGGACACCAGGTCGACCCCCGAGGCGGACGGCTGCAGCACGTTGCCCCAGCGGTCCTTGGCGACTACCGCGTACTCGTACGTCTCGCCGTCCGGCAGGTCGCCGCAGAGCATGGCGAGCGGGTCGCTCTGGCCGTCCCGGCAGCTGCCGTTGCCGATCCACTTGATCGTGTCGTCGTCCTGCCGGACGCCGGTCCAGACGTAATACCTTTCGACGTCGTCCTCGGTCGATGCGGCCCAGCTCACCAGTACGCCGTCCTTGCGCGGGGTGGCCTTCAGGCCGGTGACCGGGGCGGGCGCGACGCGGTCGGCGGTGCGGAGGGTGACCGGGCCGGAGAAATCGGACTCGTTGCGGTTCATGTCGACCGCGGTGACCACGTAGGTGTAGTACGCGCCCAGGGTCATGTCGGTGTCCGCGCACTGGCCCTCGATCGGGTCGGAGCCCTGGACGTTGTACTCCGTGCACGTCACGAGGGTCTTCTGGGCCGGATCGAACGTGGTGCCCGGCGAGCGGTAGACGCGGAAGCGCCCGCCGTTGTCGAGGTCCTCGAAGAACTCGCCCGGCATGTTCCAGTAGATCCGGTTCGCGCCCCTGTCGGCACTCGCCGTGATGTGGGTCGGGGCCTCCGGCGGCGTCCGGTCAACGCCGTCGCCCACCGCCGTGGCGGAGAACGCGCCCGCATTGCCCGCGTCGTCGAAGGCGCGGATCCGGTAGTACCGGTTCTTGTTCACCGGCGCGGTCCGGTCCTCGTACATCGCCCCGCTGGTGCTGCCGAGCAGCGTGAACGGCCCAGTGGCCGCATCGGCCGCGTGGACCTCGTAACGGTCGGCGTCGGCGACGTCCTGCCAGCGCAGGGTGTTGATGTACGAGTCGCCCTGGACCGTGATCCCCGTCGGCGCCGCCGGGCCCGTGCGGTCGACGGTCGTGGCGGTGACGTCGAGGCTGCCGGTGGACTCGCGGCCGGCCTTGTCAACGGCGCGGACTTCGTACAGGAAGGCCTGGCCGGTTGCGGGCGCCGCGTCGACGAAGGACGGGGAGGTGAGCAGCGAGCTGCCGCTGACGTTCGCCCACTGGGTGGTGCTCAGCCGGCGGTACACGCGGTACCCGGCGAGGTCCATCTCCTTGTTGGCCGTCCAGCGGAGGGTGGTCTTGGCGGTGTCGCGGTTGTACGCGGCGGTGAGGCCGGTGGGGTACAGCGGCTTGACCGTGTCGACGCTCGCCTCGGTGCGCGGGGCGTACGTGAACCCGGCGTAGGCGTAGCCGGTCCAGGCGACGTAGTCGACGCGGATCGTGTGCTTGCCGGCCGGGATGCTCAGGTCGAGGGTCTTGCGGGCGGTCGTGGAGACGTTCTTCCACAGGTCGATCCTGCGCACGCCGTCGACGTAGACACGCATGCCGTCCTGGGTGGCCGCGGAGAGCCGGAACGGGCCGCCGGAGCCGAAGTCCCGGGTGAGGGACCAGCGGATCGAGAAGTTGTCGTTCGGCAGCGTGACGCCGGCCGGGTCGCCGGAGCCCATGTTCTCGGCGATGGCCGAGTCGCAGGCTGTCAGCTTCGGGGTGCCGCTGAACGAGGTGTTGGCGAAGTACTGCGCCGTCCAGACCGGAGAGGTGCAGGTCACGGCCGCGGAGGCCGGGGCGGCGGTGATCAGGCCGCCGGCGGTGGCGAGGGCGGCCGTCACGGCCAGCGTGCTCAGCCGGGTACGAGTCATCACAGAGAAAGGGGCCCCTTTCCGGACCAAGGCGGATCAGATGAAACATCAGACGCCTGTGTGACTCGTGAGGCGGGGGCAGGGTTGCCCCACCTCGCACGTTTTTCCGGGAGGACGTCCGGGTGTTCGGGGGGCGTCCCGACCGCTCACCCGCAGCGGCGCGGCGTCCAGGCGATCGCCCGGCGTCGCCGCGCTCGACCACCCGCGCCTGCGAGGAGCCGATCCAGCCAGACCCCGAAGGTCCGGCCCCCGCGGGTGGTAGGCGTCGATGCGTACGCGACCCGCAAAGGGCGTCACTAGGGCGTCACTACGGGACTGTCCTGGTCGACGTCGTAGGCTGCCTGTCCCCGTAGGGTAAGACCAAGGTGAGCAAGCTCAGCGAGTCGTAGGCGAGACTCCTTTGCATGCTCCTCGGCCTCCTCTTCGAACCGTGCGAGGTCAAGGCACTCTTGCTCTACCGCATCCTCGGCGCTTCGAAGCTGGTCCAGCCACGCGTCAGCAGCGACACGGGCTCGGATCTACCGGTCGAGGTCCGGCGTACACCGGTCTTCCGTCCTGATGGCCTGCGCGTAGCTGTCGTCGACGCTCCACCTGAAGGGGGCCGAAGTAGCCCACCCCACCGCCCCCGGCCGCACCCAAAAGACCGCAGATCGCACCAATCAACGCCGCATCCATGCACCCCCGTCCCGTGGACATCGCCCTCGAACGACTAGGACATCGAGCCCTCGGGTCGAAGGGCCGGCGATCGGTGGGACCGGGCCCCGCCCCCCTGACCAGTATCCACAGACGGGCGTCGGCCGTGATCCATGTCTGCCCAGTCGCCGACGCACGGTGCCGTGCTGGCTTCGTACAGCACGGCACCGTGCACAGCACCGCGACGTCCGGGATTGCCCGGGAACAGCAACTCCTCCAACCGGAGCAAGACCTCTTTTCACCGCCCCGAACTGTCAGCGCCCGTCGCTCCTACCGCGGCACGTTCACAGGCAACTTTCCAAGCGCGTCCGGGGACCTCAGCAGTCACTCACAGTGCACGGTTCACACCATCTGAGCCAGAACCCGGGTTTCGACAGCGCAGAGCGGTCCGGAAGGTTCGAACAGTGACGCTTGTCAGCCCTCGGGCCTAAGGTGTGCCGGTGATCTTCAGGAGAAAGCAGAAGGCCGCGGACCTCGGCGTCGCCGTGTCCGAGCTTGAGCAGGCCGTTGACGCTCGCGACAGTGTCGGCACCGAACGTGCCTTCACCGCCGTGCTGAAGGGTCTTCAGCAGGCGACGGACACCGAGCGCGTCCTGGCGGGGCCCCGGTTGGCCGCCCTGCTCCCCGCCTTCCCGCCCACCGGCCCGCGCCCGCTTCTGGCGTCGGCGGCCGGGTACTGCGTCGAGAGCGGCGCTGATCCGGCGGCCTGCGCGGGCCCAGTCCTCGACGGTGTCCACCGAGACCTGCTCGACGCCCTGGAGTTCGCCCGCCGCTGGACCGCTGCCGGCGGAGCCGAGGATGAGCTGCCGGAGCCGGACGAGAAGATCATCGATGATGCGCTGCTGGCCCGCTTGGGCGGCGACGTGTCCGAGGCCACGCGGTTGGCGCTGGCCTGGTGCTCGGTCCAGGAGTGGCAGCCGCCCGCGCTGGCCGTCCTGTGCCGCAGCGCAGAGGTGCGCCGTCGGCACGCATCCATGCTCCTCCCCGCCTGCCGCGACCTGGCAGCCCTGGAGCGGCATGACCTCAAGTGCCTGGCCTACGCGCTGGCGGTTCTGGACAACGAGCCCCTGGTGGTGCTGCACCGGCCCACCGGGACCGGGTTCGAGCTGCGCATCGGCGGCATCGGGGACAACTTCCAGTTGCACACGCTGCTCGCCCACGTCCTCGTCGGTGGCGGCCACGTGCCCGGCACCGCCCCTTCGGCTGAGAGCGTCCGCCTGGCCTCGGACCCCGAGCCCGCCCGAGAACGGACCGGGGCCGTCGCGACCGGAGCCTTCGAACTCCTCGCCGCCGACGGCGAGCGGATCTGGAACGAGGGACTGCCCGACGACATCCCGGTGGTGGAGGGACACCGCCTGCTCGTGCTGGACGAGCCGCTGTACCAGCGCAGCTGGAACGCCGACCGATTCCTTCCCCATCTCCCGGGTACGGCCGAGCTGACCCGCGTCCTGACCGCAGACGAGACGCGGACCTGGTTCGCCCGCACCTCGTCCGCCAAGGGGAGCCGACAAGCTTCCTGACTCGGTGGACCCGGCCGCCACCACCTACAGACCCAAGCCCGCAGCACAGACAGCAGCCTCGACTTCATCAGCGACGCCGTCAAGACGTACATCAAGACGTACATCAACGCAGCGAGCCGCGCCTTGATCGCCTGCTACTGCGGGCTGTGTACGGGCCGACACGGTGATGGACCGGTGGGGCCGCCGAACCGGTGGGCCGCCGCGGTGCGCCGGTCCGGCAGCCGGAACACGGCGCCAACACGCGCGGGCCGCCTGGGGCGCGGTGTGGGGTGGCGGGGGGCCTACCCCCAGTGCGCGGTCAGCGGTCGGACCAGGCGGAGTGGCGGGCGACGAGCGTCCATTCGTCAACCGTCCGGCCGGGGGGGCCGGCCGGACGCCCTCACCGCCGGGCCACCTCGATGACGTGCAGCACGCTGCGGAAGGTGACAGGTGGGTGGCGGGAGTGGCTTCCCCGGGAACGGTCTCCTACGTCCTGCGATTGTGCGATCGTCGTCCCGAACACGCCGAAGAAAACGCGATCTTGGGGGATCAGTGGGCAACGGTGGCGGGGAAGACTGGCTGGATCTGGCCGACGCGGTCACGCTCTTGCGGGACCAGGTCGCCGAGGCGCAGCGGCGGGTCTCGGCCGAGGGGGACAAGGGTGTCCTCTTCTCCCTTGGGGAGATCACGCTGGAGCTCGGACTCGAGTTGACTGGCAGCCGGAACGTGGACGCGGGGCTGCGGTTCGCGGTCGTCAGCGTGGGCGGCAAGGCGGAGAGGGCAAGCAGGGCCACCCACAAGGTCACTGTGCGGCTGGAGCCGCACGGTGGGGATCTCCGGCCGGTCAACGTCTTCGACGAGGAGTAGCCGGCACGGGAGGGCGACGCGGAACAGCGGTCGGGGACAGCGGTAGGGGGACGGGTGGAATTTGACCGGCGGGTGCAGATCAGGGTCCATCGGCCGAACGGCACGACGTTCGGATCCGGCTATCTGGTCGCTCCCCGGCTGGTGCTGACGGCAGGCCATGTCATCGAGCCGGCCATGGGGCCGGACCCGACGCGGGTGACTGTTTGCCGGCCCGACGCGGGGAAGGACCAGTTTCCGGCAGCTGTCCGGTGGTGGCGCATCGGCGATCAAATCGACGCGGCGCTGGTCGAGGTCGATGAAGGGCCCGTACCGGGCGGCGACGGCCTGTGCTGGGAGCCGCCCGAGTCGCTGATTGACGTGCGCACCCGGCCTCCACAGCGGTGGGGCCGAATCATCGGCACCCGGCCCCACGCGGTCACCATCGCCGGGTTCCCCCGCATGGAGAAGGACCCACGCACCCTCGACCGCTTCGACGGCCAGATCAGCGGGGAGATCATGCCGGGGACCGGCTCGCTCGCCGGACGCTACGAGGTCTTCAGCAAGGACGCGACCATCCCGGTGCGGGAGGGGAACGGCTCCGGCTGGTCCGGGATGTCCGGCGCCGCCCTGCTTGCCGAGAGCCGCCAGAGCGGCCTGCTGTGCGGGGTGGTCCGCGAGGACCGAAGGGCCGTGGGCGGCACCCGGCTGACAGCTACCCCGACGTCGGCACTCCTGGCGGACGAACGCTTTTCGGCGCTGGTCGCCGACCACGGTGGGTGGCAACTCCTGCTGGAAGCCGCCGAACCAGTGGACCTGCTCGAACCGGCGTCCCGCGAGCGGGACCTGCGGTCGCCGGCCATGCTGCTGCGCGCCGACGCCGAGGCCGTGACGTTCCGCGGACGGGAGGACGAGCTGCAGGCGCTGCGGGACTGGTGCCAACGCGATGCCGAGGGCTTCTCGGTACGAGTGGTCACCGGGCCCGGTGGGCAGGGCAAGTCCCGCCTCGCCCGCCGGCTGTGCGACATCCTGCGCGAGGAGGGGTGGGTCACCGGGCACCTCCGGGCGGAACTGCGTGACAGCGACCTCGCCCTACCCGAGCTCAGGTCCCTGGAGACCGCGCTCCCCTTCCTCTTGGTCGTCGACTACGCGGATGCCCGGCCACGCCTGGTGCGCCGCGTCATCGGCCAGCTTCGGAGCTGTCGGCACCGCACCCGGCTCCTGCTCCTCGCCCGCACCGGCGGCACCTGGCAGACCGACGGCCTCACCGCCTCCCACGCGGACGAGATCCTGGCCAGGGCGCCGGCAACCGAACTTGCACCATTGGCACCCGAGGATGGTCCGCCCGAGACCCGTACCGCGCTGTTCACCGACGCCCTCGGCGACCTCGCCCATCTGCTGGAGGAACTTCCGGGCCTGCCCGGCCGGCCGCCCGCCGGGTGGCCGGCACTCGCCAGCGCCCTGCGTGCCCCGCAGGATCTGGACGAGCCCTTGTACGAGTCCGTGCTCACCGTGCAGGTGACCGCCCTCGCCACCCTCCTGCAGCACGGCTCAGCGCCGGTCGAGGCCGTGCCTGAGGGACCCGCCGAGGCGACCCTCCTCCGGCATGAGCAGCGGTACTGGGTGCGGTCCGCCGAACAGCTCGGGCCGCTCGATCCGACGACCCTGCAGCAGGCCGTCGCCGTCGCCGTGCTGTGCGGGGCGGCGGACCAGGCCCAGGCTCTCACGGCCGTCGGCGCGCTCCCCGACATCCCGCCCGCTCGGGCGGCGGGGGTGGCGGCATGGCTCCGCACCCTCTACCCGCCCGGTCCCGACCAGTTCTGGGGCCCGCTCCAGCCCGACCGCATCGGCGAGTACCACGCCTCCCGTGCCCTCCTCGACCTCGATCCGCCACTCCCGCTGGCCGCCCTGCTGGCGTGCTCCTCCACCGACCAGCAGGTGCAGCTGGTGACCGTGCTCGTGCGGGCCGCCGTCGCGCACCACCAAGCGGGCCGCAAAGCCCAGACGGCCGGCATCCAGCAGGCGCTGCTGAACGCATGGGAAGCCACCGCCCCCGACATCGAGGTGCTCCAACAACTCCAGATCGCCGTGCCCTACGGGACCAATGGCCTGGACAGCCTCGACCTGCGGCTCGCCGAAGACCACGTGGCTGCCGCCCGCCGCCAGGCCAAGGACGGTCCGACGTCCGCGCAGCCCGCCCTCGCGGTCGCGCTGAACGGCCTGGGTTCCGCACTAAGCCGCGCAGGTCGCCATGAGGAGGCCCTGCACACAGCGCAGGAGCGAGTGCAAATCTGGCAGGACCTGCACAGAACCCACGGCACCCATGACTTCCAGTACGCCCTCGCACTAAGCGGGCTGAGCTTCCACTTGCGCGCCGTCGGGCGCGACGAGGAGGCGCTGCGCTCCCTCGAACACGGCGTGGACCTGATGGAGCGGCTAGCGAGGACAGACCCAGATTTTCGGGAGACGCTCGCCCTCGAGCTGCAGCACCTCACCGACTTCCTCCGAAACCTGGGCTACCACGACGAGGCCACGCGCGCACTGCGCCGGGCCGTGGAACTCAGCCGACAGCTGGCCAGGACCGATCCCACGTACGAATTCGTGCTAGCCCTCCGGTGCTCCAACCTCGGAACGCTTTTGGTCCAGTCGGGCCGTTACGACGAAGCCCTGCTAGTCATGACGGGCTCGGTGGACAACCACCGCCGACTCGCCCGTCGCGACCCGCATCGCTACGAGCCGATGCTGATCTCTGCGCTCACGAACCTCGGCAATCTCCTGCACACCGTGGGGCGTTCGGCCGAGGCGTGCCACACGATGCATCAGGCGATCGCCCTCGGGGAGCACAGGCGACGGATCGGGCTTGGCAACAGCGAGACGGACACCGGCATCGTCTTCCACACGCTTCAGCTCGTCCTCTGGCAGGTCGAGGCCGGATCCGCTTCGGAGTTCCTGGCCGCTCTGCGACGTGCACTGGATGTCTGGCACCAGCTCGACGCGGCGGCGCCGGAGTACGAGCCCGCCGTCGCCTCCCTCCTCACCCACACGGTGACCCGGCTTACCGGATACGGCCTCTGGGAGACCGCACTGGAACCCGCGATGACGGCGCTCGAGATCTGGAGCCGACTGGTCTGCCGGGACCCAGAGGCTCACCTGCTCGGCTTTGGCCGCGCGGTCGGTGCGATGGAGCAGGTGGCGTCAAACGTCGAGGAGGAGTCGGTCAGCGCCGAACCCCTGCTCGCGGCGCTCCACCGCCACCTGGCGGAGCTGCTGCCGGTCGCCTTCGAGGCGGCGCAGAGCGCCGTCATCCACCGCCGGTAGCGCCGACCCGCCACGACGGGGCTCGGCGACGGCAGGTGTCCTGTCGCAGCGCATGTGAACGTGAAAGCGTTTGACCTGCGGCGTTGCCGGATGGTTTGAATCCGGGCCCCTGACGTTCTCCACCTACCTGCTCTTGCGGAAGTCGTGTCTGCCGTGGACGCGGCGTTGACGCGAGCGTGAGTCGGGGTGCTGGTGTGAAGGGGACTGTCCCGCTCCTGAGCTCACTCCTCCGGCTCGGCTGCCACGATGCCCGGCGGACCAGGGCGAGGCGTATCGACGGGTGGCGTCGGTGACGCTCCCCGCGATGGCGAAGGGCGCCTACGGTGAGCTGCGGGGCGGCGGATAGCGTGCGGGCATGGTGATGACGGGGAAGCGACGGGTCCTGTACCGGCAGGGCAGCGGGTTCTGGCGGATGACGGCGAAGTGGGTTCTGCTCTTCGGGGCCCTGTACCTGTTGGACGGCGGGCTGCTCCGGTCGTGGGGCGACGCTCTGGTCTGGCCGATGATCGGGATCCTGCTGTGGGTGCCGTTCGGGATCGGCGTCGTCTGGTACCCGAAGAAGGACCAGCGCGTCGAGCTCACGACGCGTGAACTGCGGGTGCGGCGCAAACGGCTGCCGATGGAGAAGGTGAACCTGTTGCACGTGGCGCGGCTGTGGCTGGAGGGGCGGTCAACCGCGGACGACCAACCGGTGATGGAATGGAGACGGTTCGACCGGGTGGTGTGGGTGCCGCTGCGGGACGGCCGAGCGTTCGGCGTGGAGTTCCGCGACCCGGCCGCGTTCGCCAAGGTTTTCGGCGCCTTCGCGGTCGCGGCGTGTGGCGGGCCCGACATCGTCCGCGCGAGGGCCGCAGCGGAGACCTACCCGGATCCGCTCCCGATGCGGCCCCGCTCCGCCGGCGACGCAGGCTCCTGGCTGGACCTCCTGGACATCTTCAACTGACAGACGGAAATGTCGGCAAGGGGCAGCGCTCCGTCAGGGACACGGGGAACTGCCGGCGTTCTCGACCTCCCCCAGGAGACGTTTCACACAAACCTCCTGCCAACTTGCCTGCCCCACCGAGTATGCGCCTGCGCTGCACAGGATCCCTTCGCCCCCGAGATAAACCAGGGAATGGGGCCGGAGAACGGCTGCGAACGGCGCGGCTGTTAGTTTCCTTTCCGTGTTGGAACACCAGGACGAGACCAGGGCGGCCTACAACGGGGTCGTCGACCTGTATGCGTCGATGTTCGCTAATCGGTTGGAGACGCAGCCGTTCGCGCGGAACATGATCGGCACCTTCGCCGAGCTCGTGCGTGGCACGGGGAACCTGCGGACAGCCGACGTCGGGTGCGGCCCCGGTCACCTGACGGCCATGCTGCACGACTTGGGGCTGGACGCCTTCGGGCTCGACCTTTCCCCGGCCATGGTCGACCACGCTCGGCGGGCCCATCCGGCGCTGCGGTTCGACGAAGCGCGAATGGAGGACCTGCCGATCGAGGACGGCGCGCTGGGCGGAATGCTCGCCCACTACTCGGTGATCCATACCCCACCTGGAGAATTGCCCGCGCTGCTCGCTGAGCAGGTGCGTGTCCTGGCACCAGGGGGCCTGCTCCTGGTGTCCTTCTTCGGGACCGAGGGGCCGGAGCCGGTACGCTTCGACCACAAGGTGGCGCCCGCCTACAGCTGGCCGGCGGAGCAGTTTGCCGAGTTGCTGGCCGGGGCCGGTCTCGTCACGGTGGCTCGGTTGCTCCACGACCCAGCGTCCGAGCGAGGCTTCCTCGACACCCACTTGCTGGCCCGCCGCCCGTAGAGCGTGGCCCGTGGCCTGGGTCGGGGGTGGCGTAGATCATCCGCGTGGATGGAGCTCGTCCAGGACCTGTCCGGGCGATCAAGTTCGTAGCCAGATGGTGAGAGCTGCCGCGGTCGCGGTGCCGAGGTAGACGCGCCGCGCTTGTCATAGCGTGTGGCGACGGACCGGTGCTGTTTCAGGCGGTTGATCGCTCGTTCGACGGTGTTGCGTTTCTTGTAGCGGGCCTTGTCGAAGCCGGGTGGACGCCCGCCGAGTGAGCCTTTGCGCAGGCCGGGCGGCCTGGCTGTCGGTTTCTCCGGGCATTCGTAGTGCTTTTCGGTGTTCTGGGCGGCCTGGCTCTGCTGCTGATCGTCACGCTCCTGCGCCGCAACGGGAAGCAGACGGAGACGGCCGAGGGACTCCGCATCGAGGAGCAGGCCCGTATGCACGCAGGGCAGGACCGCGCTTCCTTCAACGTCGTGGCCATGCACACCGCGCCGCCCACGGCCAGCGACGCTCACCACCGCCGCTGAGGCCTCAAAACCCTGACGCCCCGGTCACCTGCTGACCGGGGCGTCACGCGTTTCCAACACACCCAAGGCCGAGCCGGTACCAACCTGCCTGATCCGGCACGCCCTGACGGTTGAGAGTTCCCCCTCAGCACTTGAATGTCAAAGTTTCATGATCGGCCGGACAACTCCTGAGCGCCGCATCCTGGCCGATCGGTTTCGATCGGTGCCGGCGTCCACTGAGCATCGCCGGAGGTGACAACCGTCCGGGTCACGAAGGCTCCGGCGGTGCGGCCACCGCAGTGGTGCGAGCAACGTTCTCCCGGAAGGTGGGATTTCCCAGGTCGACAGACTCCTGCTGCCGAGAGATCTGCGCGTCGAGTTGGGCGAGCTTCTCCTCGGCGTGGGCCAGGCCGCTCTGCAAGCCTTCGAGCCCGCCGAGCCAACCTTCCCCTTTCGGTTTCCAAGATGCGCGCGAGCAGGTTGTCGTGGACCTCAACGAGCCGCGGACCTTCCATCGCGTGAACGATGAGGACGGGACAACGGACAGGCGTGTTCATGAGCACAGTCGCTTCGTATGCGCGGTCGCCCAGGGCGAGCTTGCGGCGCTCGAAATTTCTGAGAAACTCGTCCCATTCCTCTGGGGCGACGGTGCGGTATTCCTCGACTGACCGCAGGGCCCGGCGTCAATGTCGAGGCCGATCGAGTCATTCTCCTCGCAGAGCCTCAGGTCAGGTGACTGAGGCCGACGGCTTCGGTTCGTAGAAAGGTTCCGTTCGAAGCATCGCGAAAAAAGCCCGGCGTCTGGCGAGACACAGCAGGGCCTGGAGTGTTGCTTGCCCTGCGCGATCTTCTTGTCGTAGTACGTCCACGATGCCGGGTCGCTCAAAGCGGCGAACGCGGAGAGGAAGAAGGCTCGTTTGAGCTGCTTGTTTCTCCGCCGCGACGGCTGTTCGCCGCGGACGGAGGAGCCCGAGCTCCGGATCGCCGGGGCGAGACCCGCATAGGCGGCGAGGTGGCCGGCGGTCGAGAAGGTACTGCCGTCGCCGGACCTCGATCAGGATCCTGGCTCCGGTCCAGACGCCAGCTACCGGCATCAACGTCAGGATGGGCGCCGAGACGAAACCCCATTGATCGTTCTCACGGAATTTGCGCCTGATCCTGGTGTTCAAACCCGGCACGGGGCTGTCGGCGCCGACCGCGCACCCCTTGTCGCTCACCGAAGCCGAACGTCACGAGTTCTGCGTTTGACGACAGCCCGGCACGGGGCTGCACTGGATTCATGGACGCTGCGGCGAGTCCGTCCTAGGGAGAGCAGCGATGACGGCCATGGATACGTTCAACCTTCTGCAGCCGTACGAGATCGCCGAGGAGACGTTCGTCATCCCGTGGGCCCTCGAGGCCCCGCCGGTCGGCCACTTCCCGATGAACTCGATGGTGATCCGGGGAGCCGAACCGATCCTCGTGGACACCGGGGCGCCCGCAGTCCGCTCCCAGTGGCTGGAGGCAGCATGGTCCGTCGTGGACCCCCTGGACGTACGGTGGATCTTCCTCACCCACGACGACCGCGACCACGCCGGCAACCTCCTGGCGGTCCTCGCCGAATGCCCGAACGCGACCCTGCTGACGACATGGTTCTCCATCGGCCGCATGGCCGAGGAGTGGGAGACCCCCATCAACCGGTGCCGCTTCATGACCGACGGCGACACGATCGACGCGGGCGACCGCACCCTGGTCGCCAAACGACCACCCCTGTACGACAACCCCACAACCCGAGCCCTCTTCGACCCGAAGACCAACGTCCTGTGGGCCGTCGACACCTTCGCCACGAACGTGCCGACCCCCATGCCCGAGATGGCAGCGCTGTCGCCAGACGAATTCCGCGACGGCCAGTTCTTCGGCGGCAGCCTGGTCTCCCCCTGGGTCGCCCTGCTGGACCCCCGAAAGTTCGGGACGGTCGTCACCGACTTCCAACACCTGAACGCCGAGGTCATCGCCGGCTGCCACTGCCCGGTCCTCCGAGGCGCCCAGATCCCCGAGGCCTACGACCTTCTGCGCCAACTCCCCGAAGTCCCACCGTGGGCGGAGTTCACCCAGGCCGACCTGGACCAGTGGATGGCGGTTGCCGAGAGCTCGGTTCCTCCGGAGCAGCCGCGGCCGTCGGGGACGTGAGGTGCGCTGCCGCGCGGCGTTGGGATCTACTGCAAAGATGCCGCCCGTCGGTTCCTTCTGCAGGGCGCCCTCCTTGCGGGCCCCGGCCGCATGCTGGTGGGCGCGGCAGACCGTGGAGTCGAGATCAGGTCCCACGTGATCGCCCCCTTCGCCTCTGCCAGGGCCTGGAGTCGGCTGAGGATCCGGTGCCAGGTGCCGTTCCGCTGCCACCGGCGGAAACAGGTCATAGACCAGGTTCCACGGCCCGTACTCGACCGGGACGTCCCGCCACGGCACACCGGTCCGGACCCGGAACCGTATGCCGTCAATCAACCGCCGCCGAGGCCAGACGGGCGGCCGCCCCGACTTCTTCCCCTTCGGTAACAACGGCTCCAGCACTGCCCACTGCTCGTCCGTGAGATCTCCCCGACCCATGACCTGTGATCATTCACAGCCCAAGATCCACTTTCGACACACGGCCTAGTACCAAGGGCGGGCGTCATGCGTGGGCAGCGGACGCAGTTTCGACCAGCGTTCGAGCAGGCGGCCGGCCAGGGCGGAGCTGAGGCGGCCGACGGCGTGCAGGTGATCGTGGTCGCGGGTCATGTCGGCGACCACGCCCAAGCGGTGGACAAGCCGCTCACGGGCGGAGACGTAGCCCCACTCGAAGTCCTCGGCGGGCACCCGGGCGAGCTGGTCGACCGTCCCGCGGTGGGCCCTCTCGACGAGCGCGTCGCCCTGGATCAGCCAGCCTGCACACGCGTCGGCGAGGTCACCCGGCACGTCCTTCCCAGTGAGGCCGCGCCAGGTGGTTCGGTAGACGTCCTCGACCTCCGTGAGCGGGGCCGCGGTGACCGACATGGCACACCAGCAGGTGGGGAAGCCGATTCGGAAGTAAGCGAGTTCGATCAGGCCGTTGCCGAGCGAGGCCCGCTCGAAGTCGACGAAGCGGACGCCGTCGGCTGTGCGCAGATCATTACCGGGGCAGGGGTCACCGTGCAGCAGCGCATGGTGCGGGGTGGGGTCCAACCGCTCCAGGAGACCGGCGAGTTCATCGGGAACCGTGGACGGTATGGGCACGTCCAGCGCCCTGGCCAGGGTGAGGAAGGACTCCGCGTCGGTCGCCGTGGGACCCGACCAGACCGGTAGTGCGCCGGCGTCGGCGGGCCCGGTCAGTGCGTGCAGCCGGGCGAGCGACTCGGCGTACCCCGGCATCCAGTCGTCCGTCTTGCCGAGGTCGTCCAAGTACTCAAGGACCATCACCCGCGAGGGCAGGTCCGTGGCGAGCACCGTAGGGGCCACGGCGGGCCCGGAGGCCCGCCCCGCCAGGCGCAGCCCGGCCACCTCCCGCGCGAAGCGCGTGTTCGCGTCAGCGCCCGTGTCCCCACCGTCGGTGATCTGCTTGACGATCACCAGCCGCCGGTCGGCCAGCCGCACCCGCCACACCAGTGACCGCGGACTGCTGTCCAGGAGTTTGGCCTGCTTGGGGGTGCCCACGGTGGAAAGCAGCGCCTCATTGAACGGAACACGGTTCAGCATGCCGACGAGCGTAGCCTTAGCTTCGCACGCGCGAGCGAGCGCCCTGGCCCCGCCGAAGTCCTGCTAGGGCTGGTGCTAGAAGTAGCGTCGTCCGCCCGAAGGGTGGGGCAGGCGGGACTTCCAAAACACGCCCTGGTGCTGCGAGTTCACCCAGGGCTCGGGCCGCCGGTGCCGGGGCGACCAGCCACTTCAGGTGGCTGCCCTCAAGGGTGCGGACGACATACGGGTCGTCCGGCCTCAGGGCGTTGCCCTCGCGGATCAGCCGGTCTTGTAGGGCGAGCGGCAGGGTCGTGTCGTCGGCCAAGCGGACGTCGGTCTTCGGGATATGGCCCCAGGTCTCGGCCTGTGACGGTCTGCGGAGCTGTCGACGTCCAGGTTTTCGTCGGGCTGGAAGGTGTTCAGAAGGTCAGAACTCCTCGTCGGTGCCGTCAGCGAGGAAGGCCGCGAGGGCGTCCGGATTCGCGGTGCGGAAGTTGACGCCGGAGCACACCGAGTTCGGCCGGGTTCCCGGCCAGCGCCAGGCCCAGGGAAACGGCGTCAGCCGTGGCCATCTCCGGCTCGGCGTAATAGTCGTTACGTCGAGATCGACAGATGGCGCCCGATCACAGCGGCTCCTCCCACCATGGCACCAGACAGCGCACCGACCAGCACAGCGCATTCCCGTGAATTGCTCTGGATCGCGCTGACGGGACTGGGGCGAGCGCGGGAGCGTTGGAGGCGAGCACCTGGGCATACGAGGTCCATGTCCGGAGACCACGCACGTCCCCCGAACCGCCTCTTCCGTTCCGCCCCCGACCCCCAGACGCCCCTGCACGGAGCGAGGCACGGGCGTCGCGAAGGGCTCGGCAGGCGACTGCGCCGCAGGATCCTCGCGTACCGCGACATCGAGTTTCTCTCCACCCGCATCCCCGGCTACCCCGCTCCCGGGCAGGAGTGCTTGCTCTTGGTCCACGTCCGCAAGGTCGTCGGCCAGATCGACTACCGGATCTGCACCCTCTGCGGTGAGGGTGTGATCACCGGCGTCGACATCGACGGGCACTTCCTCTCCAGCGGGCTCGGCACCCGGGCCCTGTCGCACCTGGCATCCCGCCACCCGGGCATCACCTGGCGCAGCCCCCTGACACTGCGCACCACACGCGACCTGCTGCGCCGCATGCGCATTCCCGCTCCCTCGGCCGACGCCGTGTGTGAGCACACTCGCGCCATTTCGGACTCGCTGCAACCGGCCGGCTTACGCATACCTGCGCACCTCACGTGTCCGTTGCAGCGGCGGGGCGCTCGCGGCGCTGCCCCTGCCTGCCCCCCATTCAGCCGGCGGCTGCGCCCGGGCACGCGCTGAACCGGGGCACACCCCCCACGCTCAGGTCCAGGCGGAGCCGCTTGAACCGCAGCGGGTGGCGGAAGACTCCGCCGAGGTCAACGGACGTGTCGGCGCTGATCTCTGCGACCAGCTCGGACCAAGGTCGTATGCAGGACGTCGTGTGACCCCCACGCGGAGGCGAACCCCAGGCCCGTCCAGGGATGCCCGGGGTCGGCCGTGGTCAGGTTCCCACCGAGCAGATGCGTTGCCCGGGGACGCAGCGGGACCGTGCGGCCCGCGACACCACAGGCCGGCTGCGCCCACTCCTCGCCGAACCCCATATCGCCGCCCTCGACGTGAGCGCGGGCGGTGACCGCCCCGCTGGACGGTACCGATCTGGAATCACTACTCCCCTGGCGGCGACGTCTGGATCACGACCGGGTCCCCCACAGCGTGAGCTCTGGCAGCCAGAAGCCATCTCCCGACGACGGTGGTACCCCGCCCAGGCCCCGCCATCCGACGTTCGGGGGCGAGTGGAACCGTGCCGCGAGGACCGCGGGGCTGGCTCACACGCCGAACAGCGTTCTGCGGACTTACAGCTTGCAGCAGGGTCATCCGCCGGAGGACGGTACGCCTTTCTCCGAACCCCGGCACTGTCGGCCACGCTGACGTCCAGGCGCAGCCGTACGAAGCGCAGCGGGTGTCTCCACGCGCTTTGGCGACGGCTACCACGACAAGACCACCACCCGCCTGCTCAACGAGACCGGCGGACGTGGAGCCGATACGCCGCTGGAAACCACACAAGCGCACCAGCAGGTTGGCTTCCACGGGGAACTGGTGACAGGTGCATACGAGAGCCCACCAGTAGCGCGGAATGGTCCGCGCTGGTCGGTCCCTCGACGCGACGGCCCCCAGGTACTGCCGGTAGCGGGGGGCCTGGCCCCACCCCCGATCAACCGGGTAGCGGGGGGCTGGCCCCACCCCCGATCAACCGGACAGCCGGATGGCCGGGAGAACGGCGTGTCGGCGACCGTGGGGCTGTACCGAGCAAGTCGCCTACAGAGAAGACAAGATCGTGCACATTGTCACGGCCACCGCCGTCGCACTGGCCCTCGCCGGCGGAACCGCGCCGGCCGCCACCGCCCACCAGCCGACCACCGACGGAACCTGGCGCATGGACGGTTACGGCACAGTGCTTTCCATCCGGAACGGAACCTTCCAGGAGTACCAGACCACCGCCGTCAGCTGCCTCAAGGGCGACTCCGCGCAGCGGACCGGCCCCGGCACCTACACCACGCCCGACGGCACTGTCCTCACCGTGCGCACCCAACAAGGCCGCGACCGCGTGTCCATGCGGGTGGACGGCTCCGTCGGCGACCGGAACCTGCGCCGGATCCCGAAGTTCCCCGAGGCCTGCACGCGTCCGGCCCCGAAGGGTCCGCTCGCCGCCTTTGACGTCTTCTGGCAGTCCTTCGAGGAGAACTACCCCTTCTTTTCCGCCAAGGGCATCGACTGGCACGCCGTACGCGACCAATACCGGCCCAAGGTGCATGCGAAGACGACCAAGGACGAGCTCTACGCCGTCTTCAGCGAGATGGTCAAGCCGCTCTACGACTCCCACGTTGCCGTTCAGGACGGCGACCGCGTCTTCGCACAGGTTCGCCCCGGCACCGTCCCGCCCACTGAGAAGTTGGACACCAAGGTCAAAAAGTTCATCGTGGCGCACGACCTGAAGGACGCCCGAAACGTCCAGGACTTCGCAAACGGGCGGATCACCTACGCCGACCTCCCCGGCGGGCAGGGGTATTTGCGGATCTCCGGGTTCGGCGGGTACGCGGGCAAGGGAGCCCCCTACGCCGCCCAACTGGCCGAGCTGGACAGGGCGCTGGACACGGTCCTCAGCCAGGAGCGCACCCAGCGCCTGAAGGGCCTGGTCATCGACCTGCGAATCAATGGCGGCGGCTCCGACGCCCTGGGAGTCCACATCGCCGAGCGTCTCACCGACACCCCCTACCTCGCCTACTCCAAGCGGGCCCGCAACGATCCCGCCGACCCCACCCGGCACACTCGCCCCCAGCCTGTGTATGTCACGCCCGTCCAGGGCCCCCGTTACACCGGGCCGGTCGCCGTGCTGACCGGCGGCTCGACCGTCAGCGCCGGGGAGACCTTCACCCAGGCCCTCATGGACCGGCCCGGCAAGACGGTCCGGATCGGGCAGCCCACACAGGGCGTCTTCTCGGACGTCATGCTGCGCAAGCTCCCCAACGGCATGGCGGCCTGGCTGCCGAACGAGGAGTTCCTGACCCGCTCGGGCAGGACCTTCGACGGCACGGGCATTCCGCCGCACCTCACTGAGCCGGTCTTCACCAAAGAGGAGTTCGACAAGAAGAGGGACTCGGCCTTCGACAGGGCTCTGAACGTCCTGCGGAACTACGGCGGCACCACAGGCTGACACAGGAGCAGCGGGACTGCGGGACAAACCCGATGGAGATCACGGAGCGCCACTCCACGCTCAGCAGACCGACATCTGGCGACAGTTGATGACGCGAGCCCACCGGTACTCGGCCAGTCGTTGAGCCAGCCGGGCAAACGGAGCACTGCGAAGCCCCGGGCAAGGATGCCCGGGGCTTTGAGCCGCCTCGACGTCAGCTGGGCAGCTCTGTGTCGAAGGACTCAATCACCGCGTACCAGACCCGGTGCACACGTGCAGGTGGCCTTGAACTTGTAGTCGTCCGACTGGAACTTGACGCCGGTGCTCTTGACGTCGTTCTTCGTGAGCTGGACGCGCGCGGCCTTCTATGGGCGACCACCGGCTGACCAGAGCTTCGCCGTACGGCAGCCAGCTCGGTGAGCTCGCGGCATGACCATCGTCGGGGGCAGTCGCCCCAGGAAGGCCGGTCAGCGGTCCAGGTCCTGTCCGGCGAGGGGATGCCTTCACGTCTCGGCGCGGCGGAACTTACGGTTTGTGGGTTACCCAGAGCAGTTCCGCCGGCCAGCGGTGTGCCCAGTCGGGTGGGTCGGTTTCGTTGTAGCCGTTGGGTGTTCCGAGTTCGGGCCGCGGCTCGATGAGGTCGTCGATGATGAGACCCGCGCCGCGCAGGACCTTGACCCAGTCGCCGTAGGTGAGCTGATAGCTGGTCGCGCCGTCGTCTTCGGCGATGGTGTTCAGCCCGAAGTAGTCCTGCTGCAGCGTCGTGGTCACGCGGCTGGCGGCTTCGTCGTAGCAAGCTTCGAACCATGGGCTGGCGACGTTGAACACCAGGCGCCCACCTCGGCCCAAGACGCGTGCGGCCTGCGGGACGGCCAGGTGCGGGGGCGCCCAGCTGAGCCCACCGAAGTCGCAGAACACCAGGTCGAAGCTGTCGGCAGCGAAGGGGAGTTGTTCGGCGGCGCCTTGCACGAGCGGGTAGCGGGCCGCTCCCATCGCGCGGGCCGCTGCGGCGAGTTGGGCTTCGGACAGGTCGAGCCCGACCACGGTGGCGCCCTCGGCGGCGAGCGCCCTGGACCACTGGCCGGCGCCGCAGCCGAGTTCGAGGACGCGCTTGCCGGTGACGTCGCCCAGGGCGCGCAGGTGCGCGTCGGGGATGGAGTACATGCCCCACAGCCGGGGTGTGGCGCCGATTTGCGGGTCGTGCTTGTGCTGGTAGGCGCTGCTGATCTGGTTCCAGAGCCGCCGGTTGGCGGGGATGCTGTCCACGTGCCGACTCCAGCACTGCCTGCCGGGGGCGGTCAACACGATTGGGGCACTGGCCGGCCCTCGCCTCGGTCCGGCCCTGGTCGGCCCATGATCCGCCGGAGGAGGCCTGGTGCGGACAGGTGGGCCAGGCCGGTTTCCAGCATGATGCGGTCGACGGCCCACGGTTACGTCCAGTTCCCCCACGGATCCGCGAAGAGGGGCCTGAACGCCATCCGCTCAGGTCCCTCACGCATACCCACCGGCCGGCCGGAAGCCGAGCGCGCCTCAGACAGGCTGTCCGGGCGTGGACACAGGGTCTAGCGGCTGCCGCGGTCAGGGGAGGCGCGGATGGACGGGGGGTGCGTCAACGTGCGGGCGGGACTTGCGCGATGAGGATCGCGACGTCGTCGTGGTCGTCAGGGTGCCGCAGGGCGTGCAGGAGCCAGTGGCAGGTGGCGTTCAGAGGCCGGGGTGGTTCGTCGAGGGTGTGCAGGAGGGTGTTGAGGCGTTCATCGATGGGGTGGTGGCGGGTTTCAACTAGTCCGTCGGTGTAGAGGATGAGCCGGTCGCCGGGGTTGAGGTCGAAGGTGGTGGTGTGGAAGGGGACGCCGCCGACGCCGAGGGGCACGCCGGTGGGCAGGTCGAGCAGTTGGGGGTGGCGGCCGGCCGCGGCGAGGACGGGTGGGAGGTGTCCGGCGCTGGCGATGCGGCATTGGTGGTTGAGCGGGTCGTAGACGGCGTAGATGCAGGTGGCGATGTAGTGCTCGAGTCCGTGGGTGATCTTGTCGAGGTGTTGGAGGATCTCGTGGGGCGCCAGGTCGAGGTCGGCGAAGGCGCATGTGGCGGTGCGCAGTCGTCCCATGGTGGCGGCGGCGTCGATGCCATTGCCCATGACGTCACCGACCACCAGGGCGGTCTTCTCGTCAGCGAGCGGGACGACGTCGTACCAGTCGCCTCCGATCTCGTGGGATGCCTGGGCGGGCTGGTAGAGCGAGGCGACCTCCAGGCCTGCGAGCGCGGGCGGGTGGCTGGGCAGGAGGCTGCGCTGGAGGGTTTCGGCGGTGTTGCGGACGCTCTGGTGCCAGCGGGCGTTGTCGATGGCGAAGGCGGCGCGGGTGGCCAGCTCCACGGCGAGGAGTGCATCGTCCTCGTCGAAGGGGAGCGGGTTGCGGGCGCGCAGCAGGTCGAGGGCGCCGAGGACCTCGTTGCGGGCGATCAGGGGCACCGCGAGGTAGGAGTGCACGCCGGCCTCGGCGAAGGCGGCCGCGCCGTGGGGGTCGGAGGCGATGTGCCGGAGATCGTCGCCGCTGGCGTGGGCGACGACGATGGGCTGTCCGGTGTGGACGCATCGGGTGATCAACCGGTCCGCGCCGTACGCCGCGAGGTCGCCGACCTTCAGGGCGGCGGTCGCGTGGGTGGGGTAAGCGGCGGCCACAGCCAGCGCCCGGAACAGCTCCGGGCCCGGCTCGTGGGAGGGCGTCGTGCGACGAAAGGCCAGGACGTCGTCGAGGACATCGACCGCGGCGACATCCGCGAGGTCGGGCACGGCGACCTCGACCAGCTCCCGGGCGGTCGTCTCCACCTCCAGAGTGGTGCCGACGCGGGCGGAGGCGTCGGCGATCAGCGCCAGGCGGCGCCGGGCCAGGTCCGCCTCAGTTGCGGCCCGATGGCGTTCGCTGACATCCACCACCGAGTTCGCCACCCCGATCACCCGACCACTGGCCCCCTCGAGCCGGTAGTACGACACCGACCAGGCATGATCATGATCAGGGTCCGCAGGGGTACGGCCGACGGTGTACTGGTCGATCAGCGGAGTGCCGGTGAGCAGCACCTGGCGCAGCGCGGACTCGATGGTCTCCACGTCGAGGAAGGTCAGGATGTCGCGGGGGTGCCGACCTATGTGATCGGCGGCCGGAATTCCGTTGATGCGCTCGAGAGCCGGGTTGACCAGCAGGTAGCGCAGGTCGGGGTCCAGCATGGCAATGCCGATGGGCGCCTGCGAGACCAGGCGCTCGGACAGGGCCAGGTCGGTCTCCACTCGCTGAAGCGTGCTCTGGTCTGCGGCGATGCCCAGGGCGTAGACGTCGCCGAGGTCGTCCAGCAGCCGCATGTTGCGGAACTCCACCAGGCGCGTGCCGCCGTCCTTGTGCCGGATCGGGAACGCACCGGCCCAGCTCGCCCCGGTGCTCATCACCTCGGCGAACAGCTTGACCACCAGGTCCTGGTGTTCTTCGCGAACCAGTAGGTGCGCCGCGTACTGGCCCAGGGCCTCCTCAGCGGTGTAACCGAACACTTCATCGGCCTGCGGGCTCCAGAACACGATCCGCCCACGCGTGTCCAGCACGACCGCGGCCACACTGAGCAGATCGAGCAGCCCTCCCGGCGGAGACGGCCCCGCGCGGCGGTCCCGCTCCTCTCCCGAGGGCGGCTCGTGTGCAGCCATCTCAAAGTCTCCCTCCGCAGCGCGGCACTGGGACCGCGCCATTTGAGGGCTCTCTTCCATGCTGCTCCCAAACCCGCTGATGCACGATCCAGCGGCCAGCTCCGCGCAGCAGGCGCCCGACACTGCGGGCCGGCCACCAGATCTCCGAGGTCGTAACAATGCACGATCACGCGTTGAGCCCGGGCAGAGCGCCCCATGTCCACGGGCTCTGCGTAAAGGACGGGCCTCAACGAGACGAGGGGATGTTGCCAAGGTAACGACCGGATCATTCGACTGTCACCCGCAGCACCCCATGGGTCTCGCGGCCTGTGACAAGCACATTTATCGCGGCGCTCAGACTTCAGGGATACGAACTCCCGTTAGACTCGATCTTGCATGATGGTCCGTCAGCATCCTGACGGACCCTTTCCGTTCGTTTGAGGTGGGCTCCTCTGCGCGGAGGCGGGCTGGTGCCCAGGCTGTCGCGTCGGGCGGGCCGGTTCCACGGCTCCGGGTGGTGCAGGCTCGCCAAGGGACAGGGCAGCGCTGCTGGTCAGCCGGGGTTCGGGAGGGTTTCGAGCCGCTGGATCGCTGTGGTGATGTGATCGGTCCAGGACCAGTGCGCGGTGAGGCCGCGAGCGGCTTCGGTGACACTCACGACTACGCGTCGATGGTCCTGCGGTTCGCGGCCGGGTCGAGGGAGTCGACGTCCTCCATGAACCTCAGCATCCGGGAGTTGACCATGTCGGGGTGGTCGATCTGCGGGCCGTGGCCCGTCGCGGCGATGATCTCGGCGCGGGCTCCGGGGATGAGGCGCGGTACTCGCTCCAGCTGGCGCTGCGGGTGCACGAGCAGGCTGCGCTTGCCGAGGACGAGGTAGAGCGGGGTACGGATGGAGCGCAGCACGTCCTCGGCCAGCGGCAGCGGCGCGGGGCGGCGGATCCGGAAGGCCCGGACGCCGGTCTGAACCATTGCGCGCAGCTCAGGGACGACGAGTACGGGTTGTTCCAGCCAGGCGGCAAGGCGGGGGCGCAGTGCCTTGGGGGCGAAGCTGGCGAAGAGGCTGACGAAGACCCAGGCGAAGAAGCGCAGGCCCACCTTCTCCAGGCCGCCCGGATCGAGGAGGGTGACTGACGCGAGCCGTTCGGGTCGGCGGTGTGCCTGGTTCAGCACCAGCCAGCCGCCGTAGGAGGAGCCGACGAGGTGGACCTGGTCGAGGCCGAGTGCGTCGAGCGCCTCGTCGAGCCACTGGGCGGCGCGCTCGGGCTGCCACATGGGTTCGCGGTGGACGCTGCGGCCGGGGTCGCCGGGGGTGTCGAGCGCGTACGCAGGGCGCTCGTCGCTCAGTGCGGGGGTGTTGGGGTACCACTGGGCGGAGCAGCCACCGGCACCGTGGATGAGGACGACCGGCGTGCGGGACCCGGCTGCAGGGTCCGCGGGGCCGTAGCGGTAGACGTGCGTGGTGCCGAAGCTGGTCTCGACGTCCGTCTCGGAGTGGGCGGGCGCACCCATTGCGTAAACGGCGTCGCAGGCGGCGAAGTACCGGTCGCGCAGCTCGTCGTTCACGTAGCGGCCGATGTCGCGCCGTGCGCGGGTTCGTGCGGCGTTCTCGGGCACGGGGCACCTCCGGGGAAGATCCGTTCTTCGTAATACGACCGTACCACAACAATGATACGGCGGTACCATGAAAAGATGCGGGCCGCGCGGCCCGCGGACTCACCACCGACGGACGGAGATACAGCCCATGCCCAAGCGGGTGGACCACGAGGAACGGCGGGCCCAGATCGCCGAGGCGCTCATCCGGGTTGCCGGACGGCGCGGACTGCACGCGGTCGGGATGCGCGACGTGGCGGCCGAGGCAGGGGTCTCGCTCCGCCTCGTGCAGTACTACTTCCAGACCAAGGAGAAGCTGCTCTTCCACGGGCTCCAGCACCTGACCGACCGGTTCACCGCTCGTGTGGGCGCCCGCCTCGCCGCCGGCTCCGAGCCGGGCCCGCGCGCGACCATCGAGGCGCTGCTGCTGGCCTCCCTGCCGACGGACGATGAAGGCCGCACCTTCCACCTCCTCTACACCTCGTACTCCCTGCTGTCCGTCACCGACAAGGGACTGGCCGCCCAGCCCTTCATCGACAATCCCGACGCCGCGGAAGACGTCTTGACCGGCCTGCTGCGGCAGGCACAGGAAGCCGGCCTGGCCGACCCCGGCGTCGACGCACGGATCGAGGCGATCAGCCTGCTCGCCATGACGGCGACCATGGGCACCAGCATCCTCGTGGGCCAGCGGAAGCCCGAATCGGCCATCGCCGTGCTCCACCACCACTTGGACCGGATCTTCACCGTCCCCAAGCCCGCCGCGCAGGGCGACGGCCAGCCGTGACCCTCATGTCCCGTCCCGTCCCGGTCCGCCGCCCGATCGCCGCCATATGGCAGGCACGCCAGGCCCGTAACCAAGGCGCTGTCCCGAACTCGTCGACGACCTCGTCGGTACCCACAACTTCTGTGTGAAGTGCGGTGAGGCGGCCTGCTGTGCCTGGGCGACCTCATTTCACCGCGCGTCCGCCACGCCGAGCGAGGCGCGGCCGAGCAGCAACCGGCGTGCCAGTGTGGAGCGGTTGAGCGCGTACGCGCTGATCATCACCCCGGGATCCTCTCCTATCGTGGAGTGCGACAGTGGTCAGCCGCTCATATCCGCTCCATGTAGAGAAGATTTGAGTAGGAGACCGATCAGGATGTACCGCGAGAGAGGGCTCCCTTCATGAATCCATCGGCCACCGGCCGCCGCGTTCTGGTCAGCGGGGCCTCCCGGGGGCTTGGCCGCGCCGTCTCCAGGGCGTTCGCCGCGAACGGCGACCGTGTCGCCGTTCATTACGGGTCGCGCGAGGATGAAGCGCGGCTGACCCTGGAGTCCCTGGAAGGTGAGGGACACGGGCTCGTCGGGGGCGATCTTTCTGATCCGGCCGGAGCCGCGGCGGTGGAGTCGGCGGCGGCCCAACTCCTCGGCGGTGTGGATGTGCTGGTGAACAACGCGGCCGTGAATCTGCGCCATCCGCTCCCCGAGACCTCGTACGACGAGTGGGTGGACGTCTGGCAGCGGCACGTCACGGTGAATCTGCTGGCGACGTCTCATCTCAGCTACCTGGCCGGCCGCCGCATGATCGAGCAGGGGACGGGCGGACGGATCGTCAACATCGGTTCGCGCGGCGCGTTCAAGGGCGAGCCGGATCACCCCGCGTACGGTGCGACGAAGGCGGCGGTACACGCGCTCGGTCAGTCGCTCGCCGTCTCGCTCGCGCCGTACGGCATCGGTGTCGCGTCCGTCGCTCCTGGTTTCTTCGACACCGAGCGGGTGGCGTCCCGGCTGAGCGGAGCGGAGGGCGAGGCGATCCGGGCGCAGAGCCCGTTCGGCCGGGTGGCTGAGGCCGACGAGATCGCAGCGGCGGTCCTTTGGCTGGCATCGCCGCAGGCGGAGTGGACGTCGGGGGCGGTCCTGGACCTGAACGGCGCCTCGTACCTCCGCACCTGACGAGCGGATCGCGGCTCCGAAGCAGGATTGCGGGGCGGGGCGGACCCGCCCGGAGGGGGCGCCCGGAGTGCCGCTTGTGGCTTTGGTACGCAGGCTGCTCGGGCTTCGCGGCTCGCCTTCTGCTGGGCTGTCTCCCCGTAGTGGGCCAGAGGACGCAGGGCGGCGCCGGTTCCCTCGAACACGGCCTCAGGCGCGGAACGCCCTCGACCTGGTCGCCCCTACCTCTCCCGTCATCGCCCCATCACTTGCCGCGTGGAGCACTCGCCTGTTGGGGGCATCGCCGAACGGCAAGTTACATCGTCACAATCCTTTTTTCCTCTCGCCGACACCGGCGGCATGGCACGCGATCAACAGTCATTGCCCATGGCAACCTTCGGTCCAGGAAAGCGACTTGGAGCTGGAGGTACACCGCCCGTGGCGGCGAACAACGACCCCACCGTCAGGGGACGACGACTGGGAGCGGAGCTGCGCCGGCTCCGCATGGCCAGCGGCCTGACCGGCACGCAGGTGGCGGCGCATCTGCTGGTTTCCCAGGCCAAGGTCAGTCACATGGAGACCGGGCGCCGTGCCGTCAGCCCCCGCGATGTGCGCGACCTGTGCGGGCTCTACGGGGTAGCCGACCAGCATGTTGTCGACTCCCTGATGGAGCTGGCCAGGGAGTCGAGCCGGCAGGGCTGGTGGCATGCCTACGGCGACATCCCCCACAGCGTCTATGTCGGCCTGGAGACCGAGGCCGCCTCCATCCATACCTACGAGTCCATGGTGATCCCCGGCCTTCTGCAGACCCCGGCCTACGCGGCCGCCGTCATCGAGGAAGCGATCCCCCTGCTCACGGTCGAACAGGCCGCCGCGCGTCTGAAGGTGCGGCTTCGCCGTCAGCACCGGATCTACAACCCGGCCCGCAGGTTGCGGCTGTGGGTCGTCCTGGACGAATCAGCCCTGCGGCGCGTCGTCGGCGGCCGGGAGATCATGCGCGAACAACTGGAGCACCTGCACGAACTGAGCACCGAACCGCACATCACCGTTCAGGTCATCCCCCACACAGCGGGCGCCCACCCGGGCCTGTCAGGACAGTTCTCCCTCCTGCAGTTCCCCGACAGCCGCGAAGCAGTCGTCTACCTGGCGAGGTTCACCAGCGACCTCTACCTCGAGAAACCATCCGAGGTACAGCAGTACAGCGCGATGTACGCCCACCTACAGACCCAAGCCCTCAGCACGGACAGCAGCCGCGACTTCATCAGCGACGCCATCAAGACGTACATCAACGCAGCGAGCCGGCCCTTGAGTGGCTGCTACTGAGGGCTGTGTACGGGCCGACGCAGTGATGGACCGGTGGGGCCGCCGAACCGGTGAGGCCGCCGCGGTGTGCCGGTCCGGGAGCCGGAGCGCAGCGCGGGCTCCCTGGGGGTGCGGTACGGGCGACGGCCCTCGGCGGCATGGACAACGGCGAGCTCGTCACAACGATCGCCGGCGGCGCCCTGGGCGCCCGTGTTCACCTGCCCCTGTGAACTCCTCGACGACTCGCAAGCCGTCGCCCGCGACCTCTTCACCACGCCCGCTCGACCCGGCGCCGGCCCCCAGGCCCGCTTTCCGGTGACCTTCGAAGCCGGCGTGGACACCCTCCGCAGTCCCGCGCCCGAACTGAACCAGCACAACAAGGAGGTTCTCGACGAACTCGACGCGATCGAAGCGGCGCCCTGACTGTTGAGCTGTGCCTGCGCAGCCACCCCTCGTCCCTGAGCCTTCCGGTCACGGCTGGTCGCTCCATCGCAGCGAGGTGTGAGCGTCCTCGGCGGGGCCGAGAAGGGCTGGGCGCTCGGCGTCATCGGTGGCGAGGTCCCAGCGCGGCTTCGTGCCGAGCCAAGCGCGGCGCAGGCGCAGTGGTGGGTGGTGTCCGGGGGAGCCACTCGGCCGGGTCCTTGTCGCTCTTGGACCGGTTGGACGCGGCGACGGTGGCGGCGGTGGCGGTGGCGGTGATCAGGGTGCCGCGGCTGTGCTGGTCTTTCGCGTACACCTCGCGCCGGGCCGGACTCAAGGGGTCTGCTCAGCTGGTGGGGCGCGTCATTTGAAGCGTGCGACATTCCCGCAGTCGCCGAAACCTCAAGCCTGATCGACTGACGTCCCTGGGGACACGGCACTCTCCTGAACGGGATCCCAGGATTTCGGGTGATCTGGATCATCCGCCTGGGCGGCGGCACGCAGCGCCGCCTCGACCTGGCGGTTGCTGGTCATGGTCGACGTGACGGCGGTCATGGTGAGGAGGAGGCCGGCGGCGGTGTAGAGCGGGGTGCGTACGTCGTAGGTGGTGGCCAGCCAGCCGCCGAGGAAGGCGCCGAACGGGGCGGCGCACATGGCGAGCATGCGGGAGGTGGAGGCGACCCGGCCCATCAGGTGGGCGGGGACGATCGCCTGTCGGAGGGAGGGGCCGAGCACCATCGTGGCGCCCATGCCCGCTCCGCAGACGGCGAGCGCGAGGCCGGCGACGTACGGGTTCGGGGCGACGGCAAGGCCCAGGATGGCGAGTCCCTCGACTGCGGCCGTGCAGGTGAGCGCGGTGCCGGTGCCGAGTCGTCGGCCGAGGAAGGAGGCGATGCCCGCGCCGAGCAGACCACCGGTGGCCTCCGCCGTGAGGAGCAGGCCGAAGCCGAAGGTGTCGATGCCGAGACGATCGCGCGCGAAGAGGGCGAGTACGGTCTCCACGGCGAGGAAGGCGATGTTCCCGACCGCCGGACGCAGCGCGAGCCCGAGCAGCAACTGATCCCGGAATACGTACGAGGCGCCGGCCCGCGCCTGCCGCAGCAGCGACTCACGGGCCTGCGGTACGGGCGGGGGCGTGGCGGGCAGCGACCGTACGAGCAGTGCGGAGAGCGCGAACGACACCGCGTCGGCGAGCAGCGGAACCGCCCGCCCGAGCGCGAGCAGGGCACTGCCCGCAGGCGGCCCCGCGAAGCCGGACGCGGCGGTCTGGGTGCCGCGCAGGCGGGAGTTGGCGCGCTCCAGGAGCGCGGGATCGCGGCCGAGTAGATCCGGCAGATAGGCCGTGGCGGCCGTGTCGAAGAAGAGTCCGCCGAGGCCGAGCAGGAAGGCGACGGCCGCGAGCAGTGGAATGCTCAGCACGTCGAGCGCGGCCGCTGCCGCCGGTATCGCGAGCAGCACCGCACGCGCCGCGTCCATGACCCACATCGTGCGCCGACGGTCCCAGCGGTCCACCAGCGCACCGCCGAGCACCCCGAAGAGCAGCCACGGCAGCGTTCCGGCGGCCGTGACGACGGCGAGCGCCATCGGATCCCGGGTCAACGTCAACGCGAGCAGCGGCAGCGCGGCATGCGACACCCCGTCACCGAGCGAGGACACCGTCTGTGCGGTCCACAGCCGTCCGAATCCGGTCGGCAACTTGCGAACGTCTGAGGTCACTTGGCGTCCCCTTCGGCCTGCTCGCGCGGTGTCGGGCGGAACAGTGCGAAGACGAGTGACGCGTCCGGCAGCGAAGGATCGGACTGCTCCCGGTACTCGTCCGCCAGTGCCTGCAGCCGCGCCCCCAGCTCCGCGAACTGCTCCTCGGTGAGCCGCAGATGCGCCATCCGTACGTGCCGCTCGGCATCCACCGGCGCTGCCTCCAGGTCCGCCACCGCATGCCGCATCAGCACATCCGGCCCTCCCTCGCCCGGATCCGGCAGCACGATCGCCCGCGCGGCCATTGCGTAGTACCGCTCGGTGACCCCCCGGACCTTCCGCGTTCGTACCACCTTCACCAGGCCCGCCCGCTCGAGCAGCCGTACGTGGTAGCTGGAACTCCCCTTCGCAAGGCCCACTCGCTCGGCGATCTGCGTAATCGTCGCGGGCTCGAAGCGGAGCACGGCCATGATCCGGTGACGCGTGAGGTTGGAAACGGCGCGTAGCTGCTCGTCAGTGGTGACGTGGAACGTCTCGGGAAGATCATCGGTAGGCATGCCCCCAATGGTCAACACTTCTTGACCATTGGGCAAGGGGTTTTTGTTCGGGCTTCCGGAATCGGCAGTCCAGCGGATGTCTGCTGCGCGGACGGAACATCGGCCTCAGGCCGGCAGCGGCGGTGCAAGGACGGGGAAGGGCGGCGAGGACGAGCGCGGGCTGAGCGCGCCGCAGCCCGCGATCGGGTCCTGCGGTCTGTGATCGGCGCGTCTCACTGGGTTGCCGCGGTGGGGCCGGAGGCGCGACGTGCGCACACTGGAACTATGGGCGAAATGATCGCCGGCGGGACGGAGCGTGAGGATCTCCTTGCGGCAGCCGTCGTCGAAGCCGTGGAAGGAACCGGCGCCTACGCGGGGAGCGTCTTTCTCCGCTCCCGCGACCGCCGGTCGATCGTTCTCGCCGCGACGTGCGGGGTGCCGCCCTCGCAGCTCGGTGGCTGGCGCCTCATTCCGGTGAGCAGCCCCATCCCGGTCGCCGTGGCGTACAGCTCCGGGCGCACGGTCCACCTGGTTGACGCAGAGGAGACGATGCGCCGGTACCCGCAGCTCGCGGTGGCTCTGCCGTACGCCTTTGGCTCGTGCTCCGTGCCGGTGGCCGCGGGCGGGGAGGTCTTCGGGGCGCTGGCGATCGTCTGGGCGGCGTCACCCGGCAGCGAAGGGCTGTCCAAGGCTCAGCGCCGCCACGTGCGGACCGTCGCCAACCGGCTCGGGAACTCGCTCGCCGTCCTCCGCGCCCGTACCGGCGATCCTGTCGAGTGCGATCCCCGGACGATTCCTGTCGAGACTCCGGCTCCCTCTCCACCGGCCGTGCGGGCCGGGATGTTCGACTGGGACCTCGTCACAGGCACCATCAGCGTCGACGACGAACTCTGCGCGATCTTCGGGATCGACCCCCACGCCTTCGACGGACGAGCGGAAACGCTTGCTTCCTACTTGCACCCCGGCGACCGCGCCGCCCTTCGGACTGTCGCCGGTGCAGCAGCCGCCGAGGGACGGATCAACGCGCGGCGCCTGCGCATACGGGATCGCGCAGACGGCGGCGAGGGGTATCGCACGGTCGAGTTGTGGGGCAGCGTTCCGGACGGCGATGACGCGCGGGCACGTAGCCGCCTGGTCGGCACCGTCGTCGACGCGCAGGCCGGCAGCGCGGCGGTCGCCGCCGTCGAACGACTGCGGGACGGGTTGTTGTCCCTCGCCCCCGACGGGCGGATCACCTACGCCAACCACAGCGCCCTGCAGCTCCTGGGTGTGCGTGGCGACGAGTTGCTGGGCCAGTTCCTCTCGGACGTGCTGCCGTGGCTGTCCGATCCCGACGTCGAGTACCGGCACCGTTCCGCGATGATCTCGCAGGCGCCGGTCTCCTTCCTGGCCTGCCGACCGCCCGACCGGTGGCTCGCGTTCTCCCTCCATCCGAAAGCGGACGGAGTAACCGGCCGGGTGGTCCCCTTCGGTGATCCACCCTCGACCCCGACACCATCCCCCTCCTCCTCGGCCGACGCAGCCACACCGGCGCGCCTGGGCGTCATGTACCACGTCCTGCAGCTGGGCAGCGCGCTGACCGAGGCGGTCACCGCCCGCGAAGTCTGCGAAGCCGTCTCCGACCAACTCCTGCCGGCCTTCGGGGGCCAGCAGCTGGCCATCTACGTGGTCCGGGACGGAACCATGCACCTGCTCTTCCACGCCGGCCACCACGAAGACTTCCTCGACTGGCTGGAGGGCATGCCGCTGCATGCGAACCTGCCCGGTACCGAGGCCCTGACCTCCGGCGCTCCGCTCTTCATCGAATCGCAGCAGGACCTTTCCCGGGGCTACCCGGGCATCCCCACGGGCGAGGTGAGCTCGTGGGCGTACCTGCCGCTGATCGCCTCCAGCCGCCCTGTCGGCACCTGCGTCCTCGGCTTCGACGAGATCCACCGGTTCACGGAGAAGGACCGCGGCGTCCTCACCGCACTCGCCGGGCTGATCGCCCAGGCCCTGGAACGAGCGCGGCTCTACGACTCGGAGTTCGCGCTCGCGCGCGGCCTGCAGCAGGCGCTCCTGCCGCACAAGTTGCCAATAGCCCCCGGCCTCCGCACCGTCGCGCGCTATCTGCCCGGCACCAGCGGATTGGACATCGGTGGCGACTGGTACGACGTCATCCCAACCGGCAGTGGGGTCTCGCTCGTCATCGGTGACGTGGAGGGGCACAGCATTGCCGCAGCGGCCACCATGGCCCAGTTGCGTAGCGCCGTACGAGCCTTCGCGGCCGTAGGCCATTCGCCTGGCGATGTGATGGCGGGCGTCAACCAAACCCTCATCGACCTCGACCCCGGGCTGCTGGCCAGCTGCTGCTTCATCCGCCTCGAACCACACGGCCACCACGCCTACGCTGTTACTGCCGGCCACCCGCCGCCCCTGCTCCGCCGTCCCGACGGGACGACCGACGCCCTTGAACTGGATGTCGGCCCACTCCTCGGTGTGGATCGCGCAAGCGCCTATCCAGCAACCCGGATCGACCTTCCGCCGGGATCCGTCCTCGCCCTCTACACCGACGGACTGGTCGAGGAACGCGACGCCGACATCGACGTGGGGATCGACCGCCTGCGAGCCTCCCTGGCCCACGCCCCTGCGGTCTCACTGGACGAACTCGCCGACCGGCTTCTCCACAATGCCCGTGGCTCCTCGTACCGAGCCGACGACATCGCCCTGCTGCTCACCGCGTACGGCTCCGGTCACGGCGCCGAGAAGTCGCCCTGACCGCGGTCTCACACTCACCGACTCACCAAAACCGCTGAGGCCGACGGATCGTGGCCCCGTGAGGCGGGAACGCCGGTCCCGGGGCGGACCAGTCCACGGTCCAGGTCGCCGTCGCGGTGCCGGCGCACCTCCCGCCGGGCCGGATGGTCACGGGGCGGTGTAGCCCCCATTGATCATCCTGTCGTCAATGCTCCGTACGGGAGTCGCTTTGGACACCGTGGTGGGTTCTACGCGCGTCGGTATCCGCGTCGCCATATCGGAAAACACCAGTCCCAACCGACTCAGTTGGAGCAATGGCCACAACTGTTGGGCAGGGGGCGCAATACGCACCGGACCAGGAGAGAATTCCGGACGCACTGTCCAAAAAAGAAGATCAAGAGGAAAGATCCGTGCGACCAAGACTCTTCGGCGCGACCGCCTCTGTGGCCGCACTCGGGCTACTGGGCTCCCTCGTCACCGCCTGTGGCTCGTCCGGGATCGGCGGCGGGACGACGCTGCGCCTGGTGGCCGCCGAATACGGCGACAGCCCGGGGACCAGCTCCAGGGCCTACTGGGACAAGGTGACCTCCGCCTTCACCGCCGCCCACCCCGGCAAGGAGGTCGAGGTGACGCTCTACCCGTGGGCCGACGTCGACCGCGAGGTCACCCGCATGGTCAAGGAGGACAATGCCCCGGACGTGGCCCTGATGGGCGCGTACTCCGACTTCGCCGCACAGGGCCGCCTCTACGCCGCCAGTGAGCTGCTGTCGGTCCGGGCGGAGGCGAACTTCCTGCCGCCGCTCGCGGAGGCGGGTTCGGTCGGCACCACCCTCTACGGCTTGCCCTTCGTGGCCAGCAGCCGGCTGCTCTTCTACAACGAGGAGCTGTTCGACCAGGCCGGAGCGAAGCCGCCGAAGACCTGGTCGGAACTCAAGGACGCGGCCTTGGCGCTGAAGAAGGAGGGCGTGCTCCACCCGTACGCCCTGCCGCTCGGTCCCGAGGAGGCGCACGCCGAAGCCCTCATCTGGGAACTGAGCAACGGCGGGGGGTACACCGACAGCAGCGGCGGCTACAGCATCGCGTCCGCGCGGAACACCGAGACGTTCCGCTGGATCAAGGACAACCTGGTCGCGCCCGGCCTGACCGGCCCGGTCCCGCCGGCCGAGTTCAACCGGCAGGACGCCTTCGCCGCCTTCCTGCGCGGCAAAGTCGGCATGGTGAACGGCTACCCCTCCCTCCTCCACGAGGCGAGGGCGAAGGGCATGAAGGTCGGCACCCTGAGCATGCCGGTGTCGGACACGCTGAGCGACGGGGAGACGCCGCCGTCGGCGGGCGTCGCCGACTGGATGATGGCCTTCAAGCACGACGACAACCGCGAACTGGTGCGCTCTTTCCTGGACTTCGTCTACGAAGACAAGAACCTCAGCGAGTTCGCCGGGCGCTACCACCTGCTGCCCTCGACGGTGTCCGCGACCCAGGCCTCCAAGGACGCGGCGGCGGACCCCAGCGCCGCGCAGTTCCTGACCGCACTGCGCACTGCCCAGCTCTACCCGGTCAACGAGCCGTCCTGGCTGCAGGTCAGCAACACCATCAAGCGGAACATCGGCAAGGCCGTCGCGCCGTCCGCCGACCCGAAGGTCGTGCTGGAGGACATCGCCCAGCAGACCCGGAACATAGCCGAGCAGAAATAGCGAGAATCCGGGATCCGCAGGGGCGACCTCCTCCCCCATCGCCGCCGTTCCCGGCGTCGCCTGGCGCTCCGGCGGCGAGGGTCCGAACAAGGCGCAGCAGGCGTTCCAGCGGGGGGTCTGGCGGTCCTTGCGCACCGGGTGCAGCGGGAGGGCTCTCGCAGGCCTGCGCCGAGGGGGCGCAGTGAGGAGATCGTCGTCGAGGGCGAGGGGGAGCCGGTGGGTGTGAAGCTGGGCGTACGGGTCTCGAACACCACGTCGTGAAGGGACCGGCTCGCTCCCGAACGGCTCAACGCGCTGCGGGCATCGCGCCACAAACGCGGCGCCCGAGACCAGGGACGCAGGTGTTCAACGCCGGAGACGGTGGGGCTTCCGCCTCGGCCTTGAGGGCCATGGCATTGAATGTGTGCCATCGAGGTCGAGTGGTGCGGGCCGCTCACAGGGACTCCGTGCCCCGTGGTTCATACAGGCGTACGGCGAGGGCGGCGATGTCGTCGTCAAGGCGTCCTCTGCTGTAGCGGAGGAGGTCGCGGTGCAGAGCCGTGAGCAGTTCGCGGGGCGGTGTCGGGGGCTGTCGACGCATCCAAGCTGCCAGCGGGAAGAACTCGCCGTCGCGGGCGCGTGCCTCGGCGATCCCGTCGGTATAGAGGAGCAGCAGGTCGCCGGGGGCGAAGGCGTAGGTGTCGACCGTGTAGTGCTCGCCGATCAGCTCCGCGAGGCTGAGCAGTGGCGAGGGGGCGGCGGGCTCGAGGATACGGAGTTTCCTCCGGTTCAGGAGCAGCGGCGGAGGGTGTCCGCAGTTCAGGATGTCGATACGTCTGCCCTCGTGCGGGATCTCGACGAGAAGGGCGGTGGCGAAGCGCTCCATCGGCCCCTCGGGGGGAAAGGCTGCGTTGTAACGGGTGCTGCTGGCGTCCAGCCGGCGTGCGACGTTGACCATGTCGGTCTCGCCGTAGGCCGCCTCCCGGAAGGCGTTGACGATTGCCGCTGCCGCCCCCACTGCCGGCAGGCCCTTTCCCCGCACGTCACCGATGAGCAGCCTGACCCCGTATGGCGTGTCGACCACCTCGTAGAAGTCTCCGCCGATGCTGGCCTCCGCCGCGGCCGCGAGATACAAGGACTCGATCTCGATGTTCCCGAAGCGGCGTGGGATAGGGCTCAGCACCACCTGTTGCGCCGCGTCGGCGACGAGCCGCACCTGGAAGAGGGTGCGCTCCCGCTGGAGCCGGACATGGCTTCCGTACGCCGCGGCCACGGTGACCGCGATGATCCCCGCGGCTGTCCACCACGTTCCCAGGTCGGGGAAGACGAGGCTGAGGCCGATCATCAGAAAGAGGCAGACCGTCCCGAGCAGGACGGTGGGGAGGACCGGCCACATGGCTGCGGCCAGGGCCGGCGCCGCGGGCAACAGGCGGCTGAAGGCCATTTCCGGCGGAGTGGTGTAGGCGAAGCCGGCGATCACGACGGTCAGGATGACCGGCGACAGCCGCACAAGCCTCCCCCGGCCGTAGCGCCGACGGAGCCGCGGCCGTCCAGACTCGATCACGCTTCCCAGAATATCTGCGCATTAAGGACATAGCGCTCTGACGACAGGATCGGCTGCCCGCCATTCCCGCTCGTTCTGCGCGCAGGACACATGGCGGTGCTCCTCACATGCGGTGCCGGCGCCTGGAACCAGAATTCGAACGTTTGATTGGATACGCAGGGACCGCCCAGGCCGCGCCGACATCGAGCCGCCGCCTGGCCAAGGTTGGCATCCCGGCGTCGGCGTCGATGCCGGTGACGACGGTAGCGATCGCGGAGTGCAGCGGTCAGGGGCCCGAGCCGCAGCCGGAATCCACGGCCCGACAGCCGGGCAGGGATCAGCAACCAGGTCCAGCCAGCCCACTCACGCTGCGCCGCGACGGGTTCGAGGCCGTGTTCCCCGGCCTGCTCGCCGCCCTGATGGCCGCCCCCGACCACGACTGACCCGGCGTGGCAGGCCTGCGCCCGGTCCCGGCGGCGGCGGACGCCGTCTCCGGAACCGGGCGGGGGCGTCTGCTACGCGATGCCGGGGATCTCGCGGGCCTTGAACGCGGCGCGGACCGCGTCCGCCGCGCTCGTGCCGTACATGCGCTGCGCCGTCGCGATCGTCGTGTTCGCCGCGGCCGAGAAGCTGGTGTCGGGCGCGAAGCCGAACTGGGCGTTGACGATGATGCGGTCGGCCACCCGGGCGCCGAGGGCGGTGCGGATGTCCAGGAGCGCGCGGGACCAGATCTCGCCGTCGGCGTGGACCTCGCCGACCCGGTCCGCGTAGGTCTTGTTCTCGTCGATGCGGCGCAGGCAGTGCGGGGCGCTGCTGTAACCGACCGAGTCCCAGTCCGCGACGCAGGCCAGGTCGGCCTTCAGGGGCCAGCCGTACCGGGCGGCGGCGTGCGCGCCGACCTCGACGGCCAGGTAGTCGCCGAAGGCCTCGCCGATCGACCCGGCCTCCACGGACGTGCCGAAGCCGGGCACCTGGGCGTTGTGCACGGCGTGCCCGTACTCGTGGACGACGACCTCGGCGTCCTCGGCGTCGTCGACGCCGCCCTTGCCGAAGCGGATCTCGGACTTCTTGTCGGTGAAGAAGGAGTTGTCCGCACCCCACTGGTTGATGCGGACGGGCTGGACGCGGTCGTTGGCCCCGGGCAGTTCGCTGCCGAAGCCGAGGCCCTGCAGGTACTCCTGCGCCTCGTTGACCCAGAAGTAGGCCATGACCTGCTCGAACTGGTCGTCGTGCCGGTCGTACGCGGTGGCCTCGGCGGTCTTCGCGGAGGCGCCGGTGTCCGACCTGACGGACACCCAGCGCCCGGAGAGTCCGCCGCCGGCGTCCAGGTTGCGCAGCGCGACCGTGGTGTACGCCGAGGCGGGGACGGCGGAGGCCGCGTCCTTGCCGTCGGTGAGCGACTGGTCGCCCGAGGACTGGACGGGGTTGACCATGAAGACCCGGGCCTGCGGCCCGGTCGCGGCGGGGGCGGACCCCGTGGCCGAGGCCGAGCCGGCCGGAACGATCAGAGCCACGGTGGCGGTGGCCGCGGCGAGCAGACCGCGGGGTATGCGGCGAGCCATGTACATCCTCCCGATGTGGATGTGGTGCGGTGGGTTGCCGAAACAGGGGGCTGGCGGCGGTGCGGGCGCGATCCTTTCGCACGCGCCCCTGTTTTGACCAGGTGCATGGCAGGCGACGCGGATGTCGGGAACACCCTCCACGGTTTGTCCAGACTTCAACTGAGGCGCCCGGCGTCGGCGATCCCCCGTGTCCGGCGCCGGGCCTCCTCTTCCGCCGGGGCGGTCAGCCCGCGAAGCGGGCCATCCACGCCTCGACGTCGTCCGCCGACCGCGGCAGGCCCGCCGACAGGTTCTCGTGACCGTCGTCGGTCACCACCAGGTCGTCCTCGATCCGGACGCCGATGCCGCGCCACTCCTCGGGCACCGTGAGGTCGTCCGGCTGGAAGTACAGGCCCGGTTCCACGGTCAGCACCATGCCCGGCTCGAGCACGCCGTCGACGTACTCCTCGTTGCGGGCCTGCGCGCAGTCGTGGACGTCCAGGCCGAGCATGTGACCGGTGCCGGCCATGGTGAACCGGCGCTGCAGGCCGAGCTCGTACGCCCGGTCCGCCGGGCCCTCGATGAAGCCCCACTCGACCAGCCGCTCCGCCAGGTACCGCTGCGACGCCTCGTGGAAGTCGCGGTAGTGCGCGCCCGGCTTGACCGCGGCCATCCCCGCCTCCTGCGCCTCGTACACCGCGTCGTAGACCTTGCGCTGCAGCGGCGTGAAGGTCCCGCTGATCGGCAGGGTGCGCGTGACGTCGGCGGTGTAGAGGGTGTGCGTCTCCACGCCGGCGTCGAGCAGGAGCAGTTCGCCGGGGCGCACCGGCCCGTCGTTGTCCGTCCAGTGCATGATCGTGGCGTGCTCGCCCGCGGCGCAGATCGAGCCGTAGCCGACGGAGTTGCCCTCCAGGCGCGCCCGTCGGAAGAACGTGCCCTCGATCCACCGCTCGGAAGACGCGACCGCTCGGGAGAGCTCGCCGACGACGTCGGTGAATCCGCGCACGGTGGAGTCGACGGCCTTGCGGAGCTCGGCCAGCTCCCAGACGTCCTTGACGAGTCGCAGCTCGCTGAGCGCGTCCTCCAGTTCGGCGTCGCGCGCCTCGTCGCTGGTGACGACGGCCTCGAGGGCCGGGTCGACCCCGCGGACGATCCGGGTGGGCGCGCCGGAGCCGGCGGCCAGGTCGGCGGCGGCCGTGCGGACGTCGCGGCAGGGCAGCCCGAGCACGCGCTCCGACTCGGCGAGGGAGCGGCGCCGGCCCGTCCACAGCTCCGCGTGCGGGCCCGTCCAGAACTCGTCGTCGTCCCTGCTGTCGCGCGGCAGTTGGTAGCAGTAGGCGTCGTGGCCGCCGTCCGCGCGCGGTTCGAGGACGAGCGCGCCGTCCCGGGCCTGATCTCCGGTCATGTGCACGTAGCCGGAGTAGGGCCGGAACGGGTAGGTGTCGTCGTTCGAGCGGACCTTGAGGTTTCCCGAGGGGACGACCAGGCGCTCGCCGGGGAAGCGCGCGGAGAGCGCCGCGCGGCGGCGGGCAGCGTACGGAGCCTGCTCGGCGAGCGGGAGGTCGTGCCGCTCGGTGTCCGCCCATCCCGTCCGCATCAGAGCGGACAGTTCCTCGGAGATCCCCGAGTAGAGGCCGTTCTTGCGACCCTTCGCCACGTCGTGCTCCTTCTTCCGGTGAGGTCCTCGCCGCCGGTAAGCGCGGCGGCTCCCGGACGGTATCGCCGCGCGGGGACCGTCGGGGCCGAGGAGTGCCAGTGGCACAGATCGGCCACGACAGGGGGCGGAAGTCGTCAATAATGCGGCCTATGACGAATGCACGACTCGGCGAGGCCCTGCGGCTTCTCGGCATCGATCACGCCGCATGCCGGGTCTACCTCGCCCTGCTGGAGCTGGCGCCCACCCCGCTGGCCGCGGTCGGCGCCGCGGCCGGCCTGGGCGGGGCGGAGCTCGCCGCGGCGTACGGCGCTCTGGTCGACGCCGGCCTCGCCAGCGCCGCCGACGAGGACGGGGACGTGGTGGCCCCGGTGCCGCCCGCCGCGGGCCTGGAGATCCTCGCCCGGCACCGGGCGGCCGAGCTGGAGGAGTCCCGCATCACCGTCGGCGGCGCGTTCGAGTCGTTCCGGCGCCAGCGGCTCGCCGCGTACAACGACAACCTCGTCGAGGTCGTCACCGGCGACGCGATCGGCCCGCGGATGCGCCAGGCGTGGGCCAGCGCCCGCGAGCAGATCCGCCAGCTCGAGTCGCCGCCGTACTTCCCCCTGGTCGGCGCCATCGACGACGCGCTGGCCACGCTCGCGCGCGGGGTGACGCAGCGTGTCGTGTACTCGCGGGAGTCGCTGGAGCACCCGGGCCGCCTGAAGGACGCCATCGAACCCGCCATCGAGGCCGGCGAACAGGCCCGGGTGCTGCCGTCGGTGCCGGTGAAGCTCGTGATCATCGACGAGGCGTACGCGCTGGTGTCGTTGTCGATCAAGGAGGCCGACGTGCACAACACCATGCTGGTCGTGCAGCCGTGCGGCCTGCTCTCCGCGCTGGTGGCCCTGTTCGAGCAGACCTGGCAGAGCGCCCTGCCCTTCCACGGCCGCACCGCCCGCCCGTCCGGCCTGCCGCCCGCCGACCGCCGCCTGCTGCAGCTCCTCGCCGGCGGCGCGGGCGACGATGTGATCGCCCGCGAACTGGGCATCAGCCGCCGCACCCTGTTCCGCCGCCTGCAGATCCTGATGGCCCGCCTCGGCGCCGCGAACCGCTTCCAGATGGCCCTGCAGGCCCAGCGCTCCGGCTGGCTGTGAGCTGTCCGAGCGCGAGGGCGGCGAGCGCCCCCTCGGCGCGGTCGCCGTCCGCGGCCCGCTTCTGGGCCCGGTACAGGTCGAGGGCCTCGGTCCAGGCGGCACGGGCCTCGTCCGGCCGGCCGAGAGCGGTGAGCGTCTCGGCGATGTGGGCGAGGGTGTCCGCCTCGTTGGCGCCGTCACTGATCGCCCGGAGCTGGACGAGCGCCTGCCGGTAGTGGGCCAGCGCGGTGGCGTGGTCGCCGGTCCGGTGGGCGATGTAGCCGAGGCTGTCCAGGGTCGACGCCTCGTCACCCGGCCTGCCGTGCTTGATGTGCAGGGCGTAGGCCTGCTCGCAGTACGCCCGCCCCTGTTCGTACGCGCCGAGCCGGGCGTGCATCCAGCCGACCGCGTTGAGCTGGTTGGCCAGCCAGAAGGGGTTCGCCAGCTCCTCGTACAGCCGCAGTGCGCCGGTGGCGTGGTCGAGGGCCCGCCGGTCGTCCCCGTGCAGCTCCCAGATCCTGGCGAGCGTCCGGTGGACGTGCGCCCGCGCCGCCGTGTCCTCGGCCTCCTCCGCCAGATCGAGCGCCCGGTGCAGGTGGTGCAGGCCCTCCGAGTGACGGCCGCTCAGCGCGTGGAAGTGGCCCAGCCGCCAGTGGGCGAGGATGCGCGGAACGGCGGCGGGCTGCCGCTCGGCCGCGATGAGGGCGGTCTGCCAGACTCGGGCGTACTCCGGGAGGTGGTGGGCGCCGAGCTGGTACGAGATCAGGGCCCAGGCCAGATGGACGGCCTGGACGTGCAGTCCGGCCGAGAGCGCCAGCTCCTGCGCCGCGACGAGGCAGGCGTGCTCCTTCGCGAACCAGTCGTGCGCGTCGGTGAAGTCCGCCGGTGTCCACGGCGCGCACCCCGGCGCCGGCGGGTCGCCCCGCTCCGGTTTGAAGGGGGTGTGGACGCCGTCCAGGAGCTCGTTCGCCGCGAATGCGGTGTGCACGTGGAAGTCGACGAACCGGGCCGTCGCGTCGGCCCGCTCCCCCGCCTCGTCCCGGGCGGCGCGCTCGCGCGCGTACAGCCGGACGAGGTCGTGCAGCACGTACCGTCCCGGCAGATGCTGGTGGACGAGGTGCGCGGACTCCAGCTCGGCGAGGAGCGCCCGCGCCCGGCCGCGCGGGACGCCGGCCAGGCTCACGACCGCCTCCAGGCCGGCGTCCGGGCCGGGGACCAGACCGAGGAGGTCGAAGAGGCGGCGGGCCGGCGCGCCGAGCGCCCGGCGCGACATCGCGAACACCGCCCGCAGGTTCAGGCTCACCGCCGGGTCGCCGGTGTCCAGGGCATCGAGCCGGCCGGTGGCGTCCGCGAGCTCGCCGGCGAGCGCGGCGAGCGGGAAGCCGGGGTTGGCGGCAGCGCGGGCGGCCAGCAGGCCCAGGGCCAGCGGCAGTCCGGCGCAGTACTCCACGACCGAGGCGACGGCCTCCGGTTCGGCGCCGGTCCGCTCGGCGCCCAGCCGGTCGGCGAGCAGCTCGCGAGCCTGGCCGTCGTCGAAGACGGCGGGCGAGACGGTGACCGCGCCGTGCCCGACGGCCAGGGAGGAGAGCCGGTTCCGGCTGGTGATCAGGACCGTGCAGGTGGGCGTGCCGGGGAGAAGCGGGAGCACCTGGCGGGTGTCGTGCGCGTCGTCGAGGACCACCAGGACGCGCCGGTCCGCGAGCAGGCTGCGGTACAGGCCCTCCCGCGCGGCCGGGTCCTCCGGCACGGCGTCGGCCGGAACACCGAGCGCTTCGAGGAAGCCGCGCAAAGCGGTGGGCGCGGGCAACGGCTCGGCGCCCGCGTCGTAGCCGCGCAGGTCGACGTAGAGCTGACCGTCGGGAAAGCGGGCCGCCTCCTCGTAGGCCCAGCGGGCCGCCAGCCAGCTCTTGCCGACGCCCCCGGGTCCGGTGACGACGATGATCCGGCCGACCCCCTGCGCAAGCCGCTCCCGTTCCCGCTGTCGGCCGACGAAACCCGCGGGCGCGAGGGGCAGTTGCCGGGGAACGGCGACCGGCGCGGCGGTGTCGCGCGTGAGGGGCGGGGCAGGCGCCTCGGCGGCACCGGTCTCCGCACCGAGCAGTTCCTGGTGAAGCCGCTGGACGGCCGCGCCGGGGGTGAGGCCGAGTTCCTCGTCGAGGCTGCGCCGGAGGGTCCGGTAGTGCTCCAGGGCCTGCACGGTGCGTCCCTGTCGGTGCAGCGCCAGCATCAGCTGCCCGGCGAGCCGTTCGTCGTAGGGCTGCGCCGCGACGGCCGGAACCAGGCGCGGCAGCAGCTCCGACTCCCTGCCCTGGCGCAGGAGTACGTCACCCAAGTCCAGTTCGGCCGCATGCCGTTCGGTGGCCAGGACCTCCCGCAGGTGCGTGAACCAGGGGGTGTCCGGCGCCGGGAACGCGTCCCCCTCGGGGAACAGCGCGAGCGCCTCCCGCAGCAGTTCGCCCGCCTCCTGGTCCCGCGCGCCACGGGCGCGGGCCACCAGGGAACGGAACCGGTGCAGATCGACGACGTCCGCCTGCGCCTGCGCCGTGTATCCACCGGCGTGGCGCACCAGCCGTAACCCGGCCGCGGCCAGTGTTCCGCGCAGCCGGGAAACATAGCTGTAGAGCGTGCTCACGGCACTGCGCGGCGCCCGTTCGCCCCACACCCGCTCGACCAGCTTCGCCACGGACAGGGGCTGGTTGACCTCGACGAGCAGCACGGCCAGCACATGCCGCTGCCGCGCGTGCCCCAGGTCCACCGGGCGTCCGCGGACGAGGACTTCGACCTCTCCCAGTACGCGGCACTCCACCTCTGCCATGACGACCCCTCCCGCTCCCCGGCGCACCAGTTTTCGCAGGAGAGAACGGGGATTCAAGAAACATCCAAGCCTTCGTTCAAACTCCGGATCGCACTCTGACGGCGTTCTGTCACCACGACGTTGGAGGAACCCGTCATGCGGACCACCCACCGAAATTCCGTGATCCGGCTCTCCGGAGCGGTGCTCGCAGCGGGCCTGCTCGCGGGCATGACCGCGCCGGCCTCCGCCGCCGGAGATCCCACGGCGCTCAAGTACGTCGCCCTGGGCGACTCCGTCGCCGGCGGGATCGGCGCCGGCCGGACGACGGACTCGACCGACGGGTGCTGGGCGGACAAGGCCGCCAAGCGGCGGATCGCCAACCACGCCGCCGCGTACCCGAACCGGATCGCCTCCGCGCTCAAGGCGGACCTCGACTTCAAGGCCTACTGCGGCGCGACGGTAGCTGCCGTCAAGAACCGGCAGTTGGGCACGCTGTCGAAGGCCACCGACCTCGTCACCGTCCAGGTCGGCGCGAACGACTTCGGATACGCCGGCGTCTTGCAGCAGTGCGTGGAGGGCGTCTTCGGAAGCGTCGCCGAGTGCAACATGAGGATCGAACTGATCAACGTGCAGTACCAGCTCGCCCTGCCCGGCCGGCTGCGCGCGCTCTACTCGAAGATCAAGGACAAGGCCGAGAACGCCAAGGTGGTCGTGGTCGGCTACCCGAGGATCGTCTCCCCCGACTCGACCCCGACCTGCCTCTGGGACGGCCTCATGTACCGCTCCACCCATCAGAAGATGACGGAGGCGGCCGCGACGCTGAACGCCACGCTGAAGCGGGAGGCGGACCGGGCGGGCTTCGAGTTCGTCAACCCCACGGCCTCGTTCGTGGGCCACGAGGTGTGCGGCGACCCCGAGTGGGTCAACGGCATCAAGCCACGGGCCCTCGTGGACTCCTTCCACCCCAACACGGCCGGTCACGAGGCGCTGGGCTGGCTGGTCTGGCAGAAGGTCAAGCCGACTGCCTGACACCCGCGGGGCAGATGGGCCGCCGGCCCGGAGCCGGCGGCCCGTCATGTCCGAGCGAAGCTGGGCGATGTGGTGGTACACCGGCCACGACTGCGGCGTCTGGAGCCTTCTACGAACCAGCCTGTCCGGGCCGTCGCTCCGCAGACCCGGACCATGGTCAGCAGGTGATCCGTGGGGCGGGGGTCGAACTTCCAGTCGGCATGGACCCCGCAGAATCCGTCCTTGATACACCGCATGCCCACGGTCGCCCAGCGGACGGTTCCGCCGTCGGTGAGTGAGAACGCGACCGCAGCCTCGAACTCCTCGCTGCCGCACGGACAACCGGCAGCACCGGGCTCGTCGTCCTCCCAGAACTCCTCGTTCCAGTACTCCTCACTGTCCGCGATGAACGCACCGCTCCCGCAGCCGCAGCCGCAGCACTCGAAACGCGGCCTCCCACGCGCGGTGCGCCGGACCTGGCGTGCGGGCCATCTGCGCCGTTCCTCAGCCGTTCGATGAAGCCCCACAACGCCCTGCCGTCCTCCATGTGGCGGGGTGTCCCCCGGCTCGGCCGTCACCGACGGCGCGACTGGCCCATACGTAATGGCGACGGCGGGCAGCGCCGCGGCCTGAGCCCGCGCCGGCCCGGAGGCGAGGGGGGCCGCCCGAACACCCAAGTCCTTCGGGCGGAGCGGTGTACGTCACACCGCCGGCCCTCCAGCTGTGGCGAGGGCGGCCCCGCGCGTCGAGCCTGACATGGCCAGGGCACGGCGCCCCGGGCGAGCACACAGAACGGACCCTCATGCCTGTCACCCTGACCGACCACGCGGTACCCCACACCTCCACCGTCCCCGCGAGCGCGGGCCAGCATGTCGAACTCTTCGTACGGGAGCGCGACGGCACGTCCGAGGGGCACCTCGACGAGCGCACGGCCGTCCTGATGCTCCACGGCCGGAGCGTTCCGGTGCTTCCGGGCTTCGATCTCCAGTACAAGTCGTACAGCTGGGCGGAAGCGCTGGCGAAGGCCGGCTACGACGTCTTCATGATGGACCTCCAAGGCTCGGGCCTGTCACCGCGGCCGAAGATGGACGACCCGCGCAACGTCAACCCCACCGAGCAGGGCCTCCTGACGCCGAGACCTCCGAACTTCACGCCGGGCCCGCCGAACTATCCGCATCAGCTGACCAACTCGAACAGCGACCGCGACGAGCTGAACGCCGTCGTGGACTACATCATCCGCGAGACCAAGGTGAAGAAGGTCGCCTTCATCGGCTGGTCCGCGGCCGCCTTCACGATGGGGCCGTACGCGGTCAAGAACCCAGGCAAGGTGTCGAGCCTGTTCCTGCTGGCGCCGATCTTCCCGCCCAAGGCCACGTCGAATGCCCCCAGCTCACTGCCGCTGGGCGGCTTCCCGACGTTCCTGGGCACAGAATCAGGATTCTGGATGGGGTGGGGCAAAGAGGTGCACTGCGAGGGCCAGCGCGCACCCGAGATGCGCGGCGAGGTGTGGGACGCGATCATGAAAAGCGACCCGGTCGGCAGCACCTGGGGGCCGGCGGAGGGGCTCAATCGGATCAGGAACTTCGCCCGGTGGGGCTGGAACGAGGCCACCGCGGCGCAGGGCGGCGTCCTGGGCGGCAGCGTGCCCGTGCTGATCGTGTACGGGGAGTACGACACGCAGGCGAACACGTCGCCGCCAAACCTGAATCCGGAACTCAACTTCTCGGTCCCCGCGCTGTACAACGCCATCGCGGGGACCCACAAGCTGATGGTCAAGCTGGCCTGCGCCGGACACTCGGTGCCGTGGGAGATGCAGCACAAGAACATGCACCACCTCTCGAAACACTGGCTCAAGCACCTGAAGGTCGACGGCAAATCCCAGGGCGTCTTCGACATGAACACCAACGGCGCCATCAGCCCGGCTCCGTAGGACGGCCGAGCCCCGGCCGCGAACGGCCGGGGCTCCTCGGTCCGGGCGTCAGCCCCGCGCAGTTCCTCAACGCCGCCACCAACACCGGCGTGACCCGCTCGACCTGTCAGGGCCGCGACCGCGCTCCATGGCCCGAGAGCCCGCGCTGGATGTTCGTCGCCCTCGGGGCTGGGGTGGCCGCCACCGAGTAACGCCCGCTAGGACCGCGTCGCCCTCCCGCACTCGTCCCCGGAGGTCCCGCCCCGCCCGACCGGCGCGCTGCGGTCGTACGGGTCGACCGCCGTGCCGGCCTCGTCCGCCCGGCGGTCCGTGCCGAAGGGCGGGGTGAAATAGCCCGTGGGGGCGCCGCAGCCGCCGTTGGTCATGTCGTACTTGTACGAGACGATCGAGAACGTGCCCGGCTCGGTGATCACCTTGTCAGGGTCGTCCCAGCTCAGGACCAGCTCGCGCCGGACGATCGTCCGCACGATCTCGTCGTCGTCGCCGCCCGCTTCCGCGCGGGTGACCGGGTAGACGAAGGTGACGTCGGCGGTCACCTGCAGCGCGCCGCGCTCGCCCTCCCGGTAGGTGAGACGGCCCCGGGTCTTCACGACGTCGCCGACCAGGCGGGTGCGGGAGGGCTGGAAGCGGCTGAAGAGCAGGAGGGGGTCGTTGTTCTCGCTCGGGGTTCGGAAAGCGGTTTTCAGAAGGTCTTGAACGTCCTTCTGGTGCGGGTTGATCAGTGCAATCGTCTTCTCGGGGCGCTCGCCCCGCAGCACCCGGCGGTCCAGGCCGGACGCGACGAGGAAGTCCCGGCTGCGGGCGAGGGCCCGTTCGACCTGGGCCGTGCTCATCCAGCCGACCGCCCCGGCCTTCGGCACGGTGATCCCCGCCGCTCCGCTCGCCCAGCTCGCCGCCGGCGAACCGCGGAACGGCTCGTCCCTGGTGGGGCGTTGGGCCGCCTCCGGCGGGGGTGCCTGGGTCGGGCGGGCGGTCTCGGCCGCCGATGGCGGGGAGTCAGCGCCGGCGAACAGGTCTACGATCCGCCCCGGCGCGAGCGCCACCACCAGCAGCACCAGCGAGGCCAGCAGCCCGACCACGTACCAGGCCGTGCGCCGCTTGGGCCGCGCGGGCGTGTAGCTGCGCCAGCCCTCCGGGCCGCGGCCGGGCTCCGCGCGCAGCCGCTTTGCCACGTCGCGGGCCCGCGCCGACGGCTCCTTGGGCGCGTCGGCGGCACCGGCCACCGACTCGCGCAGAAACCGCTCCCACTCCTCGTCGGACCTGGACGAGCCGTCCGGCTCCGTACCCGCGCCCATCCCCACTCCCCTGGCCATCAGCAGACCGCGCCCACTCCCCTGGGACGCGTCCGCATCATGGCACAGAGCACCGCGTCTTCCATCAGCCGTAGGCATCACGGAAGACGATGCATGTTTGATTCCTGTTCTAGTGCGGTGGGCGGGAGGCGTCGCCGTGGACAAGCAGCAGGACCTTGCCGTGGGGGCCGGTTCGCCGATCCTTCATCTGCGCTGTGAGCGGGAGGTCGATCCCGGGCTGTACCGCCTCCTGGCCGAACGGGTGGCGATTGTGACGGTGGGGCAGTCCTTGCCGCCGTCCGCTGCCGTGGCGAACGTCTCCGGCAGCCGTTGTCAGGCCTCAATGGCCTGTAGAGCGCGGACCAGAAGTCGTGGATGAGCCGAGGCGAATCCGGGGTGGACATCCCGACCTGGGTGAGCAGGACTCCGGTGAGCTGGTTGTCCGGGTCGGCGTCGGCGGTGGTGCCGGTACCGCCGTCCCAGCCGAACTGGCCCCGTCGGCAAAGCATTGTGCAGCTGGTCCTGACCCGCCCACTCGCTGTGAGGCGACCGCTCTGGCCACGGGGGGCCCAGTGCCGCGGGAGATACGAACGCGATCCGTCAGCGACATCGGCGGGCGTTGAGCCGGGCGGCCTGGCGAGTCAGGTGGTCGCGCTCGGCGAGGTTGGTGGCCTTGTGGGCCGCCTCCGCGTACAGCAGTGCCGCCCTCGCCAGGTCACCGTCGCGCTCGTGGAGGTACGCCGCCACCGCGGCGTGGCGGGGCAGTGAGGCGTCCAGCGCAGCGAGCGACGCCAGGCCGGCGCGCGGTCCGTCGGCCTCCCCGACGGCGACCGCGCGGTTGAGCCGGACGACCGGACTGTCGGTCAGGCGCGTGAGCTCGTCGTACCACTCGACGATCTGAACCCAGTCGGTCTCCTCGGCGTTGGGCGCGTCGGCGTGGAGTGCCGCGATGGCGGCCTGGGCCTGGAACTCGCCCAGCCGGTCGCGGGCGAGGGCCGCCTGCAGGATCCCGACGCCCTCGGCGATCAACGCGGTGTCCCACCGGCCGCGGTCCTGCTCGGCGAGCGGCACCAGGCTGCCGTCGGACGCGGTCCGGGCGGCACGCCGGGCGTGGTGGAGCAGCATGAGGGCGAGCAGCCCGGCCACCTCGGGGTGGTCGATGCGGGCCGCGAGCTGCCGGGTGAGCCGGATGGCCTCGGCGGCGAGGTCGACGTCACCGGAGTAGCCCTCGTTGAAGACGAGGTAGAGGACGCGCAGCACGGTGGCGACGTCGCCGGGCCGGTCGAACCGCACACCGGAGACGGTGCGTTTGGCCCGGCTGATGCGCTGCGCCATGGTCGCCTCGGGCACCAGGTAGGCCTCGGCGATCTGGCGGGTGGTCAGCCCGCCGACGGCGCGCAGTGTGAGCGCGACCGCCGATGCCGGGGTCAGCGACGGGTGGGCGCACAGGAAGTAGAGCTGAAGCGTGTCGTCCACCGCGGGCGCGGGCCCGGGCGCCGGCTCCCCCTCGACGCGGTCCTCGCGCCGGCGGCGGGCGGCGTCGGCGCGCGTCGCGTCGAGGAACTTGCGCCAGGCCACGGTGACCAGCCAGCCCTTGGCGTCCCGGATGGGGTCTCCCCCGTTCGAGCGCGGCCGAGAGCCTGGGGAAGCGTCGGCCGGCCAGACCCGGAGCGCCTCGACCAGAGCATCCTGCACGGCGTCCTCGGCCGCCGCGAAATCGGCTCCGCGGCGGACGAGGACGGTGAGCACGCTCGGCGTGAGGCTTCTGAGCAGGGCCTCGTCCATCGGTGACGTCACTCCGTGATGGTGGGCGGCGCGGTCAGGAACGGGCGCACCTCCAGCCACTCGTGGATGGGCTTGCCGCCCGCCCCGGGGGCGGCCGACAGCTCCCCGGCCAGCTCGACGGCGCGCTCGTAGCTGTCGACGTCGATGATCATCCAGCCGGCGATGAGGTCCTTGGTCTCCGCGAACGGTCCGTCGGTGACCGGCGGGCGCCCCTCACCGTCGTGGCGGACCCACGCCCCCTCGGGAGCGAGCGCCTGACCGTCGACGAATTCGCCAGTCTTCTCCAGCCGGGCCGCGAAGTCGTTCATGTACTGCACATGCGCCGAGATCTCCTCCGGGCTCCACTGGTCCATCGGCACGTCGTTGACCGAAGCCGGGGCGCCGCGGTAGTGCTTCAGCAGCAGATACTTGGCCATCGTGGTTCTCCTCGTTGCTCGTGCGACCCATTGTGGTCGCGTTCACCCCGGGGACGGAGCCGGACGCGGGTTCTCGACATCGCCGCCCGACTTTTTTCTGGGCTCTCGTGGATGAGCCCGGGTGAGCCGTCTCGCGGTGTCCGGGTCCACAGCGTGGCGCGGGGGGCGAGAGCGTTTCCGTACCCGCTTCACCCATGTCCGTCATCGACGCCTCGCCAACGGGTCTGCCGAGGGCCGCCTCGCTCACCGGGGACCTCACTCTCGTGCCGTGGCGCCGCAGCTCCCAGGCCGCGAGGTCACCGAGGAGGTCCGAACCCCCGACGGTGAGGTCTGGGCATGGCTGTCCGCCATGTACACCCGCTGGACCTGCTCGGCTGTCGACTTTCGGACAGGCGGCGCCCGTGGCTCGTGCCGACCACGCGGATGACGTCATAGACAAAAAGCGGATCCTTCGGCATTGCGACCCGGCTGGAAAGGGGCCTCTCCCCCGTCGCCAGGCTGTATGGCGGGGGATCTCTTCGAGGCGCCGGCCGTGGAATACCCGCAGGAGCCTGAACTCGTGGGACATGGCGAGAGCGCCGGTCGAGACCAGGTCCGTGCACCTGCACACCCGAGGTGCTCAAGCGGCTGGGCGAGATCAAGGCCACCCGCCGACCCGAAGAACTTCTTCCGCCTCCGCTACAACATTCCGCCTGCCGTCGGTGGCGCGGCCAGCATTGGCTGAGACGCACTCCGTCGGATCGCCAAGGACGCGGTCGCAGCGGCCGGGGCGGCAGCGGGGTACGTCCGGCCGCCCGGCGTACGACCGCAGCGTTCAAGCCGAGGTCCTACGCTTTGGCCAACGCCAACGCCAACGCCAACGCCAACGCCAACGTCGCACCCGGCCCCCGAGCTGCTGGCGCAGCGGGTACTGGTTCAGCTGGCCGACCGGCTGCCGACGGCGCTGCGGGTGTGCCGGCCCGAACTCCCGGCGGAACTGGTCCGGACGGTGCTCGGCCCCCTGCTGCACCTGGGCCTGAGCCTGGACCCGGCGGACCCGGCGAAGCTGCTGGAGACCCTCGACGCCCGACCGGCGGCAGAGGCTCGGTGGGCCGCGCGACGAGGCGCCTGTACTGACACCGCAACACGGTCTTCGACCGCCTGCGCCGACTGGAGCACTCGAGGTCGGAACTCCTCTCCCTCCCCCGGGACCTGATCGGGCTGGCCCTGGCACCGGCCGCGTACCGCCTGTCGGGCGGCTGACCGCACCCGTCGGCGAGACCGGTGATTCCACCGATGTGCGCCTCCCGGGTACGCCGTGACAGTGGTCCGGCCAGCGAAAGCGGCGGCAGCCACCGGCAGGCAGTTCGGACCTCGGCGCGGAGCCCGGTACCGGCTGCCCGCCGGGCGGGCTCCGCCACGACCGAGAGGACGACTCGTCGTGCAGCAGCAGTTACACACCGAGAACGACCACCGGGCCAACCCCGGCCGCGACGCCGGTACGAAGGGCCGATCCGCCGACCGCACCGGTGCCGGGAGGACGCGGTTCCGTTCGCTCGTGGCCGCACTGGCGGCACTTCTGACCATCGGCGGACTCGCCACCTTCACGGCATCCGGAGCACAGGCCGCCGCCAACCCGTACGAGCGGGGTCCCTCGCCGACCACGTCGAGCATCGAGGCCGCCCGCGGCCCGTACGCGGTGTCGCAGACCAGCGTCTCCTCCCTGAGCGTCACGGGCTTCGGCGGCGGCACCATCTACTATCCGACGTCCACCGCTGACGGCACCTTCGGCGCCGTGGCGATCTCACCCGGCTACACCGCCACCCAGTCGTCCATCGCCTGGCTCGGCCCGCGACTGGCCTCCCAGGGCTTCGTCGTCCTGACCATCGACACGCTCACCACCCTCGATCAGCCCGACAGCAGAGGGCGCCAACTACTTTCCGCGCTCGATTACTTGACGCAGCGCAGTGCCGTCCGTACCAGGATCGACAGCGGCCGACTGGGCGTGATGGGCCACTCCATGGGCGGTGGCGGCACGCTGGAGGCCGCCAAGTCCCGGCCTTCGCTGCAGGCGGCCGTCGCGCTCACCGGCTGGAACCTCGACAAGTCCTGGCCCGAGATCCAGACGCCGACCCTGGTCGTCGGCGCCGACGGCGACACGATCGCACCGGTCGCCTCCCACTCGGAGCCCTTCTACGAGAGCCTTCCGGGATCGCTCGACAAGGCGTACCTGGAACTCAACAACGCCACGCACTTCACTCCGAACACCTCGGACACCACCATCGCCAAGTACAGCGTTGCGTGGCTGAAGCGATTCATCGACAACGACACCCGCTACGAACAGTTCCTCTGCCCGCTGCCCCGCCCGAGCCTGACCATCGAGGAATACAGGGGGAACTGCCCCCACACCTCCTGAACCGCCCGGGCCGGTGGAGGCAGCACTCTTCGGGCCCTCCACCGGCTGCGGCCAGGGTTCCGCCACTGTTTACACCGCAGTAACCTCACCGGCGTGACCGGACAGACGACCGTGGGAAGTCCTCACCGGATATACGGCCGGACGACGGAAATGGCAGCTGTGGAAGCGCTGTCGGACCGGCTCCGGTCCCAGCGCGGCGGGGCACTGCTGCTCGCGGCGGAGCCAGGACTGGGCCGGAGCGCTCTTCTGGCTTGGGCCACCCGCGAGTTCACCCTCGGGCCCGTCCTGCGCCCCCGGCCTCTCCCCGGCAACCCCCGCCCCTACGGCGGCATGCACGCGCTGCTGTGTGCGGCGGCCGAGGGGAGGGGCGCGGCGTCGCCACCATCCGCGTTCGGAGCGGGCCTGTCGGCGGCCGACCTGCCCGAGCTGCTGCGGCAGTACGTCCCCGGGGGAGGGCCGTTGCTCGTCTGCGTGGACGACGTGCACCTGTGGGACGCGCCCTCGCGGGCCGTCCTCGGTTCGGCCGCGCGACACCCCGACCCGGAGCGCCCGGTCGGACTCCTGCTCTCGACGGCGGAGCACCGGGCGGACGAGCCCGAATTCACGGGGCTGCCCGTGGTCCGCTTCGGCCCCCTCGACGACCGCGCGGCGACCGCCCTGCTCCACGACCTTGCCGGTGCGGGCGTGGACCCTTCCGTACGGTCGGAGTTGCTGTCCGAGGCCGAAGGGAACCCCGCCGTCCTGGCGGCCCTCGCCCAGCGCCTGACGCCGGATGAGCTCGGCGGCCACCGCCCGCTCCCCCGCCCACTCGTGGACGGCGCCCTGTGGGCCACTTTCGGCAGCCGCCTCGCCCCGCTGCCGGAGCCCGCGCGACAGCTGCTGCTCCTGGCGGCGGCCGCGCACGAACCCGACCCCGACGCGGCCGGCGCGGACGCCTCCCTGGTCCTGCGCGCCGCCCGCGAGGCCGGACTGGACCCGGCCGCACTGGACCCCGCCGAGACGGCGAGACTGGTGCACCACCACGGCGACCGCGTCACGTTCGGCAGCTCCCTGCTCCGGCGGACCGTCTACACCGGCGCGCCGTCATCACAGCGCCGGGCCGCCCACGCCCTGCTCGCCTCGGTCATCGACGCCGACCGGTATCGTCTGCGCCACCTGCTCCACCTCGCCCTGGCCGCGCAGGGCCCCGACACCCCTCTCGCAGCCGACCTCGTCGCGGCGGCCGCTCCCGGCACGCCGACGTCCGGGATGGAACGCTCGGCCGCCCTCTCCAGGGCCGCCGAACTCACGGCCCACGAGGATGTCCGTACCGCACGCCTGACCGCCGCGGCGGAGTACGCCTGCCTGGCAGGACACCCCCACAGGGCGCGCCGGCTGCTGGCGGCCACCCGGGAGGGGACCTCCCCCGAGAGGGTGCACGGCCGCACGGAACTCGTCCGGGGCAGCCTCGCCCTCCGGGACGGGCCGGTCGGCGACGCCTACCAGGCGCTGCTCATGGCCGCGGAGCGGCTCGGCCCGTCCGACGCGGAAGCGGCCCTGGAAGCCAGAATGGAGGCGATGGACGCGGCGTGGGCCGCAGGCGACGCCGGCGCCTGCCTTGCCGCCCTTGCCGAGGCCCCGCTCCCGGCTCCGCCCCAGGACCCCGCCGTTGCCGACGCAGCGCCGCCGGCCGACCCGTACGCCCTGGCCCGGCTGACGTCCGTACGGTCGGATTCCCGGGCCCTGCCCCCCTCGCCCCCGCACGATCCGAGGCGCGACTACAGAACGGGACTGCGCACCGCGCTCGACGGACACCTGGCCGAGGCCGCGCAGCCCCTGCGGCGGGTGCTCGACCGTGCGCGCCGCGACGACGACCCCACCCGCCTGCTGCGGGCCGGCGTCGCCGCGCTGGTGCTCGGCGACATCCCGGCGGCGTGCCGGGCCAACGCCCGTGCCCTGGCCGTCTCGCGATCGAGAGGGCTGGCCGCCCTCACTCCCCGGATCCTCGAACACCTCGCGTACGCCGAGCTGCGCGCCGGCCAGCACGCACGGGCCAGGGGCCACGCGCAGGAAGGCCTCCGCGCCGCCCACCGGGCCGGCCAGCGCAACGTGGCCGCCGGTCAGCACGCGATCCTGGCCCTGGTCGCCTCGGTCGAGGACGACGCGGCCGCCGTCGCCGCACACGCCGGCGCCGCGGTGGAGATCGCCCGGCCGCACGGGCTCCTCCAGACCCTCACCCTGGCCGAATGGGCGTCCGCGCGCGCGGACCTGTGCCGCGGTCGGCCCTTCGAGGCCGCCGCCCGGCTCGGCCCGCTGACCCGGCCGGGGCCCGGGCGGGGCCACTTCGCCGTCCGCATGCTCGCCCTGCCCTGCTTCGTCGAAGCCGCCGTGATGTCCGGGGCTTCGGCGGAAGCGAGGGCGGCCGTCGAGGAGTTCGCCCTCTGGGCCGCCCAGGGCGTCGACCCGCAGGCACCGGCGCAGCTGGCCCGGTGCCGTGCCCTTGTCGCCCCGCCGGACGACACCGCCGACGCCCTCTACGCCTTGGCCCTGACCCGGCACGAGACGGCGCACGGCGACTTCGAGCGGGCTCGTACCCTGCTGCTGTACGGGAAGTGGCTGCGCCGCCGACGCCGTCCGGCGGAGGCGAGGAACCGGCTGCGGGACGCACTGGCCGCCTTCGAGCGCTGCGGGGCCCCGGCCTGGGCCGAGCAGACCCGTGCCGAGCTGCGGGCCACCGGTGACGCACCCGGCTCCGTACCGGCGGATGGCCTGGCCCGGCTGACACCGCAGCAACTGCGCATCGCGCGCTGTGTCGCCGAGGGCGCCACCAACCGGGAGGTGGCGCTGATCCTCTCGGTCAGCCCCCGCACCGTCGACCACCACCTGCGCAACGTCTTCGCCCTGCTCGGAGTGCGCTCGCGAACGGAACTCTCCCGGCTGGTGCACCGCGCCGAAAGCGGCTGCGCACAGCCCTGAGAGCTCGGTACCCGGCCACCTCCGGTCCGCGGGGTCCCCGGCATGGCTTCGTCATTTCATTTTCAGTGACAGGGTTCATCGACAAGTTCGAGCAGCAGTCAGCGGCCTGACGATCCGCCCAGCGCTGACGGCCATGTCCAGGCCGTTTGCCTCAGTCCTGGCCCGCGGTGATGCCGCCTGCGGGACCGGAATCGGTGTGGCCGCGATCCACGCGAACCACTTCAGGCAGCCATCCACGGAACACGGCAGGTGTGGGTGGCCATTCCCTCCGGGCACAGAGTCTTGATCACTGTTCTGCGGATCGCCCGCCATGTCCTCAAGGAGCACACCATGTGGACGCGCAACTCGATCAGTTGCCGTGCGCCGCTGGCCTGAGCAGGATGTTCCACGGCCCACTGTTCCGCCAGAAAGTCGTACACGTCAACGGTCGAGAGCTCGCTCCCGGGAAAAGTGTGTGCGACGGTCTCACCGATGATCCGGGCGCTCCGGGAGCCCGCAGCGTCCTCAACGAGTTTCTTGACCCATGCCAGCCCCTGCTCGTCTGCGTACAAGCCGAACTTCAGGTCGCGCGTCCTCATCGCATCAGACCTTTGTGGTGGTCGTCGGCGCTCTCGGCGAAGACGGCGGTGAACCAGGAGTAGACGGGAGCGAGCGTTGGTGATGCGGACCATCCGTTGATCGTTGCCAGGAGCTGCCAGTAGCGCTCGGCGTGCGGGTCGGCGGTTGTCTGCAGGCGGGCGAGGAGCCAGCGGCGCAGATCGCTTTCGTCGGCACGCTCGAATGCGTCGGCGTAGAGGTCGCCCAGCGAGTCGGAAAGGGATGCGCCTTTGGCGGAGGCCGGCAGCACGCCGGAGGATACGGCCTCGGCAATTCGTTCACGCATCGCTTGGTTGAGAGCATCGTGCAGAGTGCTGACGTCCTGCTGGGAAGGCTCTTGCGCCTGGTCCTCAGCTGTGCGGCGTATCGCGACACGGAAGTCTGCGTTCTCGCAGAGTCCGGCGAATTCCACCCAGGCCTCGACCTGTTCGGGCGTGGGGTCGTCGGGAAGCTCGGGCATGGCGGATCGCATCAGGCTCACGAACTCGGGGTTGGTGTGGAGGCCTTGGAAGGCGTCTTCGATGAAGCCGGACACCAGTCGGCGTCGTTCGGCCTGGGAGAGCGTGGCAAGTCGGTGCATGAGGTCCATCTCCATGGTGGTGGGGGCGCGTCTGGCGACTGCGCGGAGTACTGCCCGGCGCAGGCGGAGAGCCTGGATCTGCACGTCCAAGGCGTTGGCGTGTGCTTCCGTGACTTCCGGTATGGATGCTTCCCGGTCCAGCACCTTGCGCACGGTGGCCAGATCGAGCCCGAGATCGCGCAGCGTACGGGCCAGGTCCAGGCGTGCGAGTGCGTCGGGGCCGTAGAGCCGGTAGCCCGCCGGGCTCCGGCCGGTTGGCGGGACGATGCCCTTGTCGGAGTAGAACCGGATGGTCTTCACCGTCAGGCCGGTCCGGCGGGATAGCTCTCCGATGGAATAGAGCGTGTCGCTGTCCATGCCCCCAGCTTGCTGTCTCCCCCCACGGGAGACTCAACCGGGGCCAAGCCCTCCTGCGGCGACCGCGGACTCTGTGCAGGTGACGCGCGCAGTCCGCCGCCCCGCGGACGATGCATCGGTCTGAATGACCTGCACCATCACAGTCCACAGCCAGCCGCGGCAGTGACGACCAACGACTTGACGGGGCGTCATTTCGGCTGCCAAGCGACAGCGTGTACGCGGTCTCACGCGCCACCGCCACTCGCAATCGAACACCTAGGTGACGCTCCGCGACCGTTCCCCAAGGTCTGTGCTCTTACCGAGATTTGACAGCGCTTCGCGTCAGTGATCTTGACCTGTGGTCCCCGCCGCGCAGTCGTGTCCGTCGCCTGGGAGGCCCATAACGTTCAGCACGGGCTCTTTGCTTTGGAGGATCTCGAAGGTGAAGTTCGCTCCTGACGGGATTGCCACGAGCGAGCACTGGTCGCCAAAGGTCAGCGGAAGGTAAGGCTGCCAGGGACAGTCGGCCTTGTTCAGGGCGGAAACCACGTCCGCGTGCGTGATCCCTGCAACGAAGGTGCCCGTCCCCCCGACGACCGACGGGGGGAGTTCGACGACGTCGCGCCAGGTCTGTATGCAGATGAGTGAGACCTTGCGGCAGCGGCAAACACTGAGCTCAAGGTCTCCGTAGGCGAAGAGCCGCGGCCACTCTCTGTTCCGGCTCATCGTTCCGATTTCCCACGGTTCGCCGACTGCTGCGGTCACATCGCTCCAGTCGGCTCCACTGAACACCGGGCCCAGTCGCCCCGTCTTCGCCACGTGGGTCAGGACATCGAGAATCTCCATGAGGCGGAGCCTGACAGGTGCCCTGACCAGCAGTCCAACGGTTTCGGCCCGCTGCGGTCAGTTCGGCTCGGGCCAGGATGAGGAAAGCTCGTCCTACGTACGTGATCATCCCGCCCACCGCGCCAGGTCTTCGTCCCGGGAGTGATCCTCCTCCCCCACGCCGGGGAGGACGACGACCTCTTCGACCGCCTGATCGGGCAGCTCTGCCACTGCCTCCAGCAGGGCCGACCGCATGAGGAGTTGGTCGCCTCCGGGGCCTGCCTGCTCCCTCTGCCGCCGCCGCGAGCGCGGCCCGAGCCTGTCAGCGGGGAGTGAGGCGGGCTTCGAGAGCAGCCCGCTGCCGCGCGGGACGATGGTCGCCCAAGGGCACCTCGCGGGGGCTGTGATCGCCTTCGCAGATCCAGCTCCACCGGTCCACGGAGAAGGAGCCGGGCATGGGGGCCGGTGACACCAATGGCCGACGACACCAGGTTCAACGAGCTTCGTCGGCCCCGCCCTCCCCCTCCCCCGGCGCACCGGGAGGCGTGTTCAGCAGGGGCCCTTGTCCTGACCCGTACCGCAGACCGGGCCGGGATCTTCATAGATGGAGATCAGGAAGAGACACCACGCGACCAGCACAATCGTGACACCGATCGTCCAGTACCTGTTCTGTCGGCGACGGGCGGCCTCGTCGCGGGCATCGCGATCCTCGTCGGCGCTCATGGTGTCCCCCTCGGAAGGCTTCCCGTCACCGGACGTTCCGTGCGGTATGCCTTCTCCCCTGACCATTCTTTCCCCTCCACGCCGCGCTCACTCCATCGGCCCGGCGACACATGCCCCAGGGGTCCATGGCGACCGGATCGCCGCCGGCGGCCCGACCTCGCCGATGAGCCCGTCGAGGACAGCCGCCCGCTGCCCGGCGGCTGTCGAACCAGGCTCGATCCACCACGGCAGGACGCCCCGTGACGGCTTTCGGCCCAGCGCGATCCACCTGGCGGCCGCGCCCCCCTGCGGGCGTCAGCGGGTGGCGGGTCCGCTCGTCACGGTCGCCCAGCTGCGGTCGTTCACCGCGTACACCGTCAGTCTGCGGTTGACCGTGTCGCCGGCCCCGTCGAACGCGACGCGGCCCGTAACACCGTCGAAGGCCAGCCGCGCCACGGCCTGCGGCAGTTTCGCCCGGGCGTTCCGAGGGAGGGCGCCGCCGTTGGCCGCCACGACGGCCTTCACCGCCTCGATGAGGGTCCAGGTCGCGTCGTACGCGTAGGGGCCGTACCAGCCGGCCGCCTCCGGGTACCCCGCCTTGCGGTACCGGGCGAGGAAGTCCTGCCCTGCCGCCGACTCCTCGGCTGATACGCCGATATTGGTCGCGAGGTCGCCTTCGGCCTTCGGGTTCGCCGTGAGGTACTGCTGGTCGAAGATGCCGTCGCCGCCCATCAGGGGGACGTTCACCCCCGCCTGCTTGAGTTGCTGGGAGAGCGGCGCCGCGGTGTCGTAGTAGCCGCCGAAGTAGACGGCGTCGGCGCCCGAGGACCGCACCCTCGCGGCGAGGCCCGCGAAGGCGCGTTCCGCGGGATCGACCTGCTCGGTACCGACGACAGTCCCGCCGAGCTTCGTGAACTCGGCCGTGAAACCGGAGGCGAGGGTGGTGCCGTGGGCGCTCGCGTCGTCGATCACGTAGAGCTTGGTCTTCTTCGCCTCGCCGTGCAGGTACCGGGCGGCGAACGGCCCCTGGTCGACGTCCGTGGCCACGGTGCGGAAGTAGGTGGAGTACGGCCGGGACTTGGTGCCCGCGGCCCAGTCGGGGCCCAGCGTCAGCGCGGGGTCGGTGTTGCCCGGTGACACGTTGACCACGTCCGCCCGCGCGAGCGGTGCCACCAGGGTCCGGGCGACACCGGAGTTGAGGGGCCCGACGACACCAAGCACCTTCTCGTCGGACACGAACCGGGCCGCGTTGGGGCCGCCCTTGGCGGGGTCGGCCCCGTCGTCCAGGGCCTTGATCGCGAAGTTCACGCCGGGGACGTGCCGGGTTTCGTTGGCGGTCCTGGCCGCCAGGTCGGCGGAGTTCCTGATACCGACGCCCATCGGGGAGAGCCCGCCGCTGAGCGGTGCGTCCACCCCGATCACCACCGTGACGGAGGAGGCCCGCGAGCCGCTGCCGGCCGCCCCGCCGCCGCGGGGCGCGTCATCGTCACGGGTGAGGGTCCAGGTCAGGACGGAGCCCGTGGCGAGCGTGGCCAGCGCGGTGCCCAGGATCACGGAGCGCCGGGTGAGGGCCCGCCGCCGGGCGGACGCCCGCTCGCCGTGCTCCATCTTGGCCGTCGACCCGAGCGTGACCGGGTCCTCAGCCGGGGGTACGGGCACGGGCGGGGCGGTCGGCCGGTCCGGCACGGGGCGCCGCGGGGTGCCGGCGTCGGCGGCGGACCCGGAGTCCAGGACCGTGAGGGTCCGCGGTGACGGCGTCGTCGAAGGTGTCTGCTCCGGCGCCGTCGGTGCGGAAGCGTGCTCCGCCGCCGCGTCCGGTGCGGGTACGGGGGTCGCTCTCGGATCGGGCGTGGGGGTGGGAGTGGGCTCGGTCTTTTCGGGCGCGGGCTCGTGCCCCGGGCCGTGCCCGGTGGATGCGTCGCCCCGGGGCGGGGAGGACCGCAGCACCGACGCCAGCATCTCGGCCGCTTCCGCGGCGCCCACGCGCTGCGCCGGGTCCTTGGTGAGGAGCGCGTCCAGCACGGGCGCCAGCGGGCCGGCGTGGACCGGCGGCCGGTGCGGGCGGGTGAACACGGCCACGGCGAGAGCGTGGAGCCCCTCCGCTTCGAACGGCGGGTGCCCCTCGACGGCGTGGTAGAGGGTGGCGCCGAGAGCCCAAAGGTCGTTGGCGGGGGTCGGACGCTTGCCCTCCAGCTGCTCCGGCGGCATGTACTGCGGCGTGCCGATGACGATCCCGCTGTGGCTCAGCTTGGTCGTGGCGTCCGCGAGGTGGGCGATGCCGAAGTCGGTGAGGACGACGCGGTCCTTGGTCAGGAGCACGTTGTCCGGCTTGACGTCGCGGTGGACAATCCTCGCCCCGTGCGCCTCGGTCAGCGCGTCGAGCATGGCGGCGCCGATCTCGGCCACCCGCTGCACGGGCAACCGGCCCCGGCTGCGGATGGCGGCGGCCAGGGACTGCCCGCGGATCAACTCCATGACGATGACGGGGGCACCGTGGTGCTCCACGACGTCATGGATGGTGATGATTCCAGGGTGGCTGAGAGTGACCGCTGCGCGCGCCTCACCGGTGAACCGCCGGAGCAGCGCGGCGCGGTCGCCGTCGTCCATACCCGGCGGGAAGAGGATCTCCTTGACGGCAACCTCGCGTCCGAAGAGCTGCTGGTCGAGGCCGCGCCAGACCCGGCCCATACCGCCCTGGCCGATGCGTTCGACCAGCTGGTACCGGCCGGCGATGAGTTCGGGATTCTCCTCGGTCACGCGCACACTCTAGGTCCTGCTGAGCCGATCAGGTGACGGAAGGATGGCTTGATCACACCCACGGTGACGATGGCACGGTGCGCCCGGCAGTCGGACGCGGCGCAGGTGCTCGCCCCCGGAGCTCGCCGGGCGCCCTACCCCGTCCTCCGGGGACCGCCGGGCGGCCCAATACTCCAGCAACGTTTCGCTATCTGGCCCGGTCACGGGCGTCGTCGGGAGTGCAGTTGGCTGGTGGGGCAGCGGGGGCGGTCTTGCTCGAGCGCCCCTCCAACGAGGGTAGTCGTCGCTGATAGTGACAGTGGCGGGCTATCGCCTTACGTTTGCGGTCAGTTGAGCACGTGCGCAGGAAGCGCCCGACCGGCTCGGCGGCTCGGCGGCTCGGCGGCTCGGCGGCTCGGCGGCTCGGCGGTTCGGGGGCTCGGGGGCTCGGGGGCTCGGGGCGAGGCAGTGCTCAGGAGCCGGCGGAGTTCTGCCTCGGTGGGGCGATGCGGTGAGTTCTTGAAACCAGAGCGGCCCATGAGGCGGGCGGGGTTGATGAACTCGGGGTCCGCACGGAGCGGCGAGAAGGCACAACGCGCGGGGCTGGGTTCCGTACGACGACGCCGGGCGGGGCCCGGGAATGTGATGGCTGTCCCCCCGGGTACCCGTGGTGTGCCCCGCTCGGGGTCAGGTCTCTCAGGCAGCCGTGGCGGTGAGACAGTCGACGGCTTCGGTGTCAGTCATGAGCAGCGCCTTCCTCAACCGGCCGGTCCGCTTGGTGTTCTACCAGGTGACCGGTAGTGCCACCGGTCCTCGGATGAGTACGTCTTTCTGCCAGGCCACCTTGCCGGGATCGACGGCCAGCCGCAGTTCGGGGAGGCGTGTGATGAGGGTGGTCAGCAGCAACTCGGCTTCCATGCGGGCCAGCAATGGCGCCAGGCAATGGTGGGGGCCGTAGCCGAAGGCCAGGTGGGGCGGGCCTTCGCGGTCGATGTCGATCCGGTGCGGCGCGGGGTAGTACCGCTCGTCCCAGTTCGCTGCCACGTACGAGACGTAGACGGCCTCGCCGCGGCGGATCAGGACGCCTCCCACCTCGACGTCCTCGGTGGCGATGCGGGCTTGTCCCACGCCGTGCTTGTGGGGGATCCAGCGCAGCAGTTCCTCCACGGCCGCCGGTACGGCGCGCGGGTCGGACCGCAGCCGACTCATCAGCCTGTCGTCGGTGAGCAGGAGGTAGACCATGTTGGAGGTGTGGTTGCGTACCGCGTGCCAGCCGTTGATCCCCATCAGCACGGCCAGAGCAAGCAGTTCTTCTTCCTCGATCTTGCCGCTCCCGACTGCGGCTCCCAGTTCGCTGATGAGGTCGTCCTGCGGCTGGAGCCGGCGTTCGCGGGCCAGTTCGCAGAAGGAGGCGCGGACGTCTTCTTTGGCCCGTCGGGCGCGCTCGACCCCCGCTTCATCCTTCGCCCGGGTCAGGACGGTGTCCGCCCACGTGCGCAGGCGCGGCCGGTCGGCTTCGGGCACACCCAGCAGAGCTCCGATGACATGCATGGGGAAGGGGGAGGTCACGTGCTGGACGAGGTCGGCGGGCGGGCCGGCTGCGACCATGGAGTCGATGTGTTCGTCGAGTACGGCCTGGGCACGAGGACGCAGGGCTGCCATGCCGAAGCGGTTGAACGCCGAGGAGACCACGGAGCGGACGCGGGTGTGGTCGGGCGGGTCCACGAAGCTGACCGCGCGGTCCAGCGGAATGAGGTATCTGTTCATGCTCGGCAGCGGCCGGCCGACGATGTCGCGACTGAACCGGGAATCAGAGGTGACGAACCGGACGGCGTCGTGCCGTGTCGCCAGCCAGCACTCGCCGGGGGCTCCGTGCGGCAGCCGGATCCGGATGACCGGTTCGGCCTTCAGCGCCTCCCGGAGAAAGGGGTCGAAGTCGAGCGCAGCCAAGTCTGACACCTCGTACAAGGGAGCGGTCACGTCCTGCATGGCTGGCTCCTCGCCGGCTGGTCATGGCGCAGCGGCGTGAGCTGCTCGATGTCGTAACGGCGGCGCAGTGCGGCGATGGCGCTGTGGTCCACGGGCCCGTCGGCGGACAGGATCGTCAGGAGTTCCTCGAAATAGCGCTCGTGGCCCGGGGGTGGGGACGACTGGAAGAACATCCGGGCCGGGACGTCGGTGGGGTTGGCGAAGGCGTGCGGGCAGCCAGGCGGGACCTGGATGACCGTGCCGGGCGTGGCGCGGACCACACGCTCTCCGTTCGGCGACTTCCATCCCCGCCAACCGTCCGGGGTACGCACACGCGGCTCGAAGGCGAGAACATCGAGTTCGCCCTCAAGAACGTAGAACAGTTCCTCGCTGCGCGCGTGGACGTGCGCGCCGACGTCGAAGCCCGGCGGTACGACCACCTCGAAGCTCGATGCGAGGCGCGACTGCGCTCCGGTCACTTTGAACGTCACATGCTGGGCGGCGGCACGAAGGGTGCGGCCTTCGCCGGGGGGCACGATCAGGCCGCTGTCCGCCGGTGGGGAGGCGGTGTGGCAGTACTCGGTCATCGGGTTTCCTTCCGGAAGGGTCACGGCGTGCGGCTCCAGCGGCCCAGTGCCATCTCGGCCGTGATGCCCGGGCCGAACCCCGCCAGGAGGCCACGCGCCTGGTCGGCGGCGCCACCCTCGTCGAACAACCGGCGCAGCGCGTCCAGTACGACGGCGCTCGCGATGTTCCCGTACTCGGTGAGGGTGGCCTGGCTGTGCCGGAACGCCTCCGGCTTGACCTGGAGGAAGGTGCTCAGGTCGTCGAGGATCCGCGGCCCACCGGCATGCACGATGTAGAAGTCGAGGTCTGAGGCGTCCCAACCGTGCTTGTCGGCGAGGCCGCGCAGCGCGGGAGCGAGCGGCTCCATGGTGCCCGGCACACGCTTGTCCAGCAGGAAGTGGAAGCCAGTGGCCCGTACGTCGTACGCGATCCAGTCCTCCGTCCCCGGGACGAGGTACGAGCCGTTGCGCTCCAGGCGGATGCCGTGGCCACCGGTCCCGCGGACGACCGCGGCGGCTACACCGTCGCCGAACAGCCCATTGGACAGCAGCGATCCGATACCGATGTCGGTGGGCTGATAGCACAGGGAGCAGAACTCGCATGCCACGATCAGCGCGTTCGCTCCCGGATAGGCCGTGCAGAAGTCGTGCGCCCGGTTGATCGCCGCCCCACCCGCCGCGCAACCCAGCTGAGCAATCGGCAACTGCCGGGTGCAAGAAGGGAATCCCATCGTGTTGATCAGCCAGGCGGTGAGCGAAGGCATCATGAACCCGGTGCAGGACACATAGATGATCACATCGATCTCAGCGGGCCGCAGCTCGCTGTCCTCCAGCGCGCGCCGCACGACCAGCGGTACTCGGGCCTTCGCCTCGGCCGCATACAACCTGTTGCGCTCCTCGAAGCCCGGATGCGCGAGCGTCTCACCGATCGGCTGCACGAGGTGCCTCGTCCGCACCCCGGTGTTCTCGATCAGACGCAACGCGAGGCCCAGCTGGGGATGGCCGACATGGCGCGTGCGCGCGAGCTCGAGCGTCTCCTCCATGGTGATGACGTACTCCGGAACCGACACGGCCGGCCGACACAAGGTGGCCATGCAACACCCCTACCCCCACCGGCACGACAGTGCCTCCGTTGATCCGGACGCGTCCTTAACGATCACCATCCGTCCAGGTCACCCGTTCGTACCCATGGGTCGTATGAGGCGGGCCGGGGAAGACGGCCCGGCCTGGACACCTCCACCGGGCGCGCCAGGAGGAGCCACCGACCGCCGGCTGGGCACCCATGGGGGAGAACCGGCCCCGGTCCACGTCCCTGGCTGGTCCCGCCGAGCGGCAAGCAGCCGCGCTCAAGTCCCAACGGACCTGCGGGGTCGGCGTCTGCGGCGCGAGCGGTGGCCGCCGCCTCCAGCAGCAGTGGGCTTCCTCTCCGGCATCACGTCGGTGTGGCGCATCCACCAGTCGGCCGGAAGAGGCCGGTTCACATGCGCTGCGTGAGCTTGTCGCGGATCTCGCGCAGCCACGCGCTGCGGACGGCCGGCAGCCGGGCCAGGGTGTGGTGGAACGTTCGATTGTCGGCCAGGAACGGGTACGGGGGGGCACGGCGGGAGCGAGTCGTCGAAGTCCGGCCGCCAGCCGCTGCCGCCGCCGAGGCGGCGACGGCGGCCGACCGGCTCGCGGAGGACGTCGTCGGGTACGCGGCCCGAAGCGGGCACCGGTAGATGCGGCTCGGGGGAGACCAGCCACAGCCATACCCCGAGCGGCAGCGGCACCGGGTATGCCGATGTAGCCGGGCCGGTGGGGGTCCAGGTCTGACCCGTCTGCGGGTGGACCGGCACGAGGAGGATGTCGACGCCCGCGTCAGGGGTGAGGAGTCCTGGTCCCGCCAGGACGGCGCGCCGCGCCGACGGACCCGCTGGCAGCAGGGCGTCGAGGGCGCCTTGGAACACTTCCTCGGTCATGCCCTTCGGGACGGTCACCGGCTGTCCCTCGGAGGCCGCCAGTAGGTGGGCGAGCGCCCGGCCGGCTGCCGCCTCCCATTGCGGGCTCCATGACCAGTGGCGGCTCGACCCAAGCCGGGACCCCCACGTGGCGATCGGCTCGAACGGGGGTGTGCTCTCCCCTGCCTCCGTCAGCTCCTTCCAGGAGAGCGGTTCGGCGTCGCCGTCATCGACGGGGCAGCGGCGCACGGCGTTCGAGGCGAGCCACACCGCCTGCCAGAGCGAGCAGTCGTCGATCCTGGTCGCCACGGGCAGGCCGCACGCCTCGCAGGCCATGTTGGGGCCGTCGCCCCCGTCGAGACCGCAGCAGGCACCACCACGCTTGTCGGGGATCAGCAGGGCGCCGCGCATGTCTCCGGGTGCGATGACGATCACGCCGGGCGCGCCGTCGGACAGGGCGTAGACCGGCGCGTAGACACCGCGGGCGGCTGCCTCGTCCGGGTCGATCTGCCCCCACCTGCGCCACGGCGGCCCCCAGGGCTCCGGGTCCACGGCGAACGTGCCCGAATCCATGAGCACCGGGAGCTGGATCCCGTTCCCGTACTTCTGATGGGCGTGGACCGGAAGGGCGACCTGGGACAACGGGGCGGTCAACTCGGCGCCACACCCGGCACACACGAAAACGAACAAAGATCCTCCGCCTGGGAAACGGAGGCATCGTCGCAGTTCGGCGGCAGCCCGCCAACCTACTTTTCGTCCGTCATGGTGCCGGAGCGCCGTCACGGTCGTTGGAGCATCAGCATCAGCGGGTGGCAGCGGTCATCCATGGCGACGGCAAGCGACTCACTCATTGCTCGAATCCCCGGTGCGCCGTCGCGCTGCGGCGTGACGCGCACGGTTGCCCGATCCGGCTGGAGCTCCGCCCCGCCGCGACACGGGGGACGTGGCGAGCAGCCGCTGTTTCTCAGGCAGTTGCCTCTTCTTCCCGTTCGCGCCTGCAAGGGGTGTCAGCCCGTACCAGCGCCCGCTGTACGCCGGTACCGGTAGAGCTGCCAGGCGATGAACGCCACGATCGGTGCGGCGGCGGTCGCGGCCCCCCACGGGAGCTCGAGCCAGAGGGCGAGGAAGCCCACGGCGGTCGGGACGATCAGCGTGATGGCGACCAGTGGCCTGCCCAACAAGCGCCAGGTGAACGGATCGTAGCGTTGGGGGCGCGCCACCCGTACGGCGCCGAACGCGAGCCCCAGGGCGGCCAGGAGACCCACGCAGGTACCGACGGCGGCCGTCATCTGGAACTCGTCGCGCGGTTCGTCGCTGGTGGCCTGCCGTACGTCTCCCCGGGTCAGCGCCGTGATCTCTCGCCGCCAGACAGTGCCGACGACCTGGTCGCCGGGCTGAAGGTGCGACAGCAGGGGCACGGGATCCCCGAACTCCACAACCCTGTCCCGGGAGGGCGCAAGGTGCAAGGTCGCCCTGTAGGTTCCGGCCTTGCTGTACGGGGCCACCCTGGTGCTCTTGACCGTGAAGGTGAGCGCCTGCAGGCAGTCCGCCGACTCCTCTGCCCCCGCCTCGCCGGGGCACGGCTCGGCGGCGGCGTAGTCCCGGTACCGCTCGATGTCATGGGGCAGCCGGAGGGCGAACACGGCGGAGCACGCCAGCGCCAGGGCGAGGCCAGACACGATCAGCAGCGCGCCGACGAGACGCATCCAGCTCGCCGGCCGCCGTGCCGGCCGGTCGGCGTCCGGATGCACAGGCCGCTCGCTGTCCGCCCCGTCGGCCGTGCCCATTCCCGTCTCCGCCATGGATCGGCCCCCTCGTCGATCTTTCTCGTCCGTCGCGTGCCTCCCCGGCAGCGCTGCGGGCCCACTTCTGGAGTTTCTGTCGTCACGAACCCCCGGACGAGAGGGTAATCCGGCAACCAAGCCCGCTCTTGCCTTCCGCATGTCGGCAGCCGGCACGGCACCGACGTCCTCGAGCGACGTTTTCGTCGCGGTAAAACGTCACCAGGTCGTCAATCATCGGCACCTCGGCTTCGAGCCGGGGCGAGCTCGGTCGACCTCATGGCCTGGGCGGGCCCATACGACTCAACGGGCAAAATCGGAACGGCGGCCCCAGTAACTTGCCCAATGCCCAGACCAAGAGCTCACGCCCGCCGAGCCCCGGGGCTGCCAGGCCTCGCGAGGTCAGCGTCCGAGGTGCGCCTGTGCCCTGAGGACAGGAAGGGCCGGAGACGGTAAACGGACGTTCCTTTGCCGCTGCAACTGGACTAGGATCATGGCGGGTTGACCATCGAATCGGGGGGCGATTTCTGTGCGAGCGGTGTACCGGCCTGTCGTGGGGCTGATCCTTGCGGCCGTCGTGGGCGGGCTTGGAGGGTGCTCCGGCGGGGCGTCCGGGGTGGACGGCAAGGGCCCGGCGGGAGCCGGGACGGCCAAGCCCGAGGTGAAGGCGAAGGCGTTCGACCCGCCGCTCGCGTTCGGGAAGGGCGTGAAGCCTGCCCAGGACGAGGAGGTCAAGTCCCGCGACTTCGGGCTGCGCGGCCCGCGCGCCTACGTGTTGACGGAGAAGGGCCTGGAGGCCTACGACACCACAACCGGCCGGAAGCTCTGGTCGACCGGGCGGGACATGAAGAACCTCTGGACCGGTGCGGACGAGCGCTTGGAGGGCGGCAGGAGCACCCCGCTGGTGTTCGTGCGGCAGGGCGAACGCACCGAGGTGCTCTTCGCGTTCACCAATTCCACGGAGGGCAGTGGCACAAGCTCGGGTCGGATCGATGCCTATGTGCGCGCCGTGGACGCGGACAGCGGCAAAGTGACCTGGACGACCCCGTTGCCGGTGCCTTCCGGGATGCACATGGGCGACGTACCGCCGGTCGTCATCGGTGCGGAGAACGGCATCGCGGTCGTGGCCGCCCGTACGAGTCCCGACGGCTCGGGCGCATCCGGCGACAGTGCCGTCAGCTATGGCGTATCCCTGACGACGCACCAAGTGGCGTGGAACCAGCCGGGCTTCGCCGCCGCCGCCCTGGACAGCGGAGTCATCGCCGGTGTGCAGGTCCGCGACCGGGCGACGGCGGGGCAGAAGGGCAGCTGGCACGCCGAGAACGAGGACCTCTCCCTCACCGGCCGGTCGGTCACCGACGGCGCTGTCCGCTGGAAGCAGGAGGGCGCCTCGTCGCTCCAGGTCAATCGCCTGGGTGGCGGGCTGTTCGCCTCTGAAGCCGCCCTGCATGACATCCGCACGGGCAGGGCCGTGCCCGGGATGATGACGGGCGGCGGCTACAGCTCTTTCCTGACCTGCGCCTATGACCAGCAGTCGGTGGTCGTGTGCTCCGGTGACAAGGAGGTGCGGGCGATGGACACGACCAGCCGCAAGGTGCTGTGGACGATCTCCGAGGACGACCGCTCGCGCGAGATGCCGTCGGTGCAGACCGCCTGGCACGGCGCCGTCTACGCACACGCCGGTCCCGGCTACGTCGTTCTCGACGCCAAGACAGGCAAGGACCGCCGCACCTTCGACGGTCCCCACCTGTATCTCGTCAACGAGTACGCCGGAATGGACCTCGACATGATGCTTCACCCGGCGACCGGCTGAAAGGCCCCCCGCGCGGATCCTGTACGGCCTGGGCTCGAACTCTCACACGACCACCCGTCGAGGTGCGCTCACCGGCGGACCGGCAGCGCCGCGGCTCCCTGAACCGCGCTCCTGCGCACGCAACTCCTGTGCGCAGTCCACGCGTACGGGCGACGGTGGGGCCTCGGGCGAACGACGAGATGTTCCTGCTTTCCAAGTGCGCGAGTGTGGCCGCGAGGCAGGCGTCCGGGGACGCCAAGTGTGTGGACCCCCTTTCCCGGTCCGCCTCCTCGACCGCGGCCGCGACAGGGGCGACGGGGCCCACGTGGACGCCCACGACGCGGCCCAGGTGTGCCTGACGTGCGGCACGGACGGACGGTGCGGTACTCGGGCGGAGGACGCTGGGACCCGTCCCCTACGGGAGCCGACCCGACCGCCGCAGAGGCAGTCGGGCGACGAGACGCGCCCCCGCGTGCTCGGCCGCGACCGAGAGCTTGCCTCCGTCGTCGGTGACGTCGGTGACGACCGTGCCCCCCTCGATCCGGGAGCGCACGCCGCCGCCAGGGTTTTCACCATGAGCACCGGGCGACTCGGTGCCATCGTGGCCGGGCTGGCGGGCTGACCGGCGTGGTCATCAGTGGGCTGGCTCTTGCCGGCTCGCGCCGCACCGGCTGACCCGCAGGAGGAGGGAAACCTCGGCGGTCGGTCGGGGCCCTTCCCCGCTTACACGGGGAGCAGGCGTAGCCGAGGCCGACGAGTTCAGGTCAGTCGGGACCATCCCCCCGCACGCACGGCGAGCAGCCCTTCGTTCGCAGCCGAGTCGGGTTGTCGGGTGGTCAGGTGCTCAGCACCGCGAGCTCCGCGTTGGCGCGCTCGGCGACCAGGGCCAGGACGCGGCCGGCGGCGGCCAGGTCTTCGGCGGGTATCCCGCCCCAGATACGGGCGGAGATGGGGGCGGTCTCCGCGCCGACGGTGTCGTTCAGCTCGCGTCCCGCGTCCGTGGGTCGAAGGTGCGGGCCGTCGGCGACAAGCAGGTGCTTGGCCAGCAGCTCGTCGAGAGTGGCGCGGATGTCGGCCGGGTCGGCCTTGAGGGAGTCCCGGACCTGGGTGACGAGGTCGTCCGGCGTCTGCGGGGTGTCGGTGGTGACGGCGGCGCGCAGGGCGATCTGCTGCTGAAACGTCATGCCGTGCCGCGCCAGGACGTGCTCCGCTACGCCACGGGCGGCGTAGTGGGCCAGGCCGAGGGCGCGGGCGTTGGCGACGGGTGCGGTGGTGGTCATGGTGTTCTCCCCTGAGTGCTCTGGTCGTTCGGTACGGATGGAGCGAGAGGTGCGTCGAGCAGGGTCGTCAGTTCGTCGGTGAACGCGCGCGTCCGCGGGGCGTCGAGGCCACCGAGCGGCTCCAGCAACTGCTGGAGCAGTTCCTGGACCACCACGATGGCCTGCCGCGTGACGGCCTCACCCTGCTCGGTGAGGGCGAGCTGTACGGCGCGCGGGTCGCGTGGATCGCGGGTGCGCTCGACCAGGCCGACCGACTCCAGGGCCCGTGCCAGCTTCGAGACGTACAGGGCCTCGAGGCCGGTGTGGTCGGCGAGTTGACGCTGACTGGGCCGCTCGCCGGCGCGCTGCATGCCGTACAGCGACGCGACCAGCGAGTACTGCGCGTGGGTGAGGCCCAGCGGAGCCACCGCGCGATCGACCGCGACGCGCCACTTGTTGGCGAGCCGCCACACCAGAAAGCCGGGCGTGGGGCCCGGTGAACCCTTGCTCATGCCGAATAAAGTACATGGCTACTATGTCCATGGCTAGTATTTTTTCGGGACGCCCAGGGGAGTCATCCCGTGCAGCCCTCTGAAGCAGGTCGTGTCCCAAGGGAAGATCGCCCATCCCCGCGTGCGCGGGGAGCAGTCCCACGGAGCCGGTGAAGTGGCGGCCTTCGGCCGGCGGGAGCCGTACGGAGTCCTCGAATGCCGGGCACTCCTTCGCGCGCGGCCGCCGGCAGCAGTGGCCTGAAGATCATGCCGGTCCGGTACGCGAGTTTCTGCACGCGTGGTGAGTGCGGAGCCTCACTGAGCCGGATGCGATCGTCCCGGCGCACCAGGTCTTCGTGGGACCGGATGGCAAGGCTGACTGGTCTGGGTAGTCATCGCCCCGACCACCGCCAGCGCCGCCCGGTCCGGACTTTGCCAAGTCCCATTGGACACGGGCCCGTTACGTGGCCCCCAGCAGAGGAAGGGATACGGCCAGGCGGCCCTCGTCGAGCTCCGCGGCCACAGCGGCGACGGCCGCGCCCCTGGCAGACCCCCCGCAGACCCCGGGCGGACCCCTGGCGGACGCCGGGACTGACTCATGTCCGCGAGCCCATGGCGTGACCACCTTGCCCTGCCGTGGCTGGTCACCGATTGACGCCCACCCTGGCGCTTCGCAAGCTGGTAGGAGGGGCAGGTGGAAGGGGCCGTGGCGTGAGTGGTGGGCAGACTGGCCTTCCCCGGCTGCTGACGGCGGCGGAGACGGCGGCTCCGGTGGATGCCGTCGACGTGGTCGCCGAGGACCTGCGACGGCGTTTCGGGGCCACGAAGGTCTCGTTCCTCATCGTGGACCTGACGGGGAAGGCGGTGGCGCGGCTGTCCACCGCCGCGGCAGGGGAAGGAGGACGGGAAGCGGAGCGGATCCCCCTGTTCGGCAGCGTCTATGAACAGGTGATCCGCACCCAGCGGCTGTATCAGGAGGCGACGAGTCAGGGACAGCGGGTGATCGTGCCGGTCACCAATCGGGGCGACGCGATCGGTTTGCTGGAACTGTTCCTGCCGGGAGACCCCGGCGAGGACATCCTCGACGCGGTCGGGGAGGCCGCCCACATCCTGGCCTACGTCGTGATCGCCAACGGGCGCTTCACCGACCTCTACACCTGGGGGAAACGCTCCAGGCCCCCCACCTTGGCAGCAGAAATCCAGTACCAGCTGCTGCCCCCGTCGCTGTCGTGCGAGGCCGCACAGTTCACTCTGTGCGGGAACCTTGAGCCCTCCGAAGACCTCAGCGGCGACACCTTCGACTACACCCTGGACCGCGACACCCTGCATTTGTCGGTGACCGACCCCATGGGGCACGACATCGACGCCGCCCTGGCTGCAACGGTCCTGGTGAGCGCCCTGCGCGGCGCTCGCCGCGCGGGAGCCGGCCTGGCCGAGCAGGCCCATCGGGCCGACCAGGCCCTGGCCGACCACGGCAACGGCCACGCCACCGGGCAGTTGCTGCGTATCAATCTGCACACCGGGCAGGCCCAGCTCGTCAACGCCGGTCACCCTTGGCCCCTGCGCATGCGCGAGGGGGCTGCGGAGGCGATCACCTGCAAGGTGGACCACCCCTTCGGGTTGTCCGTGCCAACGCCCCACCCCTACCGCGTTCAGGACATCGATCTGCGCCCCGGTGACCGTCTGCTCATGTTTACCGACGGCATGCTCGAACGTCATGGCGAGAAGGTCGACCTGCCTGCCCTGCTGGAGAGCACCCGTGACCTGCACCCGCGGGAGACCGCGCTCGTGCTGACATCCGCGGTCCGGGACGCCGCCGACGGCCGGCTCGAAGACGACGCCACCGTCATGTGCCTGGACTGGCACGGCCCCCAGGAGACCGAGCGCCACGTCAGCTCCGGTGCGGATACTCAGCAAGCCTCGGCCGGCCGCACGAAGCGGTAGCCCACATCAGGGCGCTCACCCGGACGATGCCAGACGCCCCGCAGCCAGCTCTCCCGCCTCGCCCTCTCCCGGACGGCCGCGGGGTCGAGGGCGACGGGCAGGGCGGGGTGGAGGTGCTGGGTCATGTCATTCGCCGATCCCAAGTGCGGTGAGCAGGACCAGCACGAGGGTCACGACGGCGGCGAGCCCGTGTCCCGCGACGACGGGGACGGGGAAGTGGCGTTCGGCCGGTGCGTTCTGGCCGGAACCGGCCGGTGCGGCAGCTCGGTCGCGGTGGACGGGGATCCAGCGGGCGAGCATCACGAACCCGAGCAGGGCGACGGGCAGCAGGAGACCGAAGGCGGTCCAGGCCAGAGCGTCCTTGTCAGTGACCACGTAGACGATCCACACGACGAGGCCGATGGCGGCGAGTGCGAAGTGGCCGAAGACGACGGGGACGGGCAGGTGGCTGTCGCCGCTGCGGGCGCCGCCGTGAGAAAGCCAGATGCCGAGCATGTAGAAGCCGCCGAGGGCGGTTACCACCCAGGTGATCAGTGCGGCGATGTCCATGGGGAACTCCCTGAGCGGTAGCGGTAGCGGTGACGGCGTAGTGCGGATGCGCCGGAGGCGCTGCGGGTCAATGGCGGGCCGAGTGCCCGTGGGAGGGAAGAAAACCCTCGGCCTGGGTCGCCTCGTCGGCGACGCGGACGCCGTAGTGGTAGGCGAGTTTGCCGCCCAGGAACCCCGAGACGCCGAGCACGGCCAGCGTCACGGCGTTCAGTACGAGCTGCCCCGCCTCGACGCTGCCGGACGGCCCGTCTCCGGCGTGACGCCACAGGAAGCTGCCTGCGTACGCGGCGGTCACCACCAGGTTCAGCGTCATGTGGATGACGCCGACGCGAAAGGCGCGCGTGCCGGCGGGGATGGCGAACAGATCCAGGAAGCCCACCATCGCGGCAGCCAGCGCCCCGATCACGCCCACGGCGATCAGCCACATCGCACCGCGGGCGAGGAAGTCGGGATCGTCCACGAGGTGAGAGGCGATGTCGAAGACGAGGCTGCCCACCCATGCGCCGATCGGCACGGTGACCAGTATCGGATGGATCGGGTGCCCGTACGGGCCGGCGAGGGCGGCACTGACCGGCTGTTTCGCCTGCTTGTGCAGTTCGCTGTGCATGGGATGACCCCTCTCCAGGAGTTTCACCAATCAGTATTGGACTTATTCGAGACCAGGGTCAAGCTCTCATGCAAGAGCGCTGACGTGACGAGTTACCCCCACATTGATTGGAGTTATTGTGGGATGTATGACTGAACTGACCCCGGCTTCTCCTCAGGCCTCCGCCGCTTCGGGAATGGAAGCGGTCTCGGTGCTCGCGGACGAGGTGCGCCGTCGACTGTTCGACTTCATACGGCGCGCCCGCCGACCCGTGACACGAGAGGAAGCCGCCGCCGAAGCCGGGATCTCGGTCAAGCTGGCCGCCTTCCATCTGGACAAGCTCGTCGCGACCGGGCTGCTGACATCCCGGTACGACAACCCCGGCGGCATCCGCAGGGTCGGCCGCAAGCCGAAGGTCTACGAGCCGGCCGACACCCACATCCGCGTCAGCATTCCCGAACGCCGCCCCGACGTCCTGGCCGAGATCCTCATCGATGCGGTCCTCGACCAGCAGCAAGGCGAGGACGCGCAGGTGGCCGCTCTGCGCACGGCCCGCCGCCGGGGCGAGGAGCTGGGAGCCGCCACACGCTCCAGCAGCCGTCCCGGCCGTCTGGGGCCCGAGCGTTCCCTCACACTGTCCGAGTCGGTGCTGGAGGCCCACGGCTTCGAGCCCGACCGGCAGGCCCCGACCGAACTGCGGCTCCTGAACTGTCCGTTCCATCCGCTGGCCGCCCGTTCACCTGAGCTGGTGTGCTCGATCAACCACGCCTTCCTCGATGGCTTCCTCACCGGCCTGCAGGCAGCTGGGATCGATGCGGTCCTCGCCCCTCGCCCGGGACGGTGTTGTGTGGAACTACGCGCCGCAGCCGGCGGTGCGAGCGTGCCCGGCCCTGCCACCGGGGCGTGCGGGAAGGAGGTCTGCCCCCGATCTGTGGAGGATCCGGACGACACGTAGACGGCGTCCCGCGAGACGCAAGGGAGAAGATCATGCGTGAGAACCTGGACCGGCTGGCCGCCGAAGGCGTAGCGGTCTGGCTCGATGATCTGAGCCGGGAGCGACTCGCCGGTGGCGGGCTGGCCGACTTGGTGCGGGAGCAGCAGGTGGTTGGAATCACCAGCAACCCGACGATCTTCGCGAAGGCGATCCGCTCAGGTGCCCATTACGACGCGCAGCTCGCTGATCTGGCCCGGCGCGGGGTACGGCCGGAGGAAGCCGTACGGCTGCTGACGGCGTTCGATGTGCGCTGGGCCTGTGACGTACTGCGACCGGTGTACGAGGCCAGTGACGGGGTGGACGGACGGGTGTCGCTCGAGGTGGATCCGCGCGTCGCCCATGACACGGCGGCGACGGTCGCCGAGGCACGGGCCCTGTGGTGGCTGGTGGACCGGCCGAACCTGTTCGTGAAGATCCCCGCCACCCTTCCCAGCCTGCAGGCGATCAGCACCGCGCTTGCGGAAGGCATCAGCGTCAACGTGACGCTGATCTTCTCTCTCGACCGCTACGACCAGGTGCTCCGCGCCTTCCTGGACGGCGTGGGTCAGGCCCATGCGGCGGGGCGTGACCTGGCGTCCATCGCGTCGGTGGCCTCCTTCTTCGTCAGCCGGGTGGACACCGAGGTCGACAGCCGACTGGACAAGATCGGCACACCGGAGGCGCTGGCCCTGCGCGGGCGGGCCGCGATCGCCAACGCGCGCCTGGCCTACCAGCACTTCCAGCAGTCCACCGCATCCGAGGAGTGGCAGGCGCTGACCACGGCCGGGGTGCGCCCCCAGCGCCCGCTGTGGGCCTCCACAGGGGTGAAGGATCCCGCCTACGCCGACACCCGCTACGTCGACGAACTGGTGGCGCCAGGGGTGGTCAACACCATGCCGGAGCAGACCCTGCGCGCGGTCGCCGACCACGGCCACATCCAGGGCGACACCATCCAAGGCACCTACGCGGCATCCCGGCAGGTCCTCGACGACCTGGAGACGGTCGGAGTGTCCTACGACGACGTGGTCCGGGTGCTGGAGGACGAGGGCATCGCCAAGTTCACCGCCTCCGGCAACGAGCTGTTCGAGCAGCTGGAGGCCGAACTGCCCGCCAAGCGCGCCGCAGTCTGACGCAGCCGGCCGCCGACGAACAGTCCGGGTGCCACGGTCTCCGGTGACGACCTGCCGGGGACACACCGGGAAACACATCAACCGCTGACAGCGCAGGGCTATCGACGACGATGGCCCGGGCACGTGCGACGCCGGCAGGAGCGGATCGCCGAGCGCCCGCCATCCGCCGGCGGGCCGAGCCGACGCAGCAGAGGAGAGAACATGGCCGCGAACACAGCATTCGTGATCGTCGGAGCCAGCCTGGCCGGTGCGAAGGCAGCGCAGACCCTCCGGGAGGAGGGCTTCGACGGCCCGATCGTGCTGCTCGGAGAGGAAAGCGAGCGCCCCTACGAACGACCGCCGCTGTCGAAGGGCTACCTGCTGGGCAAGGCCGACCGTGACACCGTCTACGTCCATCCCCCCGAGTGGTACGCCGAGCACGACGTCGACCTGCGCGTGGGCGCCCCGGTCACCGCCATCGACCCGTCCGGACACGAGGTGACGCTCGATGACGGCAGCCCCATCGGCTACGCGAAGCTGCTCCTGGCCACCGGCTCCTCACCGCGTCGCCTGACCGTGACCGGAGCCGACCTCGACGGAGTGCTCTACCTGCGCCGACTCGCCGACAGTGACCGCATCAAGGAATCCTTCGAGTCCGCGTCCCGCATCGTGGTGATCGGCGCCGGCTGGATCGGGCTGGAGACCGCGGCTGCCGCCCGCGCGGCCGGCGTGGAGGTCACCGTGCTGGAGATGGCGGAGCTGCCGCTGCTGCGCGTGCTGGGCCGCGAGGCCTCCCAGATCTTTGCCGACCTGCACACCGATCACGGGGTCGACCTGCGCTTCGGTGTCCAGGTCGCCGAGATCACGGGGAACAGCGGACGGTCGAGCGGTGTGCTGCTGACCGACGGCCGCCGCGTCACCGCCGACGCGGTCATCGTCGGAGTCGGCATCACCCCCAACACCCAGCTTGCCGACGCCGCCGGCCTGGAGGTCGACAACGGCATTCGCGTCGACGCCCACTTGCGTACCTCGCACCCGGACATCTACGCCGCGGGCGACGTCGCCAACGCCTTCCACCCACTGCTCGGCAAGCACATCCGTGTCGAGCACTGGGCCAACGCCGTCAACCAGCCGCAGGTCGCGGCCAAGGCGATGCTCGGCCAGGACGTGGCCTACGACCGAGTTCCGTACTTCTTCACCGACCAGTACGACCTGGGCATGGAGTACACCGGCTACGTCGAACCCGGCGGCTACGACCAGGTGGTCTTCCGCGGACGGAGGGAGTCCCGCGAATTCATCGCCTTCTGGCTCTCCGAGGGCCGGGTGCTGGCCGGCATGAACGTCAACGTCTGGGACGTCACCGACCCGATTCGCGCCCTGGTGACCTCCGGGCACCCGGTCGACGCCACGAGGCTCGCCGACCCCGACATCCCGCTGAGCGACCTTCTCGACCGCCCCGACCCGACTGGGTGACAGCACGAAGAAGGTGGTCCTGAAGGTGACAGCCACGCCTCCCGCATCGCACCGCACATCCAAGGCGCCGGACGCGACGCAGCCGGTACGCGCCGACGGGTACGCGCAGCTGCGGGACTATGCGGTGATCGGGGACGGTCGCTCCGCCGCGCTCATCGCCCTCGACGGTTCGGTGGACTGGCTGGCCTGGCCTGACCTGGACTCGCCCAGCCTGTTCGCCGCCGTGCTCGACTCCGTCCGCGGCGGCCGGTTCCTTCTCCAGCCCGACGTGCCGTACACCGCGGGCCGCCGCTACCTGCCCGGCACCAACGTGCTGGAGACGACCTTCACCACCGCTCACGGCACGGTCCGGCTGACCGATGCGCTGACCCTCTCCGACAACGTCTCCCTGACGCCCGGGCGGGAACTGGTCCGGCGGATCGAGGGCGTCTCCGGCAGCGTTCCCATGCGCTGGAGCGTCCAGCCGCGATTCGCGTACGGCACGCGCGCACCGCACATGACGCGGCGTTCCGGGATCCCGGTGGCGGCCTGCGGTCCCGATGCCGTCGCGATCTGCGCCTGGGACGCGGGAAAGCCGCAGGGCACGGACGACTCGGTCACCGCCCGGTTCCGGGCCGATGCCGGTACGCGGGGCATGGTCGCGCTCGCGTACGCACATCAGGAGCCGCTGGTCCTGCCCACCCGTACGGAGTGCGAGGCGCGCCTGGACCACACCGTCGCCACTTGGCGCCGATGGAGCGAGGACCGCACCTACACCGGACCGTGGCGCGAGGCGGTCCTGCGCAGCGCCCTCGCCCTGAAACTGCTGGTGTTCGCCCCCTCGGGCGCGGTCGCCGCAGCCGCGACCACCTCCCTGCCCGAGGAGCTGGGCGGGGAGAGGAACTGGGACTACCGCTTCAGCTGGATCAGGGACTCCGCCTTCACCCTGGACGCCTTCCTGAAACTGGGATGCGCGCCGGAGGCCACCAGCTACTTCTGGTGGCTCATGCACGCCTCCCAGCTCACCCACCCCCGCCTGAATGTGCTGTACCGCCTCAACGGCGGCACCCGCGCAACCGAGCAGATCCTGCCCCTGCCGGGCTACCGAGGCTCGGCGCCCGTGCGCGTCGGCAACGCTGCCGCGGGCCAGCTGCAGCTCGACACCTACGGGGAACTCCTGCAGACCGCCTGGCTCTACACCACAGCAGGCCACCGGCTCGACGCCGACATCGCCCGCCGACTGGCCCAGACCGCCGATTTCATCTGCGCCACATGGCAGCAGGCGGACGCGGGGATCTGGGAGGTCCGCAGCACACCCCAACACTTCACCCAGTCAAAGATGATGTGCTGGGTCACCCTCGACCGCGCCCTCGACCTCGCCGCACGCCACCTGATCCCCGACTGCCACGCGCCCTTGTGGCGGCGCGAACGACAGGCCATCGCCGACTTCGTCGACACCCGCTGCTTCAGCCCCCACCGCAACAGCTACGTACGCTCCGCCGACAGCGACGACATGGACGCCGGGCTCCTCCTCGGTCTGCTCCACGGCTATCTGCCGCCCGGCGACCCCCGCATGTACGCAACCGTCGCCGCCATCCAGCGGACCTTGCAGGACGGCCCCTACGTCAGCCGGTACCTCGGCGCCGACGGCATCGTCGGCGCCGAGGGCGCCTTTCTCGCCTGCTCCTTCTGGCTTGTCGAAGCCCTCGCCCGGTGCGGCCGCACAGAGGAAGCCGTGTCCCTCATGGACCAGCTCGTGACTCTCGGCAACGACGTTGGTCTCTACAGCGAGGAGACCGACCCCACCACGAGCGCCTTCCTCGGCAACCTGCCCCAGGGCCTGTCCCACCTCGCTCTGATCAGCGCCGCCTGCGCCGTCGGGGAGGCCACTCGATGAGCATCTGGGCCGCTCTGGCGGGCGGGTTCGCCGGTACCCTGGTCCTGACCACGGGCTTGCGGGCAGCCAACGCCTTCAACCTCACCCGCATCGACCTGCCGTTCCTGCTCGGCACCGCTTTCACCAGCAACCGGACCCGTGCCAAGGCCCTCGGCTACGGCGCACACTTCGTCAACGGCCAGCTCTTCGCCCTGATCTACTACGCGGTCTTCGCCGCCATCGGCTACAGCAGCTGGTGGCTGGGATGCGTCTTCGGCCTCGCCCACGGCCTGTTCGCCGCCACCGCGCTGGTCAACATCCTGCTGCCCCTCGTCCACCCGCGCATGGGCACACCCGAAACCAGCGCCCCCCGCGTCGCGTTGCTGGAACCACCCGGCTTCCTCATGCTCAACTACGGCCCCGGCACACCCACCGTCACCCTCGCCGCGCACCTCGCCTACGGCACCATCGTCGGAGGCTTCCTCACCTGGCCGGGCTGAGCGCCCCCCGCGGGCGCGGGGCGGGGGCCAGCCGCGCGTATGCGTGATGAGGATCTTTGAAAACGGCTCTGTCCGCGGTTGCGTGAAGGGACATGCCCCGCGCAGGCGTACCCGTGGCTGCCTCGTCTGCAAGGTCGGCTGTCAGGTCTTGTCCTGGGTGGGTCCGCACCGACATGATCGTCAATCATGCGTCTTGATGAACTTGGTGCTGCTGAACGTCTGTTGTGGAACTCCTTCACACAGGGCACTGCCGTCGATGTCCGCGACGGCACGTCATCGGCGGAATCCGCGATACGGGCCGACGTCATTGAGGCGCTGTTGCTGGGTGCCGGCGCCGATCCCGCCCCGGGTGACCGCCCGGCACTCCGCCTCACCGGCGCCCGCATCGCAGGCAGCCTGGACCTGCGATTCGCCGAGATCGCCGTGCCGGTTGTCCTGGCCGATTGCCGGTTCGACGAAGTACCCCTGCTACAGGGCGCCAGGCTCCGCGAATTGGTCCTCCCCGGAAGCTCCCTGCCGGGTCTTGCCGCCGACATGGCCCAGATCGAGGGCCGACTGGTGCTGTCCCGATGCCACCTGACCGGACCCCTCATACTGAACCGCGCCGAGATCCACGGTGACCTGGACCTCCGCGACACCGTGGTCACGGCACCGGGGTCCGAGGCGATATCCGCGGTCCATGTCGCCGTGGGCGGCGACGTGCTGTGCACCAACCTGGCTGTCCAGGGAGGATTCCGCGTATCCGGTGCCTCCATCGACGGCGAGTTCGACCTGGAGGGCGCCTCCCTGAGCAATCCCGACGGCAACGCACTGGACGCCTACCATGTCCGGATCACCGAGGACTTCACCTTCCACCCGGGCTTCAGAGCGGAGGGGCGGATCATCCTGTCCGGTGCCGTGGTCTCGGCCGCGATCGGCTTCTGCGGCGCCGTTCTCAACAACGCCGACGACGTCGCGCTGGAGGCTGTCGACGTTCATGTCACCCGCAATTTCGACCTCGGGCGGGGCCTCACCGTCAACGGCGGCATCCAGCTTGACGGCAGCAACATCGGCACGCAGCTCAGCTTCCGCGACACCACGCTCACACATCCTGGCGAGACCGCCTTGTCCCTGCGGATGACCCAGGCCCGGGAGACAGATCTGCGTACCCAGCGGCCGATCGACGGCACCGTCGATGCGCGCAACGCCCATCTGGGCACCCTGTATGACACCCCGGACACCTGGCCGGCAGACATCCGGCTGGCCGAGACCACTTACGACGCCCTCGCATCCCCCCTGGCAGCGGCCGAACGGCTCGACTGGCTCCGGCGCGGCACCGACGGCTACGTCCCGCAGCCGTACGAACAGCTCGCAGCCGCGTACCGGCGGCTCGGACACGAGGACGAAGCACGCACGGTGCTGCTGGCCAAGCAACGCCATCGGCGAGCTACGCTTCCACCGCACGTCCGCGTCTGGGGTTACGTCCAGGACACGACCGTCGGCTACGGCTACCGGCCTCTGCGCGCCGGCCTCTGGCTCATGGCTCTCCTCGCCTGTGGTGCGATCTTCTTCGCAGTCCATTCCCCCGCACCGCTCGAAGCGGGAAAGGCACCGCCGTTCAACGCTGTCTTCTACACGCTCGACCTGCTGATCCCCATTATCACCTTCGGGCAGGAGGCGGCTTTCGCACCACGAGGCATCGGACAATGGCTTGCCTACGGGCTGACCGCTGCCGGCTGGGTCCTCGCCACAACCGTCACCGCCGGCATCTCACGGGCAATCAGCCGTCAGTGAGACGAAACCACCAGCCACGGCCGAATTGCAGCATCCGCGAAAACCTAGGAAACGGCTCTGTCCGCGACTCCGTGCAGATCATGGCTGGTTGAGAATCCGGGACCGGAGGAGTAGACCGGCGATCCGCTCGACGAACGTTCGGCGGCAACAGCTCCTGCGGTCGCAGAAGTACCGTCGCACCCGGAGCCGGACCACGACCCGCCGGTAGCCCAACGGATGCTCATCCAGGGCACGTTGGTACGAGCTGTGCACGCGTCTTGCCATGCTTCCGGCAGTCCGGGCACAGGCCCGGCCGACAGGTGGACACCGCCTCCACCACCAAGGCGTCACAGGAGTCGGTCACGCGCTCCACTCGCACACCGGTTCCGGGAAACAGCACATCCTCGACCGTCTTGCTCGCCACGGCACGAAACACCTTGCCGAAAACGATCCGCCGTTCCCGACCCTGACCTGCGGATTCACGGAACTGCGGACAGAGCCTTGAAAACGGCCGGTGCTGCTTTTCGCCTCACTTCGCTCGTCTTTGAACAACCTGCGGATCGGCGCCGATGCCCATGTGCGGGTGGACGAGAATGCTGGGCATGGCAGCTCTCTCTCCTGCGTCACGACTGGTCGCCGCGGCAGCTCGGGAACGACTCCGTCCTCTCGGCCTCCGCCAACGGGGCCGATCGCGGCTCTGGCTCGACGATCACGGATGGTGGCTTGGCGTCGTCGAGTTCCCGTCGCCGCAGTGGAGCCAGGGCAGCGGGCTGACGGTCGGAGTGATGTGGCTGTGGCAGGACGTCGGACATGTGACGTTCGACTTCGTCGAGCGATCCCGAGGGTCGGAACCGTTCCGCGACGAGGTGCAGTTCGCTTCCGTGGCCTCCGTGCTCGCCGGCACTGCTGAAGAGCAGGTGGCCGGAATCAGGGACCGGTTCGCCGACCTGACCGCTGTGGCTCGCTGCCTGCTGTCCCGACCGGCTCGACCTGGCTTTTTGTGGGACAGCTTCAACGCCGGGGTGGCCGCTGGGCTGGTCGGCGACGCGACGGCGGCCCGCGAGAGGTTGGCCGCGGTCCTGGCCGAAGATCCTTTCGCTGACTGGGTTCGGGAGGCGCAGCAGACGGCTCGGGAACTGTTCGACGTGGCCGATGACGTGGCTGCGGTGCAGCGGTGGGCCAGGACAGCGGTGATGTCGTGCAGGTCGAAGTTGGCCCTGGGGGACGCGCCGGAGTCAGCGGGCGACTGGTTCGCTCAGGCCGGCCAACGGATTGAAGGTGAGCACCGGACAGACCGGCCCTGAGACTCGGCTCTCAGGGCTCCACGCCCCAGCGTCGCGCAATCGTCTTCAGGCGCTCGAGTTCGCGTCGCGCCGCTGTCAGGTGGGCGAGGTCGAGGGCCATCCCGGCGCGGGCGGTGACGTAGAGGATGTCCTGGCGGGTGGCGTCATCGAGGCCGGGGGCGGTCTGGAGGCGGCGGCCCGTGACCCTCAGGTAGATCGCGACGCTCTCGAGGTCCTCGCGCTGGTGAACAGGGAGCATCTGCCGCAGTTCGTCCTTGGCGTAGTCGCGCGCCTGCCCGTCGGCCTCGCAGGGGCGAGGCGGCAAGGGAGCCCAGAGAAGGCCGGCTTCCCGGGCGTCGTCGTACATGCCCTCCACCAGGGCGTGTGCGGACGCGCGATCTCCCTCGGAGTAGGCCGTGCGGGCCGACTCCAGCATGGAGCGCAGCCGAGCACGGACTTGTGGGTCCTCACCCGTGTCGGCGTCCAGATAGCCGGACCACACGTCGAACGCCTTGCTCAGCTCGGCATCCAGCATGACCTTGTACACGTCCGGCACTCCGCGGCCTCTCTCGTCGGGCCGTCTCGGCATGGACGGCAGCGGAACACGATAGGACGGATGGCGGGCGCACCGCCCGTGAATTACCTGGGGCGGCCGGCCGAGGTCCGGAGCATGCGCCGGATCGGCGGCGTGCGGTGGGACGAGGCCGGGGAGCGCTGACGCAGCTGGCAGGAGAGGGGCCGACACGGATACGGGCCGGCCCCTTCCGTCGTTGTCGGAGCGGTGCGGGACCAGAAGCCCTTCACCACCCAGTCCTGGACGTCAGGAGGGGCTGCCCTGGGTCCACAGGGTCAGCAGCGCGCCGTTGGTGTTCGCGCCGTTGGCCTCGAGGGTGATGCACCTGCCGCTCGCCTTGTGGACGATCAGACCGTGCTCGCACTTCCACCGCTGGGTCTCCGATCCGGTGCAGGTCCACACGGTGATCAGGGTGCCGTTGGCGGTGGCGTTGCCCTGAGGCGTCGCGCAGACAGAGCCGTCGGGCAGGTACCGCTCATGTAGTAACTGGTGCCGTCCGCGGCCGTGCCCTGGATGCCCCGACGCCGTGGCCTGCTGCGGGCCTTTCGCTTCTCCTGGTAGGGTTTTCGACCTCGATCCGCAGCCGTGGTCCCGCGGCCATGGGGTACGGCAGAGGCCGTCCGATGCCCGGACCAGGTGCAAGATCCACGTCAACGCGTTGAAAGGGTCTTGCTGTGGACAGGTTCGAGCGGAACGAGACGGCGCCCAAGACCGAAGGCGTCTACCTGCTGACCGTCGTCAGCCCGCGTAAGGATGAAGGCAACAGCCCGACCGGGATCGTCGGCCGGTGCCTGGCACGACAACTGCTCGCCCTGGGTCGGCATGTTCGGGTGATCGCCGAGCCGGACCAGTGCGACGGCTGGCCCGACACGGTCGAAGTCGTCGAAGGTTCCATCACCCGGCCGCTGGAGTGCGCTCGGGCCTTCGACGCCGTAGAGGCCGTGTTCCTCGCAGGCGCCCATCCGTCGACGGTCCAGGACGCCCTGACCCTGGCGAGGGACGCCGCCGCCAGGAAGATCGTCCTGTTGTCGTCGCATGGGCCGGAGTACGAGGAGGCGAATCCACCGGAGACCTGGTTCTGGCTGGCGATCGAGAAGGCGGTGGAACGCTCGGGCATCGCCTGGACGCACATCCGGCCGTCGGCCGTGATGGGTTCCGTCATCGAGGGGACCTACCCGGCGACAGGGTCGGACTGGCCCGACACCGTCCGCGCCGATGGCGTGGTCCGAGAGGCTTTCCTCAACCGGGGTCACTACCCCTTCATCCATGAAGAGGACCTCGCCGCCGTAGCGACTGCCGCTCTGATCGGTGATGGCTGCATCGGGAGGATCATCGAGGCGGTGGGCCCGCCGCTGAGCACACGTTCACGCGTACGGAGCATCAGCGCCGCTCTCAACCGCCACATGGATACGGTCGAGCTGGCACCGGACGAGAGCCGGGCGATCTGGCAACGCCTTGGCTGGCCGGAGGGTGCGATCGACGTGACGCTGTACGCCCTTGAAGAGTACGGCGCCCGATTCGCCGAACTCGTTCAGTGGACCCTCGACCAGCGGCCGTCCGTGCAAGACATCATCGGCCGTCCCCTGCGCACCTACGACGACTGGGTACGCGAGAACATCGACTCGTTTCGCTGACCTCAGCCCGCTGAGCGACATCCGCCTGCCTGGACCTTCAGGCCCCGGCCGGCTTCTCGCGATGACCCGGCACGTCGGCGAGTCACCCGTACCATCCAGATCACCTCAAGCGCTCTGTTCGGCTAAGTGGAGCGCTGGGGCCCGAGTCTCGAGAGCCGCGGTGTGGATTTCCCGAGGGTCGCTCCGGCTCCCCCCAATGGGAGGGGAGCCAAGGCTGGTCCTTGCCCGGAGCGTCTGCGGGAGTGCCGGCGCTCAGAACCTGCCGAAGGCGACGAAGAGGCAGACGAGCAGGAGGAGCATGTTGGCGCCGAAAACCTGCTTGTACTCCCGAAGGCTCCAGTGCGCGACAGCCGCACCGATCATGACCACGGCGAGGCCGACGGCAGCCAACGGCGTGAGGACCGGGGCTATGCCAGTCAGTCGGGGAGCGATGAGCCCGAGAGCCGCCACGATCTCCAGTGCCGCGACCACACGGATCGCCGGCAGGGAGAAGGGTGCGACGCCGGTCTGGCCCGTGGCAATCATCTTCTCCTTCGTCTGCGTCGACTTCAGGAAGCCCGAGCCCAGGAAGACGGCGGCCAGCAGGCCTTGCGCGGTCCACAATGCGATGTTCATCGAGTCACTCCGGTCATCTGTGTTGGTTGATCGGTTGTGCTGGCACCGCTCAGGAGCCGGGCTGTTGGAGGGCATCTTCGGCGAAGTCCACGAAGGCTGCCACCAAACGGTCCTCATCGAGTCCGCTGGGATGGGTGTCGAACACGTCCCGTAGCAGCCAGAAGTGCGAGACCGCCCCCACGAGCACCACGGCGAGGGCGTCCCAGTCCCTCTCCTCGTGGCCGGCCTGCATCCGCAGCCACTGCGCCACCGCGGTGTGGATACGGCGCATCTCGCCCTTACGGACCTCTTCCAGCAGCGCAGGAAAGGTTGCCAGGTCGCGTAGCACGATCCGGTTGAGGTCGCGCTCCTCCTCCAGACGCCGCAGGCCGGCACGAGCCAGTGTCGCCAGACGCTCGCGCAACGGCAGCGCGGCCACGGCCTGCATGTCCGTGAGGAGCGCGAGCAGCCCGGCGTTGTCCGCGACCTTCGAGCGCACACCCTCGGCCAGCAGCTCCTCCTTCGAGCGGAAGTGCCGGTAGAGGGCACCGGACCCAGGCGAGAGCCCTGCGGCGCGTTCGATCTCGGCGATCGTCGTCTTGGCGTAGCCCTGCTCACCGAAGAGCCGCATGGCCTCCGCCACGACGCGCGTACGACTGTCCACGGCCCACCCCTCTGGTTGCAAGTAAGTACTTACTTGCAACCATAGCGGAGACCACGGCGCAGGCAAAGAGCGGGCCCGGCAACGGACATGGACGGTAGATGCGCCAGCCCAAGCGCGATGCGGCGCGTACGGGAGTCGGCGCGAGCTTCAACCAGACCCTGTGTCCGCGGATGGGCGCGCCGACATGCCCCGGTGGCGTCAGCCACTTGGCGTCGTCATGGAAAGCGGCGTGCCAACCGGTCGCGAAGCGTGCAGGTGAGTGAGAGGGACGTTCCCATGGCAGTCGTGATGACATTTTCCTGGCCCGAGCTCACACCCGACCTCTACGACGCGGTGCGTGAGAGGGTGCGCTGGGAAGAGGACTCTCCGGACGGGTGCGTGCTGCACGCCGCGTGGTTCGTGTCCAACGGCCTCAACGTCCTGGACATCTGGGAGTCGGAGGACCACTTCAACCGGTTCATCGCCGAGAGGATCGCACCCGTACTCAAGGGCGAAATGGGCGTGCAGAGCGACCCCGCGCCGCAGTTCTTCCCCCTGCACCGGCGCTTCGTCGCCCCCGGAATCAGCGGCGGCGGCGCCTGACGCAGCACAGGGGTGGAGACCGCTGTCAGGTGCAGGAGACCGCTGTCACCTCTAACGACGTGGGGTGCGATTTGGGGCTGTTGCTGCGTGTCGGAGGATGGTGCCCATGCGCGCTCATTTCGACCGCCCCGAGCCCCGTCGCGTCTCGCCGGGCGAGTACCCCGTGTGGGACCGGGCTCTCGCCCTCCTCAACCGGGACCTGGCGGTGACCCTTCCCGAGCAGGAACCCCTGCAACTGCTGGCCCTTCCGCCATACGATGCGGACGAGCCGGAGAACGTCTACGTCGCTCTGGCCAACGGCGAGTGGCACGGCAATTACCTGTACCCGGCCTCGGCGGACGATCCTGTCTCTGCGCTGGCGATCGTCGCCGATGCCGCGCAGGAGACCGTCACCGAGCGGCTGCGGCAGGCGTGGCCGCAGTGTGCCGAGCATGTCCTGGGCATGCATCCGCGGGATGCGGACGGGCAGCTGTCCTGGTGGTGCGCGGGAGAGCGTTTGCGTCGCGGCCCGGCCCATATCCGTGCGGCCGTGGGCGCGCTCGACACCTTCGTCCGCCCACGTCGCCCCAGTCGTAACGGGCTGACCCGCGATTGATTTCGTACGCAGGTCGCGACAGCAGTCGTCACCTCGTCGAGCAGCACCCTGGTCGGCGCAGAGTCGATGTACACGAGCACGGACAGCACCCAAGTCAGGCCGGACGATGCGATGGTGTGATGATGTCGGTCATGGCTATCGAATCAGTGGTCGTGCGGCAGCGCGTCGAGGACCTGAACGCGGCTGTGCCCTTCTACGAGAAACTGACCGGAAGCACCGCATCCCGTTTCGCCTTCGCCGGGGTCACCCTGGCAAGCGTCGGCCCCTTCCTGCTGTTCAGCGGTCCGGACGAGGCCGCGCAGCGGGTTGCCGGCGTGGCGGCCACCCTGGCGGTCGCAGACCTGGACGCAGCGGTGAAGGAGGCGGTGGCTGCAGGCGCCGAGGTGATGGTTGCTACCTCCCCCACACCGAATGGCCACCGCGCCGTGCTGCGGCACCCGTACGGCGGGGTCTTCGAGTACGTCGGTCCCTGAACCTGCGGCCACCGCGATTGATCGCAGGCCGTGACATGACGACGGCCGCGCGGGTTCTTGAGATGTGAAGATCAAGCAAGCCCGCACGGCCATGTCGCATCCTGCCTTCTGCGGCGTCATACGCCCACATCTCGGCGAGTTGATCCCAGGACCATCCAGCGGGTGCGCCACATCGCGCGCTCCTTGCCGTCGGTGCCCTTCATCGTCAGCCGGAAGAAGCGGCCGTACTTCTCCAGTTGTTCGGTCCTGAGCGGTCTCATGGGAGTTGTCGACCTCGACGGACAACAGCGGCACCCCGTCCCGCGGCGCGGTGCTCGGGACCACTCCTGCCACGTACTTCGGCGGGAGTGGTGTCGAGCCCGAGATCACACCGGCTCCGGCTCCGGCTCCCGTGCCTGCTCGCTGGCCTTGCCGACCCGGCGGCGGTCGACCGCGAAGGCGATCAGGGCGAGGACCACGGAGACCGCGCCGATGACCGCGCCCAGGTTGGCCAGGGCGTTCATCGCGTCGATCGACGCGGTGTCGGCGACCTGGGTCAGCGCGGGCACGCTGTCGTGGAATTGCGACGGCACCGCCTCGACCACCTGGTGGCCGGCCCCGGACCCTATCCCTTCGACGAACCGGTCCTTCAAGTCCTGCGGCACCGCGCCGGACCCGGGGACGGCCGCAAGCCCGGACTCCGCCTTGTCCTCGCCGACGTGGCTGAACATCGCGCCGAGCCCGGCGACGCCCATGGCCATGCCGACCTGCCGCAGGGTGCCGAACGTGGCACTGGCCATGCCTGCGTTCTCCTGCGAGGCGAAGGTCAACGACGCGGCCTGGTTGACCGCGGTGAGCGCGCCGATACCGAGACCGCCGACGAGCATGCCCGGCAGGAAGTGGGTCCAGTCGCTGTCGTAGCCGAAGTTGCCCATCAGGTACATGCCCGCGGTGACCAGCGACATGGTGACCGGCAGCGAGACCGCGATCGACACGCGTCTGGCGAAGATCGCGGTCAGTGGCGCTGCGATCATCGCGCCGACGCTGATCGGCACCAGCCGCAGGCCCATCTCCAACGGCGTGTAGCCGAGCGTGCCGATGAGGAACAGCGCGAGGTAGTTGGACGCGGCCATCAGCGTGGCCATATGCGCGACCGACACGATCGCGGTGCCGGAGAACCCGGGCTTCTTCGCCATCGAGATGTCGAACAGCGGGTTCTTTGCCCGCACCTGCCAGGCCAGGAAGGCGACCAGCAGAACGACTGCGGTGACGATCAAGCCGATGACCGTCCCCGACGACCAGCCGAGCGCGTTGCTCCGGGTCAGGGCGAACACGCCGGCCACGAGGCCGCCGGTGAGCAGCAGCGCGCCCAGCCAGTCGGAGCGGCGGTCCGGGGTACTCGCCGACTCGGGCATCTTCAGCGCGGCCAGCACGATGATGGCGATGCCGATCGGCACGTTGATGGTGAAGATCGAGCGCCAGCCGAAGTGGGTGACGAGCGCGCCGCCGATGACCGGGCCGGCGACGGTCGCGCCCGCCATCACGGCGCCGTAGATGCCGATCGCCTTCGCCCGGGCCGCCGTCTCGGGGAACGCGACCGACAGCAGCGGCAGCGCGGTGGCGAACAGCATGGCGGCGCCGACGCCTTGCACCGCGCGCAAGATGTCGAGGAGCACGATGGTGCCCGCGAACGCCAACGCCAACGATGCCGCGGTGAACACGCTCATGCCGATGACGAACATCCGCCGGCGCCCGAACCGGTCGCCGAGCGTGGCGAAGGTCAGCAGGACGCCGGCCAACGGGATCGAGTAGGCGTCGATGACCCACTGCAACCCATCGATGGAGGCGTCGAAGTGTGAGCGGATGTCGGCGAGCGCGGCGGAGACGACGGTCGCGTCGAGCATCAGCATGAAGATCGCGACGCAGACCATGAACAGCACCAGCCCGGGCCGGCGTGGCTGGTCCACGGGTGGTGCGGTGCTCGTCGTCGTCACAGTCGAGGACATGAGTTCTCCTTAATGATTGAACGTTGGTGTCAGCTGCGGAGAAAGAGCCCATGCGTGGCCGGTGCGGCACCGTTCACGCCATTGGCCCACCGGGCTGACGGGTACGGCGTACGAGGACGGCCAATGCCGTGCAGCGGGCCGCCTTTGGCCCGGCCGACCTTGTCGATTGCGCGGAGCGGGGCCGCAGTCGGCGTACCGGTAGAGCCGCTTCTCCGGCCCCCAACCGCCTCGGGGCGTCCGCATGGGGGGCCTCCCCGACGCGGCGCACGGCGCTGGTCACCAGCGCCTCCACGGGCCTCGGTCGGGAGACCTACTCATTCACTCGCTGACGGGGCCATGGAAATTGCCCAGAAATCGGCGTAGCGGCCACCGCGGCGCAACAACTCGTCGTGGCTGCCTGCCTCCACGATCCGGCCGCCGTCCAGGAAGACGACGCGATCGGCGCGTTGGACGGTCCGCATCCGGTGCGCGATCATCACAACCGTGCGGCCCGCCATCAGCCGCTCGATGCCCTTGTGGACGGCCGCCTCGTTCACCGGGTCCAGGGCGGAGGTCACCTCGTCCAGCAGCACGATGGGCGCGTTCTTCAGCAGCGCTCGCGCGATCGAGACACGCTGGCGTTCACCACCCGACAGCAGTGCGCCGCCCTCGCCGACATTCGTCGCCCATCCGCCGGGCAGCCGCTCGATCACCTCGTCCAACCGCGCCGCGGTCGCTGCCGCCCGTACCTCTGCTTCGTCGGCGTCGGGACGGCCCAGACGGACGTTCTCCTCGATCGTGCCGTCGAAGAGATAGACATCCTGGAAGACGATGGCGATCTGCGCCATCAACACCTCCGTATTGATCGCGCGCACGTCCACACCTCCTACGCGGACCCCGCCCGAGTCGACGTCGTAGAACCTGGCGAGCAACTGCAGCAATGTGCTCTTGCCGGCACCCGACGGTCCGACGACGGCAAGCCGCTGCCCCTCCGGCACGGACAACGACACGTTGTCGATCACCGTGCGGTCGCCGTGCCGGAAGGTGACGGACTCGAACTCCAGGTCATGGCGTAGCGGCTGGACCGGCTCGGCAGCCTCCGGCAGCGGCTCGGTACGCAATACCGTGTCGAGGCCCGCCAGCACCGAACGCGCGCCGCGGAGTTTGCCACCGATGTCCGCCAGCGACAGCAGCGGATCCGCGCAGCGGGCGGCCAGCACCAGGATCGTCAAAACCTCCGCCGTATCGACATTCCCGCCGAGCGCGAGGTAGGCGCCCAGGGCCAGCAATACGGTGAACATCGCTTGCACCGTGAGCGTCAAGCCCACTGCGCTGGGCAGTGCCGACAGCGTGGAGCGGCGGGAGGCGCGCTGGACTTCCCGCAGCGAGTCGTCGAGCAACCGGAAGCGTTCGGCAGTCCGGCCGCCGGCGCGCAGCACCGGCTGGGCCCGGAGATATTCGATGACCCGCCCGGTGGCCTCGTGGTCGCGTTCAGCGCGCTCCGCATCGTCGGCGGCCATCGAGCGTCCCGCCCAGGTGTGAATCGTCGCCACGACCGGCACGGCAGCCAAGGCGGCCAACCCCATCCGCCAATCGAGGGCGAGTATCACGGCAGCGATCGTCAGGGGAGTCACACAGGCGGAGATGAGGGGTGCCAGGAGGTGCGCTATCACGCTCATCGCCTGAAGGACGCCGCGACTGGCCAGGGCGGACACCTCACCGACGCGACCGACGCCGTACCAGCCGAGGGGCAGTCGGGCCAGATGATTGCCGAGCCGGTGGTACGTGCCGCGCAGGAGCGTGGTCCCGACCTGGAAGCCGGACAGATCGCCGGCATAGCGCAGCGCGGCGTAGGCCGCGACCGCGGCCCCGAACCCGAGCAGCCAGGGCCAGGCATCGGCGGGCGCGTCGCCGAACAGGGCCCGCAGTACGGGAACCAGCAGGGCGTAGGACAGACCCTCGGCGATCGCGGTCGTCGCCATCAGGGCCACGGTGCGGAGCATCGGCCGGGCATACTCGTGGCCAAGGACGCGCAGCAGCATGCGAATCATCGGGGTTCGCCTCCTTGCGGAAAGCCACCAGGCATCTCCACGAAGATGTGGTCACTGAGTTCGTGGGGGATCGTCGCCCGCTCGTCCCCGGTCACTTTCACGCCGTTCTCGGTAGCCATGACTGCGACCGCGTGATCGGGCCGTACCCCGGCGCGCTTCAGGCGCAGCAGGACCGAGGGATCGCTCTGAAGCAGTTCACCGATCCGGACGACCATCACCGTGCTCTCCGTGGCGGTCGCGGCGTCCGTCAGGGTGAGGACGGAGGCAAGGCCAGTGCCACACTCCTCCCCGGTGGGAATGGGGCTGCCGTGCGGGCACATGGCGGGGTGGCCGAGGATTTCCGTCAACCGGCTCTCCACCGCGTCGGACATCACGTGCTGCCATCGGGAAGCCTCGACATGAACGTCCTCCCATCGAAGGCCGATCACGTCCGCCAAGAGGCACTCGGCCAGGCGGTGCTTGCGCATCACCCGCATGGCCCGTCGGCGGCCCGGCTCCGTCATCACCAGACGCCGGTCGTCAGCTACCCGCACCAGACCGTTGCGCTGCATCCGCGCCACGGTCTGCGAGACGGTCGGCGCGCTCTGCCGAACTCTTTCGGCGATCCGGGCCCGAAGTGGCACCACTCCCTCCTCTTCCAGCTCGAAAATGGTCCGGAGGTACATCTCCACCGGATCGACCAGGCCATTCGTCGTCACGGCCGCTCCTCCCACTCCGGATCGATCCCGTTGTTGCCCGCTGACAGGTGCGACCGCCAGAACGCGGCGAACTTCCCGTCGCCTGCCAGCAGTTCGGCCGGGCTGCCGCGCTCGACGATCAGCCCGTCGTCCAGCATCACGACGGTGTCGGCGTCGGCGATCGTCTCCAGGCGATGGGCGATGACCAGAATGGTCCGATCACCCTCCAGCGTCGCCAGGGCCCGGCGCACGGCCTGTTCGGTCTGCGGGTCGGCGAAGGCGGTCGCCTCGTCGAGTACCAGAACAGGGGTCTCGGCCAGCAGTGCGCGTGCGAGCGAGATCCGCTGTTCCTCGCCACCCGACAGTCCGGCATCCTCACCGATCACCGACTCGTATCCGCGGGGCAGCTCGAGAATTCGATCGTGAACGTTCGCCAGCCGGGCGGCGCGGATCACGTCGTCGAGGTCGGCATGCGGTACCGCCAGCGCGATGTTGTCCGCTATCGAGGCGCGCAGCAGGCGAACGTCCTGGAAGACGAAGGAGACCATCCGGTAGAGCTCCCGGCTTTCGAGTTCGCGCAGATCGACACCGCCGAGGACAACCGAACCTCGGGCCGGGTCGAAGAACCGCGGCAACAGCTGAACCAGCGTGGACTTTCCGCTTCCCGAGGGCCCAACCAGCGCGGTGACCGTCCCGGGTTCGAGGACCAGGTCGATGCCGCGCAGCACCTCGCGTCCGTCGTCGTAGCCGAAGCGGACCCCGTGCAGTTCGACCCGGTGTCCCTGCGGTGCGACCGGGTGCGGGGGCTCCGGTAGCGACGGCACGTCGAGTACGTCCCGGATCCGGCCGACCGCGCGCCGGGCGGCCTGTATCTCGTCGAAGCCGTGGCCGAGAGCCGCCACCGGAGCGGTCAGGCCCAGTCCGAGCAGCAGGAAGGGCAGCAGGTCGGCCGGTGTCAGGTCACCGTTCGTGAGCAGGACTGCACCGCCGAACAGCACGACGAGGAGCACGAACGGCGGTGACAGCACAAGCTGCATTCCCGCGGCGATCGGGGAGATGCCGCGCACCCACCGGTGAAAGGTGCCGACGAAATCGTCCGCCGCCGTGAGGAACCGGCGGTGGGCGCGCCCCGATCCGCCGAACGCCTTGACCACCGCGATGCCTTGCACGAACTCGACGACGGAACTCGAGATCCCTCCCATGGCCGCGTCGAACTCCTCCTGCTCGCGCAGCCGGGTCGGGGTCATCATCAACGGGACCAGCGCCACTGCCAGCACCACCGGTACCAGCGTGATCAGTGTGAGCCTCCAGTCGATGGTGAACAGGTAGATCAGCGACACCAGCGGGACCACGAAGGCGGAGACGAGCTCGCCGGGGGTGTGGGCGATGAAGGGATGTACGGCACTGACGTCCTCCCCCACCACCTTGGCCAGCTCGCCGGTCCGGCGCCGGGAGAACCAGCCGATCGGTACGCGCCCCAGCTGCGCGGCCAGTTGCCGGCGAAACGTCAGTTGCACCCGGCCATCGAGAACATGCCCGATTCCTGACGACGCGGCCGTGAACAGCAGCCGGAAGAACATGCCGGCCGCACCCGCGATCACGACGATCCAGACGCGATCGTGATCGATCGGGCCGGGCGAGAGCAGAGTGCGACCCAATTCGACGACCGCCAGCAGCGGCGCCAGACCTGCGACAGCGCCGATGACCTGCAGGATGACGACGGCGGCGAAACTCCATCCGTAAGGGCGCAGCAGCACCGTAAGGCTCTGTCCCGTCGCGGAATCGGCATCCGGTGGTGGTGCGTACTGTTCCCTTGTCTTGGCAAGATCAGTGGTGGTCATCGCCCTCCCGTCTTCGTCAATCTCGTCGCGACCCGGCCCGTAGTCGAGCCGATGGCCGTATCCCCCGGGCCTCCCACCGACGGTGTCGTTCGGCAGGGGCCACTCGTCACCGTCGGTGGGAGGCCTGCTGTGACCTCATGCGGCCAGCGCGCGGCGCAGGGTCGCTGCGAGGGCGGCGATCTGCCGCTGCGAGATCTCGGCGGAGAGGATGGCCTGCGACCCGTGGAAGGTGCCGGGCCACTGGTGGAGCTCGACCGACACGCCCGCCTGCAGCAGGCGCAGCGCGTAGGTGATGTCCTCGTCGCGGTTCGGGTCGAACTCCGCGGTGGCGATGTAGGCGGCCGGCAGCCCGGACAGGTCGGCCGCCCGGGCGGGGGCGGCGTACGGCGTGGCGGGCTGGGAGCCCAGATAATGCCGCCAGGACGCGGCGATCTTGTCGCGGTGGAACCATGGCGTGTCGGTGAAGTTCCGCGCCGACCACGTCTCCTGGCGGTCGTCGAGGGAGGCCTCGTTGAGCAGCTGGAAGCGGATGGCCGGGCCCCGCTCATCACGTGCCCGCAACGCCACCGCGGCCGCGAGGTTCGCGCCGGCGCTGTGCCCTCCGACCGCGATCCGGTCCGGGTCGACGCCGAGTTCGGCGGCGTGCTCGGCCGCCCAGGTCAGTACGGCGTAGGCGTCGTCCAGGGCGGCCGGGAAACGGTGCTCGGGGGCCAGGCGGTAGCCCACCGATACCACCACCGCGCCCGAGCCCGCTGCGAGCCGGGTGGCCCATTGGTGCTCGCTGTCCAGATCCCCCATGACGAACGCGCCGCCGTGCAGCCAGACGATGGCGCCCTGTGCACCGTGCGGGCGGTAGACCCGCACCGCCACGTCGGGATCGGCGGGCACCGTGCGGTCCTCGACCTCCATACCCGTGGTGTCCGGCGCGGGCACCGCCGCGGCACGCTCGGCATAGTTCTTGCGTGAGGTGACCGGGTCGCTCAGGTCTTCTTCGGGGAGCAGCGGGATGAATACTTCGAGTTCGGGATTCATATCGGCCATCCTCACGGCCCTCACTCACGGGATCATCCGCCAGCCGTCGCGCATCCCAACCGGATCACGCGCCGATCGGCGCCTGCCCTCCGGCCGTGGGGGCCCTGTCGTCCTGCTCCGTGAGAGCCGTTGGCCGGCGTCGGCCGCGTAGTCAGTCTCGGACTCGAACGTCGATGAACACCGTCCGCCCGACTCCCTGACGCCACAAACCGTTCTCATCGGCGTCCAGGCCTGGGCAATCGCGATACCACGCCCTGAGGGCGTAAGTGGGCGCTTCGGCGGGATGGGAGACTGGCGGCCCGTGCAGGAACAGACAGGACGGACATCATCGTGCGACGGCGACGGAAGCCCACAGTCTTGGCGTACCTGGTCATGGCGGCACTGATGACGGCGATGGCGACGGCCTGCGCCCATCCGCTGCGGGACCTCGGCCCACTGCCCCCGCGTTTCTCGGGTCCGCCGCTGCCCGCTGACACGGTGGTATCGGAGATGACGTCGGTACTGGCGGCCGAGGGCATCACGGTGGAGAGGGAACCCTCGAACGTTCTGGGCAAGTGCTTCGAACGGCTCTCGGGACGGCATGCGCCGGAGACGGTGGACGCCGCCCTGAAGGCGGCCTTCACGCGAGCCCGTTCCGAGCATGGCTGGCGGACCGGTCCCGACATGGGCAGCAAGACGCTCACCCTCATGAAGAGCAATTGGACGGTCATGGCCAGCTTCCCAGGAGAGTCGGCACAGGGCCTTCAGGCGCCGATTGTCATATCGCTGACGTGCCTGGCCGACAGCACCTCCTCTGCCCCCACCGCACCTCCCGCACGGGCGCTCACACCCGCACCGCCATCATCGCGATAGGCTCCGCCTCCCTCAGTCGAATGGGGCTCACTTCAGGCGGTCGGATCCGCTCGAATCCGGGCGGAGCTGGTCGACCGCCCGGCGGAGGTGGGGCGGGAGCTGAGGCGCTCGCCGCTCGCGGTGGCTTCGTCACCAAGCTCCATCTGAGCGCGGACGGCGGCAGCCGGGTGCTGTCGGGTTACGCCCGGACAGTGAACGGCACCCAGTCCGAGGCAGTTCCGGAGAAGATCCGCGTTCCGCGGCTGACGACCGGATCACCGCGGGTGCAGCCGGACAGCGTGGCCGCTGGGGCCGCCGACCCGCACGGCAGCGGCGGCGGGAGGCCACACATCGATCTGGTTCCACCCCAAGGCACGGATTCAGGCGCAGGCGACGGATCGCGATGTCCTCCGCCTCGAAGGCGGCTGAGCACCTTCCTGTGTACGCCGACACGCCCGCGACGGGGGCCCGGTGTCGTCGAAAGCTCCGGTTCTTCCACAACTTCTGCGGCCGGCATCGGCGCGGATTCTGGCGCAGCCTGACTCCGAATCGTCAGGGCCAGGGTCAGGACACAGCGCAGCGGGTGCTGCCACGCCCGGCGGTCGATCGCGGTGTCCGCACTGCATTCCGCGACCAGCCGGGGAGGAAAGGAATCGGGTCGAGGGACTCGCGGCCGCCACAGGCAGAGGAGAAGCGCACGGGAATTGTCAGGGAGGCAGCCCCGGACCCGCCCCCCAGTCGGGTGGGAAGCTCTCTTCGTGGAACGTGCGTTGATGAGCTGCCCTGCATCGGAAAGCACCCTTTGAGGAGGTGTGGTCCTCTGCCGGTTCACCGGGCGGAAGCTTCGACGGACGAGGGTGACCGGGTCAGATCGTCTCCGTGCCGGCGGGTCGTCCTCCACCTCGATCACGAAGACGCGCGGCGCGTGACTCCCCAACTGGGGTCGAACCGACATCCACAGAAGGTGACATGACCAGGGGTCGTTAGGGTGACGGGGTGTCTACGCTGCCTCTGATCCTCATGCTGTCCGGAAGCCTGCGGGCCGGTTCCTCCAACGGGGCGGTGCTGAGCACTGCGCAAGCAGTAGCCCCCTCGAAGGTGCGCACCGTCGTTTACGAGGGATTGGCTGCGCTTCCGCACTTCAATCCCGACGACGACAACGATCCGCTACCCGCTCCCGTGGTCGAGCTACGGGCGGTGATCGGGGAGGCGGCTGCGGTGTTGATCTGTACTCCGGAGTACGCGGGCACTCTGCCCGGCTCGTTCAAGAACCTGCTGGACTGGACGGTCGGCGGAACCGAGATCTGCGACAAGCCCGTGGCCTGGGTGAATTCCGCCTCCCCCGGGCGTGGTCAGGGTGCGGAGGCCACGCTGCGCCTCGTGCTCGGCTACACCGGCGCTGCCATCGTGGAATCGGCCTGCGCCAGGATTCCGGTGGCCTCTCAGATGGTCGGCGCGGACGGACTCATCGCCGATCCGCATGTGCGAGAGCAGATAGGCGGGGTGCTTGCCCTACTGACAGAGGCTGGCACACAGGCGCCAGAACTCGACCGGGGATAGCGTCCGCCTTCCATTCCGAAGCCGGAGTCGGATGGCTGTGCCGACCGGGACGTGCCACATGCCCCGGCGTGCTGCCCGTCAGACGGACACGGTGAACTGGCCGGTGCCGACGACCTTGAGGAGGGCTAGGCGTTCGGCGGTGTCGCTGCCGACGGGCGGGGTGTACCGGACAACGCGCTGGTCTCCCTCCGGGGCGAGCAGGACCTGGCAGTCCAGCTCGACCGGGCCGATCAGCGGGTGAGGGACGCGTACTGCCTCGACCACATCCACCGCCTGACCGGAGCAGACCCGGGCGACCCCGCCCAGCGATACACCCTCCAGACCGCCGTCGTCTGCGCCCGCCTTCTCGGCTGGCCCGACCAGGAACTGTGACGCCTCAAGACGTCGAAGCTGAGATCGACCGCGGCCTCATCCGGGACGACCCGTCCTGGTCGCTCTGATGGACACGCTGGGCCAGGAGCTCACCCGGCGACCGGAGGCCCCTGGCGAGCTCCCGATTTGCTCGTCGAGCAGGAGGCACTGGCCTGATGTTCGGCAGGAGCGGGGCTCTGCACACTGACTGCGTGCAGAGCTTTCCACGGCCCGTCTCTACGGTTTGATCATTGCCATCGCGTAGTCGAGCAGTCCCTCCCTCGTATAGGGCCCTTCGCAATCGCCGCGGTTGGAGACGAAGTGGTCGAAGGCCGACGGCATGTAGCACCGGTGGAGGGGTACTGAGCCCGGCACCGCCTTGGTGTACACGTATCCGACCGGGCCGAGGGGTTGCTGGCCCTCGCAACCCGGGTCGGAGGTCAGTAGCGAGTGGTTGGCCGCCTTGCACTCGTAGAGGCGCACTGTGCCGGGAGCCGGGTCGCGCAGGCTCAACCCGAGTGGCGCGCCACTCCTGCGTCATGGGCACGAACAAGGGCCAGATACTCGGCCGCCAGACGGTGGCAGTCGCCGGGCCATCGTGCGGAGACGTAGTTGCCGTCCTTGACCGTGAAGCCGCGTCCCGGCCTGGCGGCGGTGTCACGAATCGGCAGCGGAGGGCCTGCGAGAAAGTGGCTCCGGTCGGCGAGGGCCGCGGTGACCTCCTGCTGGACGGTCGTGCGATACGTGCGGTAGTAGCGACCCAGCCAGAACCGGGTGAGGTTCCACCCGGTCAATTCCAGCAAGGAGGTCAGAGCCGTCGTCCGCCGCCCGTAGAGGACCGAGCGTCCGGTGGCAGGATCCTTGGCTCGGGCGGCCAGCAGCACCCCGTGGCACACGGCTCCCACCGGCAGCCCCTGAGTGAAGACCTGGGCGAACAGCTGCTGGGCGGTGCTGTCCTCGAGCAGAGTACGCATCCCCTCAGCGTGGCCCCCGGGTACGAACAGCCCCGAGAGGTCGGCCGCATCGACATCCGCATAGGACGAGGGAGCGAGGAACCAGGGGTCCTCCGTGAGCCGTCGGTACGCGGCGAGTTCGGCACGGCGGGTCATCAACCAGGGCGAAAGCAAGGAGAAGCCGACGTCCGTGAGTCTGCGGTCGGCGAACGCGGCCTTGCCGCCGGGTGTTGCGAACCGCACCTCGAAGCCGGCGTCCCGCAGTGCGGCCCACGGAACCGCCGCCTCGGTCGGGTCGTAGTCGCCTGCGGGCAGCAGGAAGAGAATCACTGCGGCGCTCCTCTGGGTGGTGATGACCAGGGCGACACGATCCCCGGCGGCACGTGGATTCCTGTCCCTCGGTGTCAGAAGACCGACCCTAGGGACGGCCCGTGGCCCCGTCATGCACTCCGGCGGCCAACCCGTTGACTCTTCGAACCGTCTCCCGGCGGCCGTGCGCCGGCGGTGCCGGTTGACGGGAGTGGTGTGCCCGCCTTCACTGGCATCCGTGTCCAGCTTCGAGTCGCCCTCCGTCACCGCTTGTTACGCCCTCGCAGTCCTGAGCGCCAAAGCAGAGGGCACCGACGAGTCCCCTTCCTGGGCCTTGCCGACGGATCGGCTGCAATTCACCGAGATGCGCGCGCTGTGGGACATGGTGCTCGGCGCCCAGGGTGCAGGCCCGCACACCGGTCTCCTCGTCGGGGATCGCATCCGGCCGGAAAGCCTGCACATCCTGGGTCACCTCGTCCTCACCTGCGCCAGCCTTGCGGACGCCGCGCAGGCAGCGGAGCGCTACCACCCGCTGGTGAGCCAGGCAGGCACGGTGACCCTGCACCGCCGCAGCGGCGTCAGCCAGGTCCGGTACCGGCCGACCGTCGCCCCGGCGGCAATGCACCCCCAGCAGGTGGAGGCGGTCGTCGCCAGCATGGTGCGGGCGGCCCGTTGGATCGCCGGTGACGACTGGACGCCCCTGGCCGTGTCGTTCGCGCACAGCCGTGTGGGCCCGGCGGAGCCCTACGCTCGAGTGCTCGGCTGCCCGGTCACCTTCGGCGCCCCGGAGAACGCGATCACGATCTCCAATGAGGACCTCGACCGGCGCCGGCCCCTCTACGATCCAGCGCTCAACATGCTGCACCGGGCCTATGCCGACCGGCTCCTGCACCAGCTGTCCACGGCCACGACCGCCGCAGAGCGCGTAACGCAGTGGCTGGAGCACACCGCCCTCGAGGACGTTGGCCCCGACGGCCCCGCCAAGGAACTCAACCTCAGTGTCCGGACCCTGCGCAGAGCCCTGCACGCGGAGGGCACGTCGTGGCGCGCGCTCCTCGACTCCGCCCGCCACGACCGTGCCAGGCGGCTGCTGGAGACCACGGCCCTGCCCTTGGACCGGATCGCTCCCCTCGTCGGCCTGAGCGGTGCGACGGCTCTGGTCCGCGCGTTCACGCGATGGGAGGGCATGCCTCCGGGGGCGTACCGCAGCCGACACCGGCCCTCGTCCCCTGATCCCCAACGGTGATCACCGCGTCGCGGGGACTTCCACCCCTCGCGAGGGGTGTTGGACACGGGCCCATGACGAGTTCGGCATCCTCGTAGGCGTGGCGCACCACAGGATTCTCACTCGCTGGGCGCGATCGGACCAGCGCCTTTCCACGTAACGCCGCTTGCCAGCGCAGGAGATCGGGCGCGCAAGTACGGAAGGCGGCACAGAGCGAGCGCTACGCCGCGACCCGCCCGCCCAATGCCGCCCATCTCCCCCGGTTTCCGGTCCGGTCCAGATCGCCGCGACCTCACCATATGGATGGCCGCCCGCGACTTCCCCGGACGGCCCACCCAGTACACGAGCAACTTCTCAGCATGCCTTAGCTCAGCGTCTTCAGCGCCGCCGCGTCGTACGGCTTCAGCTCCTCAATCCGGCCCCCCAGGACCTTCGCCGCCCACTCCGGGTCCTGGAGCAGGGCGCGGCCGACGGCCACCATGTCGAACTCGTCGCGCTCCAGGCGGTCGAGGAGGTTGTCGATGCTGCCGACCTCGGCGCCCTCGCCCGCGAACGCGCGGATGAAGTCGCCGTCGAGGCCGACCGAGCCGACGGTGATGGAGGGCCTGCCGGTGAGCTTCTTGGTCCAGCCCGCCAGGTTCAGGTCCGAGCCTTCGAACTCCGGGAGCCAGTAGCGGCGGGTGGAGGCGTGGAAGGCGTCGACGCCGGCCGCGGCGAGCGGGGCCAGGATCGCCTCCAGCTCCTCCGGGGTCTCGGCGAGCCTCGCGTCGTAGGCCTCCTGCTTCCACTGCGAGTAACGGAAGATCACCGGGAAGTCGGGCGAGACGGTCTCGCGGACCGCGGCCACGATCTCGGCCGCGAACTTCGTACGGGCCACCCGGTCGCCGCCGTAGGCGTCGGTACGTCGGTTCGTGCCCGCCCACAGGAACTGGTCGAGGAGGTAGCCGTGGGCGCCGTGCAGTTCGACGCCGTCGAAGCCGACGCGCTCGGCGGCCGCGGCGGCCTCGGCGAAGGCGCCGATGACATCGTCCAGATCGCGCCGGGTCATCGCCTTGCCGGCGTTCTCGGTGCCGTCGACGCGGATGCCGGAGGGGCCGACGGCGGGGGCGTCGGCGTAGGGGGCCTCGCCCTGCTTGCGCACCATGCCGATGTGCCACAGCTGCGGCACGATCGTGCCACCCGCCGCGTGAACGGCCTCGGCGACCTTCGCCCACCCAGCCAGCTGCTCCTCACCGTAGAACCGAGGCACACGGTCACTGGACCCGGCCGAGTCGTGGCCGACGTAGGTCCCCTCGGTGACGATCAGGCCCACACCCGCGGCGGCACGGCGGGCGTAGTACGAGCGCACGTCCTCCCCCGGGACGCCGCCCGGGGAGAACATGCGCGTCATCGGCGCCATCACGATGCGGTTCGGGACGGTCAGGCCGTTCAGCGTGACGGGGCGGGACAGGATCTCGGCCGCACGGGAGGAGGAAGAGGTGGTGAGGGTCATAAGGGTGCTCCAGTATCAATAGGTATGTGCAACGTGCCTTGAATGCGTGGAGGGATCGAACGCCGGGCGAGCACGGCATTCCGCCTGTCCGGCGAGCTGCCCGTGATCCCGCCCACCGCCGCCTACGGCGCCGAGGGGTGCGCCAGCGCCATGTCGAAGTCGTCCGTACCGCGGGCGCCGACGGCCAGCGTCGACGCCACGGGCGGGTAGCCGCTGGCAACGAGCGAGTACTCACCCGCGGTCAGATCGGTGAAGGTGTACGCGCCGTCGGCGTCCGTCATGGTGGTGCGCACCACGTTCCCGTCGGCGTCCAGCAGCGTCAGCCGGGCATCGGGCAGTCGGCGGCCGCCCGATCCGCCGCTGACGGTGCCTCGAACCTGCAGACCCGCCGGTTTCGCGGCGCGGGGAAGCCTGAGGCTGTACGCGACCGGAGTGTCCGCCGCCATGACCGTGGCGGCCTGCGGCTGATGGCCGTCGGCGGCGGCGATCAGGACGTACGGGCCACCCATCGGGGCGTCCAGTGCGTACCGGCCGTCGGGTTGGGAGACCGTGCGGCCCGCTTGCCGCCCGTCCGGCGAGATGAGAGTGAGGGCGGCGCCGCCCAGCACCTCGCCGTCGGCGTCCCGCACCAGACCGTGGAACCCGGCCCCGGCCGGGGCAGCGGAGGTCTGGGCCGCGGCTTCCGTAACCGGATCGGCAACGGCCGTGTCCTCGGCCGGAGTCGACGGGGTGCCCGTGTGTGCCTTGTCTGCCTCGACCCGGGGGCCGTGCTGTCCGCGCAGGCCGAGCCGGCTGATCACCGCGACCAGTGCGAAGGCCACGGCACCGATGCCGAAGGTGAGGGTGAACCCGGATTCGGCGGGCAGCGGCGGAACGCCCGCCGGCAGGTGCTCGATGGTCGTGGACGCCAGGATCGTGGTGACGACGGCGCTGCCGATCGCGCTGCCGGTGGAGCGGGAGATCGAGTTGATGCCGTTGGCGATGCCGCTCTGGTGGTGCGGGACGCTCGCCATGATGACGGCGGGCATGGCGGCGTAGCCGAAGCTGACGGCCGCGCCGGTCATGAGGCCGGCTCCGATGACCGAGGCGGTGTGGGCGTGGTCGAGGGCCAGCCAGCCGAAGCCGGCGGCCCCGAACGCGGCGGCCATGCCGAGCACGTACCGGGGGCCCCGGTGGCGGACGAGCCGGCCGCCGATGGGCGAGGCGAGCAGGGAGACGATCGCGCCGGGCAGCAGGAATTCGACGGATGCGCGCAGGATGGACGCGTCGAATCCGAAGCCGGTGAGCGCCTCGGGCATCTGCACGAGGTAGGAGACGCCGAGGAAGTTCGCGAACATGCCGAAGCCGACGAGGATGCCGGCCAGGTTGGCCATGAGGACCGGGCGGTGGACGAACATCCGCATGTCGACGAGCGGCTCGCGGACCTTGCGCTCGACCAGGACCCAGACCACGGTCATGACGACCGCGCCGGCGAAGGTGCCCAGCGTACGGCCGGAGGCCCAGCCCCACTCGTGGCCCTGGGAGATCGGCAGCAGGAGCAGCAGCAGGGCGGTGCCGAGGGTCAGCGCGCCGAGGAAGTCGGTGCGTCCGCCGGTCTTGTGCCGGGTCGCCGGGACCAGGAAGGCGACGGCGAGCAGGGCCAGGACCGCGAAGCCTGTCGCCATCCAGAAGGCGTTGCGGTAGTCGGCGTCGTCGCCGGAGGTGAGCAGGCCCGTGGCGACGAGCGCGAGTCCGCTGCCGAACGCGAGGGTTCCGCTGACCAGTGCCATGGCGCCGGGCAGCTTCTGCGGGCGGACCTCTTCGCGGAGGACGGAGAGGGCCAGCGGGAAGATCGCGGTGGCGGCGCCTTGGAGCACCCGGCCCAGGATGAGCAGCGGCAGCGAGCTCGCGAGCGCGGCGATGACGGAGCCGGCGACCATGACGACGAGCACGGCCACCAGGGTCGACTTCTTGCCGTGCTGGTCGCCGAAGCGGCCGAGCAGTGGGGTGAAGACGGCGGCGGACAGCAGGGTGGCGGTGGTCACCCAGCTGACATTGGCGGTCGAGGTGCCGAGGTCGCTCTGGATCAGACCCAGGATGGGGACGGGCAGGGTCTGCATCATCGACACGACCATGGCGGCCAGGCTGAGGGCGAGGACGACGACCGTCTCGTTCCGTTGCCCGGGGGCGGATGTTGCGTGGCTCATGGCTGGCGGGACCTTCTCAATGCTTCAGATCGCTGATGTTTGATGACATCAAGTACTTCCGTCGAAGATAGACCTCGATACTTAAGAAGGTCAAGTAAATAATTGATGACGTGAAGCATTTCGAGTAGGCTCCAACCATGAGCGACACTGCCCCGCAGGCACCCACCAAGCTCCAGCTGCTGGAACTGCTCTCCGCCATCGGCACCGCCCAATGGCGCGACTTCGCGGCCGCCGCCGCCCATCACGGCCTCACCGCCATGCAGGCCAAGGTCCTCGCCCAGCTCAACGGCCCGCTGCCGATGCGCGGCCTCGCCACCCTGCTGGTGTGCGACGCGTCGAACGTCACGGGGATCGTGGATCGCCTGGAGGCACGCGAGCTGGTCCGCCGTGAAGCCGACCCGGCGGACCGCCGAGTGAAGAACGTCGTCGCGACGGACGCGGGCCGCGAGATCATCCGCCGCATCCGAGAGGAGATGCAGGAGACCCACGGTGCCCTCGACGCCTTGGGCGAAGCCGAGAGCGCGACGCTCTACGCCCTGCTGCAACGCTTGCGACCGACGATGGACAAGGATGCCTGACGGTTTCGCGACCGGGGGCGCTCTTGACGGAAGTGCGGGAGACCGTCACCGTCGGCCCCCCAGGCGGAGCCCGACACCGGGCAGCGCGAAGCCCTGGACAACGTCATCGCAGATCTTCGCCGGGAGATCACACAGCTCCGCCGCCCCGTAGCCGTGGAGGTCGAACCTCCTGCGGCCGGTAACGCTCGGCTACGAAGAGTCACGCAGCGAAGGATCACGCGGCCGGACGCGGCAGAAGGCGGCCATGCTTCCCCCTTGGCGACCCACACTGTGACCTGCAGCTCAGCCGTCATTACTTGTCAGGGTTGGCCGTCGTCATGCGCCCCTCGCGGCCCGGAATCCGCCCCTGGTGCTTGTGGGACATACTCCCAGGCCGTAAACCTACTAGGCCTGAATCACGTCTGCCGGGACCTCGAAGACGATCTCGAGCCCGTCGCGCCCGTTTCCCCGCTCGCCGACACGAGTGAAACCGAAGCCCGCGATGGTGGCCAGGGATGCCTGGTTGTCGGCTCTGATAGTGGCCCTCACGGTCCTGACACGGGGTTCAGCGGCGGCCCTTGCAAGCAGCGCCGTCAGAATGGCGCGGGCATAGCCCTGGCGGCGGTACCGGGGTACGACGGTGTAGCCGACCTCGACCATGCCGGCCGCGTCCGGCGGCCCGTGGAACCCGGCGTCGCCAACGACGGTCCCGTCCGGCTCGGACACCGCGGCCCGCGTGATCCAGGGCGCGGCTGACGGGTCTTCGGCGAGCTGGTCAGCGCGATAGCCGAAGATCCAGCGGGCCCGGTCACAGACGAAGTGTTCGTCAAGGGTGACTCCGGCCTCGGCGCTGCCACCTGCAAGGTCACCATCGGCAAGCGCCCGCAGGGCCTTTGCGCTGAGCTCGACGAAGCGGACGCGTTTGGGGATGGAGAGAAGTTCGTGGTTCATCGCGGAGATGCTTGCCCAGCACCGGTGGGCTGTCCACCGCTTTACCACCTGAGGGAAGTCCCGTAACTGCCCCGCGTGAGCGGTGGGCGTCCCCGCCCTCCTCACGGGGTGGATCATGTTGAGAGACTCCAGCTATGGGATCTTGGGGAACCTTGGGGCCGGCGCTGTTGTCTCTCGCAGGGGTTGCGCTCGGCGCGGGCGGGTCGCTGTTTGGTCAGTACCTCGTCTCGCGCGCGAGCACTCGACAGCTCGAAGTGCAGGAGTCAGCCGCTCACCGGGCGGAGCTCAAGGATGCGGTTCTGAAGTTCGTGAGGACTGCGTTGCAGGTGGAGAAAGTGGCGCTCACACGCTCGGACGCCGGCGGCACGGCGGCCGATTCCGAGCTCGGACAACTCGTCGATGATCTGTGGCTCGCCCAGGCCGAGATTGACCTCGCGGCCAGAAGCGAGCCACTGCGGGGGGCTACCTATCGTTATGCGTTCCGCCTTGCTGAGGCAGCTCGAGGCGAGATAGCCGACGCATCCACGCTGCGCGGGCCGCAGGTCCAGTTCATGGACGCCGCGTATGGCGACATGTGGCCCCGCCAGAGACGGGCGGAGGGAGATCCCACCACACCTCAGTGAGACGATCTCGCTGTGGCTGGTGTGATCATGGCGTCGGAGCCGTCCTGGACAGCCCCGTTCAGCGGGCTGAGCCCACGTCAGTTCGGCAAACTGATCACTGCATTGCGGCGTGAAGGCGCGGACCCGGTCCACAAGGGAAGGCCGTGGAGCCTGCCGCCGGAGGACCGGGTCCTGCTGGTCGCCGCGCACTGGCGCACGAATCTGACACTGCGCCAACTCACCCCGTTGTTCGGGGTATCGAAGTCTGCGGCCGACCGCATCATCGGCCACAGATCGTCGACGGCACCCTGGTGCCCACGCGGGACCACCGCATCGCCGAGCAGTCGAAGAACTATCGGTACTCCACCAACCACCAGGTCGTCATCGACGCCGACACGCGGCTCGTCGTCGCGGTGGGCCGGCCCGTGCGGCAACCGCAACGACTGCAAGGCGTGGGAGCCGTCCGGTGCGAAGGACGCCATCGGCCACACCACGGTCATCACCGACGGCGGGCTACCGCGGCACCGGCCTGGTCATCCCGCACCGCCGCGAACGCGGGCAGGCCGAACTCCCTGACCGGAAAGAGGAACACAACGCCTCCCATCGCGAAGTCCGCGCCCGCGTCGAGCACGCCTTCGCCCGCATGAAGACCCGGAAGATCCTGCGTGACTGCCGCCTCAAGGGCGACGGCGTCCACCACGCCATGCTCGGCATCGCCCGCCTGCACGACCTCACCCTTGCCGGGTGACGAAGAAACAGGCAGGTCATCCAGCACGCCATAGAACATTTACGGGACAACGCTTAGGCGTACATGGTGATCGCCCCGCCAGGGCCGTGGCAGGAGAAGGGCCGTAAGGACGCCCGCGACACCTACGCCGCTCGATCTACGCCCTTACCGCCGCTTCTTCCGTCAATGCCGGACCTCCGTGCCCTCTCAGCCGGTGTGAAGGATCCGAAAGCGATTGGGTTCCGCCGGGTCTCGATCAACGACTTGGACCGGCGTCCAAGCCCATTGCCAAACGCTGATGCCCGGCGTGCGGGAGAACTGGATCTGCCCGCGGGTGCCTTCGACTGCGACGCGCGGCCAGGATTCGGCAGTGCGCGCCCGGTCCGCGCCGTGAGAACGCAGCACATCGGCGAGGACGACGACCGTGTCGTAGCCCTCGAAGGCGACGAAGGATGGCGCTTCGGCCAGCCGCTCGCGCAGGGCCGTCTCGACTCGTGCACCGAGTGGGCTGAGGCGCTCGGGCAGGTAGCGCAAGAACGGTATCGCGGCGCCGTCTTCGCCCAGCAACGTCGCCCATTCTGCGAACTCCGGCTGCCCGGCCGGAGCACCGATCATGATCTCGGCGAGGCGCTGGTCCCGGCGGACGGACTTGACGATCGGCACTGCCGGATCAGGGTTGCCGACCAGCAGAAGGAGGGCTGTCGCGCGATTGTCGACGAGTGCATCGCACACCGCCGAGGGGGCGAGCGCGCTCATGTCGAGTTCGACGACGGTGCCGCCGCGTGGAGCGAGGTACTCCCGCAGAATGCGGGTCCCAGTTGCCCAGTAGACACTCGGCTGGGTTACTACCGCGATTCGGCTGTGGCCCGCGCTGAGGAGGAAGTCTGCGTAGATCTGCCAGCCGTGGGACTGCGGCGGGGAGAGGCGCGCGACCCATTCCGTCGGCTGGTCGGTGAGCGCGTCGAGAACCGCTGACGAGCAGAGGAACGGTAGGCCAAGGGCGTCGGCCCTGGCGGCAGCGGCGCGAGCGACGACGCTGTGATACTCCCCCGCCAAGGCAGCCACGCCCAGACGCGCCAATTCGTCTACGGCCGCGGCGGCCCTCTGTGGATCAGCCGCGGTGTCCCGGACAACCAGCTCGAGGGGCCTTCCGGCGATCCCGCCCGCGTCGTTGACTTCGCGGACGGCCAGCTCGAGTCCAGCGAGCAAGTGTTGGCCGGCCTCGACCCAGCCAGGTCGAGTCAGCGGAACGAGAGCGCCGATCTGGACGGATGATCCGTCAGTCCGCTGCGCTTCTGGAGGCGATGGTGGCGTGTTCATGCGCTGGCGTCTCCCGTGTGACGATTCGGTTGCACTCCGGCTGGATCGCAGAGTGGCAAGGCCCGGTAGTACGCGTTCGTCTCATCTCGCCGTGGCGGACGCACTACGGGTCATGCCGGTCATTGCATCCACCACCATCACCAACGGGCAACCGAATAATTGTTCGCTGAGCTGCCGGGCTTCGAGAAACCTTCCATTGATCCCCGAGGCCCGTGTGCCTCTGTGCCCCTGTTCAGGGAAGGGTCTGGCGACGTCGTGGCATTGTCTTGACCTTGGCCGCGTCGGCGTCGCGCCCCGAGACCGAGGCATGTTCCGGGGCGGCGCTCGACATGACGCCCTGCGGACGCGGCGAGGCGTGGGAGGACAACCCCGAGGGCCGGCCCGAGGGGCACGGCCCGTGCTGGTTCTGGCGCTCGGACGCGGACGGGAACGCGACCTGGGGCCGACCAGCCGCCCCGTGCCGCCGTGGATCCGCCCCGGCGCGACCCCCGTGGAGACCCTCGGCCGGCACGGCCACCACGACTGACGCGCCTTCGACGACGGCGACGGCGCCGGCAAGGGTGCGGCCGTCGTGCTGATGGGGGCACTAGCTCTGCCGGACGTCCTTGACGAACACGATGCCGTCGCTGTCCGCCAAGTGGGCCGGATCAAGCGGGGCGTAGCCGAACCAGGGAGATACCCGGGGCCCGGGGCGCGTGTCGCCGAGGGCGGTGGCCAGACGCGAGGCGTCGATGACGTAGCGGTCCTCCGGGAGCGCGTACAGGAGTCCTTCGATGGTGTCCGGCGGCGGGGTGTCCACTCCCTGGTGCCGGATCGTACCGAGGGCCGTGGCCACGAAGGCGTACTCCTCGCCGAGCTGGGCGCTCACCAGCGCACCGGCGCTCCACCACTCCACCGGCCCCTCCCACATCTGCATCGTGCTCTTTTCCCGCTGGAGATGGGAGTTGTGGGCGTGGATCAGTGCCGGTCCCCGAGCGGCGACGGCGAGGAGGTTGTGGGCCATCATCTGGTCCCGCACGCCCAACAGCCGGGCCATGCGGGCCTGTGACGTGTCGGCCATCCAGTAGTGGTAGCGCAGCAGGCCGGTCGCGGTGCGCCCGTAGAGGCGTGCCCGGTCCCAGTCGTCCCGTGAGGTTGCCGTGATCAGATGCGGCGTCTGCTCGTCGAGCAGTTCTCCCAGTTCGTCGGCGAGCAGCCGCAGTTCCCTGGCCTCGGCCGACTGCCCCACGGACTGGGCCGGGTCCTTCATCGCGGCGGGAGTGGTCCACCGGTCGTCGGTGCCGAGCAGGCTGTCCAGTGTTTCCGCGGTACAGGGGAGCAGCTCCGCGTCCACCCGGGCCGAGAGGTAGTCGTGGAGTGCGGTGAGGGCCTGCCGGGGGCTCGCGGCGCCGGTGATCTCCAGGGGGCCGTCGAAACCGGCGAAGCGGAGCCGCTCGGACGCGGGTCGGCCTTCGTTGTAGGCGCGCATCCAGCGTACGAGTTCGCGGTTGGACGCAGAGGCGCCCCAGCCGTGGCTGAATCCGGTCTCCATGACCTCGTCGAGGGTGCCCGCGCCCGAGGTGACGTGGTCGTCCACGACCAGGCCCCGCATGCAGTCGCTCTCGATCGCGACCGTCCGGTAGCCCTCCTCCTCGACGAGCTGCCGGAAGAACTCGTTGCGCAGGTCGAGCAGAGTGCCCTCTTGGTGGGTGGGCTCGCCCAGGGCGAGCAGCCGCGGCCGGGCCGGGAACAGCCTCATGACGGCGGCCGCGTCGACGGTATGGGCGGCGTCCTTGATGTCGGTAGCCATGCCCTCAACGGTATCGTTGAACCTTCGATTGAAGCTTTTCCGGGATATCGGCAGGCTCATGGGACGAAACCTTCAAAGCGGTGAGCGGCTCAGGCCGGTTGACCTGGCGCGCGGGCACGGTTTGTCCACGCAGGCGGTCAGGAACTACGAGGAGGCCGGCATCCTTCCGGCCGCCGGTCGCACACCCCACGGCTACCGCACGTATACACCGCTGCACGCGGGGGCCCTGCGCGCGTTTCTTGCCCTGGTGCCCGGCCACGGCCACCGGACGGCGACGTCGATCATGCGGGCCGTGAACGAGGGTGCGGTCGACGAGGCGTGCCGGCTCATCGACGCCGGACACGCCCAGCTCCTCGACGACCGCCGGACCCTCCAGGCCGTGGAGAGCGCCCTCCGAGACCTGGAGTTCATCGCGGTGTCCGAGGCGGGTGCGGGGTCCGAGCGGGCCGCGGCGTCCGAGTCCGGGCCCGGGTCCGGCGATTCGTTCATCGGGCCGCTGGCAGGGAAGCTCGGCATCCGGCCCGCGACGCTGCGCAAGTGGGAGCGCGCCGGGCTGGTACGCCCGCGCCGCGACCCGCTCACTGGCTACCGCGTCTACGACGAGGCGGACGTACGGGACGCCCGGTTGACCCACCAACTCAGGCGGGGCGGCTACCTGCTGGAGCAGATCGCCCCGCTGATCGCCCAGGTACGGGCGGCCGGCGGGCTGGAGCCCCTGGAGGCCGCACTGGGCGACTGGCGCGGCCGACTGTCCGCCCGCGGGCGGGCGATGCTCACCGGGGCCGCAGAGCTGGAGGCGTACCTCCGCATGCGCGGATGAGCCGTCGGCCGTCGGCCGGGCTCAACGAAGACCTCTCACCCCACGTCACACCACTCCCGAGCCACCCCCAGAGGAACTACGGCAGGGCGAGCAGCGGAGCGAGCGTGGGCCGCCGGCAGCCGTAGTCAGCCGAATCGGGCTCGAGGCACAAGACGACCTCGCGCTGCCCGGACGGGCGCTCGCGGGGACGGCGCCGTCCACCGCCATAGCGTTCACTCCTCACTCATTGCAATGAGCGAAGCAGTGTCGTTGCGTTCCAGGCAGAACCATTGCAACAGTTACAGGACGTCTACCTGCATTAATATCGATCCCGTGCAACGAAGATGTTGCCTCGAACCTGAAAGCAACGTAGCGTTTCCAATGTCAGAAACGACGAACGCACACGGGAGAGCATGATGCAGAAGTTCGACACCCCCGCCCCGATCTCCACCGTCCTGGCCATCCCCGCCGGACGCATCCAGCTCATCGCCGCCGACCGCGCCGACACCACCGTCGAGGTCCTGCCCGCCAACCCCTCCAAGAGCCGCGACGTCCAGGCCGCCGAGCAGGCCACCGTCGCCTACGCCGACGGGGTCCTGCGGATCCACACCCCCGAGCCCAAGAACCGGCTCCTGGGCTCCTCCGGATCCCTGGAAATCACCGTCCAACTGCCCGCCGGCTCCAGCGTCGAGGCCAGGACCGCCAGCTGCGAGCTCCGCGGCGTCGGCCGCCTCGGCGATGTCGCCTTCGAAGGCGCGTACCGCCAGATCAAGATCGACGAGGCCGCGAGCGTCCGCCTCACGGCGATCGACGGCGACATCGAGGTCGGCCGGCTGGGCGGCCCCGCGGACATCAGCACCGCCAGGGGCGACATCCGAATCACCGAGGCCGTGCGCGGCACGGTCGTGCTCCGCACCCAGTCCGGCGACATTTCGGTGGCCGCCGCCGCCGGCGTCTCGGCCGCCCTGGACGCCAGCACCGACTACGGCCGCATCAGCAACGCCCTCAAGAACGACGGCGCCGCCGATCTCGACATCCGCGCCACCACCTCCCGCGGCGACATCACCGCCCACAGCCGCTGAAGCAGCAGAAGCAGAACCAGAACCATCCGGCCGGGTCCACCGCGATCGAAATCCTCTCGATCGTCGCCGACGGCCCGGCCGGCCGTCCCACGGCTCTGCGATCCACGTGCAGGGCTGGAGAACCCGTACAAGACTCCTCACACGACCAGGTGGAACACATGACGAAGAACAGCACTTCATCGACCGATTCCAAGTGGACCGGCATGGTGCCGGTTGACGATACGGCTCTGGCCGTCACCGACACCGGCGGCCCCGGTATCCCTGTGCTTTACCTCAACGGCCAGTTCGCCACCCAGGGATACTGGCGGCGGGTCATCGCCGAACTGGGGCCGGGGTGGCGGCACATCACCTACGACGAGCGGGCACGCGGCGCATCGAAGCCTTCGGCGGACTACTCCTTCGAGGCAGCCGTCCGGGACGTCGATGCCGTTCTCGCGGCCAGGGGTGTGGACCGGGCGCTCGTAGTGGGCTGGTCCTACGGGGCGGTCGTCGGAGCGCACTGGGCCGACCGGAATCCGGAGCGTGCCCTGGGCGCGGTCCTGGTCGACGGCGCGTTCCCGTACGACTGGCTGGACGAGGCCATGGAGCAGCGGATCCGGAAGCTGTTCCGGCGCATGAGCTGGTTCCTGCCGCTCCTGCGCCCGACGGGCCTGGCCCCGCGGATGACTGCCGAACAGCAGGCGAACAGCAACATCGAGCTCGGCAGGCTCTCCCGCGAGCGCGAGCTGGGCCCCGTGCTGGACAACATCACCGTCCCGGTGCGGTACGTGGTCGCTTCGGGGACGTCCTTCGCAAGCCGCGGTGAGGAGCAGGAACGGATACGCACCAGCCTGGATGCGGTGACGGCACGCAACGCGAACATCCAGATCGGCGCGAAGGTCGCCAGCAACCACGGCGCGATCCTCAAGAAGGACTTCCCGGCCATCACCGAGGCCGTACGCGCGGTCGCCGCCGTCGACCGCGGGGAGCGCTGAAGACGTGACCAGCGGAGCGTCTTCGGCGTCTGCGGCGCGACCGCAACGAGGCACGTCGCCGCCGCTCACCCGGACAAGAAGGCCGGCCCGTTCCAAGCCTCAAGGAGTTCTTACCGACGCCGCCGGCCAAGGACACAGAACTCGTTACCTTCGGGGTCCGCCAATACAACCCAGGGTTGATCGCCCTGGCCGATGTCAACACGCTCTGCGCCATGAGCCACAAGACGAGCCACCTCGGCGTCCTGATCATCGGGCCTGAAGTCGAGATGCAGTCGGTTCTTGACCTTCTTGCTCTCCTCAGCCCGGCCGAAGAGCAACCCCGGCAGGCGGTCCGGCTCCGGTCGGATCTCGAACTCCTCAGCAGAGGCGTGGACCACGACCCAACCAAGAGCCGCAGCCCACCACTGCCCCAAAGCCACCGGATCTACCGAGTCAACAACTACCTGCTCCCATTCCAAGGTCATCCGCCGAGCTTAGAACGGCCAGGGCTTCGAATACAGGCACTGGACTTGTCGTTGGACGTCCCGGAGGCCCTCGGTGTGGATCAGGCGAGCTGCTGGGCCAGACCGAGGATGAAACCCTCGGGGTCGCGGACACAGCAGGACGATCGACATGTCCGCCTCAGCTGTGAAGCGGTGGACAGCCCTCCGGTGCCGGGCGAGCATCTCTGCGGACAAAACCGGTCCTCGCGCATCGGCTTGACCGATGGACGTGCGGCAACGTAGCTTGCGTGCGCACCGGTTCGTGAGCTGATGGAAGGAGGCGAAGTCGGATGCCGACCATCTCCGAAGTACATCGCCTCTCTCACGAGACCGCCTGGGCTCCGGGCCGTGTAGCACACGGCTGCTGAACAGCCCCCTTTCCGGCGTGCCCAATTGCGGCCCCGGCACCTTTCGATCTCTTTCACCGGCTTCGGCACATCGTTGCGTGCTGATTCACGCGCCGGGTTCTCGAGCTGCGCCACCGAAACAGAAGGCTCTCGAAATGGCGACTAGGACAATCAGATCAACCGCGCACCGAAATGAGGATGTGCCATGGTAGGGGCGCGGATCACGGTCAACGGGAAAGAAACACCGATTTCACCGGCCACTCCCCACACCACCGTGTTGGACTTTCTGCGCGAGCGTGGCCTCACCGGTACCAAGGAGGGCTGCGCCGAGGGTGAGTGCGGCGCCTGTTCGGTCCTGGTGGCCCGTCCCGGGGTGAACAAGCCCACCGACTGGGTGGCGGTCAACGCCTGCCTGGTCCCGGTCGCGGCGCTCGACGGTCAGGAGATCGTCACCTCCGAAGGTCTCGCCATCGCCGGTGAACCCGGGACGCCGCCCACGCTGCACCCGGTACAGGAAGAGATGGCCGTTCGCGGCGGATCCCAATGCGGTTACTGCACACCGGGATTCATCTGCAGCATGGCCGCCGAGTACTACCGGCCCGAGCGCCGCGCGCCCGCAGACTCGGCCGACAGCACCGACTGCGAGCACGGCCCGAACGGTTTCGATCTGCACGCGTTGAGCGGAAACCTGTGCCGCTGCACCGGTTATCGACCGATTCGTGATGCCGCGTTCGCCGTCGGTACACCCGCCGAGGACGACCCAATGGCGCAACGTCGTGAGCAGTCCCCGCGCTCACCGGTCGTCACCGAATACACCCAGGGCGGCAATGCGTTCCTGCGGCCGGGAACCCTGCCGGAAGCGCTGCAGCTGCTGCGCGAGCGGCCCGACGCGGTGGTGGTCGCCGGGAGCACCGACTGGGGCGTGGAGGTGAACATCCGTTCCCGGCGGGCGAATTGTGTCGTCGCCGTCGACCGGCTGCCCGAACTTCGGGAGCTGCGGGTCGAATCGGACCACATCGAGATCGGTGCGGCGCAGACGCTCACCGAGATCGAACGCCGCCTCGACGGCAGGGTCCCGCTGCTGACGGAGTTGTTCCCGCAGTTCGCATCCCGGCTCATCCGCAACAGCGCGACCCTCGGCGGGAACCTCGGTACCGGCTCCCCCATCGGCGACAGCCCGCCGGTGCTCCTCGCGCTGGAGGCGTCGGTGGTACTCACCGACGCCGACGGTGAGCGCGAGGTGCCGCTGGCGGACTACTTCACCGGATACCGGCAGAGCGTGCTCCGGCCCGGCGAGCTGATCCGCGCCGTGCGCATCCCGCTGCCGCTGGCGCCGGTCGCGGCCTTCCACAAGATCGCCAAGCGGCGCTTCGACGACATCTCCAGCGTGGCCGTCGCTTTCGCGCTCGAGATCGAGGACGGCATCGTCCGCAAGGCGCGCATCGGCCTGGGAGGCGTGGCCGCCACCCCGATCCGCGCCCTCGCCACAGAGGCAGCCCTGGAGGGCAAGCCGTGGGCGGCGGAGACCGTCGAGGCCGCGGCGCAGGTGCTGCGGGCCCAGGGAACGCCGATGGACGATCACCGTGCCAGCGCCGACTACCGCTCCGCGATGCTCGGCCAGAGCCTGCTGAAGCTGTACGCGCAAACCACCGAGGCGGTGTCGTCATGAGTCATTTGTCCGAGCGCCCCGAAATGCCTGTCGTCGGCGTTTCGATGCCGCACGAGAGCGCCGGCCTGCACGTCACCGGCACCGCGCTCTACACCGACGACCTGGTCCACCGCACCAAGGACGTGCTGCACGCCTACCCGGTCCAGGTCATGAAGGCCCACGGCAGGATCATCGCGCTGCGCACCGAGCCCGCGCTCGCCGTGCCCGGTGTGGTCCGCGTGCTGACCGGTGCCGACGTGCCCGGCGTCAACGACGCCGGGATGAAGCACGACGAACCGCTGTTCCCCGACGAGGTCATGTTCCACGGCCACGCGGTCGCCTGGGTGCTCGCCGAGACCGTGGAAGCGGCCCGACTCGGTGCGGCGGCCGTCGAGGTGGAACTCGACGAACTGCCCTCTCTGATCACGCTGCGGGACGCGATCGCGGCCAACAGCTTTCACGGCGCCCGGCCCGTGATGCTGACGGGCGACGTCGACGCCGGCTTCGACGACTCCGCGCATGTGTTCACCGGCGAATTCCAGTTCTCCGACCAGGAACACTTCTATCTCGAGACGCACGCGGCGCTGGCCCTTGTCGACGAGAACGGGCAGATGTTCGTCCAGAGCAGCACCCAGCATCCGTCGGAGACACAGGAAATCGTCGCGCATGTGCTCGGCCTGCACAGCCACGAGGTCACCGTGCAGTGCCTGCGGATGGGTGGCGGCTTCGGAGGCAAGGAGATGCAGCCGCACGGTTTCGCAGCCGTCGCCGCGCTCGGCGCCAAGCTGACCGGCCGGCCGGTCCGGGTGCGGCTCAACCGGACTCAGGATCTGACCATGTCCGGCAAGCGCCACGGGTTCCAGGCCGAGTGGAAGATCGGCTTCGACGCCGACGGCCGCATCCGGGCCCTGGACGCCACCTTGACCGCGGACGGCGGCTGGAGCCTGGATCTGTCCGAGCCGGTGGTGGCCCGCGCGCTGTGCCACATCGACAACACCTACTGGATTCCGAACGCGCGCATCGCCGGTCGCATCGCCAAGACCAACAAGGTCTCCAACACCGCCTTCCGGGGCTTCGGCGGACCGCAGGGCATGCTGGTGATCGAGGACATCATGGGCCGGTGCGCGCCGCTGCTCGGCCTGGATCCAATGGAGTTGCGGGAGCGCAATTTCTACCAGCAGGGCCAGTCGACGCCGTACGGACAGCCGGTCGCTCACCCCGAACGGATCTCCACCATCTGGCGGCAGGTTCAGGCCGACGCCGGCATCGCCGATCGCGAGCATGAGATCGCGGCCTTCAATGCCGCGCACCCGAACACCAAGCGGGCGCTCGCGGTCACCGGAATCAAGTTCGGAATCTCGTTCAACCTCACCGCCTTCAACCAGGGCGGCGCGCTGGTGCTGATCTACAAGGACGGCTCGGTCCTGATCAATCACGGCGGCACCGAGATGGGGCAGGGCCTGCACACCAAGATGCTGCAGGTGGCCGCGACCACGCTGGGTATCCCGCTGCACAAGGTGCGGCTGGCCCCGACGCGCACCGACAAGGTGCCCAACACCTCTGCCACGGCCGCGAGTTCCGGTGCGGATCTCAACGGTGCGGCGGTGAAAAACGCCTGCGAGCAGTTGCGCGAGCGGCTGCTGCAGGTGGCCGGCACCCAGCTGGGTGTGAACGCCTCGGATGTGCGCATCGTGGAGGGCGTCGCACGCGCCCTCGGCAACGGCAGCAAGGAGCTGGCCTGGGACGACCTGGTGCGCACCGCGTACTTCCAGCGGGTTCAGTTGTCGGCGGCCGGTTTCTACCGGACCGAGGGTCTGCACTGGGACGCGAAGACGTTCCGGGGCACGCCGTTCAAGTACTTCGCCTATGGCGCAGCCGCGACCGAGGTGGAGGTGGACGGCTTCACCGGCGCGTACCGCATCCGGCGGGTGGACATCGTGCACGATGTCGGCGACAGCTTGTCCCCGATGATCGACATCGGTCAGGTCGAGGGCGGTTTCGTGCAGGGCGCGGGCTGGCTGACCCTCGAGGACCTGCGCTGGGACGCCGGTGACGGGCCGAACCGCGGCCGGCTGCTGACCCAGGCCGCTAGCACGTACAAACTGCCGAGCTTTTCGGAGATGCCCGAGGAGTTCAACGTCAGGCTGCTGGAGAACGCCACCGAGGAGGGCGCGGTCTACGGGTCCAAGGCGGTGGGCGAGCCTCCGCTGATGCTGGCGTTCTCGGTGCGAGAAGCCTTGCGGCAGGCCGCCGCGGCATTCGGGCCCGTCGGAGTCAGCGTGGAACTCGCCTCCCCCGCGACACCGGAGGCGGTGTACTGGGCGATCGAAGCAGCCCGCGCGAGCGACGCGGAGCACAACGGCCTCGCCCGCAACGGCAGCAAGAGCCCCGCCGGCACAAGCGCTCTGAGCAATGCCTGACATGACCTGGGTGGCCGCGGTCGCGCGGTTGCGAGCCCGCCGGGAACCCGGCGTACTCGTGACCGTCGCGACCGTGCGCGGCCACGCGCCCCGCCGGGCCGGTGCCAAACTCGTTGTGGGACAGACCGAGACCTGGGGTTCCATCGGCGGCGGAAACATCGAGGCCGTCGCCATCGATCGGGCCCGCGAGCTGAACGGCACGCCCGATCCCGAGCCGGAGATGATGGAGTTCGCCCTCAACGACAAGGTCACCGGCCGGCACGGCGTGCAGTGCTGCGGCGGAGCCGTCAGTGTGCTGCTCGAACCGCTGCCGGTGGTCCAAGCGGTGGCCGTCTTCGGCGTCGGTCACGTCGGACTGGAGCTGGCACGCATCCTGGCCCGCCACGACCTCGATCTGCACCTGATCGACACCCGTCCCGACATGCTCACCGACGAACGGCTCGGTGCGCTCGCCGATGCGGTGGCGCAGATCCATGTGCACCACACACCGCTGCTTCCGGAGGAGGTGCTCACGGAGCTGCCGCCCGGCAGCCATGTCCTGATCATGACCCACGATCACGCCGAGGACGCCGCACTGTGCGACGCCGCCTTGCGCACCGCCGATCTCGGCTCGGTCGGATTGATCGGCTCGGCCGCCAAATGGGCGCGCTTCCGGCACCGCCTGGCCACCGAGGGCGGCCACGACGCCGCCACCATCGACCGGATCAAGACCCCGATCGGAATGAGGGAGATCACTGGCAAGGAACCTGCCACGATCGCGGTGAGCGTCGCGGCAGACCTGCTCCGGACCTTCGAACAAGACCGCCGCGGGGCGGTGCCGAACGCCGACGCCCCGGTCCACGTACGCTCCGGTAGCCGATAGCGCGCGAGACGGCAAAGATCAGGCGCACGGTACACCGGCACAGCCGGTCGGCTCGAAGACTCCCAGGTCGCCCACGGGACCAGGGGCGCGGCTCACGTCATGTTCAGGTACGGGAGAGGGCCGGCCGGCTGGTCGGCGGTCACGCGGCGGATGACCGCGATCGCCAGGATCGAGGACAGGACGCCGATGCTGCGGTCCACCGGGTTGTCGAAGTTGCTCTGGTCGAGCACCCATAGGTGGACCGCGACCGTGAGCGGGCCGTCGCAGAGCCAGACGAACCACCAGGCGTTGATCAGCCACGCGTCGCGGGGCGGTCCGCCGGCGCGGCGGATGTCGAGGGTGATGCGGCGGGGCAGCCACCACCTGGCGAGCGGGATGATCCAGGCGCCGAGGGCGAAGGCCGGGCTGTACTTGTGGGTGCCCGGGGCGAGTACCTCGGCGTTGCAGCAAGCCTGGTGGAACCAGAACAGGAAGGTGATCCAGCAGGCTATGTTCCGCCGGGTCCCGTCCTGGTCGAGATGACGCGTGAAGGTGACGGCTACTTCTGTGCCCACAGCCTGGACAAGCGGAACAAGGACGACCAGCTGGTCTTCAACTCCACGCTGGAAAACTTCCGCGGCAGTGCGGCTGTCGATGCGCTCGAAGGCCGCCCACTGCGCCTGCGCGTCAAGGCGCACGCTCGGTGGACGCTGACCTTCGGGCCACTCGCCCACGCCCGCCGGCTCGAAAGCGAGCTGACCGGCCGCGGTCCGGAAGCGCTGCTCTACGCGGGGCCGGTGGCCGACCTCAAGGTGAAGTTCCGCGACCTGACCGGCGGCAGCTACTGCCACATGAGCGGACACGAGGTCGCCGGCCACACGACCATCGCGGCCGCCGCCGAGACCATGCCGGGCAACGAGGCCGGCAAGCGCCACCGGGTGAGCGCTCCCGTCCCCGAGGGCCCCTCCTCCTCCGGTTCAATGCCGCCGAGGGATCGTGGCAGATGAAGGTCCGCGCGGTCTGAAGAGACTCGCTCACACCGTGGCCCCACCGGCCCGCCAGCCCAACGGACGGGCCGGGGTACGCGCTGCGCCGCAGCGAGGTCATCCGAAGGAAACGGCCTAGCCGGCGCTGATGGCCGTCACGTGCGTCGTGCCGTCATGCAGGGCGGTGATGCGGACCTGCCCCGCGGGGAAGGGGTCCCTCCCGTTCGGGCCGGGTATCTGGGCGAACGGTGTCCAGGAGCCGTCCTGCTTCCTGATGTTGTGCCAGATCCGGCCGTCGAGTCCGACCGCCACTACCTGGGAGGAGCCGTCGGGCATCCCAGTGATGCCGATGGCGCTGGCCCCCATGGTGGCGGTGGTGACGCCCCGAGGGGGCTGGAATCCGGTCCACGAGCCGTTGGGCCGCCGCTGCTGGTGGTAGACCATCCCGTCGAGCCCGATCGCGAGGACCTGGGAGGAACCGTCGGGCATGCCGCTGATCGCCAGGGCCGGCCCGGAGAACGACGGAGCCCCGTTGTAGCCGGCCAGACGTCCCCAGGCCGTCCACGCGCCGTCCCGCCCACGGATGCAGTGGTACATGGCACCGTCCGTGCCGTAGCTGAGCAGTTGGGCGGACCCGTCGGGCATGGCGGTGATCGACACCTTCGTCGCACCCCAGCGGCTGCTCGCGGTGAAGCCGGGCACGGCCCGGAAGCCGGCCGGGCCCCCGTCGGCGCGGCGCTGCTGGTGGAGGGTGGTGCCGTCCATGGCGGTCACCACGATCTGGCAGGTGCCGTCGGGGAAGGCGGCGATGTCCGCCTCCCGGACGGTGAACCCGCTCGAGCCGTCCGGTCCTGCGACACGCTGCCAGGGCTGAAGGGTGGCCGAACCCCGTACGGTCGTCAGCCACAAACCGTTGTCGGGGGCGACGCCCAGCACCACGACGGACCCGTCCGGCATCCCGGCCGCGGCGCTCTGGAGCCCCGCGAACGAAGCGGCGCCGCCGGCGCCCGGCAGCGGACGCATGCTGCTCCACGACCCGTCCGGCCGGCGCTCGGTGTGGAAGAGCGCGCGCCGCTCGACGTCGTACGGGGGCAGTTGCGCGGAGTAGAACCACACCGGATTGGTGATGGCGACCAGTTGGTCCAATGTGGTGGAGGCGGGCTTGGGCCGGCGCACCTCGGCCCGGGCGAACAGGGAGGCCTTGCCCCAGCCGCGCCAGCGCAGCCGCCCCCTGCCGGTGCCGTCGATGCAGGTCGCGGCCATGATGCCCCACTCGGTGTACAGCGTGGCGATGCTGTCCGGGGCGCCCGTCACGTCCAAGGTCACGTCGACGGTGTCGAAGAACGACAGGGGCAGTTCCTCGCCGGGTCCCGCGACCGCCGTGCCGGCGCGGGCGGTGAAGTCGACGGTCACGGCAGCGGATTCGACGGCGTACGAGCGGCCCAGGCGCAGTGCGTCCAGTACGGCGGGAGTCGACAGGCTGGTGGCGTGCACGACATTGTGGGGCCGGCCGACGGCGTCAACGGGGCTGTGGGCATCGCTGTTGCCCACGGCGGCGATCCGCTTGCCGAGGCAGAGCATGACGTGCCAGGCGGCGATGTTGGCCGCGTCGTCCAGGGTCCACGGCCCGTTCCACACCTCCAGCGCGTCCACGCGGTCGAGGCCGAACTCCCAGAAGGATCCCGCTGCCGGAGTGAGCGGGTGAGCGGCGATCGTCAGTCCGCCCAGACTGTGCACGCGCCGGGCGTGGCCCTCGAACGCCCCCTGGTCCGCGGGGCCGTAGCGCCAGTCCACCCATTCGCCCTGGGGCAGGCCGACGGCCAGCCAGTGGCCATGGCGTGTGGTGACCTCCTCGGCGTTGATGACCAGGAGATCGGTCGGGACGTTGCCGTGCCAGGTGACCCCGGTTGAGTTGGTGTTGTGGTCGGAGGTGGCGATGAAGTGAAGCCCCTCCTGGCGGGCGGCAGCGACGATCTCGTCCACCGTGCGCTGCCCGTCGGAGTGCACGCTGTGCAGGTGCAGGTCGCCCCGGTACCAGCCGGGCCCCCGCCCGGCCACCGAGGCCGGCAGGATGTCGTACGGGGTCCGGGGCAGCGGGTCTCCGGAGTGCAGGGTGACGTCGACCTGCCAGGCCATGCCGTCGGCGCTGCCGACCATCGGCCCCAGGATGACGGACCAGCGGCCGGGCCCGACGGGCCCGGGCACATAGCCGGGAGTGGCGTCCGCCGCGGAGAGGGTGAACCCGGAGCGCGCGCCGCCCGACCAGCCGCGGAATCCGGACGGACCGAAGATGCCGAGGTCCAGGATGCCGGCGGCGGCGTCGTGGGAGGCGGAGACGGAGATCCGCTGCACTCCGGTGGGGACGTCGAAGGCGACGTACGCCCACTGGTCGTTGCCGTACGGGGAGCGGCCCTTATAAGTGGTCGTCACCGCTTCGGTCCCCTGGCCCCGCGTCGCGGCATGTGCGACCGGTGCGGGAACCAGCGCGGCGGCTCCGCCCGCGGCCAGCAGGGCCCCTAATCGGAGCAGGGACCTGCGCTCGACACCCGGGCCGGGGAGCGGGCCGGGCGCGGCGGCGTTCGGGAGGTGTTGACGCGGCACAGTCGTGCTCTCCGTTCACGTGAGGTGGCGGGGAAGGCGTTCCGGTGCGGGGGCGTGCGAGGGCATACGGGCGCAGATCCGAGGGCGTGCGGGTGCCAGGGGGTGCGGGTGCCAGGGGGTGCGGGTGCCAGGGGGTGCGGGTGCATGGGCGCACGGGTGCCTACGGATCCGCAGGAGGGTGGCGGAGACGGTGGAGCAGGGGCGGCGGTCCCGCCCTGGCGGCGCCGGACCGCAGACGCCCAACGGTGAGCGCGGGACGCAGACGCCTAACGGTGTGAGCGCTGGGCCTCGACGATCCGTCGCACGGAGCCGTCGACGTCCGCTCGGGCCTGGATCCGCTCGGCGAACCCGGGGAACTGCCCGGCGATGGCGCTGAGCAGCCGCAGCTCCAGTGGCGCCACGTTGACCTCGCACAGGTCACGGCGGACGGCTCGTACGACGCCGTCGGCGACCTGTCCCGGCGTCACGGTCCTGATGCCGTTCGGCGGGGCAGCGCCCGTGTCCGCGAACATCCCCGCGTCGCGGACGAAGCCGGGCTGGACGAGGGACACCCCCACCCCCGTACCCCTGAGTTCCTGGCGCAGGGCGAGGGCGAACCCGCGCAGCCCGAACTTCGTCGCGTTGTAGAGGGAGGTCGACTTGGTCGCCGCCTTCCCGGAGATGGAACCGACCAGCACGATGTGGCCGCGACCGCGGGTCACCATGTGCGCCGCGAGCAGCCGGGTCAGCAGGACGGGCGCGCGCAGGTTGACGTCGAGGGCGCGGTCGAGCTGCTCCTCGGTGTAGTCCAGGAGGTCGCCGCTGGCGGGCAGGGCGGCGTTGGCGACGAGGACGTCCGCCTCGGCGCAGGTCGGCGAGCCGGACGACGTCGGACCGGACGGCCAGATCGGCGACCACCGTGCGGGCGCCGCAGGCGTCCGCGGTGGCCTTGAGGGCCTCCTCCCGGCGCCCGGTGACCGTGAGGCGGGCCCTCTGCCCCGCCAGGCTCGCGGCCAGGGCTGAGCCGATGCCTCCAGTAGCCCCGGTAAGCAGAACGTTGGATCCGGATATGTCCACGATGACTCCCCTGCGGCTGCCCTCTACTGTTCGTTCGAACGAACAGTATGGATCGCTCCGCCCCCTGTCCACACCTCGGGCATCCCCAACTCCTCAGCCCCGCACAGGTGGCCGCGGGGGCCGGTGAGGCAGAATGTCGACATGCCCCATGCCTCCGACACCCGCCAGAGCATCATCGACGCCGTACTGCGGATCATCGGGCAGGACGGCATCGCCGCCGTCACCAACCGGCGGATCGCCAAGGAGGCCGGGGTCTCCCTCGGTTCCGTCACCTATCACTTCGCCACCCAGCACGAGCTGTTGCGCGAGAGCCTGCTGCAGTTCGTGGCCGAGGAGACCCGGCACTTCACGGCGCTCGCCGACGCGTGCTCCGACGAACGCTTCGACATCGGGCAGGCGGCCGAGGTGGTGGCGCAGGTCGCGGGCGGCAACGCCTTCGACAGCCGCCACATCGCGCCCTTCGAGCTGTACGTCCAGGCCGGCCGCGACGAACGGCTGCGTGCCGCCGCGGCCGAGTGCTTCGCCGCCTACGACCTGCTGGCCACCCGGATCCTGACCCACCTCGGCGTGCCGGACCCCGAACGCCTGGCGGGCGCGGCCGTCGCCCTCGTCTTCGGGCAGCAGCTGCGCCGCCTGGCCACCGGTGCCCCGGCAGCAGACCTCGTCGACGCCCTGCTGATCCTCACGGAGTTCACCCCCACACGGACCCCGTAGACGACGGCGCCGCGCCGCAGGCCAGGCTCGCGTTGTGGGCCGGGATCACGCGAGGGCCCGTCAGTCCACGAGCACACCGGGATTGAGGATGCCACCCGGGTCGAGTGCGTCCTTCGCGGCCCGCAAGGCCAGCGCGAAGGGCTCGGGCCGCTGGCGGTCGTAGCCCGGCCGGTGGTCCCGTCCGACGGCATGGTGGTGGGTGATGGTGGCCCGGTGCCGGTGCAGGACCTCGCCGGCGACGGCCTTGAGGTCGTCCCACAGGGCGACTTCGTCGCCGGCCCGTCCGGCGGCGAGGACGGTGAAGTAGGGGGCGGCGCCGTCCGGATAGACGTGCGTCAGACGGCAATTGACGGTAGCGGGGTGTCCAGTGGCTTCGAGCGCCGCCGCACCGACCTCGGTGCGCACCGCGTCGATCAGGCCGGGGATGCGGTCCCAGGTGGCCGCCGTCTCGAAGGTTTCCGCTACGGCGCCCATCCTGACCAGTCCGTCACGGAGGTAGGGCATTCGCAGGAAGGCCGAACGCCAGGCGCTCACGGCCCCGTCACCGGTCGGCACCTCGCCCGGGGCCTGGCTCGGGTCCTTGCTCGGGCCGGCGGTCCCGCCGTACCGGCCGCCGTGGGAGCGGGCCAGCTCGACGGCGCGCGCGAGCCGGTCGGTGACCGGTTCGTGCGCCGACTCAAAGCCCAGGACGAGGACGGAGCAACCGTCCTGTGCGGCGCCCGACAGCGCCGCCTCGCCCGCGTCGAGCAGACGGCAGTTGGCGGGCGAGAGGTCGGACTGCGCGAGGGCGCGTACCGCACGGAGCGCGGCGTGGAAGTCGGTGAAGACGACCGCCGCGGAGGCCTTGTGCCGGGGACGTTCCTGCAGGCGCATCCACGCCTCGGTGATGATGCCGAGCGCCCCTTCGGAACCCAGGAAGAGCCGGTCTGGCGAGGGGCCCGCCCCGGAAGCGGGCAGCCGCCAGGAGGTGCTCGTACCGGACGGGGTGACCACGCGCATCGATTGGACGAAGTCGTCGATGTGCGTGCGCCCGGTGGCGTAGTGGCCGCCGGCGCGGGTGGCGAGCCAGCCGCCGAGGGTGGAGAACTCGAAGCTCTGCGGGAAGTGCCGCAGGGTGAGGCCGTACGGGCGCAGCTGGTTCTCCAGACTCGGCCCGAGGGTTCCGGCCTGGATGCGCGCGGCGCGCCCCTCCGTGTCGACCTCCAGGACGCGTCCCATGGCGGTCAGGTCGAGGGACAGCACCGCCGGGTGCGCGTCGCCCCGGTACTCCACTCCCCCGCTGACCGAGGAGCCTCCGCCGTACGGGACGACGGCGATCCGACGGTCGCCGGCCCAGTCCAGAAGATCGGCCACGCCCTGCTGGTCCACCGGGCGGGCAACGAGGTCGGGGATGCGGCCCGGCTGCCCGCGCAGGGCGCGTACCACGTCACGGTAGGCCTTGCCCATGGCGTGGGCGGCGCGGTCAGCCGGGTCTGCGGTGACCAGGTGGGACAGGCTCGCCGGTGGCTCGACGCCGGGGGCCCCGACACCCAGGTCGCGGACGCGGGGCACGGACAGTGGGCGGGCGAGGGTGCCGGGGATCAGTGCCCCCATCGCGACGCATTCGGCGTCGTCGGGGTGCGCGTCCGTCCAGCCCCAGCCCCACCAGGAGCGTGCGCGGGTGGTCGGCCGAGCGGTGGTGCCGTCCATGGAGGTGCTCCAGAGGTCGCGGTCTTGAATTTACCATGCGGTAAATTACGTACTGGTAATATCGATCCATGGCAACCCCCTCCTCGAAACCCGGCACCAAGGGAGTCCCGCGGAAGCTCCGCGCGCGGCAGATGCTGGAGGCCGCCACAGGAGAGTTCGGGACCCGCGGCTACGCGGCCGCGTCGCTTCCCGCGATCGCCGCGCGCGTGGGCGTCACCAAGACGCTGCTGCACCAGTACTTCGGCACCAAGGAGGACCTCTACATCGCGTGCCTGGTCCCGGTGGGAGACCGACTCCTGGAAGCCATCCGTACGGCGATGGGCCCGGACGGGACCACCCCGCAAACGCCGCTGCGCGTGCTCCGCGGGATCTTCAACGCGCTGGAGGGGCAGCGGGAGGCGTGGTTCGTGCTCTACGACACCACCCTGCCGCCGGGCGGGGAGGCCGCACGCCGGGCCGCTGAGTACTGGTCGGCCATCGACCGGCTGGCCGCCGCCGGCACCGCCGAACTGCTACGGGGCGCCGGGTCCACCGACCCGCTGGACGCGGACGCGCTCATGTACGTATGGCGGGACCTGGTCGCCACCCTCGTCCGCTGGTGGGTCAAGCACCCCGAACAGACCCCGGAGTCCATGACACAGCGCTGCGCCCGCCTCTTCGCGGCCGCCGCGGCCCTCGGCCCGGACGGCGGTCGCTGACCGTACGGATCCGCACGGAACGGGGCGCACCCGAAGGCCGCGAAGCGGGAGCTCACCGAAACGTCCGAGGACCGGCGGGTGCTGGACGCGCTCGCGCACTCGGTGAAGGCACTTCGGGCTGACTTGGGTTGCCCTAAGCCTTCAGTTCGGACATCGCAAGGCACCGCCGAGTGGGTGATCGAATCACGTTTTCGTGGCCGCCTCGGGCGTCTCTTTCAGATCTTGCCGGGCCCGTGCCGCCTGGCGAGATACGAAAACGACGGCCTGACTCCGACCGTCCGGGCGACCGCGGGCCGGGCTAATGTTGATCACATGATACGTAGTCACCTTGCCATCGCCACAGCCCTTTTGGCCTGTCTCACGCTCTCCGCCTGTTCGGCGGACAAGGCGCCGGAAGGGGCGCCGCCGGCAGCCGCCGGGGCGCCGCCCGCGAGCAAACCCGGCAAGGTGCAGCCTTTCAGGGACGACACCGACGTACCGCTGACCAGACAGCTCGACCGGGGCGAGCTCACCCAGGCAATCCCCGACGCCCAGGACGTGGTCCCCGGCTACTACCCCGGCAGCCTGCACAAGAGCATGCCGGGTGAGCCCGACGACTGCGCTCCCGGGGACGCCCCCGCGCCGGCCGGTTGGCAGCGGGCGGGCAGCGGCGATTACGACTACCAGGGATCGACCGTTTCGCGAGGGATCGACCTGGACGTCTGCCAGTTCGACAACGCCGGGCACGCGAAGACGGCGTACGACCGGTGGTTGGACAGGGACGAAACGGCTCCGGTCGAAGTGCCCGCGCGAGTCGGAGAGGAATCGGTCTTCCTCGCGCACAGCGGATCGAGCGGCTCGGTCTACGGCTATAGCCGGTCCGGCACTGTCATCGCCCGAGTCCGCGTCGAGGACGCCGGCGGGGATCCCACGGACGCCCATGACGTGCTGGCTGCCACGATCAAGCGACTCCAGCAGGTCCAGGCGGGCCGGCGGGCCACGGCGACGGCGTCCGAGATCGCCGCAGTCGAGCAGGCCCGGCGCTAGGTGTTCTGTCTCGGGAGGTTGTGGACGGGTGATGCAGGTCTCGGCTGGGGGATCTTGATTGGGTGAGGGCCCTCCGGGTTCGGTGTGGATTGCAATCGGGTGCCTGTGATCGCGCGGCTGGTGCAGGCCGATGAGGGCACCGTCCGCGATGTGATCCACCCGTTCAACGAAATCGGCGTGGCCTGTCTGGCACCGTCGGTCGGCGGGAGGCCGTCCCCGCCTGCTCAGCCCTGACGACGAGGACTTCGCCGTGCAGACGGCCACCACTCGCCCGACCAAGCTCGGCCAGCCCTTCACCCGCTGGTCCATCCGCAAACTCGCCGCCTACCTGCGGAAAGTACACGGCCGCGTCATCCGGATCGGCCGCGAGGCGTTACGGTGCCTGCTCGCCCGCCGCGGCGTCACCTTCCAGCGGACCAAGACGTGGAAGGAATCGCCCGACCCGGGGCGCGACGCCAAGCTGGACCGCGTCGACGAGGTGCTGGAGCGTTTCCCGGACCGTGTCTTCGCGTTCGACGAGTTCGGGCCGCTCGGCATCCGGCCCACCGCCGGATCGTGCTGGGCCGAGCAAGGCCGGCCCGAGCGGTATCCCGCGACCTACCACCGTACCCACGAGGTTCGCTACTTCCACGGCTGCTACTCGATCGGCGACGACACCCTCTGGGGCGTCAACCGCCGCAAGAGGAGTGCCGCGAGCACCCTGGCCGCGCTGAAGTCGATCCGAGCCGCCCGCCCCGACGGCGCCCCGATCTACGTCATCCTGGACAACCTGTCCGCCCACAACGGCGCCGACACGTCACAGCACTAGCTTCGGCTACGCATCATCGACATCAGCAGCCCGTGGGTCTCGTCGTCGGCGGCGACCACAAGCCCACGACCTGCCTCACCGATCGGGGCACCGTCGATCCCGGTGACAACGCAGCCAGCAGCCCGGCACAAAGCAATGCCGGCCGCGAAGTGCACGCTCCTGGAGAGGTCGCCGCCATCGGTGACATACGCGGCGCGCTTGCCGGCAGCGACCCAGGCCAGCGCCAGGGTCGTGGACACGACCCGAGGCCGGAAACGTTCGACGAATTCAGGGCGGGCCAGCAGATCCACGGCCCGGAATCCGGGCGCACTCGGGAACGGCGGATCCAGGTTGACGTCCACCAATCGGGTAGCAGGCGAAGGCGTCAGTAGTGCGTCGTCGGCCCCGTCATGCCGCACCCAGGCGGTCTCCCCGTCGGTGAAGAAAACCTCGCCGCTGAACGGATCGGCCACCGCCGCCGCCCCATCGCGCAGGGCCACATTGACGGCCACCAGCATGTTGCCAACGGCGTAGTTCAGCGTGCCACACAGAGGATCCACCAACCACTGGCGCACAGCGTCGACGGCGCCCTGCTGCCCGGCTTCCTCGCCGAGCACCGCGTCATCGGGCCGTGCGGTACGGATGACGCCAAGGATCGTCTTCTCGGCCTCCACATCGGCGGCGGTGGCAAAGTCCCCGGCACCCTTGTCGATGCGGCTGAGCCGCTGGCCGTACATTCTGCGGACCACGTCCGCGCCAGCCCTCGCCCCGGCTATCGCGACTGCAGCATCATCGGAACCCGCGTATGAGTTGATCACGCCGTGCAGACTATCGAGGCGAAGCTACCGCCCGGCGAACCTTCCCGGTCAGAGCACTAGGGCAATTCCTTCGGACCACCTCTCTGACCAGAGGAAGAGGGCGGCGAGGTGAAGTCCGGCGAGGTGGATGGTGGTGGTCTGATCGGCGCGCCCGGAACACCACCCGGACCCCCCGACGACGCAGCGGAGAACGGATCGCGCGGGACGAGTACGCCTTGTCGGCCAGGACGACGTCCGGAGTCGTTCTGGGCACCGCCCGATCGGCCTGGGCGAGCAGGGCGGTGAAGGCCTTCTCCCAGGTGCCGTTGGACGCCCGCTTCCGCAGCCGGTTGCGAGCGCCCCTCCACGTTTCAGCGGAAGTCGTCTGGGAGCCCCACAGTCTCGGTGTGCCATCTGACGACCTGGGCTTTGAGGTCCTCGATGGAGTAATCGATCGTCGTTCGGACACCGCCCGGGCTGAGGAACACGGCCTTGAACGGCCACGGCCCCTCCATGTGAACCACATGTTCCTCTGTGTCATCGGTCAGTACGGCCGCGCGCCCGCCATGCAGGGTGACGACCCAGTAGACGCCGTCGTCCTCCTGGTCGTGGAACACCTGGATCCGGTCAGCGTCGATGCCCGACCCCAGCAGCGTGCTGACGACGCCGTATCGGTTGGCAATGTCGCGCCGATCCCTCCTCGTCACCCTGGTTGCGTAGGGCGGCACCTGCGTCGGCCGGGTGAGGTCCGGTTCGGGGCTGTCGGCGGTCTCCTGAAGGTGCATGTGGACGAGCCTCCTTCGTAACGGCTACACCGGATCCACCAGTTTGTCGTGCGGATGGCTAGACCCACCAGCGCTCTTCGAGGTCGACGACTCCCGCATCGAGGAGAAAGGGATCTGGCTGCGGTCGGCGTCAGATCCGAAGGCGATGTTCCTGCCCAGCGCCACACCATGGCCGCCGATGAGACTCAGTGTGTCCGGTGCGCCGATGTGCTCGTTTTCGACCCAGTACCGGAACTGGGCCCACCGGCCCTCGACCGCGTTGCGCAGGGCTGACAGACCCAGGACCTCCGGGCCGTCCGCGATGCCGCGGCGCAGCGCCTCGGCGAGGGTGCCGGTGAACTCGTCTCCTGCTGGGAGCATGTCGTCACCAGACCTGAAGTACACATACGGTGACTTGCCCATCAGGGACAGCGTGCGCGACGTGCCGGCCTCACTGGGTCCCGGGCTGCGGGTGAACCAGCTCGCAGCCGTCTCGAAATCCTTGCAGTCCAGGAGGACGACCGGGCGGGCCGCCGGGCTCTCCCGCACGACGTCGGCAACCGTTCGCAGCGGGGCGAGGCCCTCCGGTCCCGCAGCGGCGTGGGTGAGGGCGAACTCCCTGTGGCGCGGACCGGAGCCGACGTAGTGGAACAGCAGAACCTCCGACGCCTCCTCAGCGGCGCGGCGGACGGCGTCGACCACCTCGGCGGGATGCTGCCACGAGGTCACCACCGTGACGGTCTCGGGGTGGAACGCCCTACCGATGTCGGGGGAAACCAGCATCTCTGCCGGCTGCGCGCCCGCGCCGTGGGCTACCCAAGTGGGGTACGGGGTCAACACCGTTGTCGCAGGCGACCAGCACGGCGCGCGACCGCTCGAGATCGGGGAGGAACGCGGGACGCCGGGGTGTGACATCGGTTGCTGTTCCTCAATTGTGGTCCTGTGCAGCCCAGTTGGTGTCGGATCTTCGCCGCCCACCGCGACAGGCCGTGGCACGCATCGCCCGGACGACGGGCGCGGGCCGAAGCAGCCCGGATCGCGGTCGTGCCGTCCCCAGATGGGGCCCAGGCGTGTCAGACCTGCGTGCAACACTGCGGCCCATGTCCTTTGCTGATCTCACCCTTGAACAGTGGCGGTCGTTCGACTCGACGACCGCACGTCGCATCGCCCAGGAAATCGCCGCCCTGGTGAATGGCCGCGTCACCGACGTCGAAACCATCGAGCACCTCGGCGCCCCGCTGCACCGCGTCCGGGTCGAGCGGGAAGGTCAGCAATTCGCTCTGATACCCGGAGGCCCCGTGTCCCTGGGTCTCGACCTCGACACCTGGCAGCCGACGCCCGAGCAGACCGCCGACTACGCCGAGAGCCTGGAACAAGGCTTCGTCTGCGGCTCTGACCTGCGGGCCCACCTGGCAGAGGTGCTCAGCCCCCGCCGGAGCGTCGTCCTGCCGACTGTGCTCATGGCCACGGAGGACGAGAACCTCACCGAACTGCCTGCTGAGACGCCGGCCGCACTAGAGGCCCGCGGCCTGCGGATGCCGAGCTCCGACGAATGGGAGCACGCCTGTGGAGCCGGCGCGAACACCCTGTTCCGGTGGGGCAACGACTGCCCCCTCGATCGCATCCCCTACGGGGACCGCACCGGCCCGCAGAACCAGCTGAACCCCTTTGGCCTGCGCATCGCCTACGACACCTACCGTACGGAGTTGACCAGCGACAACGACGCGATCCACGGCGGAGACGGCGGCGAGTCGGTGTGCGGCGGCTACGGCCACTTGCTGGCGTGGCTGCCCCTGGCCACGGCCAACCGGAACCCCTCCATGGTCGAGTTCGTCTACGGCCCGGACGGAGAGAACCTCTGTGACGGCTTCTCGACCCGGCCGGTACTCACGCTGTAGTCCAAGAACCACGACCACAGGAGAGAACGTCAATCGGTACGCGCCGACACCGGATCGGTGACACCTCGAGGCCGCCGCGCGGGATCCGCTCGTGAGCCCAGCGCGGGAGTTGAGTCACGACACCTACGCCGGCAGCACGACCGTGGTGACGGAACGCGAATCGTTGGCCGTCCTCCAGAGCGACGGGCTCTTCCACTGTGACCGTGACCTCGGCCCCGTGGAGTGGCCGCACCACGCCGGCACCATGGAGAAGTGTGACTGTGCCCCACACTGCGGCGGCGCGGATGTGGAACCGAAGGCGATCGCCGGAGAACACATCCGAGCTGCCCTGCTCCTCCGACAACAGCGTGATGTCGGCAGTGAAACGTGCATGAGGACTGATCGACCCCGGCGTTGCGAGCACCTGCCCCCGCTGGAGCGCGTCCGAGGCGACCTCGCGCAGCAGCACCCCCACGTGCATGTCCGCGCTTGCCTCGTCGATACGTGCGCGACATTCCTCAATGCCCTCGACAATGGCAGTCGCACCGCCGCCCGGGCCCACGATCTCCACCGCGTCGCCGGTGCGCACCCGGCCGCGCTCGATGCGCCCCGTCAGCATCGTCACCCTTCCCTGCTGCAGGCGAAAGACGTCCTCGACGGACATCAGAAACGGCCTCTCCACCGCACTCACCACCAACGGGCCTGTAGATCCCCTGCGTCGCCCGACGGACTCCCCCGCCCGAACGACGCCGCGTCCGCCATCTACAGCGTAAGCACCAGCAGGACCACAGCCGTCGGCGGGACCGGCGCGGCACGTCCTGCCCAGCGGCACGCCTTGTTGAGGAAGGGGCGGCGGGGAGTGAGCCGGGAAGCCACCACGAGCAGCGGGGTGACCGTCCAGCACGCCCACCAGCAGGCCATGACGACGGCCACGGTGTGGGGGCGGGCATCCGTGGCCATGGGGGCCAACGCGCCGAAGAAGAAGGCCACGGGCATCAGGAGCACCGTCAAGACCGTGGTCCACACCGGAACCTCGCGGCTGTCGGCCGTCCCGGCGGCGCTGTCGGCAATCAGGGCTGAGGTTGTTTCGTGCATGAGCACAGTCAAGCGGTTCCGCATGCGGTTTCGCCTGCGCGGGCGTACTCAGGCAGGCCGGTTCCCGTACTCATCGTGTCCCGGGCGGCCGTCCTGCCGTCGTGATCGCCGACTCGATAGCCACTGGCTCAGCACTCCGTCCTGCCGAGCCGGCACTCGGCGGCGGCCCGGATCGAGCCGACGGAGACGCTCCGCCGCTGTTCCGGGCCGCCCGACACGCCATCCGCTAGCTCAGCTTGACCCACTTGTCGGCGCTGACGGAGACGTACCGGCCGAGGTCGGGGTCCGTGGTCGAGGCCCAGCCGAGGACCTTGAGCCGCTCGGACTTGATGAACGGGGTGTCCGTCTCAGGGGTGTGCACCTGGACCGGCGCCTGCCAGGCGAAGGTCTTGCCCGGCACGCAGTCCACCTCGGCCCGGATGAAGCCCTGGACGAACTTCGGCTGCTCCTGGCTCGCCGAGCCGCCGATCGCGACCTTCACCGGCTTGGTGCAGGTGACCGTGCCCTTCACTGTCGCCTTGCCGGCCTTGGACAGCTTGCCGCTGCTGCTGATCGTGATGCCCAGGGCGACCGGCTTCGGCGGGGTGACGTCGTTGGCCGTCAGGTAGCCCCTGAGCACGCCGCGGTCGTCGCAGTCCTGCTCGTAGGAGAGGTTGATGTTCTTGACGGCGGATCCCTCGCCGAAGACGAGCTCGCTGATGGTGAATGCGCCGGTGAGAGTGGCGCACCCGCCGTAGTAGCCGTTGACGAACATGCTCGGCTGATCCAGGACGGTGTCCGGCGTTTCCGGGGTCTTCACCGCGTTCTGGTACGTGCCGACCGCCAGGACCTGCCCGGCGGGTGCGGCCAGGTCCATTGTCCAGGAATCGCCGGGGCGGGTGATGGTGACCCGGAGGGTGCGGTGGTCGGCGGAGGCGGTGACGTCGATCTTGTCGCCCTGGCCCGGCCCGTACCAGCGGGCCTGGTCGTCCCAGCCGTCGCCCTGGTCCCCGGACCAGCTGAACTCGCCCTGCGGCATCTCGGCTGCCCGGGCCGTGCCCACGGTGGCCATCGGAAGCGTGAGAGCTGCGACGGCGAGCACGGCGGCCGCGCGGGCGGCGGCGCGTGCGGGCATGCGGAATTTCACTGTGTGTACCCCCCCGTGAAGAACTGACGATCGAAAGCGATCGGAGCGAGTCTGCCAACAGGGTACGAAGAGGGCAACAGGTACGCGATCCAGGGCAGTTCGCACCACCGCAGTCGCGGTCGGCACCGCCTCCACCGTGTGCTGACGAGGGCGATGGCGATGGCCGGTCGATCTCGGCAGCACGGGCAGCGACGAGGCCGCACAACGTCTTCGGTTCGCTGGTCTCCAAGCAGTGGGTGGCGAGCGCGCGCGTGGCCCTGGCCGGCTTCGGCACGCCGCGCGACGCTGATCTGCCGGCCGCTTACCTTGATCGTCGTCTTCGCCGTCTTACGGGCCCCGCCGGCCGCCGAGATCACGATTCGGTCGAGGCCCCGCCCAAGCGTAAGCGACCGCTTAGCATGGCCGTCCCCGGGAAGGTTGCCGGCATTGCAGCCCGGCGACCGACCCGGTGGTGGAACGTCACCGCACTCCGCGCGGTCAACGGCTGGGCGACGCGCGTGGTGTTCGCGCACGCCCCGTCCGCCTGGAGGCTCCATGCACCACCCTTCCGTCCCCCGCAGCGGCCGCCGCCTGGACCGCGGCGCGGCCGTCGGTGCTCCGGACCCCGCTCCCCCGCAGCTCTTCGACCGCGCCTGCCGCCGTCTCCTCGCGTACGGCACGGAATTCACGGACACGGTCGTGGACGCGATCCGCGCCGAGGTGCCGTACTACGCCGACCCGGTGCTCGCGCCGCCCGACGTACGGCAGACCGTGGGCGCCGGCGTCCGCCACGCGCTGGAGGCCTGTGTGGATCCGGGCAGGATCGTGGACGTCGAGCGGTACACCCGGGAGCTGGGCAAGCGGCGCGCGGAACAGGGCCGCCCGCTCGATGAAGTGCTGCACGCCTTCCGCGTCGCCGGGTCCCGGGTCTGGAGCGGGATCATCGACGTGGTGGAGCGCGACGGACTGGGTGACATGCACCGGCTGGTGCATGTGGCCGAGCTGGTGTGGAAGAGCAACGACCGCGACGCCGTCCTGGTCGCCGACGCCTACCGGCGGGTTGTCGACGGCGTGGCCGGCCGGCACGCCGAACGCGTCCGGCTGGTCCTCGCCGCGTTGCTCGAGACCGGCAAGGACCCCGAGTTCACCCGGAACGCGGCCGGGATCCTCGAGCTGCCGCTGGACGGACGTTTCGCGGTGGCGGTGGTGGCGGCGACACCGCCGTACGGCCGGGTGCCCGAAACGGTCCCGACCCTGCACGGCCTCCGGATCCTGCGGCATGCCCGCGGCCGGCGGGACGTACTGGTCGCCCACCTCGGCGACCGCCCTCTCGACGCGTTCGTCTCCGGGCTGGCCGCCGGGCCCGGGATCCGTGTCGGGATCAGCCCGGTCGTCCAGGGTCTCGGGAGCCTGGCCCGCGCGCATGACATGGCCGGCCTCGCCCTTCGTACCTGCCGGGGAGACGGTGAGGTCGCCCGGCTCGACGCCCGCCTGCCCGACGGGCTCCTGATCTCCCGGCCCGACGTGTCGGCCGAGCTGGCACACCGGGTGCTCCGGCCGCTGTACGACCTGGATCCCGCCGACCGCACCACGCTGTTCGACACCCTCGGAGTCTGGATCGAAAACGGTGGCTCCGCCGTCCGGACCGCCCGGCACATGCTCTGTCATCGCAACACCGTGCTCAATCGCCTGCGCCGCTTCGAGCAGTTGACCGGCCTCACGCTGACCCATCCCCGCGACCTGGTGCACCTGACCCTCGCGCTCGACGCCCACCGCCTGCTCGGGCCGGCCGCGGCACTCGGCACCACCGGCGAACGCTCCCTCCCGGCCGACTGAGTGTGCATCAGCACAGCCGCACCCCTCCCAGGTTGGGAGTGGACAACGGCGTCTGCGCACCCCATGGACGGGCCCGGGTCGAGGTGCTCTGGTGAGCCTCGTTCAGAGGCGATCCGCCCCGCACCCATGCCCGCCAGGAGACCGCTATGGCCCACCCGCACGCCGCTCGGCCGCACCCTCACCCCCGGCGTCCCCCCGCGCCCCACCGCCGCCCCGGCATGTCCTTCGCCCTGATCAACGGCTCGGCCTTCGCCGTCCACCTGCTGCTCGCCTGCTCCGCCACCGACCTCATGGCCACCCCCCTCCTGGGTGGGACCACGCTCGGCCTGCCGACCCTCCTGCTCCAGGGCTTCCTGCTGGTGTGGACGGCGGCGCGATACGACCGCAGTGCGTACGTCGCGCGGGAGCACGGGGAGCACGGGGAGTACTGATGAGACCGGAGATTTCACTCGCCGCACCGGGCGCCCTCGACACCGACACACGCGCCCTGATCATCGGGTGTTTCGTGACGTTCGTCGTCCCCATCCTGTTCATCTGTGTCCTGAGCGGCCCCGCGAGGGACCGGGTCGACGACTTCTACGCGGCGGGGCGCACGCTGCGACCCCTGCGGGGAGCCCTCGTACTGTCCGGGGTCTACCTGTCCACGGCCACGGTTCTCGGCACCACGGGCAGCGTCGCCGTCTTCGGCTACGACGGCCTGTTCATCGCCCTGTGCACCGTGCTCTCCCTCGGCGTGCTCCTGCTGCTCGCCCTTCCCCTGCGCGAGCGCACCGGCTACACCCTGGGCGACACGTTCGCCCTGCGGACTCCGGGGCGCGTGGTGAGGATCGCGGTGGCAGTCGTGACCCTGTGCACATGCGTTCCCTATCTGGTCGTCCAGCTCTCCGGTGCGGGCGTGACCATCGCGGCGCTGCTGGGACTCTCCGGTCCCGGCGTCGAACAGACGGCGATCGTCATGATCGGCGCACTGGTCCTGTGTGCCACGGTGTTCGGCGGCATGCGCGGCACGATCGTGATCCAGGTGATCAAGACGGTGGTGCTGCTCTGCGCGGCCCTGGCCGTGACCGCCGTGCTGTTGCACCGCTTTCACTGGAGCACCGACGCGCTGCTCGACGCCGCCGCGCGTGGCAGTGGCCGGCCCGCCGACTATCTGCGCCCCGGCCTCCGGTTCGCCGGCAGCGCCCAACCCGAAGGCACGCTCGACTTCATCGGGCTGATGATCACCATCGTGCTCGGAGCGGCGTGTCTGCCGCACGTCGTCATGCTCCTCGGCACGGCTCCCGACGCCGCCACCGCGCGCCGCACGGTGCGCCACACCCTCACCGTCGTCGGCGCCTTCTGCTTCACCACGGCTCTCATGGGCTTCGCGGCGGCCGCACTGGTCGGCGCTCCGGCCATCATGGCCGCGGATCCCGGAGGCAACAGCGCCCTGTTGATGCTCACGGGCGAGCTGGCGGGCGGTTCGTCCACCCACACGAACGGGGCTCTTCTCGTCGTCCTCGTCGCCTCCGCGGCGTTCCTCACCACGCTGGCCGTCGTGGCGAGCGTCACCCTGGCCGCCGCGGGAGCCGTCGCCCACGACCTGTACACCCACGTACTGCGCCGCGGGCGCACGACCGAGGGCCGGGAAGTGGCCGCCGCGCGCCTGGCGTCCGCCGGCGTGGGCCTGTTGAGCATCGCACTGGCGGTCTGGGTCCAGGGATGGAACGTCCTGTTCCTGACGGCTCTCTCCCTCGCGGTGGCGGCCTCCTGCCTGCTTCCCGCACTGGTGTACTCGCTCTTCTGGAAGGGCTACACCCGAACCGGGCTCCTGTGGACCTTGTACGGAGGTCTGTGCTGCGCGGTCGGCCTGCAGCTTTCGGGCCCGGTCTTCTCCGGAAACCCTTTGGCCCTGTTCCCGGACTGGCACGTGGACTGGTTCCCGCTCCAGACGGTCGTCCTCGTCTCGATACCGGCCGCCTTCCTGCTCGGCTGGCTGGGCAGCGTCATGGGGAAGCGACCGGTGCCCCGGGCGGCGCTCACCGAGTAAGCCCTCGAACGGGGCAAGCAGCTCGGCCCGCCCGGCGTGGCCCTGGCCGGCCGCTCGGCCGGCGGAGGTCTCCGGTGGCGCGCGGCTCGGCTAGGACAGCAACAGGCGTTGCGGTCGGTGGCGGGATCACCGTCAGGTCATCGACGGGATTCTGCACCGGGTACGGACCGGGGTTCAGTGGCGTGACCTGCCCGATGTCTACGAACGGCACCGGCTGTGGCCAGCTGATGGATCGTGGGAGCTTCTGCTCCAGCAGGTCCAGGCCACGGCGGACGCGGTGGGTGAGATCGATTGGGATGTCTCCATCGACTCCACCATTGTGCGGGCGCATCAGCATGCGGCGGGTGCCCGTTCCGATCCGCCGCCGGCTTCCACGGGCCGAGCACCGCAACCGCCGCATCCCTCACTATCCGGCTACGAACATGATCGACCGGACCGGTCCTAGCCGTTCGCCGCGATCCGTGCGTCGAGTTCCTTGACCTGGCGCTTGAGGGCGACGGTCCGGTAGCTCTCCTCGACCCACTCGCACAGCAACTCCGTCTTCGGGGCTCCCTTCTCCCCGAGCGGTACGGAGACCCAGCCGGCTCTGCCGAGTCCGTACCCGGTGGGCTCGGCACCCGGGGCGGTCATCGCATGTTCGTGCAGCGCCTGGTCCTTCAGCTTGACGGCGATACCGGGGGCCTGGGGCCCGTCCGCGTTGCCGAGAAAGACGAAGATCTTCTTGTTGACCTTCACCACACAGTCCTCGGGACCCCAGGGGAACTCCTCCACGGCGCCCGGCAGCCCGAGAGCGAACTTCCGCACCGCCTCCCACGTGCGCACCGCAGCCTTCATCGACGCCTCCTCGTGTCGTGGGCCCCTCTGGCCGACACGCTAGCCGCAGCGAGCGCGAGCGTCCGGGCAGGGCGGCGGCCACAGACGCGCTCCCACCTGCTCGGAATCTCCACCGAACCCGTCCGTCCAGTCGGTGGAACCCCTCTTACGCCATCGCGCTACCGATGAGTAACCTTCGCGCACCAACCGGCACACCATCCGCCCGCCCGCCCCCCGCGGCGGCAAGGAGCAAGTCGATGTCGTACCACCGCCCCTTCCCGGATCCACCCCCCTCGCGCCGCCCCGGTGACGCGGACGCGTACTTCTGGGACGCGCCCGCGCCGCCTCAGCACCAGGACCAGCGCCAGCACCAGGACCACCACGAGCCGCACCGCCCTCACGGCGACCTCGAAGCGCTCCGGTCCGGCTACCGCAGGCTGCGTCGCGTGGCGACGCTCACCGCGCTGGGGTATTTCATCCTCTTCCTCCTCCTCGCGGCTTTCGCACCCGGGCTGATGACGAGCGAGATCACGGGCGGTCTCAACACGGGCCTGATGCTCGGCCTCTGTCAGCTGCCGGTCGCGCTCGCGGCGATCGCCCTGTACGAGCGCATCGCGCGCCATCGCATCGACCCGCTCACGGCGGTCATTCGGGAGCGCACTCCGCAGCGGGCGGAGGAGACGCGCGGCTGGGGTGCCCGCGGCGGCTCGCGGACGGACGGTCCGGGGTACCCCGTTGGCCAGGACCAGTGGCAGTGGCCCGCCGGCCCCAGGGAAGGGGCCCGGTCATGACCGAGTTCGGCTCCGACGCCCAGACCATGTCGCTGGTGGCGTTCATCGCCGTCATCACGGTCACCCTGCTGGTGTGCGTGATGACCGGCCCCGACCACGGCGACCTGGGCGAGTTCTACACCGGTTACCGCTCGCTGTCGCCCGTACAGAGTGGCCTCGCCATCGCCGGCGACTACATCTCGGCCGGCACTGTGCTCGGCACCATCGGCATCATCGCGCTGCTCGGCTTCGACGGCGTGACGCTCACCCTGAGCACCGTGCTCTCGCTGGTCCTGATGATGTTCCTGCTCGCAGAACCGCTGCGCAACGCCGGTCGGTTCACGATGGGCGACGTCTTCACACGTCGCGCCCCGGGGCCGCTCGTGCGGATCACCGCGGCCATGGTCACGCTGTCCGCGCTGCTTCCCCTGGTGATCTTCCAGCTCGCCGGCGCGGGTGATCTGCTCGCCGTCGTGCTCGGTTTCGACGCCGACGGTTTCAAGACCGGGGCGATCGTGTTCCTCGGTCTGCTGATGATCGCGTACGCGGCCATCGGCGGAATGAAGGGCACGGCGTTCATCCAGATCGTCAAGACCGTCGTTCTGCTCGCCACGGCGACCGCCATCGCGGTGCTGATCCTCAACCGCTTCGACTTCAGCCTGCCGCTCCTGCTGAACGCGGCCAAGGCCGGAAGCGGGGCCGGGGACGCCTATCTCGCCTCCGGGCTGCAGTTCGCGGGCGACGACATCGACATGATCGCCACGCAGCTGACCATCGTGCTGGGCGCGGCGGTGCTGCCGCACATCACGATGCGCATGTTCAGCTCCCGCAGTACGACCGCCGTGCGGCGCTCGCTCTCCTGGGCCGTTTCGACCGTCGTCGTCACCTGCGTGATGCTCGCGGTCATCGGCTTCGGCGCGGCCGCGATCGTCGGCCCCAAGGCGCTCGTCGCCGGAGATCCGCAGGGCAAGACGTCCTTCCTGATGGTGAGCCAGGCCGTCATGGGACCGGATCCGAACGTGCTCGAGACGCTTCTGTTCACGGCGGTGGCCACGGCGGTCTTCCTGACCCTGCTCGCCTCTGTCGCCGGGGTCACCCTCGCCTGCGCCAACACGCTGGCGCACGACCTCATCGCGCACGGGCTGCGCAGGACCGCGCTGAAGCACTCCACCGAGATGGCCGTCGCCCGGGCCTCGACGGCGGGCGTCGGGCTGGTGGCGATCGCCGTCGCGGCCGGCGCCCGGCACCTGAACCTCCAGGCGCTGCTGACCCTGTCCTTCTGCGTCGGCGCCTCCGCCATCGCCCCGGCGCTCGTCTACAGCCTCTTCTGGCGCCGCTACACCCGCACGGGACTGCTCGCCACCCTCATCGTGGGCACCGTCGCCGCGCTCGTCCTGACGACCGGCAGCAACCTGGTGTCCGGGTCACCCCAGTCCATCTTCCCCGACGAGGACTTCAACTGGTTCCCGTTCACGACGAGCGGCATCGTCTCCATCCCGCTCGGCTTCCTGGCCGGCTGGCTCGCCACCGTCCTGTACGACCAGGACGCGGCCGACCAGCGTCAGCGCTACGAGGAGGTGGAGGCGACGATCCTGGCCGGCAGCCCCGCAACGGCGGGCAGCAACGCCTCCTGACCGCTTCCGGCAGGGCGCATGGCGGCCGCGTCGGCTGGCATGCGCCACGAGAGGCGCCCGGCCCGTCAGCGGGCCGGGCGCCCGGTGCTGTTCCGTACGCGTGTCATCGGCGCCCGCGAAGCCGGCCGAGCAGCCTGCGGGCCTGGGCGCGCTTGCGCGGGTCGGCGGCGGCGCGGCGGGCCGACTCGATCGTGCGCTGTCCCTGCGGGCTGCGGGTGAACTGCTTGATACGCGTCATCAAACCGGACATGGGGCTCCTCCTTCGTACTGTGTACGGTCCGCCTACCCCGTGGCCCCACGGGGATGTCCGTGAAAGGCCATCAGGATCGGCGTCCAGGTCGAAGGCGGCCCGCCACACGCCGGCCGGGTGATGAACAGGTGGAGAGCCCTCCTCGTCCTCGTACTCCGCCACACCTGCCCCATCGACGTCGACCTCGGCAGCCACCGTGCGGACCGTGAACCTGTACGTCATACCCCGGTTCCATCAGGGGCCCGGCACAGCTCGCGCTCAGTCCCACCCGGCAAGAAGTGCCGCCGTTACCGCCGAGGTCCCCCGACTGCGGTGTGCCGGTGTCAGTGGAGTTCGTAGGCTCGGCCGAGCGCCGCTACGGTGGCGGCCATGGCCCGGCGGAGTTCGGCCGGTGCGACGACTTCGACCGGCGGCACCTCGCCGAAGTCCGGGCCGATCCTCTGATACGCGACGAAGTCCTGCCCGGCATCCAGCGAGCACAGTCAGCAGAACCCCGGCGGCTCCGGCTGACGCCCACGGGCCGTTCGCTCATCTCCTGACTCCGGGCCGACCCCGACCCCGTGTTCGCCCCGTCCTCGTCCCCTCATGCTGGGCGTATATGAGCACAGACGGCTGAGAGGGCCCCGTCCCCGAGAGAGGACGGGGCCGTGGGGCCCGGTGAACGGACGGATCAGGTCAGTCCCACTGCTGGCTCGCGAGGGAGGTGACCGGCTGCGGCTTGCCGATGACGGCCAGGGCGATGAAGAAGTTGATCTGGCCGATCGCGATGGTGAGGGTGGCCCGCGCCTTCTCGTCGTAGTGCTTCGCCACCTCGGCGTACAGCTCGTCGGAAACCCGCTCCTTGCCGTGCGGCGCGGGCTGCAGCGTGGCCTCCACCAAGGCGAGGGCGGCACGCTCGGCGTCGGTGAAGTACGGGGCGTCCTGCCACGACGACACGGCGGTGATGCGCTCCTCGGTCTCCCCGGCCTTGCGCAGGAAGCCGGTGTTCAGGATCGTCAGGTAGGTGTTGCCGACGATCTGCCCGGCCCGCAGGTGGACCAGGCTCATCGTGGTGCGCGGCACCGAGCGGTTGCCCGTGGCCCTGAACAGAGCCGCGCTGATGTCGTTCAGCTCCGGCACGAACTCGGCCGGGTTCGGCATCCGGGAAATCGAGGTGTTCGTCATGGCTGCACTCCTTCACATCGGCCTGCTTGGCGACTACACACCACTGACCAACCGGGCCGCCAATGTGTGACAGGAATCCGAAAGAGATGGGCGCGCAGGTCGACGTGTCTGCGGGCCCAGAGGTTCCGGCCCTGGTCGTAGGGGCACTGCGCGGGCGAGGCTGCTCCGGTCGTCCATGACTTCCTGACCGCCCGGACGGATCCCGGTGAACTGGTTGGTCACCTTTGGCGCCGTGCCCTCACTCGGCCGGACGCGCTGGGCGACTCGACCGTGCGTCCGGCGGCGAGCGGTCTCACAGGTGGAAGCCCGGCCTCATGGCCCTCCGGGACGCCGCCCTCGTGCCCGTCAGGTCTCCGGGCGGGGGTGAATGGTGAAGACCTGGTCCGGGCCGACCAGAGCGAGGACGCGGTCGTCGTCCAGGCCGTCGCCGAAGCTCTGCAGCAGCCCGGTCAGTGCCGTGTCAGCTTCTGGGGTGCGGCGGGGGCGTGGTCCGCGGCGAAGGAGCGCGGCCTCCTCGCCGTACAGGTCGTTTCGGCCGGAGCTGGTACGGGCCTCGGTCAGGCCGTCGGTGTAGAGCAGGATCATCTCGCCGGGTGCGAGGGTGGTCTCGGCGGTGCCGAGCGGTGCGGTGGGCAGGATGCCGACGAGCAGCCCGCCGGGGGTGGGGAGGAAGTCGACCGTGCCGTCGGCCCGCAGCACGAGGGCCGACGGGTGGCCGCCGGCCGCTAGACGCACGGTGGCCGGCCGGTTTCGGCGTCGGGTTGGAGGATGCCGAAGAGCGACGATCCGCATCTGCCCGGTCGCTCGGCTTCGCGCGGGTCCGGCGTGAGCGCTGCCTCGGCGCATGGACAGCCGGGCCGCTGACCGACCGTACGGAGTGGATCAGCTGACCGGCGGGCGGCAGTAGGGCCGAGGCGTCGGCTCTGACACCGAGTGCCGGGTCAGGTGCGCAGGTGCCCAGGTGCTCAGTTGCTCAGGTGGCAACTGCAGTGCTCGGTCTCACGGGTGAGGCCGGGCACTGCAGTTGTCCCGTCCGGCCGTGTCGCCACTGGTGGAGGAGCCGGCGACGCACGGGCTCACGGCGTCGTCGTGGTGCCAGTGCTGAGTGGCGCCGTCCGCACGGCCGGCAGGGGTGGGCCTACGGCGACGTCGCCACGGTCACCCGCACGGTCGCGGACAGCGCACTGGTGTTGCCCGCCCCGTCGCTCGCGGTCACCCGGTAGGTGTAGGACTGGCCCGCCTTGACCGTGGTGTCGTTCCAGGACGCCTGCGGGCGCTCCCACTCGAGGGAGTTGGCGAAGACGGTGGCGACCGGCGTGGCGGCACCGTTGCGATAGATCTTGTAGGTGAGCTTGCTGTCGTCGGGGTCGTAGCTGGTGCGCCAGCGGACCTGGGCCTCGCCGCGCTTGACGGATGTTGCCGTGACGACCGGCACGGTCGGGGCGCCGACATCGCCGGTGGAGGCGAAGCGGGTCAGGCCCTGCTGCGGCTTGCCGTTGATACGAGTGAACTCACCACCGACCCACATGTACGCGACGTTGTTCTTCACCGCGACGGACATGACACGCGGTCCGATGCCCTCCCCGATGCCGTCGTTCGCGGTGGGGTGCCAGCCGAGCTTGCGTGGGGCGCGGACGTAGCCGCCTATGGGCGCGGGGGCCGTACCGCTGTGCTGGGTGAGCTGGGCCAGCAGGAAGTGCCGCTTGCCGTTGGGGAACTCGCCCTGGAGGGAGCAGTCGTGTGCGTGAGAGGAGATGTAGAGCACGCTCTGGTAGGGCAGGACGGCTTGGGTGGCGCCCAGGCAGCGGTCGCGCCATTTCTCCCTGAAGTCGCTCAGGTTGAGGCCGATGCGGCCGTCGAACGCACCTCCGCCGGTGCCCTCGTGGCCCGTGTAGAAGCCGGTGGCGTCGGTCGCGATGTCCTTGACCACCGAGTTCGACGGGATGTACCCGTTCGGATACGCCTTGGTGAGCGCACCGGTAGTGGCGTTCACGATGGCCAGTGCGTGACTGTTGCTGCCGTTGACCGTGAAGAAGTCACCGCCGAGGAGCACGTTCTTGCCGTCCGGGGTGACCTCGATCGCGCGGCCCGGCTCGTCCGCGTTCGCGCTGAACGGCTTCAACGAGCCGGTGCCGGCGTCGACGGCGGCGAATCGCCGACGTGCCTGACCGTTGACAGTGGAGAAGTCGCCCGCCACGTACAAGGTGCTGTGGGTGACGGCGAGCGCGCGCACGGTGGCCGGGAGGGCGGGACGGAAAGTAGCCTTGGGAGTGCAGGAAGCGATGTCGATGGCGGCCAGGCTCGAGACCGGAGTGCCGTTCACCGCACGGAAGTAGCCGCCGGCGTACAATGTCTTCTTGTCCTTCGAGACGACCAGCGCCCGCACCGTCGCGCTGCCCGTCCCAATGGTGAAGGACAGCTTGCAGGGCTTCGGAGCACCCGTCGCGGCGTCCAGCGCGACGAAGTTCACCGCCTGCTGCTGGGTGCCCGCCGCGCCCTCGGGCGGGCGGACGGCGGAGAACGTACCGCCCGCGAACACGGTTCCGCCCGCTTCGGCCATCGACCACACGATGCCGTTGGGCTGCCACGTCGGCAGCGCGTCCGCGGTGAACGCCACCGGCGGTGTGACAGCCGACGCCTGCGGCGTCAGCGCCAAGCCGGCACCCGCGCCGACGACAGAAAATACTAGGGCAGCACCAAGCCCTCTGAATCTACGCATGAGCCCCTCACGGCAGAGCATCGAGAGTGGCTGCCGGAGCAGCGCGACAGCCACAAATATTGGCGCATAGTATGCCCAGTTGATGCCGGAGGGGGCGCCGGTTCCACCTTCGCATCAGGCCCGACCGGGCAGATCACAAGATCACGTTCACCCAACTGGCTCGTCCCACACGCTGCAAACCGGGTGCCGACCAAAGCGCCAACGGCCGCCGAGTATCACTCACTCACGCGCCGACCAGTGAGCCGGCATCCACCAGCCGCCCGGCCTGACGGGCCGTCACCACCGGTTCGATTTGCGGACTGGAGCCTCAGCTTCTGACCAGGGTGCGATCGAGGAGGGGGAGCAGGCGGTCCCAGTGGCGCTGCAGTGCGGACGGGTTGAAGGCGTCGGTGTCGGACATGGTGAACCCGTGGACGGTGCCGGGGTAGATCTCGGAGGTGTAGTCGACCTTCGCGGCGTCCAGAGCCTGGTTGAGCTCGCCCAGGGCCTCGGGCGTCAGGTCGGTTTCGGCGTGGCCGAAGTGGACCTGGGCAGTGATCTCGGCGAGGGCGTCTGGCCCGTCCGCGCCCACGGGACCGTGGAATGCGGCGACGGCGGCCACCTGCCCGGGGTGGGCCGCGGCGGTACGCATCGCCAGGAGGCCGCCTATGCAGTAGCCGGTCACCGCGACCGGTCCGGTGGCGACCTCGGGCTGGGCGGTGAGGAACCTGAGATAGGCGTCGGCGTCGCGCAGTACGCGTTCGGCGGTGTGCTCCTCGATCAACGGCATCAGCTGGGCCATGATCGCGGGCCGGACCTCCTCTCCGATGTGCTCGGGAAGGTCGATCAGCGGTGCCGGGCCGTGCCGGTAGAAGAGGTTGGGGACGAGCACGTAGTACCCGTGCCCGGCCAGTTCGCGGGCCATCTCCCGCAGCACGGGCCGGATGCCGAGGCCGTCCGCGTACATCAGCACCCCTGGATGCCGCTCGCCATGGTCGGGGAACGCGGCGACGGCGTCGGCCCGGCCGTCCGCGGTGGGAATCTGCAGCGTCTTGGTGGGCATGAATTCTCCTGTCGTCGTTGATGTGTCAAGCCTGTGATCAACACGACGGAGGCGGAGCGCGCGCAGCAGCGCCAGGTCCTCGATCGAACAGCGGGCCCGCACCGGCCCGTACGGCGCTCAGAAGAGCACCGGGTCACCAATCCGTGTGTGGCGCAATGCCGTCCCGGTAGTCATAGCCGCGATCCTAGCCCACCGAAAAAAGGCCGACGCCGACACCCGGTCGAGCGCGGGCCCGCCCTGACGCGGGGAACGGCACGGCGCGGCTGCTCGCCTTCGCACGTACGGGCGTCGGCCGATGTGGCTTGCCGCGTAGGAGGAGCAAGCGGAGGAGGACGGTCCGGAGATCGCCGGAAAGGGGTTGATCTTGAGTGCACTCCAAGTCCTAGAGTGCGGCCACATGACCTCCACGCGATACCGCACGCTCGGCCGAACCGGCATAGAAGTCAGCGCCCACTGCCTCGGGACCATGATGTTCGGCGCCGTCGGCAACCCGGACCACGACGACTGCGTGCGCATCGTGCACGCCGCCCTCGACCGGGGGATCAACTTCGTCGACACCGCGGACATGTACTCCGCCGGGGAGTCCGAGGTGATCGTCGGCAAGGCGCTCAAGGGGCGGCGGCGCGAGGACGTCGTGCTCGCCACCAAGGTGCACTTCCCGATGGGCGAGGGCCGCAACCGACGCGGCAACTCCCGCCGTTGGATCGTGCAGGCGGTCGAGGAGAGCCTGCACCGACTCGACACGGACTGGATCGACCTCTACCAGGTGCACCGGCCCGACCCCCACACCGATGTGGAGGAGACCCTCTCCGTCCTGGGCGACCTGGTGCGGGAGGGCAAGATCCGCGCGTTCGGCTGCTCGACCTTCCCAGCCGGGGAGATCATCGAGGCGCACTGGGCGGCCGAACGCCGCTCCTTGCCTCGCTTTCGGACCGAGCAGCCGCCGTACTCGATCCTGGCCCGCGGCATCGAGGCCGACGTCCTGCCGGTGGCCGAGCGGTACGGGATGGGGGTGCTGACCTGGAGCCCGCTCGCCTCCGGGTTCCTGAGCGGGAAGCACCGCCTGAGCACGCCCGTGGACATGACGACGGGGCGGGCGGCGCTGACCCCGGCGCGGTTCGACCCGGCGATCCCGGAGAACGTCGCCAAGCTGGAAGCCGTCGAGCAGCTGGTGGAGCTGGCCGACGGCCTCGGTCGCACGCTGCCGGAGCTCGCGGTCGCCTTTCCGCTCGCCCACCCGGCGGTCAGCTCCGTCATCATCGGTCCGCGCACCATGGAGCAGTTGGACGGCCTGCTCAAGGGCGCCGACCTCGTGCTCGACGACGCGACGCTGGACCGGATCGACGAGATCGTCCCGCCGGGCCGCAACCTTTACCACCCCGACGGGGTCTGGCGGCCGCAGGCGCTGACCGACGCGCACCGGCGGCGGCGGCCGTACGCGGACCGCTGAGCATCGGTCAAGCGTGGGGTCCTGCGGGGTGGTGCCTGTGCCGGGACGGGCACCACCCACTCGACCGCGTCCCGCACCAGAGCGCCGTCGGCGTCGGCGTCGGCGGCTTCTGCCGTGTCACATGCGGCCAAGGTGTTCGGCCGTGTCACATGCGGCCAAGGGCTTCAGCCGTGTCACACGTGGGCGAGGAGTTGCTCCAGAGGCCGGGGAACGCGCCCGAGGTCCAGGTGCGCGACCAGCGCCCGCGCGTAGAGCGCCTTGCGACCGCTGTGCGTACCCATGAAGCGTCGCAGCTGATGCTCCACCGGCCGTTCCCGCTGTGCCGGCTGGCCCTGGAAGGTGTGGAAGGGGCGCGTCTCACCCTGTGCCTCGATCACCTGCCGCACGCCCTCGGCCCCGAGGGAGCGGATCAGCTCGTCCTCCAGATCGGCGACGCACACGTGGAACCCGAGTGTCTCCAGTCCGGCGCGCGTGAGACCGGACCCCAGCCCGACCCGCTCCAGATGACGCCGGAAGTGCCGCTCCTCGCCGATGTCGCACAGACCGGCCAGCGGGAGACCGAGCCCCGGAGGACCGCACACGTCCAGGAACCGTCCGATGCTCATCGCACCTCCGAGAGGTACGACCGCAACGCCCTCCGCCTCGAGATCGCGGCCGCAGCGCGTGGCCAGTTCTTCGAGCGCCACCTGATCGCTGCTGCCCTCGACGAGCACGACCATCCGCACACCGCCCGCCAGCTCCCGCGCCACCGCGGCGGCCGCATCCGCCCCCGCTCCGCCGGCCGCCCACGCGACCAGCGCCGGGCCGAATCGCCTCAACTCGTCCACGAGACCTCGCTTCCCCAGGTCATCCTGGCACGACCGAAATCCCGTACGCACGCGGGTTTTCCACGGGGGCGACGACCCGAGACCCCGGAAAGGGTCCGGCATTAAGGAACGGCTCCCAGCCCGTGCACGCGGCGCGCCCGCGCCCCCAGCAATAGGCGGTGGTGGTTCATGGGCCGACCGAAGGCCCTCCCCACATCTATGCCCCGGCCGTCGGCGACGGCTCAGGCGAATTCGTCCAGCGCGTCGCGGAGGTGGGAGTCGATGGGCTGGTCCAGCTCATCGGTCTCCCAGAACAGCACGTTCAACGCCCCCAGCGGATAGAACCGGCCGCTGTCCCCGCCGTTTCCGGGACCGGTCAGGTGGGGGGTGTCGGTGACGGCGCCGATGCCCTCGAACAGGGACGGCACCGGAGCGTCCTTGCCCGGCGCCCACGGGGCAAAGCCCCACACGGCGCCGCGGTGACGCCGCAGCACCTCACCCAGATACCACGTGGCGCCCTGCACGAAGCTACTCGTCTTGTCCGCGAGGATCGCCGCATCGTCCGCGTACCGCTCCCGCAAAAGACCTTCGAGGTCTTCCAGCGACGCTTCACTGAAATTCCACACTCCGTCCCGGCCGGTGGCACCGGTCCACTCTCCGAAGGCGACGGCACGTTCGTCCAGCCATGCCGAAAGCTGCTCCGCCGCCTCGCGGACGTCCCCTTTTGGTTCGCTCATGGCCCCACTGTAAGGAAGCGGAGTGACGGTTGCTTCGTGTGAAGGTGTCCCCGACACGGCCAAATCCCCTGCGTGGACCCTCAGTTGAAGCCCTATGGTGACTGGCGGTGCTCATGTCACGGGGGCAACGCGCACCGACCCCACGTCCCTCAGCTGCCCCCACCAAACGAGGGAAAGACGCACATCGTGAGGCAAGCGATTACACCACCCAGGCGCCGCCATCGACTCGTGGCGCGGCTGGCCGTCGCGCTCACCGCCGCCGGCGCGGTCACGCTGACCGGCCTTCCCGGGTTACCGATCACGGGCGCGTCCGCTGAGATCATCGGCGGAAAGCGGTGCGACAAGAAGTGGCTGGGCAAGGAGATCAACACTCCGCCCGGCCAGATACCGGGCAGCGGGAACTTCTCGGAACTTCCCGCCGGTCTGGAGACCGACTACAGCTTCGACAACCCCTCCGCCGCGTTCGACGACCTGAAGGAACCCACACGGGCCCAGCTCGACAAGGCCGGGAACACCGAGGCCGACATCAAGAAGTGGGGCAACGCGTACAAGAAGTCCGGTAACCCCGCGGACCGGGCGATGGAAATATACGCGCGCTACAACAAGCAGCTCACCGGCCCGCGCGGCATGCAGAACTTCGACGACTGGTTCAAGGTCCGCCTGGTCGGCAACGAGGTCAACAACGCCAAGGGCCGCCGGTTCGAAGCGAAGGTCGTCAAGGACTTCAACCTCGTCGGACCGGACTGGCTGTGCCAGGTCAAGGTGCGCGTCAAGGACCCCAGCGACCCCACTGGCAAAAAGTGGATCGTCCGCGACTTCGACGCGTACAACAAGAACAGCAAAGAGTTCGCCGAGTTCAAGTCGAGCGGCGAGCACCGCTCGGACCAGCACCGCGCCGAACGCGCGATTCTGAAGGACCCCAAGTACAAGGATCATCGGCTCACCTACGTCACCGGTCAGAAGACCGAGGACGGAACCAAGAACGCCATGCGCGACCTGGACGACGAGCTGAAGAAGGACCGAGGCACCAACCGCACTCAGGTACGCGTCCGCGAGCACCGCTCCAACGGCCGGGCGAACATCGGCAAGCCGAACATCTACACCAAGTACGACCCGGTCATGAATCCCGACCCCCTCAAGGGCGGCCGGGGATCGATGAACTCCGCGGCGAACAACTCCGGCCCCACCCCGAACGATGCGCGCCGGCTTCAGGAAGCCGCCCGCAACAGCGGCACGCGCGGCGCGTTCCCCGGCGGCCGTGGCCCCGGCGGCGTGGACTTCTCCACTCTGGAACTCCGTTACGTCGGCAACCCGCAGCCCGGTAAGGGCATCGACTACTCGTTCAAGGCCGACTACGTCAAGAACCCGGATGCCCATCCGTCCTACGGTGGCAAGGCCAAGCTGCAGCTGGCCTCGGACGCGTTCTTCACCTGGCTCGCACTGACGCCGGAGAAGTTCTGGGTCAACCTCAACCCGGACCAGCCCGACAAGATCATGGACTCGTCGTTCGCGAAGACGGACGCCGGACGAGTGCTCCTGGAGGCTGATCTTCGGCTCAAGCACGACTTCTTCAAAGCCATGGACCCCAAGACCGACGTCGGTAAGCGGGCCTGGGACAGCCTGGCCAAGCGCAACGGATGGCCGTGCCTGCACTCCGGACGGAACTGGATCGAACCGGCCCCGGCGAAGGTCCGCGAGCAGGATGGCGGCATCTACATCCTCGACGCGCCGCTGAAGCTGCTGACTGCTCCCATGGACATCTCCACCCCCGGCCCCGGCGACGGCGAGCCCTGCAAGCTCACCAAGGCGGAGATCGAGCACAACGAACGCGTCCTGAAGACCACGGTCGTCCCTGTGGTGCAGAAGTGGATCAACGAGGCGCCCGAGTACGCGGATCTGCGCCGTGTCTACACCTCCCGCGTGGCCGCCGAATGGGTCCGCCAGAAGGACCAGCAGTCGCCCACCGACTTCCGCAAGATCATCAACAGCAACGACGTGAAGCGGTGGCCCCTGCGCGCCCCGAACGAGGACTGGACGAAGTACGGCGTCTACAACAAGTACGTCAAGATCTTCAAGGAAGGCGAGTTCAAGTACGAACTCCGCAAGGGCCAGGAAGTCTGGGTCATCTCCGTCGGCGGCGTCGACTTCTCCAAGTCACCGAAGCGGAACATCACCAAGACGCGGTTCGACATCGAGCACCCCCAGCTCGACAAGACCACCCAGCGGTCCGTGACCGACGAAGCCGCCTACCGGGACACGAGCACCACCTACCTCGGAGGCAACGGCGCAGGCAAGCTCGACCAGGGCCCGGGACCCGGCCCCGACCCGGACCCGACGGACCCGGGCGACCCCGACCCGACGGACAAGCCGACTCCCACACCGACGCAGAGCAACGGGGGAAGCGGCGGCCCGACCGGTAAGCCCCAGGACCCCGAGGGCGATCTCGCGGACACCGGATCCGACACTCCCGTCGGGCTGTTCGCCGGAATCGCTGCGGCCCTGGCAGCCGCCGGTGCGACCCTCATCTGGTGGCGCCGCAAGAGGGAGGCAGCCACCGGCCAGGAGTAGCCTGCCGCTGTCTTGAGCCGCGCCGGCCCCCGCGCCCCTGTCCCGCCGGCAGGAGTGCGGGGGCCGGCGTCACGCGAAGGGCATGGGAGCTTGGCCACCGGCAGCCTGGCTGAGCGCCCAGGGTGATGTCATCGCCGTCGGCATGGAGGGCAGCGGGGCCAACGGCGCCGAACTCGCCCTGCTCTTGACGGCGAACGGCATCACGGTCGTGGAGGTCGACCGCCCAGATCGAAAGGCCAGGCGGGCTCACGGCAAGTCCGATCCGATCGACGCCTACGCAGCGGCCACCGCTGTCCTCTCCGGCCGGGCGAGCGGAACGCCGAAGAGCTGGGACGGGATCGTGGAAGCACAGGCATCCTGAACACGGCAAGGCTCGGCCGGAGCCAGATCATGAAGCTGATCGACTGCCGCCGGCGTCATCGAGGTCGAGCGGTGCGGACGCAGTCAGCCGATCGACGACGTCTGGAAGTCCGCGGCCAGCGGGAGCTCCGTGTTGCAGTCCACGTCGAACCATGTCACCGGCGGCCCCCGTGCTCTCCGCCCGAGACGGCGGGTCATCAACGTGATCGCGGCCCCTGTGATCAAGGTCTCCGAGTGCTGGACGAGGCGTTCGTAGGCCCGTGCATGCCGGCCCCGGCGCGCCCCGACGCCGACGTGGAGACGGGGCCGCTGACTGACGCCGCCCGGCATGCGGGATGCCGGGACGTGTGCACGCGTCGCCCTCGCCAACGCGGATCCTCACACAAGGACACGGCATCGTGGGAGAGCACAGGCGGACCGGAGCCCGGTACTCGGGACCGCCGAGCAGGTGAGCATCGATCCCACCGCGTTTAGCTCACCCACAACCCGCTTGCGCATGAGGTCCATTCCCGTGAATTCGGTGAGGACCGTGGCAGCCCGTTCGCGCGCCCACACCGTCGGGAGCCTCCGCCATTCCGCTGCATGGCCGCTTCCCCGCACAGCCCCGAGCGGATCGTGGTCCCCGATGGTCACGACACGGCTGAGTCGCTCGTGAACAGGGCTGCCCACACCCGCGGCACGGGATTGCGGCCCAGTCGGCCAGGCCCGAACAGGTGCGAAAGGCGTGGCTGGCGCGTGTTTTGTTATCCGGTCACGTCAAGGCCCGGGGTTCTCGGCTGAGTTGATGCCAACTACAGCTCAGGGGCTGGTGACTATTCGCCAGGTTTCGCCGGGGCGCGCTCGCTGGCGTGCCGTCAGTGCCCGGGTGTCCAGTAGGCCCGTGGCTTTTCCGGCATCGGGGTTGGGCAAGCCCGTCCATATGGAAGGTGGTCAACATGGGGAAGCGGGCCAAGGAGCCCGGTCGACGAAAGCAGCTCGACCCAGCTCACCGAGCGCAGGTGATCATCGCGATGCTCGGCGCGGTCTCCGCGGTGGCAGGGTGTGTGGCGCAGTTGACGCGATAGCAGTCGTGGGCCGGTAGGGGCATCGGACGGCATGGCAGCGGCTCGCGTGAAGCGGGCCCGGCCGGCGGATGATCGGCCGGCCCCACCTCAACGCCCACACGCCGGGCCGGGGCTCTGGTGGCACCCAGAGCCCCGGCCACACTCACGTGCGGCCTCCGGCAGAACCAGAGGAGCCCTTCACATGCCCATTATCGAGCGAGTCCCGGGCTCGAGCCCTGGCGCGCCTCAAGTTTCGGCTGGCGGACGCTGGCGAAATGGAGCCGGAGGCCGTCAGCGTTCAGGTCGCGCCTTTCACCGCAATGGGGTTGCACCCACGAGCATGCGGCGTAGCTCTGAGTTCGGTGGGGCGGCAGGCTGTCCGCCGACCCACTCCCCCTTCGGTGACGATGCGCGGCGCCTACCCCGGACTCGGGGGACTAGCTTGATGATCCATAGGAGCTTCATCGGGATGGGTCAGGCTTTCGAGTTCTGACGGGCGATCTGGGCCGCGTAGCCGCCCAGTCTCCGGCGGCGGCTCACCGCCATGGCATCGCCCCGGCGGCCCCGGACCAGCTGCGGAGAACAGAGGTATTACTCCGCGAGTTCCTGCTTCGGCGCGAAGCAAGCGCATCCCGTCGGGGAACCTGGTCTCCGCGCTGAAGAACGAGAACGGCTCCCCCGAACGGTACTGATCCGCCCGGCCCGACGCACCGCAGAGGTGCGCCGCGCCGTCGAGTTCCGTGCCGCCCCCACGGGGAGTTGCGTGCGCCACGTTTCGGCTGCTGGTTGAACACCGACTCACCCGGTCCCGTTGACCTCGGTAACCGGTGACCGAACTACAGACCGGTGAGTGAGCGAGGTTTACGCATGCCAAGGATCTTTCCCAAGGGCACCAAGCGCGTTCTTCCGGCCGGTGGCTGTCAGCCGGCCGGATGGGCGGGCCCGGGCTCCTTCCAGCGACTCACACGCTGAGGGGTCGAGCCCATGGACTACTGCGTTCCCTGTCGCCGTACCCTCAACGACACCGTGACGTGTCCCGAGTGCGGCGCCTACGAGCCCCACGCGGGACTACCGGGTGACGGGAGCAGAGGTGCTCCGCCAGTCGAACCGGCGGTGTTGGATGTGCTCTTCGGTGAAGGGGCGGGCCTCTCGGGGCCCCCCGGGCCTTCCTTGCCCTCCACATCCCCAGCGGATGCGACCGCACTCCGGCACGGCTCCCCGCAGCTGAGGAAGTACAGCACCTGGACTCTCGGCGCGGCCACCTTCGCCGTGCTCGGAGGCCTGGCCTCCGCACTGCTGTTTCCGCAGCACTCCGCCGCATCCCCCGGAGCGGCGCCGCGCGCGATGGAGGCCATTCCCGACGAACCCCCCGGTCACGACAGCCCTTCACCTACGGCCTCACCATCACCAGAGCATCCCGCCACGCACCCGGCGAGAAAGGGTGGGAGGGAGCGGAGCAGCGACAGTGCCCGGAATCCTCGTACGACGGCTCCTGATCGGGACGACCCGGATGCCCGGGAATCAAGGCCTCCCCGAGCTCCCGCTGCCACCAGCTCGCCACCACCCGTGAAAGCGAAGCCGACGCCCAAGCCACCCAAAGGCCGGCCCAGCCACTCGGCCTCCCCGTCGCCGACGACCCCGTCCCCAACTCCTTCCGACAGTGCCAGCCCTTCGCCCACGAGCAGTCCGACACCTAGCCCATCCGGCGGGCGGTGACGGACAGCCGATCCGGCCGCCCAGCCGTCCTGGGCGGCCGGGCCCCCGGGCGGGCGGCCGCACGCCCACCTCTGCCCCCGCCCGCGACCACCCGCCTTCGACCACCCGCCCGGAAGATTCACCGCAGCATTTTTAGAATTTCTTGTTATCGGACGGAGGGCCTGCGGTCTCCCAAGTGTTGGGCATCGGCAAGGACTGGGACAGACAGGGCGGATCTGAACATGGGCGAACAGAGCGGTACGGAATTGGTCAGAGCGGCGCAGGCCGGCGATCTGCGGGCGCAGGACCAGCTCATCGCCGCCTACCTGCCCCTGGTCTACAACATCGTGGGCCGGGCGATGAACGGCCATCATGATGTCGACGACGTCGTGCAGGAGACGATGCTGCGGGCGCTCGACGGACTGGCCGATCTGCGCTCCCCGGACAGCTTCCGGTCCTGGCTGGTGGCCATCGCCATGAACGGAATCCGCAGCCACTGGCACACACAGCAGGCCGGTATCCACACCGGCGTCCTCGACGAGGCCCGCGACCTGGCTCAGCCGGGCGCCGACTTCGTCGATCTGACCGTCGTCCGGCTGAATCTGTCCGGCCAGCGCCGAGAGACCGCGGAGGCGACCCGCTGGATGGAGCCGGACGACAGTGCTCTGCTGTCCCTCTGGTGGCTGGAGTGCGCCGGCGAGCTGACCCGCCACGAGGTGGCGGCGGCCCTGGAGCTGTCCACACAGCACACCGCGGTCCGGGTGCAGCGGATGAAGGCGCAGCTGGAGGCCGCCCGGGTCGTCGTACGGGCCCTCTCGGCGAGCCCGCTGTGCCCCACCCTCCGCTCCGAGATCGGTGGATGGGACGGCCGCCCGTCCGCGCTGTGGCGCAAGCGAATAGCCAGGCACGCCCGCGCCTGCGCGCACTGCGCGGGCCTGTGGAGCGGCCTCGTGCCGGCCGAGGGCCTGCTCGCCGGCCTGCTGCTGGTGCCCCCGGCCGGGCTGCTGCTCGCAGGCGTCCGCGAGAGCGCCGGTCTCGGGCTCGCCGCCGCGTCCGCCCCGCTCGCCTCCTCTCGATACGAGCCCCACACGTCATACGAGCCCGCCGCGTCGTACGAGGCCCGGACGCCGCGCGGCCCCCAGCACGCCGTCGACTCCGCCGCGCCAGGCCCCAGAAGCGCCCGTCGCCGGCAGCAGCGGCGAGGGCGACGCCGGGCCGTCGTCGCCGCGGGCATAGCGGTGGTGGCGGTCACCGGTGGGTCCTTCTACCTGATCACGGGTCCCGAGGACGAGGTGGTGACCGTAGACGCCGCACGTGCCGACGCTCCCGGAGCCGCCCTGCCCACCCGCACGGACCCGGCCACCGCGACGCCGTCGTCCTCCCCGTCGCCGTCCGCGTCGCCGAGTCCCAGCAAGAGCCCTACCCCCAGCGCGAGCCGCGCCGCCAAACCCAAGCCCACGAAGACGGCCACCACGCGCACCTCACCGCGACCCCGGCCGAAGCCCACGAGCACGACGGACGGCTCAGGTTCGTCCTCCACCGCCCAGCAGGTGGTCAGCTTGGTCAACTCCGAGCGCGCCAAGGCCGGTTGCGGCGCACTGACCGAGAACTCCAAGCTGGCCCAGGCCGCGCAAGGGCACTCCGACGACATGGCCGCGCGGGACTTCTTCGACCACACCAACCCCGACGGCGAGGACCCGGGCAAGCGCATCACAGCCGCCAACTACCCTTGGTCGACGTACGGCGAGAACATCGCGATGGGCCAGCGCACAGCGGCCGCGGTGATGGACTCCTGGATGAACAGCCCCGGCCACCGGGCGAACATCCTCAACTGCTCCTTCAAGGAGATCGGCCTCGGCATCCACTCCGGTGGCGGCCCCTACTGGACGCAGGTCTTCGGCGCACGCTGAGGGTTGACCGAGCAGCGACCAGGCGAACGCTGTCGAAGCGAAGCCCTTGGCGGGACGCAGCAGGCGCCGAAGGCCTCCGGACCCGCAAGGGGCTTCGCCTGGGCAGCCGCGGTACAGACACCCCCAGAGCCAGGACTCACGACGGCCCGGGGTCTTCGGTTCGGCAGCCTGGTCGCCTTGCCGAACCGTGGAGACCTGCGCCTGGGTGCTCGGTGCTCGGTGCTCGCGCATGAGCGAACTGAAGACGCGAACGTGCTCAACGGTCGCGTCGGGCACGGGCCGGACCGCCCCGGGCCTCTCTCAGCGATCGAAGCGGCGCAGTCAGGACACTGGCCCTTTGCCGTCCCGCAGCATCTCGGCGAACGCCCGTGCGGCGGCCATGTCACCGGCGTCCGGCCGCTGCTTGTTGATACCGCCGACGAGCTTGAAGGGCGTCCAGGTGTCGAACGCCCGGCACGAGAAACTCCCCTCCACCGCGAAGCCATTGCCTTCGAGGAGCCGGACCAGAGGACGGCTGAAAGGCGCCGTCGGCAACTCGGGGAGCCCACTGGTGGCGAACACGAGCGCCCGGCCCCGCCCAGGGGGAAGTGCCTGCACGAAGTCGGTCAGACGAGTGTGGAGCCTGTTGCCGCCGACCTGAGGAACACGAGCACTCCGACCGTCAGGACACCGGCGGCCACGGCAAACCGCGGCCGCACGGTCCCGCGTCGAACGACGCAGCCGGCGCAGTGGACGGCCCGGCACCTTGGGCCACCGTCAGGCGCTCGGAGCCTTCCACCGGGGGTCGCGGCCGAGGAAGCGCAGCAGTGCGTCCGCCGCGTCCTCGGTCTCGCCCTGCGGGGTGGGCACCACGGGGGCGAAGGCGAAGGTGCGCAACTGCTCCCCCCACGGCTGCCTGGCCACGGCCAGCATGCCCTCTGCGAGCGAGGACGGCAGCGGCGCATCCTGGCCGGTGGCCACGGAGATGTCCCAAGCGTGGACGGCCGCGTCCACCGCACATGCTCCGGCTCCCACCCACAGGGGCAGCGGCCCCACGGGCAGCGGGGTCGTCACGTTTTCCGCGTCGGCTGCGGCGACCCAGGCGGCGCTCACGCCCGTCAGGACGTCTTGCAGCTGCCGTACGGGGTCGGCGTCGAAGGAGTCCACCGGCTGGAAGGGATCGGTTTGCGGCCCTCCCTCGCCGGTGAGGGCCGCTACGTACGCCTGCTGGTCGAGGCGGGCGTGGTTGAGGACCTGGCGTACCGTCCACCTGGTACACGGCGTGGGCTTCGCCCAGCCGTCCTCAGAGACGCCGCGTACCACCGAGAGCAGGTAGTCATGAGCGCCTGTGAGCAGCTTGATGCCATCCGGATGGTTCACGCGGTTTCCCCCTAGGAAACATTTCGAGACCACAGCCTATGGGCAACTCACCGCAGCTGCGCAGCAGTTGATGGTTGACACGATCGCGGGAGCTTTCGCAGAGGCCGCCGGCAAAGTTGAGTAGGGGAAGGAGGGTCGTCAGCGCGCCATCTGTGGGAGCCGGGGGGGCTTGGCGGGTACGGCGGGAGCGCGCTTGGCAATGACGATCACTGCTGCGGTGGCCGCCGCCGCGAGCAACAGCACCATGGCGAGGGCGAGGAGGGTGGCCATGTCCGGGTGAATCAGGGACTGGCCGCGCCACGCCTGCCAGGTCACCACCGCGACCAGCCCGGTGTAGCCAAGGGCGGCAGTGCCGACCAGGCGGGCCCGTACCTTCTCGTCGCGCAGCCAGACGTGCTTGGCGGCCAGGGCCGCCAGCACCGCGGCGATCAGAAGAAGCACCTGGATGCCGTGCAGGGCGAAGAAGTGGGGCACCCGGAAATCGCCTCCGGTCGCGCTCCAGTTGGTGAGGGGCATGCCATGGCCGTCGGGGTCGCCGATGCCGTGGCCCTGGTACATCTGCACGGGGTGACCGTTGGCGTCGACCACCGTGCGGGAGTGGATCTCGGTGACCATCCAGTAGACCGGCAGGAGCATGCCGAAGGTGGCCAGCGCGAGCCCGGCGCGGATGGCCCGGTTCAATGCCGCCCCGCCGGTGCGCTGCATCAGCACCACGATCGCCAGGATCAACTGCGCGACGACGATGACCATCACGCCGAAGGTGAGGAGGGGGACCAGGGCCAGGGTGACGGGGTCGGTCTGGTCGGCGTTGAAGTGGCTGAAGGTGCCGCGCGCCGCTTGGGCCGTGATGGCACCCACCTCGACGGTCGCGGCCGCCGCGAAGACGGTACCCAGCCACCATCCCAGCCGTCTGCCCCTGGTGAGCTTGGTCAGCAGCCACGCCAGCGTGCCGGCGTAAAGGGCGAAGGCGAAGCCGAACTTGAGCGGCTTCCCCCACACCGACTCGTCCAACAGCGTCCGGCCGTCCACCTTGAGCCCCACACCGGCGACCACCATCAGGGGGAGCATGAGGGCAGCGCATATCACCAGCGGCCGGTGCAAGGTGCGCAACGGGATGAGGAAGGACGTCATGAGGGCTCCGATCACGGCGACGAGCAGCCCTCACACCAAGCCACTCCGACGACATTCGCGTGTTCGCGAATGACTAAAAGCTAAATTGCGTTCACTATTCTGTCAATCAAAATGACGGCGTAGGCCATAAATCTCCAGGCCACAGAGGTCTACTCTTGCAATGACTATGAAGATGAATGCACATTCGGCCTCTATTGATTTGCAATGAGTTGCCTGCGAACGCAATACTGCCCACACGCGAAGACTTGACGGAGGTAAGTCCGATGCCCGGAGGCAGACTGACCCACCACGAGCGGCGGGAGATCGCCAAGGGGCTGGCGGAAGGACTCACCTACACCGAGATCGCCGGCCGACTGGACAGGCCCATCTCCACTGTCACCCGGGAGGTGGCCCGCAACGGCGGCCAGGGCGGCTACCGGGCCGACACGGCACATCAGGCGACCGCAGGGCGCGCCCGCCGTCGTAAGCGGACCCCGCCCCCGGCCGCTCCGGTCGTGGACGACACACACGGGCGCGACCCCGAGGCGGTCCAGGAGTTGGAGGAACAGTTCACCGCGATGATGGTGGGCACGGGGCTGCCGCGGATGACGGCCCGAGTGCTGACCTGCCTGTACGTCACCGACGGTGGCAGCCTGACCGCCACCGAGCTCGCTCAGCGCCTCCAGGTCAGCCCCGCCTCCATCTCCAAGGCCGTCGGCGAACTCGAACAGCAGGAGCTCATCAGGCGCGAACAGGAACCCGGCCGACGCCGCGACCGATACGTCATCGACTCCGACGCCTGGTACCGCGGCTGGATGGCCAGCGCTCGCCAGAACACCATGCTCGCCGACTTCGCCCGTCAAAGCGCCCAGATCCTCGGCGTCAGCACACCCGCCGGTACCCGGATGCAGGACATAGGCCACTTCTTCGAGCACGTCGGCCAGGCCATGATCCAGGCAGCCGAGGAGTGGCGGCAGGCGCATGCCGCGAGGCGAAGCGCACACGACTGAACCGCTGCCATCCTCATCCGGACCCGCAGGTGACAGGGCGCCGACGTGAGCCGGCCTACTGGAGGTCCGTGCTCGGTTGGCGACGCCAGTCCCATCCGGGACAACGGTCCACCAGCGCGAGGAGCTCGCTCGCCTTCAGGATCTCGTAATGGTTGGTGTCGACGAGACCGTCGACACCAGGAAGGACGTCCCGAAGGAAGGCCCGGGCCGCGTCCATGGACTGGCACGACACACAGACTGCGTACGGTTCGCCGATCCGGGTCGCCACCTGCTCGAGCTCTTCCGGCTCGTAGTCCGCCAGAATCCCGCCCGAGAGGTCGATGTAGTACGAGCACCCGTGCCGGTGCAGCCTTTTCCGGCCGGCCGGGCGGCCTCTCGTCACCAAACCGCTGCCAATCGGGATGGTCATTCCTGACCACGCAGCTGGGGGGTGTCCGGTGACTGACGATCGCGGCCCCCTGGACATGGTGGGCGGGTGCCGAAACGGCGTGGCACCGGGGTTGCCGTACCGGTAACGTCCGGTCTCCTGACCAGCCGTTTCGGCGGGCCCTCGACGTTCAGAGAGCGATTTCCATGACCAGCCGGCGAGCAACGACAACCCTGTGGCGCCCGACCGGACCCAAGGAGCTGGACCTGCTCAAGGAGCTGGGCTGGCGTGCTTGGCCACCTCGCCTGCCGGAGCAGCCGATCTTCTACCCGGTCCTCAACGAGGACTACGCGATCAAGATCGCGAGGGACTGGAACGTGAAGCACGACGGGGCCGGTTTCGTCACGCGCTTCGAGGTCGACTCCGACTTCCTCAGCCGGTATCCCGTCCAGCAGGCCGGCGGGCGGACGATCCTCGAACTGTGGGTTCCGGCGGAGGAGCTCGACGTCTTCAACGCTCACATCGTCGGTGAGATTCAACTGGTCCACGAGTTCCACTGAACGCAGCTCGAGGCGGGCCGTACTCGGCGAGCAGGTCCCGACAGGGAGCGGGTGTACGACATGTTCCGCCGCTGGCAGCGGTTCGGCACCTGGCAACGGATATAGCAGCACCTGAGTCTCCCGGTCACCCGGTCTGTCCTCCGGATGCATCGGACGACCCGTCACACTGCTCCAGAACCGGGCCAACTCTCGCCGTCACGTGGCCGGACTGCCAGTCACCAGCGCCCACCGAGGGAGAACCAGCCGCTCGCCCGGGCGCCGTGGCCCCGGAACAGCATGCTGTGACCGATCCAGACCGCGCAGCGGACGGCGCGGGGGTACGTCGTCGGCGTCCAGCCACATCGCATGCGCGCGCTCCAGCCCGGCCACGTCGCGTCGTCGCGGCCGGACATGCAGGCGGACCTGGCCAGTAGCTCCACGTCGTTGGGGCCGAGCGGTGTGGCTCCGTCGGCGGCACTCAGGCCCTCGAAGGCATCGAGCCAGGCCTCGGCGGCGTAGCACGCACGGCCTCGGGCAAGATCGGTGTCGAGGGGCAATGCGCCGCCACAGGTCGTCGGTGACGAGATCAGGACGAGCACGTCGCCGGCCGCAGGCCACTGCGGCCGCGAGCCCGGTCGCTTGGGGTTCATGACGAGCGAACCGTGTCACGCCTCGCCGAGGAACCCGGGATCAGACGGCCCCATCTGCCGAGCGAAATCCGCAGCGACTCCCATGACCTCACGCATCGGCACGGGCCGCCGACTCGTGGCCGCGAGATCGGCGTGAGCCTCCTTGGACCAGAGGAATGGATACACCGCAATCCCCTGCGAGAGGCCCAGGGCTGCGGCTTCCTCACGCCAGCCGGGCCATCGCAGCCCGTCGTAGAACGTGCCCAACAGGCCGGAGAGCAGCCACGTAACCCACGCTGAGTGGCCCATTTCCATCGCCTCCCACTCCAGGGTGTCGGGAGCGAAGTACGTCATCTGTCCCGGTGCCCCAGGGCGACCCAGGGCCGCAGGATCGCCACCATTCAGCGCGAAGACCCCACCGACCACGTCGTGGCCCACTACAAGGCCCGTTGCGGGATGCCATACGGGATCGAAGTCGGCGGGGAAGCGGTTGACCTGCGCCAGGCTCTGAAGCCCCCCGTCCACGACCGAGCCCCCGCCGAACACCCGCACCCACCCGTTGTCCACGAGCAATCCGCCGGTGTTCAGCGCCAGAGCACCCAGCACCGATCGCGCGCTGACCTGCATCTGCAGAAGGCATCGGCGTCCCTCGTCGATGTCGGCGGGCAGCACCTGAACCGGCACGGAACTCGCCCTCAGCATCTCCTGAACCCCCGGCCACGCCGGATCGTCCACATTGACCAACTCGTCGATCTCTCTCACTCGGGGATCGTCGCACCCTTCCGCCCTCCTCATCACGTCCTCATCCGCGGGCTGCGCCACGGGTGTTCAGGGAGCGGCGTCGGGCCCTCAGCCGGACGTGCCAAGATGCACGGTGACCAGGCCTGCCGTGATGAGGACGAGCCCGGCGAGGGTGGCGGGAGAAAGTGACTCCTGGCGCAGCAGCAGCCCCGCCAGGACGGCCCCGATGGTGCCGATCCCCGTGAAGACGGCGTACGCAGGGCCGACAGGGAGGCCCTGGAGGGCGCGCGAGAGCAGGTACACCGCGCCGGTCATGAGTACGAAGCACAGAGCGGTCTGCGGGAGCCGGGTGAATCCTTCGGTCGGTTTGATGGACTGGGACCAGGCGACCTCGACGGCGCCGGCCAGCAGCAGCCAGACCCACGGCACGGTCAGTTCCCCCTCGGAATGGTGTGGCCGGAGAGTTCGGTCCCGAGTTCGATGGCGCTGCGCAGTGCGTCGGCGGCCGAGTCCTCGTGCTGCGGGAGGAAGCCGGACAGGCCCGGGTCGACGAGGGAGTTGACCAATTCGGCACTGATGATCCGCCCGTCGTCCACCGCGTAGTGGCCGCGGAAGAAGTCGAGCAGGTAGCGGCCCTGGTGGTCGAACGGCTCGCGTGGCATGCCGGGCCCATAGGCTCCGCCACGGGCCGAGACGACGACGAACTTCCGCGGGGCGAGCACCATCTTGGGGAACGTCACCTGGTCGATCCAGGCCTTGAGGGCGGCGGGGATCCCGAAGTTGTACATCGGGGCGCCAATCAGTACGACGTCGGCGGCGACCAACTCGTCCAGCAGTGGGCGGACGACCGTCCATGCTTCCCGCTGACGGTCGGTGCGGACGGCCTCGGTGTAGCGACCGGTGTCGGTGATCCCCTCGCGCAGCAGGGTGTCGCAGATCTCGGTCCAGCCCTCACGGATGGGCGGCGGCGGATCGGCCGCCAGATCGCGGTGGATGACGTCGCCGCCGCCCTCGCGCCAGGCCCGTACGAAGGCCGCGCCGAGGCGGCGCGAGAAGGAGTCGGAGCGGGCGCTGCTGTCCAGATGCAGGAGCCGGGACCGGGACATGGGACCCCCTGTGAAGAAGTGAGTACGACAAGACGAAAACGTCGACGGCCGCCGACAAGTGGACACGTCGTCCACTTACCGGCGCTCCGCACCCTACGAGCAAGTGGACGCCCTGTCCACTTACTCGTAGGGTTGTTCCCGTGACAGACCTGCCGCCGCCCCCACCACTGCCCCTGGCCACCGAGCCGCCGCGCGAACGCGCGGACGCCGCCCGCAACCGGGCACGCGTACTCGCCGCCGCCGAACGCCTCTTCGCCGAGGGCGACCCCACGGCCGTCACCATGGACGACATCGCCAAGGCCGCCGGGATCGGCCGGGGCACCCTCTACCGGCGCTATCCCGACCGCGCGTCCATCGCCCGCGCCCTCCTCGACGAGCACGAGCGGGCCCTGCAGGCGAAGCTGCTGCGTGGCGCCCCGCCCCTGGGCCCCGGCGACCCCTCCGCGCCGCAGCCGACACCGGCCGCCCGGCTGGCCGCCTTCTACCGCGCCATGGCGGAACTCCTGGAGAACCACATCCACCTGGTCCTCGGAGCCGAAACCGGCAACGCCCGCTACCGCACCGGCGCCTACGGCTTCTGGCGCCTGCACGTCGCCCATCTCGCCCGACAGGCCGGCCTGTCCGACCCCGACACCGCAGCCGATCACCTGCTCGCCCCGCTCGCGCCCGACCTGTTCCGCCATCAGCGCGAGAGCGGCACGACCCTCGAACGCATCACCAGCGCCCTGACCGCCCTCGCCCACACGGCCCTCGACGACCCGCACCGGCCCGATGGCCCAGGGACGCGGTGAATGAGCGGAGGGGAGTCAGGGGCGAACGGCGCGGACGTGGCCGGCCGACAGATGGAGCTCGTACGGCAGGCAGCAGTCGGAGCAGAGGGTCGCGACGAGGGTTCCGCAGACACACAGCTGGTTCATTCCGCCGTACGGGGTCGCTCCACAGCAGGCGGCAGACGCGTGCCGCAGCTCCAGGCCGCGGGCGTCGCCCGGGTTGACGACGATGTTGCCTCGCGGGCCCTGCGAGACCAACGGCTGCCCGTGCACGCTTTTCGTCCCGTGGCGCGGCATCACCGGCCCGGCCGCCTCGGCGACGACCAAGGGCGCGCCGTACGGCTCCGTCTCGATCGCGTAGCGGCCCGACGGCACGGTCGCCGGCGAGAGACCCGGCTCATCGGCGTCCCACCATGCGTAGTACGGAGGCTCGGGAACAGCGGGCAGGCGTGTGAGCGGCCCCGTCAACGGGACGCCACACGTCGCGCACAGGAACACCACTGATTCGGTTTCTGTGGCCGCGTCGGTGGTGACGGCTGTGGCCAGAGCGGGCAGGTCTGCCCGCTCTGGCCACGGCTCGCCGTCGCTCTGATCCTGCTCCCGCTGATCGTGCATGTGTTGACCGTACGCGAGGCGCTGCCGGCCTCGGTGGCCTCTCGGCCGGCCGCAGCACGCGACGGCCAACCAAGCGACCTACGAGGCGATCTCAGCCCGGGTGTTTCCGTCACCGCACATCGCTTGGCGGTACAGCGTCGACAGCGCGTCGTCGATGGGGTGGCGCTGCGGCTTCCCCGAGGAGTCGGGTGTGTTCCACCTCTGGAGGTTGATCGCGACGGACATCTGGCGCTTGCCGTCGGCCCGGGTCAGGGAGATCGTTCCGGCCCCCCACACCGTGCCGTCGTGGCCCCAGAAGGTGCCGCAGCCCGAGATACCGACCTTGTGCAGACCCAGGCCGTATTCGACCGTCGAGCCGTCCAGCGCGCGGACCGGGATCGTGCGCTGCATCTGCGCCAGCGACGACTGGTTGACGATTCCGCCGTCGAGCAGCCTGGCGTAGAAACGGTTGAGATCCTCCATGGTCGACACCAGAGCGGCCGACGGCCCCACCCAGGACATGTTGTAGACGCTGTAGTCGCGCGGCGGAGAGATCAAGCCGAAGAGGGCCTCGTACATCCGCGAATGCGGGCCCTTGATGTGCGGCCCGGCCGGAAACCCGGTGTGCCGGAGCCCGGCGCGCTCGATGACGTTCCGGGTGATGTACTCCTCGGCCGTGGTACCGGTCACCCGCTCCAGGAGTTGGACGAGGAGAAGGTAATTGGTGTTGGAATACACCCCTGTTGGGCCTCCGGGCTCGCCGGTGGGAGGCGCCGTGAGCCCCAGCTCGATCAGCTCGGCCGGGCGGAACTGCCTGAACCGGTTGTCGTCCAGGCTCTCGGGTGAGATGTCCGGCACGGAAGGGAACCCCTGGAGGGACGGAAACGCATAGGGGATGTAGTCGGGAATGCCGCTGGTGTGGTTGAGCAGCATCCGAACCGTGATCTTCCTGCCGCGCTCTCCCGGCACCAGCCGCGGCAGGTAGCGACCGATCGGCGCGTCGAGGTGGATCCGGCCCTGCTCGACCTGCTGCATGACTGCGGCGGCGGTGAAGGTCTTGGTGATGCTGCCGATGCGCTGCCGCATCTCGGGCGTGACGGGACGGCCGGTCCGGACGTCGGCCACCCCCGAAGCGCCGCGCCACGTCCGGCCGGAATCGCGCACCTCGGCGTACACCCCCGGCACCCCGGCGCGGTGGACACCGTCGAGGGCGGACTCGAGCCCCACGGGATCGAAGGGGGTGGACGGGCTCGTGCTGATGCCGGCCGGCACGGCCCTTGCCTCGTTGGGTGCGGGAACCGCGGCCACCGTGCCCGCGCATACGCTCAGCGCGGCCACGCTTCCACACACTGCCATTCGGATCTTCAAAACGTCAGTCCTTTCGTGATCAATGAGTGCAACGAGGCTCTCCTCGTACTTTTGGGCAGCCACCCGGACAGCCACTCGGGCATCCGCTTGGGCAGCCACTTGGGCATCCACCTGGTGACATCCACCTGGACGGCCACGGCTCAATCGGCCAGAGCGCGGCGCAGGGCGGCGCAGAGTTCGGCGTTCTGTCGCTGTGAGATCTCGGCGTGGAGGATCGCCTGGGAGCCGTGAAAGGTGCCCGGCCACTGGTGGAGCTCGACCGGGACGCCCGCCTGCAGCAGGCGCAGCGCGTATTCGATGCCTTCGTCGCGGTTCGGGCAGTACTCCGCGGTGGCGATGTAGGCCGGTGGGAGACCGGAGAGGTCGGTGGCCCGCGAGGGCGCGGCATACGGCGTGGCGGGCTGGGAGCCCAGGTAGTGCTGCCACGAGGCGGCGGCCTTCTCGCGATTGAACCAGGGCACGTCGGTGAAGTTCCGCGCCGACCACGTCTCCTGCCGGTCGTCGAGCCCTGGCTGGTTGAGCAGTTGGAAGCGGATCGCCGGACCGTGCTCATCACGCGCCCGCAACGACACCGCGGCCGCGAGGTTCGCGCCGGCGCTGTGGCCTCCGACCCCGATCCGCGCCGGGTCGATGCCGAGTTCGGTCGCGTGCTCGGTCACCCAGGTCAGAACGGCGTAGGCGTCATCCAGGGCGGCCGGGAACCGGTGCTCCGGGGAGCGGCGGTAGCCCACCGAGATCACCACCGCGTCGGAGCCGTCGGCGATTTTGGTGGCCCACGGGTGCTCGGTGTCCAGGTCGCCGAAGACGAATCCGCCTCCGTGCAGCCAGACGATGGCGCCCTGCGCCTGGTGCGGGCGGTAGATCCGCACCGCCACGTCGGGATCGGCGGGCACCGTGCGGTCCTCGACCTCCATACCCGTGGTGTCCGGCGCCGGCACCGCGGCGGCCAGCGCGGCAAAGTTCTTGCGCGTAGTCACCGGGTCGGTCAGGTCGTTCTCGGGAAGGAAGGGCAGGAAGGCTTCGAGTTCGGGGTCCATGACGACGATCCTCACGGCCGCCCCCCAAGGAGGTCATCCGCCAACCGTCGTGCATACGGCCCCGATCACGCGCCGATCGGCGCGCCCTTGTCCTTCTATCCTTCTGCCATGGAGGCTCTGGCCGTACGGCTGTCGGGACTGGATTCGCACGTCGAAGGCGCGATCCGCGTCGTCATGTTCTACGACACGCTGATGCGCCGACGCGTGGACCTTCCGGCGCTCACCCGGGCCTCGGCGGGCCTGGCCGAGTGCGTGGCCGGGATCCGGATCCACGGCACGGGGCAGACGATCCGCATGGCGCCCGACGGCAGGCACGCGCCCGCCCCGCCGCCACCCGCGTCCAGCACGGCGCCGATCACCCTCGACGAGGAGGAGATCGGCACAGTGTGGCTGGAACGGCCCGGCCCGCCCAGCCCACTCGACGAAGCGCTGCTCGACCGGCTCGCCATCGCCGCCGCGGCGGTCGTCGAGAGGTACGGCCCGGCCCGCACCACCATGGCCGACCCCGCCCTCGTGGAACTGGCGATCAGCGCCGACAGCGACGAGGCGGCCCGAGCTCGGGCGCTGCGGCTCCTGGGCTTCGCCGCCGACCTGCCGGTCCACGTCGTCGCCGTACGCTCGCAGCTCCCGCTCGATCAGATCGGCGCCCTGATCTGTCCGGCCCGCCCGGTGAAGGCGGCACCGCTTGCCGACGTCGGAGTCATCCTGGCCGCCACCGTGGACCCGACCCGGTTCCCGGCAGGCATCCGCGCCGGCATCGGCAGCGCCGACACCCCCGGCCGGTCCTGGCGGGAGGCCCGCACCGCCCTCCGCTTCACCACCCCCCGTGAACCCGTCATCCGCCACACCGACTTGGGCGCGCTGGCGCTCCTGGCCGAGATACCCAGGGACACCGCACGCGACAACGCCGATGTGGCCGCCATCTCCCGCATCGCCAAGAACCCGGAAGACCTGGAGACGCTGAACATCTACTGCGCCACCGGCTCCCTCCGCCGGGCCGCCGACCTTCTCCACCTGCACCACAGCAGCGTCGCCCGTCGGCTCGACCAGATCGCGAGGAATCTGGGGGTCGACATCACCGAACCGACCGGACTGACACGGGTCAGGCTCGCCCTCGTCGCATGGCGGCTGCTCGACGACTGAGGGAGATCCACCTCGCCGTCGGGACGGGGACGCAGGAGGACTCAGCAGGACTCGGTGAGACTCGGCAGGGCTCGGCGGGCGTCAAGGGGATGCGCTGCTTCGGCGACACCCCTCCCGTCGGCCGGGAGGGCCGCGCGGAACATGAGGCCGACTCCGCCGGGCGGCAGTGACGGGGGCGCGGAGGCCGGGCCGAGGTGATGCTGAAGGCCAAGGACGCGGCTCTGGCGGCCGGGTGCCGGTCCCCCTCCGGGTGGCTGCTCCATTCGTACCAGCCACGATGGCCGTCGACGGCGTGATCGGGAACGGTGAGGAACAGCCGGCCGCTTCGCCGGCGCTTCCTCAGCCCGCGCAAGGAGCCGATCTGATGTCCGAACGCAACACGATGCTGCGCAGCCTGCACGATGTGGGGCTGGCGACCTGGTTCGGTGGATCCCTGATGGGTGCTGTCGGCCTGAACGGCGCGGCCCGCGACGAGGGTGGCACCTGGGCGACCAGCATGAGGATCGCCAGTTCGGGCTGGGCGAAGTGGACACCGGTCAACGCCGCCGCCATCGCCGTGCACCTGTTCGGCTCCGGCGGCATGCTCGCCGTGAACGCCCCGCGCGTCGCCTCCCAGCAGGGCGTCGGTGTTTCCACGCTGGCCAAGACGGTCCTCACCGGCGCCGCCCTCGCGGCAACCGCCTACAGCCGCGTGCTGGGGAAGAAGATCGAGATCGCCGCATCGTCCGATCCCAAGGACGCCGAGAAGGCCGCCAAGCACCCCATCGACACGGACAAGGCACAGCGGCGGCTGGCGTGCATGCAGTGGACCGTCCCCGCACTGACCGGGGGCCTGCTGATCCTCAACGCCCTTCACGGCGAACAGCAGCGCCCCAGCGAGCAGGCCCACGGCATGTGGCAGCGGGCCCGCTCCCTCGCCCCCACCATGCCGTCCGGACCGGACTGGCACTTCTCGCACTTCACGCACTGAACCACCTGGGCCGGTGTTCCATCGCCACACGGCGCGCTCGAACGCCGGCCTCCACCCGGCCGACGGCCGCCACCCACACGCGCCGAGGTCCTGCTCGCCGAGCGATCGAAGCACCCCGATCGCCGCTCGCGCGAGTGGCTGCCACCCGCCGCCGCCCGACACGTACGGGGCGGTCTCCGGATGCGCGTGCCTGCCGAGCGGGTGATGCTGGTGGAGATCCGCCCCCTCACACCCAAGGGATAGCCATGATCAAGAAGCTCCACGAGATGGGCATGCGAAGCGAACACGCCTACATGGCGGCCTTCGCCTCCATCGGCCTCTCCATCGCCACCTGGGCCACATCCCTCGCCGCGGAACCGGGGAAGGGGCTCGCCCGCGCCGACCGGTGGGGCATCTTCGTCGGCGAGTGGGCGCCCACCTTCTTCGGACTCGGCATCGCCCTCTCCCACTACGAACAGTCGGAGGGCACGCTCCTCGCCAGCGTCAGCGACATCCGCGAAGAACGAGCGGCCATGTAGGGCAGAGCGACGGCCGCCCCGTACGGGCGACCGTCATGCGGTCACCTGGCGCGTACGGCCGTGATGGTGAAGCGTTCGACAGTGGCGACGTGACCGCCCGTGGAGGCGACGATCGTGAGCACCGGGTCGCGGGCTCCGGAGAAGGAGACCTTCGCGTTCCAGTGCTGGTCGTCGCCTCCTGCGGGAATGCAGCACGGGGAGGTGCCCAACGGCGCGTTGGACGAGGGTTGGCGTACTTCGACACGGATGCTCTCGTCCACACCGGAGATCCGCCCGCCGGTCGTCAGGGGGGAGTGCGCGAGCGACCCGTACGCGGGTGTGGTCAGGGAGAACGTCGTGTCGTCGGTGCCGACGACCTCCCACGGAGCACCCGCGCCGGAGCCGAACCGCACGAGGTGAATGACCGCCGCGGTGCCGCTCTCGGGCCCCGTCGGTGCGACGCCGATGCGAGCGTGCCGACCGCTGACAGAGCGCGAGGAAACCCTGTCGATCTCTTTGAATCCCAGGTAGTTGCGGGTGAAGGCCAGCGCGGTCTGACCGGGGTCGCGGTGCCAGGGCTGGTGGCCGCCGGACTGGTACGCACGCTCCCACGCCTGTGCCTGGGCGAGCGTGGCGAACGGCCACACCGGCTGAAGACTCCAGGAGCCGAGCGGCGGTGTGCCCTTCTGGGTCGGCGCGAGCGTGGTCGGGACTTTCCGGGCCGACGGTGTGGCCGCCGAGGGTGTCAAGGGTGTGGGCGTCGCGCGCGAGGGCGCGGAGGGCCCAGGCGTGACGAGCGTCGATCCCGATGAGCTCGGGGACCCGCCGGAACCACTGCACCCAGTGAGCGCCAGGCCGAGCACGGTCGCTGCGGCGAAGAGCCGGAGCGGGAGCGAGATGTTCATAAGTGCTGTGTGCCCCAAAAGAGGTGGAACCGACCGTCGACCGGCCTGTCCCAAGCGGCTGCGGTTGTATGCGGAGCGGTCGTGGGACGGCATGGACGACCTCGATGTCGTTCCCTTCCGGCTGTAGCGCATCAGCTTGGCCCTCAGCAGGCACGATGGCAATGCAGCCGGTCACTCCTATGTGTGGCTCAGCCGGCCACACGAGGCGCCGACGGGGCGCTGGACCGACTGCCGGCCCCCGCAGCCCGTGCCGGCCGGGAGCAGCCCGTTCCCTCTCGACGCAGGCATCACAGGAGGCTCGCGCCCTGCGAGCGGAGCTCTCGCTGGACCTCACCCGCCGGGATGTCCTGCGGCCGTTTGCCCTGGGTCGCCGCGAGGGCCGCGCAGACTCCCGCCGCCTGGCCGGTGGCCATCGCGATCGGCATGACGCGGTACGAGGAGTGGGCCACGTGGTCGCCCGAGATGCAGCGGCCCGCGACCAGGACCCGGTCGACATCACGGGGGAAGAGGCAGCGCAGGGGGATGTCGTAGGACTGGCCACGCGGGATCCTCTTGAGCGTGGTGCCGCGCCCGCTGGGGTTGTGGATGTCCACCGGGTAGGCGCCGCGGGCGATGGCGTCCCCGAACGTGCGGGCAGTCAGCACGTCCTCGCCCGTCAGCTGGTATTCACCCACGATGCGACGTGTTTCACGGACACCGACCTGTACGCCGCTCTGGACGACGTACGAGTCGGAGAAGCCCGGCACGCGGTCGCGCAGGAAGCGGGCGATCTGCGCCATCTGGCGGTGAGCGGTGAACTCGGCGCGGGTGAGGTCCCAGACGCTGGTGCCGAGCACTTCGGTGACGCGAGTGGAATTGACCGCGACCTCGCCGGCGTTCGGAGTGGCGAAGAAGAGCATGTCCTCGCGCGGCAGGTCGAGTTCGCCGGCATCGGTGGCGGCGCGGACGAGGTCCCACAGGCCGTGCACGCCCTTCCACTGGTCGGGGTGGGCACGGGCGTACGCGCCGAATTCCTCCTGGTCGAAGCGGACCATGCGGAACATGAGCGTCATGGGCTGGGTCCAGCCGTCCTCCGGTCGGCCGATCTCGTACGCGGCGCCCGCCGCTGCGGCGATGTCGCCGTCTCCTGTGCAGTCGACGATGACGTCCGCGTCGATGACGAGCGGGCCGGACTTCGTCTCGAACACGGCCCGTGCGCGGTCGGGCATGGTGACGACACCGGAGGCGAACGCGTGCAGCAGCGTGCGCACCTCGTGGGTCTCCAGCAGCTCGTACACCACCAGCTTGAACAGCTCGGGGTCGAAGGGCACCGTGTAGCCCGTTTCGAGCGAGGGACGGATCGCCGCTCCTGCGCGCACCAGCTGGTCGAGCAGCACCCACAGCACGCCGCCGACGACCGGCTCACCCTCGCCGTGGTCGGGCGGCAGGAGGCGGGCTGAATCGCCCGGGACGGTCTGTTTCACTTCGTTGTGGAAACTCATCAGCGGCATGACCAGCGCCGCTGTGGCGTTGCCGCCGAGGAATCCGTACCGCTCGACGAGCACCACTTCGGCGCCCGCGTTCGCGGCACCGACGGCCGCGCCGATGCCGGCCGGCCCGCCGCCGATCACCAGAACCTGCGTGGAGCCCGCGTGCAGCGCCTGGCGCGGGGGCAGCTCGACAGTGCGGGGGACGCGGGGTGGGATCAGGTAGGACACGGTTCCTCCCTCGGGAGCCAGTCGCGTGGAATCAGCCGACCGCGGCGGCCGGCGCGGTGCTGTGGACGAGGGGGCGGGGAGCGGCTTGGTCCAGATAGGCGAGGAGCCGGTCGGATGTCTGAGCAGCCCTCACCTTCATCGCCGCGGTGCGGGCGTTCATGTGGATCAAACGGGCTGGCCGCTCGTCCCACAGACGGTCCACCTCCGCCAGAAGGGGGCCCGCGGCCTCCCTGACCACACCGCGCAGGGCGGGCGCCCCGATCTGCTGGGCGAAGTCGAAGACCTTGCCCGCGTAGGGCAAGGGCAGCAGCGGGATCCCCGCGAGCGCTGCGAAGATCAGGAAGTGCAGCCTCATGCCGATGGCCAGGTCCAGCTGCTTGACGATGTCGAGCACCTGCTGCGGGCGGTAGCTGCCGTGGAGCACCCTGCAGCGCTGGGCCTCGGCCATGTGGGACACCACCGCGTGCGCGTGCCGGATGTCGTCGCGCTCCATCGGGACGAAGACGACATGGGCGTCGAGCCGGTGGACGAGGAAGTCCCCCACGCTGGCGAGAAGCTGGTGGTATCCGTCTTCATCGAGGTGCTCGGCAGCCCGGCCGGGCTCCCGCACGCTCATCCCCACCAGTCGCACACCGGGAGGTACGGCCTCGGCCCGCAGGAGCTCACCGCCGCCGTCGCCGGGCTCCAGCAGCAGTGCCGGATCGGCGGTGACCGTGACAGGCCTGTCCAGCCCGGCCTCCTCCAGCACCAGCTTCGACTCCTCGTCGCGGACCGTCACCTCTGCCGCGTCGCCGAGCGTCGCGCGGATCCACGCGCAGTCCGCCTCGTCGCTGAGCGGACCGGCGCCGACCGCATAGGTGAAGACGGGAACACCGTGGTCCTGGGCGGTCCGGACCAGTCGCAGGTAGCGGCGCGCCTCGGTGTTGTAGAGAATCCCGCCGCCTCCGAGCACGAGCACACTCAGGCGCTGCAGGTGCTCGGAGATCCGCTCCCTGCACACGCCTTCCCAGGCGACCACCTCGACGTCCGGATGCATGATGCGGCTGTACTCGGGATCCCGCGAGAAGACCACGAGGTGGGCGTCTGGACGCCCGGTCCGGATGCGGTCCAGCATGGCGGTGAGGATCGCCTCGTCACCCACGTTCCGCCCCCCGTAGGACCCCAGCACCCCTACGGTCACGCTGCTTCGATTGCCCATGATCAGCCCCTCGCGAGGTTCAGGAAGACGATCCCGACGGCTTGTGCGGCGGCGGCAGGACAACCGTACGGCTCAGGCCGTTACGGGGTGCCGGCCTGCACCGAGCCGATGGGCTGCCCGAGTCCCTTCCGTACTGCGCCGTTCCAGTGCTCCTCCACCAGTTCACCCCATGGCGGCGTTTACGCATCTCAGAACGTCGACCAGGGGCCGGTTTCCCTTTCAACCAGTCGGCGGTACTCGCCACACGCGGGCTGGGAACGGGCACAGCCTTCCGGCCGCCCGGGCGGTCTGGGTACGTTGAGCCGATCTTCGGATCTTCACTCCTCGCTCCTCCTCTTCGCCCCTCGCCCCTGTCAGGCCGACCCCCAGGACTCCTGTGAGACACACCGTCGCCGAATCCCTGCGCGCCGCCTCGCTCTGCTGCGCCACCGTCGCCGTCGTCCTCTGCTTCTTCCACGACCGGGCCGACGGAGCCCGCTGGGACGTCCTGGCCGCGCTCGCCGCAGGGGCGGTGTGCATCGGCGCATGGGCCCTGATGACCCGCCAGGCCCCGCCGCCCGGCCCGCCGGTGCCCGTCCCCCAGCCCATGGAGGCGCTGCCGTCCGTACTCCCCCGCAACCCGGTCGACTGGTACCTGGCCGCGGGCATGCTGCTGGTTGCCGTCGCGCCCCTGGCCGCGTTCCGCCACGCCGCCCACCTCGAAGTCCACCCCGCCGTCGTCGTCCTGGGCACCCTGCTGCTGGTCTCCTGGAGCGCGGCGGTCTCCTGGCAGACGGCCAAGCACTTGCTGGTCCGGAGGCTGCCCGAGCCGCACCGGTTGTTGGCCCAGGACGCCCGGGCGGGGCGGGTGGTGGCCGTCCGCTACGAGTCCGCGGGCGCCGAGTGGATCCGGATCGTGCCCGAGAACAGCACCAAGCTCGTCGATCCGCCGCTCGAACACGCCCAGCTCCTGAAGGTCCGGGACGCCGAGGGCAAGTGGTACGGCGTCCACGGACTGCTCCGCGGCCTGATCGGCCCGGACCATGCCCGTAAGCAGCTCGCCGTGTTCGGCCCCCGATTCGCGGGCAGCCACGTCTGGATACTCTGGCCGGAGCGGTGGGAACCCGTCCTGGCGGTGGCCAGACGGCGCGGCCACCCGGCCTACCCTGTGGCCGTTATCGCCGACACCGGCGAGATGGTGTGGGGCTACGCGGCGCTCGACTACACCGATCGCTATCTGACGAATCCCGCGAACCTGCGCCCAACCACCCCCGGCCTGCGGGCCCGGCCCGTACGCCCCCGCCCGTACTTCCGCGCGGCCGTGCACGGCCGGATGCTGCTGCGGCTCGCCGTCGCGGCGGCCGCGCTGACCCCCGTGCTTCTGGACTCCGTATCGGGTGGCCTCAGCGCTCTGCTCGGTCTGACAGCCGCGGCAGCGGTCATCGACGCGCCGTTGGCCGCCCTGCGAGGCGACACCAAGGTGCTGGACCCGACACGGTGGAGCGTCCCGCCGGTGGAGGACTTCCGGACCCAGGCCGCCCCGTAGGACGCCCCCGGCGACAGGGAGGGCCGATTCCAAGGAGTCCCGGTCCCCGCCGGCGGCCTCTGGAGCGGCCGGCCGAGCTCTGCCATGGCGGAACCCGTGGCGCTCGACATCATGCGCGTCCGTGATCGCGGACCCTGACGGCCGGTGCTGACTCCCTCCCGCTTACGCCGCTGCCATCGGTCAACTCAGCGGCCGTTGCCGGTCCGCCCCCCTCCGCGCGTTGACAGGCGTCTGTCGACATGTTGCTATGAGGCGCTGCTCAGCAGGGCCTGCGCCGCGTCGCATACCGCTCGGGCACCGGATCGACGGCCGTTTCACCCCGGGGGCGGCGCCCCCGAACCCAGAGTGAGGACCCATGCCGCAGCGCGCCGCGACCATCGTCGGCGGCGGGATCGGCGGTCTCGCGGCGGCCGTCGCCCTGCACCGCCGGGGTTGGCACGTCGAGGTGCTGGAACGGGCCCCGGAGTTCACCGAGGTCGGCGCCGGCATCTCCCTGTGGCCGAACGCGCTGCATGCGCTGGAGGAGCTCGGCCTGGCCGACGCCGTCCGGGCGCTCGGCGCCGTCGAGGCGGCAGGCGGCGTGCGCGACCGCAAGGGCCGCTGGCTGTCCCGTACGGACAACGCGGAGCTGGCCCGCCGCTTCGGCCACCCCCTGGTGGTCCTGCACCGCGCGGATCTGTTGAAGGCACTCACCGAGGCACTGCCCGCTGACAGCCTGCGGTCGGGGAGCGAGGTGTCCGCGGTCCGCGACGACGGCCACGGTCCGGTCGTCGATCACCGTGGGGGCGAGTCCCGGCCCGACCTCGTGGTCGGCGCCGACGGGCTGCGCAGCGCGGTCCGCCGCGTCCTGTGGCCCGACGTGGCCGCCCCCCGGTACGCCGGCTACACCGCCTGGCGCATGGTCACCGAGCCCCTCGCCGAGCCGCCCTCCGAGGGCGCGGCGACCTGGGGCCGTGGGGAGAGGTTCGGCTATACGGCGCTGCCGGGCGGGCGGATGTACTGCTTCGCTACCGCGTCGCTGCCGGCGGGAGCGGCCTCCGGCTCGTCCGAGTACGCCGAACTGCTGCGCCGGTTCGGGTCCTGGCCCGGTCCCATCCCCGCCCTGCTGGCCGCCGTCCCCGCGGACGCGGTGCTCCGACACGACCTGTACGACCTGCCGCCGCTGGCCTCATTCGTCCGTGGGCGGGTCGCGCTCCTGGGCGACGCGGCCCATGCCATGACCCCCAACCTGGGCCAGGGCGCGTGTCAGGCGCTGGAGGACGCGGTCACCCTCGCCCACTGCCTCGACGCCGCCCCGGACGTGGCCGCCGCGCTCCGCTCGTACGACCTGCTGCGCCGCCCGAGGACACAGGCCATCACGCGCCGCTCCGCCAGGCTCGGCGCACTCGGCCAGCTGTCGTGGCCGCCGGCGGTACTGCTGCGGGACGCGGCTGCCCGGTTGACGCCGACGCGGGCGACGCTGCGTTCCATGACGCCGGTGCTCGGCTGGACCGCTCCCCGCGACCAGGTGACCGGGTGATCACGGCGGAGACGAAGCCGGGTGACCGGGTGGGCGTGACAGAGACCGCACCCGGTGACCGGGTGACCGCGACGGAGAACGAGAGCCGCTGATGCCGGACTGGACGTATCACCCGCTGCGCGGCTCGGCCGCCGCCGTCCTCGGCCGGCGCCGTTCGCAGCGAACCGCGCTGCGGCTGCTGGCCTCGATCGGCTCCCGTCCCGCCGGCGCGCGCCTGATCGCCCGGGGGTTCGGCCACCGCCATCCGCCGAAGCGGCTCGCCGGCGAGGTCGCCGGCGTGCCCGTGACCGTCCGCCTGGGCATATCCGTGCCGCCCTCGCTCGCCCATGAAGCGGTACGCGCGCTGCCTCCGCTCGGGGCCGGCGTCATCGAAGTGGCGCCCGTCTCGGCGGCCGACGCGAAGACCGTGCGGGAGGCGGCTGCCGGCCGCTCGATCCCGCTGGTCGTCCGCGCCTGCGACCCGGAGGCCGAGGCCGCCCTCAAGCCCCATGTCGACGGATTCACCAGCGACGACGACCCGCACCTGGTCCATGTGTCCGACCCGTCGGTCAGCGCCGCGGCCACCGTGCTCGAGCAGCCGGGCGCCGTCGTGCTCGCCCGGCCCGAGGTGCTCGTCGAGGCCGGACCCGGCTGGTTCGCGCGGGTCACCGAAGCGGCCACGCCCACCGCGCCGGCTCCGGTGCTCCGGGAGATCGGCCGCGATCCCCGCCGCTGGCCCGCCTGGTGGTGGGCGCTGCTCGTCGGTCTCGGTATGACGGGCGCCGGACTCGGCGCCGCGGCGATCACTCTCGGGCCGGTGCTGCTCTGGTACGACCGCGACTACCTCGGCATGACACTGCACGAACTGCACGTCGCCAACCACCACCTCGTGCACTTCCTCCAGCACGACCGGATCACCATGGCCGGCACGATGGTGGCGATCGGCGCTCTCTACACCGGCCTGGCCGTGGGCGGGATCAGACGCGGCTGGCCCTGGGCCCGCGACGTGTATCTGCTCTCGGGGGCGATCGGCTTCCCCACCTTGTTCTACTTCCTGGCCACCGGCTTCGTGGAGCCCCTGCACACGGCCACCGCCATCGTGCTGTTCCCGATGTTCGTGGCCGCGGTGCGCCGGACCCCGCACGTACCGCGGTGGCGCCTGGCACCCGAGGGGCCGGAGCCGGAGCGCCGGCGGGCGCTGGTCGGCCAGCTGATGCTGATCGTCACGGGGGCGGGGCTCTTCGTCGGCGGAGCGGTGATCTCGGTGGTCGGTCTCACCGGTGTCTTCGTGCCGACCGACCTCTCTTTCCTGGGCACCAGCACGCACATGCTGGAAACGGTGAGTCCGCGGCTTGTGCCGTTCGTCGCCCATGACCGCGCGGGGTTCGGCGGCGCCCTGATGGCCGCCGCGGTGGCCATCGTTCTGATCAGCGCGTGGGGCTGGCGGCGGGGTGAGGCCTGGGTGTTCTGGACGCTGGCCGCGGCGGCCGCCGCCGGCTTCCTGCCGGCCGTCATGGTGCACGGCGCGATCCATTACACGGACTTCATCCACCTCGCGCCGGTCTACTTCGGCATCGCCGTGACCGGCACCGGCCTGCTGCTCGCGCGTCCGTACCTCTGCGCCAGGGCGTCGGCGACGCCGAAGGAGTGACGGTCCGCCCCGGCGAGCGCTCCTTGACCGTTCACGGCTTCCGGAAGCCGGAGTCGGGGATCCGGATCCGGCCGACCGCTCCCGGACGGCGTACGGAGCAGCCCAAGGGCCGCCGTACGGTGACCGCTCGACGGGCGCGCCGGTCCTGATGCGGCCGCCGAGAGCAGCGGCCATGCGCAGGGCGACGGTCGCCGCTCCCTCGGCGACCCGGAGGCCCTCCCACGCTTCGTACTCGTAGGGGTCGACGCCGGGTACGGCGGCGTGCTTGCGGAGGGCGGCCAGCAGGGAGCTCCGATGCACGACGTCACCGAAGTCAGCACGCTGGTCCTGGCCCAGTGCGACGGCCTCGGCATCCGCCCGTTGCTGGAGGACCCCCGGATCGGCCTGGCGACGGCCGGTCGACGATCTGGCGAGCCGTCGCCCCCGCCCTCGGGATCGCCCCGGTCTTCCCGGAGTGCTGCCCTCAGGGCCTGCCGGGCGGTCCCTCGGCGAGAAGCCGGTGGGTCAGCTTCATCAGGCGTTCCCGGGCCCGGGTGTCGTACGCCTGGTCGTGGGCGCGCACATCGGTGAACTGGTCGAAATAGCGGCCCGTGGTGGCTTCGAGGTCCGGGTCGGTGACGAGCCGCACAGTGGGCCTCACTCCCTCGTCGACTCCCGTGACCGGAGTCAGGCCGTACTCGCGCACCCCCTCGGTGTCCATCAGGTGTGCCGGGTGGAGGGTGTTCACCGTGACGCCGGTCCCCTGGAGTTCGGCCGCCAGCTCGAAGGTCGCCATGATCATCGCGAGTTTGCTCCGGCAATAGGCCCGCAGGCCCTCGTAGTCACGCTCCAGCATGACGTTGTCGAAGTCGATGGCCTCCTGTCCGATCGAGGCGACGTTGACGACGCGGGCGGGCGCGGAGGCGGTGAGCAGCGGCAGCAGACCGCGGGTGAGGGCGTAGGGGGCGAGATGGTTCACGGCGAACCGCAGCTCGTGCCCCTGCCGGCTCAGTTCGCGCCGGAGCGGCTCAGCGCCGCCGCCCGCGACGGCGTTGTTGACGAGCGCGTCGAGCCGGGGCTCGGCCGCACGGATCCGGGCGGCCATCGCGTGCACCTGCTCGAGATCGGCCAGGTCGGCGAGGTACGTGCGTACGGTGGCGCCTGAGGCGGCGGCGCTCACCTCGGCCGCCACGGCATCCAGACGGGCGCGGTCGCGTCCGTGCAGCAGGACGGTATGGCCCCGTACGGCGAGGTCGCGCGCGATGCCGCGGCCCAGGCCCTGGGTCGCTCCGGTGATCAGGACGGTACGTCGGTTCATGCCAACCAGCCTGGTCTTAGGGGGCGATGGAACGGAAGTGTGTGCTGCACCTGGTGTCAACACCACCAGGCAAGGTCTCGCGCGCGTCCGCGAGTCACGCACCTCCGCTGTGTCAGGACTGTGGCCTGGCGCGTTCCGTCCAGGCCTGGGCGAACCGTTCGTGGAGGGGAGCCGGGACCGCTGCGGGCTCGGCCGCTGCGGCGGACGGCACGGGGCGCGGCGCCTTCGCCGCGGTGAGCTCCTTGCGGACGGTTCGGTAGTGGTCGAGGGTCCAGAAGTTCCAGCGGCGGAGGGTGCGGTCGGCCGGGCGGTCCAGGGCGTGGAGTTGGAGGTGCAGGGCGGCCGCGTCGCGGCTGACACCGAGGGAAGCGGCAGCCTCGTCCACCACGTGCGGGACGCTGAACAGCGGGTTGGTCTCGTACTGGCCGGGCGGGACCGGAGTGACGGTGGACCGTTCCGCCAGTCGGCGCAGGCCGGCGAGGAGGGCCTCCGGAGCGGCCGTGAGGTGGTCGATCAGGGTGCGGGCGCCGGTCATGGCCGGGTCACCCACCGGGCGTTCGGTGAGGGCCCAGGCTGCGGCGGTGGCGGCCGCGCGGGCCCCGTCGGCGTCCAGGGGCTCAGGGGCGCGGCCGGTGAGCAGGGCCGTGGCCCAGGCCTCGGGCAGACCACGGTCTGTGGCGAGGGCGGCGGCGTGGCTGCCGTCGTCGGTGTACGGGGCGGTGCCGAGGAGTGCGGTCCAGGCGGCGGCCATCCGGTCCGCGGCGGCGGTCATGCCACCGGGCGCCCACAGCTCGGCCGGGTCCACGGGCAGGGCGGCCGCGAGCACGGTGCGCCGGCCGGCCGGGCCGAGGCGCCTTTGGAATTCCTCGTACGCCTGGACGGCAGTCTGGTCCGCCTTGTACGGCTTGCCGCGCAGGAGCTTGCGGTGCTCGTCGTAGTCGGCGCTGCCCGGGAATCCGTCGAGAACCAGGGCGGCGATCGGGCGGAGCACCCCGGTGCGCCAGCGGAACAGGTCTATGGCCTCCGGGGGGACCGGTAGCGGGCCGTGCTCGGCGAGCAGGGTAAGCAGGCGGGGCAGCCGGATGCCGTCGGCGCCGGCGATCGTCTGCGATTCGTACTCTTCGGCGTCGGCGGGTGCCGGTTCGGCGGCGCGCTGGAGGAAGGGGACGAGGCCGCTGCGGACCGGGCCGGAGGCCACGGTGGCGCCGCCCTCGCGGAGTTCGGCGATCCGCTGTTCGGGGGCGCGGCCGGTCCGCCAGGTGCTGTCGGCCTCGGCGAAGGGCTGCCGGCTCCACACTCCGAGCAGTGCGGTGAGGGCCTGCCGGTGTTCGGCGGGGGTGGCGGTGATGGCGGCCCGCCAGGCCACGGCGTCGATCCGGCCGGTCAGGACGGCCCACTCGGGCGGGGAGGCGGGCAGGGCGAGCACCCGGACCTCGTCGTCGATCTCGCCGCGCAGGTACCGGCCGTCGGCGGCGACAGCGGTGAGGAGCGCGGGCTGTGGTGGCGACGGCTTCTCCTCGTAGCCGCGGAGCCGGGGCAGCAGGCCGCGCAGCGCGGGGAGGAGGCGGGTGTCGGGTGCCGGGTCGGGCAGGTCGACGACCGGCCCGGACCGCATGACGGCGACGCGGTGGGAGAGTTCTTGGCGGCGGCGCAGTACGTCGGCGGCGAGACTGGCGGCTCGGGCGATGCCGGCCAGAATCCGCGGGTCGGTCACACCGGGAAGAACGGTGGCCGCTTCGTCGCCGGTTCCGGTGCCGGGTTCCAGCAGCCGGCGCACGGCGGTGTCGGTGACGGCCCGGAGGGATGTGGAGGAGGCCTCGTCGCGAGGGGTGAGGAAGTGCCAGTACGCGGGCGGAGGCACCGGACCGGCCTGTTCGCCGAGGGTGACGCGGACGGGGGATCTGTCGGTGCTGCCGGGGAAGCCGCGGACCTGCCAGAGGAGCGAGTTGTCGTCGGCGGCGTGGCAGCGAATGGTCGTCTCGCCGGCGAGGACGGCGTCCTCCCCACCGAGCGGCAGGGCGAGGATGCCCCAGGGGCGCCGGCCCCAGCGGCGGCTGCGGTAGGAGGCGGTGCGGCCGTCGATGCTCTCGAGCACGAACTCGCGGGGTGACGGCCCGGCGTACGGAGTGCGGTGGTGGACCCGGCAGCCGGTGAGTCGCCCGTCCTGGCCGAGTGGGGAGGCCGGCGCGCCGGGTGGCAGTGCGGCGAGGATGTGGTGGTCGCTGAAGGGAGCGGTACCGGGCGGGCTTTCGGCGGGCCGGTGGAAGTCGGGCAGGGTGTGGTCGTCGCTGGGTACGCCGGTGTTCGGGTCGAGGCGGGCCCAGCCTCCGCGGCTCCGGCCGAACACCTCGGAGCTCCAGGCCGTGCGGCCGTCGCTCATCTGGTAGTCGCGGTGGCCGATGCCTTCGCGGCCGCCGGCCCTCAGGACGCGCTCGCCGTCGAACCGGCCGCCGCCGTCGGGGGTTTCGAACTGGTAGCCGAGGCCGCCCTGGATGCTGCCGCCGTAGGGGCGCAGTCCGTACGTCTCCTCCGGTTCGAAGGTCTCACGGGGCTGGTCGGACCAGTAGGCGTAATGGCCCCTGTTGTCTTCGTTCGTGTCGTTCCAGGAGACGAGGAAGCGGCCGCCGGCCCAGTGGACGGTGTGGGATCGGGAGGCGTGGGGGAGCTCCAGGATGTGGTCGCCGCGCCGGCCGGCGTGGTCGACGGCGATGGCGCGCGCGTCCCCGTACACGGTGAGCACCGGCCAGGTGCAGGTGACGTGCACGGTCTCACCGGGGCGGAACTCGGCAAGGGCCTGCTCGAGCGCGGGCCAGGCCAGCTCCTCCGGCAGTCCGGCGCGCAGCGCGCGGGCCAGCGGTCCGGTGAGGTCGAGGGCGTCGAGGGCTTCTTCGATGCCGTCCAGGGCGATGACCGTGGGCCGGTCGAGCAGGTCGCGCAGTTCATCGACGGCTTCGTCGGCGGCGGCGAGGCCGCCGCCGCGCAGGGCGTCGAGCAGCCTCTCGATCCGGGCATGCACCTCGGCCGCGATGCCCGGGTTGTGCGGGAGGCGGCTAATGGCGGTGCCGCCGCGGGTGCGGAGCCCGGCGTGCACGGTGCCCTCCAGCCTGGGCCCGAACACCGGGTCGGCGGCGAGCGCCTTGAGGTCACGCTGCGAGTGCTCGCCCCAGAATTCCAGGCCGATGGCGGGACCCGGGTCCTCGACGGGGACACCCTCGGCGAGGCAGAGGTCGAGCAGGTCGGCGTCCAGGTGCGGCCACTGGTAGCGGTCCTCGTGCAGCCGCACCGGCGTACCGGCTGCACGAAGCAGCGGCGCGAACCGGCCCACCATGTCGAAGAGTTCGGCCGGCATGGGCTGGCGGGTCACGCCGCCGCCGGCGACGGTGCGGTGCGAGTAGCCGGCGGCGTAGCGGCGCAGCCAGTCGCCGAGGCCGCCCTCGGGTGCGATCCGGCCGGCCGCCGCGGCGCCGGCGGCGCCGCAGGCGATGAGCAGCCGCAGCCATGCGGCGGCGTTGTTCTTCGACTCGGGGAACAGGTCGAGGAAGGCGGTGGCCTGAGTGTCGTCCGGCGGGTACGCGGCGAGCGGGCCGGCGGCCGCGTCGAGCAGCCGGTCGGGTATCGCCTTGCCGCGCGCGGCGGCCAGTACACCGCCCAGCACGCGGGCCTCCTCCTCGGTGCCAAGGCCGGCGGAGCGGGCCGAGTCGCGGACCCGACGGGCCAGGTCGGCGGGAAGGTCGCCGGGCGAAGCCGCCCAGACGGCCAGCATCCGTGTGAACTCACGGTGTGCGTCGGCCGGTTCGAGGATGCCGCTCAACCAGACGAGGTGGCCGCCGAGTTCGGTGGCGGGCAGGGCTCCGAACCGGGCGAACAGCAGCAGGTTCGCCTGCCGCCAGTCAGGGTCCACGAAGAGTTGATGGGTGCGCTCGGCGGTACGCGCCAGGCCGTAGGCGCGGGCAGCCGAACGGCGGTGCGTCTCCAGCAGCCAGTGGCCGATGGTGTCCCAGAACCAGGGCAGATGGGCGGCCGGCAGGCCTCGGGCCAGGCGCTCCATGTCCTCCACGAACCGACCGGGCTTCTCCCAGGCCCGCCCGCGCTTCCGATCGGCCTCCTCGAGCACGGCCCGCGCGGCAGTCTCCGTGACGGGGTCCTGGGCGCGTGCCCAGTCGGCGTACGTCTCCGAGATGCGATGGTTGGACGGGAGAGGGAGGGCGCTTCCGGTGCTGCTGGTCATGCCCTCGATCTTGTCAGGCCGCACTGACAACGTGGGTGCGGGGCTTGTGGAACGGGCCCGCTCGCGGGTCCCGGCCACGGTCCCCAAGTGAAGGCGGTCGACGGCACCGTCACCGTCTCCGTGATCCGGCTCCGGCCTCGTCATGATCCGCCGGATGGAACCTGTCGGTGAGGCGCTCGAAAACCAGTGGAGCAGCGCCGTTGTGCGCCATTACCGTGCTGCCGGTCCAAGTCGTCTGGTCAAGGACGTGCCGTTGTACACCCTGTGAGACCTCCCGAGCGCTGATCTGTCGCGCGTCGCGCATCTGCGCCGCGCTTCTTCTTGCTGCGGACTTCTCACTGAAACCGGTGTACTTCTGTGCTCAATAACTGGGTGGTCGTGCCCACCTGCCTGCCGCTCGTCCGCCGCCGTTGCCACGCGTGCGCGTCCGAGCACTTCCGGGCAAGCGGTAAATTCCGCGTCAACGCAAACCACAAGCTCATCGACGCCTGGCTCCTCGCGCTCTGTACCGCTTGCGGGGACACCGCGAAGCTCACGGTCCTGGAGCGGATGAATGTGCGCTCCGTACGACCTGAGCTGCTGGACCGGCTGCATGACAACGACCTTGGCCTCGCAGCCGAGCTGCTCCAGGATCCGGTCGTGCGGCGCCGTAATCACATCGCCCTCGACTGGGACAACGCCTGGCGTCTCGACACCGGCGGATCGGATCACCTGGGTCGCGAGGTGATCGACGTCTCGGTCCGCTTTGCGGCGCGGATCCCTGTCCGGCCGGTGCGACTGATCGCTGAAGGGTGCGGCCTTTCGCGGGCCGAGGTCGAGAGGCTGATCACGGAGGGGAATCTCGTTTCGGCAGTCCGGCTGAGCGGCAAGCTCTCCGGCGACTTCACCTTCACGCTCAAGCGCTGAGCATTCCTCGGGACCACGGGCCTGTCCGGCATGACCCGCCGGACAGGCTCTGGCCGCCACGTGCGGCCGGCGCTGCGGCTGGGCCGCACCCTGAAGTCGGGCTCGCGAGTGCTCTTCGAGCTCGCAGTCGGCCGATCAGGGGCCCGGTCATTACAGGGGGTCAATTGGCAGCGACCCGGGCCGATTGACGTGCGGCCCGGCCCCGCGTCAGAGTCCTGCGGTGGAGATCATCGAACTGACCCCCGCCGAACGCCGTGTCTGGGACGCCTTCCCTCGCGACGAATCGGTCAACTTCCGTCATCGACCGACGACGATCCGGCGGACGGGGCCGACTGGGGGCCGGAATGGACCGTCCGGGGTGAGGTACTGCGCGCCGTCGTGCGCAGCTGCCCGCGCGCGGAGGACGAGATCGCGATGCTGATGATCGAGGGTGCGCGAATCTCCGGCCAGGGAGCCTCCGGCACGGGACCGTCGACTTCCCTCTGCTGTTGACGCGCTGATACTTCGACTCCGCTCCCGGCGACGGGACGGCGGGGAGATCTGCCTCGGGGAGTGTGGCACGCACCTCAGCCAGGACGTCACTTCTGTGGGGTCCGCTGCCGGCTTGCCTGTCCGTTCACCAACGTTCCTACTGGTCAGCGCCTGCGCTAAGCAGCGACATCGTCACGTGACACGTGTCGTGCACGGAGGTTGCCTGAACTCGCCGAACAGGACGAGCGCCGTCAACTCCGGGCTGTGCAAGTCCTGTTGGCCGACGAGGACGCCAAGGCTCGCGACTGGGCCATCGAGTTCGTTAGACAGGCGAAGAGTTTCCTTACATAATCCTTAGGCATGGGAAAGACTTACGAACGCATCGACGGCCGGCTGCGCGCCTTCATAGAGCAACAGCCGATATTCTTCACCGCGACCGCCCCGCTGGTCGGCGACGGCACGGTCAACCTCTCCCCCAAGGGCCTCAAGGGCTCCTTCGCGGTGCTCGACGAGAAGCGGGTCGCCTATCTCGACTTCGCCGGCAGCACTGCCGAGACCATCGCGCACCTGCGGGAGAACGGCCGGATCACGGTGATGTGGTGCGCCTTCCAGGGGCCGCCCAACATCGTTCGGGTGCACGGCCGGGGCGAGCCCGTCTTCCGTGACGACCCGCGCTTCATGGAACTGCTCGCACACTTCCCGGACATCGACCCGGCCCTGCACGGGCTGCGCGCGATCATCGTGGTGACGGCCGAACTCGTCCGCGACTCCTGCGGATACGGGGTGCCCTTCATGTCGTACGACGAAGATCGCGACCTGCACGGCAAGCGCTTCTCGCGTGAGGACGACGCCTCGCTGAGCGCGTACTTCGCCAAGAAGGACCACATCGCACAGAGCATCGACGGCCTGCCCGGGCTGCCTCTCCCGCTGCCCCCCAGTAACTTCTGAGCAACCGTCCCCTGCCTTCGGGGTTGCCGTGGCCGTCGTACCTGCCCGTGTCGCGCTCTCTGCCGTCCTGTTCGCCCGACCCCCGGGACGACAGCGGTCCGCCGCCGGACCGGCTGGCTGACGAGGTGGATCTTCATGGTCAGGCACGGTACGTCGCTGAGCCGCGGAGGCTTGTCCGTCCCGAACGGACGAGAAAGGCAATGAGGAACACCCACTCCTTGCCACTTTCAACTTATAGCCCACTGGGGGGCTTGCCGCAAGGCCCCGGCCGTGGGGCAGAATCGCGGGCCGAAGTCACAACCTGCGGGAAAAGACGGGGGATTCACATAGTGCATGCGTGGGTGTCGGTTCACAGGACGTGCGGTGATGTCGAGTTGGTGGCGGAACACCAACTGCGGACGGGGGCGCTCGGCACAGAGACTCGGGCGTGTGCACAATCGGCCGTCGCGGCGGCGGCCTCGGACCGGAGCTGATGACATGACCCCTCTGACCACCAGCGCGTTCAATCTTTCCGAGCTTCTTTCCCCCAAGGCCGACCCGGCGCTGATCGACGGCGACGAGCGCCACTTCGCGGCCATCTCGGAAGCCCTCGAGCAGGCGATCGCGGACCTGTCCGACCGTCTCGAGGCCGAGCGCAAGGCGCCCGGCGGCGTCGGCCGGGAGGCAATGGACCGGGACGCCGAGATCCACCGCCTGACCGGTCGCCTGCGCACCTTGCGACGCTTCGGTATGGACCTCTGCCTGGGACACGTCGTCCGTACGGACAACCCGGAGCCCGTGTACATCGGACGCCTCGGCCTCACCGACAGCGCGGGGCGTCGGCTGCTGCTCGACTGGCGCTCCCCCGCGGCCGAGCCGTTCTTCGGGGCGACCCACGCCAACCCGATGGGTCTGGCGAGCCGCCGCAGGTACCGCTGGACCCGCGGCCTGATCAGCGACTACTGGGACGAAGTGTTCACCTCCGACGGGCTCGAGGGGCACGCCGCGCTCGACGATCAGTCCGCGTTCATCGCCAGCCTGGGCAGCAACCGGTCGGCCCGGATGCGGGACGTGCTCGCCACCATCCAGGCGGACCAGGACGCCATCATCCGGGCGGGATCACACGGCGCTCTCGTCGTCGACGGCGGTCCGGGTACGGGCAAGACCGTCGTCGCTCTGCACCGCGCCGCTCACCTCCTCTACTCCGAGCCCCGCCTCGGTCACCGTCGGGGCGGCGTACTGTTCGTCGGTCCGCACCAGCCCTACCTGGCCTACGTCGCCGATGTCCTGCCCAGCCTCGGCGAGGAGGGCGTGCAGACCTGCACCCTGCGCGACCTCGTCACGGAAGGAGCCGGGGCAGCGATCGAGACCGACCCGAGCGTGGCCCTTCTGAAGTCGTCCGCGGAGATGGTGAAGGCGATCGAACCGGCCGTCGGCATCTACGAGGAGCCGCCCACCGAGGGGATGACGGTCTCGAGCCACTGGTCCGACATCTGGCTCAGCCCCGACGACTGGGCGGCGGCGTTCGAGGCAGTGGAGCCAGGTACTCCGCACAACGAGGCGCGCGAGCAGATCCTGGAGGAACTGCTCACGATCCTGATCGACAAGGACGACAGCGACGCCTCGCCCGCCCTCCTCCGGAGGTCGCTGCTCCAGGACCGAGACCTGATCAGGACCCTCAACCGTGCGTGGCCGATGCTCGAAGCGAGTGAACTCGTCGGAGATCTTTGGTCGGTACCCGCCTACTTGCGCAAGTGCGCTCCCTGGCTCGGCCCCGACGACGTTCACAGACTTCAGCGCAAGGATGCCCAGGCCTGGACGGTGTCCGACCTGCCGCTCCTGGACGCGGCACGGCAGCGGCTCGGCGATCCGGAGGCGTCGGTGCGCAAACGTCGGCACGAGGCCGCTGTCGCCGCCGAGCGTGCGCGCAGAGCCGACGTCATCGACGGCCTGCTGGAGGCCGACGACGACGGTGAAGGCGCGGTGACGATGCTGCGCGGACGGGACCTGCAGGACACGCTGATCGACGAGGGCGCGCTGCCCGGTACCGAACCGGACGCTCTCGCAGGCCCGTTCGCACACATCATCGTGGACGAGGCCCAGGAACTGACCGACGCCGAGTGGCAGATGCTGTTGCTCCGCTGCCCCTCCCGGAGCTTCACCATCGTCGGTGACCGAGCCCAGGCCAGGCAGGGGTTCACGGAGTCGTGGGAGGAGAGGCTCGAGCGGGTCGGGCTCGACCGGATCACCGTGAACTCCCTCAGCATCAACTACCGCACACCGGAAGAGGTCATGGCGGAGGCCGAGCCGGCCATCCGCTCCGCGCTCCCGGACGCCAATGTGCCGACCTCCATCCGCAGCAGCGGCATCCCCGTCGTCCATGGATCAGTCGCGGATCTGGACTCGATCCTGGACACCTGGCTCGCTGCCCATGCCGACGGGATCGCCTGCGTCATCGGCGATCCCACGTTCCGGGCGACATCCCGCGTCCGGTCCCTGACGCCGGGGCTGTCGAAGGGGCTCGAGTTCGATCTGGTCGTCCTCATCGACCCGGAGACGTTCGGCACGGGCATCGAAGGAGCCGTCGACCGCTATGTCGCGATGACCCGTGCGACCCGGCAACTCGTCATCCTCACGAGCTCCTGACGCCGGACGCGCTCTCGCCTCACCCGCACCGGCCGGCGCCGGTGCGGGTGACCGGCCGACTCGTACGTGTACGGTGATCGGCCGGCTCGTACCTGGGGCACGATCCGCCTGACGCCCCCCGCCGCCGGCCAGCAGTACTGATCGGGCACTCGGCCTTCACCACCGGTCGTCGTGAGTCGATCGCCCGCGGCGATCAGCGAGCCAGGTAGAAGCGGATGGTGGTGCCCTCTTCGCCGGTGCGGAGGCGTACGAGGTCGGCGATGTGGTTCACGAGCAGCAGTCCGCGGCCACCGGGGCGGGTGTGTGCCGGCGGGCGGCGCCCGGCCAGGGGATCGGTCATCCGCCCTGTGTCGTGCACCTCGCAGACGATGTGCTCCCCCTCGGCCCAGAGCCGCAGAGTTCCGGCCCCTGGGCCATGGACGACGCTGTTGGTGGTCAGCTCCGCCACCGCCAGGGCGAGATCCTCCAGAGCCAACCCCGCCAGGCCGAGCTTCTGCGCGCCTTGGACGGCGAAGTGCCGGACATCGGGCAGTGTCTCGGCGGTGAAGGACCTCGCGTCGACACCCGGCGGGTGGGGCAGGGGCTCGTTGTACCGGGCGATGACCTGCTCGGGACTGTAGGTGGTGGATGCCACCTCGCCTCGTTCGTCGATGAGCACGGGGTGGGTGGCAAACGCGTCGGCGAGGACCTGCTCCGCAAGGCGTGAGGCGTCGTAGGGGCACAGGATGGTCACGTCCCGGCCGGTGAAGGCCAGGTTGATCAGTGCCTCGTGCTGCACGCATGCCGGGTACTCGGTCTCGGAGCGGCCCTGCCAGATCGGCTCACCGATGATCCGTACCCTGCCCGCGGCAGCGTGCGCGTCGGCGAACTTGCGCAGCACACCCGGGATGATGCGGCCCGGATTGCGGCCGGCCTGTGTCATGTCCACGAGGTGGACCTCGGCGGCACGCGCGCCCAGCCCCTCACGGATCAGATCCAGCCGGTCCGGTGGCGCGGCGACAGCCGCCGGCTCGCCGGCGTCGAGCCCTTCCAGGACGAAGGGCACTGTTCCGTTCACGTACTGCTCGTCATCCCGGTAGAACAAGGCGGGGTGGACGAACGGCTCACCAGGGTGGCTCGTCTTCATCGCTGAGCCACCTCAATCGTGGGAAGTCCGGGCCAAAAGATCTCGAGAATACGGGGAAGTTGTGGCGGAGGCTGGTGCACCACCACCCGCCTGTCGTCCGCGATCCGCTGCGCGACGACGGCCAGATCGGTTACGCCTGCCACATCGACGAAAGTCACCTGCTCCATGTCCAGATGCAGCGTGGCGGTCCGGTTCTGTGCGAGTTGCTCCAGTGCCTGCTGCCATGTTGCCTGCGTGCTCATGCTGATCTCCCCGATTGCACGCAGCCCCGCGGGCAGCGGTTTGATCTCCAGCGAGGCCTCGACGCGTGGCTGCACGGCGGCAGGCCCGCTCGTGCTGTGCTGCGGGTCATCCATGCCCTCGCCCCACCCCGCAGGCCAGGCAGCCTGCTTGCCTATCTCGCAGTGGTCATCTTTACCGTCTACTCGGTCGAGCCCGACCGGTGTTCATGCTATCCGGGTGAGCCCGGGGATACGTTCCCAGGGACGACCTCTCCAGGCAAATGACCCTGCCGCCCGGCCCGGTCCTGGTGGCGCCCCAATCGAGGTCGGCGGCCCTCCTCGGAATGGATCGTGGCGGTCACATAGGGTCAAGGCATGGTGAGTGCATTCAGCGACGCGTTCCTCCTGGAGGCCGAACGGCATGCCGCCTGGGGTGCGGCTCAACTCGAGGCCCTGACCACGTTCCTGCCCGAGGGGCCGTGGACCGCCGACCTGCCCTCCCGTCTGTACCGACAGGGTGAGCTGGAGCTGCGCGTCGCCGTCCTGGGTACGTACGACATGGACGAGCGGTCCTGGATGTGGGGCTGGGCGAACCCGGGCCTGCGGGGCACCGAGGTGGTCGCGCTGACCGGCGCGGTCGAACGGTACGGCCGGGCGCACGGCATCGCCGAACTGACCGAGGAGGTCCTGGACCTGTCCGGCTTCGACGACCCGCGGCGCGCGGCGGAAATGCTGGCCTTCACCGGGATGGGGGTCGCCGAGGCACCGGGGTACATCGGCGTTCCGGCCGGACCGGGCACGCAGGTCTACTTCCTACCCGACGACCCACAGGTTCCGTGCGCGGTCCTGGATCCGGTCACGCTGCCGCGGACGCTGCTCACCGGGGCGGGACTGATCGGGTACTCGGCCCGGCACGTCGTCGGCGGGTACTTCGATCACCACGGTGTGCCCCAGCGTGTCGAGGGCGACCGGATCGTCGCCGATCTGCCCGGCGACAACGCGGTCGAGGTCACCTTCGACACCGTCGGTCGGATCTCAGGCGTAGGCGTCAAGGTTCTTCCCTGAGGGCGAGGCGCCGCCCTCAGGGCGCCCCCACCTCCCGATCAGCCCCCGACGAGGCAGAACGGGTGCCCAGCCGGATCAGTGAAAACCGCCACCTGTCCTCATGGGGCTGGTGATCCGGCGTGCCCGCGGCCGACGGCGAGAGCGCAACCGCGCCGGGTGGTGGAGCTCCCCCTGACCCGGCGGAGGACGTCGCCCGGCGCGGTACCTCGGATGGCGGCCCTCTTCGTGTGCACGGTCGCGCGTGCTGGTCGACTGGGTGGCGAGCGCGGCCGTCAAGCGAGAGGGAGTCCCCATGGCCATCATCGTCGTACACGAGCTTCCCGGAACCACCCAGGCGCAGTACGAGCAGGTCACGAACGGTTTGACCGGTGGGCGGGGCACGGTGAGGGCCAGATCGGACTGGCCCGTCCCCGGCTTGATCTCGCATGTCGCCGGGCCCACTCCCACCGGTTGGGTCGTGGTGGACGTATGGGAATCCGAGGAGGCGTTCCAGAGGTTCAGCGAGAAACTCCTGCCGCTGGTGCGCGAGGCGGGAATCCCTGAGGTCGAGCCGAAGATCCTCCAGGCCTTCAACGTGGTGACCGGCTAGACCGCCCCACACCGCGCGCCACGCCGAAGAGCCGGCTCGACGTGCGCGGGCCGGGTCTGCGCAGCGGCGGCTCCCTGGTCGTGCCTCCGTGGGATCCTCGGCCCCCTCGAGGCGATGGTTTGTGCCGTCTGCCGCCCGTCTCCTACGCCCCCGGTGCACGACCGGCCTGCTCCCATGCGTGCCTCGAGGTACGGCGATGCGGCAGCGATCAACTGGCCAGGACGAAGATGCCGATGAAGAAAGCCATGTAGAGCAGCAGAACCGCAGCTGCTACGGCCGCCACGACAAGGAGGGACTTCATCACTTTGCGGGCGGTCCCATGGGTGCGGTCGGGTCTGGCAGCGAGTCGGGGACAACGCTCGTGCTCACTCATGGAGCCATCCTGTTGATCCCGGCGGCGCCAGGCTACCCGTAGACGTACTCATGTGCGAGATCACCTCCACACGCCGCGACGCGACTGCCAGTCAGGAACCGGAATGGGCATCTGCCGGCCGGCGTCACCGTCAGCGAGCCTGTCGACCCGCGGAGACAGCGGGCTCCCCCACCCGATCGTCGCGTGGCCCGGCGCACGCGGGAGGGAACCTGTTGGTGGTCGACTCCGAACGTGCTGCGTCCGGTGGTCCGACGGACTGAGCACGTGGTCACGGAACCACCGGGACAGATGAGTACGCGCACTCAGGCCCCCTGCGGCCCCCGGCGCGACGATGAAGATCACGTCGTCGTCCAGAAGGCAGGAGTCCCGTGCTCAGTCGCATCGCCGCCACCCACGTCCCCTCCCTCGGTCGACTGACGACATCCACCGATCTCGCGACGGTCCCGGCCCCCGGCATCCTCGTCGCCAACCACACATCGCCGGCAGACCCCGGCGTCGTGCTGGCCGCCCTGCGCCGGATGGACATCGAACCCGTCGTCCTCGCCGCCGCCGGACTCTGGCGCGTCCCCGTCCTGCGGTTCCTCCTCGATCGCGACGGCCACGTCCCCGTCTTCCGCCGCACCGCGCACGCGGCCGACGCGCTGGGTCAGGCGGCGGCAGCGCTCGACGCCGGCCGTCACGTTCTCATCTACGGCGAGGGAGGACTTCCGCGCCGCACAGACGCCGCCGAGGCCGCCCCGGCTCCTTTCCGCAGTGGCCCCGCACGCCTCGCCGTGGCCTCCGGCGCCTCCATCATCCCGATCGGCCAGGCCGGGGCTCGCCGGGTCACCTCAGGCAGCCCCACCAAGCAGGTCGCAGGACTCCTCACGGCCCCCGTCCGGCGTCCCCGCCTGCACGTCCACGTCGGCGCTCCCCTTCAACTCCCCGCCGACATCGGTCAGGCGAGCGCGGCCGCCCACCGAGCCGTCACCGCTGCCTGGCGCGTCGCCGCTGTGCGCCTGGGCGAGCCGGCGGCGCTCGCCGCGTGAGCAATCCCGCTCCTCCTTGACGCGGCCGGGCACGTAACGCGAGAACGGGGCAGGCGCGGCGCGCCGTCGCCTTCTGCGAGGGCAGTGGCCGCGCGACCGGCGAAGAAGCCTTGAGACGGGGCCGTCCGGGTGGGGAGTTCGCCTCCCGTCACGCGTGGGAGCAGTTCGGCCGCAAGCCTCCTTGTTCTGCCCGCTGCGGCGTGGCACCGTCGCATGTCCTTGATCCGCAACGCAGGAGACACCACACCATGTCCGAGGACTTGGCCGCAGACACCATCCGGAAGCTGGAAGAGATCGTGGCGAGCAACCGCCTGCCGGAACACACCGTTGAACTGCTCCGTGTGTCCCTCAGTCAGGCCCAGGCAGCAAAGGCGGCGGGCCACGATCAAGAAGCGATCGTCATCGCCGACCAGGCACTGCAGACGGCACGGAACGCCTCCGGGGACCAGTAGTCCGGCACGCCGTCCCACGGGGCAGGGACGAATCGGCCGTGCACGGCCACGGCGGGGCGCCGCTCCTCCGGCCCGCGCCCGACCGCCCCGCCCCCGCTGCCGCCGCCCCCCGCGGGGCGGCGGCACTCCGGCGGCTACCACATGACGGGCAGCCTCTCGGGCAAACGCTTCATGAACCGCGTGCGCCAGACGAGTTGTTCGATCGGGACGGCGAGCTGCAGGTCCGGCATGCGGTCGAGCAGGGCCTCCAGGGCGATCTCCGCGTGCTTCTTGCCCAGCGCGGTGGCGGGGCAGTAGTGCCGGCCGCCGCCGAAGGACAGGTGGGCGGTGTTGTTCTCGCGGGTGAGGTCGACGCGGTGCGGATCGGCGAAGACGTCGGGGTCGAAGTTGGCGCCTTCGACCAGGACGAGGACGAGCTCTCCCTTCTTCACCTCCACGTCCCCGAGCGTGACGTCCTCGAGGGCGAGACGCGGCAGACCGTCGCCGATCGACAGGTTGATCCGCAGCAGCTCGTCGACCGCGGCCGGAATCTTGGCGCGGTCGGCCAGCAGCTCCTCCCTCAGTTCGGGGTGCTGGAGGAGGGAGACGACCGCCATGGTCAGGAACCCGGAGGTCGAGATGACCCCCGCGCCGAACATGGTCACGCCGACCGTCGCGAGCATCTCGTCGGTGAGGTGGGCGTACTCCGCGTCCTCGCGCAGGGCCGCGAGCTCGGCCATCAGACCGGTCGTGGCCGGGTCGTCCAGGCGCTCCACCATGTAGGCGATGTCGCGGTCCCAGTTGAGCTTGGCGCCGGTGATGGGGCAGGCGGAGTTCATGAACGCGATGTCCAGGCTCCGCATGAGGCGCGGGGCGTCGGCCTGTGGGATGCCGAGGATGTGGCAGTGCATGCCGGACGAGAACGGGTCGGCGAACTGCCCGCGCAGGTCCGCGGGCGCGCCCTCGGCCATCAGGTCGTCGATCAGCGCCGTGGCGTGCGACCGCAGCCAGGGGATGAGGCCGGGCGCCTTGGGGTTCATGGCCTTGAGCACCGCTTTGCGCAGGCCGGCTCCGGTGATGTTGCCCATGTTGTTGACGACCTCCGGGGGGATCGTCAGGGCGTACTGCCGGGGCACACCCGGCGCCGAGGTGTCCTTCAGGCTGAACCGGGGGTCTTCCAGTACCTGCTTGCACAGGGCGTGGGAGGACACCAGCCAGGCCGGGTCACCGGCGATGGTGCGCACGCGCTTGACCGGTTCCTTGCGCAACTGCTCCAGCTCGTCGGGGAGTCGGTCGCCCCGCCAGGAGAAGGGGAAGTCGAGCAGCTCCTCGGCGGCCGGTTCGAGCAGCGACTCAACGGACATGGGTGTCTCCTTCTGCGGGGGTGACGATGGCGTGGCCCTGGTTGCGGGAGGCGCGCAGGCCCGATCCGCGGGAGTAGAGCAGTTCGGCCATCGGCAAGAGCTGGTGGTAGCAGTTGAGCGAGGACGGCACGCCGAGGATGGCGGGGGTGTCCAGGAACAACGGCGCTTCGGCGCAGACGTACTCCAGGCACACCTCGCGCTGGCGCGCGGTGGCCGGCCTTCCGTCCAGGACCTTGGACGAGAGGAAGGCGTCGACGAGCGCCTCGCAGGTCGCACGGAAGTCCGCGTCCACATCCAGTCGGCGTTGGAGGTGGTCGTGGATCTCGCGGTACGCCGGGTTGGTCGCGAACGCCGACATGGGATGGGCCCGCAGCCGCTTGCCCTCGGGGTCGACTTCCTGCACGGCGTTGAGGACCTTGGCCCGTACGCCCCGCAGGTTCTTGACGGCCTTGCGCCGTGCGTCGTCGGGGGCGTAGCCGGAGGCCTCGTACATCTCGGCCACGTGCAGGTCGGTATAGACGAAGTCGACGCGGTCGAAGTACTCCAGGCCCCAGCGGGCCAGATCGAGGACGCGCTGGGCGGAGAAGTAGCTGTTGCCGGGTGAGACGCCGATCACGGCATGCGCTCCTTCGGCGCAGATCACCTGGCAGTGGGCGGTATAGGGCTGGACTTGGAAGATCCCCGTCGCCGTTGCCGGCGGAGTCAGGGGCTGGATCTGGAAGACGGTCTCAGCGGTCAACTGAAAAAAGCGTCCTTTGCGCCGCAAGTCCCGACGGAGCCTGGTGCTCCGGGTGTGGCGACGACGCCGTGAAGTTAGCTTCCGAACACGGAGAGTGTCAACGAACGTCCATTCCCGAAGGTTTACCGTCACTCGGAATTAACCCTTCCGCCACCAACGATGCCGTTGACCGTCCCCTCGGCCTGGAGTCGGCCGGACCGTCGGGCAGCTCGTGCGGGACATTGAAGCCGGTCGATTCAAGCCACCCGGCAGCGACGCGGGGCATTCCAGCGCTTCGGACTCAACCCGGGTCCCACGGGTGTACCGCTCACGGACTGTCGCCGTCGCTTCTGACCTCCACCGTGGCAGTATCGGCTCTGTTCCAGCCGATATACACCCTTTGCTCCCGCTCCCCAGTCCGTCGGGGAGCACCGCACACCCCCGATCGGGCGGGATGCCGCCCGCCTCTGAGCACCCCGGCGACGCGGTCGGCTCAACCAGATCGCACAGATCACCCGTGGCTGAATCTGCACCATGCCGAGTCCCGACTCCGGCCCCGCGGAGGCCCCCGTGCTCCACCGCCGCGCGCTGCCCGGCTGGGAGTGCTGCGACGACCACCGCCTACGCCGATCCACCGGGGGCTGAACTCGATGGAGCGGGCGACCGTCTCCGCGACGGCATCGACGACGGCGGACGCCACGGGCACATCCACGACGACGGTGACCGTACGCAACGCGGGCACAGGGACCACCCCGGCTCTGCTCACCGATGTTCACCTGGTGAACGCGCAGTGCGCTCCCGTGCTGCCGGTCCGGTGGCGACAACCAGATCAGCCTCCGGCCGGGTGAGTCGGCGACGCTGACGGCGGCATACCGGACAGGTGATCTGCACGGTTCCGAGCCCCGGCTGCGCGTCTCCCGGTGGAACACGCCGACGGTGACGGCCCCGGCCCGCTGAGCTGCCGGGAGCCGGGGCCGTTCAGGGCCGGCTCAGACCTGGTAGCGGTCCGCCGCGAAGAGACCGAGGTGGTCGGCGATCCATGTCGACGTGTGCTTCAGCCCGTCCTCCAGGGACACCTCCGGCCGCCAGCCCGCCCATTCGCGCGCCCGCCGGTTGTCGGCGGTTGGTCAGCCTGCTGGACAACGCCGCCAAGTTCAGTCCGCCGGGCGGCCCGCCGGGCGAGGTGGAGCTGACCGCGGCGGGGGTGACGGTGCGGGACCACGGGCCGGGCATCGCGCCCGAGGATCTGCCGTACGTGTTCGACCGGTTCTACCGGGCCGAGTCGGCCCGTGCCCTGCCAGGCTCGGGACTGGGTCTGGCGATGGCCCGCCAGATCGCCCGGGCGCACGGCGCCGAGCTGACGGCCGAGAACGCCCCGGGCGGTGGCGCGCTGTTCCGCCTGGCGCTCCCCACGGGCAGCGGTGGGTGACGTGAACCGCCTCATGCCTTCGGCGTCGGGGAGGGCCGCTCCTGATGGGAACGCCCTGGCCGACGGGCCACTGAGCGCGGGAGCGGTAGCCGGACCGGCCGGCGCGGCAGCGGTAGCCATGCGGGAGCGGTCACCGGACCGACCGGTCACCGCTGCCGCGGACGATCCGTCAGTTTCGGCGCCAGTGGCCCGCGGCCCGGGTACGCGTGGTCGGGGCTCACGCTGTGGGCCCCCGGCAGCATCCCAGGGCTAAGGCTGCGCCACCCTCGGTCGCGAGGCGGGTCGTCCCGGTTCCGCCCGCCGCCGGCTTGCCTCCAGGCTGTGGGGCCACGGAGGCAAGACCGCGGGGCTCTGTGCCTATCGGAGGCTGGTGAAGGACTTCCAGCCCGTTCCGATCTTGGCACCGGATCCGATGGTGCCCTTGCCGGTGCCGTAGTACCGGTACAGGTCACCGGCGCTCGTACGCGCCAGGATGTCGTCGTTTCCGTCCCGGTTCAGGTCGCCGACTCCGACGAGGTCGGTCATGGAGGTCCAGCCGGAACCGATCTTGGTGCCGGATCCGATGGTGGCCTTGCCGGTGCCGTTGTACCGGTACAGGTCACCGGTGCTCGTACGGGCGAGGAGGTCGGCGTTCTTGTCGTTGTTGAGGTCGCCGACGCCGACGATGGTGAGGTTCTTCCAGCCGGTGCCGATGCGGCCCGTGCGGGTGAGAGTGCCGTTCTTCGTGCCGGCGTAGAGGTAGAGGTCACCAGTGGCGGTCTGGCGGGCGACGAGGTCGGGCCGTCCGTCGGCGTTGAAGTCGCCGGAGTAGGTGAGGACGTCGAGGCCGGTCCAGCCGGTGCCGACGCTGGTGTGGGGGCTGCTGGGCGTGACGACCTGGCCGCGAGGGGGCGTATAGCGGTGGAGTTCGCCCGACGCGGTGCGCACGAGGGTGTCGTTGGCGCCGTCGTCGTCGAGGTCACCGAAGGGGATGAGCGTGGAGGAGGTGGGCCAAGTACCGCCGTCCGTACGGGCGGAGACGGTGCCCTGGGCGGTGCCGCGGTAGACCGCGAGCGCGCCCGTGCCGGTCCGGGCGTAGAGGTCGGGAAGGCCGTCCGCGCCGACGTAGTCACGGCGCTTGGCCGCGCTCCACGGTTGGGAGGTGCCCGGCATCGTGGCGGCCGACCACACCTGGTGGATGTCCTTTCCCTTGTCCGTCGTCCCGGTCGTGCGATTCCAGACGACGACGGCCCGGCCGTCCGCTCCGGTCGCGCTGAAGGCGGTGCCCTTGACCGCGTCCGCGTCGATCCGGCCGACTGTCACGGGCGGGGCCCAGGCGCCGTCCGTGCGCGCGGCGGCCTTCAGATCCCCGTCGTTCGTGGTCCAAAGGGCCGTGACCGTACCGTCGGGGCCGATGCTCGAGGACCAGACGTCGTCCACCCCCGTTTCGGCGAACGTCCGGACCGGCGACCAGACACCAGCCGACGAACGGGTTGCCGTGCGCAACGCGAACATGTCCTTCCACACGGAAGTCACCTCGCCGGTGGGGCCGAGTTGAGGCGCTGCGGAGTCGTACGGGAGCCCATCGGAGGGGGCCGACTCGGCGGGACCCCACGACGCGTCCACCGCGGGACGGTAGGCGAAGCGATGGGAGGAGCCGCCCTCCGTCCAGCTCAACAGGGTGGCGCCGGACGCGGACGACTGCAGGTCGAGGTCGCCGGCGAGAGAGGACGTGGTCCCCTCGACGGCCTTGGGCGCCTGCCACTCGGTCGCTCCGGCGGGCAGGCTGGCGACCCGCAAGGACAGGCCACTGCTGTCGAAGTCGTCCTTCCAGGCGACCGTGACCGCGCCGTCGGCACCGACGGTCGCGGCCGGCGAGAAGGCAAGGGCGTCGGTGAGCTTGACGGGCTCGGACCAGGCGGCGCCGGGCGCCGGGCGCTCCGAGACGTACATCCCGCGGCCCGCGTCGCCCTGCGCGTTGTCGCCGAAGCTGGTCCACACCGCCACGAGGCGTCCGCCCGGGCCGCCGGCGAGGGTCAGCCATGCCGGGTGGGAGATGTTCGAGACCTGCGCCGGGTCCGTCCACGTCCTGGCCCCTGCCGAGAGGGTGGACGAGCTGTAGGTGTACCCGAGCGAGCCTTCCCAGTGCAGCCAGGCCACCGTCGCCGAACCGTCCTTACCGGCGGTCAGCGTGGCGGTGTAGACCTCACCCTTCGTCTCCGCCACCCGGACCGGCGCACTCCATACGGTGCTCTTGGCCGGTCGGGTGGCGGCCCAGAGCTCCTGGTTGCCCGCCCCCGCGTCACGGCTCCACACGGTGACGGCGGTGCCGTCCGAGGTGATCTTCAGGCCGTGGACGGAGTTGTGCGTGCCGAACGCGGTCAGCGACGCCGGCGCACCCCACGCCTGCAATACCGCGGCGTCGGCGGGCGCCGCCGTCACGAGCGCCGTGGAGACACCCGCGCCGGCGACAGCCAGCGTCAAAGTGGGCACCAGAGCCGCGCCGATGATCCTGGTCCTACGCATCGAACATTCTCCCCAAACCAGTGGTCGAGGCATGGCAAGAAGACGACCCGCGCAGTGCGCGCGCCGTCGTGCGACGTGTGAAGTCCCCGACCCCCCGGTCTGCTTCCCCCATGCACAAACAAGCGTCTATGAGCCTAACAGCAGCCCCGAGGGGCACTCGAGGCAATTTGTGGCCCGGGCCGCCTTCTCGCCAGCGACGAAGGGCGAGTTCGTCCGGCTGACGGGACGACGCGCCCGTCGTTGTCAGGACTCGTCGGCTGTTTCCAAAATGCGCGTCAGTGGCTCGCCGGCGAGTGCGGGCGCATTGACCGGCGAGGACCAGACCTGGCTCTGCAGGAAGTGGAGAAAGCGCTCCGCCTGGTCAGTCGTGCCGAAGTCGAGATCGACGAGCACGTACCGCGGGTCGTGCACAGGGCGCTGAACCCGGTAGCGCCGCACACCGGCTTCCTGCCGCGCGGCGGCGAACCGGTCGAACGCCGTCTTCCAGACAGCGTAATCGGTGATCGGATGCTCGATGTGGAGAGTGGGCATGGCTCACCATGACCCAGGCGACCTGCGAAGTCATCCTGACCCGCCGTCACCAGCGGCCGTCTTGAGGTCCCTACGCGGCAGGAGCCTCGGCACTGGGTCGAGGCGTGACGGCCGCCCGTCCCCCGTCCGGCAATCCGCTACAACTCCCCTCAGCCTGCACGCTCGTACTAGTGTGCGTGGGTGAGTCTTTATATCGTCGTTGGATTCGGGCCCGCCGGGGCGGCAACCGCTCGCCTGCTGGTCGAGAACGGGCACTCGGTACGGGTCGTCACCACGTCGGGACGCCCCCAGGAGCCCGGCATCGAGCACGTCGCGTTGGACGCGACGGACACCGAGCGGCTGACCGAGGTCGCGCGGGGTGCGGCCGCGATCTTCAGTTGCGCGGCACCGCCCCTGCATCGCTGGGCCACGCAATGGCCGCCCCTCGCCGCGTCGATGTGCGCGGCGGCCGAGGCGACCGGGGCCGTCCTGGTCCTGCTGGGTAACCTCTACGGCTACGGCCCGGTGGACGGCCCCCTGACCGAGGAACGGCCGCTCGCGGCGACCGGGGCCAAGGGACGGGTACGCGCCGCCGTTTGGGAGCAGGCGCGGAGCCTGCACGAGCAGGGGCGTGTCCGGGCGGTCGAGGTCCGGGCCTCGGACTTCTTCGGGCCCGGCGTGACCGACGGCGGGCACCTGGCCGCGCGGGTCATGCCACGCCTGCTGCGCGGCAAGCCGATCTCCACACTCGGGGACCCGGACGCTCCCCACAGCTGGAGCTATCTCCCCGATGTCGCCAGAGCCCTGGTGGAAGTCGCCGAAGAGGAACGCGCCTGGGGACGGCCCTGGCACGTCCCCACGGCGCCGCCGCTGTCCGTCCGGGAGATGGCCGACCGCCTCGCCGCCCACGCGGGGACGGGGCCGGTCGCGGTGCGCGCGATGGCACCGGCCTTGCTGGGCATCGCATCCGTCTTCTCCCCGCTGATCCGCGAACTGAAGGAGATCCGCTACCAGTTCGACCGCCCGTTCGTCCTCGACTCGCGCGCCTACGAAGCCGCGTTCACAGTCCGGGCCACTCCCCTCGATGAGCAGATCGAAGCGACGGTGGCCTGGTGGCGTGAGCGAGTGGCCATCACCGGCTGACGTCCCCGGGGCACGGGGAAGAGCAGGTCGGTCTCCACGACCGGTCCGGGCGAACCACAGCCGCCCGGATCGGCCGGCTCCCCAAAACGGACTGATCGCCGGTGCTGGTCGCCGCGGCTGCGCTCCCCCATTCAGGCCGAGCCGGGACACCAAGCCGAGAGGCCGGATCGAGAGGCCGACCGACCCGGCTTCTCCTGCCTCATGCCGCTCTTTCCTCATCCTGCGAGCGGGCCGGCTTCCGCAGCTCCACCCGCGCTGCCGGCACCGACCGGGCGCCGTCCCAGTACGGGTGCCACCACAGGCGCACCGACAGCTCCAGCAGCCGGCGGCGGAGCGCCGTGTTGTCGGCGGGGCGGGACGCGGCGAGAGCCGCGTAGGTGGTGTTCCAGTCGTGCTGGACCTGGACCAGGTCGTGAGGGAAGGCGGTGACGTCCATGCCCATATTAGATCGCTTGTTCGAATATTTTGTCATCCTGGGACACACGCTTCAGTCACGCGCCGTGACTGGGCGCGGCGCGTGCGGGCCACTCCCCCGGCGGCAAAGCCGCCCGGATGGCAGGTCCCTCGCCCACAGCGAAGACTGACCAATAAGGACGGCACTCGGGAAAGGCCCGGAACATGGGCGACTATGTGGATCTCCACGGCGTCAGGACCTGGTACGAGGCAGAGGGCGCCGGCGACCCGTTGCTCCTGCTGCACGGCGGCTTCTGCACGAACGAGACGTGGGGGGCTCAGCGACCCGACTTCGCGGCGAAGTACCGCGTCTTCCTCCAGGAGCGTCGCGCGCACGGGCATACGCCCGACGTCGCGGGACCCCTCTCCTACCAGGACATGGCCGACGACACCGCCGCCTTCATCGAGTCGGTCGTCGGCGGTCCCGCCCATCTCGTCGGATGGAGCGACGGCGGGATCGTCGCCCTCCTCGTCGCCATCGCCCGCCCCGACCTGGTCCGGAAGGTCGTGGCCATGGGGGCCAACTTCCTCCCGAGTCCGCAGAGCGGCGCGGTGCCGGAGATGCTGGATCACATGACGCCCGACGCTCCCGACATGGCGATGTTCCGAGAGATGTACGAGGCCACGTCGCCCGACGGCGCCGAGCACTGGCCGGTCGTCGCGGAAAAGCTGTCCGCGATGTACCGCACTCAGCCGAACATCCCCGCGGAGGACCTGGCCCGCATCGGCGCGCCCACCCTCGTCCTCGTCGGGGACGACGACCTGATCACGCTGGAGCACACGATCGCCCTCTATCGCGGGATCCCCAACTCCGAGCTGGGCGTCGTCCCCGGAACCTCTCATGCGCTGCCGATGGAGAAGCCCGGGGAGGTCAACCACATCATTCTCGACTTCCTCGCCAGCGAGCCCATCCAGACTATGTTCCCCATTCGTCGCGCCCAGGCGGCAGCCTCCGCGGGCAGCAATTCCGCGTGACCGCCGCGCCTCTGCTCCAGCGTCGGCAGCGGGTGACTACGGCAGCCGCTGACCGCACCGCGGGCAGTACGCGGCCGCGCGCACTTCGACGACTGCCCCGCAATGGGCACAGACCTGGCTGAGGAGACAGGGCGCCTCGCCGCCCTCTCCGTCGTCAACGTCCTCCAGCACCGCCGAAGACGAGGCAGGCCGGAGTGCCAGCCCGGGGCGCCTGCGGTGCACCGTCATGTAGACGACACCGTCCTGCCCCGCGTACACGCCCCGCCTCGCCCCGCGCGCCAAGAAGCGCATCGCTCCGGGCCGAAGGTCGTAGTCAGTGCCTTCGCACCGCAAGGTTCCGTGTCCGGCGATCCCCGACACCAGCACGTCGAGATCAGGCTCCACATGCTCCGCGATGGACGCCCCCGGCGCCAGCCGCACGACGTTGGCATCGAGCTGCCGTGCCCCACCGGTCAGCCGCCACAATGCCCCCGTCCTGTCCGCGCCGACATCGCGCAGAAGGTCGTCGAGGACCACACCTTCAGTATCGGCATCCCGCTCCGCACCCATGGGGGAAATGATCCCACCCCAGCCCGAGCGTCGTCTGCTCCGACGGCCCGGGACCAGGCCGCCCCCCTGCGGTCCGTCGCTCGATGCCGTAATCCCGGCGGCCGGGGGTAGGCGGGTGTGGGGAACCGAGCCAGGGGAGGTCCTGTGTCGAAAGATTCGTCGATGCGTGCTGTCGGGTGGGCGCAGTCGTTTCCTGTGTCGCGCGGGGTACGGGAAAGCCGCCGCTGGACGCGGGAGCACCTGGAATCCCTGGGCTGGACGAAGGACGCGCCCGAAACCGTGGATGCGGTACTGCTCAGCGTCTCGGAGCTGGTCACCAACGCACACGTGCACGCGCACAGTGAGGCGCAGCTGGTCCTGACCTGGGACAGCCACTGTCTGCATGTCAGTGTTCACGACTCCGCCCCCGCGCTGCCCTCCCAGCGACCGCATGACGTCACGACGACCGGAGGCCGCGGGATGGCCATCGTCGACGCTGTCGCCGACAGTTGGGAGGCCCATCGTCAGCGGTCGGGCAAGACCGTGACCGCCTGCTTCGTACCGCCCGGTGCCGCGGCGCCGCAGCACGAGGAGGGCATCTGCTGACCGTCCGCTCCGCTGCCACGGGGTTGCGCGGCGCGGTTCCGGCGGGGCCGCGGTGGCGGATGTCGTGACCGCGGTCCCTGCCGGCTGCCGGGGCGGGCTATCAGTTGATCATGTCCCGTGTCTGGGCGTAGACCGTAGCGTCGTTGAGCAGATCCGTGTGGCTGAGGCAAGCGGTCTGCGTATTCGTCGCGCCGGACACGGGGACGGAGCTGTCGGGGTTGATCACCGTGTCGCAGGGCGACCGCCAGGTCGCGTACCGGGTCGAGCCCGGTGTCTCGTCGCCGGAGTTGAGCGCGGCGAGGAAGCTTGAGCCGATGCGCATCTCGGTGCAGGACGTGTCGAAGCAGCCGTTGGCGCTGTCGGTCCCGTGGTTCGGCCCTCCCAGTGACACCCAGGCGTCGACCTCGGAGGTCCCTCCGAGGTTCTTGAGGTAGTGGCGCGAGGAGAGCCCTCCCATGGAGTGGCTGACGATGTCGACCTTGGCGGCGCCGGTCGCCGCGAGCAGACGGTCGACCTCGGCGGAGAGCTGCTGGGCGGTCGTGGTGTTCGACTGCCGCCAGTCGTAGGTCCACCGGTCCAGGTAGGAGGATGGCCAGCCGTCGGTCATGAAACGGTTCTCCATGGTGTTCCAGTTGCTGCCGTCACCGCTGTAGCCGTGCACGAAAAGGATGGGATTGCTGTCGGAGCGGAAAGTGGAGCTGCTGGAAGCCCGGGCGGGACCTGAGGTCTGCACGGCGACAAGGGCAACGGCCGCGGCGACGGCCGCGGACACGAGGGATCTCTTCACGAGGGGCCTCACGGAGTGCGGTTCGGAGTAGCGCTCGATGGCGCGTCTGACGAGACTGCGCGGGGCGTTTCCCGGGTTGCGGGAGCCGTATGTGCGGGCCTGCGGTGCCGGGCCGAGGGGCCGGTTCACCGCAGCCGCAGGAAAGGAGGACACCGGGGTCGTTGAGGGGTGGCGTGAGCATACTGACCGGTAAGTATCCGCGGTCAAGAGGTGTGCGCCGGGTTTCTCACCGGGTCGCGCCCACCGCCCCCGTACAGCGCCGGGGTTGAGGCCGGCCGGCCTGGGCACCTCCGCGACAGCAGCCCTCGTCACACCCTGGACTCCCCCACGCCGTGCCCATGCCGGCCGCCGAACCCGGCTTCCTAGCCCTCCACCTGGAAGACGAAGAACCCGTCCATACTGATCCAGCCGTAACCCGCGGACTCCGAGAACAGCGGAACGCTCGCCGCGGGAAGGCTCTTGGCGAGCACCTTCTTCGTGCGGGCGTCGACGGCGAGCACTGTCTCGCCCCCACCCTCCACGGTGCCGTAGAGCACGCCGTTCGAGGAGAGACGCAGCGGGGTCAACGGCTTCTCGTTCCCCTTCTGTGCCCAGACCTCCTTGCCGTCGGCGAGCTGCCACACGGCCGCGCCGTTCTTCGTGGCGGCAGCGGCGAGCTCGCGGTCCGGGGAGACGACGGACGAACCCTCGGTGTTGATCGTGTCGTGAGGGCTGTCGGCGTAGGAGTACTTCGTGGAACCGCCGATCTGCTTGCCCGAGGTGAGGTCATAGGTCGCCGTGATCCAGGTGTCCGGCGAGAAGGCGCCCGCACCCCAGGCGGTGAGCACCCGGCCGTCACGGACGTCCAGCACGCGCAGCGCTCCGGAGGTCCGCTTCTTATCGTCGTTGAAGTCCACGCCCTGCGGCGGGGTGACGTCTGCCGTGCTCCAGACCTTCTTGCCGGTGGCAAGGTCGGACATGACGAGCTGCTCGGGTTCGCTCTCGTAGTTCGACGCGTTCTCCACGTGGAAGGCGTAATCGCCGGTGATCAGCGGGGCGTGCGCCTGACCACCGTCGATCTCATGGTTGCGCGGGTCGTAGGAGCAGCTCGCCAGGGTGCCGGTGCAGGTGACCTTGTGGGGCTTTCCGCCGTCGATCGGTGTGAGCAGCAAGCTCGCGTCACCGGCCTGCTCGATGAGATGGCCCTCGTGGACGTGGAACGTGTCGTCGCCGGAGTGCTGGGTCCTACCGAGTTCCGCACCGTCGGCGCCGTAGACGGTGATCGTGACGGTGGTCTTCTCGGCGCTCAGGCCGTCGGACTCCGTCTTACTGCCCGCGCGCACCTCCAGCGCCGGGACGCCCTTGTGCCAGGTGGTGGCGGCGACATGGTCGGCCGTCACTTTCAGGGTCTTGCGTACGGCGCCGGTCTTCAGGTCGCGGAACTCCAGCGTGACGGGCTCCGGCGTGGCACTGGAGTGGAGGGTGCCGGTCGTGCCGTCGGCCGGCTCCTTCTCGTACGTTCCCGCTTGGGCGTACGTGCCCTTCGCGTCCTTCACGAAGAGGAGGGTGTCGCCGAGGTCGATGGCACCGGCCGGCGGCAGGCTCCACGCCTGCTTCGCGGCGAGGCCGGGTATCGCGGGCCCGGCGTAGACCGGCCCCGCGGCCTTCGCGGTACTTTCCGGGGCGGCCGAACCACCCGGTTTGCCCTGCGAGTTGGTCTTCTCAGGCTCGGAGGAGCCGCAGCCCGCCAGGAGTCCGAGCGACAGGACGAGGGTCGTGGCCACTACCGTGTGTTTGTTCATGTCCCCGTTGGTTTCCGCACTGGATGATCTTTGGTGCCTGCGGAAGCATAAGGGCTCGGGACGGCCCTGAGGATCCCGAACAGAATGATCTTCCAGGCGGTGGGGTCAGCCCGGAACTGACGATGCGGGGTGCGGGGTTGGGGTTGCTCGGCCGATGCCGATGAGGCTTGATTCGGGCTGCGTGGGCATGAACCCTGCTCGGTGGCAGGGGAGATGGGGTCGTTCGACTGCTCGCGTCGTGTTCGTGGAGCCGGCCGGCGCCGTCGGTGCTCGGTCCGTTGGGTCGGCGAGCGGCTTGTCCGAGGGCGGTGCGAGGATGGCAGTGTGCTCCGGGAGGCGACCGGGGCGAGGAGAGCAGGTTTCGAGCGGTCGGAGGCGGCATGGCCAAGGAATTGCAGGTGACTTACGACTGCGCCGATCCGGGCGCGCAGGCGGTGTTCTGGGCTCAGGCGCTGGGTTATCGCATCCAGCCGCCGCCCGAGGGCTTCCCCGACTGGACGGCTGCGCTGACGGCGTGGGGCGTGCCGCCCGAGCACCACAACGACCGGTCGGCCATCACGGATCCGGACGGCAAGGGGCCGCGGGTGTTCTTCCAGAAGGTCCCGGAGGGAAAGCCGGCAGCGAAGAACCGCTTGCACCTGGATGTGCGCGCAGCACCCGGCCTGACCGGGGACGAGCGGATGGCCACGCTGGAGGAGGAGGCCGCGAGGCTGGAGGCGCTGGGAGCGAAGCGGTTGTACCGGCTCGAGCCCAATGGCATGGACGAGGGGATCATCGTGATGACCGACCCGGAGGAAAACGAATTCTGCCTGGATTGAGGGCAGGATAACGGGGTCGAGACGGCTTCCGCTTACCGGTCGGGGTGCTTGATCAGCCGAACTGGACTCTGGATCGGGTGATCGCCGCAGTATCAGCGCATGAAGGCGGGGCCTCTCGGTAGCTCGGAGTTGCGAAGCTCTAGAGCACCGACGAGGTCCCGTTGCCGCGGTGTTGCCTACTTCTGGTCTCGAGTGCCTCTGGGCGCCGCACCGGGGTCGTCGCCCTCGCCCTTGTCGGTGTCGTCGAGTTCACGCATGCGGCGATGAACCGCCTCCCGCAGGCTCTCGTCAGCCGGGGGAACCTCGTCCGGACCGTCGCCCCTTGGGGCCGGTTTCCGGGAGCGGCGCCTGACCTCGTCGATCGCTGCGCGCAGTTGTTCCGCGCGGGCCTTCCTGCTCGCGGAATCCTCGCTCATAGTGGCCTCCTCCTCCTCGACCGACCCGGGGCCGTTTACAGTGTCCTCAATCCAGCTCAGTCGAACTCAGTCGACCTCAGTCGTTGTCGCCATCTGCCCAGGCCTGCGCGTCGGGGTTCGCACGTCGCAATTCGTCGATCTGCCCGCGCCATGCGTCGGCACGGGCGCCGGCTGACTCCCGAGCTGCCGCCATGAGTTCCCTGGCTGCCCCGAACCGTTCGGTTGCCGGGCCGCTGCGGGCGATACGGCTGACCGTCTTGGTCTTGGCGTCGATGGCCGCGCGGATGTTCGTGCCGCTGGTCAGCCGTCCCAGTTTCTCGAATTTCGGCTGGTTGCCCTCGAACCAGTGCTGCTGCCACCACTCGTCCGTCAGCGGATTCCGCCAGCTGATGTATCCGCCGCGCAGAATCTGACGGGGCTTCTTGATGTGGCCGCCGAAGCTGTAGCGGACGCTGTCGGAGGCGACGGGATCGTAGAAGCGTGGTGTGAAGAAGTCGGAGACGAGCAGCCCATTGACCATGTAGCCGAATTCAGCGGCCTCGGACGGGTCTGCGACCTCGACCAGGAACTCGACGAGGCCCTGGTTCGGATGCGGGGACTTTCCCGGGATCAGCCGGTTTCCCCATGGATCGGCCAGCATCTCGAGCATCTCGTGGCTCGCGGTCAGTGACCAGCTGTCGCTGAACTCGATCAACGAGAACGGCTGTCCGTTCTTGTCGTGGTGGTATCCGGCGGCGTCCTGTACGTCGTCCACGACGATGAGCGGCCAATAACCGATCGGAACATCCTCAAGGCGGTCGAATGCGTCGACGGTTGCCTCGACCTGCCACAGCGGACCGAAGTCTCGGGTGGCCTGCTTCTGGAGGGCGGCGGCGACGCGATTGAGTTCGGAGGGTGTGATCGGGTTGCTCTGCGTTTCGGAGACGAGTGCGAGCTGGGTGAGGAACATGTTGAGGATTCCACTTCGCCGTCGACTGTGGGCATGTCAGGGTTAACACCATGCGAGATCCCCTAAACACAGGGGTCTTGGCCGCGGCGGTTCGCGGACTCGCCCACAGGAGCGAAGAAACGGTACTGCCGCCCTCGTGCGGCCCCGGGTCGCGGACGGCTGTGTGAAGCGTCGTCGTCCTGGGGAGGAAGACGGGGACCCGGGGGGGGAGCATGGACAGTGACGTGAGGGGAAATCGCACCCTGCTCAGCAGGTTCCGCATCGCACTCGCGATCTGCGTTCTGCTGGGCGGCCTGAGTCTGGCCCTGGTGTCCAACGGACGTGAGGGCTTCGGCTGGGCCGTGCTCAACGAGCTCGCTGTCTTCGCCGCGGCTGGGGTCGCCATCCCCTTCTACTACGACCTCTTCCTGCGGGACGCCGAACGACAGCGTCTTCTGGGAGAGATGGCGCAGCTCCTCGACGAGAGGCTGTTCGCTTCCGGTGGTGGCCGCGGCCTCACGATCCATGCGCAGGGGCGGCCCGCTCCGACCGAGAAGGCCGTGTTCCTGGACGGCGCGCGTACGGAGATCATCGAGGTCGGCGTGGCGCTGCGCAGTCTGGCGAGCTTGTTCGTCTCGCGCCCCGAGCAGGATTTCGCCGACCCGGTTCGGCGACTCCTGAGGCAGGGCGTGAACATCACGTACATAGTGGCGGATCCGGAATCGGTACTGGTCGCCGAGTACGCCCGAAGCATCGGCGACACCCATCTGCCGCGGCGGGCAGCCGAATCCGCCCGCCAGTTGCTCGAGGTCGCCAGGGGCTTCGCCGCCGAAGGACATGCGGGGCTCATGTCCGTGCGTTTCACCGGGCAACTCCCCACCTGTTACGTGAGCCTCGTCGACCCTGATTCCACGGCTGGGCGGTGCCGGATGTCCCCGTACCTGGCCGGGGTCAGGCGAGCCGACTCACCTGTGGTCGACATCGCCCGGGCGACTCAGTGCGAGCTCTTCGACCGCTACGTGGCCTACACGCGGAGCGTCCTCGCGGACAGCAGACCGGCGACCTTCCCCTAGCCGGGCGGTCCCGGCACGGTCGGACGGCGGCGGCACTCGTCGCGGGACTGTCACCGCAGGACTCCGCGCCGACGTCGCGCTTCACCCGAGCGCGTCGGCCACGAACGCGGCGATTTCGGCGACGACGCGATCGGGCTGTTCCCAATGAACGACGTGGCCGACGCCTTCGTACACCAGGAACCGTGAACCATGGATGGCATCGAGTGTGACCTGCTGGTCGGCGCGCGGAAGGAAATCGTCCTCGCCACCCCAGATGACGAGGGTCGGCACCAGGATCCCGGCGAGGGTGGCGGGGAGATCGGCCTCCATCAGGCCTCGCATGGTCTCCTGCCATACGCGGGCGGGCACCTTCAGGTTCTCCTCGGTCATGGTCTCGATGAGCCCTGGGGCGATCGGCCGGGCGGTCATCGTGCTCATGAGGCCGTCGACGTACTCGCGCGGTACGGGATCGGAGAGCCCCTGGATCTCCTCCCACGCACTGGCGATCACCGGCTTGTCCGCGAGAGTGGCGGGTACGCCGATCAGGACCAGGCCCAAGATGCGGTCCGGGTGACTGCCGGCGACCATCCGGGCGGCCACACCGCCGCTGGAGGCGCCGACGAGGACGGCGCGTTCGATTCCGACGGCGTCGAGGAAGCCCACGATGTCGGCGGCGAAGTCCTCCGGCCGATAGCCCTCGTCCGGGCGCTCGGCGTCGCCGTGTCCGCGCTGAGTGAGCGCGTACCCGTGCAGGGCCATCGGCAGCCGCCGCAACATCGGCTCGAAGGACCACCACGAGTCGGCGATGCCGTGAACGAAGACGACGGGCGTGCCACCCGAATAGCCGGCCTCGGCGTAGGGAAGGGTCGGCCCGTCCCGCAGCGACGCACTCTTGACGGAGATCGTGGTCATCCCGTTCAGCGTCTCCCCGAGGCGTGGCCACGGCAACACCTCGGCCGCCATCCGGGCCGTCCCCCGTCTCGGTGACGCCGCCGTACGAACACTTTCTCGCTGCCGAGTCCCCCGGGCCTCGTAGGGCCGCGCAGCCGGTCGGCCGAACCGCTTGTACCGTCAGCGCAGGGGTGTGACCCGGCCCCTGCGCAGGGCCAGGCGGGCCCAGAGGAGATGTCCGAGGGATTCGGCCGCCAGGACGGCGATGGCGAGCAGTGGGGAGAGGCTGTCGCTGAACACGATGACGAGCAGCGGGATACAGATGCCCGGCACGGCCCAGACCGCGATGCCGGGCAGACGGCGTCCGTAGCGCAGGGCGATGGCGGCATGAGCCGTGTGATAGAGCGCCTGGCCTCCCGCGACGGCCACTGCGGCGCCGTGGGCGAGGTGCGGATGACTGGCCTCCTCCACCGCGGTGGCGAGCCCCGCGGCCATGGCGATGATCCCGGCGGTGACGAAGAAGTGCAGGAAGCCGGCCGTGTCGCGGGCCAGGAGGTACGCGTCCTTGCGCTGGGCGGAGTCGAGGACACGCTCGGCGCTGGAGGAGGCAAAGTCGAAGTACGACCACCACAGCGAGGTGAGCAGGATGAATCCCACCACGGCGACGGTTCCTGACGCGGCGGTCCACGTGTGGTCGACCGAAGTGATCAGGCTGACCACGGATTCGCCGAGCACGATGATCACGAAGAGGCCGACGCGTTCGACGAGGTGGCCGGCGTGCAGCCGACCGGGGCCTTCTGGCCAGGTGTAGCTGAGCAGGAGCACGATCTCGAAGGCCAGCGACACCGCCCACAGGACGTACCGCCCCGGCGCGGGTACCACGGCGGACGCCGCCCACAGCGCGCCGCTGCCCAGGCAGTAGGCGACCGGCCGCCAGCGCGGCACACTCCCGCGACCCGGCAGTCGGGTCGCCGGCCACCACAGCATCCACAACACGACGCGGGTGCCCGCGTATCCCAGGGCGTACGCGGGCGCGCGGTCGCCGAACGCGTCCGGGACGGCCGCGCTCATCAACGCGAGGCAGAGCATCGCGACCAGCATCAGCAGCCGTCTGCGCGCACTGTCACCCTCGAATAGATTCGCGAAGAATGTGATGTTGATCCAGATCCACCAGGCCGGGAAGTACAACGCCAGGAAGCGGCCGAAGTCCGCCGCGCCCGGATCCCCGTGCAGGGCGTGGGCCAGCTGGGCGGCCACCGCCACGAACACCAGGTCGAAGAAGAGCTCCAGCCAGCCCGCGTGCCGTACCGGCCGGTGCTGCGCCCCAGCTGAGGCAAGCGTCATCGTGCCACCTTCGTCACCGTTACTCCGCCGGACCCTCACCGAGCCGCCCACGGGCGGGAGGGTCAGCCGGTGGAGACCCAATCGGTCGTCTTCGAGGTCGTCGCGGAGCCGTCGAGGTCCGCGAGCTTGATGGCGACGAAGTCCCGCGCCCACTCCGAGGTCTGGACACGGAACGCCGGGCGCTCGGCGTCGAGGGCATCGATGATGTGCGTGGCCGCGTCCTCGATGGTCTGCGGCGTGGTGAAGCTTTCCCTCACATGGGCGAGGTAGTTGGTGAGGGAAGGCGCGTACGGCCCGGCGGCGGCCAGGTAGGAGGGAATGTCGATACCGACGTTGGCCACGAACTCGCTTCCCACGGCACCCGGCTCGACCACCACGACGTCGACGCCGACCGACTTCGCCAGCGGGGCCAGAGACTCCATGAAGCCCTCGACGGCGAACTTGGCAGCGCAGTAGGCCTCGTTGAAGGGCTGTCCGATCACGCCACCCACGCTCGACACGGTGATGAGGCGACCAGCCGAGGCCCTCAGGTGCGGCATCGCAGCCTTGGTCACGGCGACCACCCCGAAGAAGTTGACCTCCATCGTGTCGCGGACGTCCTCGAGGGTCTCGAGCTCGATCGTGCCGACGTGGCCGGCGCCGGCGTTGTTGACGACCGCGCGCAGGCCGCCGAACTCGGCGGCGGTGTCCTCGAAGCAGCTGGCGACGGAGGCGGGGTCGACCACGTCCAACTGCTTGAGCCGCACCTTGCCGGTGACACCGGCCGCCTCGGCGGCCTTCATGAGGGCCTCGGACCTGCCCAGGTCACGCATGGTGGAAATGACCGTCCAGCCGGCTCGGGCGGCGGCCACGGCCGCCGCCAGGCCAATGCCGGAGGAGGTGCCGGTGATCAGGACTGTCCTGGGGGTGTCGGACGCCATGGTCTCAATCCCACTTCCGTGATGGTCGGCTGACCGCTCTGCGCATGGTGCGCGCAGTTTAGGTCGGACCGCGAGGAATAGCCGCTATCGGGATGTACGTCGGTTCACGCCGTGATTCGCCCGTGGTGGGTCGCACCTGAACGCGGGTGAGGCGATCGGATGACGCAACCGCTTGTCGCGGCGACACATGGTGGCTGCGCTCCGTAACGTGGGGCCATCCCTGGCGAGGAAGCGGCGCGGCACAGCGCTGTCGTGGGGTATGCCACGGCCCCGCCTGCTGGGGACGTGACGTATGCCATCGCGTCTGTCCAGCACGCGGTGGCATACGAAACGTCATTTCACGGAAATGCCGGACCGGGGTCGGCGTCCCGCCCGCTGCGGCGGGGGCACCCGGAAGCGCGGGCGGCTGCGGTTTTGCGCCATCGCGGTGAAGCAGCGGCGGGATCGTATTCAGGCACAGCCGCCGGAGGCATATTCGGCCCATGAACGTGAACCCCATCGAAATGCAGAAGTCCCTCAGCGGCGTGGACTACCCCGCCTCCAAGAAGGACATCCTGGAGCAGGCGGAGAACAATGGCGCCGGCCGTGAGATAAAGGAAGCGCTCAAGTCGCTCCCCGAGAAGCAGTACGACTCCCCCGCGGCAGTCAGCAAGGAAGTCGGCAAGTAGATCCCGACCCGCGGACCGGCCCTCTCACCGGTCCGCGCGAAGCCCGGGCATCGGCGGTCGTCGCCGGCCCGGGCTTCAGGCGTTCAAGAAGACTTCGGTCGATGGCCCGCGTACGGGCCCGGCTCCCCTGGGCCGTCAACGACAGGCTCGGAGTCCTACGCGGGGCGGACCGGTCGCGGTGCGCGATCACTTCCGGCTTGCGTGAGCCTGGGGGCACCCGACGGGAAAAGCGCCGCAGCGACTGCGCTCGGGCAGCCCACGCCACGTGGCCTGCGCCGAGCGCCTCCGCAGAGTGACCGCAGGCCCTCCCGCGGCTCAGGAGTCCTTGCCGCGGCCCGTCATCGCGTCGCGCAGCCGGTCGACGAGGCCGACTCCCGGGGCGAGGAGCTTGTTGGCCGGGGGCTTGTCCGGGGCGGCGGGGTGAGGGCGGGTGGGGGCCATCTTCTTCGCCTGACGAACCTTGTCACCCAGCTTTTCGAGCATCTCGGCGGAACACGCGGCGCGCAGCTGCGGGAACAGGTTGTTCTCCTCGTCGGCGACGTGTGTGCGGATCTCGGTCATGAGCTGGGTGATCAGCGTGTCGAATTCCGGGTCGCCGGCCTCGCAGCCCTCGAGCTCCTTCATGGTCCGCTCGGCAGTCGCGTGATCTTCCAGCTCCTTGTCCGCGATGCTGTCGCCGTTGGGCAGATGCTCGCGCACGGCCGGGTACAGGTGTGCCTCTTCCGCGACGGAGTGCCGGACCAGTTCCATGGTGGCCTGGTCTGCGTAGCGCTTCCTGCGCGCGTCGCCGGACGGCAGCTCCTCGATGTTGGCGAAGAGCTCCTCCACTTCCTCGTGGTCGGTGATCAGTTCCGCGATGACATCTCCGCCGTGACCCATTGTTTTTCTCCTTCGCGTGGTGACCTCGTTCCGCTCAGTGAAACCTCGTCCGGAATGCGAGGAGTGGATTGCCGCTCACCGCGCGTGTCGCCCGGTGTGGCCAAGGCCACCGGCCGACGGTGAACTGCGTCATTTCCTTCCCGCTCGGTAGCGATTAGCGTGCCAATGCTTTAATCCCCTTCTTGCCTGCTGAGGTGGTCGGCCGTGCCCGAGGATTTCTCCCTCTCTCCGCTCATAGGCGCGACGACGCAGTGGCTCACCCACACGTTTCCCTCGGGACCCGGCGCCCTGGCGGTCAGCCTGGCGGAGGCCCAGGCGCGCCAGGCCGTCACGGTTGCCGCTTGGCTGCGGTACCCCACGGAGCTGGACGTCGAGCTGGTCGCCGTCACCGGTCCGGGTGGCTCGGCACGCCTGGACTGGGTCACAGGGGCGGACATCCACCAGTCCGAGGACGGCCGTGACCACCCGTGGCGCAGCTGGGTCGACGAGGTCGTCGCGAGCTGGGCTGCCTGCTTGCTGAGTACGCCGCCGCTGGCGGCCGCCGCCATGGACGCACTCGCCGACACGATGCATGTCGACGGTGCGCCGGTGGACTTCCGGCGCTTGACGAAGCCGGAGGACCGCGACTGGCGAGCGGCCCCGCTCTTGCGCCACCCGGACTTCCTCGCCCCCATCGCCGAACTTCACCAGGAGCAGCTGATGGACCGGCTCGGGGACGCGAGCCCGGGGCGCCGGCAGTGCACCGTCGGGTGGACGCCGCCCTCCCGGCCCTCGTAGACACCCGGCCTCGCCCCGCGTGACGGGAAGCCCACCCTTCGTCTGACGCCGGTCAGCTACCGGGGCCCTCCGCCAGAGGCACTCGCACGGCGAGTATGGCGACGTCGTCGTCGTTGTCGCGCGGACGGATCCTTTCCATCAGCAGGTCGCTGAAGGCTTCCAGCGGCCGGTGGGCCAGGGACGCGGCGTGCCGGCGTAGCCGCTCCAGGCCGTCGTCGATGGGGCGGCGAGGGGTTTCCACCAGACCGTCCGTGTAGAGCACCAGCGTGGACAGCGGCGGCAGGTGGACCGTTCCGTCGGTGCGCTTGACCCCGGCGGCATTGGCGCCGAGGAGGATGCCGTGTCCGTCGGTGAGGTATTCGGTCCGGCCGTCGTGTGTGACGAGCAGGGGCGGCGGATGGCCGGCGTTCGTCCACTGGAGCTGCCACCGGCCGTCGGCGTCGGCCGCCAGTCTGCCGAGGATCATGGTGGCCATGTCGACTTCCGTAATGTGGGGAAGCGCCTGGTCGACATGGTTGACGATGACGCTGGGGGGATCCTGGCGGGACCAGGCGTAGGCACGTAGGACATTGCGGAGCTGGGCCATGTCGGCTGCGGCGTCCAGGTCGTGCCCGACGACGTCGCCGATGACGAGGGCCAGGGCCTGGTCGGGGAGGTGGAAGGCGTCGTACCAGTCGCCGCCGACCTGGGAGGCGTGCGGCGCGGGCAGATAGCGGGCGGCCATCTCCAGTCCCGGGACGCGAGGCATCTGCGGCAGCAGGTGGCGCTGCATGGTCTCGGCCACCTTGCGCTGGCGCTGATAAAGGCGCGCGTTGTCGAGTGCCAGGCCGGCGCGGCGGGCGATGTCCTCGACCAGGGGGATGTCGGCGGCGGTGAAGTCGTCGGGCTGCTTGGATCTACCGACCGTCAGAGCGCCGAGGACCTCGCGCAGTCCGTGGATGGGCACGATGACCGCCGAACGCATACCGGTGGTCTCGAACAGCCGGCGCTGCTCGACGGCGATCCCGGAGTCGGGCGGCCCCTGATACGTCCTGGGCGTGGCCAGAGTGGACCCGGCGCCTCGCAACGCCCTGGAAAGCGGCAGCGGCGAGACCTGAGGCACTGGCGGCATGGCTCCTTGCAGGTCTACCAGGCGTGAGGGCCGGCCACCGTCCCCCTCGTGCGCGACCACGGCGCGCCACACCTCGTCGTTCTCCGTGATGAGGTCGATCACGGCCCAGTCCCCCAGCTGGGGAACAACGAGTCGCACCAGTCGGTCGAGCGCGTCGTCGATGTCGAGGGTGGAGGTGAGCTGCGTGGTGGTCTCGGCCAGCAGCGCCAGTCGCTCCAGCTCCGGCAGCGGCCCCGTCCGGACAGGCGCCCCCCGGCCCTGGACGCCGGACGGCTCATGCGCGTGGAACACGACGAGCGCGCCCACCTCGTCGGTCGTGAGGCGAAGCGGGGACACCATCCACGACAGGAGCGCCGAGGTCCCGTCGCCGCGTTCGAAGTAACCAGAATCCTCCTGCCGGGCCCGTCCGGCGACAAAGGCCTCCATCATCGGGCACTGGCTTCTGGGCATGGCGTGCCCATGGGCGTCCCGGTGCAGCAGATCATGCGCGTCGTGACCCAGCAGGGTCTCAGCGCCGCGTCCCAGCAGCGCCTCCAACCGCGCGTTCACAGCGACGATGCAGCCATCGGCATCCACCACGTACGCCCCGGCCTCGAGCCGGTCCAGCAAACGCTGCCAGTCATCGACACTCTCGTCGACTCCTGTCCGTTCGGGTGGAACGCCCACTACCGCACACCTCCGCACTCGTGCCACTGTCGCTGTCGCTTGAGCCTCTGCTACCCCGATCCGGCGGTTTGGATCACCACCCCCCGCCGCCGGCAGCGAGGAGTCGATCACCGGCGGCGATCTCGACGGTGTGTCGCGGCGCCCGCTCCCGGACTGCTGCTGATATCGGCGGCGCGGGCCCCGATGTGCCCCTCCTCGGCGGCACGGGTGCCGTTAGACGGCGAAGGCCGAGGGTACCGATGACGTCGTCGGCGCGCGAGGTGTCGTCTGTGATCGCCGGGAGGCAGGCGTGGACGCTTCGGTGGACCGGATCGCTCAGCCGTGGGGCGGCCGCACCCCGTACGGACGCCATGAGTCCTGGCCGGCACGCGTGGACACCCACCTGGCGGAAGGCGTCGAATCGGACGGGGTGCAGCGGTGGGTGCAGTCGGCGTCGATCCTGCACTCCGACGGTGACGCGATGGACATCGCCGTCCGGGACGGCCGGATCGTCGGTGTACGCGGACGCCCTGGGGATCGCGTCAACCACGGGCGGCTGGAGCCGAAGGACCTTTTCGGCTGGCAGGCCAACGCCTCGCCGGACCGGCTGACGCGTCCCCTGATCCGAGAGGGCGGACGTCTGGTGGAGAGCGATTGGGACACCGCGATGGAGCGGGTCGTCTCCCGTTCCAGGGCGCTGCTCGACGAGCGGGGTCCGGGTGCGGTCGGCTTCTACACCACCGGCCAGCTGTTCCTGGAGGAGTACTACACGCTCGCGGTCCTGGCCCGGGCTGGGATCGGCACCAACCATGTGGACGGCAACACACGGCTGTGCACCTCCACCGCCGCGGAGGCGCTGAAGGAGTCCTTCGGCTGCGACGGGCAGCCCGGCAGTTACGACGACATCGATCACGCGGACGTGATCGCGCTGTTCGGCCACAACATCGCCGAGACGCAGCCGGTCCAGTGGATGCGCGTCCTCGACCGTTTGGAGGGCAGTGCCCCGCCCCGGCTGGTGTGTGTGGATCCGCGCCCCACTCCGGTGGCGCGCCGGGCCGCCGTCCATCTGGCGCCGCGCCTCGGAACCAATGTGGCGCTGCTCAACGCGCTGTTGCACGAGATCATCCGCACCGACCGGGTCGACCATGACTACATCGCCGCCCATACCGTCGGCTTCGACGAACTGGCGGCGCGTGTCGAGGTCTGCACCCCGCAGTGGGCCTCGGAAATCTGTGACGTCCCGGCCGACCGGATCATCGAGGCGGCGGAGATCCTCGGTACGGCGGACCGGCTGTTGTCCACGGTGCTCCAGGGCGTCTACCAGTCCCATCAGGCCACCGCCGCCGCCGTGCAGATCAACAATCTGCACCTGATCCGAGGGATGCTCGGCCGGCCCGGGGCCGGGGTGCTCCAGATGAACGGCCAGCCCACCGCGCAGAACACCCGCGAGTGCGGTGCCAACGGGGACCTGCCCGGCTTTCGCAACTGGGAGAACGACGAACACGTCGCCGATCTGGCGAAGGTGTGGAACGTCGAGCCGCGGGCCATCCCGCACTACGCCCCGCCGACGCACGCCATGCAGATGTTCCGGTACGCGGAACAGGGCTCCCTGCGCATGCTGTGGATCAGCGGGACCAATCCGGCCGTCTCCCTGCCCGAGCTGTCCCGCATCCGCTCGATCCTGGGCCAGGAGCGGCTGTTCGTCGTGGTCCAGGATCTGTTCCTGACCGAAACTGCGCAGCTGGCCGACGTGGTGCTGCCGGCGGCGACCTGGGGCGAAAAGACCGGCACCTTCACAAACGCCGACCGCACGGTGCATCTGTCGGACAAGGCCGTCGAGCCGCCGGGCGGGGCCAAACCGGACCTGGACATTTTCCTGGACTACGCCGCAAGGATGGACTTCCGGGACAAGGACGGCGGCCCGCTCATCACCTGGGACGACCCCGAGTCGGCGTTCGAGGCGTGGAAGCGGTGCAGCGCCGGCCGCCCCTGCGACTACACCGGGATCACCTACGCCAAGCTGCGCGGCGCGAGCGGCATCCAGTGGCCGTGCAACGAGGCAGCGCCCGAGGGGACGGAGCGTCTCTACACCGAAGGCGTCGCCTGGGCCGACCCGGACACCTGTGAGAGCTACGGCAAGGACCTCGTCACCGGAGCGGCGAACGGTGTGGTCGAGTACCGCTCGCTCAACCCGGACGGCAAGGCGATGATCAAGGCCGCCGCGTACATCCCGTCCCACGAGCAACCGACCGACGACCACCCCTTCCAGCTGACCGCGGGTCGGACGATCTATCACTTCCACACCCGCACCAAGACGGGGCGCGCGCCGCAACTCAACGCCGCCGCACCCGATGTGTGGGTGGAGATGTCCTCCCCGGACGCGGAAGGGCTCGGTTTCGGCGAAGGCGACCTGGTCGAGGTCACCACCCCGCGCGGTGCCCTGCGAGGGCGTCTGCGGGTCACTGACATCCGCCCGGGTCTGCTGTTCGTGCCCTTCCACTACGGGTACTGGGACACGCCCGCCGGACACGGCCCGGGCGGCACGACAAAGGGGCGGGCCGCGAACGAGACGACCGTCACCGACTGGGATCCCGTCTCCAAGCAACCGCTGTTCAAAACAGCCGCGGCCGCCGTGCATCTCATCGAGCGCGGTGACGGCAAGAGCGCCCCGGCCCCCACCACCACGGCGTCCGCCCCGTCTCGGGGCGCCCACGTGCCCCCGACCGTGGGCGGTCCTGCGGCCTACGCATCGCAGTCGGAAAGCGCCGCCCGGAACACGCCCGAAGGAGGCGGCGAGTGAACGGCATCAAGCTCGTCCTGCGCGTTGTCCACCACGGCGAGCAGCACCTGGCCGGAGAACTCATGGCCGTGGCGGACCGGCACCGCACCGAGCACGAGATCCACCATGTCGCGACGGACCTCGCCGCCTGGTCGCGCGAGCACGTCCGGCGACTGGCCCGGACGGCCGCGGACTACAGCCTGGCCCTGGGTGATCCCCCGGACGAGACCTCCTCCGGCTTTCTCGCGACAGTGCGCCAGAAGGCGGCCGAGGCGGTGGGGCGCCGGCCCGAGCCGGGTCTGCTTCTCCTGCGCGACCTGCGCGATCTGCACGTGAGCGCGTCGGAGAATTCGTTGTACTGGGAGATGCTGGCCCAAGCCGCTCAGGCCACCAAGGACGACAAGCTGCTCGAGCTGGCTTCCTCGTGCCACCCGCAGACGCTGCGGCAGATGCGCTGGACCAACACCATGGTCAAGACCCTCGCCCCTCAGGTCCTGACCAGCTTGTGACGGCTACCGTGCGACGGGGTCGACCTGCCCAGCTCGCCTTCAGCGGTGCGGCGGTGGCCGGGAAGGACAGCGCGGCACGACGGGAAGCATGGGGGCGACCCCCGTCGTGCCGGCGCCGCCCTCAGGACCGGCCTACGGCGCTCCTCAAATGTCGTGACGCAAGAGCTCTACGATCACCGCCCACAGGGCGCGTACGCCCAGACCGGCGGCGACCCGTATCGCGAGTTCACGCCTCAACCTTGCCCGCATGGACGACGGCTTGTCGGCCATATCTCCTCCTTCCGGACGGGGTCCGCCTCGAGGTGGCGGCCCTCCCCCATCGACGGGCGTTGCCCCTACAGCTGGACACCGACGGAAAGAGACCGCTCCAACGTAGCTGTCACGAGGGGGAGTTAGGAAGGGCGCGCCCCTGCGGGGTCTCGAAGCGATGCCTCCTCGACTGCCCGGCGCCCCCGGCCGTCGCCCGGCGCACGACCGGGTGGGTGGATTCCAGACCCGAGCGGCGCACCCCGTGTGGTGAGGGTGACGACCGCCGCCTTTGCTGGGCGCCATGACAGCGACAGTGATGCCACGACTGAAGACCCTCGGTGCCGCCGCCGGGCTCGGCCTGTGCCTGGCCATGATTCCGGCCAAGCAGGCGCACGCCCAGATCGTCGTTCCGTGCGGGAACACGACGGCCTTGCGGGCGGCGATCCAGCAGGCGAACACCACGGGCGCACCCGTCTTCTTGGCTCCGTTCTGCACCTACACGCCGGCGCAGGCCGACAACCCGTCCGCCGGGCTGCCCCGGATCAGCGGCAACGTCACCATCAGCGGCTTCGGCACAACCATCCAGCGGTCCACCGCGGCGGCGGGGTGGGCAACTTCGCCGACGGCGTCGCCACGTTGACCAGCAGCCGGGTCATCGGGAACAGCGCCAGTACGGCCGACGGCGGGCAGGGCGGCGGCATCTGGGAGAACCCCGGATCCACGGTCAGCCTCGTCAACACGAGGGTCACCGGGAACACCGGCGCCAACTGCCGCCCGGTCGGAAGCGTCCCCGGCTGCGCGGGCTGATCCGTTCCCCACGGCGCGGCGCACGCCGCGGCGGGCGGTCCATGTCGTTTCTCTTCCGCTCTCCGGCAAACACCCGGTCGGTCTCGTTACGGAACCGCTCCTGAGGGAATTGCTTGATTTCATCCTCTTCCGCAGAATCGAGAATGCCATGGTATTGAACCCGGGCCCCGGTGGCCTCCTCTCTCACCTCCTCCAGGCCGTTGAATCCCTGCTGGGAATCCTGCTGTAGCGGCACGAAGACAGGGCCTGGTCCTCACTGAGGACCAGGCCCTTTCGGCGGCATCGCCCGTAGCGGTTGAGGCGGGGACAAGGCGGTCTGCCCTCATGTGCGCGTGAGCCGGTCGCATGATCTGAAGTAACGCACGAGAAGCGTGTCTCGCTTGTCCCGAATAGCCGCCTTGGGACGATGCTCGGAATGAGCCCTTGCATCTGTCGAGATTGGTGACGCGTTCTCATGCCCGCACGAACGCTCCCAGCCCGTCTCTCGTGTCCGGCGGTGTGGGATCCACGCTTCGCGACACGCTTCACCAGGCCGTCGGTGCGCACGGCCGCCGTCCGGGTCTTCGGCGACCTTCCGGTATGGGCGGTGTTCACCGACCGCGACGCCAGGGCCGTACTGGCCGACACCCGTTTCGCCAAGGACGTGACGGTCGGCGGCCTGTCGTGGAACGGTGCACCGATCGACGCCGGGGCTCTCACGAATACCGGCGTCCTGCTGGCTGATACGCCGCAACTGCTCGCCGCGAGCGGGCCCTCGCACCGGGAACTGCGCGGTGCTGTGGGTGAGCGACTCAGGGGTGCGTCCGTGGGGGCCGTCGCTGGTGTGGTCGACGAGGCGTGTGCGGCGCTGATGCACCGGGCCGCCGCGCAAGGCGCCTTCGACCTCGTGACCGATGTCGCTGTGCCCCTGGCCGAGGCGACGGTGGCCGCGGTGCTGGGAGTGCCGTCCGATCTGGCACGCGACGCCGTCGCCGTGGTGGTGGACGGCGGGTGGAGTGTGCGACCGAGTCCGGCGGCGCAGCGTGCGCTGGACGGCATCGCCGTACGCATGGTCGCGCATGCGCGGCGGCGGAGCAGCGACGGTGTCGCCGGTGTGCTGGTCGAGGCGTACGAGGCGGGCCGCCTGAGCGGGCCGCAAACGCTGGCGGCCGTCGAGCTGATGGTGTTCGGGACGGTGGAGTCCCTGGTCGCGGTCCTCCCGGCCGCGTCGCTGCTGCTGACGCAGCGCCCGGCGGTGCGTGAGCTGCTGTGCCGCGGGGAACAGGCTGTGGGCGACCGGGTGCTGGAAGAGCTCTTGCGCCTCGCACCCCCGTTTCCCCACTCGAGCCTGCGGGTGGCGCGGGAGCCGCTTCAGCTCCCCGATGCCGACATCGGGCGGGGCGAGGCGGTCGTGGTCTCCTTCCTGCACGCCAATCTCGACCCTGAACGGTGGCCGGATCCGCTGAGCGTGCGGCTGGACCGTCCGGTTCCCGCCGCCCATCTTTCCTTCGGCTCCGGCGCCCACTTCTGCCCGGGAGCGGCGCTGGCCCGCCGGGAGGTACGCGGCGCGCTCCTCCAGATCTTCACGCGGATGCCCGACCTCGCCCTCGCGGTGCCCGCCGAAACGCTGCGCGGCCAGGAGGGTGCGGTCGCCTCCCTCGAGAGTCTGCCGGTCACCTGCCGCGCCACGGCGAAAGCGGGTTCGGTGTGAGGGTGGACAACCGCGTCAGCGTGGCCGGCGCCGCTCAGTTGCTGCCGGGGATCCGCCATTCCTCACCGCACGTACCGGCTCCGTCCGCCCACCCGAGCCCCGGCAGGAGCGGCACCACGACGACGATGCGCACCGGTCCGGAGCTGGCGTACGAGGTGACGTGCCAGGTGCTGCGGCAGACCGGGCAGGCGGCACAGCACCTGGATCTGCTGTGTCTGGCCCTGGGGTTCGACAACGGTGACGACTGGCGTCTGGCTCCCTTCCACCTCGCCGAGTCCTGCGGGGCGCGGGCAGCCACGGTGCTGGGTCTGCAGCAGATGTCCAATGGCGGAGCAGCCGGCGTCACCCATGCGGTGATGAGCCTGATGTGCGAACCCGCTTTGGGTTCGGCCCTGGTGGTCGCCGCCGACAGCTTCGCCGGCCTGTCCCCGGAGCACTGGGGTCAGAGGTCGGTCCAGGGTGTCGAACTTGAGGACGGTGCCGCCGCGGTACTGCTGCGTCGGGGCGGGCGCGGGCCGCTGTCCATCCGCTCCGCTGCCACGGCGGGCGCCCCCTTCGTACGCCGTCCCGCCGGCCCACCGGGCGCGCCGGAGCAGCGGCGCGGTACGCGCATCGTGGTCGACGACACCGTGCGAGGCCATCTCGAGCATGGCATCGCCGTGCTGCGGGCGGTGAAGACAGCCGTTCACCACGCTCTGCTGGATGCCGGCCTGTCCGACGACGATCCGTCGATCGGCCTGATGATGCTGCCGCGTCTCGGTCCGATGCTGGCGCGCCGGCTGCTGTCGGCCCTTCCCGCGACGCTGCGAGCGAAGGTGAGCACCACCGGACAGCACTCCGCGCACCTGGGGCCGGGCGATCTCCTTGCCGATCTGGCCTGTCTGTGCGCCCGCGGCGCCGACAGGGCGGCACCGGTGTCGGTGCTGGTGTCCGTCGGCGTCGGCCTCACCGCCACCTGCCTGGTCGTGGAAGCCCAAGCATCCGGATGAACACCCCGCGGGACCACTCGACGAGAAAGGTATGCGCCTTGTCCGCAATGCTCGATCTGCTGATCCGTACCCTGACCGACCACTTCGGGGTGGATGAAAGCACCATCACCGGCCAGTCGCGTCTGGAGGCGCTGGAGGTGGACTCGCTCGCGCTGATGGAGATGCTGACCATCCTGGAGGACGACCACCACATCACCCTGCCGGAAGACCTGGGCGGCATTCAGAAGCACTCCACCCTCGAGGAGGTCGCCACACTGCTGGAAGACATCCAGCCCGCGCAGACCACCCCGGCCGTCAGCGGCGGGCCGGTGGCATGAGCCGGAACGCGGTGGCCGTCACCGGCCTGGGCATGATCACCTCGGCGGGCAGCGACGTCGACGGTACGTGGGAGCGGATGCGCCTGGGTACCGGAACCGCCGCTCATCAGCCCCAACTGGCGGGCCTGCCGGTGACGTTCTGCTGCCGGGCCGACGGTTTCGACGGCGAGCGCAGGCTCGGCCGCAAGCTGGTGTGGCGCATGGACCGCTTCATCCAGCTCGCGTTGGCGGCCGCCCGCGAGGCGGTCGGCCATGCGCGGCTCGATCCGGCCGGCTGGGACCCCGTACGCGTCGGTGTCATCATCGGAGCCAGCGGGCAGAGCGAGGAGACCGCCAGGAACACCTGGAAGAAGTTCCTCGACGGCCGCGGCAGCAGGATCGCCCCGAGCACCATTCCGCGCAGCAGCCCCAACATGGCCGCGGGCGAGATCAGCCTCGACATGAACATTCAGGGCCCGGGACTGACGGTGAGCACGGCCTGCGCCTCAGGCGCCACGGCCATGAGCCTGGCACGGCACCTGCTGTGCTCCGGAACGTGTGACATCGTTCTCGCCGGCGGCACGGACGTGGCCTGCGGTCCGATGGCGGCGATGTGTTTCGACCGGCTGCAGACACTGTCGCACCGCACGTCGGCGCCGGACGCCGCCAGTCGCCCCTTCGACCGCGACCGGGACGGGTTCGTCCTCTCCGAGGGCGCCGCGGTCCTGGTTCTGGAACGGGCCGAGCACGCTCGGGCCCGTCGCGCCCCGATCCACGCCTACCTCGCCGGGGCCGCCGTCTCCGGCGAAGCGCACCACCCCACGGCTCCCACCCCCGACGGTTCGGGAGCCGCGCGCGCCATCCGCCTCGCGCTCGCCGACGCGGGCCTGCATCCGGCCGACGTCGACCACGTCAACGCCCATGGCACCTCGACCCGTCTCAACGACCTGGCGGAAGCACGGGCACTGCGGTCGGTCTTCGACAGGCCCCCACCCGTCACAGCGCCCAAGAGTGTCACGGGTCACAGCATCGCCGGGGCCGGGGCCATCGAGGCGGCTCTGACCGTCCTGAGCCTCCTCCACCAGGAGATCCCTCCAACGGCGAACCTGGACTGCCTCGATCCGGACATCGACCTCGATGTCGTCACCAAGGTGCCCCGCCGGCACCGGATGAACGCTGCCATCAGCAACTCGTTCGGCTTCGGCGGACAGAACACCGTACTGGTCTTCACCACGGCCTGACCGCCCGCCCCACCGCGCAGCCGGACGTGCGGCTGACGCCCACTCCGCCACACCGACCTCGACGAGATGACCATGAGCCCTCGCCTGCCCGACCGACGCTACGCCGCCACCGCCGTGGTGTGCTCAGGACTGTTCCTGCTCGGGCTGGATCTGACCATCCTCAACGTCGCCATCCCCGACCTCCAGCAGCGGCTGTCCCCGTCCATGGCCCAGGTGCAGTGGATCGTCGACGGGTACGCCCTCGTCCTGGGCGGCACCGTCCTGGCCCTGGGCGCCGTCACCGACAGGATCGGCCGGCGCCGTGCCTTCATGCTCGGCCTTGCCCTGTGCGGGGCCGCCGGCGTCGCGGGAGCCCTGGCCACCACCCCCGTACAGGTCATCGCCGCACGAGGCGGCATGGGCGCCGGAGCAGCGCTGCTCATGCCCGCCACCCTGTCCGTGATCACCAATCTCTTCCCCGAACCGGCCCTGCGCCGGCGGGCCATCGCCATCTGGGCGGTCATCGGCAGCGCGGGCGGCCTGACGGGGCCTCTGATCGGCGGCTGGCTGGTCGAGCAGTTCTCCTGGCGGGCCGGGTTCTGGTTGAACCTTCCCGTCGCCGTCCTCACCATCGCGCTGGCCCTGTGGCTGGTACCCGAATCGAAGGCGCCCGGCACGGGGCGCGTCGACCTGACAGGCGCCCTTCTTTCCACCGCGGCGCTGCTGACCCTCGTGTGGTCGATCATCGAGGCACCCCGACGCGGCTGGACCAGCACGCCCATGCTGGCCGGATACCTTGTGTCGGGTCTGCTCCTGACCGTCTTCCTGCTTCAGCAAAGCCGCAGCAGGGCCCCGATGCTGCCGCTGTGGATCCTGCGCGAGGGCCGTATCGGCGCGGGCGCTCTCACCCTGGCCATGAGTTCCTTCGGCATCTACGGCGCCCTGTTCATGATGACGCTCCATCTGCAGGGCGTCCTCGGCTACACACCCTGGCAGGCCGGCGTGCACACCCTTCCGCTGCTGGCCGCTCTGGGTGCGGGCGCGACGGCCGCCCTGCCCCTGTTGGCCCGGGGCGGAGAGATGCCGCCCATCATCACCGGGCTCCTCCTGAGCACCGTGGCCTTCGCCGTGCTGGCCGGCACCCAGGACAGCTCCGGCTACCCCCGGTTGGTCGTCTTCCAGGTCATCGCGGGGCTCGGCGCCGGCATGGTGGCGGCGGCCGGCACCGAAGCGGTCATGAACGCCGTCCCGTCCGAGCGTGCGGGTCTGGGGTCCGCCATCAACGACGCCACCCGCCAGGTCGGCGCCTGCCTCGGGGTCGCCGTCCAGGGCTCGGTCCTCGCCACCGTCTGCACCGCCCGCCTGGACACCTTCGCCCAGGAACAGAGCCTTCCCCCAGGGATTCTGCGGGGCATCACGGAGCGCACGCCACAGGCGGACCAACTCGCCGCTCTTCCCGACGCCGTGCGTGCCCGGCTGCTCGGCGCCGTCGACCACGCGTTCATCGACGGACTCACCACGGCCGCCCTGACCGCGGGAGCCGTCACCCTGACCGCCGCCTGCACCGCCTTCCTCCTCAGCCGGCCGCGCGCCGTCGCCCGGCTCGGCTCGGGACTTCGGTCGCGGACCGTGGTGGACGAACCGGTGTAGAGGGTGCCGACGCGATGGGGTGTCCCACGCCGGAGAGCGACCGGCGTGAGGGCATGGGCGTCAGGGCATGGGCGTCAGGCGGGGGCGTCGAGAAGGTGGGGGCCGTTGTTGCGGACGCTGTTGACCGCGGTCGACACCGGTCGTACGTCGAGGCGCCCGCCCCCGGGGGTGTGGAGCAGGGCGCGCAGGTCGTGCACGTCCTGGTGGGTGGGGTCGAGCCAGGCCTCGTAGTCGTCGGGGTCGAGAGCGAGGGGCATGCGGGGGTGGATGCGGCCGGCCGCGTCGGTGGCTTCGGTGGTGATGACCGTGCAGGTGGTGAGCCAGGCCCCGGGGGCGTCCTCGTCGGTGACGGCCGGGTCGCGCCAGAACTCGTACAGACCGGCCATCGCCATCACCGACGTGTCCTGCGGGCGGATGAAGTACGGCTGCTTGTAGGCCTTCGCCCTGCCGGTCGCGGGGACGGATTGCCACTCGTAGAAGCCGTCCGCCGGGAGCAGGCACCGGCGTGTGGCGAACGCCCGCCGGTAGGCCGGCTTCTCGTGCACCGTCTCGACGCGTGCGTTGATCATCCGCGAACCGACTGACGGGTCCTTCGCCCACGACGGCACCAGGCCCCACCGCACCGTGCGCAGCCGGCGCTCCAGCTCGCCGCTGCCCCGGTCCGGGCGTTCAAGGACGGCCCACACCGGGTCGGTCGGGGCGACGTTCCAGCTCGGGGCGAGGGTCTCCTCCGGATTCCAGCGGGCCTCGAAGAGGCCGGCGAGATCCTCCGGTGCTCGGGTGGAGGCATATCGGCCGCACATGGCACCACTCTCCCACCCCCTGGGCCGCGGGGGCGGCACCGACGGGCAGACAGCCGGGCCGCACCGGCACCCGGTGCGGCCCGTACTGCCCCGTGCCACCCCGCGCTACAGGTGGTCCCTGGGCAGCGTCTCGTTCCAGGTGCGGGAGAACACCCGGCGCTCTCCCTCATAGCCGTCGAGGGTCGCGTCGACGAAGAACTCCGTCTCGCTGCACGTCAGCTGTGTGCGGGTCTCCACGCGCACGTCCCAGTCGTCCCGCCGGAAGCGCATGGTCCACGCCGATTCGCCCCCGACGGAGGTGAAGTCGTCGGCCGTGGCGGTGTAGCGCTCGTAGGCCCGGCAGCCGACATCGAGACCGATGTCGTCGATGCGCACGGTGCCCCGGTCCTTCACGATCTCCAACGCCCAGTCGTAACCGATCAGGTCGCGCCTGACCTCCCAGCGCTGCTCCGGAGCCGTCAGTGAAGTGGTCGTGAGGGGCTGGGTGCCTTCGGGCTCTCCGAAGGGGCGCTGCGGCACCTCGTCCGGTTCCGTCGCCGGGCGCACCGGCAGCGTGAGGGTACTGGTCCGCTGGTGGACGCTCAGCAGGGCGGGACGCGGCGGAGGCCAGGCCAGCGGCCAGTAGGAGGTGGACAGCGAGAGCCGGATGCGATGGCCGCGCGGGAACACCTGGGCCACCCCGTTGAGTTCGACGGTGGCCCGGTAGCGCCGGCCCGGCTCAAGGGGTTCCGGCTCGCCAGTGCCACTGCGGTGGGCAAGGTTGAGCAGGCCGTACGTCACACGAGTGGCCCGGCCGTCGGGTGCCACGTCGGAGAGGCGGGCGGCGACGGTGGCCACCGGTTCGCTGACGGACACGTCGAGTTCGACCGTGGGAGAGCCGAGGATCTCGACGGGCTCGCTCAGCGGCCCGGTGTCGAAGACGAGCGAGCCGCCGTCCTCCTCGCGCTGGTCGTACGGCAGGTCCGGCGGGGCGTTGTAGGAAGCCCACTTGCCCGCGAACTGGCCGACGGACAGCGGCGACTGCACGGTCATGGCGTCGTCGCCCGTGTCGTCGCCACCCTCGTCGCCCCTGGGCTCACCGGGCACCTCCGCCGCCTCCTCGGGCCGGCCGATCCGGTGGGGCAGGAGCGGGTGGGTGACCGCTGTGATGTGCGGCGAGGGCCAGCCCGGCTCACCGACCCACCGGCCGGGGCGCTCTTCGTACGAGGTGGACGGCGGCACGCTGTCCTGCATCCACGCCCGCAGCATGGGCCCTTCCATGACGCCGTTGTCCACGCCCTTGAGCCAGTGGTCCCACCAGCGCACCACTTCCTGGAGGTAGCCGATGGCGGGGCCCGGTTCGCCGAGGTGCGGCAACTTGTGCGACCAGGGACCGATCAGTCCCTTGCGCGGTACGTCCAGATGGGACAGCAGCCGTGTCACGGCGTTGGAGTACCCGTCGGCCCAGCCGCTGGACGCGAGGACGGGGCAGCGCATGGCGGCGTAGTCCTCGCAGACCGAGGCGTGCCTCCAGTAGTCGTCCCGCCGCTGGTGGCGCAGCCACTCCAGCACCCAGGGCCGGGTGTGCTCCATGCGTTCGTGCCACATCTCGCGCCAGCGCTCGCCGACCACGGCGGGGTCCGGTGGGCAGGTGGCGTAGGCGAACATGGTGCCCGCCTCGGCGAGGTTGTCGGACAGCATGGTGCCGCCCATGTAATGCATGTCGTCGGCGTAACGGTCGTCCGTGAACGACGCGATGACGATCGCGCGCAGGCTCGGCGGCCGGCGGGCGGCCGTCTGGAGGGCGGCGAACGCACCCCAGGAGATGCCCATCATGCCGGTGGCGCCGTCGCACCAGGGCTGCTCGGCCAGCCAGGCGAGGACCTCCTCTGCGTCGGCCAGTTCCCGCTCGGTGTACTCGTCGGCCAGCACGCCCTCGGAGTCGCCGGTGCCCCGCAGGTCCACCCGTACGCAGGCGTAGCCGTGGCCGGCTATGTAGGGGTGGTGGATCGAGTCGCGGCGGGCGGTCAGGTCGCGCTTGCGGTACGGGATGCACTCCAGCACCGCGGGCACCGGTTCCTCGTCCGATGAGACCGGGCGCCAGACGCGGGCCGACAGGCGTGTGCCGTCGGACATGGGGACGACGACGTGTTCCTCTTCCTTCGTCGCACAGGGCAGATTGCTGACAAAACGCATACGGCCGGTCCGCTCCCTTCCCTCAGGCGTTCTTCGTGTCGCGGCCGCCCGGAGTGGTCCCGTCGAAGGCGAGGCCGAGGGCCGCCACACAGCGGTCGTACTTCGCCCGCAGGTCCTCCTCGCTGTCCCCGCCGGTGAAGATGTGGGCGATCTCGTAGCTGTAGCTGTCCTGCTGCGGGGTCTGCGACAGGCGCTGCCCCTCCTCGGGCACCACGTCGATCCGTACGCCCGGGATCTCGCGCTCGATGCGGTCGAGCTCCTCCCGTGTCGGCACCTGGTGCACCACACCGTCGGCGAACCACCGGTGGTACCACTTGGCGGCCACCTTGTACGGGCCGGCCCGGTGCGGCAGGGAGGGATCCCTGCCCAGGGCGAGGCTGATCATGCAGTGATGGTTGGGTACGCCGTCGACGTACTCGAACAGCTCGGCGTGCGACTGGGAGTGCCGGGGGTTGATCTCCAGCAGATTGATGGCGTCGGTCTGCGGGTCGTAGAAGTACTCGATGCTGAACGTCGCCGCGTCCATGCCGATCTGCCGCATGACCCGTGTCGACACGTCGTGCAGCCGCCGGATGACCGGCTCGGGCAGCGCGGACGGGTACTGGTGGCGCAGGAAGCTCGACGAGTCCGGGTAGTTGATGGAGTCGAGGACGCCGTAGACGGTGACCTCACCGTCGCGGACATAACCCTCCACGGCGACCTGGACCCCGGAGAGCGCCTCTTCCGCCAGACAGACCTGGCCTCCGACGCCGTCCATCTCGGCGGGCAGGTCGAGCCGGTCGAGGACGTACTCGAAGGGCCGGCCGACGCGGGCGACTCCCTTGCCGATCTCCTCCACCGCTTCGCGGAACTCCTTCTCGTCCTTGACACCGAAGGCCAGTTCCGAGGAGTACGACAGGGCCGGCTTGACCCACATGGGGAAGCTCATGCCCTCGGGCGGGCGCGGGTCGTCCGCCTCCAGATCCACCCGGCCGAAGCGTGGATGCTCGTCGACGACCTTCTGCTGCTCCAGCCGGCTCCAGTACTTGTGCTCACACTTGACGACCGACTCCAGGCTCGTGCTGCGCGTTCCGTAGCGCTCGCTGAGCATCGGTACGAGTGTGCTCACGGGGAAGTCCCAATAGCCGACGATCGCGTCGATGCTGCCGTCGAAGGCGTCCAGCACGCCCTGTGCCTTCTCCCTCAGCTCCGCCACGGACACCTCGCCGTGCTGGAGCTCCTCCACGGTCAGCAGCTGATGGAACTCGTACTCGTCGGCGTGGGGCACATCGCGCAGGGTCGGCAGATTCGCCTCGTCCAGGCCCAGGACGAATATGTTCTTGCGTGCGGTCACAGGCACTCCTCCGGTCGTGATGCTCAGGGATCGTCCTGGACCGCCTGCCTCGCCAGAGTCGTCTCACACATGCCGAGGTTCGTCTCACACATCCGGGGTCGGGGACGGTCCGCCCTGTCGCGGGTCCGGCGACGCCAGTGACGCCAGGTAGTCGTCGAGGAGCTCGACCTGGCGACGGGGCGGGAGGGCCGTCGGGGCGAACAAGGCCTGCACCACCAGCCCGAGTACGAAGGACTGGGCGCCGGCCGCGATGCGCGCGGGGTCTTTGGGCGGCAGTTCGCCGAGTTCCTGGGCCGAGGCGATCAGGTCGCGCAGCCTGTCCCGGCTCTGTGCGTACTTGCGGGCGTAGTCGTCGCTCAGAGCGGGGTCGGCGAGGGCCGCGTCCCAGGACGAGACCCAGATCCGGTTGCTGTCGGTGGCTTCGGGAGTCAGCGGCAGGACGTCGAGCAGGGCGGCCCTCACCGCGGACAGGCCCTGCCCCCGGGCGCGGCGGGGACGGGATTCGGTGCGCTGTTCGAGCAGGTCGAGGGCGTGTGCGACGAGGTCGCGCTTGGCCGGGAAGTAGTGGGTGAGCAGACCGGTGGTCGCGCCGAGTTCGGTGGCGACGGCGCGCAGGGTGAGACCGCCGAAGCCGTGCGCGGCAAGCACTCGCCAGACCGCTTCGGAGACGTCGCGACGGCGGGCCTCATGATCGCCCTTGGTGCGTGGCATGGTGCTACGGTACATACCCGTAACACTTGTTGTGTGAATGGGGTCATCATGTTCTCGCTGCCGCTGCGGGACGACGCGCGCCTCGAGCCGCTGGAGGTCTGGCACGCCGAGGAGTTCGCCGCCCATATGGACCGGGCCCGCGAGCACATCCGGCCCTGGGTCGGCCCGGCGTTCGTGACCGACGATCTGGACGGAGCGCGGGCCACCCTGCGCCGGTACGCCGAACGACAGGCCGCGGACGGTGCCCGTCTGTACGGCATCCGGCTCGACGGCACGCTGGTCGGCGGTGTGATGTTCGTGGACTTCAGCGCCGCCGCCGGCTCGTGCGAGATCGGTTGCTGGCTGGAGCCCGCCGCCGAGGGCCACGGGCTGGTCACCGAGGCCTGCCGCGCCCTTCTGGACTGGGCGTTCACCTCCCGGGGGCTCCATCGCGCCGAGTGGAACTGTCGAGCCGACAACGAACGGAGCTCCGCGGTTGCCGAGCGGCTCGGCATGACCCTCGAAGGGGTGCGGCGCCAGTCGTGGCCCGTCGGAGGCACCCGCCACGACAAGCAGATGTGGGCGGTCCTCGCCCCCGAATGGCGAGCTCGTCGCCCCTGAACCGCCCTCAGGAGTTGGGCGGGCCGTCCGGGGGCTGAGGCTGGTGATGCAGCTCCAGAGGCGGTTCCGGGTGATGGCTTGCCGAAAGCTCCGGTTCCAGTCCCTGCGTGACCGTGGTCCGCCGGCGCCCGATGTCCGTACGCCAGGCCTCGAAGACGAATGTCGTCGCCGTGACCACGGTGATGCCGAGCAGCCATCCGCCGACGACGTCGCTCACCCAGTGCACGCCGAGCGCGACTCGGGTGTACCCGACCCCCAGTACGGCCGTCACCGCGAGCGCCCACGGGAGCGGGCGCCAGGCGCGGGGCACCAGAGGGAGCAGGACCAGCAGGAGGATGGCGCAGGACGAGGTGGCCGTCATGGCATGACCGGAGGGGAACGAGAAGCCGGGCGCGTGGGAGACCGGATCCGGCAGATGGGGGCGTGCCCGCTCCACGGCGTTCTTCGTCAGCAGGCCGATCAGGCCGCCGGCCACCGCCGTGACGGCAGCCCACGCCGCCAGCCGCCACGCGCGGCGCTTCATCAGCCACACGACCAGGACGGCGACCAGCAGTCGCATCAGCACCGGGTCCCACACGTAGCTGGTGAGGAACTCCAGAAGGCGCACCAAGTCCGGATGTTCGAGGGCGGTGTGATGCAGTCGCTCGGCCGTGGACCGGTCGAGGCGGTGCAGCGGTGCCCACTGGGACTCCACGAGGACCAGAGCGAGAGCGAAGGGCACGGCCACCACGGCGGTGGCGGCCACCGTCAGCACGAGCCTCATGCCGAATGTCGCATCGGTCCCGCCGTGACGGGCAAGGAGTGCGCGGACGACGGGCCCTCGGGCTCGGGCGGTGCGCTGTGCCATGGTGACGCCCTCCTCCTTCGGTGAGCGGTGAGCGGTGGGCAGTGGGCCCGCGCCGGTCTGCGCGGCGGCCGGGCGGTCAGACTCCGGGATCTCGCGTGACTGGTCTCTTCACACCCGCTCGCGTTGCCTCCAGCTGGGCGGCGAACGCGAGACCGAGGAACAGCGCCAGCGAGGTGAGGTAGGACCACAGCAACAGTGACATGACCGCGCTGAGCGGCCCGTACACGCTGGTGAAGGAGCTGCTCACTCCGACGTACAGGCTCAGCCCCCAGGTCGCCGTGATCCACAGCGCCAGATAGACGACGGCGCCGAAGGCGAGCCAGGTGTAACCGGGTTGGGCCCGGCGGGGCGAGAGACGGAAGATCGCGCTGGTGGCCAGCACGGCCAGCAGGATCCCGATCGGCCAGCGCAGGATCTCCCAGGCCCGGGTGGTTGCCGGGCCGAGGTGGTAGACCTGCGCGAACGCATAGGTCAGGTCGGAGCCGAGGACGGTGAGAATGAAGCTGAGCCCCAGCGGGAACCCCGCCAGCGCGGCCATCACCAGCCCGCGGGAGTACTTGTGCAGGAAGGGCCGGTCGCGCTCGTTCCCGTAGATGCGGTTGGCACCGCGCTCGACCTGGCACAGGCTGGTGGTGACGTTGACCAGGGAGAACAGCAGGCCCAGCCAGAGGGCCGCCTGGCCGCCGTCGCCCGCGTGCCGTCGGCTCTGGCGCAACGCCTCGTCGACCATCTCCTGGCTGGGGCCGCTCGTGATCCGGCCTATCGTGATCTCGGCCACGCGGCCGATCTCCTCGGTGTGGAGCACGCTGGACAGGCCTATGGCGGCGATGGCCAGCGGAACGATGGACAGCACGGTCTGCAGGGCCAGCGCGCGGGAGTGGCTGAACCCGTCGGCGTAGCGGAAGCGTACGAAGGAGTCACGGGCCAGGCTCCAGCCGCCGTAGCGGCGCAGGGCGGCCCACGCTTCGTCGCCGGACAGTTCCTCGCCCCGGACGTCACGTCTCTGCGGTACGCGAGTGGCGGTGCCCATGGTCATCCTGACTGTGTGTGCCTCAGCGCGCGGGGCGCGAGGACGTTCGGCGGGGCAGGGAGGCTCGGCGGGGTCGGGAGACTCGCGGTCTCGCGACCGCCGGGTGCGTCATGCGTGCGCCCGGTGGTCGCGCCCGGAGCGCGGGGCAGTTGCATCCGCAGGGCGCCCGGCTCTATCTCCGCGATCAGCCGGCAGCCCTCCATGACGGTGTCGCCGTCGACTTCTCGGGGCTGCGCCGCGGCGAAGCGGATGTCGATCCGGGTGCCACTGAAGTACTTCAGGGCTCCTCCGGCCGCGGACCGGTCGCCTTCCGTTCCCGGTCCCAAGTCGGCCGCGGGCCCCCGCTTCGGGGTGCCCTTGCGCACGAGGCGGGACGTCAAGTGTCCGACGGCGGCGAACCAGCCGGAGGCTCCCTTCGGGTCGAACAGCACGACCTCCAACTGCCCACTGTCGGGCCGGGCCCGGGGCAGGAGGTCGACACCCCCTTGCAGAGCGCCCACGTTGCCGATGACGACCATGCGGGCCCGGTGCCGGTGACGCCGGCCTCCGTCCACCTGGACCGACAGGCGCGTGCGGGGGTCTCGCAGGTGCTGAGCCGCCGACAGTACGTATGCGGCCCAGCCGAGCCTGGCCTTGAGGCGCGGGGAGGCGTCGCGGACCATGGCGGCGTCGAAGCCCGCGCCGGCCATGACCGTGAACCGCGTAGCCGGGAGGCCGTCGCCTCGCACCCGACCCACGTCGATGCTGAAGCTGTCTCCGGCCAGGGCCTCGGCCAGGGCGGTCGCCGGATCCAAGGGGAGTCCCAGATTGCGGGCGAGGAGGTTCCCGGTGCCGCAGGGCACGACGGCCAGCGGGATCCCGGTACCGGCCACCACATCGGCGCACGCGCGGACTGTTCCGTCCCCTCCGCAGACGACGACCAGGTCGACGCGGCCGGAGCCCTCGCCCGAGGCGCCGGGCCCTGCCGGAGCGCACTCCGCCGCCAGGTCGCCGCTCGGCCGCTCGGCCGACGTTCGCGTCCACTTCTGATCCGGGCGGCCGTGGTCGTGGAGGACGGCGCGCACACGGTCGGCCAGTTCGTCCCCGCAGGCGAGAGGATGACGGACCACGACGACCCGGCCGCCGGTACGGGAACCCACGGGCGCGGCGGGAACGGTGCCCGGCGAGGGCCGCCGGCTGCCGCGGCCGTCGGCCGGGCCCCGGCCTGAGAGGAACACGGCCCCGACGACGAGGAGCGTCAGGGCGCCGTTGATCAGGCCGCCCACCACATCGGTGGGGTGGTGCATGCCCCGGTACATCCGCGACAGCCCCACGGCCGGGGGAACCAGCACCAGCGCCACCGCCGTGACATGCCGCCAGGGACCACGGATGCGGGTCAGTGCCAGCGTGGCCAGCCCTCCGTAGAGTGCGACGGACGCTCCGACGTGCCCCGAGGGGAAGCTCGACGTCGGTGGCGCCCCGTCCAGATGGGGCACCTCGGGGCGGGGCCGTTGCACGAACATCGTCACGACGAGGAAGACCGCCGACTGCACGGCGACCGACGTGCCCAGGAACACGGCTTCCGTCCAGCGCGGGGCGCCAGGCAGCATCAGCAGCGCGGCCATGCAGACCAGCGTCACGCCGATGATGCCTTCCGTACTGGCCACGACGGACAGCCATTCCGAAATGCCGTCGGCCAAGGAGCCGCGGTGGGCGACGAATCCCCGGTTGATCCCGTCCTCCGCAGGCACGAGCGGACTGCCGGCCGGGGCACCCGTCACCAGCAGGCCCAGGCCCACCATCAGGGTCACCTGCGCCGGCACCAGCACCACAAGCCAGGAACGTCTCGAGGCCGCACCGCTCTCCGTCGTCATGGAATCCCTCATTGCCCGTCACGGCCGGATGATTCGCCGAACCGGGCCGCCGCCGGGGGAACGGCTTGGCAACCGGGGGCCGGTGGGCGTCCGGACGGCCGGTGGCACACGGAGATCTGTTCTAAAGTCAGCCAGGCGCTGGGCGGTTCGCCCGAACACGCTCGTTCGCCCGAAGTCGCTCCTTCGCCCACGCCGAGAGGAAGCCCGTGACCGACCACGATCTGTCCGGATTCGAACGGGAGACGTTCACCCACCAGGGGGCCACCCGCGAGATCCTGCGGCGCGGTACCGGGCCTGCCGTCGTCGTGCTGGCGGAGATTCCGGGAATCACGCCCAAGGTCCTGGAGTTCGCCGAGCGGGTGGCCGCGATCGGCTGCACGGCCGTGCTTCCCGTGCTCTTCGGCATACCGGGCCGCGACCCGGCTCCCGGCGCCCGAGGTGCGCTGCGTTCGGCGCTGTACGCGGGCGCGTCGATCGCGCGGGTGTGCGTGAGCCGAGAGTTCACCGTACTGGCCACGGGGCGGAGCTCCCGGATCGTGGACTGGCTGCGGGCGCTGGCCGCCGCCGAACACGAGCGCTGCGGAGGGCCGGGAGTCGGGGCCGTCGGCATGTGCCTGACCGGCGGCTTCGCGCTCGCCATGGCCAGCGATCCGCGCCTCCTGGCCGCCGTACTCTCCCAGCCGTCGCTGCCGCTGGCCGTCACACCGCGCCGGTCGGGCGGTATCGACATCTCCGCGGACGAGCTCGCCACCGTACGGGGACGCTGTGAGCGCGAGGGGCTGCAGGTCCTGGGCCTGCGGTTCCACGGCGACCGGCTCGTCCCTGCGGACCGCTTCGCGTTCCTGCGCAGGACGCTCGGCGAGGCATTCGTCGCCGTGGAACTCGACGGATCGACCGCCAACCCCGAAGCGGCACACGCCCCGCACTCCGTCCTGACCGAGCACCTCATCGACGCGCCGGGCCAGCCCACGCGTGCCGCGCTGGACACGGTGCTCGACCTGTTCCGTCACCGGTTGCTGGGCTGACACACCGAGCGGCGGAGCGGCGCGCCGCGCCGGCCGAGGTGCCGGCCCCACGACCGTTGTGGACTTGGCAAGACACCGTCACCAAGCTGTGAAACTTGTACGGGACCGTGGTTCTCACTCCAGCGCACTTCGCGCTTCTCAGTCGGGGGAACACATGATGAGCACCGTCCGCAGAGCCGCCCTCGCCCTCGCCGCCGTATCGGCCCTCGCCCTCACCGCCTGCGGGCCCACCGAAGACGGGGCGGCAGGCGCCAAGAAGCCGACCACGAGCCCGAAGAAGCCGGCGACGCCGTCGACACCGTCGAAGTCCCCGGACAAGGGCTCGTCCGGCGGCGGTGACGGCTCGTCGCCCGACCCCGACTACGACGTCTTCCCGTGCAGCACGTTCGACGTGAAGTTCACCGCGACCCTCGCGGAGCCCACGACCAGCAGCTACCTGTTGAAGATCACCAACAAGGGCACCAAGGCATGCAGGGCGCTCGGCCATCCGGTCGTGACGTTCGGCGATCTGGACGGGCAGGCCAAGAAGCGGGGCGAGGCCCCCGCCATCGAGGACGCGATCAGGCTGGCGCCGGGCGAATCCGCCTACGCCGGGCTCATGGGCGGTCTCAAGGACGGCACGGGCAAGACCGTCACGTCGATCGCGATGACCATGGACACCGAGTCCGACCTGGAGCAGACGCCGCTCAAGGCCGCGACTCCCGGCCTGTACGTCTCGCCCCTCAAGAACTCCGTGACGGCGTGGATGGCCAACCCTGAGGACGCGCTCACCCTGTAGGCGCGGCGCCGGCTGACGCCGACGAGGAGCTGGATGTGCACGCCGCCGCCAACCCGGCGCTGCCCGCGAGCGTGATGCGCGGACCGCTGAACCGACGGACCGCCCGGCGCACCGGCCTCCCGCCGGCGCCCGGTCGGATAATCGATCGCACGGATGGATCATCACGGGCACAATCGGCGGATGCCGACCACCGCGGAGCAGTTGCTCTCCGCACTTGAACCTCTGCCGTTCCCCGCCCGCCTCTCGCTCACCGCGAGGACCGCCCGCCGACTGGCGGACGAGGAGCAACTGACCGCCCTGCTCACCGACTTGGACGCGGGCGGCCCGTACGAGCGGCGGCTGGCGGCGCTGGCCGCCTCCGCCGGGCGCGACGTCGCCTTCCTCGCCGAGCGGCTGGCCGACCCCGACCCGGTCGTCGCCGGGTACTCCCTGCGGGGGGCGCGTGTCCTGGCGGTGCCGGACGAGGCGGTGGAGGCGGCGTACGAGGACGCGCCGGCGTCCCTGCGGCACCGGCTGGCGCGCCTGCTCGCCTCCGGCGGCCGTACCGCGCTCGCCGAACGCCTGGTGACGCGGCTGCGCGCGGAGTGGGGCGACGCCGAGGCCGCGCGGCTGCTGGTGGCCTGTTCCACGCCTTTCGTGTCACGGCAGTTGCCGGGGCTCGCGCACGCCGTCGACGGCTGGACCGCCCTCGCCCGCCGGCATCCCGACCCGGTTCTGGACCACGCCGAACGCGCCTTGGCCGACCGCGCCGGACATCAGCGGGAGGACTGGTGGCGCACCCGTGCCACGACGGTCGCGGCACTCTCGCCGCTGCGGCCCGAGCGGGTGCTGACGCTGCTGGAGCGGTACGGGCCCGGGAGCCTGCCGCCCGCGCTGCTGCGGAGCGGACTCGGCGCGCTGGCCACCGCCGACGCCGAACGCGTGGTCCGGTGGATCGTCTCCCCCGACCGCAGGGAACAGCGCTACGAGCCGATACCGCCACCGGGAGTGCTGCGCAGACTCGTACGGGCAGCGCCTGCGTCGCTGCCGGCGCTGGGCCGCCACTGGCTGCACCGCGAGGGCCATTTCGAGGCGCTGCTGAAGGCCATGGCCCCTGCCCGGCGTGCGGCGTTCCTGGACACGGTCACCGCGGGAGGGGCGCCCGGAGAGCCGGCTCTGCGCGTGCTCGACCTACTGCCCCGGGAGCGCCGCTGGGCCGAGGTGCGACGGGCGGCGGCCGGGTTCACCGGCGAAGCCTGGTCCTGGTGGGACGATCTGGACACCCTCGCCCATGGCCCGTTCACCGAGGCACGGACAGCACTGCTCGCGGCGGTCCGACGGCCCGATGCGGACGACCGGGCCCTCGCCTGGCCGCTGATGGTGGCGTGCGCCGCCCGGGACGGCGGCCGCGGGGCGATCACCGAGGTACTGGCCGCGACGGGTCGCCTGCGCAACGAGCGCGACCCCGTGCGCGCCGCCGCGCTGAACGCGCTCGCCGCAGTACGCCCTGCACTGTTCAGCGCGGACGACGCCGCGCCGCTGGACCGGATCGCCCTCGACGCCCTTGAAGCGCGGGACGGTTCGGCCGACAACAGGACCGCACTGCGCACGCTCGCCGAGCGCGTGCTGGTCGAGCACGCCACGGACGGCGAAACGGCCCTGCGCACCTGGGCGCTGCGGACGCTGGAGCGGATCGCCGGGCGTGTCGGCGTACCCGACTTCGGCCCGCTGCACCGGGTCCTGCGCCGGGGCCAGCAACACCAGGTGTTCGAGGCACTGCGACCCTGGCTCGAAGCCGCGGCCGGGCGGGCCGACTTCCGGCTGCTGCTGGGCCTGGCCGAGGCGCTGGGGCCGCGTGCCCGGACGATGCCCCAGCTGCAGGACATGCTGGTCACGGCCCTGGAGCGCGGTGACGACGAGACGTTCGCGGCGGCCGCGCGGCTGTGGCTCGCCGCCCCGGCCACCCGCGACGACCGGGTGGCCGGAATCGTCGCGCTCGAGCCGTCGGCGGTCGTCCTCGCGCCCGTACGGGATGTGCTGGCCCGGCGGCGTACGGATCTGCTGGACCCGCTCCTCGACGGCACCCCGCCGTACGGCCGCTTCCTGGTGCGGGGTGCCCGGCGCCCGCTGCCTGACCTCGCCCGGAGCCACCGCTGGCTGCCCCGCCAGCAGCGGGCGGCGGTAGGGATCGCGGGGCAGGCGGTCGCGGACGGCTCTCTTCCCCTGGACGATCGGGCTGCCGCGATCCGGGCCGCCGCGCCCGTACCGGAGCTGGGGCGCGCGCTGGCGATGCGGCACAAGGACGACGGCGACGCGGTCGTCGCCGAAGCCGCCCTCGGCGCGCTGCCCTGGACGGACCGGCCGCGGGACGTGCTGCCGGTGCTGTTGGAGCACGCCGGCGGTGACCGGGCACGGGTCGCCGTCTACGCGGCGGGGCGCGCCGCTCGCTTCACCGCTCCGTCCGAACTCGCCGACCTGCTCGGCCCGTTGCTGACCGGGGAGCGCCCCGCGAAGGTGACCTCCCGCAAGGAGGCCGTACGGCTCGCCGCCCGCTTCCTGTCGCCGCGACGGGCGGTGGTCCTGCTGGCAAGCGCCTTCCACGCCCCCGACCGGCACCCGGACGTGCGGGCCGCCGTCGTCCGCGCCCTGCCGCCGTTGCTCGGCGTGGCCGAGGCCTGGCGTCTCCTCGAGGACGCCGCAGGCGACGACGCCCCGCCGGTGCTCGGGGCCCTCCTGGAAGTCACCCCGTGGGAGCTGGCCGACGGTCACCGTCGCGCGTATGCCTCCGTGGTCGACGCGGCGTACGACGCGTGCCTGGCGACGCTCGACGGCTTCGCGAGCTATGGCACGCTGCGGGCCGTGGGTGTGTGGTCCCGTTACGCCCCCGAACTGGCCGACCGGCTCGCCCGTACGGTCTGCGATCTCGGCAGCCGCGGACCCTGGCAGTACGCGGCGTGGACGTTGCGCGACCTGGCCGTCTCCGAACTGCCGCACCCTGTGGGCGGCGCGGCTGTGGGTAGTGCCTTCCACGGCGCCGTGGAAGAACTCCTGGCCGCGATGCGCGGGCCCGAGGGCGGTTGCGACGCGTGGGAGGACCGGGACGTGCCGGCGCTGCAACGATTGCGGACTCTGGTGTCGCTGTCCGACCCGGGCGCACGGCCCGAGGTGTCCGAGGCGATCGCCCGGCAGCTCGCGCCGGAACCCCTGCTGGTCGCCGAACGCGCCGACCTGCTGAGCCGGTTGATCGACCGCAGCGCCGAGCCGACCGTACTCCTCCGGCGCCTGCGGGAGCTCTCGTACGTTCTGGAAGTCGGCGGAGTGACCGTCGCGACGCAGACCGCCGGCCGGCTGTGGACCACCTGGGCGCATCGACCGCTGCCGCGGGACACCGGCTCGCTCCTGGCCGCGGCCGACCGGCTGGCCCGGGACGGCGGCACCGCGACCGGCCTGCTGGCGGTCGGTCTCGTGACGGGGACGGCCAACGCCCTCGAGTGGCCCGAGGAGTGGCGGTCGGTGCTGCGGCGGCTGCGGCGGCATCCCGACCCCGACGTACGCCACGGGGCGTACCGGGTCGTCACGGTGACCGAATGACGCCGGGGGCGGGCCGCCGGGCGCCGGGCGCACCGCGTGGGCGGCGGAGACCACGAAGAGCGGGGCGTCACGCCGTGGCTCTCACGACGGGCCGGGGACAGCCATGCCCTCACGACGGGACGGAGACACCGGTGTGCGGTGCGTCGGCTTCCGGCTCGCTCGGCGGGTCGTTGAGCTGCTCGCGCACGTAGTTCCAGACCACGGCGATCAGCGCGGCGACCGGCACGGCGAGCAGACTGCCCACGATGCCCGCCAGGCTGCCGCCCAGCGTCACCGCCAGCAGGACCACCGCCGCGTGCAGACCGAGCCCGCGGCTCTGGATCATGGGCTGGAACACGTTTCCCTCGAGCTGCTGCACGACGACGATGATCGCCAGAACGATCAGCGCGTCCGTCAGGCCGTTCGACACCAACGCGATGAGTACCGCGACCAGACCGGCGAACAGCGCGCCCACGATCGGCACGAACGCGGAGACGAAGGTCAGCACCGCCAGCGGTAGCACCAGTGGTACGTCCAACACCCACAGGCCGAGGCCGATGAAGACCGCGTCGAGCAGGCCGACGAGCGCCTGGGATCGTACGAACGCGCTCAGGGTGTCCCAGCCGCGCTCGGCCACGACGGGAATGTCGACGGCGAGCCGACCGGGCAGCTGGCGAGTGAGCCACGGCAGGAACCGCGGGCCGTCCTTGAGGAAGAAGAACATCAGGAAGAGCGCCAGGACGGCCGTGACCACGCCGTTGACGACGGTGCTCACCCCGGTGACGAGAGCGGTGACCATGCTGCCGAGACTCTTCTGAATACGGGCGACCGCGGCGTCGAGTCCGTCTGTGATCTGGGCGTCGCCGATGTTGAGCGGCGGCCCGGCGGCCCACTCGCGCACTCTGTGGATGCCTTCGACCACGCCGTCGGTCAACTCGCCGGACTGGGACGCCACCGGGACCGCGATCAGCGCCACCACGCCGGTGGCGACCAGGAGGAAGAGCAGGGTCACCGCCGAAGCGGCCAGGGCCGGGCGCCATCCGTGCCGGCGCAAGAAGCGGGTCAGGGGCCAGGTGAGGGTGGTGAGGAGCAGGCCGACGATGAGCGGCCAGACGACGGGCCACATACGGCCCACTACCCAGAGGGCCACCGCGGTCATCACAAGGACCAGCAGCAACTCGGCGGATATACGCGCCGATACGCGGAGTGCGGCGCGGGCTCTCGTGGAACTCAACGTGGCAGACATGGGATCACCCTAGGGGGACTCCCCTTCCCCTTGGTGATCCGGCCGGTGGTCACGGAGCAGCGACGGCCGTGCGGGCGGAGCACAGTACGCTTCCTCAGCTCGCCGGCGTGCCCTGGTGGAAGTACATCCGCCAGCCCGTTTCCGTCAGGCGCCACAGAGAGCTCCGCCATGCACGGCGTCCTCGGTCGTCGGCGAGGTACGTCAGGTGGACGATGCCCGGGGCGAGTACGACGCCCGTCATCTCGCTGACCTCCACCGGGGACTCCGGGTCCACTGAACCGGCACTCGTCACCGTGAGGATCGACGTTGCGTCCCAGCGTCGTCCCGACGCTCCGATCTCGGTGAACTCCGGGTCCAGAAGCTTCGAGACCAGGGCCGGCGAAGCACGCACGCCGGGGTCCAGGAGCCGCATCTCCGCCGCGATGGCCGCCTGCACTGCCCGCTCGTTCTCGTCTGCCACGAACGAACCCTAGTCCGCGCCGGAACGAGCATTCGCCCTGAGACGTGGTCTCCTTCGCTCCGCCAAATTTGGTGATCATTTGAGATCCAGCCTCTGGTTCCTGGCCGCCGGTCTGCATAACGTTCGCGATACCGCATTCACCAGGCACTTCAGGGGGAACCATGTCCACTCAGGACACCGTGAACACTCCAGGCGCTCCAAGCGCTCCCCACCCTCCGGGGGCAGAGGACGCGCCGGCAACGCAGCACCATGAGCGCCCGGCGCCGCCGGCGCGGTCCCGTGGCGCCGCGGCTCTCGGCTGGGCGATGACGATATCGCTCAACGTCGTCGCTCCGATCGTCACGTACAACGCGCTCCACGACCACGGCTGGAGCGAGTTCTCCGCGCTCCTGGTGAGCGGTGCCTGGCCGGTGCTCGACTGCGCCGTCCACTTCGCCTGGCGGCGCCGCCTCGACGAATTCGGCATCGTCACCCTGGTGTTGCTCGCCGTCACCGCCGTGGTGTCCGTCGTCGGCGAGCAGTCGGCCCGTTCGTTGCTGGTCAAGGACTCCGCCATCACCGGTCTGTTCGGACTGCTGTGTCTGGCGACGCTCTTGGCACGGCGCCCGCTGATGTTCTACTTCGGCCGCAAGTTCGCGACCGACGGCACCGCCGAGAGCACCGCATGGTGGAACGGTCTCTGGCAGTTCGAGGGCTTCCGCACGACCATGGTCACGATGACGACGGTCTGGGGTGTGGCCTACTGCGTGGAGGCCGTGGTCCGCATCGCGTTGGCGTACACGCTGAGCACGGACACGATGGTGGTTCTGAGCCCCGTCCTGATCTACGGGGTTCTCGGCGCGCTCGCCGTGTGGACGACCCTGTACGCCAAGCGGGCACAGCGCAAGGGCGAGGAGCGTGCCGCGCAGGCGGCCGCTGCCGCCGCTCAGGCCTGACCGCGGCCGAATCTTTGACGACGGCCCGACGGCCCGACGGAACCTTCGGGGGCCCGGCGGGCCGTCGGCGTCTCAATGACGGATCACTTCCCGCAGTACGCGTCGTGGATGGTCACGGTCGACACATTTCCGTCCTTGTCCGTGACCTCGGAGCGGAACGAGAGTGCCTTCCCCTTGGCCGGGTTGCGAACGGTGACCTTGCCGTTGATCACCGGGACCTTCTTCCATGAGCGGGCCCCGTCCCAGGAGACGTACATCTGGAGGGACTTGAGGTTGTCGCCCGCGGCCGCGCCCTGCACGGTGACGGGTACGGACTGGACCCTGCCCGCCGGGGCGGTGATGAGGGTGATGCGCTGTGGAGCCTGCGTGCGCTGGGCGCTCTTGCCCGGAGCGGACGCGCGTTCCGTCACGGCGGTGGCCTGTGCGGGAGCGGCCGGCCCCACGGCGAGGACCACGGCCGCGCACGCGGCGGCCGCGGCTGGGCGCAGATGGCGAATGTGCTCGTTTCTATGCAACTGTCCCCCTGCTCAAGGAAGTTCACTTCCCAAACGGTGAATGCTGCCTGTGGTCAGATGCGTGAAGAGGGGCGGAAGTTGCCAGCAGGTCGAATACCTTGGCCGAAAAGTCCGGGCCTGAAATCGTTCGGCCGGCGCCGCGGCAGCCGAGGCACGGCGTCCGCTCCCCTACGCCGACTGTCGAGGAGCCGCACGGCCCGGCGGGGGATCGCGAAGCCGCGCACGGCGTCGCCCGACACGGACCTCAGGCGCCGAAACGCGACCGCAAAGTTCCGGCCACGCATGGACGAGCAGATGAGCCGGACGAACTCCGGACACGGGCGGACGGCGGTCCGTATGCGGTTTCGGCCTCCACCTACACGTTGATCACCGCCGCCCGACAGAACGGCCGCGCGCCGCCGCTCGGCGAGCGGTTTACCACGCCCGCCGGGTTCGCGCCAGGGGGAAAGGTCACAGCCCTGACCCCTTATGGCCTTCTTGCTCCGTATGTCACTCTGGCGGGGTGGACCGGGTCCTCCACCTGCCGCACGACCCGGCCGATCGACACGGATCACGCCCATGCATCTGCTCTCACCGCACCGCGCCGCATCCGCCGTACTGGCCGGAGCCATGACCGTCCTGCTGGCGGCGTGCGCGTCGCCCGAGGCCATCGCAGGCACGCCGGCTTCTTCGCCGCCGGCGACGGCGGCGGCGGTACCCGCCACGGCTCCCGCCGCCCCGCCCGTGACCACCGCGGCCGTCACACCCGGCCACGAACCGTCCGCCGCAGCCGACGCCTCACCCTCCCCGCGCCCCTCGCCGCGGACTCAGGTGTCCATGCTCTCCATACCCTCGGCGGGTATCGCCGCACTACGCGTCGTCCCGTACGAGGGCACCACCGACGACGCGCCGGGCACCCGCATCCAGGACCGCGGCGTCGCGGCCAGCCCGTACGGGAAGCGGGGCGGAGTCGGCCCCGGCCAGGTGGGCAATTTCCTGGTCACCGCGCATCGCCTGTCGGCAGGCGGCCCACTGCGCGACCTGCCGTCCGTGGACAAGGGCGACACCGTCCTCGTGACGGTCGGGAAGGTCGTGTACACGTACGAGATCGTCGCGACCCGCAAGACGTCCTTCCGGTCGGAGCGCTCGCTCGAGGAGCAGCGCGCCGCCGTGCCGGGACACCCGGGGGTGGCACCGACCCGGGCCATGATCACGATCTCGACCTGCGCCACACCTGAGGACCACGCGGCGGGCAACTTCTGGAGCGACGCCCAGGGCAACCCCGAACACCGCATCGACAAGATCGGCGTTCTGCAGAAGACGTCCGGAGCCCCGGCCGCCGACTAGCGCCGACTAGCGCACAGGTACGCGCCGGTCACAGCGCGTCGGCGTTCGCCTCCTGCTCGGTGTCGTCGATCCCGTCGATGAGGTCGTGCACGCGGGGGACCACGGGGCCGAACAGATCGCCGATGGTGGTCAGGGCGGCGCTCTGGAGGACCTCGGCGGGCAGGGCCGTGCCATCGGGGGCGGCGAGGGTGCGGGTGGCGGTCGCTTCGGCGACGACGGCGGGCCGGTAGCCGAGATTGAAGGCTCCTTGTGCGGTGAACAGGACGCACATGTGCGTCATGAAGCCGGCGAGCACCAGATCCGGACCCGCGCCCAGATCGCGCAGTGTCTTCTGCAGGTCCGTCTCGTGGAAGGCGTCGGGGAACCGCTTGACCACCACCCGCTCCCCCTCGACCGGGGCGACCTCGGGGCTGATGGCGCCGATCTCGGCGCGGATGTCGTACGGGCTGCCCTCACCGCCGTCGTTGATGACGTGCACCACGTGCGCGCCCCGGGCACGGGCGGCGGACAGCAGACGTGCGCCGGCGGCCAGCGCCTCCTCGACCCCCTCCAGGGCCATGACACCGGTGCGGTAGGTGTTCTGGAAGTCGATCATCAGAAGGGTGGCGTCGGCGAGCTTCGGGGGCTGGTTGTCCAGACCGATCACGTCGCGAAGTGTCCTGGAAACGGGCATGGTTGTCTCTTCCTCCGGAAATGGGATGGAACCGGCACGGCCGGGCGCGCGGACGTGCGCGACGGTGATCCGCGCCGGGGCTGTTGACTGGTCAGGCCGTAGTGGTGCGGAAGCGGCGCCGATAGGTGGCGGGGCTCGTGGCGATCTGCCGCCGGAAGGCGCGGTGCAGGGTTTCCACCGAGCGGAGCCCCGTGGCCCGCGCGACGAGCTCCAGGGGCTGGTCGGTGGTCTCCAGCAGGCGGCGGGCGGCCTCGACGCGCAGGGCCTCGACGTACGCGGCGGGTGTGGCCCCGGTCTCCTGGGTGAAGACGCGGGCGAAGTGCCGTTCGCTCAGGCACATGCGCTCCGCCAGCGCGCCCGCGGACAGGTCCGCGTCGAGGTGGTCGGCGATGTACAGGCGCAGCTCGTCGATGTCCCGTCGGGTCGTCGGCGGGCGGCTGATCGGAACGCTGAACTGACTCTGGCCGCCCTGCCGTTTGAGGTAGACGACCAGGTGCCGGGCGACCGTGAGCGCGAGGTCCTCGCCGTGGTCCTCGGCGACCAGGGCGAGGGCCAGGTCCAGGCAGGCGCTGATGCCCGCTCCGGTCCACACCCGGCCCGAGCGGATGAAGATCGGGTCGGCATCGACGGTGACCTCGGGGTGGTCGGCGGCGAGCCGGTCGGCTGTGGACCAGTGCGTGGTCGCGGCCCTGCCGTCCAGCAGACCGGCCGCCGCCAGCAGGTGCGCACCCACGCACACGGAGGCGATCCGCCGCGCGTGCGGCGCGGTGTTCTTGATCCAGTCCACGACGTCCTGGTCGATCCGGGGACGGGGCCCGTCGGCGTACGTGTCCACCGCGCCGGGCACGAGGAGGGTGTCCACCGCGGCGCCGACGTCGGCGAAGCCGAGATCGGTGACCAGCCGCACCCCCGCGGAGGTGGCCACCGCCTCCCCCGCCGTCCCGGGGCCGGCCAGGCGGACCTGGTAGCGGGCACGGCCGCCGGACTCTCGGTTGGCCAGCGCGAAGACCTCGGCCGGCCCCGTCACGTCCAGCAGATCGACGTCGGGGAAGACCGCGATCACGACGCGGTGCTTGATCTCGGGCATGGCCCCATCGTTCGCCCCGGGCCCGTGCGACCGCAATGACGGGCTTGTGTCACATCCGGACATCGCCACCCCAGGTCGGGGCGCTGCCGGACCGCCCGTTCAGGAGGCGGGGAGCCGGTGGCGCAACAGGTACAGGCCCGTGGCGGCGGTCACGAGAATCGCGCACGCACTGAACGTCAGCCCGGCGCCCACCAGCCCCAGCCACAGGGTCAGGGCGCCGACGCCCACGACGGGCAGCGAGATGCCGGTGTAGGCGACGACGAAGAACGAGGAGACCGTGGCGCCCCGGTGTGCGGCCGGTGCCGCGTCGCTCACGGCGCTGAGCGCTGCCCGGAACGCCACCCCCTGCCCCAGGCCCCCACCCACCGCACCGGCCAGGAGCAGTACCAGCAGCTCGGTCCACAGCGACGCGGCGACCAACAGCAGGCCGACCACCAGGATGAGACAGCCGAGCGGGAGCGCCCTCGACACCGGCACGCGGCCGGCCAGCCACTGGCCCACGGTCGATGCGAAGAACACCGAGAAGACCACGAGCCCCACCACCGCGTGGTTGTCGACGCCCAGGGTCTCGCCCAGAAAGCTGGGCGCGAGCGAGGTGAACAGGCCGAGCAGGGCGAACCCGGCGAAGGCGGCCAGCGCGCACGGCACGAAGACCCCCCGGACGGACGCCGGGACGGACAGGCCCCGTGGCCGCAGCGGGGCCAGGCGCCGGGGGTCTTCGACGGTCTCGGGCAGCAGCAGGACGACAGCACACGCCACCGCCAGCAGGGCCAGATGGGTGAGGAAGGGCAGGGTGAGCGGCTCGGGGGCGTACTCGGCCAGCAGACCGGCGAGCAACGGGCCGCAGCCGAGCCCGCCCATGTTGGCGGCGGTCGCGACAAGAGCGGCGCGCGCCTTGCGTTCCGGCGGGGCGAGCTCCAGAACGGTGACCGTCCCCGCCCCGCTGAGCAGTCCCGCCGAGAACCCCGACAGCACCCGGCCCCCGAACAGCAGCGGCAGCCCGCCCTCCAGAAGGAAGCAGAGCGCGCTGAGGGCGCCGAGCCCCAGCGCGTAGAACAGGACCGGGCGGCGCCCCACGTCGTCGGAGTAACCCCCTGCCAGCAGGAGGGTGAGGATCACGCCGACCGCGTAGGCGGCGAAGACCAGCGTCACCACCAGCTCCGAGAATCCCAGCTCCTGCCGGTAGAGCCCGTACAACGGGGTGGGCAGCGTCGTACCGGCCATGCCGATGGCGAACACCGCCCCGGCGCTCACGTATCCGAGCCGGCGCGGGCTGCGGGTACGGGACCGTCCGGCGATCTGTGTCATGGATCACACAGTAGGGCCACCGCGCGAGCCAAAAAATTCCGGACGCGATGTCGAGAACCGGTGACTGGCTCTGTCCTCAAGCCCCATCCCCGGGCGGCGTGACGGCTCGGCGCACGGACTCCACCACCGCGGCCCGGTGCCGGGCCAGACGCGCCGGCGCCCAGCCGGCGCCCGTCTCGCCCGCCGCCGGACCGCCCACCGCGCCGAACCAGGCCTGCGACAGGCCCATCACCAGCGTCAGCACATCGGCCGCGTCCAGCCCGGCGTCGATCCGGCCCGCTTCCTGCGCCTGCCGCACAGCCGCGAGCTTGCCCTGGTAGGACGCCGCCTCCACGTCCGTGGACCCCGGACGCTCCAGCTGCTTCCACAGCACCAGACGCATCAGCGAGGGCCGCTCGACGAGGTGGTCGAAGACGGCGCCCGCGTAGCCGGGCAGGTCGTCGGCGTCGAACGGTACGGACTCCGAGCCCGTCTCCAGGGCCCGCTGGAGCACGGCGTCGAAGAGCTGCTCCTTGTTGCCGTAATAGACGTAGATGAGCCGCTTGTTCGCCTGCGCGGCCTCGGCGATGCGGTCGACTCGCGCACCGGCGATGCCGTACGTCGCGAACTCGGAGAAGGCCGCGTCGAGCAGCCGGGCCTTGGTCGCGCTGGAATCCCGTGCCATGTTCGAAGCGTAGCAAGTAACTATCTGGTTATTGACATCTGCCGCGACCTTGGCGCACTCTCTATATATCCAGTTAGTTACCTAACGAAGGGCACCACCATGGATACGACGATGGAGATCCGCACGCTCGGCGGCCAGGGGTTGAAGGTCGGCGCCGAAGGGCTCGGCCTCATGGGCATGAGCGCCCACTACGGAGCCACCGACGAGACCGAGTCCCTCGCCACCATCGACCGCGCCCTGGAGCTGGGCGTCACGCTTCTCGACACGGCCGAGGGCTACGGCCCCTTCCGCAACGAACAGCTTCTCGGCAAGGCGCTGGCCGGCCGCCGCGAAGCCGCAGTGATCGCCACGAAGACCGGAATCGAGTTCACCGACGACGGTGCCTTTCTCGGCCACAACGCGACACCCGAGTACATCCGCCGCTCGGTCGACCGTTCCCTGCGCCACCTGGGCACCGACCACATCGACCTCTACTACCTGCACCGCATCGATCCGAACGTGCCTGTCGAGGAGAGCGTGGGCGCCATGGCCGAGCTCATCGCCGCGGGCAAGGTCCGCCACATCGGCCTGTGCGAGGTCGCGCCCTCGACCATCGCCCGCGCACACGCCGTCCACCCGCTGGCCGCCGTACAGACCGAATACAGCCTCTTCGAGCGCGGCATCGAGCAGGACGGCGTCCTCGACACCCTGCGCGAGCTCGGCATCGGGCTCGTCGCCTACTCCCCGCTCGGGCGGGGATTCCTCTCCGGTGCCATCACCAGCCCGGACGACTTCGCCGCCGACGACTTCCGCCGCACCGACCCCCGTTTCCAGGGTGAGAACTTCCACCGCAACCTGGCCGTCGTCGACCAGGTGCGCCGTCTCGCCGCCGAGAAGGGTGTCACGCCCTCACAGCTCGCCCTGGCCTGGACCCTCCACCAGGGCGCGGTGCCCATCCCGGGCACCAAGCGCCGCCGCTACCTGGAGGAGAACATCGCCGCCACCGCGGTGACGATCAACGACGCGGACCTCGCCGCCATCGACGCGGTGGCCCCGCACGGCGTGGCCTCGGGCGACCGGTACGCCCCCGAGCTGATGAGCTCACTGAACGGCTGACCGGCGGACCGGCTGTCGCCCCGGTTCCGCGCGGGCCGCCGGACGACTTCGGGCGGTGGAAGCCGGTCAAGGTGGTCTCCAGGGTGGCAGGTGACCTCAACCGCCTCGTCTGCGCTCGTACTTCACGGACGCTTCGGGCAGCGCTCCCGCTGCGCTCGGGTGAGTTGCTGCTGGAGTCGAGGAGGGAGCTCCGGCGCATACGCGTGGCGGCGATCGAGCGGGTGGAGGTGCGCGGCCGCAACGGACGCAGGCTCGCCGCCGTCCCGACCGGCCCGGAAAGCGACGCGGCCGAGACGAGTGGTTGCTTCCCGCAGCCCGGCCGCCGTGGAACGCTTCGTCGCCGTGCTGCGCGAGGCGCTGCCGGAGCGGGAGGGATTCGAGTTCCCGGCCCCGGGGGATCACGGTGGAGGGGCACCGGAAGAACTCCGGCTCCTTCGACCGGGGGACGCCGACACGCCGTACGTCTACCTGTTCACCGACGCCGACGGCGTACCGCGCGCCTACCGGGGTGTGAACGGGGGCCGCGACGAGGAGGGGATCACTTACGATCCGCGCGACCCGGGCGCCTGCCGGATGCGGAGCCATACCGTCGCAAGCTCGTCGCCGGACTGGCGTCCTCCTCATCCTGGCCCTTCCCCTGCTGGCCAGCGGAGTGGCCCTCGGTCTGCTGGCGCTCTGCGACCTGCTCGGTTTCCGGTCGTTCACCGGCCTCTAGTACCGCCCGGACGGCCGAGCCATAGGCCCACTTATGCGACCTCAAGGAAACCCTTTCAGTCGGCGCACCATGCGTAATCTCGCGAATTCCTTGGAGTGAGGGATTCCACTGACAGCGAGTCAAATAAGGAATTTATAGATCTCGATCAGATCACGGAAACCTTAAAAAGGGCTAGACCAATGCGACGACCAGAACGCAACTGGCTTGCGTCTAAAGCAAATTGATCTGTCGTCAGTTTGAACCGCAAGGTAACGGAACGTACTTATTCATTAGACCCTCTATGCCTGAATTTTCCCTCCATTCGTTCTGGCAGGCTTCCGCGCACCGTCCCTTGACCAAGGAAGAGGTGCCACTTGCCCGGACGTCGAAGACTCACGTCACAGCGCCGCACATCCCGCGGACTCATATTCGGCACGGCCGCGGTCGCGGCCATGGCCGTGCTGGGAGGCGTGGCCTACGAGGTCACCCGACCGGCAACCGACACGGACCGCCCGGTCTCCCTGGCCCAGCCGGCCGGAACGCCGGCCGTCGCTCCCGAACCGGCCGCCGAGCCCACCCGGGAGAAGGACCCCAAGCCGCTGAGCAAGACGCCCAAGAGCGAGCCCAACCGGGGAATTGTCTACAAGGGCCTGTCACCGGCGCCCGCGGGGGATCCGTGCGCCGGGGTGTACCGCACCACCGACGGCCACTGCACCCACGGCCCGGACGCGCCGCCCAAGGGCGTCGACATCAAGAAGGACACGCCGCCGGCCGTAAAATCGACCGCGCCGGCGGCCGACCCGACCAAGCCGGGCGCCACGAAGCCGTCCGACCGCGAACTGCCCCGCACCACGCCTCGGCTCGACGCCGCCGCCCCGAAGGCCGGCGGGCCGCCCGCCGCCGCGGGTTCCAGTGCCCCCAGGACGACGGGCGCCAACGGCCCGGCCGGACAGACCGTGCAGTGCGACGGGGACGGCAGCACCGGCAACCGCGTCCAGGTGGTCTACGTACACGCGCCCGGAAGGGACAGGTACGCCGAGTACCTGGCGTCCTTCCGCAAGTGGTCCTCCGACGCCGACCTCATCTTCTCGGAGAGCGCCAAGGACACCGGCGGCGTGCGGCACATCCGCTATGTGACCGGCTCCGACTGCCTGCCCACCGTGCTCAACATCGAGCTCCCGGCCTCGTCCCTGGGCGAGTTCAGTGCCACGAATCAAGCGCTCGCCACCAAGGGCCTGGACCGTCGCGACCGCAAGTACATGATCTTCGCGGACACGCAGGTCTACTGCGGCATCGGGACGTTCGCGGGCGACGAGCGGCCCGGCCAGAGCAACCTCAGCAACTTCGGTCCCTCCTACGGGCGTACCGACACCGGCTGCTGGGGTGGGCACACCGCCGCACATGAACTGGGCCACAACCTGGGCGCGGTCAACAACAGCGCGCCCAACACCAGCCTGGGGGCCCACTGCACCGACGAGTGGGACGTGATGTGCTACTCGGACACGCCGTACTACCCCAAGATGCGCTCGATCTGTCAGGACGGCGCGTACGAGAACCGGCTGGACTGCAACCACGACGACTACTTCCACACGAACCCGAAGCCCGGCAGCTACCTCGCCACCCACTGGAACATCGCCGACAACCAGTTCCTGATGGGTACGAAGGGCACCACGCAGCCCGACCCGAAGCCGACGCCGACTCCCACGGGCGGCTCCACGACGGCGCCCGACGTCACCGTCGGACAGGTCGCGTCCGACTCCGCCGTGGCCAGCTGGAAGGCCGTCGACACTGCCGTCTGGTACCAGCTCTTCCTGGACGGAAAGCCCCTGGGCTGGGTGCAGACGAACACCGCCCGCGTGTACAACCTCAAGCCGGGCACGAGCTACACGCTCGCCGTCTCCGTACGGGACAAGTCCGGCCGGGACAGTGGGCCGGGCAGGGCGACGGCCTTCCGTACCTCCGGCAGCGGCGGCGGTACCACCACGCCGAACACGCGCTACCTGCTCACCAACGGCCCGACCGGAACGGCGGCTGAGATCTGGGGCGGCAGGACCGCCGACGGCACCGTCCTCGTCGGCTCCCAGCGCAACGGGTACGCCCAGCAGCAGTGGTACTTCGACGACGCGGGCAACGGCTACAGCCGCGTCCGTTCGGTCGTGTCCGGGAAGTGCCTGCAGCTCGGCGGTACGGCCGGCGCCGGCACGTGGGTCTCCCAGCAGCCCTGCGGGAACACCGCCGCGCAGCAGTGGAGGATCGCCGCGAGCGGCAACGGCGTGACCGTCAGCGCCGGTTCGAGCGGCTATGTGCTCGCCGTCAGCAACCGCCCCTACTACGGGTCCTGGCTGATCGAGCTGCAGCACGCGGTGGGCGGCCCCGCGCAGGTCTGGACGCTTCAGAAGGCCTCCTGACCCGTCGGCTTCTGCCACCACCACGGCCGACGGGCGGTCCCAACCGCCCGTCGGCCCCACCGATTTCGCCCCACCGGAGGACGACGACCATGCGCACAGCGCTCCGACCCGCCCTGCTCACCGCCGTGGCGGCCTTCGCACTGACCGCCCTCGGCACGGGAGGAGCATGGGCACACGGCGGCACCCTGGCGGTCGACATCAAGGGCCAGCAGGCCGGCCATGTGACCGCGGTGGTCACGTGGGAGAACGACGAGGACCCCGTCACCGAGCGGGTCGCCGCCACCGTCAACGCCGTGAGCGCCGACGGCTCCCGTACCGCCGGGCCTTGGATGCTCGTCCGCGACCCCGCCCACCCGAACTCCTACACCACGGCCGAAGCGCTGCCACCCGGCACCTGGAAGGTCGCCGTGGAGGCGGGCCACCCGGCACTCGGACGGGACGAGGCGGACATCACCGTGGCGGCCGCCCCCGCACCGCCCGCCCCCGCCGTGCAACAGCGCCCCTCCTCGACGGCGCCCGCGCACACGGAGGATGCGCAGACCCGTACGGCCGCGGCCGGCACCGGTCCCGTGACGGTGACCCTCGTCGGAGTCGCCCTTGTGGCCGCGGCGGCGGCAGTCTTCGGGGCCGTTCGCCACCGGCGTGGCAGCAGCAAGTAGCGCCCGCCGGTAGCCGGTTGGCCGTTCAACGCGGCGGAGGAGCACCGATCGCCGAAGACGCGTGATCATCCGTGTTGACAGGTGCCTGTCGAATGCATGTAATGGAGCCGGTGTCGCGTGGCGCCGGCCAAAGAGCAGTGGGCCGGTCGGCGATCGGGCGAACACCCTTCATTTCAAGGGGTCCGTCATGAGTTCCTACTCCGCGCCCTGAAACTGACGTAGCGCAGCCGCACGTCGTCTTTCCGCCTTCGCGTATCCCGGCACCATCACGTGTGCCGTGTGTCATGCGCGGGCCGCGCCCGATGAATGGGGCGCCGACGGCATCATCCGACCGCTGTGTGCACCTGTCCGCAGCCCGTGTTCGGTGTGTCCGGTGAGAGACCGTGCGGCCGCTTTCGTTCTGCGCTCGTCCATCAGCCGCATCCGCACGCACCGCGGATCACCCGCAGCTTCCGGAGAACACACACGCATGCCCACGTCTTTCAACGAATCGGTCATCGAGGAATTCCGCGCCAACGAAGGAAAGGTCGGTGGCCCGTTCGAAGGCGAGAATCTTCTCCTCCTGACGACCACCGGCGCGAAGTCCGGGGCCGAGCGGACCACTCCGCTCGGATACGTCCGTCACAGCGATTCACTCCTGCTCATCGGGTCCAACCTCGGTGGCCCGAGGCATCCCGCCTGGTACCACAACGTCCTGGCCCACCCCGTCGTGCGGGTGGAGATCGGCACCGAGACCTTCGAGGCCCTCGCGGTCCCCGCTGAGGGAGCCCGGCGCGACGCACTGTTCGCGCATGTCGTGCGGGAGGTTCCCGGATACGGCGACTACCAGGCCCGAACGTCCCGCCCGCTGCCCGTCGTGGTGCTGGAGCGAGCCGACCCCGACGACTGGGAGGGTCCCCGGGAAGTCCGCACCCTCGCCGACAAGCTCATGGAGGTGCATACCTGGCTGCGCGGCCAGCTGCGCCAGGTCAGGGCGGAGGTCGACGCCCACTTCGCCGTACGCGCGGCCCACCAGGGTCCCGGTGGGCTTCCGGCCCCCAGTCTCGGGCTGCAGATCCGGCAGCGCTGCCTGGCGTTCTGTCAGGCGCTGGAGTTCCACCACACCAGCGAAGACGCGCACATGTTCCCCGGGATCGTCCGCCATCACCCCCACCTGAGCGCCACCTTCGACCGACTCAGCGACGAACACCGCACGGTCGCGCACATCCAGGGCCGGCTCGTGGCCCTGCTGGCCGGCATCAGCGTCGCCGAGCCGCAGCGCTTCCGCACCGAGCTCGAGGAGATGTCGTCGGAGCTGAACGCACACCTCGACTACGAGGAAGCGTCCATTCTCCCCCTCCTGGCCGAGGTCCCCTGGCCCCCTGTCCCTCCCGCGAACGCGCCTGAAGAAGGCGAGGACGGCGGAGCCTGACGGGGGCATACGGGGGCCGCGACGTCCGACAACCGGACGCCGCGGCCCCTGCCGCCCAGCGCCCGGTGCTCTGACCGGACAGGCGAATCTGCGCAAGGCGCGGTGTCGTGGCACCAAGTTCGCCGGCGCGGATCTGAGACTGGCCGACCTCCGAGGGACTAGTCACGTCAACGCCCCTTGTTGAGAAGTTCGTTGATCAACGCGCCGTCCGCCGGCAGCACCCGGCCGTGCCGCAGCGGCACCCCGAGCACCTCTGCCAGCCCCTTCAGGCCCGTGTCGACGGCCGCCTCGACGGCCACGGCGAAGCCCGTCACGGCCGCCCGCCCCTCGCGCACACCCGTCAGGGCGAGGCCGGCCCCGATCACGAGTGCCGGCCACCAGAGGGCGGCCGCCGCCAGCGCCCCGTACGGGACCGCCCAAGCCGTGCGGAGGGCCGCCGCCGCGTAGCGGTCCCACGCGGCGTTGACCTCCTGCCGGGTGCCATCGGGAGCCAGTTGCCACAGGCGCGGCCACACAAAGGACATGTGGACGCCGTGCTGGATCCGTATCCGCTCCTCGACCGCGCCGAGCCGGCCCCCGATCCACGTGGCCCGGTCCGGGACCTCTCCGCCGCTGCCCCGCAGCCGCCCCACCGTCCGCCGCAGCAGGCGCGACCGTCCGGCCCACAGCCGGCCAACACCCGACGCCAGCCAGTCCGCGCACAGCGCCGAAGCCGCGACCGCGAGGACCAGGATCACCAGCGCGGCCGCCTTCCCGGAAGGCGAGGCGTACCGGCCGGTGCGCAGCCGCTCCAGCCAGTCGATCGTCGCCGCCACGTCCACGGCTCCCGAGCGGCCGGGGGCCAGGGCCACGGCGCAGGCGACCACGAACAGCAGCCCGGGCAGCACGATCCGGGTCAACCAGCGTTCGGTGACCTTCTTGCCGACCTCCGAGAGAAATCCGTCCATCAGACCGGGCTCCCGTCCGCCGGCTGCGCCGCCGGCCTGAGGGGGACCCCGTCCGGGTCGTCCGGGTCCAGGTAGCACATCGGCCAGGCGCCGGACTCGTCCCGTGAACGGCGGGCCGTGCAGCGGCCGGTGGCGCGCGGGCACCGGAACACGCTGCTCACCGGGGTCTCCTCGCTCCACAGCCCGGCAGCGCCCACGCCGTCCTTGCGCCGTTCGCCGAGCACCAGGGACGGATCGTGGCCCAGCTGCCGCAGCGCCTCCAGCGCGCTGCCGCCCTCCCTCACCTCGTCGAGGACGTCCTCGAACTCGTCGAGGGCGCCGTCCTCCTCGAAGTCCGCGCGGACTTCGCTGTAGTGGTCGCACAGCCAAGTGCGGGCGCGTTTCTCCAGGGCGCGGTCGGTCATCTTCCCCTCTTCCTGAGACGAACGGGGTCAGGCCCCGACGTGGATGTACGGCATCCAGATCTTGGGCTGGTGCGGGTGGGCGGCACGCAGCTCGGCGAGGGCGTCATGCAGGGCCCGTGGCGCCCGGGCCGCGTCCAGGTCGCCGTCGCCCCTCGCGAGACGCCCGTACACCGCGTCGGTCACCGCCGGGGCGCTCGCGTCCTGTACGGGATACAGGCTGGCCAGTACGTGCCGGAAGCCGGCGAAGTGCAGCACCGCGGCCGGGTGGGTCGCCTCGTCCAGGACGTCCGGATCCGGTACGGCGGTGTCGCAGGCCGACAGGAACGCGAACTCCGCGTCCACGGCCGGGACACGGGACAGCTGGAGCGGGGTGAGGATCTCGCCGCCGCCGAGCCGCAGCCCCTCACGGGCTACGCCGTGGCAGACCGTGTGCAACCGCGTGTGCTCCGGCAGCAGCCGGGTGACGGCGTCCACGGTCGCGTGCTCGTCGTGCAGTCGTCGCAGCGCCGGTACATGCCGGGCGACGACCGCGGCCTCCGCTGCGACCTCCGGCAGATCCGGCTCGGGCACGGTCACCAGGAGCAGGCGTCCCGGGGCGTCCGTGCGGGTCACGGGCCTGCGGGCATGCAGCAGGGAGGTGAGTGTCGGCGCGTACGAGGGCACGACCCGCCCGGGAACCGACTCCCGCTCGCCACCGCGCTGGGCCCCGGCCGCGTGCAACGGCAGATAGGTCGCCAGGCCGGTGGGGCACCACCACAGCCGCGGCAACTCGCCGGTGGCACAGTCGAGTTCGGGGAGGGCGTCGAGCACCGGTCGGGCGAGGTGGCTCCACAGCCAGTCGAGCATCCGCGCGGAGGCCTGTGTTCGGCGCATCTCGGCCCGGATGACGAGCGCCTCGGCCGCCTCGACATCGGTACCGGCGGCCTGGACGGCGTCCGCGGCGGCGGTGTCCCCGGCCCCGGCGGCGTCCATGGCGGCGGGGCCGTCCGCCCGGGCCGTCCGCAGCGTCGCGTGGGCCTGGACGAGCCGCTCGTCGGCCTGGGCCGCGCGCTCCAGGGCCTCCCGGACGTCCGAGTGGGTCAGGCCCTCCAGTGGCACGACGACCGGGGGGCCCTCCGCGCGTACGACCAGGGCGTGGCAGCCCAGTACGCTGATGTTCACGATCACGACGGGACCGTCGGCGCCGGCCGCGCGCAGCGTGGCGTAGTCCGGGCTGCGCAGCAGTCCCGCCTGCCGGATCCGTGACTCCCACTCGCGGGCCAGGGCGGTCCGCCGCTCGGCCGCCGCCGGGCTCTCCTCCTCGCCCTCCGGGAGCGAGCCGTCCAGCTCCGCCCGGATCGTGTCGAGCCGGGCGAACGTCTCCGGGTCCTCGGCGCGCAGCCGGGACAGTTCGGTCGTGCGCAGGTCGAGCAGCTGCGACCACATCACCGTCCGGCCCCGCTCGAGGAGTTCGACCGCCCGCTCGGGCCGGCCCGCTCCGACGGCGGCGGCCGCGGCGTCGACGGCGAGCTCGTCCAGTTCGGTGAGGAAGGTGCGCTGGTCGTGGTGGGCAACGCCGCGCCAGGCCACCAGTGGCATGAGCTCCACCGCGAGCGCGAGCCCGTCCGCGCCGGACGCCCACAGCCGGTCCACGGTGTCGCCCGCCGCCTCCGGCGTCAGCCGGCCCATGGCGATCTCGACGGCGGTTGCCGCCGCCAACAGGCCCCAATGCCGTGCCGCGTGTACACGCATCTTGGCGGGCAGGGCCGCGTTCTCCGCCGCCGCGCGGCAGGCGCGGGCACACTCCTCCCACAGCGCGGGGACCGGATCGGGACCGTCGTTCACCTGTTCCAGCAGGACCAAGCCCAGGAGGTTGCGGTACTCGCCCTCGGCCCTGGTCCCGGGGGTCGCCTCGTCGGCCAGGCCCCGGGCCAGTTCCTCCGCTTCGGCCAGCGCCGCGGCCCGCTTGCCCTCCCGTGGCGCCTCGAGCAGGGCCGCGGCCAGCTGGTAGCGGCAGCTCCGCCCGCCGGCCTCCTCTTCGAGCGCGATGCCCTCGCGGAGAGCCGTGACGGCGGCCTCCCACGCGGCCGGGCCGTCGATCCCCTCGCGCACGCCGCGGATGTGCTGCACGCCCAGGATTTGCAGGGCCTCTGCGCTCGGGCCTCTTCCCAACGGCCTTGACCGCACGGCTCGTTCGGCCATGTCGACGGCCTCCCGCAGATCCCGTTCGTCACCACGCAGGTCGAACCGGGCGCCCAGCGCCTGGCTCAGCTGGAGCAGGTACGGGCGGTCGTCGATGCCCTTCGTCCAGCGCGGGGCGGCCACGACCTCGCGACGGACGAGGATCGCCTCGTCGAGCGCGGCCGAGCTGAGCGTGTCCAGGTACCGTTCCCAGAGGGCGTCGCCGAGGGTGTCCCGGAGCGTCCACAGGAACTTCCGGGAACTGCGCCCCGGGAGCGCCTGCATCCCGGCCAGCCCGCGGCGGACCGCCGCCAGGCAGGCGTCCAGGGACTCCGGTTCGTCGGTCTCGCCCAGGCGGTTCAGCAGGACGAGACTGTCGAGGGAGGCCACGACGGCCTCGTTGAACGCCGTCACGCTCGGCAGCCGCCGGGGCTTGCGCAGCGGCGCTGTGACGAGCCGGAGGGCCTCCGTGTCACCCGACTGGATCGCGTTGCGCGCCGCGAGGAACACCAGGGCACGCAGCACCAGCTGTGCGCCCTCGTAGTGGACCACCGGGGTCCAGATCAGTACGGGGGCGGCCAGGCAGATCATCAGTACCCACAGCTCGTGAACCGGGGCGGACGCCTCCGCCCACCACTGCCGCGGGCTGTCGACAAGATCGAACCCGGTGCCGAGAACGGCCACGCGCACTGCCAGCCCCACGAACGCAAAGAAGACCATCAGGGCGACATACGCGAGGGGAAGGAGCACGCGCAGCGCCGGGGGCATGTACCGCCAGCCCTCCCCGATCAGCGGATCGTACGCCGCACGGAGGAGGACGCCGGCCGTGAGCGGGCCGAAGAGGACCAACGAGGCGATCTGAATCAGCGTCAGGTCGGCGGGCGGCCCGTCCAGATACACAGACACGGCGGCCGCCCCCGGCAGCACGGCGTAGACCGCCCCCAAGATCCATAAACCGATGCGCATGGGGGCAGTGTTTCAGGGGCGGCCACCGCCTCAGTGCCGAGGGGTACGCAGCCGGGAAACGTCTACTCCCCCATGCCCGCCGCGCGTTCTACGGACGCGATCGCGTTCAAGTGCGGCGCCGGAAGATGGCGGCCGGCGCTGCCGGGATCCGGCTCCCGCCCCTGGCCATCGCCACTACCGCCGCAGCCGCACCCTCACAGAGCGCGGCTGATCCACCGCCGGAGCGCCAAGTGGGTGGCGTCGTCCAGAGCGCACAGGGCCTTGATGGCCTCGAGGTCGCCTGGCAAAGGTGCGATGCCGGCCGCGGTCAGGGCGGCGTGCAGGTCCAGTCGCCTGCGGTCCGCCGGCTCCAGTGGCAGCGACACGCGCTGTCCGGGGTCCGGGGCGGCCAGGAGGAAGTCGCCGGACTCAAACGCACAGGCGGGTTCGGTGAAATCGTCGATGACCGCGCCGGGGAACCGATAGGGGTCGACCGTGAATCCCGCCGTCGAGGCCATGGTGGAAAACTTCCCAACAGTCATGAGTGCCTCCTTGGTTGTCGTGCAACTGGTCACGACGACGGCATGGAGACCCGAGCCAGTTTCCATACGGGCAATTTCCCACCCGAATGTCCCCTATGCCATCTCTTCACACCAGTCGATCAACCGATGCGCTCACTGATGCGTCTCACCTGCGGCGCCGCGGCGCCGGTACGCGACCGTGCCGTGTCAACGATCGTTTTCCGGCCAGCGAGGATCGTGGAAACAGCCCTGGTCCAACTTAGGCCGGGCAAGTACCGTCAAGCCGTCACAGAAGCACCAGAGCCATGCCCCGACCTAGGGAGAACCATCGGTGAGCGAGACCGCGACTCCTCTCCGCGAGACGCTCTCGCGTCTCAACAAGCCGCTGCGAGAGAAGGGTCTGCAACCGACGCCCGTACAGGAGGCGATGTTCGCGCAGATGCTCGGGGCGATGCTCCGGTCGAACGGGCGGGGGGAGAAGTGAGCGTCACCAGGCCCATGAAGACACTCCTGGCCGAACTGGCCCATGAGGCAGGGCAGAAGCTGGAGCGCCCGTCCGAGCCTTCTGCCGTGATGCAGGCTCTCTGCGAGGTGATGAGCCGACGCCAAGACCGGCCTGTTCGCCTGCAGTTCAGGACGTTCCCGGCTGACACGGCGTCCGGGCTGCGGATCGATTTCGGCACCAACACGCTGATCGTGATCGAGGAGCGCGCCACGCCGGAGCACCAGCTCGTCATCCTGGGCCACGAACTGTGGCACGAGCACGCAGCTGACTGCTCCCACAGCGTCGGCGGAGCCGCCGTTGCCGCCCGCATGCTCTCCTTGGAGGAAGTCGACTGGGACGCCCTGCTCGCGGTGGCTGCTCGCAGCGATTTCGACGAAGAGCACGAGGCCGACGCCGAGACCTTCGGCCTCCTGGTCGGCAGACAGTTCCGCAGTTGGATCACCGGCCCCCATGCCCGCGGGCCGGTCACCAAGAACACCGTCGTCGGCCGCCTGCGGACGTCCCTGGACTACCACGGACTGAACTGAACCCATGGCTCTCGCCGACTACTACATCTCCTACGCCATCCCCGCCGCGGCCCTGACGGCCGCCCTCGTCATCAAGGCGCCCAGCATCGTCCGCGCCTGGCGACGGGAGCCCGACGTCCGTGCCGTCGCGGGCCTTCTGGTCCTTGCCACCTGTGTGTTCGTCTCCGCGGCGCCGAGCAACATCGCACGCATCAACGCCCTGATCGGCGAACCCAACGTGGCCGCGCCGATCGTCTACACCCTGCTGACCGCCTTCTGCGCCTCCTGCCTGGGCCTGATCATCACCTGGCGGGAGGACCCGTCCCCCGGCAGGACCCGCAAGGTACGGGCGGTACTGGTCGCGTACGGCGCGGTGATCGTCGGCCTGTGGGTGACGTTCTTCCCCGCCGACGCCGGCGTCGAACGCCTGCGTGATCTCGACACCTACTACGCCACGACGCCGTGGATGCGCGAGCACATCCTGCTGTACCTCCTCGCCCACACCACCTCCACCGTGGTGGCCGCCCTCCTGCTGTGGACATGGATCCCCCGCGTCAGGAAGTGGCCGTACCTCCGCGCCGGGCTGATCTCCATGCAGATCGGCTATGTGATCGGCATCGTGTACGAGGGCGCCAAGCTGTCCGCCTACTTCGCCCGATGGGCCGGCAATGACCTGGACTGGCTCAGCACCCATGTGGCACCGCCCATGGCAGCCCTCAACGGCGCTTTCGTGGCAGTCGGATTCATCATTCCGCAGGCCGGCCCGTTTGTGCAGGAACACATGCAGGAGCGCAGGAGCTACCGGAACCTGGGGCCGTTGTGGCGCCTGATGCGCGCCATCGATCCATCGGCGGCAGCCGTACGTCTGGGCCCCTGGGCACCGACGGGGGTGCGCCTGATGCGGCGGGAGTCCGACATCAACGACGGACTGCTGAAACTGGCCGGATTCCTCGACGCTGACCTGCGCGCCAGAGCTTACGACGAGGCCGTCAAGGCAGGCCACACCGAGGAACGAGCAGCCGTCGTCGCGTCCGCCGCGGCGGTGACCGGAGCGATCAGAGCCTTCTGTTCCGGGAGCGAACCCGAGGACCACGGCGCATCCGCCTCCCTCGGCGAGGACTACCGCGCCCTGGAACCCATCTCGCGAGCCCTGCGCAGGCCCGCCGCCGTGGAAACGATCCTGCAGCGCGCGGCCACAAGAGAGAGCGTGTGACAACCCATGAGTGAAAGACGGCCGGCCATTCGGCGGCCGGCGGTGGTCGTCCTCGGTGGAAGTACGACCGGCATGCTCGCCGCGGCCGCCGCGTCCGCCTTCGCCGACGTCACAGTCCTCGAACACGACGAGCTCCCCGAGGGCGCGGAGCCGCGCAAGGGCCTCCCCCAGGCCCGTCACGCGCACGTCATCTGGTCGGGCGGCGTCAAGGCCATGACCCGTATCCTGCCCGGCATATCCGACGACCTCGTCGGCGCGGGCGCCGGCCGGATCCCCGTCATGACGGACCTGGTGTCCCTCAGTCCCCCCGGCGCGTGGTTCGGCCGGCACGAGCGGCCCCGGCACTACATCCTCGCGTGCAGCCGCGACCTCCTGGACGCTCGGATCCGCGCTCATGTGCGGCGGCTGCCCTGCGTCACCATCCGCCAGCGGGCCACCGTCCTCGCGCTCGAAGGGACCGCGGGTCGGGTCGTCGGTGTCCGCGCCCGCGTCCGGCAGACCGAGGAGATCATCCCCGCAGATCTCGTCATTGACGCGACCGGCCGCGCGTCCCGTGCTCCGGCCTGGCTGGAGGCCCTCGGCCTGCCCGCCGTCGAGGAGCGCTCGGTGGATTCCGGCGTCGGCTACGCCACCCGGATCTACCGGGCTCCCGCCGCGGCCCGCGAGTTCCCTGTCGTCAACGTCCAGGCGGACCCCCGGTCCGGGCGACCCGGCCAGGGCGGCATTCTCGTCCCGATCGAAGGCGGCCGATGGCTGGTGACGCTGTCCGGGACCCGCGGCGGCCGGCCGACCGCGACCGCCGACGCGTTCATACCGTTCGCCCGTGGGCTGCGCCACCCCATCATCGGCGACCTCGTCGCGGAGGCCGAACCGCTGACCGACGTGGCCGTGAGCCACAGCACGGCCAACCGCCGGCGGTTCTTCGAGAAGGCGCAGCGCTGGCCCGAGGGCTTCGCGGTCCTCGGCGACGCCGTCGCCACGTACAACCCGGTCTACGGTCACGGCCTGCCCGTCGCGGCCAAGTCCGTCCTGGCCATGGGGGGCGTACTTCGCGACGTCGGAGTGCGGGGGGCCGGCACGGCCCGGCGCGTCCAGCGCGCGGTCGCCGGGCCCGTCGGTGACGCCTGGAACCTGGCGACGGGCCAGGACATCTTCTACCCGGGCGCGGCCGACGAGCCGCCTACTCTCATGGAGCGGGCCATGGCCCGCTATCTCGATCGCGTCGTCACCGTGGGCGCCGGCAACCGACGGGTCATGCTCTCGGTTCTGGACGTCATGACGATGGAGACGGCCCCCACTCGCCTGTTCCGTCCCGGGATCCTCCTCGCTGCGGCGGTGGGGGCCAAGGCCCCCGCCCTGCAAGGTCCCCCCTTGACGGAACGGGAGCTGGCCGCGGGAGGGCTGTCGGCGGGGCCCACGGAGAACATTCCCGCGTAGGGCATGACGGGCGTGACGGTCTTCGTCCGCGCATCCGCGCGACCCGTTCGTCCGCGCATCCGCGCCACCCGTCCCTTGGAACGCCTCCCGCCGCCACTCTCTCCCACCGGCCTGGGTGAGCCTGCGAAACGGGCAGGGCGCGGCCCTCGACGCCATCGGCGGGCCCGACGCCGTGGCGCTCGTGCAGGCCTGCCAGCGGACAGGCCAGTCGCCGTGTCCGCCGTCCTGCCGCGCGAGTCCTCAGGGGGCGATGGGCAGCCGGCGCTTGTGGTCGGTGAGGCGGTAGCGGCTGACGATCGTCTCGAAGGCCCGCTCCTCCACCGGCTTGCCCTCCAGGAAGTCGTCGATGTCGTCATAGGTGACCCCGAGCGCGTCCTCGTCGGCCTTGCCCGGGTCGAGGGTCTCCAGGTCGGCCGTCGGGGTCTTCCACACCAGCTCGGCGGGCGCGCCCAGCGCGTCCGCGACGGCGCGCACCCGGCGCTTGGTCAGACCGGTCAGCGGGACCAGGTCGGCGGCACCGTCGCCGAACTTGGTGAAGAAGCCGGAGACCGCCTCGGCGGCGTGATCCGTACCAACGACCAGTCCGTCGTGCGCGCCGGCCACCGTGTACTGCGCGATCATGCGCTGCCGGGCCTTGATGTTCCCGTGCACGAAGTCCTGGTGACGGGCGTCGCGGAAGCTCACGCCGGCGGCCAGCGAGGCCTCGAGGGCGGCGTCGCTCGCGGGCTTGATGTCCACGGTCAGCACGTCGTCGGCCCGGATGAAGGAGAGCGCGAGCTGGGCGTCGTGCTCGTCGGCCTGTACGCCGTAGGGCAGCCGCATCGCGTAGAACCGCGCCTCGTGCCCGGCGGCGCGGGCCCGCTCGACGGCGAGCTGGCACAGCCGACCGGTGGTGGTGGAGTCGACACCGCCGCTGATACCGAGCACGAGGGAGCGCAGACCAGTGGAGGTCAGCCGCTCGGCGAGGAAGGCCACCCGGCGTTCGATCTCGTACGCGGGGTCGAAGGTCGCGGCGACCTCGAGTTCCCGGGCGATCTCCTGCTGCAGGGCGATGGACGCCGGCTCGCTCACGTCTGCTCCTTGTTTTCGGTTCATGATGTGCTGTCGCGCCACCCTACCCAGGGGGGTGCCGGCGGCTCGGGGCCTGACGGCCCGGGGCGGCTGGTGCGGGCTGATGCGGCGGATGCGAGCGGGAGACCACGGCGGTGCCCTACCGGCTCGGGGTTCGGAGCGCCCGCCCGGCGCCCGGCGGGATCGCGGGCCCCGACGGGATCGTCGTCGGGGCTGCGGCCGAGGCCAGTAACGGCCGCGCTCCGGCAGCCGCCCGTGTCCGGGCCGGCGGGTCGAGGCTCGCCGCCCGTCTCGCCCGGGGCGGGATCGTCGACGGGACCACGGCCGAGGCCGGGCAGCCGCCCGTGTCCGGGTCCCGGGTCGGGGCTCGTCGCCCGGCAGGCCCGCTGCCCGCCCCGGCCTCCCGAGTCGGGGGGACGGGCGAAGCCGACTCGGCCACCCCACGGCCGTACGGTTCCTCGACCGCGTGGTGGCTTCCCGGGGCGACCCGGCTGGGAGCCGCACCCCGCTCCGTACCACCCCGCCCGAGTGGCGCATCGCCTCGTCCGCAGGGGCTCTCCCGCGCTCAAGGAGCAGTCACGAGGAGTGCCAAGTCACCTTCCACGCAGGGTTGTTGGTCCGCCCGAGATCCGGTGGTCCCCGCCTCGGAAATTACCGTCGGACACCTTGACGCTCCAGTACGCCGACCGCATATTACGTGCCAGTAGACCCACCAGTAACTGCGCGCAGTGCCCGCGCGGGAGCCGGCTGCGGGGCGGACGGGCCCGCACCGCCGTCGGCCTCGTACGCCTCCTGACGTCCCGTCAACGTGCAGGAGGCTTCCCCTCCCCCACCACGAGAGGCACCGTCATGCGATCAGCGCTTGCGAGCCGCCGCACGCGTACCGCTCTCGCCCTCGCCACCACCACAGTCGCCCTGGCCGCCGCGACCGCGCTCGGCGCGACGCCCGCCCTGGCCTCCGATGCAGCGCTCAACCGATACGTCGCGCTGGGAGATTCCTACGCCTCGGCGGCCGGTGTGCCGGACCAGGTCAACTCCGCCTGCGCCCGCTCCAACGTCAACTACCCTTCGCTGCTGACTTCCGCGCTGTCTCCCGCAGCTCACCAGGACGTCACCTGCGGCGGAGCCACCACAGTCCACATGGCCTCGGCGCAAAACCCCTCCGCGCCCCCACAGTTCGACGCGCTCAACGCGGACACCGACCTGGTCACGCTCACCATCGGCGGGAACGACGTCGGCTTCGCCGACATCATCACCCGCTGCGTTTTCCTCGGCGCGTTCAACCCCTCCGGCTCCCCGTGCAAGAGCAGTTACACCTGGACCGGCACGGACAGCCTCGCCGCCACCATCAACGCCACTGCCCCCAAACTCGCCGCCACCCTCGACGGCATCCACCAGCGCGCTCCCCGTGCCAGGATTCTGGTGACCGGATACCCCGCGATCCTGCCGGACGACGGAACCAACTGTCCCTCCGTCTTCTCGATCGCCAAGGGCGACGCCCCGTGGCTGCGTGACACCCACAAGCGTCTCAACACCGTGATCGCCGCTCAGGCCGCCACACATGGCGCCGTCTACGTCGACACCTATTCCAAGTCCATCGGGCACGACGCGTGCAAGCCGGCCGGAACCCGCTGGATGGAACCGCTCACCACCAGCGCCGCCGCGCCCTTCCACCCCAACGCGGCCGGTGAACGGGCCATGGCCGAAGCCGCGCTGACAGCGATCGGCTGACGCGACGCGCCCCGCCGGTGCACTCCGAGCCCACTGGCGGGGCGATACCCACGCCCCCCGGTGGTCGCTCCATGCGCAGCCCAGCGCCGACGCGCGCCGCATCCGGAGCGGTGATAAGCCGGCCACCGGCGATGTGACGAGGTACGCCTCCTGACACACCGACGGCGCCCCGTAGGGAAGAGACTGACATGGCAAGCTCCCAGCGCTCATCCGCAGCGAACCGGGGCGTCAGCGGCATTGACATGTGACGCCGCTGGGAGGCGCAAGTTCCCTTCCACCTCGACGCGTTGTCGTTTCGGGCTCCTGGGTTCACTCGCTCGTTCTAGAGTAGATTTCTAGGAACTGATTCCGATTCTGACGGGGCTGACGTGTTGGAGCTGAGGGGGAGCGGAGCCGAACCGCTGGAGGCGGAGGATCCGCGGCGGATCGGGTCGATTCCGCTGGCGGGGCGACTGGGGGCCGGCGGTATGGGGCGGGTGTACCTCGGGGTCCAAGAGGGCCGGTACGTCGCCGTCAAGCAACTGCTGTCCTCCGTCGTCGGTGAGGACGAGGACTTCGTACGCCGTTTCGGGCACGAGCTGGACAACCTGTCCCGGCTACCCGCGACGGCCACCGCCCCGCTGCTCGCCAGCGACCGCACCGCACGCCCTCCGTGGTTCGCCACCGCGTACGTCCCCGGGCTCACCCTGAGGGAAGCCATCGAGCTGCACGGCGGCCCCCTGCCCGCGCACGCGCTGTGGCTGCTGCTGCGGGAGGCGGCCGCCGGCCTGGCGTCGGTGCACGCACTGGACATGGTGCACCGGGACCTCAAGCCGTCCAACATCATGCTGACCCTCGACGGTCTCACCCTCATCGACTTCGGTATCGCCCGGGCCGCCGAACAGAGCCAGCTGACCAGAACGGGCATGGTCGTGGGCACGCCCGCCTACATGGCCCCCGAACAAGCGGCGGCCTCACGGCGGTTGACGGGCGCCACCGATGTGTTCGCGCTGGGCTCGGTCCTCGCGTACGCGGCGTGCGGCCGGCCGCCCTTCGGCGACGAGTCGGGGCACGGGGTGCTGTACCGAATCGTCCACGAAGAACCCGACCTGGAGCCGCTGCAGGAGCTGGAGCCGAACCTCGCCGAGATCGTCGCGGCCTGCCTGGACAAGGACCCCGAAGGCCGTCCCACCGCCGCCGAACTGTTCGAACGAGCCTCGCGGTACGGCCCGTTCACCGCGCCGCTGTGGCCGGGGGCCATCACCGAGCGCCTGTCCGAGCGAGCCGCCTTCGCCGCGGATGTGCAGGAGATCGACGTACCGACGATCCCGCTCACGGGCGGCACGCCGGAACCGGACGAGGGGCCGGACCTGGAACGGGGCAAGGGACGGAAGCAGGGGCTGGAGAAGGGCACCGAGGCGGAGCCGAAGCCCGGGGCCGAGGCCCGTCCGGAGCGACCCGAGCGTCCCGGGCGCCGCCGCCGCACCCGTGTCCTTCTCGCCGTCGTCCCCGTCGTCGTGGTCGCGGGCGGTACGACGTTCGCCATCCAGCATCTGCCGTACACGTCCACGCCTCAGGCCCAGGTGCAGACCACGCCGCCCCCATCGGCCTCCGTGCCGACCGGCCCGATGCCGTCGACGGGGGGCGGGAGCCCTTCGGGTGTCGCGTCCCCGGTGAAGTCGCCGGCGACGGACGCTGCTGGGCAGAACGACGGTGGCAAGGGGCAGTCAGCAACGGGCGGGTCCGGGGGCGCGGTCGCCGGGGGCGCGGCCGTCTCCGGGGGCGCCGGCACCGGGGCACAGGACGGAACGGGCGGAGGCACTGGTTCCAGCGCCTCTGGCGGGTCCACCAGTTCCGGTGGCTCCACCAGCTCTGGCGGCCCGGGCGGCTCCAGCACCTCCGGTGGCGGGACGTCCCCGACCACCAAGCCCCCGGCCTCCGGCACCCACCGCTACCGCAACGGCGACAACGGCAAGTGCATCACCCAGGTCTACGGCGCCTCGGACTCCGGCAGCTGCTCGGACTCGACCGCCCGGTGGACCGTCCGGAGCCGGTCGGACGGCAGCTTCAAGCTCGTCAACCAGCAGACCGGCCAGTGCCTGTACTCCAACGGCCTCGGCCAGGCCGTCTTCGTGGGGGACTGCGCCCAGGACGCCGGCCGGCTGTGGCGTACGGCGTCGGGCGGCAGCCTCCGGAGCAGCTACGGCGGCGGCTGTCTCGACCTGGGCATGAGCAGCGGCCTGGTGACGCAATCGTGCACCGGGGAGGCCTCACAGCGCTGGACGAGCCAGGCCTGAGTCGTACCCCGGTGCCGCCTTCGGGCAACACCGGGTACGGGACGTCTCGGCAAAGGCGCTGCCATCGGCGATCCATGGGGTGCCTTGCCGCGTCCGCGGCCGCGTGACGTTCTGAGCGGGCAGGGTTGGGCCGCAAGGCTGGGGCCGTCGGCGGCAAGGCGCGTCCGGTGTGTTTTCGGGTGCGTGACGAGCGTCACTGTGTTTCTTCGTGTTCGGTGTCGACCGGATGGGCCGCGCCGAGCGTATGCCCGGTGAAGCGAAAAGATCCGGGAGTGGCTGTTGACCGTCGAGGAGTTCGAAGAGTTCTACGCCCAGGCGGCGGCACGTCTCACGGGGCAGTTGTACGTGATGCTCGGCGATCTGCACGAGGCTCAGGACGTCGTGCAGGAGGCGTTCGTCAAGGGGTGGAGCCGGCGCCGGCAGCTCGACCGTGACGGCCGGCCCGAGGCGTGGATCCGTACGGTCGCCTGGCGTCTCGCGGTGAGCCGATGGCGTTTCCGTCGGCGTACGACCGACGCCTGGAGGCGCGGTGGCCCCTCACCTCATGTCGAGGGCCCAGGTCCGGATCAGGTGGTGCTGGTCGACGCGCTGCGCGAGCTGCCGGCGCAGCAGCGCCGCACGATGACCCTGCACTACCTGTGCGACCTCACCGTCGAGCAGATCGCCGGCGAGACGGGTCTGTCCGCCAGCACCGTCAAGACGCACCTGGTCCGCGGACGCGCCGCGCTCGCCCACAGCTTGCAGGACTGGCGCATTGAGGAGGCCCCTGATGCCTGAGCCCCATGACCCGCTCCGGCACTTGTTCCGGCAAGCGGCCGACGCCGGGCAGTCCCGTGCGCGTACGGCCCCGATCGCGCAGATCGCCGAACGCGGCAAGCGGGCGCACCGGCGCCATGTCGTCGCGCTCACGGCGGCCGCGTGCCTGATCGTCGCCGGGGGCGGTGCGGCCACGGCGACACTCCTGCCGGGCAAGCCCGCTCCCGTCCTCCCGGCCACCAGCCCGTCGTCCTCGCGCGAACCGTCGCCCGCGTCCACCACCCGGCCACCGTCGACCGGCACCTACTCCAGCCCCGGTGCGACGGGAACCACCACCAGCCCGGCCACAACGGACACCACAGGCAGCTCGTCCGCCACTTCGTCGCAGCCTCCCGACCATGGGGTCGGCACCTCAGCACCCTGATCTGTTTCGCCTCGTGACCCGGCGGGCCGCCGTCGGGCGGTCCCGCGCGCCTCCACACAACCAAGAGAGTCCGATATGCCTATTTTGTCACCACGGGCGAGTGAGAAGGAGACTGTGTCCACGCAGTTCTTCGTCCACCAGGACCAGTTGTCGCCTCTCAGCCGGGCACCGTCCGGACCCGGCCCGCAGAGTGCGAGGGCACCCCTGTGGGGCGCCTTGGCGAACCGGTTGAGCACCGCAGACCGTGAAGCACTGTGGCTGTACCTAATGACCCGAATAGGCGTCTGGACCACCGCCTACTGCACCCGGTGGCTGTTTCCCGCCGACGCCGAAACCCGAGCTCCCGGCTCTGTCCTCGCACCCTTTCAGCAGTGGGACTGGACCCACTTCCTGCATGTGGCGCGCGACGGGTACTTCCCCGGCGAGGCAGGCCCCTGGCTGAGGGGCTGGGACAACCGCGAAGCCTTCTTCCCCGGCTTCCCGCTTCTGCTGCGGGCCGTCCACACCGTCATCCCCGACTGGACCGCGGCCGGCCTGCTGATCTCCTTCGTCGCGGGGGCCGTCGCCGTCGTGGCGCTGGCGCGGATCGCCCGGCTGCACCTGCCCGGTACGGACACCGGCCGGCGCGCAGTTCTCTTCCTGCTGCTCTCACCGTGCGCGATCTTCCTGGCGGCCGGCTACAGCGAGGCGCTCTTCCTCGCACTCGCCCTGCCGGCCTGGCTTGCCGCCCAGCGGCACCACTGGCCCCTCGCCGCCACTCTGACCGCCCTGGCCACGACCGTACGCATCAGCGGCCTCTTCCTCGCCGCCGCCATAGCCGTGCACTTCGCCCTCACGGCCCGCAACCGCCACCACTGGCGCCGACTGCCCTGGCTGGCCCTGCCCGCGCTGCCCGCGGCCCTCTACACCTGGTACCTGCAGGCGCACACCGGCGACTGGATGGCCTGGAAACATGCGCAGGAACGGGGCTGGTACCGCACCTTCCACACTCCATGGGAAGCCTGGGCCAACACCTGGCACGCCGCCTTCACCCATGCACAGACCACGCCGTACGCCTTCATGTTCCAGGCCGAACTCCTCGCGATGCTCGTCGGGCTCTCCGTGCTCGTACTGCTGCTCCTGAAACGCCGCTGGGCCGAGGCCGTCTACACCGGCCTCAACCTGTGGGCCCTGGGCACCTCGTACTGGTACATGTCGATCCCCCGCGCGACCCTGCTGTGGTGGCCCCTTTGGATCGCCCTGGCCGCGTGGAGCCTGCGCCGGCCGCGGGTCAAGACTCTCTACCTCTGTCTCGTCGTACCCCTGACAACCGTCTTCGCCCTCACGTTCCTGTCAGGCCGGTGGGCGGGGTGACGAAGCCGAAGGGTGCGAGTGTCGGAGCGGAGCCGGCGCCGCCCGTCAGACCGTCGGCTCGGTGCGGAGCCGCCGCACGTCCCGCACGAGCGCGTACAAGGCGCTGAGAAGGATCACAACTGCCGTCCCGATCCAGAGGATCGATGCCCCGAAGCGGTAGTCACGAACGGCAACGGCGACCAGCAATACGCCGACAAGGACGCCGAAGGCCGAGATCAGAGCGCTGATGCGGTTGGTCACGCGGACATCATCAACGACAACCCCCGGCCGACGGAAGTGATCAAACGAATCGGGCCTACGCCCTCGCCACGAATCCGGTGTCCTCATGACCTGACCTGACCTGACCTGGCCTGGCGTGACCTGGCCTGACTTGGCGTGACCTGACATCGCCGCGCCCGCCTACTGCCGAGGCAACTGCCTCAGCCAGGAGTCGAGAACTGCATAGTCTCCATCAGTCAGACCGTGGCAACGATCGACCCGGAGGCGCAGCGCGTCCGCCGCACCTTCTCGGGCTGCGTCAGCTTCCGCTGTCGACGGTTACAGGAGCCGGGGAGGCTCAAGCAGATTCGGCAGGCCATCGGTGTGGGTCGTGGTCGACGCGCGCGGCGGTGAGTGCGGCCTCCGTGGTCGGGGCGAGCGGGCTCGTCGCGTGGGCATCGGGCACCGTGCACGCGCGCAGCCAAGCGCGGAGCAGGGAGCTGACCCAGGCCCGCGTGGTGCCCGGGCTCATCGGGTGCGGGCGTGGTCGACGGCGGCGGCGGCCAGGCCGGTGATCAGCGGGTGCGGCCGGGTGCCGTCACCGTCCAGTTCTGGCTGGAAGAGGGTGGCCAGGAAGAAGGGGTGGGAGGGCAGTTCGGCGATGCGGACGTCACCGGATTCGTCGGTGCCGGTGAAGGTCAGGCCGTGTGCGCTGAGGGCGTCCAGGTAAGCGGGGTTCGTCGCGTAGTTGCAGTGGTAGCGCGCCTGCGCGCGGTCGGCGCCGATCAGGCCGGCGGCCTGGGAGCCGGGGGTTATCCGGATGACGCCCTCGTGGCCGACGAGCGAGCAGGCCAGCGGGACGATCACGGCGTCCTCGTCGGCGACGTCCGGGGTGTTCTCGGCGTGGGCGGCGCGATCCAGGCCGCAGACGTTGCGCGCGAATTCGAGCAGGGCGTGCTGGAAGCCTCCGCAGGTGCCCAGGAAGGGGATGCCGCTCTCGCGTGCCGCGCGGATCGCGGCGAGGGCCCCGGTCTCACTGCGGTAGGGGCTGCCGGGCAGAACCCAGACGGCGTCGAAGCCGTCCATGCCCTGATCGGCGTCCTCCGTGGCGATCCAGTACGCGTCCAGATCCAGACCGTCCCGAACGCGAAGGGCTTCCAGCAGGCCTGGAATACGAGCGTGGGAGCGGACGGAGTCGGAGCGGTCCCCGACCAGTGCGATGCGTGCCGTGTGGTTCATGCCGCCATCCTGCCGACCGCCCCACATCGCGTCCAACGATGATTGCTGCACTCCACATAAGCAACACTGATGCACATGGATACGCATCTGCTGCGCACCTTCGTCGCCGTCCTCGAACACCGTTCCTTCTCCCACGCCGCCTCGGCCCTGGGCTACACCCAGTCCGCCGTCTCCCAGCACATCGCCGCGCTCGAAGCCGACCTGGGCAGCCGACTGGTTGAACGGCGGCCCGTCGCCCCCACTCCGGCCGGTACACGGTTGATGGAGCACGCCCCCGCCCTGCTGCTGCGCCTGGACGCCGCCCGCGCCGACATCGCCGGCCTGCACCACGCCAATCCCACCCAGCTGACCCTCGCCTGTTCGCCCGCCGCCCTCACCCCGGCCCTCGCACACAGCCTCGCCCAACTGCGGACAGTCACCCGCCCCTTGGATCTCGAAGTACGGGTCTTGGGGCGAGAAGCGGTGCTCGAGGACGTGCTCACCAATCGCGCCGACCTGGGCCTCGTCGACGGCGTTGCCGCACCCAGCGACCCGCTGCCGCTGCCGGACCTGGGTCCCATGACCACGCTCGCGGCAGCCGAACAGCCCCTGGCCGTCCTCTTCCCCGAGGGCCATCCCCTGGCACGGCGCCCCGCGGTGCGGCTGACCGATCTGGCGCAGGCTCAGTGGATCGACGCCCCCGACACCGCCATTCCCCTCGACCGGCTGCGCGCCGTCTGCCGCACCGACGGATTCCGTCCCCGGATCCGCCACCGCGGCACCGACCTGCACGGCTTGGCCGTCCTTGCCGCCGCCGGCCACGGGCTCGCGGCGCTTCCCCTGCCTGTGGCCGCCACGCTCTCCGGCGTCACGGCGATCCCGGTCGAGGAACCCCGACTACTGCACCGTACGGAACTCCTCCACACCGCTCACCCCACGGACGCCGCACAGCGGTTGGCCGACCTCCTCACCACCAGTGGGGAAGCTGCTCGGCCGACCAGAGCCCTAGAATCCGAACGTGCGCACTAATGACGGGGAGACCCGTCCCCGCTGAGCCCCTCCATCGGGGCAAGTCCGTATCCGGCACGGTCAGCGACTCATCCGGCCGCTGCGCGACGGAGGCCCACGAACTCAAGCCCGGCGAAGGCGGCGACCACCACCGCTCCGACGATCAGGAAAGCGACCCCCAGGCCGGTGAGCGGCAGCACGCCTGTGAACGCGAGCACGAGGAGCAGCACACAGGACAGTGCGTTGGCTGCGACGACGGCCGTGACGAGGCGCGTGGGGATCTGCGGATAGCCGACGATGAGGCCGAGGGCCGCGGCCCCGCCCAGCATGGCAATTCCGAAGGGCACGGCCCAGGTGACGGGCAGGCCGAGCGGACCGCTGAGCCACGCGCCTCCGGCGAGCAGGACGACACCGAAGAGGGCGGTACTCCAGCCGTCGATCCGCAGGCTGGTGCGCAGCAGATCCGCCGCGGCGCGGTCGCGAGCCTGGGGCGGGGCGGCCGTGGCGGGCGTGCTCATCGTGGCCGGACTGCTCATACGGGTCTCCTTGATTCGTGGCCGGGGCCTGACCGGCCCTGGTCTGGTGAGACCTTGGCATCGCGGGGATCACGAACTCAATGACCTCCGAGGTCATGGCCGCGGTGATCAACAGGCAACTATTCTCGTCGACATGGAGATGAATCAGGCGTCACGCGTGGGTGCCCTGCTACGGGAGTGGCGCCGCCGCCGCAGGCTGAGCCAGCTCGAACTCGCCCTCCTCGCGGAAACCTCCGCGCGGCATCTCTCCTGCGTCGAGACGGGGCGGGCGCGCCCGAGCCGCACGATGGTGCTCCGCCTGTCCGCCGCGCTCGACGTCCCCCTGCGTGAGCGCAACACCCTGCTGCTGGCGGCCGATTACGCGCCCGCGTACCGGGAGAGCAGTCTCGACGACGAGGAAATGGCCTCCGTCCGCTCCGCACTCGACATGATGCTGACCACGCACGAGCCCTATCCCGCCGTCGTCGTCGACCGGTGCTGGAACGTGCTGGTCGGCAACCGGGCCATGTCCGTACTCATGGACGGGATACCGCCGCATCTGCTCCAGCCACAACCGAACGTCTTCCGGCTGACCCTCCACCCCGACGGCCTGGCCTCGCGACTGGCCAATCTCCCCGAGGTCCGGACGCTCTTCCTCCAGCGGCTGCTCCGGCAGGTCGACGCCACCGGAGACGCGGAACTGCGCGCGCTGTACGAAGAGGTGTGCCGGTACCCCGTCCCGGTGGACGAGGAGGCGCCGGAGGCCACCGCCGCCCCAGCGGCACGTCCGGGCCCGGTGCAGGTGCCGCTGAGGGTCCGCACTCCGCTGGGCGAGCTATCGATGTTCAGCACCATGGCCACGTTCGAAGCGCCGGCCGATGTGACGCTGTCGGAACTGGCGATCGAGTTGTTCTACCCCCTCGACGAGTTCACCACGAAGGCACTTCACGCCGCTGCCGCGCCTGCGGGGTGAGGGCGCCGCGCCCCCTGGGCGGGCCCGGCAAGAGGCCGATCACGGCGGCCGTCGGTGGTCATGCGGTGCCTGCTCGGTGAGGCCTCAGCTCGGCGAGTCCAGCCAGGCCTCGTACCAGGTGTGAAAGTCGGGTCCCGGGGTCAAGCCGCCCCAGTCCGGGTCGTCGAACCACACCTGTCCTGCGCTCTCCCCGGTGACGACGAGGCGGCAGAACATCCCGCACCCGCATTCCGCGATGACCAGGGTCCCGCTCAGCGTGTAGTCGGCGTGGCCGCCTTTGCCGGGCCCGGGGCAGGCCCGGGTGTAGGGAAAAGGTGCGGCCAGGAAGCCGGCCCCGCGGCTCTCCTCCCGGAGGTCGTACACCGCGTCCTCGTCATCCAGCTCCTCTTCGAGCCCGAGAACGCCGTAGTAGGGACCGGCGCCTCCGTCGGCGACCTCCGTGAGGAAGCTTCGGTAGGTGCCGGGAAGGCCGACACCGAAGGTCCGCTCGAAGGAATGGACCGCCTCTTCGGTCAAGGGTGACCGCAGTCGGTATCCGTGGAAGGCGGAACCGAATCGCTGAAGGTCCGGGTCCGCTTCTGCCATGGCGGCCACGCGGGCCCGCACGGAAGCGGCGTCCCAGAGCCGACTCCGGCCCGCGTCGGCCAACTGCGCCGCTGGTTCCGGGGCAACCGCTGAGACTGCTGAACCGGCTGAATCCGTTGCCACGGTCCGGCCCCCTTCCGTGCGGCGGTCCCTCCCGCCGACCGGGCAGCCTACATCTGTCCCCTTCGATGATCAGCCGGGCAGGTCCTGGTCGACGCCCTCGTCGAGTGACAGGTACTGGCTGGCCGTGAACAGTCCGTCCAGTTGCGCCGGCTTGTCGACGGTCAGTTCGAAGAGCCAGCCTTCGCCGTACGGATCCGTGTTGACCGTCGACGGCGCCGCGACCGTCTTCTCGTTCACCGTGGCCACTGTGCCGCTCATCGGCATACGGAGTTCGGCGACCGCGCTCGTCGACTCGACCACCCCGGCCGGCTGGGACGCGTCGATCGCGGCCCCCTTGTCCGGGAGCTCCAGGCGGTTGATGTCACCGAGACTGCTCTGCCAGGGGTTCGTGATGCCGACGCGCACGCGGTCGTCCCCCACCACCTGCACCCACAGGTGCTCGCGGCTGTACTTCCGGTCGTCGGGAATGTTCTGCATGCGGACCTCCTGGGTCGTGGGACGGCCACGGTCACCGGTCGTCGTCCCCACCACTTCTTGCACAGGTCACCGTCACGCAAACCCCCCGTCGCCACGGCACCGCGCCTCGGGGGCCGGGCGTGTGACGTGCGGAAAAGCGTTTGACGTCCGCAGGGGTGCGGCGATCGGATGGCACCCCATGAGCACAGGGCAGATGCATCCCGGCGCGTACCCCATCGACGAGGACCTCGTACGGCGGCTGATCGCCGGGCAGTTCCCGCAGTGGGCGGGGCTGGCCGTGGAGCGCTTCCCCTCCGGCGGCACCGTCAACGCCATGTACCGGCTGGGTGACGACATGGTCGTACGGCTGCCGCTGCTGAAGGGCGGAGCCGAGGACGTGTCGATGGAGCAGGAGTGGCTGCCCCGCCTCGCGCCCCGGCTGCCCATGACCATTCCCGAGGTGCTCGGGGCCGGCGAGCCCGCCGAGGGGTATCCGTGGCCGTGGTCGGTGTACCGATGGGTCGCGGGCGAGAACCCCGAGGCCGGGGCGCTGAGCGAGCCCGTACTGCTGGCCGAGGATCTGGCCGGGTTCGTGGCGGCGATGCGGAGCGTCACCCTGCCGGGAGCGCCGAGGGCGCACCGAGGCGGGCCGCTCGCGTCGCAGGACCCGGAGACCCGGGCGGCGATCGAGGAACTGCGCGGGATCCCGCGGGAGGGCGTCGACTGTGACGCGGCGGCCGCCGTATGGGAGGACGCGCTGGGGGTCCCTGACTGGGACGGGCCGCCGGTGTGGCTGCATGCCGACCTGATGCCGGGCAATCTGCTGGTGGACGGGGGCAGGCTGAGTTCAGTGATCGACTTCGGATGCACGGGGGTGGGCGATCCCGCCTGCGATCTGTTCCCGGCATGGAACCTGCTGCCGGGCCACGCGAGGGAGGTCTTCCGCGAAGCGCTCGGCGTGGATGACGCGACCTGGAAGCGCGGCCGGGGGCGGACACTCTCTCAGGCCCTGATCGCCCTGCCGTACTACCGGAGGACGAACCCGGCCATGGCACAGAACGCGCGGCACGTGATCCGGGCGGTACTGGGAGAGGGCTGAGGCCTTCTCATGTCCGCGCGCCCGTAGGTCCGCCCGCAGGCCCCCGACGATCAGCCACGGACTTCCAGCCGCACTCGCCTAGAGCGCGAAGACCCGACGGGCGTTGCCGGCCAGGAACAGCCCCCGCGCCTCGTCGTCCAGGCCCAGATCGTCCAGGTGCTCCAGCGCTTGCGCGGGCGTGATCATCGGGTAGTTGGTACCGAACAGAACCTTGCCGCGGCCCCGGCCGCGCACGTACTCCACCAGTTCGACCGGATAGCGGCGAGCGGTATAGGCGCTGGTGTCGATGAAGACGTTCTCGTGCTTGTCGGCGACCGCGATCATCTCCGTTGTCCAGGGGTAGCCGATGTGTCCACACACGATGGTCAGTTCGGGGAAGTCCAGGGCCACTTGATCGATGTACGGGATCGGCCGACCCGTCTCGGAGGGCCGCAGCGGGCCGGTGTGCCCCACCTGCGTACAGAACGGGATGCCGAGCTCCACACAGGCCGCGTACAGCGGGTAGTAGAGACGGTCGGTGGGCGGCAGACCCCAGAGCCACGGCACGATCCGCAGTCCTACGAAGCCGAGTTCCCCGACCGCCCGGCGAAGCTCCCGGACCGCCTCCATGGGGCGGGCCAGGTCGGCGCCCGCCACTCCCCGCAGCCGCCCGCCGGACCGCTCGACGAACTCGGCCACTTCGTCATTGCTGATCAGCGCGCCCTCCGGCCCGTACCAGGCCGCCGCCAAGCCGATCTCCACATCGGCCGCCTCCAGCGCCGCCAGCGTCGCCCGGACCGGCAATGGCTCCTCCAGCGGCCCGCGCCCGGTCCACCGCCGCAGCGAGGCGAACATCTCGTGCTGGGAGTGCCTCAACGTCGGGTGCTGCATCCACGCGTCGATGACTGCCATGTTCTCCCTCACCACACATCCCTGCCGCCGAACGGCCCCCCGGCGAACCTGAGCAAACGCTCAGCTGGAGCGTATCGGGAGGTCGGCTGCTTCAGGGCGGGGCTAGAGCTCGAAGTCGACGTAGTCGATGTCGGTGAACTCGACCAGGAGGCCCTGGGCGCGGCGGCCGTGGTCCTTGAAGTAGATCTCCTGCAGGCCCTCGGCGGCGATCTCGCGCAACTGCTGTTCCGTGGCGCCCTGTTCCTGCGCCTGAAAGAGGCGGGCGGCGTACTGGGGCGGGAGGGCCTGGGTGAGGTGGCGCAGACGGGCGTCGTCGGTGGTGCCGGGGGCGGCGGTGTAGCCGAAGCGGGCGCGGGTGTCGATGACGATGCCGCCGGTGGTCGCGGCCTGTTTCTTGGCCCTGGCGCGGATCTGGGGCTGCCAGCGCTTGGTGACCTCACGCTCCAGGCGCGCGGCGAGTTCCGCGCGCGGCCTCCTGATCTGGTCCTTCATGTACCGCTCCACGGTGCGCTGCGTGATCCCGAGCAGCGCGGCCACCTGCCTGGTGCCTTTGAGCTGCCTGACCAGATAGCGCATCCGCGCCCCGGCCGTCTTCGGGACGGGGCGGGTGAACGCGCCCCGCACCGCCTTGTCGAGACCGTCTTCGAGCTTGCCCATCACGCCCTACTCTCCGTCGTCCCTGGTGGTGACGTCGCCGTCCTTGATGTACCGGGCGAGGTTGAGCTCGGCGCCGTGGTCCTCGCGGATGCCCTCCGCCCACAGGACGCTCTGGGTGCCCTCGTGCTTGACCATGCCGGGCGAGACACCGAGGCGGAAGCCGCCCGGCAGCGGCTTGCCGGCCGCGTAGGGCAGGAAGTCCAGCGGGCTCGGCCCGTCGGAGACGTAGACGGCGCAGTCCGACAGGACCGCGACCGGGTACTGGCCGGTGGCGGCCGCCGTCTTGAGCATCTTGCGGTGCATGTTGACGCGGGCCTTGGAGATGACGGCCGCGCGGATGTCGGGCCGCCACGTGGGCCGCTTCAGGGCCGGCCACGGTTGGCCGGGCCGCCACCCACCGCCGCGCGGGCGTTCGCGGAGCTTGCCGATGCCGCCCTTCACGGTCGCCTTGATCGCCGCCAGGACGATCGCCATGTCCGGGTCGGTCTGCTTGTGCCCGGCCATGGCGTCCAGGAACTCCTGCGGTGCCAGGTCGGCGGTGACGCCGAGGTCCGCCATCGTGGCGATGTACGCGTCGCGCAGCCGGTTGTACCAGCCGTCCAGGTAGCGGCCGTTGTCCGGCCGGACGTAGGCCTCGACCGGTGTCACCTGGTGGCCGAGCTCCACCGCGTACGCCACGGTGGGCGTGGCGTACCAGGCGGGCCCCGCGGGCCGCCGACCGGTCGGAGTGAAGGGTGAGGGCAGGCGCTCGTCCACCTTCACGTGGGAGAGGTCGACCAGCCAGGATCCCGGCATCTTCGGGTCGAAGGCGGGGGCCCTGACGTGCACGGGCGCTCCGAGACCGACGACGGTGCCGTTGGCGGCCGCCGCGAAGGCCATGTTCACGTCGATGCCCACGACGAACCGCTTGGCGCACTCCTCGTCGGTGAGCGGCCGGGCCCAGTCGTACGCCTCCTCCACCAGTACCTCGTCCGGGGTGCGCTGGTGAAAACGCGGAAGGTCGGCGAGCAGCGGATGCCCGTCGGGGGCCTCGCACGGCGCGCACGGCACGGGACGGGTGCCGAGCGAGCCGGGGTTGTGCTCGCTGTGCCGTTTGCCGGTCTCGTCCGGCTCGCTCGCGCGGGTCGGCGGATGGAGCGCGGTCATGAGCTCGAGACCGGTGACGGCGGTGGACCCGCGCGGCGTCATCACCCGTGTCGCGTAGGTGCACAGAAGGTTCGCCAGGTCACCGGGCGGCAGTTGGGCTGCCTCTCCCCACGACCGGGCGTCGAGTGCGTCCCAGCCCAGGACGCAGAGCTGGACGCAGGAACGCCTTCCGCCCTGGGCGGGGCGGTAGATGCGGGCCCACGGACCGAAGCCGCGCCGGGTGAGCTGCCAGTCGGCCTTCTCCAGTTGCCTCAGGACCTTGTGGCCCTCGGGGAGCCGCCCGGCTCGCCTCTCCTCGTCGCTCAGGCGCGCCGGGAGTCCGTAGCGCGCGGCGGCCGCGTCCGTGAGGACCAGGACGGGGTCGGCGTCCTTGCCGGAGCGGTGCAGGCGCGGCGCGCCGAGCTGTGCCTCCGTCAGGGCCCACTCCACCAGGGCAGGCAGGGACTTGGCGGGGACGTCCAGGACGAGGCCGCCCAGGCAGTACGCGGATACGTCACCGTCGGCGGCGTCGATGACGGCGAGGGGGCCGTGGGCGAACCGTCCGTCGACCGTGGCGATGGGCGCGGGTGCAGACGTGGGTGGCGCCTTCTTGGCGCTGGGGCGCCGTGGCGCCGGCGAGGTCGGGGACGTCCTCGCCGTGTCCGCGGAAGCGGAGAACGAGGCGGCTGCCGCGGGACGCCGCGGCGGCGTCTTCGCAGGGGCGTCCGCTCCGGCATCGGGGGGCGGAGGCGGAGACGGCCGACCGGGCTCGATCGGCTCGGCAGCGCGCGGCGCGGCCACGGCCGAACCGGCGAAGGCCGGGGGCGCCGCCGTGTCCTGAACATGCTCCGCGTGGTTGGCGGGGTAGAGCTCCGCGAGTTTCTCCAGCAGCCGCGCGTACGCCTCGCGCTGCGGGGGCCTCGGCTCCGTCTTGCCGTTCTCCCACGACACGACCGTCGCACGGCGGACCGCCAGTGCGGTGGCGACCTGCTCCTGGGTCAGCCCGTGGGCCTTGCGCAGCCGTTCCCGTTCGGCCGGGGGCGGCAGCGGGGACGCGGACGCGATGAGGGCGTCGACGGCGTCGAACAACTCGGACATGGCACCTCCGGTCCCGACCCTAGCAGGAAGCGGACTTTTCACGTACAAAGACCGTACTTCGCGAGCGATGGAGAGCCCTGGAACGGGCAGGAGGGGCTGCGGCGTCCCTGGCGGGTGAGGGCGGGCCACGGCAGAATCCCGCGTTGTGAAGATCACCGCGCAGGAACTCAACCGGGCCACTCTCCACCGCCAACTGCTGCTGCGGCGGGAGCGTTTGACCGTCTCCGACGGGGTACGTCGCGTGGTCGCCCTCCAGGCCCAGCACCCGGCCTCGCCCTACCTCGCGCTCTGGAACCGGCTCACCGGCTTCACCCCGGCCGAGCTGGACGCCGCCTTCGCGCGGCGCTCGGTGGTCAAGGCGACGCTGATGCGGATCACCCTGCATGCCGTACACGCCGACGACTATCCGGCCTTCCGCGCGGCGATGCGGCCGACGCTGTACGGCTCCCGGCTCGGCGCTCGCTTCGCCGCCGCCGGGCTGACACCCGCGGACGCCGAAGAACTGCTGCCGGGGCTGCTGGCTTTCGCCGACCGCCCGCGCACCTCGGCCGAGATGCAGGCCTGGGTCGAGGAGCAGCTCGGAGCCGACAAGAGGGACGGCGCGTGGTGGGGGCTGAAGGCGTACGCGCCGCTGCACCACGCCCCGACGGAGGCGCCCTGGTCGTTCGGCCTCCGGCCGTCCTTCATCGCGGCACTGACCGGGCCCGCTTCCACGGGGCCGGGGGTGGAACCGGAGGCGCTGCGGACCCTGATCCTGCGCTATCTTGCCGGGTTCGGGCCCGCGTCGGTGGCCGACGTGGCTCAGTTCGCCATGGTGCGGCGGGCATCCGTTCGCGAAGCCCTCCGCGCCCTGGACGGCGCAGTCGAGGAGCTCAAGGGGCCGGAAGGTGTCGCGCTGTTCGACCTGCCGGGCGCCGATCGGCCACCCGCGGACCTTCCCGCGCCGCCCCGGCTCATGGCGATGTGGGACAGCGTCCTGCTGGCCTACGCCGACCGCAGCCGGGTGATACCCCCGGCCTACCGCCCTCTGGTGATCCGGGTCAACGGCGACGTGCTGCCCACGCTGCTGGTGGACGGTTACGTCGCCGGCGTGTGGCGGCCGGTGGACGGCGGCATCGAAGCCACGGCCTTCCAGCCTCTTCCGCCCGCCGCCTGGGAGGGACTCGCCGCCGAGGCCCAGTCCTTGACGGCGCTCCTGGCCGGCCGCGAGGCGGCGGTCTACAGCCGCTACCGCCATTGGTGGGCCAAGCTCCCCGAGGCCGAGGTCCGGCTGTTGCCACAGCTGCCGTGACCAGCGATGTCGCTCACCGTCGGCCCGGTCGGTCCCGGCGCGGGACTTTCCCAGGCCTCACCACCCGCCCCCGCCCGGCCGTGAGCCGCATCTCACCTGAGCGGCGCCGCTTGTCTATGCAACAAGTTGCATAGCAGGATCACAGCATGGCGCTCGAGCACGCGATCCTCGTCTCCCTGCTGGAAAAGCCGGGCTCCGGCTATGAACTGGCCCGGCGGTTCGACCGTTCGATCGGGTACTTCTGGACGGCCACCCACCAGCAGATCTACCGCGTCCTCAAGCGCATGGACGAGGACGGCCGTCTCGACGTGCGCGAGGTGACGCAGCAGACCCGTCCGGACAAGAAGGAGTACTCGGTCTCGGACCTCGGCCTGGCGTCCCTGGCCGAGTGGCTTCACGAACCGATCCAGCCGGAGAGCATGCGGCACGAGCTCGCCGTGAAGATCCGGGGCGCGGCCTTCGACGATCCGGCCGCCCTGGTACACGAGGTCGAACGGCACCAGCGGCTGCACAGGGACCGGCTCGCCCACTACCTGGCGGGCGAGCGGCGGGACTTCGGCGAAGCCGACGCCTCCGCGGTACCCGACGCCGGGCGCGAGCTGCAGCACGCGGTACTCCGCGGCGGAATCGCGTACGAGCGGATGATGCTCGCCTGGCTCGACGACGTGCTCGCCACGCTCCATCGACTCGGTTCCGGCGGCCGACCGGGCCGCTGACCCGGAGCCGGCCACTGCCCCGGTCCGGCCTTTTGACCAGGTCGCCGACCCGGTTCCGGCCGCTGACTCGGCGCCCCGGAGGCCGGCCGCCGGCCCGGTGCCCGTGTACCGGCCGCCCGCCTCGACCGCACTCCCACCTCCCCCGACCCCCAGCCGGAAAGGCGAACATCCATGACCGACCCGCTGCTGTTCAACCCGCGCACCTACGACCCGGCGCACTTCGACCCGGAGACCCGCCGGCTGCTGCGCGCCACCGTCGACTGGTTCGAGGACCGCGGCAAGCGCAGGCTGATCGAGGACTACCGCTCGCGGGCCTGGCTGGGGGACTTCCTCGCCTTCGCCGCCAAGGAAGGACTGTTCGCGGCCTTCCTCACCCCGGCCTCGGCGGCCGACGGCCACCCGGACAAGCGCTGGGACACCGCCCGGATCGCCGCCCTCAACGAGATCTTCGGCTTCTACGGGCTCGACTACTGGTACGCCTGGCAGGTCACCATCCTCGGCCTGGGACCGGTGTGGCAGAGCGACAACGCCGCCGCGCGCGCCCGCGCCGCGGAGCTGCTCTCCCAGGGCGAGGTGTTCGCCTTCGGCCTGTCCGAGAAGGCCCACGGCGCCGACATCTACTCGACCGACATGCTGCTGGAGCCGGACGGCGAAGGCGGCTTCCGGGCCAGCGGTTCGAAGTACTACATCGGTAACGGCAACGCCGCCGGGCTCGTCTCCGTATTCGGCCGCCGTACCGACGTCGAGGGCCCCGAGGGATACGTCTTCTTCGCCGCCGACAGCCGCCACCCGGCGTACCACCTCGTCAAGAACGTCGTCGACTCCTCGAAGTACGTCAGCGAATTCCGCCTCGACGGCTACCCGGTCGGCCCCGACGACATCCTGCACACCGGCCGGGCCGCGTTCGACGCCGCGCTCAACACCGTCAACGTCGGCAAGTTCAATCTGTGCACTGCCTCGATCGGCATCTGCGAGCACGCGATGTACGAGGCCGTCACGCACGCCCACAACCGGATCCTCTACGGCCGTCCCGTCACCGCCTTCCCGCACGTGCGCCGCGAGCTGACCGACGCGTACGTCCGGCTCGTCGGCATGAAGCAGTTCAGCGACCGCGCCGTCGACTACTTCCGGTCCGCGACCCCCGACGACCGCCGCTACCTGCTGTTCAACCCGATGACCAAGATGAAGGTGACGACCGAGGGCGAGAAGGTCATCGACCTCATGTGGGACGTCATCGCCGCCAAGGGGTTCGAGAAGGACAACTACTTCGCCCAGGCCGCGATAGAGATCCGGGGGCTGCCCAAGCTGGAGGGCACCGTCCACGTCAACCTCGCGCTGATCCTGAAGTTCATGCGGAACCACCTGCTGAACCCCGCCGAGTACGCGCCCGTGCCGACCCGCCTGGACGCCGCCGACGACGCGTTCCTCTTCCAGCAGGGGCCGGCCCGCGGCCTGGGCTCCGTCCGCTTCCACGACTGGCGCCCGGCCTTCGACGCCTACGCGCACCTGCCCAACGTCGTCCGCTTCCGGGAGCAGGCGGACGCGCTGTGCGAGTTCGTCACCACCGCCGCCCCCGACGAGCAGCAGAGCCGCGACCTGGACCTCCTCCTCGCCGTCGGCCAGCTCTTCTCGCTCGTCGTCCATGGCCAGCTGATCCTGGAGCAGGCCGGGCTGACCGGCCTGGACGAGGACGTACTGGACGAGCTGTTCACCGTCCTCGTGCGCGACTTCTCCGCGCACGCCGTCGAGCTGCACGGCAAGGGCTCCGCCACGGCGGAGCAGCAGCGCTGGGCCCTGGAGGCGGTCCGTCGGCCGGTCGTGGACGAGGCCCGCTCGGCGCGCGTCTGGCAGCGCGTCGAGGCCCTGTCCGGCGCCTACGAGATGGCGCAGTAGGAAGGGCCGATGCGCGGGCGGGTTCAGCGGGCTCGTGGCCGGAGCGTGTGCCCCTGAATCCGTCGCCGCCCCCTCCCCTTCCGGGCCTGACGCCGGGGGCCGCATGTCGGGCGGCCCCCGGTCGGCACGTCAGTGAGCGCCGGCGGGCCCCCTTGGCCTGCGGTGGAAGGGCCTCAGCGCACTCCGCGCGGCCGGAACTGGATGCTGATCCGGGGGCCCGCGCCCCGCGCGGTCTTGGGAATGGCGTGCTCCCAGGTCCGCTGACACGAGCCGCCCATCACCACCAGATCGCCGTGGCCGAGCGGCAACCGCCTCGCCGGGCCGCCCCCGCGCGGCCGCAGCGCAAGATCGCGTGGTTCTCCCACCGACAGGATAGCGACCATGGTGTCCTGCCGAGAGCCGCGCCCGATCCGGTCGCCGTGCCAGGCGACGCTGTCCCGGCCGTCCCGGTAGTAGCACAGGCCGGCCGTGGTGAACGGCTCGCCGAGCTCGGCGGCGTAGTGCGCGGACAGTACGTCGCGCGCCTCGTCGAGCACCGGGTGCGGGAGGGTGTCCTCCTCGCCGTAGAAGGCGAGGAGCCGCGGTACGGCGACCTCATGGTCGTACATCTGCCGCCGCTCGGCGCGCCATGGCACGGAGGCGACGAGCTCCTCGAAGAGGGCGTCCGCCCCGCTCAGCCAGGCGGGCAACAGGTCGATCCACGCCCCGTCTCCCAGATCGGTTCGCCGCAGACCGGTCAGCGGACCGAGATGAATGTCGTCGGTCTGGTCGAAGAGTGACCCCTGCAGATGCGCTGCCATGGGTACCAGAGTAGCCAGAAATCGAACGTACGTCTCATTGGGAGACGGGGGCCTTTCACGGCAGCCCTTGCTTCTCGGGGAATGTCCGTGTCAGGGAATGTCCGTGTCCGACGGCTGGGCCTCGTATGAGTGCGGGTCGTCGACGTGCCATTCGACCAACCCCGTGTCGCCGAACACTGCCTCGTCCGCGTTGTCCACCCCGGCCCGGCGCAAGAGATCGACGACTTCGGCGTCGGTGAGGGCCACGCCGAGCACGACGTCCCGCCCCTCGACACGGAGGGTGACCTGGCGGCCGCCGGCGGGCCGCGTCGGGTGGACGGCGATGGGCGCATGGCGCATGCCTCCAGCGTCCCCCAGGAGTGGCGCACGCGCACGGCGCGGCAAGCCGCCCGGTCATGGCGCTCACTCGCGCGTCCGACTGGTGCTCACGGTGCCACCGGGAGGGCGGCCGGGGCGTCCGCACCCGGCAGGCTGGGCGGGATGGACGACTACCGCCCCGCCCACCGCGACCCCGGCCCCGGCCCCGGCCCCGGACCGTACGGGCGCCTGCGCGTGCGTGCAGACCTCGGGTCTCGGTCCGGCCCGCTGGCTGATCGAACGGGCGGCGGGATACGGCGAGTTCGGGACGGTGGCGGGTGTCGCCGCACCCGGGTTCGCGGCCTATGTCGGCGGGCGCGAGACACGGATCGCCGAACTACTGGCCACCCCGGAGCTCGAGGCGCACCGTGCCTCGCCACGCGACCAGGTCATCTGACGTCGTCCCGCTCATAGCCGGCAGCCTCGCCCGTCAGCGGGTGCGGCGGTGGTGCCGTCCGCCGCGTCGGAACCGCACCACCGCATAGACGAGGTCGGCGACCAGAACGGCAATGCCGATGATCAGGAGGTAGAACAAGCCTTCCACCGTGGCCCCGATGACTCCCAGGACGAGCGCCGCGATGATCAGGAGCAGGAACAGACTCATCCGTCCTCCTTGTGCGCGTCAGCGGCGCGCGAGGCGCCGCTCGCCGCCGGCGCCGGGCTGGTAGTCGAGCTCGTAGTGCGTGAAGACGGCGTGCTCCTCTTCGGCAGGCAGTACGCCGTCGGTGTCGATGGAGGGGGCGTCCCTGACCTGGTTCTTGGGGTAGGTGACTTTGACGTAGCCGGGTCCGACGGTCGCGCCGGTGAGCGGGACGAACACCAGGCGGCGCCGGGTGGGCATACCGACCGTGACCGTCGCGAAGAACGGCTGGTCCGTGGCGGTGTCCACGTAGACGGACTCAAGAGTGCCGATCTTGTGGCCGCCCGCGTCGACCACGTCGTGAGTGCGCCACTCACGAATATCGCCCGCTTCGAACATCACTGACCTCCAACGGCTGGGTGCCCTTCCATCCTGCCCCGCATGCGGGATTCCATCGGAAAGGCGCGAGCCGCCCTGCCGGCGGCCGGGGAGGATCAGGCGGAGGCGAGGGAGATCCCCCTCGACTTGATGAGCGCGACCACGGAGGACCCGGGGGCCAGCCCGAGGGCGTCCACTTTCGGGGTGGCACGGTCAGCGCCCGGGGCGCAAACGCCGCACCAGGCGCCGAGGGCTCACACGTCCGCGTCGAGAACGAGAGGCGGACCGACGTGGCTTCCTCCCCACTTCTCCCGCCCCCGCGTCTCCCGCTTCGCGGCTGCTCGACCGCCAGTCGTCGTCAGGCGACAGCAGGGGCGCCTTGCGTTCGGCCTGCGCCCGGATCTCGTAGTAGGACTCATGGGAGGTGACACGGTAGGCCTCCTCCCACGAGGCCAGAGCCGATCTGACGGCGGCGCCCGCGGTACCTCGGCGACGGACATGGAGAGCCAGCCACGCGAAGCCGCCCAGGACCGCGGCGAACCCACCGCAGATCGTCAGGACCGCCAAGAAGTCACCCATGCGCCGAGCCTACGTGGACTCATGATCCGGCGGCAGCGCGCCGTCGTCAGCGGTCAAGAGGCCGCTGGGCAGGGCCGGTCCACGCCGACTACGCGACCCGCCGCTCCGTGCTTTCCTCTTCTTCTCCGAGGAACTCTCCCGGGACGTCCACGTCGGTCACGGTGAGGTTCACCTCGACGACCTCCAAGCCCGTCATCCGCTCGATGGCGGTGATCACGCTCTCCCGTACGTCACCCGCGACCTCGATGATCGAGACGCCGTAGTCGACCGCGATCTCCACATCGACCGCGGCCTGCACCTCACCGACCTCGACCTTCACGCCGGCGGTGACGGACTTGCCGCCGCCTCCGGGCACGCGCTCCCGCATGGCGCCCACGCCACGGGCCAGCCCGCCGCCCACCGCGTGAACGCCCGGCACATCCCTGGTCGCCATTCCGGCGATCTTGGCCACCACGCCTTCGGCGATCACGGTCCGTCCCCGTGACGGGGGGCCGCTGCTCTTCTGGCCACCCGGGGCGGCCCCGGGCCGATCCGCCTGTCCGCTCTCGCTCATCGCCACTTCGCCCCTTCCATGGGAAGCCGGACCATCCCTTCCACCGTACGTACGGTCGGGGCTGACCGCTTGCGGGCGAGGGGGCGCCCGCCTGCTCCACTTCGCGGTCTTCGCGGCTCGGCAGGACTGCTGTGCCCGGTCGTCGCCGGGCTGGCGGTCCTGGAGTCGCGGCGGCGTGGGCGCGGTGCCACGGCGCCGTACGGGCCCCTACTACGGTGACCGCCATGACCGATCCTGAGAAGAACAAGGCCACGGTGACGGCCTTCTACGACCTGATGTTCAACCAGTGCCGCCCGGCGGAAGCCATCGAGAAGTACACCGGCGACACCTACATCCAGCACAACCCGCACGTCGGGGACGGCAAGCAGGCGTTCATCGACTACTTCGAGCGCATGGCCGCCGAGTACCCGGGCAAGCGCGTCGAGTTCAAGCGCGTCATCGCCGAGGGCAACCACGTGGTGCTGCACTGCCATCAGGTCTGGCCCGACGAGGAGTACGCGGGAATCGACATCTTCCGCCTCGACGACGACGGAGGGATCGTCGAGCACTGGGACGTCCTCCAGACCGTCCCGCCCACGTCGAAGAACGACAACACGATGTTCTGACGGTCACAGGCCGAACAGCACTCCGCGCCAGGTCCATCCCGCGTCCAGGACCGCCTTCTGCAAAGGGTCACGCATGTCCCGGGAGTTGAAGCGGTGCGTCTCGACCATGCGCCGACGGCCGTCGGGCCCCCGCTCGTACGTCCACTCCCGGGACACCGTGCTCGCGCGCCCGCGGCCGTACTCCCCCGACCGCGCGTCCCACTGCTCGTCGAGCGCCCGCACCTCGCGCTTCGCGGGGACCAGGCGCATCCGGGTCTTGAGCGTCAGCCTCAGCTCCCGGATCCGCCACTCCGCCACGAGGTCGGCACCTTCCTTCGGGGTGCCGTTGCGCACGACGTACGGCACGTCCGGTCCGTTGATCGCGAGCAGCGCGGCCCGGACCTCTGCGGTGGACAGCGGTGCGGCGCCGCTGGTGGGGTACTTCGTGCCCGTCAACCTGTCGAAAATGCCCATCCGATCATCCTACGGACGCCCGATCCGTACACGGGTTTCAGCACCCTCCGCGCGCCGTTCGCCCATGACGCGCCGGCAGCGCTTCGGACTCTCGTCCTCAAGGACCGCAGGGCGCCGGGTACGAGCTTTCCGTCACCGCGTACGGAAGGCATGCCTTGTCTTGGGGTGCGTACAGCATCAGTTGGGCACGCACCTTGTCCGTATAGGGGCGGAGACGCGCGGGTATGCCGTTCTCCTTCTGCACCACGAACGTCGCCGTGCGGTAGGCGGCCGCCAGGTTCAGAGCCGGATCACCGGCCACGCCCTCCAACTGTGGAGCCAGGGTGCACAGCATCCGGCCCATGGCCATGATCGACTCGTGGGGGTCGAGTGGCGGCCCGGGGACTCTGTTCTGCCGAGCCGGGGGCAGGTAGTACCGCAGCACGCGCGGAGTCCAGCGGGCGATCCCGTACTCGTCGGCCGCAGGATCGGACAAGTCGGGATCGAAGTTGCTTTCCACCTTCAATATGGCGGCGATGAGTGCGGGCGTGACCTGCGGCGCGCTGCACAGCGTGCCGGCCCGGACGATGACGGCGCGGTATTCATCCGGTACGTCGGCCGCCGGGTGGAGCCATGCGGCATGGACGAGGTTGCTGGGTGCGGATGGACCGAGGAACTGCGACGCCGTGCAGAAGGTGACCATCAGCACCACGGTAACGAGGCGCAGACCACGGCGAAGCACCACTCCAACGCCTCGGCGCGAGACCGCTGTTCCGGCGACTTCGCACGGGCGAGCCGCGCGGGCGGGGCTGGTGTGCTTCTCGCACGAACCGCCCTCGTCTGCCCCGGCGGGGCCGTCCACAATGAAATGTCGCTGGTCCGGGGCGTGTCCGGTTCGGCCATGAGGGCGGCGGCCTCTCATTCCGGCAGGGCGTACCCCTGGTCTTCGTCCCACGGGATGTCCACGTCGTCCATATGCACAGACCACTCGGCATCCGGCAGGGCCCGGCGCAACGCGGTCACCGCCTCGAGCACATGGGTGATCACCGGCATGAGTCGACTTTCTTCCATGGGCATCCTGGTCGACCCCGCCACTATCTCGTCCGGCTCGTTGCCGTCGTCGTACAGATACAGGCTCTCCTCGTAGTCGTAGGGGAAGGAAGCCTGGTGGGCGGCGACCATGCGCTCAACCGCGGCTGCCTCGGCTTCGGTCAGCGGCGCAGCGCGGTGCGCGTGGTAGTAGAGGGAAAGGCTCATGTGCCGAGCGTAGGGGCGGGGTCGGACAACGCCCCTGCGGAGACTCTCCTCATGTCAGGGCATTCGAGCACCATCGCGAGCCGCCGCCCCCCGCATGCGCCCGGGGTCCATGTCTTCTTGTGACACGCCTAGTTCACGCCGCATCGCCGTTCTCATGGCCCGCAGCTTGGCCCAGACCTCTTCCTGCGCCGCGGCTGCGGTGTCCAGTGATTCCCCCGGTCCGGGTTCATCCCGTTCAAGACGCTTGATGTGGCCGTAGGCATCGTTCAGGGCCCGATTGACGACGCTCGCCCGCGTGAGCACCTCATCAGAGGCGATCATCTGCGCTTCGGAGTACCGATCGCGATGTGCCTTCTTCGCCTCTTCGAGGGCCGATCTGTCGGAGTCGTCCACGGCACGCTCCCGTATGACGTGCAAGTGACGGTTGAGGGCTGTCGTGAACTGGCGGGAATCCCGGTTGAGTTCCGTGTAGCAGGTGCGGCGAAGTGCATCGTTCTCGCGAATCTCCTCGAGGCTACGAAGTAGCTCGATCTCCCGGCGCTTCGCTCGTTCAGAGCCCCGCAGGGTGAGCACGGAGCCCCCCAAGGTTCCAGCGACGCCTGCCACCGCGATGATCACCGAGCTGAGTTCCACAACCACACTCCTAGAAGCTTCTTGGGATGCCCGAGGCGGCGCGACGATCGTTCGACAGCGCTCGCTCTCTACCGCCGTGCCGTCGGGTCGTTCACGGTCCGGGATCCCGCACCGCGCCGGCGATGACCGTTGACACGACCTTGTGCACGGCTCCGGCCTCTGGTGGTGTGCCCTTCCGGTCGGCGAACAGCAGGTGGCCCGCGCCGATCAGTGTCGGGGCGAGGGTCTCGACGTCGGTATCGGGCGCGAGACGGCCCAATTCCCGTTCGGCGGTGAGGTAGGAGGCGATCATGGCCGTCGCCTCCGTCAGGAGCGGGATGCCGTGCGGTGTGGTTCGGCGCAGCCGGGCGCGAAGCTCGTCGCGGGACGTGACAAGGCCGACGATCGCGACGCCGACCGGCCCGAACAGGGTCGTCAGTGCCTCGGTGAGGTGGTCGGCGGGGGCGCCGGTCCCAGCGGCGGCGCGCAGGGTGGCGGCCTGGTTGTCGAGCCGGGCGATGCGGTCCCGTACGAGCTCCGCGAGGAAGGCGTCGAAGTCGGCGAAGTGGCGGTGCAGGACGCCTTTGGCGCAGCCCGCCTCCGTGGTGACCGCCCGGCTGGTCAGGGCGTCCGGGCCGTCGCGGAGCAGGACGCGTTCGGCGGCGTCGAAGAGTTGTTCGCGGGCGTCACGGATGGCCACTCCTGTCGGCATCGTGCATCCCTTCGGCCCTCGGTGGGCCCGTCCGGTTGACGAGTGGGCATGTGCCCACTATTAGTGGGCACATGCCCACTATACCGCCGGAGCGAGCGCGCCCTTCACACCGCGAGCCCCATCAACACCGGCACGCAGCCGAGTCGTTCGGCTCGGACGCCGCACGTTACGACCGGGCCAGGCCGCGCTATCCGGACGCCATGGTGCGCCGGATCGTCGCAGCCGGCCCCGGCCCCGACGTCCTCGACGTCGGCTGCGGGACCGGTATCGCCGCCCGGCAGTTCCTGACGGCCGGCTGCGAGGTGCTCGGAGTCGAGCCGGACGCGCGGATGGCCGAGTGGGCTCGGCAGTTCGGAGTCGACGTCGATGAGGCGACATTCGAAGCCTGGGAGCCCGCGGGCCGGACCTTCGATGCGATCGTCGCCGGCCAGGCCTGGCATTGGATAGACCCGGTGGCGGGAGCGGTCAAGGCCGCGCGAGTTCTCCGTCCCGGAGGCCGGTTCGCGGCGTTCTGGAATGTGTTCCAGCTTCCGCCCGATCTCGCGGAGGCCTTCGCCACGGTCTACCGGCGAATCATGCCCGACTCGCCCTTCAACCCCGACACGATGAAGAAGCCGGCCCTGGACGGCTACCAAGCGCTGTTCACCAGGACGGCCGACGGACTCCGGGAAGCAGGCGGGTTCAGCGATCCCGAGCAGTGGCGATTCGACTGGGAGTGGTCCTACACACGGGAGGCGTGGCTGGACCAGATGCCCACCCATGGTGCCCTCACCCGGCTCCCGCCGGACAAGCTGGAGGAGATCCTGGCGGGCGTCGGGACCGCCATCGACGCGATGGGCGGCAGCTTCACGATGCGCCATGTGACGGTCGTCGTCACAGCGACCCGAACTGGCAGCGTCTGACTGCCTCTTGCCACGGCCCAAGATCGTCGGCGGTCACTCACTGGCCGCGAGCGCTGGCCGCGAATCGGTCGAGGGCCTGAAGCACATGGTCCCGCGTCTTCGCGCCGCCCAGATGGCCAGCGTCCTCGACGACCCTCAACTCGGCGTCGGGCCAGGCACGTTGCAGCTCCCAGGCGGTGTCGAGCGGGCCGCCCATGTCGAGTCGGCCGTGGACCAGGACACCTGGGATGCCGGCCAGCCGCCCGGCTTCCCGGAGAAGAACGCCTTCGTCCAGCCACGCGCCGTGGGAGAAGTAGTGGGAGCAGATGCGTACCAGCGCCAGTTGAGCGGTCGGCGGGCGGTCGCCGTACGGATTGGACGCGCCCTTCGTCTCCCCCGACAGGACCGTGTCCTCCCAGGCGCACCAGTCGGCCGTGGCCTTCTCCCGCACCTTCGCGTCGGGGTGCTCCATCAGCCGGGCGTAGGCCGCGACGACGTCGCCGTCGCGTGGCGTGCCGGGGGCGCCCGCGAGGAAGCGTTCCCACTGTTCGGGGAAGAAGCGGCCGACGCCTCGGTAGAGCCAGTCGATCTCGGTGCGGCGGGTGGTGGTGACGCTGGAGATGACGATCTCGGACACGCGCTCGGGGTGCTGTTCCGCGTAGGCCAGGATGAGCGTCGAGCCCCAGGACCCGCCGTACAGCAGCCAGCTGTCGATGCCCAGGTGTTCCCTCAGCCGCTCCATGTCGGCGATGAGGTGGTGGGTGGTGTTGAGCCGCATATCGGTGGCGGGGTCGCCGGCGTGCGGTGTGCTGCGGCCGCAGCCGCGCTGGTCGAACAGGACGATCCGGTACCGCTCCGGGTCGAAGTACTGCCGCACGCGCGTGCCGCACCCGGATCCCGGTCCGCCGTGCACGACGAGCGCCGGCTTGCCGTCGGGGTTGCCGCAGACCTCCCAGTACACGAGGTTGCCGTCGCCGACGTCGAGCATCCCCTTCTCGTACGGCTCGATCGGGGGGTACAGCTCGGCCATGTCCAGATCTCCTCACGCCCGGGGGCGTCGGCTGTGTCGTTGGTTGGTCAGCGTCCGGTGCCGGCGGCGGACGAGTCGATGACACCGTGCCAGACCCTGCGGTAGCCCTCGCGAAGCGGCCCGCCGACGAGGTCGAGTACCTGCGAGGCGGCATCGATCAGGGTCGCCGGGTCTCCGGACTCGCACAGAATCAGATGTCCGTCCAGCAGAGCCGCCCCACGCTCCGCGTCCGCTTCGAGAAGGCGCCTTGGCAGCCATTTGCCGCCGCCGGTCCATGCACGGTGGTGGTCGAAGAGCAGATCGGCGGCGGTGTTGAGAACGTGACCGGCCACCGCCAGGCGCTCGACGGGATCCTGGGCGTCGCCCAGATCGTCCAGAGCGTCCGTCAGGCCGTACCGCTTCGTCTCGACCGTTTCCGCCTCGAGTGCCGGCGGCCCCTTGCGGAGTTGCGTCTCGGCGAGTGCCCGGGCACGGCCGGCTTCCCCGTCCCTGTCGACCAGGACGAGGCCGGTGGCGTACATGCTCTGCAGGACGGCGCGACGTGCCGCGACGCCCGCCGCGAAGAGCTCCGCGAGACCGGTACGGGTGTGGATGAAGAGCTCCACCACGCGCCCCTCGACCCGGAGCGTCTCCCGGCAGGTCTCGCCGCCGTCGTCGACGAGCACCGCGAGATCGAGGTCACTGCTCGCGGTCGCCCGCCCCGAGGCGGTGGAGCCGGCCAGGACCACGGCGAGCGCCTCGGGGAAACGGTCACGCACGAGACATCGCGCCAGGTCGATCGGTCCCAGATCCATGCGAGTCAGGATGTCATGATCACCCCCGCCGCAGGGAACCGCTTTTCGGCATCCACGACCCTGATCGCTACAGGCCCGTGACAACCCGTGGGGCGAAGCCAGTGGGCGGTTCCCCAGGGTGCTCCCCCGCTGGCCCGGGTGGACGCGGCGGGGGGCCGATGCGCGATGATGTGCCCCGAGCCGGGGGTAGTTGAACTGAAGTGGCCGGTTGGGGACACTACTTGTGAACGATGCGGTCGAGTTGGCGGACGTGATCGCGCAGCTGCCGTCATTCGCAGCTGTTGCTGATGCGCATGCTGTCGGTGGACAGGGCCAGCCGCACCCAGGCGTTGCACCCGAAGGACGCCGACCTCGCCTACGGCGCCCTGCCGCAGGACGGCGCGCTGGAACGGCAGGCCGTGGAGCGGCGGGCGGCCGACTGGTACGCGAGTGCCGCCCCGCCCCGCTCGGAGTGGCGCGGTCTTGACGAACTACAGGTTTGCCGATGGGAGTTCGACCATAGTGTTGAGCAGGGGACTGGGACGACGCCGCGCTGGTCCTTGGAGCGATCAGCGAATGGATGGTCCGGCACGGCTCGGTGCTTGCCGCGATTTCGATGCATCTGACACTGGAGGAACAGTTGACTGACGACCGTGCGCGCCTCGCCCACCTCATCGACTTCGGCCACGCCCGTTTGAGCGGAGGCCCGTTGGGGGACGCGGTCGACCTGTTCACCGAGGCGGCCGACCGGGCCGAGCGCCTCGGTGACCGCCGTGCGCTGCAGAATGCCATGTTCGGTCTGGGTGACGCCCATCGTCAGCTGGGCCGCCTCGACGCGGCCGTGGGCCCGCTGGCCCGGGCGGGCGATCTGGCTCATGAGAACGGTGACGCCGAAGCCGAGGCGCATGCCGTCCTGAGCCTCAGCCTCGCCCAGAGCGCTCTGGGCGACGAGGCTGCGGCCCTCGCCGGTGCCGACCGGCTGAGCGAGTTCGCCGCCGCGTCCGGGGACCCGCTCACCCAGGCCCGTTCGTGGAACGCCCGCTTCACGGCTCTGCTGACCATGGGCCGCTGGGAGGAGACCATCGCGGCCGGTGAGAGGGCCGTTCTCGCCTACCAGGACGCGGGGATCAAGGAAGCGACGGACTACGCGCTGAACGCCAAGGGCGTGTCCCTGCTCGCCCTCGGGCGGGTCGCGGAAGCGCTGACGTCGCTGGAGGCCGCGCTCGGCGCGGCGTCGACGATGGAGAATCCGCGCACCGAGGGAGTCTGTCTCTACAACATCGCGTGGACGTACTGGGTCGAGGGCCGGTACGGAGAAGCAGCCGAGACGGCCGAGCGCGCCGCCGCGTCCCTGAACCTCGCCGGGGCCGCGGAAGCCGCTGCGGCGGAGGCGCTCGCCGAGGCGGCCCGGGCCCTGGCCGTACCCGACGCACAGTCGGACGACGCGCAGGCGGCCGTGGCAGCGGGCGCGCTGGCCCGGGCCGCCGAGGGCGCCGGCCGCAATGTCGAGATGGTCCGGCCGTCGTGGCTTCTGGAGGAGGCGGAGCGGCTGCGCGGAGAGTCCTGAGGACCGAGGAGGGCGCCTGGTGGCCGGACGCCAGAACCGCCACCTCTGGGACTCGGCCGAGCGCGACCGCGCGCCGGCCGAGTCCCGGAAGCTCGTCTACGCGGACCCGATGCTCGTCGGCCCCGCCTGGACGCTCCACACGGTGACGCCGACGCGCATCGAGTTCCGGCAGGCGGCCAAGAGCCGCGTCCACAGCCGACTGCGATACGAGCGCTCGCACGCCGACGCGCAGTGGCGGCGGCCTCTGCTCTGGTCAATAACCGAGCCGCGCTCAACGGCTCCCGTGGAAAGTGGGGGTGAGCCGCCGCACGAAGCCCGTCGGCGCGGCTGGGGGGTGACGCGTGCGGCAGTGTGCCGTCGCCGATCAGGCCCCCGCCGGCCCGCCTTCCCCTCCGAGGAGCGGCGGCTCGGGAAGCCGGGCCGGGCCAGGGGAATCAAGGACACCCGAGGAACTCCGCAGTGGCCGCCACGAAGCGGTCGGCGTCATCGAGCCATGGAAAGTGCCCGGCCCCGGGTTGAACGACGAGCTGGGCATGCGGGAAAAGCCCGGCGAGCTCCGCCACCGCGCGGGGAGGGGAATTCAGGTCGACCTCCCCGGCGAGGAGCAGTACGGGCTGATCGAACCGTGCGAGTGCCGCGCGGGTGGCATTCGGGTCGAAGGCACCCTCCGCACCGAAGACACCCGCTGCTTCGTTGTTCTGCTGCCCGTCCTCCGCCGCTCGATGGGCCCGTGCCACGTCGTCCCAGCGGCCGTAGTAGAACGGCGCGATCGCCTGCCAGGAGTCGGCGGTCGCCTTGCCCGCGACGATCGCTTCCAGGCCGGCGAACGCGGCCTCGAACCACGGCTCGCCCCTGCGCAGCTGAGCCGTCTCGCGCCGGACGTCGCCGTCGATAGCGATGCCCGCGGCCATCGTGCTCGGAGTGATCAGGGCGAGCCTGCGCACCCGCCGGGGGTACCGCTCGACATAGCGCGCGGCCAGATTCGCGCCGGCGGAGTGTGCCAACAGGTCCATCCGGTCGAGGCCCAGATGGATCCGCAGGGCCTCCACGTCCTCGACGAGCCGGTCACAGCGGTACGAGGCAGGGTCCTCGGGCGTATCCGAACGGCCGGTTCCACGAAGATCCAGCGTGATCAGCTGTCGGTGCGCGGACAGGCCCCCGAGGTCTCCGAGGTAGACGGAGTCCTGCATCGGACCTCCGGGAAGGCAGATCACCGGTGGGCCCTCCCCCGACAGGTGATGGGCGAGCTTGGTTCCGTCGGGCGCGCAGAAGGAAGGCATGGCCAGGACCTTTTCACCTGCGTTCGGACAGAGCAAATGGTCAGTCCGCGTCCCGGCCCCGTCCACTCGCCCGGACTGAGGCGCGCCTTGCGCTATGACGGCTCCCAGACCGAGCAGTCATGAGCGAAGAGCACACGCCGCGGATCGAAGTCCGCCAGCCGTGCGATCCACGGCCGGTAGGAAGGAAGCGGCGGTTCCACCCCGTCATGTGCGGCTCTGTGTGCCAGATGGTCCGATCCGAACTCGCTCGCGAAGTCATGTGCCTGGCCGGCGAGGACCACGGTCCCGTCGCTCTGCCGGACGACCAGTGACTGGTGCCCTTCGGTGTGCCCGGGTGTCGGAATGATCCAGACGCCGGGCCGGACCTCGGCCTCGCCGGAGAGTTCCTCGTACGTGGCGCCCGGAAAGTCGACCAGCCCGTCGACGGTGTGGTTGCCACGCCGGGCCGTTGCGAGTTCGACGTCTTGGACCAGGATGGGCCTGCCCGCCAGGAGGGGATTCCCGCCGCAGTGGTCGAAGTGCAGGTGGCAGTTCACCACCAGGGAGATGTCGCCGGGGGCGAGTCCGGCCGCCGACAGTGCGTCGCGCAGAGGGCGGCGCCTCGGCCGGTAGTGCGCTTCCGTCTCGGGGCCGGCGTCGCCGATGCCGGTGTCGAAGAGGATGACGCCTTCGTCGTGGAGCACAAGATAGGCGAGTACGGGTTCCACTCGCGGTCGCGGGCCGCCTGTCTCCGACGCCGGTCGTACGAAGTACCCCAGGTCCAGCCGACGCACCGACATGTTCTTGACCATGGGTCCATCCTGGCACCGGAGTGAGCCGACCGCCCCGTCCGCAACAGGACGGGCTCGACTTCGTAGAGTTACCGGGTGACCGAACACCTTGCGCCCGACGCCCACTTGCCCATGCTGACCGTGCCTCAGGCCTCGCATCTGCGGAGTCTGGCCGCCGATTACTTCTCCTCACGGCACGGCGTGCGCGTGACGGTGGAAGGAGACGCGGTCGAGCACAACGGCGGCCGCAGTCCGCTCATCAACGTGGCGCAGCGGTGCCGGACGGTGGCCGAGGAGCACTGGCCGAGGATGGTCCATGAACACTTCACCCGCTTGGAGACCGCGTCCCAGGGTGATGAGGGGGCGCAGGAGCTGCTGCGACAGACGTATCTGCGCCTCCTGCCCGCCGACGCCCTTCCCGTGGAAGCCGCAGACGGTTTCCGTTATGTGCGTCCGGCGGCCGAAGGACTGGTCACGGCTCTGGCGCTCGACGCGCCGAGCTCGATACGGATCCTGACCGACCGCGACGTGGCACTCGCCGGTGTGGACGAACTGTGGGCGGCGGGCCGGGCGAACCTGCTTCGCGAACCAGTGGAACATGCGGAGGTGAGCGGGCCGTCGGGAGCGCTCTTGCAGTCCGTCAGCGGCGAGTCCCACTTCGTGTCGAGCAAGGCTCTCGTACTGCCCGAGCTGTCGCGGGCCGTCACCGGCCGGGAGTTGCCGGAGGCCGGAGCCCTCGTCGCCGTGCCGACCCGGCATCTGCTGGCGTTCCACCCGATCGTCGACGGAACCGTGGTGGACGCGGTCAACGACCTGGGCGCGTACGCTCTTGGCGCATATCAGGACGGACCGGGCTCGCTCTCGCCGGGGTTGTACTGGTGGCACCAGGGACGCCTGGTGTCCCTCACGCACATCGACCACGAGAGCCGCTCCATGTCCGTGGTCGTCCCTCCGGAGCTGATGGAGGTGATGAAGAGCCTGCACGGCGGGGACACCGCCGGCCGCCCGGAGGCCGATGTGCCGGGCTCGGCCGATGTCGATCAACTCGCCCATTCGGTCAATGAGTTCGTGGCACGATTCGCACAGGATCCGAGCGCGTTCGGCGGTGGCTTCAGGGCCGCCGTCGCGCATGCTCACGAGCGCTGCGGCGCAGACCCCGACGCGGCAGCGCTGGAGACGTGGGAGGCCTGGGTCACGGCCATGCAGATCGGCAGCGCGATGTTCGCCACCACGCTCACCCGGGGAGGCACCGTGGAGTGCCGGGTGGGTGAGCATGTACTGGCTCTGCCCGCCACGGGCCCCGCGCCCTACGCCGACGCCCGTGCCTGGCTCGACGCCTTCTGGCTGGCCCTCGTCTGCCGTGAACACGACCGGCTCACGCGTCTGTGCCGGGTCCCGCTGGACGACCTGCGCCGCGTCGGCCCGGCGGACGACTACCTCTTCCACTGGATCGACACCCTGCGGAGCTACTGGCTGAGGATCCCGATGGACGACATCGTCCCCAAGCTGGTCGCCGCCATGAACACGTCCCACCCGGACGTCGCGACCCGCACCCCGAGCGACTTCCTGAACCTGGTCGACTACCAGCCCATCGCTCTCTTCCACCGCCTCCTCACGAACGACCATGACGCCTTCGCCCACGCCCTCACCGAGGCGCTCGCCCACCACGAGCGGTACTGGAACGGGTCGGGCGACCCTCGCGGCCGGGTGGCACTGGGGCCCCTCGCGATGGCGTGTCTCGCCCACGACGGGGGCTTCCCCATCGACACCTCGTCGCCGTTCCTGCCCAAGTACCTCCTCAACCGCGCGTGGTTCGGCGAGTTCGCCACCTGAGCCGGCCCCGGGGGTCTGTCGGGATGCAGCCTGGGCGTCCGCGCGTCACAGTAGGAGCGTGGGGTGTGCTCCGCGAGGCAGGTGCGTCTTCAGGAAATGAATCCGCCCTGTGGAGAGCAAGCGAGGCTCGCGAACTCTGCCCGGAGCCCGAAAGGCGGTGTGGGCAGTGGTGGAACACCGGATTCTGGGACCTCAGGACGGCGAGCTGTACCAGCCGGATCAGGCCTGCGGGGATCGCTTCCTGATCAACAGCGGCGACTGGGGAGGCCGTTTCGCACTCGTCGAGCATCGACTCCCCCCACGGGTGCTGGCCGCCCCTGTCCACAAGCACACCCGCGAGGACGAGTTCAGTTTCATCCTCGAAGGGACGGTCGGCGCCAGATTCGGCGGCAAGGACGTGCTGGCCGGTCCGGGTGACCTGGTCTTCAAGCCGCGCGGCGAGTGGCACACCTTCTGGAACGCGGGCGACGAACCGGCGCGGTTGCTGGAGATCATCTCGCCCGGGGGCCTGGAGGAGCTCTTCCGGTGGCTCGACCAGCTCACGGAGGAGCTGAGCCCCTCGCAGCTGGAGGAGAAGGTGGGGCCGTACGGCTGCCTGGCCGACATGAAGGCCACGATGGCGCTGGTCAACGAGCAGGGTCTGATCTTCTAGGCGCTGCCGGTCCGCTCCTGCCCGGTCGGCGTCAGCGCCGCGTACAAGGCTTCGATGGCGGCCGGGTACGCACCCTCGGAAGGTGCGGCGAAGCCGATCATCAGGCCCTGGGGGCGTCCGGCGGGGTCGTGGTGAAGTTCCGTCAGACCGCGCAGGGCGAGTCCCCGGCCTGCGGCGTCGGCCAGGATCCGGTGTTCGGCGGGGTGGTCGTCGGTGAGTGTGACGAGTACGTGGAGGCCGGCGGGGACGCCGTGCGGAGTGAGGCCGGGGGTGGCGGGGAGGCGGTCGAGGAGGAGCTGACGCCGTCGGCGGTACCGCAGACGCGAGGAACGGATGTGGCGGTCGTAGGCATGGGTGGCGATCAGGTCCGCGAGGACGAGCTGCGCCAGCGTGTCGCCGTGGAGGTCGGCCTCGTGCTTGGCACGTACGAGAGGGCGTACGAGCTCCGAGGGCAGGACCATCCACGCGAGCCGGAGGGCGGGACCGAGCGTCTTGGACGTGGTGCCGCAGTACACGACGTGTTCGGGGGCGGTGCCCTGGAGAGCGCCGACGGGTTGGCGGTCGTAACGGAACTCGCCGTCGTAGTCGTCCTCGACGATCAGGCCCCCGGTGGCATGCGCCCACGCATGAGCTGCTCGACGGCGCCGCGGATGCAGGGGGACCCCGATCGGGTACTGGTGGGCGGGGGTGAGGAAGACCGCGCCGGCGCGGCTGGTCAGTGCCTCCACGCGGGCCCCGTGCGCGTCGACGGGTACGGGAAGGGTGCTGAAGCCCGCGAGTTGGAGGACCTGACGGTAGAGGTCGTGGCCCGGGTCCTCCGTCGCCACGGTGTCGACGCCGCGCTCCGACAGGACCCGAGCGAGCAGGTTCACGGCCTGGTAGTAGCCGGCGGTGATCACGATGCGGTCCGGGGTGGCGAACACACCGCGCGTACGGCCCAGGTACTCGGCGAGGGCGGTGCGCAGTTGGATGTGTCCCTGAGGATCCCCGGAGCCGAACACCTCGGGGCCCGCACCGTTGAGGACCCGCCGGGTGGCGGAGAGCCAGGCGCGGGCGGGAAAGGCGCTGATGTCCGGAAGACCCGGGCGCAGATCGTGGAGGGGCCGTACCGAAGTGACCCCGGGGCTCGTGGACTTGGGGCCGTGGGGCGGCGCGCCGGCCACGGTGGTGCCCGATCCGGGGCGGGAGGTGAGATACCCCTCCGCGACCAGCTGGTCGTACGCGGCGGTGACCGTTCCCCGTGAGAGCCCGAGGTCCCGGGCCAGGCCCCGGGTGGACGGCAGGCGTGCTCCGGAGGCCAGATGGCCTTCCTGCACCGCGCGCCGCAGGGCGGCCTCCAGGCCGGCGCGTCGACCGGCCGCTGGGTCCGGGTCGATATGGAGATCCACTCGCGAACTGGACCAATCATTCGGCATGAAAGTGGATCTTAACGATGGTCCTGTCGCGCTCATAGGTTCGTGACCAGCATCAATGCGCGCGAAAGGACTCCAACGGTGATCGTCATCGCTCACGTCAGCGACCTGCACATCGACGGCGGGCAACGCAGCAGCGACCGGACCCGTGTGGTCATGGACTATCTCAACGCACTCCCGTGGGACCTGGACGCCGTTCTCGTGACGGGCGACATCGCCGATCACGGCCTGCCGGCCGAGTACGAGCGGGCCCGAAGACTCTTGACGTCCCGCCACCCGACGCTGGTCTGCCCGGGCAACCACGACGAGCGCTCCGCGTTCCGGCGCGTACTGCTCGGCCTCGCCGAATCGACGGCCCCGATCAATCAGGTGCACCGCCGTGACGGGGTCACCATCGCCTTGTGCGACTCCTCGGTCCCGGGCGAGGACGAGGGCTACCTCGATGACGAGACGCTCGCCTGGCTGGACGGCGTTCTTTCCGACACCCCTCGGAATGTGCCGGTCCTGGTCGGGTTTCACCACCCGCCCGTCCTGCTGCACGACCCGTTCATCGACGGCGTGCGCCAGTTCGGCGAACAGCGGCTGGCCGAACTGGTTCAGCGCCACCCCCATGTCGCGGCTTTCCTCTGCGGCCACGCCCACACCTCGGCCGCGACGACCTTCGCGGGCCGTCCCCTGCTCGTGGCCCCCGGAGTGGCCTCGACTCTCCGCCTGCCGTGGGAGCACCGGGCCCACTCCGAGGACCATGTCTACCTGGAGCAGCCGCCCGCTCTCGCCTTCCACGTCCTGGAGGACGGGGGTCGGCTGACGACTCATTACCGGGGCATGAACGTCTGACCGCTACACCTGCGCTGTCGAGAGCACCCGCGACCCGGAGTTGCGGGCCATCCTCGTTCCCCGCGAGAACGCCGGGCGGGACACCGTGCGTACCGTCCTCACCGCTCACGGCGTCCCCGACCGGAGGCGCGCACCCTGATCCTGCTGTCCTGCGTGGACGGCCTGATCCTGAACCACCTCCTCACCGGCACGGAGTCCTGCGAGACGCCCTGGAAGGCCTGGTCGCGGCGGCACTCCGCCCGGGCCCCGCGAACGGGACGCGGACGGACATGACACGGGCCGGGGGCCGTCATGAACCGCACGGTCATGCTCGGCCACCTCACGTCACGCGCCACCCGGCGCGCCGAGTACTTCGACGGCTGAGGCTGCTCCGGCCGGCGGCCGGGCGTGGAAGGCAGGCGGGGATCACGGGCGGACCCCTCGCGGGGTCCACCCATGTCCTGGCCGGCCGGCCCGATTCAGTCTTTGCCGAGCAGCGCGCTCACTTGCCGAGCAGCTTGTGCATACGCGTGATCTCGGCGGTCTGAGACGTGATGATCGCCTCGGCCGTCGCCTTGGCGGGCTTGTACGAGCCGTCGGACTGCTCGGTCCTGGCCATCTCCACCGCCCCCTCATGGTGCTTGATCATCATTTCCATGAAGGCGGTGTCGAACGCCTGGCCCGAGGACTTCTCCAGCCTGTCCATCTCCTCGCCGGTCATCATCCCGCCGCCCATGCCGTGACCGGAGTGGTCCATCGCCCCCGCGGCGGGCACCTCCTCGCCCCAGGACTCCAGCCACCCCGACATCGTCTTGATCTCCGGGTCCTGCGCCTTCTTGATCTCCGCGGCGAGCTTCTTCACCTCGGCGGACTGCGCCCGGGTGGTGGCGAGATCGGCCATCTCCACGGCCTGCCGGTGATGGGGGATCATCCCCTGGGCGAAGGCGGTGTCGGCGTCGTTGTGCTGCTGGCGGGCGGCCGGGGACGAGGCGGACGCGCTCGGTCGGCCACCGGTGTGGCCGCCGTGCCCGGCGGGACCGTCCCCGTCCGAGCCGCAGGCGGCCAGCACCAGGGCGGCGGCTGCCGCGGCGGCGACGGTGGCGGTACGGCGGACGAGGGAACGCTTGCTGTTCATGGTTCGTGCGACTCCTTGGTGCGCGGCCCTTCAAGGGCGTGCGCCGAGTACGGAAAAGGGGGCGTGCCGAAGCACGGCACCGCTCACCGGCAACGCCGGAAAGTGGCGCCGTACGGCCCGCTCTATATCCGCAGGAGTTGCAGCTCGGACAGGTCGGGAGGCGCCCGGCCACGCGCGACCGCCCCCGGCATGCCACCGGGCAGCGCCACGACGCAGGGGGCGTCCCTCAGGGCGGCGGTCAATGCGGGCGGGGCGTACGGGGAACCGACCCCGGCCGCGACACACGCCCCATCGGCGTGATCGAGGTGCTCATCCGACCGACCGGTCATGTGCGAGCAGGCATCACCCGCCCGATGCACGCCCGCCGCCCCGGCTTCCGCCGGCCGAGACACCAGTGGATGGAGTGTTTCCCGCTGGTGCGCTTTCGGATGGAGTACTTCCCGTTGGAGCGCTTCCGACTGGGGTACTTCCGACTTGAGCGCCGACATGCCGTGGCCGGCATCGGCGTGCGCCGTCGGCGCTCCGCCCGGCGCCAGCGCGTGCATACCCAACACGCCCGCCAGCACCGCCAGTACGAGCAGCAGCATGCCGCGCCCGGCGGGGCGGCGGCTCACGGTGGTGCTGCTGGTCATGCGCTCATCGTACGGGCCACCAGGGCCGACCGGCGCGGGCGGGCGGACAACGGCGCGGGCCAGCCAAGGTTACTCACCGTCATAATTTTCGTTGCGAGGAGTGACATCTTGATTACGGAGAGCAATACTGGAACAAATCTACGGCTCACGGCGGTCGACCGGTGATCCCGGCTGCTCGCCGTGAGTATGCGCAGTCGAGGGAATCAGCCCTCAGCTGCCTGAGCTCTGGTGGAGGAATCGATGCGCTTTGTAAACCGGGCTGAGCAGGACGAGCTGACGGAACGGCACGGACACTGGCGCAGGTCGCCGAGCCGGGCACTCGATGACCGCTACTTCGACGGTGAGCCCCTTCCCCGAGAGATCGTCCCCCGCCACTGGTTGCCCGAAGGCAATGTCCATGGGGGCCGACGGATCGCCCGCTCGACGGACAGTACGCGCTACTTCAAGGGGCCACAGGTGCTCGTCCTGCGTGACGACATGCGACGTCTCACCTGGGCCGCGACGGTGGAGAGGCAGCGGTTGCTCCTGAGTGAGTATCTGCAGCCCGCCGCCTCGGAAGTACAGCGTGGGCGTCGTACCATCGCCGAGGGGCCGATCTGGCGGTACCACATCAGCCTGAACAAGCACACGGGGCGAGTCGGCGCGACGTGGGTGTCCCGTCCTGAGGGGAAGGGCGAACTCTGGCACGACGGCCGCCGAGTCGAGACGCAGGCGCAGAACGCCGACTTCCCGTTCTTCGCCTACAGCCAGGTGCCGATCGGACTCGTCCAGGCGGAGGAGCCGTCGTTCGGCGTCCTCGGCTACAAGTGTCGCGACACGGGGCGGATCTTCCTCCGGCGGGTCGAAGGATCCGAGCCAGGGCCGGAGCAGGTCGTCGTGGAGGAGCCGACGGTTGGGGGTGTGTCCTTCGGAATCATGGACGACGAGGTCGTCTGCAGAGTGGATCTTCTCAGAGAAGGACGGCTCGTTCCCGCACTTCTGACGTCCCGCGACGGAGGCCGCACCTTCAGCCGGCCCGAGCCCATCGATCTCGCTCCCGTACTGGAGCAGGGGTTCACCCCTCGCCCCGGCTACCAGAAGCCGATCGTGGACAAGGGCGGTTCGTTCCACGTACCCATCGGCTTGGACAGCGACAGCGAGGTCCTGGCCCTCAACTACGTCGCCGCAGCGGACATGCTGGTCGAGGCCGTGCGCTTCCCGGACGGCGGGATGGGCAAGGGCGACCTGGAGGTCTTCCCCAGCACATTGGGGAGCGGCAACACCTTCGGCAACGGTGTCAGTGACGGCCACGGGCTCATCATGGTGGTCAGCACCAGGAAGGGACAGCTGTTCACCAGCAACTCGTCGGCCGGCGGCGGCCACTTCCCGGAGGCGCAACTCCTCAACCACGAGATGCCCCTCGTCGCCGACTACTCGGCCTCGGAGTGCTACAGCAGCGGACTGACGCCCAACGTCGTGAGCATGGATTACCTCTTCGTCGAGTGCAACAACGTCGGGCGGCCCCTCTCCGGTGACGTCTTCATCGAGACCTGGGACATGCCCCTGCCGCTGCCGAAGGCCAGGGCGACAGCAACCGGCAGCAGTGTCTCGGTCGAGATCCTCAACGACGCCGATCTCGAGCCCGGCAAGGTGACCTTCAGCTTCGACGACCCGACCGTCAACGTAACCGGTGTGGACATCACCAACCTGAGGCACGCGACCGTCCATACGGATCACGAGGACCTGCGCGGCAAGACACTGGCCTTCGACGTCCTCACCCTCTTCCACCGCCACTACGGCGAAGCGGTGGTCGAGTAACCCCTCCGCGCCGCCAGTCCTGCGGCCTCCGCCGGCACTGGCCATGCCGGCGGAGTGCAGGTCCCCAAGGGCCGTCGCGCGCGACACCGCCCGTGAGAAGATCCATTCCCCCCGTGTGGCCGATCCGACATGGAAGACATGGAAGGTGACGATGTACGCGATATCCCTGGGCGAGGACGGCGCTGAGCTGCGCCCGCTCGAGCCGTGGCAGGCGGAGGAGTTCCTGGCCCACGTCGACCGGGGGCGGGAGTTCATCGGGCGGTACAACGGGCTGCCCGACGTCGTGACGGACCTGGAGTCGAGCCGGGCCTTCCTGCAGGCGTACGCGGAGAGGACCGCAGCGGACACCGGACGGCTCTGCGGCATTTGGACGGACGGCAAACTGGTCGGCGCGGTCCTCTTCCGAAAGCTGGACGTCGCTCAGGGCACCGCCGAGGCGGGCTGCTGGCTCGAGCCGTCGGCGGTGGGCAGGGGGCTGGTGACCCGGGCCGTGCGCGCGATCATCGACTGGGCCGTGGAGGAGCGCGGCATCCACCGCGTGGAATGGTGGGTCTCGGTGGGCAATGAGCCCAGCATCGCGGTGGCCCGGCGGCTCGGGATGACCAAGGACGGCGTGCTTCGGGAGAGTTACCTGTACCGGGGCAAGCGTCACGACGAGGAGATCTGGTCGGTACTCGCCCCGGATTGGCGCGCCGCCAGGCAGGCGTCCTGAGTCCTGCCCGGATCGCGGCGCCCCCCTCTCCCCCGACAAGGGCCCCTGTGTGCCCCGGCCGCAGTGCCGGACCCTGCGCGATCCGCACCCGGAGGGCCCGGTCATACCGGCGGACCCTGCCCGCGCTCGGGCTCTCGTCGAGGTGACCCCTCGGACGAGCCACTGCTCCGGGAGGACAGGCCCGCGCCCGACGCGGAGGACCTGGTCGAGCGCGGGGGCTCACCCGGGCCACGGCCGGGCGCTGCGCCTGACCGCGCCCCCGCTCGGGCGGCCCGTCAGCCCGCGCTCCTGTCGCCCGCGTTCGCCTCCCAGCTGCGGCCTATCGACCGGATCAGCGCCGGATACACCCCCAGATACCGGAACGGCTTGATCGCCGCCATGTACACGGCCCCGAGCAGGCCGTTCGGCTTCACCAGGACGGCCATCTGACCGCGGTGACCGCCGGCCCCGTCCTCGACCCAGCCGATGTGCATGACCGCGTGCACCGTCCGGTTGGCGCTCTCGGCCACCCACTCGTCGTGCGTCTGGTAGACGGAGGTGAAGGGCACCGCGCGGAGGTCGGGCCCCCGGGGACCCTCGCGGAGGTCCGCCGGCAAGCGGTCCCGCAGCGTCCCGACCCGGCGGCCGATACCGGCGTCGGACGTGTCCCAGCCGAACAGCTCCCCCAGCTTCCAACGGATGGCGAAGAGCAAGCGCGGCACCGGGGACGAGACGTGCGACGCGTGTGCTGGGTCGCCGTCCGTGAACTGGCGCACCAGTCGCTCGAGGTCGTCAGGACCGCCTGGTGTCGGCAGTGCCCACACGTCCTCGAGGTGAAAGTCGCCGGCGATCTCGTGGATGCGCCAGGGACGGGAGGTGTGCGCGGTCATGGGCAGTCTCATGTTCGGGCCCCTATCTATACGATGCCGTATAGATCAAGGCTAGACCTATCTATACGGTCCCGTATGGATAGGGAGACGTGAGGGGAGACACACCCATGGGCGCCACCCGTACGCCTCGAGGCAAGTGGATCGAGGAGGGACTGCGAGCGCTCTCCGCCGGCGGCCCCGAGGCCGTCCGGATCGAGTCGCTGGCGCAGGCGCTCGGCGTCAGCAAGGGCGGCTTCTACGGCTACTTCCGCAACCGGGACGCTCTGCTCACCGAGATGCTCGACACGTGGGAGCGTGAGGTCACCGAGCGAGTGATCGAGCGGGTCGAGGACGGCGGCGGAGACGCCCGGGCCAAACTGGGGCGGCTGTTCACGATCGCGTCCTCCGGCGAGGGCCCGATGACCGGCGTCACCGCCGACCTCGCGGTCCGCGACTGGGCCCGGCGCGACGAATCCGTCGCACAGCGGCTGCGACGGGTCGACAACCGGCGCATGGAGTATCTGCGTTCGCTGTTCCGCTCCTTCTGCGCCGACGAGGAAGACGTGGAGGTTCGCTGCATGCTCGCCGTGTCCCTGCGCATCGGCAACCACTTCATCGCCGCCGCTCACGGCAGTCGCAGCCGAGCAGAGGTGATGGAACTGATCAGACGACGGCTCCTGATGTAGCCGCCGCGGGGCCGCGCCGCGCCCCCGAAGTCGCACCCGAGTCCGGGCGGTCCGGCCTCCGGGCATCCGGTGCCGCTACCGTTTCCGCCCGCGGTAGTCGGCCCCTGTTTGATCAACTTGCTTACCTCGGGGGCCTAATGACGGCACGAGAGATGCGGGCGGCGGCGCGAATAGTCGGTCGGTCGGAACGCGCAATGCCACCGGGCCCGGAACCAATGGCACCTCCGGCACCTCCGCCGGCCCGGCCACCGGCGGGACCTCCCCCTCAGGGGGGCCAGGGCGCCCCGACCACATTGCGACGTTTAGGGCGGGAAGCGTCGGTAACGCTGTGTGACACAAGCCTCGCATGAGGACGTCTCTGCGAAAGGGCCCAGCATGTCAGTCGGCATCATCAGCATCCTGGCCGTGGCAGCGGCCATCATCGTGGCGCTCATCTGCGCGCGACCCCTGCTGCAAAGCAACGGCGGCAGTCTGATCAGGCGGTTCGGCCCGGAGTACGAGCGCTCGGTCGACCAGCACCAGGGCGACAACCGTGCGGCGCTGCGGGAATTGAGCGAACGCGTCCGACACTACGGTGACCTGACGCCCCGGGACCTGTCGGCACACGCCCGCGAACAGTACGTCGCGCAGTGGGCCGGTCTGCAGGAGCGGTTCGTGGACGCGCCCGCCGACGCCGTCGCAGGGGCTGCCCTCCTCCTCGACCGCCTGGCGCGCGACCGCGGCTACCCCTCCGGTGACCTCGAGAAGCAGATCAACGCCCTGTCCGTGCGCCACGCTCACCATGTCGACGGCTACCGTCGGCTGCACCGCTTGACGCAGCAGTCGCAGGCGGCAGGGGCGAGCGAGACGAAGACCGAGGAGATGCGCCGGGCGATGGTCGCCGCACGCGGTCTGTTCGAGCAACTGGTCACCGCGCAGCCCTCCGAGCGCCGTGCCGGTGCCCGCCGACTGCTGCGGGTGCCCCGGCAGAACCGCCACAGCGCCCACCACCACCGGCCGAAGAACGCCTAGCCTCGGCTCCGGAGCCGTGCGTCCCCGAATTCGGGCGCGGCCGCCCCCGCCGAACGCGCGACGCGGAAGCCCACGTCGTCGACCCGGAAGGTCGGGTGGCTGCGGCGTCGCGCGGAGGCCCGGCAGCTCCACGACTCGTCGAACCAGCCACCGCCACGCAGCACGCGGTACGAGCCGTAGACCTCGGCGTCGTACACGTCCCAGCACCAGTCCCAGACGTTGCCGAGCATGTCGTGAAGACCCCACGGGTTGGGCCGTTTCCCGCCCACCTCGTGCATGCTCTCCTGCGAGTTGTCGCGGTACCAGGCGATCTCGTCGAGCGGCCCGTAATGGGGTCCGGTCGTCCCGGCTCGGCAGGCGTGCTCCCACTCCGCTTCGGTGGGGAGCCGGTAGCCGTCGGCGGACGTGTCCCAGTCGATGCGGTCCTCGTCGGCGTCAAGCGAGTAGGCGGGTGTCACTCCGTCGCGCAGGGACAGGGCATTGCAGAACCGGACCGCATCCCACCAGGACACGCCCTCCACCGGCAGCTGCTCCCCGTGGACGGCGCTCGGCCTCAGTCCCGTGACCTCTGCGTAGAGCCCCTGGGTGACCGGGACCGGCGCAAGTCTGTAGGGCTCGAGACTCACCGACCAACTGCGTTTCGTCCGCCGGTCGGAGAGCATTACCTGCCCGGCCGGGATGGAGATCATCTCGTCTCGCACACGCGCGTCCATGAACAGGTGATCGTACCGGCACCATGGGCCAGGCGACCGTCGGCAAACCGTGAGCCGGGAACTCTCCGGCGCTCCGGCTCTCCGGGCTCGCGCGCCGCGATCCCGCGGCGCGGCGCAGTGACCGCCGCGCTCCCCCGCTCCTTCACGGCCGCTACTTCACGGCGTGCTCACCGTCCGACTCCATCGCCCCCTTCAACCGCTCCAGCGTGGTGCGAATGTTTCCGCGCTGGAACTCGGCGAAGGTATGCCCTCGGGTGGCGATCCGGTCGAATGCGTTGGCCAGGAAGTCAGGCCATGCGCGCCGGTTGTCGGTCCAGATCTCGGTCACCGTGGTGGCGCCGTCGACCGGTTCGAAGCGGTACTCCCATGTGGCGATGGCCCCCGGGAGCCACGGGCGGCGCGCCCCGATCGCATGGACGCGGAAGGCGAACCGCTTGCCCGGGTCGGCGGCGGTCACCGTGCACTTCGTCGTCCAGCGGAAGGAACCGCGCTTGTTGTGGCCTTCGAAGACCATGCCGACGTACGCGGCGCCCTGCTCCCCCACCACGGTGGCTCCCCGGTTCTCCGGGCTCCAGCGCCCCATCGCCGTGGGATCACTGAGCTGCTCGTACACGGCCGAAGCAGCGGCATTGATCACGATGCTGTCGGACACGGACATGGTGCGGGGCATGGAGGGACTCCTTTGCACGGCTGTCCAGTACAAGCCGGGACGCATACCTTACTCGCCAGTACGGCGCGCGCCACAAGGGCGGGTGTCACCTTCCGCCCCGCTCCTGCCCAGCCCTCACAGACTTTTCGCCGCCGCCCAGTTCAGTCGGCCCGCGTGGATCAGCCGCAGCTGGCGGCGTGCCGTGTGCGTGACCGCGGCCCACTCGTTGTCCTCCAGCGCCGCCGCCAGGTAGGCGGAGGCCGTCATCACCATGTGGTCGACGTACAGCCGGGCCAGCATGAGCAGGTCCTCCTCGTCCCAGTCGGCCCCGAGCGGGTCGGTACCGAGACTTTCGGCCACTTCCCCCGCGAAGGCGTCGAGCTGCCCGGCCACCGCCTCCCGCACCTTGCGCACACCGCCGTGCCGTTCCCGCACGATGAAGCGGATGTGCGCGGGATACGTACGGACGAGTTCGGCCATCAACTCCACACTGCTGTCGATGCGCCGAGCCGCGTCTCCAGTGGTGGCGAGGGTCGAGCGGATGATGCCGTGCAGGTTCTCCAGCGCCTCGTCAACCAGCGCGATGCCCAGCTCCTCGATGTCGCGGAAGTGCCGGTAGAACGCGGTCGGCGCCACTCCGGCGGCGCGGGTCACCTCGCGGAGCCCCAGGCTGCCGAGATTCTGCTCCTCCAGCAGCGAGAGGGCCGCGTCCAGCAGGGCTCGGCGCGTTCTGTGACGTTGGGCCTGGCGGGCCCCGACGGTCTGACTCATGACGGAAAGTTAACCCTCCGGACACCGGGCACCGCATCCCATGATTTAGACTGGGTAGTCAGTGAACAACTGTCACCTATTTTGGAGGAAGCACGATGCTCTTCCTCGTAGCGGCCCTCATGCTGATGGGGATCCTCCTGGGGGCGGTGGCCCATGTGCCTGTCCCCGTCACGCTCGTCGCGACCGCCGCCATCGCCTGCTGGTTGCTGGCCTTCGCGGTCCGGGAGCGGGTCGCCCGTCACCACCGTCGGCCCAACCGTCAGGAGGTCTCTTCATGAATGCCCGGAGTACCGCCGTCCGCGCCAACGACACCCGCGACGCGAACGGCCGGGACAGCTCGCGAGACGCCAACACCTCGACCACCGCCAACACCGCCCACGCCGCCGGCAGCGCCACCACCGCGACGGCCCGAACCCACGCCACCCGAGACGCCGACGGCATGGCCGTCGCCTCGTTCGTACTGGGACTCGTGGGCCTGCTCGCGATGAACCTCTTCCTCGGGCCGACCGCGGTCGTCCTCGCTGCCCTCGCCCTGCGCCGCGGCACCAGCCGCCCCGGCCGCGCCCGGCTCGGCCTTGCGCTGGGCGTCGCCGACCTGGTCGTCCTGGCATGCCTGATCAACGCCGACCACACCTGGTCGTGGAGCCTCAACTGAGCGACGAGCGATGCCGGTTCTCGCGTACGGGGCGAACCGCGTGAAAGACACGCGTTCCGGGGTATAGGAGCGCCATGGACAGCATCCTCTGGTGGATCATCGGCGCGCTCATCCTCGCCACGGCGATCGGTGCCGTCTATCTGCTGATCAGAGTGGTCCAGGCGCGCAAACTGCTGCTCGACGCCGGGGTGCCCCTGCGGGACAAGGCGCTGTTCTGGGTGGCCGTGATCTACACGGTCTCGCCCGTCGACCTGCTGCCGGACCCGGTCTACCTCGACGACATCGGCGTACTGCTGCTCGCCCTGCGGACGCTGCACACGGCCGCGCGGCAGGGCGTTGAGGAGAAGCGCGGATGACATCGAGGATGACCATGTCCTGACAGGGCATCCGGTCCTCGTGGAAACGCATCCGAAGACGCAGCCGAAGACGCATCGGAACGACAGCGCGTCGGCAGCCGGGCACCGCCATTGGACGCGATGGTGGGTCCGGTCCGCCGTCGCCCTGGTCACCGTAGCGGCACTGCTCGTCGTGGCCGCCCGGTTCCTCCCGGTCCCCGGCCTGGGCGACATTTTCGGCACCCGGACCCAGGACCGGAGCGGGCCGGCGGTTCTGAAGTCCCTCCGGGACATGAGCCGCTACGAAGGCGCCGCCGGCGACTACCAGGTCGTGGTGGACCTGGAACAGGACGCCCGCTTCCTGCCCGACGCCATCAGGGGCACCCGCACCCTGTACGTCGGGGCGGGTGCCGTCGCCTCATATGTCGACCTCGGCAAGCTGGACGACCGCGCGATCACGGTCAACTCCGACCGGACGCGGGCGACTCTCCGTCTCCCCCACGCCGCCCTGGGCACTCCCGCCCTGGACCCCGCCCGGTCCTACGCCGTCTCCAAACAACGCGGGCTACTGGACCGGCTCGGCGACCTGTTCTCCGGCAACCCGTCCGGGGAGCAGGCCGTACAGAAGCTGGCGGTCAAGCGCATCGGCGACGCGGCACAGGCCAGCGGCCTCACCCAGCGCGCCGAGAAGAACACGACCGCGATGCTGGAGGGCCTGCTGCGTTCGCTCGGCTTCGAGCAGGTCACCGTGACGTACGCCTGAGCGGGGACCGTGCGTCTCGGCGCGCCGAGAATCCCCGCCCACCCTCTAGCGCCGTCAGCGCCTGCGAGCCCGGCCCGCCCGCCAGCCGGCCCCTACGCCCGCCACGTGCAAAGCCAGCGCTGTCAGGCCGAGGAGCATGACATTGCCGGACGAGAAGGCCTGGTTCGTCGTGATTTCGGCGGCGTTGATCAGAAACGCGATGAAGAACAGCACCGCTGCGGCTATACCGAGCATCGAAGTGCCCCCATTCCGGAAAGTGGTGACGTCCATGTGCCCCCACTTGCCTGGATCAGGCCAAGCCGCAGCGCGCCGCTCGTGGCGACGGTGGTGGGTTTCGCGTCGGCTGCCGCACGCGTCGGGGACCCCGAGCTTCGACCCGGGGGGCCGAAAAGGTTGGTTCGGGTTCGGGGGGGGGGGTGTTTTCCCCCCGCTGGCCCTTCTTTTCCCTGGTGGGGGCTAAAGTC